>CAVRWL010000004.1:0-77134 GCA_963724945.1 uncultured Alphaproteobacteria bacterium | reverse complement strand
ACTCCGCTGTGGAAAGGGCCGCCGCGCACCAGCGGAGCGTCGCGCCGGCGGAGTAGGATATGCAAGTGATGTGTGAGTCGCGGCGGTTCATGTTGTCGTTCGCGTTGAGATCGTTGCGTTTTGCATCGAGGGGCAAGGACCGCAATCTCCCTTTGTCCGTTGGCGTCGGGAGTGGTCAAAAATGCACCGGGGAGGCACAAGAATGTTGAGATACGTTGCTTTTGCGCTCGCAATGGCAGTGGCCGTCCCAGCCGTTGCCGGGGACTGGGATTGGGATCTGGGATCGGGGTCGCCCACCGCGCGGCATCACCGCGCCAGGGTCTACTATTATAGGCATCACCGCTTCCGGCCCAAGGTGGCGGCCTACGAGAAGCGTGACGAGGAGCGCGGCAGGGACCGGGATCGGGGCGACGACGGGGTCAAGTGCGTCGACAAGGTGCGCGGGCTCGGCACGCAGTGGATCGGCACGCAAGGGGCGCTTGATGCCGCCAAGAAGGACTGGATGGAGCGCGTGCGCTACGACCACGGCGAATCCTACCTCGACTTGAACAATGCCAGAGACTTTTCGAGCCGCTGCGGGCGCGTCTCCATCGGCGAGGTCGCGGGCCAGGTCACCTACCGCTGCGAGATTTGGGCGCGGCCCTGCAAGGCGCCGATGAAAGAGTCCAAGACGAAAAACTGAGTGAGCGGCGACGGCCGGCGCCCGCGCGGGTGCCGGCCCTTCCACCACGTTGCCTGCGAAAGTCCCGGCCGGATCGAGCTACCCTTGGGCACAGCGCCAAGCCGCACTCTCGATCCGGAGCACGCTCCGGGATGACGCTGCTGTCGGTGTCAGACCCTCATGGTCTGACACCGGCACGCCATGACGGGTCAAATGCGGCTCTCACCCTCGCTCGACCGGGACTTCGGGGTAGGCGCAGGATTGCGGCGCGGGCGTCGCTGCGCCACATTCCGGATTAGACTTGCACGCAGACCTTGCGACGAGGGAGTGGAGACGATGGCCGATACGCTCGGCATGGCCGCCCAGCTCGCGAACAACGCGGTCCGCTTCGGCTGGTACTCGGGCGTCAACTGGCTGATGAGCCGGCAGGCGCAGCGCTTGGGGCCACGGCCCCGCTACGCGCCGGCGCGCCCCGTTCCGAGCGAGGCCGAGATGATGGCGGATGTGCGTGCGCTCTTCCTCGCCGACGCCGAGGCCGTGCGCGATCGCCTCTACGCCCCAGCCGAGCCCACGGTCAGCCTTGCAGAGCACCTGGGCGCCCTGCGCGCCATGTTCGCCGACCTGCCGGCGATCGTCGAGCGGCGCGCGGCGCAGGACACGGCGAGCGCTGCCGAGACGGGCTCTGCCGCGGGCCTGCCCGGCTACTACACGCAGGACTTCCACTTCCAGACCGGCGGCTATCTCAGCGAGGGCTCGGCCAGGCTCTACGACGTGCAGGTCGAGACGCTGTTCTACGGGGCGGCCGCCGCCATGCGCCGCGCCGGCTTGAAGCCGATCGCCGCTTTTATGCGCGGGCGCGACCAGCGCGCAACGCGCCTGCTCGACGTCGCCTGCGGCACGGGGCGCTTCCTGCGCGACGTGCGCCTTGCCTATCCGGCCCTGCGCCTGACAGGCCTCGACCTGTCGCAGGCCTATCTCGACGAGGCCCAACGCCATCTCGAAGGCCTGCGGCCCGTCACGTTTCTCTCGGGCAACGCGGAGGGCTTGCCGTTTGCCGACGCGAGCCAGGACGTCGTCACTGCGGTGTTCCTGTTTCACGAGCTGCCGGGCGAGGTGCGCCGCCGCATCTCAGCCGAGATCGCGCGCGTCCTGAAGCCGGGCGGCCTATGCGTGATGGTCGACAGCCTGCAGTTGGGCGACAGGCCGGGCTGGGACGGCCTCCTGGAGGCATTCCCCGTGCGCTTCCACGAGCCTTACTTTGCGCACTATGCGGCCGACGACCTCGACGCGATGTTCACCGATGCCGGCCTTGCGCCCGTCGAGACGGCGACCGCCTTCCTGGCGAAGGTCATGGCGCGGCGTAAGCTGTGAGGACGCGCCCGCGCTAGCCGGCGAGCACGTGGCTGGCGACGATGATCGACGCCGCTGCCACCAGCACGCTACAGAACAGCCAGGCTTTGAGCGTGACGTTCCGCTCTACCTTTTGTGCCGCGTCGCGGAAGTGCTCGAGCTCGGCGAGCTTGCGGCTCACTGCCTCGAAGCTGTTGTAGGCGTGGTAGTCGCCGCCGGCGCGCGGCTCGATGCGGTCGAGGCGCGCCTTGAGGTCGCGGCAGCAGCGCAGGGTCTCGTCGAGCTTGGTCTCGCGCGCGCGCCGCTCGCTCTCCTGGAAGGCATGCCAGCGGTGGTCCTGGGTGGCGATATCATTGAGGTCGGAAACCTTGCGGGTGAGCTCGCCGACGTCGCGCGCGAGCAGCCGGATCGTCGCCTGCATCTGCTCGATCTTGGTGGCGGTCTCGGCGACGAAGCTGTCGCGCCCGATCAGCTGGACAGCCGGCGCGGTATCGAGACGGAGGCTCGGACTGGCTCGTTCCGACACGCCCCGCGATACGAGTGGGCCCGATGCTTTGAAAGTCTCGCGATCATCGATCCTCAGAACGACACGACCCGTTTCCAACCCCGACACAACATCACCTCGCCTGGCGTTATGCTGAACCAATACGCAACACGACACGGCAGCCCGCCCGCGGACTTTGGCCCTGCGCAACCTGTCGTTGTTCCTTCAAACAACCAGGCGCGCAGACGCGGCAGTCCGCAGTGAAAGTCGCAAGACTTCTCTTGGGCTTCAGTTTTTTAAGTATAGCTTAAGGGTTGCGCGTTGGCTAGCGGTCACGCGACTCAATCCGCAACATTAGTTGACCTGCCGCCCCTTTGGCGACGCGCTCAACGCTTGATCGCGCCCATGGCTTGCGGCGCGTAGCGTGCGCCGGCGGCAACGCCCTTCGGAAACACTTCGTCGATGCGGGAAAGATCGCTCGAAGACAGCGTCACCGCGAGCGCGCCGATGTTCTCCGCAATATAGCGCGGCCGCTTCGTTCCCGGGATCGGCACGATATCGTTGCCTTGCGCCAAGACCCACGCGAGCGCGAGCTGCGCCGGCGTGCAGCGCTTCTCCACCGCCATCTCCGCGATCGTCTCCACGAGATCGTGGTTCTTGCGGAAATTGTCGCCCTGGAAGCGCGGATTGGTGCGGCGGAAATCGTCGGGCTGCCAAATCGTCGGGCGATTTGATTTGGCCGGTGAGAAAGCCGCGCCCGAGCGGGCTGTAGGCGACAAAGCCGATGCCGAGCTCGCGTACGGTATCCAGGATCTCGTCCTCCGGCTCCCGCGTCCAAAGCGAGTACTCGCTCTGCAGCGCGGTGATCGGGTGCACCTTGTGCGCGCGTTTGATGGTCGCCGGCGCCGCTTCCGACAGGCCGAGGTGGCGCACCTTGCCGGCCTTCACCAGCTCGGCCATGGCGCCGACCGTATCCTCGATCGGCGTCTCGGGATCGACCCGGTGCTGATAATAGAGGTCGATCGTCTCGACCCCGAGCCGCTTCAGGCTCGCCTCGCAGCATTTGCGCACGTACTCGGGCTTGCCGTTGACGCCGCGGAAAGCGGCGTCCTCGCCGCGCACGATGCCGAACTTGGTGGCAAGCACGACTTTATCCCTGCGGCCGACGATGGCGCGGCCGACGAGCTCCTCGTTGGCTCCCCGGCCGTACATGTCGGCTGTGTCGAGAAAGTCGACCCCGAGCTCGAGCGCGCGGTGGATGGTGGCAATCGATTCAGCCTCGCTGCCGCCGACGTAGAAGTCGGACATGCCCATGCAGCCGAGACCGAGGGCGGACACCTTCAAAGTGCCGAGCGTACGATACTGCATGGCGTTGATCTCCGTGAGGAAGGGTGCGCACGCACGTGGGCGCGCTCGCCGCATGACAATAGGAACGCGCCGGGGCGTCTTTAAGGTCCCTGCGACAACCGGGAGCCGGCGTGGGTCAGCCGCACTGCGCGCGGTGGCGCAGGTACTGATCGGCGAGAACGATCGCCATCATCGCCTCGCCGATGGGGACGGCGCGGATGCCGACGCACGGGTCGTGGCGGCCCTTCGTAACGATGTCGGTCTCGTTGCCCGCGGCGTCGATCGTCTGGCGGGCGGTGAGGATCGACGACGTCGGCTTGACCGCGAAACGGCACACGACCGGCTGGCCCGAGGAGATGCCGCCGAGGATGCCGCCGGCATGGTTGGTGAGAAAGCGCGGCCTCGCCGTCGGGGCCGATGCGGATCTCATCGGCATTCTCCTCGCCCGTAAGCTCGGCTGCCGCCATGCCGGCGCCGATCTCGACGCCCTTGACCGCGTTGATGCTCATCATGGCGGCGGCGAGCTCCTGGTCGAGCTTGCCGTAGATGGGCGCGCCCCAGCCAACCGGGACGCCGTCGGCGATCACCTCGACGACGGCGCCGATGGAGGAGCCGGACTTGCGCACCTCGTCGAGATAGTCGGCCCAGGCGACGGCGGTCGCTGGATCGGGGCAGAAGAACGGGTTGGCGTCGACGGCGTCCCAGTCCCACAGCGAGCGGTCGACCTTGATGTTGCCGATCTGCACGAGCGCGCCGCGGATGGTGACGCCGGGGATGACCTTGCGCGCGACCGCGCCGGCCGCGACGCGGGCCGCCGTCTCGCGCGCGGAGGAGCGCCCGCCGCCGCGATAATCGCGCACGCCGTACTTCATCCAGTAGGTGTAGTCGGCGTGCCCGGGGCGGAACTTGTCCTTGATGTCGCTGTAGTCCTTGGAGCGCTGATCGACGTTGCTGATGAAGAGCGAGATCGGCGTGCCGGTCGTGATCTGGCGGCCTTTGTCGTCGGGAAAGACGCCCGACAGGATCTCGACCTGGTCTGGCTCCTGGCGCTGGGTCGTGAAGCGCGATTGGCCGGGCCGGCGCTTGTCGAGGTATGTCTGAATGTCGGCGGCCTGAAGTGCTAGTCCCGGCGGGCAGCCGTCGACGATGCAGCCGATCGCGGGTCCGTGGCTCTCCCCCCAGGTCGTCATGCGGAAAAGATGACCGAAGGTGTTGTGCGACATCGGCTTCTGCGGAGTTGCATTCGGTTGGGGCCGCGCGCCGCTCCAGGTAGCGCTTGCAACCCTTGTGATTCGGCCGTGGCCGATGGGCCAGTCTTAGGAGTGCAAGCGTACGCCCGCAAGGGGTGGGCCCCGGCAAAGCCCGTGACAAGCATTGGCGACGCAGTTTATGTGGGCTCAAGTGCTGCGTCGCGAGGCGCGACAATTGAAGACAGTACCGAGGAGACAGCATGAGGGAGACCGGTCGCGTTCCGACCCGGGCCTCCCGTGCAACACCGCCGCTGGGCGGAGAACCGCCGGTCGCCGCTAGGCCAAGCCTCGGCACCACAGGTTCGAAGAGCACCGTTTCCGAGCGTCACGGCTTAGTCGCCGCCAGTCGCGTGTCGCAACCGTAAAGCGTCACGGGACGGTCGCTATGCGCTCGTACCCGAACATGCGCCGCTCCCCGCCGGCCTGAGCAACCGTCGTCGAGCGGCAAAAGCGAAGCGTTGGAAGAGCCGGAGCCGCCGCTGCTTCGGCTCTTCTGCTTGAAGCTCCCTCAAAGCCAGTCGACGGAGTTGCGGTTGAGGACGAGCACGCGGTCCTGCGGCACCTCCAAGAGCGGCACGGTCGCAAGCTTAAGACCGAGAATATGCCCGCGCAGGACGCGGCTTACCCCGCCGTGCGAGACGACGACGGCATCGCGCGCGATGCCTGCGAGCCACGGGACGATGCGGGCCATCAGGTCCTCGTAGCTTTCTCCGCCCGGCGGGCGCCAGGCGTAGGGATCGCGCGTGCGTGCGGCCATTCCCTCAGCATCGAGGTGCGGCAAGTCGGCGGCGAGCGTGCCCTGCCAGTGGCCGTAATGAGCTTCCTTGAGGCGGTCGTCGACTTCAAAGTCGTCGCGCTCGAGCCCCAACGTGTCGCGCACGATTCTCATGGTCTCGCGCGCACGCTTAAGCGGGCTTGCAACGAAATCGGTCTCGGCGATCTGCGGCAGAAGGGAGCGCAGCGTCTCACCGTTGCGCTTTGCCTGCGCGCGACCTCTTTCGTTCATGGGAATGTCGGCCTGGCCCTGATAGCGGGCTTGAGCATTCCAGTCGGTCTCGCCGTGGCGGATGAAATAGATCGTCACGCCCGCGCGCAAGGCACAGGTGCGTGTCGGTCGGCCCTCACCCATCCTCGCCCTTCGCCACAGTGATGTCGGGCGCGTCCTCGTTCTTCATGCCCTGCACGTGGTAGCCGGCGTCGACATGGTGGACCTCGCCGGTCACGGCGCGCGAAAGATCCGACAACAAATAAAGGCCGGCGGCGCCGACCTCCTCGATGGTCACGGTGCGCCGCAAGGGCGAATTGTACTCGTTCCATCTGAGGATGTAGCGGAAGTCGGCGATGCCGGAGGCGGCGAGCGTCTTGATGGGGCCGGCCGAGATCGCGTTGACGCGAATTCCCTTCTGCCCGAGGTCGGCTGCGAGATAGCGCACGCTCGCTTCCAGCGCGGCCTTGGCGACGCCCATGACGTTGTAGTGGGGCATTACCTTCTCCGCCCCGTAGTAGGTGAGCGTCAGCATGGAGCCGCCGGCAGGCATCAGCTTCTCGGCGCGCGCGGCGAGCGCGGTGAACGAGTAGCAGGACACGAGCATCGTCTGTGCGAAGTTCTTCTCGCTGGTGTCGACGTAGCGGCCGTCGAGCTCGTTCTTGTCGGAGAAGGCGATGGCGTGCACGAGGAAGTCGAGCGTGCCCCAGGTGCGGCGCAGCTCGGCGAAGACTGCGTCCATCGAGGTCGCGTCCGTGACGTCGCAGGGCATGATGAACTGGGTGCCGAGCTCGGCAGAGAGCGGCCCCACGCGCTTCTTCAGCGCGTCGCCCTGGTAGGTGAGCGCGATCTCGGCGCCCTGTGCCGCCGCGGCCTTGGCAATGCCCCAGGCGATCGAGCGGTTGTTCGCCACGCCCATGACGAGGCCCTTCTTGCCAGCCATTAGGTTGCCCCTGGCAACCCCTGCGCCCGGCACCGGCTCCAACATGGTCGCCCTATCCCTTCGCCGCCTGTTGTCGGCGCGCATCCTACACAAAAGGGCCGGTGGGTCCAGATGGCCCGCATAGGTAGGCATGCTAGAAGACGGGATGGAGTGGTCGGGAAGGGCGCTCAGCCTTCGAGCCGCCAGCGCCCGCTCGCCATGCGGCAGGCGATGCCCTCGATCTTGCGGGTGCGATCGCCCGTGGTGAGGAGCACCACGAGATGGCGGCAGACCTTGCCGGAATCGTCCTTGAAGGAGACGGTGGGATGCACGACCCCGGACAGGCGCCCGTGCCAGCGGCGCCAAACGTAGGTGGATCCGTCGCCGACCTCGGAAAGGGCGTATTCGATGCGTTCAAGCGCGGCGATCTCATCGCGCATGTCGAGCTTGGTCGGCACCATGGTGGGCGTCATGGCCGACTCGGTTGACGCGCGCGCGGGGTGGACCTGCGTTTGCCATTTCTCGTCGGCGACCGCCAAGCGCGAGCCGATGAGGATCTCGCTTGCCAGAACGAACGCGGTGATGACAACCGCGGCTAAGGTCACTAAGGAGGAATGCCCACTCATGACGCTTCACTCGATGATTGCTGACGCTACGATCCGCTACGATCGATTTCGGATTGGAGTATGCCTGCTCTTGGTTAAGGGGGACTGAAGACGCGTGCCGAGCGTCTTGCAGCGAGACGCCGCTTTACGAGGAATTGACGATTGAACGACAGCACGCCCGAGCCGAGCCTGCCAGAGGCGCCTGAACCGGGGGATTTCGCCGCGGCAGGTGAGCCCTTCGAATTGTTCGAGACGTGGCTCAAGGATGCCGAACGCCACGAGCCCAACGATCCCAACGCGATGGCGCTCGCGACCGTTGATGCGGCCGGGCGTCCCAACCTGCGCATGGTGCTTTTGAAGGCGATCGACCCGGCCGGGCGCCGCGATCGCGGCTTCGTCTTCTATACGAACTACGAGAGCGCCAAAGGCGAGGAGCTGCGCGCCAACCCGAGCGCGGCGCTCGATTTCCATTGGAAGAGCCTGCGACGGCAGGTGCGCGTGCGCGGCAGCGTCTCGCAAGTCTCTCCCGAGGAGGCCGACGCCTATTTCGCGACGCGCCCGCGCAGCGCGCAGATCGGCGCCTGGGCCTCGCAGCAGTCGAGGCCGCTGGAAAGCCGCTTCGCGCTCGAGAAGGCCGTGGCGCTGGCGGCTGCCAGATTCCACATCGGCAAGGTGCCGCGCCCTCCGCACTGGTCGGGATTCCGCGTGACGCCGCTCGAGATCGAGTTCTGGCACGGACGCCTCTCACGGCTGCACGAGCGCGTCGTCTTTCGCCGCGCCAAGTCGGACGAATCCTGGTTCAAGACGCGGCTCTACCCTTAAGAGATGAGGGGCGCGAGCCGTCCTTCGAGTTCTTGTGGGCAGACCTCGTTTTCGTCCGATTTTGGGCTATCCTCCGTGCCGGCGCGGAGGGACAAGGCTATGCAGAAAAAAGGGGCGCTGGGCCAGCATGAGCACGTGCACGAGGCGGCATAGAGCTGCGCAGGTGGCGCCCTTGCGGGCACACGCAGGGCCGCGCACCGCATGAGACCACCTCCGTCCCTTGGTCCGTCGTTCTTCGCGCGCTGGACGAGCCGCATCGCGCTGTTCTCGGTCGGCGTGCTTGCGACCGCCATCGCGCTGCATCGTGTGTTCTCGCTGCCGACGCCGGTCGCGCTCAATCTGGGCGCCGTCGCCTTCGCGGGCGCGGCGATGTCGCTCCTCTTCGCGCTGTTTGCAGCGATCGGCGTCTGGCGCACCGGGCGCCCCGGAACCTCGCGCATCGTGTTCGCAACGCTTGTCGGCTTGGGGCTGGTGCTGTGGCCGCTCGTCTATCTGCCGCGCTACGAGGGGCTGCCCGAGATCAACGACATCACTACCGACGCCGTCAACCCGCCGGCGCTCTCGGTGCTCGCCCAGCAGCGGGGAATGGGTGCCAACCCGGTCGCGTATCCCGGCGCTGCGTTCGCAGCCGCGCAGGCCGCCGCCTATCCCGACATCAAGCCGATCGAGATCAACCGATCGAGCGACGAAGCCTTCGAGCTCGCCGCTGATGCCATCCGTCGTCTCAAGATGAAGATCGTGCAGCAGGACCCGCCCGACATCGAGACGGGAAAGCCCGGCATCATCGATGCCGTCGACCGCACATTGATCATGGGCTTTTACGACGACGTCGTGGTCCGCGTCACGGGCAACGACGAGCACGCACGCATCGACGTGCGCTCCGCCTCACGCTATGGGCGCCACGATCTCGGCCGCAACGCGGACCGCGTCCGGCAAATCCTCAAGGAGATCGTCGTGCGCATGGAATTGGTGGTGCCGGCCGTGCGGACGAAGGAAAAACCGAAGGCGGAAGCCGCGGTCAAAGAGGAACAGCGACGGCGTCGACGTTCGCGGCGTCGTCGCAGCGAATGAGGCCGCGCTCGGCGAGATGCTCCATGTGGGCTCGCAGCGACAGCGTCGCGGCTCCAATGACCTCCTTGTCGAGATCGCGGTAGATCACGGGGAGCAGCTTGCGGACCGTGTTCGTGCCCTTGCGCACGGCCTCGAGGATCGCTTGCTCGCGCCATCGCCGGTGCAGGAGATAGGCTTTGACCGTGCGCCGCGGCTCGAGGATGCGCCCGCCGTGCCCCGGCAGCAGCATCTCGTCGTTGCGATCGAGGAGAAGCTGCAGCGACCGCAAATAGTCCGCCATGCGGCCCTCGGGCGGCGCGACCACCGACGTATTCCACGCCATCACGTGATCGCCGGAGAAAACGAGCCCGCGCCCCTCCAGCACGAAGCACAAATGATCCGGCGCATGACCCGGCGTGTGCAGCGCCGAGAGCTCCCAGTCCTCCTCGGCGAGGCGGTCGCCGCTTGCAAGGTGGAGGTCGGGCGAGAAACGCTCATTGATGTATTCGGACGTGCTCTCCTCCTCCGCTCCGGGCTCCGTCGCGGCTGCGCGGCGGAACCCGCACGTCTTGGCACCCGTCTCGGCCTGTAGCGCGCGCACGCCGTCAACGTGATCGCGGTGCGCGTGCGTTGCGAGGATGTGGGTTATCGGGCGCCCGCCGGCAGCTTTCAGGACGGCGCCAAGGTGCCGGGTGTCGGCAGGCCCCGGGTCGATCACGGCGAGCGTCTTGGTGCCGATGAGGTAGGTGTTGGTGCCCTTGAAGGTGAGCGCGCTGGCGTTGTTGGCGACGAGGCGCACGACGCCTGGCGCGATCGCTGCCGGCTCGCCGTAGGCGAACTGCATCTCGGTCTTGAACTTGAGGCTTTCACTCATGCCCTGTCCGCGGCCCACGCTTACGCGAAAGATGGTCGGAGCGGGGAGATTCGAACTCCCGACCCCTTGCTCCCGAAGCAAGTGCGCTACCAGGCTGCGCTACGCTCCGCCCGACCGTCAGCCCGAAATGGACAGCGCCTCGACGTCCTCGAAGGAGGTGCGTCCGGCGAGGGCGGCTTTATAGCGGCAGGGGAGCGCTCCGGCAAGCGCGCCATCCCCGGCGCAATTGCGCCCGAAAAGGCGACTTTTGTCTGCCGGGCGCTCTGCGCCCGGAGCTCGGGCTGGCGGTTCTCCAATAGAAAGTGCGGCCCGGAGAGGCCGGGCCGCACGAGGGGAGGCAGCCATGCCGCGTTACGAGCGGTCTTCAGGCTTCTTCCACTCGGGAGCCGATTGCAGGCTCGCCTTGGAGACCTTCGCTGTGACCAGAAGCTTCCCGTTAGCGTCGCGTGTGAACGAAAGCTGATCGTAGGGCAACGCGACGTCCTTCTCGCCCATGCCGAGAAAGCCGCCGACACCGACGATCACCGAGGCGATCTTACCGCTGGCATCGATGCTGAGGTCGTTGATGTCACCGACGATCTCGTTGGACGCGTTCTTCACGCTCTTGTTGAGGAGATCGGTGGCGGAAATATCACCGGCATCGGCGGCCTTGGCAGGGGCCACCTGCTGCTGCTCGGCAGGGACGGTCGTCGTCTTCGGCATGGTGGTGTTCTGCGCGATGGCCGGACCGGCCATCAGAGCAACGACCGATGCCGTTGTGAGGAACGTCTTCATGATGAGCACTTTCCTTTTGTTGCTGACTTCAAGTCTCGCTGCCCGCTTCGGGCAACTGCCCTCAAGAACGATCTCGCGAGGACGCGGTTCCCGTGTCGCCGCCGTTAGTCGTGGCGGCGCAAAGCGTCGAGCGCGGGCCGTGCATGGCCCGCGTCGCGTTGACAATCATGCCGTGTTCTTGGCGTGCCCTGTCAGCTTCGCCGCGCCGGCCGGCCCGTCGTATCGAGCACGGCGTCGGCCTTCGACCAGGCATGCTCTTGCCCGCAATGGGGGCAGCGCACCGGCGTTGCTGCAACGTTCGGCAGACTGTTGAAGCTGTCCTTGTCCGTGTCGATGCCGACCGGAACCAGCTGCTGCGTCGTCGGGCAGCGGATCATGATCGCACCCATGGCGTTCTCCACGTCGATGCTCGGAAAAGACGATCTCAACCCCCCAACTATATATTGCCAATTGGAATTTGCGGTAGTGGCTTCTTGCGCGCTCGCCGGCTCGTGATGGGCCCCAAATCGGGCGTGGGGGCCGTGGTGCGCGCGACACGCGAGAATGGTGAAAGGCCCGAAATCAGTGGCGCGCCGAGCTCATTCGGGTATGGAGGTATCCGTCGAGACGGGTTGTGCGTCTGCGCCGGGTCCATCGTTTTCGTGTGCGGCTCGCGGTTCCGCGTGAGCGCGCTCCCATTCGATGCGCTTGAGCTGCGCCATGCGGACTTCGATGATCTCGGGCAGCTCCGTCCCTGCAACGGGCGCACGGTCCCGCAGTTGCCGCCCCAGGGTCTTAATGAGTTCTTTCGTTTTCCTCGTTGGCACGTTGCAAAGTCCCGGTGCTGATCGTCATTTGAACGCTCAACCCAAATTTGCCCGAAAAGTTTCATGGCGCTTTGTCAGGGCGTGATCGGTGCGTCTGTCGGCTCGCCCGCGCTCGAACCGCTCCAGAGAATATGGCTTGTCGGGATATCGAGCGCCCAACGGACACCCTCGGCCCTGAAATCCAGCGTCGCCTCGCCGCGCAGGGCGCGTGCGACGAGCTGTTCCATGACGACCTGGCCGAAGCCTTTGTGCGAGGGCGGCGCGACCTTGGGGCCGTCGTGCTCGATCCACACCATCTGAAATCGAGGCCCTTCGGACCCGTTGCCGGCGCATGTCCAGTGGACCTCCACGCGGCCCTGCGGCACGGACAGCGCGCCGTACTTTGCCGCGTTCGTCGAAAGCTCATGCACCGCGAGGCCGATGTTCTGCGCCGCCTCCGGCGTCACGATCATCTCCTCGCCCGCGATCTCGATCTGGCTCGCGTGCGCGTCGAGATAATGCCCGAGCTGCGATTTGACGAGATCGACGATGGAGACGCCGTGCCAGTCGCGCTGCACCAGAAGATCATGGGATGCAGCAAGCGCCTGCAGCCTGCCGGAGAAGCGCACCTCGAACTCGGCGACCGTCTTGCTTCCGACCTTGCTCTGGCGCGCCATCGCTTGGATCACGGCGAGCAAATTCTTGGAGCGGTGCGTAACCTCGCGCATCAGGAGGTTGGTGTGCTCCTCCCAATTCTTATACGCGGTGATGTCGCGCGCGGTGCCGGTCATACGCACGGGCGCGTCATCGGCGAAATGCGCCTTGCCTTTCACCGCGACCCACCGCTCCACACCGTCGTGAGCTCCTCTCACCCTGTGCTCAACGTCGTACTCGATGGGACCGCCGGGCTCTTGCGCCCTCTTGATGGCGGAAAGCGTCGATTGACGGTCGCGAGGGTGGATTGCCGAGATGAAGGTATCGTACGTGACCGGGTCGTCCGCACCGAGCCCCCACAACGCGCGCATACGGGCATCCCACGCGAACGCGCCGGTCGTGAGATCCCAGTCCCACGTGCCAGTGTCGGCGGAGGCAAGCGCAAGACGCAGGCGATCCTCGCTTTCGCGCAGCGAGTGCTCCATGTAACGCCGCGTCTCCGAGGCGCGTGCTAAGGCCGCGCCGACGGCCTGCACCTCGCGAATGGAGGACTCGATCGGCGCAATTTCCTCGCCACGACCGAGCGCGCGCGCGCCTTGTGCGAGCTGCCGCACGGGACGGGAGATCCTGCGGCCGAAGACGACGGCGAGCAGCGCGGAGAGTAGCGTGAAGCTCAGGGCGAGCGTAACCACGAGCACCCAGGAATGGATAATCGGCCGATTGGCGATCGCCAGAGGGACCGTCGTCGAGATGAGCCAACCCGACTGTTGCGAGTAGGTCGTGGCGCGCAGCACCTGCGCTCCGTCCGCGTCCGTCGTGCGCCACAGCCCCGGTCGCATCGGCTCGCCTTGCAAGGGCTGATTGTCGACCGCGCGACCGACGTACGCGTTTGAGTCTTTGGATCGGGCGATGACGACGCCGGCGCGATCCGTCACGGTGGCGACCCAGCCCTCGTCGAGCTTCTCGCTTTTCAGGATTTCAAGGATGCGCTCGGGAGAGATCGAGGCGCTCAAGACATATACGGTCCTTCCCCGCTTTTGGACCGGCACGCTGACGCTGAAGACCGGCCCTTTGGCGAGGATGCCCTGGTAGATGTTGGATACCTGCGGCTTGCCGGTGTCCACGACCTCCTTCCAATCGTTGGCCGAGACGGGCGGCAAGGGGCTGCCCCAGGAGACGCGCGTATTGTCCAGCTGCTTGCCCGTCCGGCTCGTCAGGAAGAAGTGATCGCCGCCGACCTCCTGTGCCGCCATGGTCTGGCGATGGAACGCCTCGAGGTCGCCTTCGGCGAGTGACGGAGAGGAGGCGAGCGCCTTGAGCGTCGTCGTCATGGCCGCGAGCTCGCGATCGATGGCGATGGCGACGGTCCTCACCACGTCGGTTGTCTCGAGCTCCATCGTCGCCCGCTCCAAGGAGGCGGACCGCAGGATCATCAAGCCGCTGAAGATCAGCGCCGGCACCAGGAGGGCGAGGCTGTAGAGCAGGAAGTGCGCCTGGATCGACCAAGTGCGCTGTCTTGGGCGGTTGAGCATCGCAAGATGATCTTCTCGGTTAAGCCTCCCCGGAGGCAGCGAGCAGCGCCCGTCGCCGCGCGAGAGCTATCCCGAACGGGTTAGCC
The DNA here is from genome assembly GCA_963724945.1 of uncultured Alphaproteobacteria bacterium. Lineage (GTDB taxonomy): Bacteria > Pseudomonadota > Alphaproteobacteria > Rhizobiales > Hyphomicrobiaceae > Hyphomicrobium_A. Next base: position 62,953 of record CAVRWL010000004.1, on the reverse strand, counting down.
TAAACGCAGCTCCGTAAAAGAAGTTCCCATTTCGCCGTGCACGTTAATGCCCTCGTGAATCATCGGCAGGAAGCTGCAACCGCCGCCGGAACTAATCCCGGAGGCACTCGTTTTCACGCCGATTGCACAACGCAACTCAAGGAGAAGAACGATGAATTGGGATCGCGTGAGTGGCAACTGGAAGCAGTTCAGAGGAAAGGTTAAGGAGCAGTGGGGCAAGCTCACGGACGACGAGCTCAACCAGATCGCCGGCAACCGTGAGCAGCTCGAGGGCAAGATCCAAGAGCACTACGGCATCGCCAAGGACGCAGTTAAGAAGCAGGTCGACGAGGCCATGCGCCGCTGGTGAGGCCCTGACCACGCAAGTCGGGCGAGCCGGCACCTCCCTCGCCTCCAGCCGGCACGTTTCCAGCCCGCGACCCGGGCTCGCCCTTGGGTCGCGGGCTTCTTTTTGCGCTGCAGCACCATCAGATGGAGCGGCCGAGCAAAAAATCTATTCCCCTAAGGGAACCTTTCCCGCGGCCGGCCGTTGCTGAAGCCTATAGGTCCGATGTTAAGGTGCAGCCGGACGATCTTGCTCCGGCGAGGGAGCCCCCGGAGAAATGAGATGGCGTGCGCTCTGCAGAATAAGGAGCCTCGCGTGCACGACGTCGCGGCGGGACGGGGGAGGGTCTGATTGATGTCCGAGGAGAAGAAGGCGCTTGGCGGCAAGTCATGCGATGAGAGCTTGCAAGCGCAGCACGCGGCGCCGGATTTGAAAGACCCCTCCTCAAGCAAGGCACCCCAGAGCGATGGACGAGGTAAGCGGCTAGGACGCACACGCGCACGCAACCAGGATGTGCTTCCCGGCATCCTCGGCAAGCAATTGAAGGCCGCCTACAGCGAGCTTCTCAACGCGCCTGTTCCCGACGCGATCACGCAGCTCATCAAGGAGCTCGAACGCAACGAGCCCCGCCCGCAGAAGGCTGACGAGCCCGAGGAGGGTGGTCAGTGACCGTGCGGGCGCAGGATACCTCGCTCCGAGACGATCTGGTGGCGGCGATCCCGAACATGCGGGCGTTCGCCATCTCGCTGTGCGGCAACCGCGATCGCGCCGACGATCTCGTCCAGGAGGCCCTCGTGAAGGCCTGGAATCACCTGGAATCCTTCCAGCAGGGCACCAACCTCAAGGCGTGGCTGTTCACGATCCTGCGCAACGCCTACTTCTCAGAGCTGCGCAAGACGAAGCGCGAGGTTCCCGACGCCGACGGCCAGTTTGCCGCGCGCCAGGCGGTCGCCCCCGAGCAGCATGGCCATCTCGACCTCATCGACCTCAACAATGCGCTAGCCAAGTTGCCGGCCGACCAGCGCGAGGCGTTGATCCTCGTCGGGGCGGAAGGGTTCTCCTACGAGGACGCAGCCGGCATCTGCGGCTGCGCGGTCGGCACGGTCAAGAGCCGTGTCAATCGCGCGCGCACGAAGCTCGCCCAGTTGATGTCGCGCGATCCGGCGGAGGGTGCTTGCCGGGGACGACACAGGTGAGAAGGACGTGCAGCAGCGCGCCTCGCTCCGCACCCGCGTCGGCTCCTCCTGACAATCTGCGTGCGACTTCAGGCCGAGGCGACCCGGGCATTCGGGCGGCGCGCTCTGTAGTCGAAAAACAGCGCCTGGCTGATGACGGCCTGCACGGTCTCTGTCCGGAACGGCTTGTTGACAAGGAACGTCGGCTCCGGACGGCTGCCGGTCAACAGCCGCTCGGGATAAGCCGTGATGAAGATCACCGGCACATCGAACGATCCCAGAATCTCATTGACCGCATCCAAGCCGGAGCTGCCGTCGGCAAGTTGGATGTCGGCGAGAACCAAGCCCGGCTTGTGCCGGCCGAAGGCCGCCACGGCTTCCTTGTGGGTGCGTGCCGTCTCGCAGACGTCATGGCCGAGGCCGGTGACGAGATCGGCAAGGTCGATGGCGATCATCGGCTCGTCCTCGATGATGAGAACGTTCGTCGCCACTTGCTCGGCGATCTCCGAAGCAGCCTGGTCGACGAGCGATTTGATGCCCATCTCGTCGGTCTCGAGAGTCTGTTCGGCTTCCTCGGTCGTGAACTCCTCGACCGCAATCAGCAGAAACGCTTGGCGCGCTCTCGGCGTTATGGCTTCGAGCTTGCGGTCGGCCGCCGCGAGCCGCTCGGAGACCGCGGTCTCGGCGGCCTTCTGGTTGAGGCGCACCGTGTTCCAGACCTTGAGAAAGGTCTGATATGTTGCGACCCGCGGATTGAGATCGGTGGGAAATAGGTCGGGCTCGGCCGCGAGCGCTTCGAGCATCGCGACGACGTAGGCGTCGCCGCTTGCCTGGCTGCCCGACAACACGCGCGCGAACCGCCTTAAGTACGGCAGCTGCGGTGCGATAACCTCTGAGATCGACATGGTCTCCCCTTCTCTCACGGTGGGCCGCGATGCGCGCTAACGCATGGGCAACGGGGAAAGTTCCACCATAGCAGAGATTTGCCACCCCCCGACAGCTGGTTCCCGCCTATCTCATGGAAAATACGTCGTTTTTTCGGCCTTGCTGCGGAGGCTAAGCTTCCTCGATGCCTTCGGCCGCGCCTTCAAGAGCCACGTCGCAACATGCCGCCGATGAAAGAGAGAACCACGAGGATGATGGCGACCCAGAACAGCATTCGCGCCCCATTGGTCGCCACGCCGGCGACGCCGCCGAAGCCCAGGAAGGCGGCGATGAGAGCGATGATGAGAAAGACGACGGCCCAGGAGAGAAGGTTGCCCATGGCTGCCTCGCGCTGAGGGGATTGGCATTCGCTCGTCTTCCCCAACTCCGGCGCGCGCGGTTCGGTTCCAGTGCGTCGAGCGCGCCGGGCGTCCGCAATGACCTCATAACGCAGATATGTCAAATGACATACCGTGCCACGTGCTCCTCACGTAGACTGTCGCAAAGCGCTTCCGAGCCGGCCATGTCACCCCCTGCCAGCGAAATGAAATCGCACATCCAAGCGTTCGATTGGTCGGCGACCAGTCTCGGCGCGATCGAGACTTGGCCGCAGAGCTTGCGGACTGCCGTCGACATCGTCACGGCTTCGCCCCTGCCGATGGTGCTGCTGTGGGGGAAGGACGGCATCATGATCTACAACGATGCCTATGCGGGCTTTGCCGGAAGCCGCCATCCGCAGATCCTCGGCTCGCCGGTTCTGCAGGGATGGCCCGAGGTTGCTGACTTCAACCGACAGGTGATGCAAGTCGGGCTTGCCGGAGAGATGCTGTCGTTCAAGGACAAGCACTTCCTCCTCAATCGCCGTGGCGCGCCCGAGGATGCATGGATGAACCTCGACTACAGCCCGGTGCGCGACGAGACGGGCGCGCCCGCGGGCGTGCTCGCCATCGTCGTGGAGACGACGCCGTGGGTGTACGCTGCGCGCGCGCAACGGGAAAGCGAGTCGCGCTTTCGCACGCTCGCCGACAACATCGCGCAGTTCGCCTGGATGGCCGACGAGACGGGATCCATCTTCTGGTACAACAAGCGCTGGTTCGACTACACGGGCACGAGCCTCGAGGAGATGAAGGGATGGGGCTGGCAAAAGGTGCATCATCCCGATCACGTCAATCGCGTCGTCGAGAAGATTTCCCGTCACTTTAAGACGGGCGAGGTGTGGGAGGACACCTTCCCGCTGCGCGGACGCGACGGCACCTATCGCTGGTTTCTGTCGAGAGCCATGCCGATCCGCGACGAGAGCGGCAAGGTCGTGCGCTGGTTCGGGACCAACACGGACATCACCGAGCATCTTGAGGAGGCCGAGCGCAACGCCCAGCTGGCGACGATCGTCGGAATGTCGCCCGACGCCATCATCTCCCTCGCGGAGGACGGCACGGTGCTGTCGTGGAATCCCGGTGCGGAGCAGATGTTCGGGTACACGGCCGATGAGATCATCGGCACGTCGGAGCGGATCCTGTTCACGGAGGGCGCCGGCCAGGAATTCGAGGAGAAGTATCAGCACTTGCGCCACGGCGAGCACGTGCTGCGCGACGCGGTGCGGCGGCGCAAGGACGGAACGTTGATCGATGTCGCGATCAATGCGGCGCCGATGCGCCGTCCCGATGGACGCATCATCGGCTTCTCTGCCGTGCTGCGCGACATTTCCGAGCGAACGCGGGTCGACAAGCACCTGCGCGTCGTCATGCGCGAGTTATCGCACCGCACCAAGAACCTGCTCGCCGTCATCATGGCGATGGTGCGCCAGACCGCGCGCGCGAGCAGCGACGTCGCCGTGCTGCAATCGGAGCTGATCCAGCGCCTGCAGGGCCTTTCGGCCTCCCATGACCTGCTTGTCGCGGAGGATTGGGCGGGCGCCTCCCTCGAAGAGCTCATCCGCGCGGTGCTGCAACCCTTCATCGGCAGCGAATCCGAAGCGCTCGAATGCGAGGGGCCGAGCGTCTTCGTCAACGCGACCGCGGCGCAGAACCTCGGACTGGCGCTGCACGAGCTCGCCACCAACGCGGCGAAGTACGGCGCATTGTCCACGAGCGAAGGGCGGGTGCGCGTGATGTGGTCGGTTGCATCCAACGGCGATGGCAAGCCGCGCTTGAGCCTCAATTGGCGGGAGCGGGCCGGCCCCGCCGTGGCGCCGCCGGCGGTCAAGGGCTTCGGCCATATCGTCATCGAGCGGGTCGCCGCGCAGGCCCTCAACGCGACCGTCGCATATGAGTTTCCCCAGGAGGGTGTGCGCTGGTCGATCGCCATCCCTGCCGACTTCATCGTGCGCTGGCGCAGCGCGCCGGCGAGCGCCGCCCGCGCACCGACATAGCCGTCCATTACGCGGGAGCGGGCGGGCAATCGCTGTCGTGGCCGCTGCCGTTGCGGGCATCGGCGGCGAGCCGACTGTACTCCTTGCGGATGCCCGAGATCTCCTCTTGCCCCAGCTCCTCTAGATCGAGCAGCTTGTTCTGCGCGCCCTCGATGGCACGGATGAGCTCGTCGAGCTTCACCTGGATCGCCTCCGAGTCGCGGTTCTGCGAGTTCTGAATGACGAACACCATCAGGAACGTCACGATCGTCGTGCCGGTGTTGATGATGAGCTGCCAGGTGTCGCTGAAGCCGAAGAAGGGGCCGCTCAGACCCCACGCGAAGAGGGCGCCGAGCGCCGCCGCAAATGCGACCGGACGGCCGGCGACGGTAGCGGCCCGGCGCGCGAAGAGGGAAAACCAGGAAGCTTTTTTCTTGCCGATCAGCATTGGAGCACACCGGAAGGCGCAGAATGGCGACAGACAACACGCAACTGGCCGCCGTCGTTCCCGGGCCGACAGCCGCGCTGATCGTTAACAAGCCCGCGCGCGCCGGATTTTTGTCGATTTGCCAGCGCGCGCGCAACGCAACCTTAAGACGCCACGACGTGCGTCAGCACCTTCTCAATCAAAGCGTGCTCAATTCGGGTGCTCTGAGGAGGCCGGAAGGAACAAAAAGATGCAGCCGCTGTCACGCCGCCACGTCCTCGCAGCCGCCGCCGCGGGCGGCCTTGTCACGGCTGCTACCGCCGCACGCGCGGCCTCCTACGGCAATCCGGACGAGCCGCCGCAAGGCGCGATCAACACGCGCACCAACCCGTCGAGCACTTCGGTGCTGGGCCCGAACAACCCGGCTCTCTCCCGTCAGTTTCCCGGCGCCCTCTCGCCACCGGCGACCGATGTGGGCGAGCTGCCGATGTTCTGGGCGTCCTTCAACAATGCGCCGCGCCGCATCCAGGACGGCGGCTGGGCGCGCCAGGTCACGCAATACGACTTCCAGATCGCCTCCGAGATCGCCGGCGTCAATATGCGCTTGACGCGCGGCGGCATCCGCGAGCTGCACTGGCATCTCTTCGCGGAATGGGCCTACGTGACGGCCGGCTCGTGCCGCATCACCACCATCGACCAGCAGGGCCGCGCCAACGTCGAGGACGTGCACCAGGGCGGGCTCTGGTACTTCCCCGCCGGGCTACCGCACTCCCTGCAAGGCATCGGCGAGGACGGCTGCGAGTTCATCCTTTGCTTCGATGAGGGCAAGGCGTCCGAGTTCAACACGCTACTGCTCACCGATTGGATGGCGCATACGCAGCCCGACGTGCTGGCGATGAACTTCGGCGTTCCCGCCGAGACCTTCAGCAAGATCCCGCTGCACGATCTCTACATCTTCCAGGGCGAAATGCCGGGGCCGATCGAGGCCGCGCAGCAACAGGCGGCGGGCGATGCAGGGCTGCCCAAGCTGCGCTCGGCGTTTCAGCTCAACGAGGTCGCGCCCATTCGCAAAACGCGCGGCGGCGAGGTACGCATCGCCGACAGCACGAACTTCGAGATCGCGAAAACCATCGCGGCGGCGCTCGTGACGATCCACCCCGGCGGCATGCGCGAAATGCACTGGCACCCGAACGCCGACGAGTGGCTCTACGTCATCGCCGGCCAGGGCGAGGCGACCGTGTTCAATACCGGGCCCAACGCCGTGACGCAGAACTTCAATCCGGGCGATATCGGCTACATCAAAAGAGCGTTTGGGCATTATCTGCGCAACACCGGCTCGACCGATCTCGTCTACCTCGAGGTGTTCAGAGCCCCGTACGTCGCCGACGTATCGCTGTCCGACTGGTTGAGCCATACCCCGCGCGCGATGGTGGCCCAGACCCTCCACATCGATCCGATGACGGTCGCTCAGTTTCCCAGCGGGAAGCCGCTAGTGCTGCCCGTTTGAGCTTCGGCGCAAAGAGCAGCGCGCTAAGCCGGCGGGGCGTTCACAGCCAAGAGCCGCTGCAAGACCGACCACAGAAGCGCGATCAGCATTCCCACGCCAAATCCCATCCCCGCGGCAACGATGAGGACGGGGAGCTCATTGGCGATCAACGCGCCGTAGCCATGCGGGGCGCCGCCATCGGCCATGAGCAGGAAGGCGACCGCCATGACGGCGCCGAGCGCACCAAGCACCAGCATGAGCACGACAGATCTTGTTTAAGTCACTGCGGGCTCTCCGGGGTCAGGATCTCAACTGGGCAATAAATGTGCGCAGCGCGGCTGTCATGCAGGGCACGAGAGCCGGCGGCGGAGCTCGCCAAACGAGATCAAGCGCCGGCGCGTCTCGTCCCAAAGCGCGAAGCGCACGCAGCGCAAGCTGTCGATGAGCGTGATACGCCCGATCGTCGCAAGCTCCGGATGGTCGCGCAGCACCTGCGAGAGACGATAGAACGGAATGCGGCTGCACAGATGGTGCACGTGGTGGATGCCGATGTTGGCCGTGAACCAGCGCAGCACGCCCGGCAAGGCGTAATGCGAGCTGCCGTGCAGCGCCGCATCGTGCGGGTTCCACGAAGAGGCGTCTGCCCACGTGGTCTCCTCGAACTGATGCTGCACGTAGAACAGCCACACGCCGATCGATGCGGCGAGCAGCGTGATCGGCAGGTGCACCAGCAGGAATGGGCCCAATCCGATCAGCCAAATCATGGCGCCGGCGACGACCGCGATCGCCGCATTCGTCGCCATGGTGCTGACCCACGGCCGCCAGCCCTTGCGCATCAGTCCGACGGGCAAGCGATGCTGCAGGATGAACAGATAGGCCGGCCCGAGCCCGAACATGACGAGCGGATGCCGGTAGAGCCGGTAGCGAAACCTCCGCCATCTCGGCAACGCCAGATATTCGCGCACCGTCAAGGTTTCGATGTCGCCAATTCCGCGCTCTTGCAGATTGCCCGAGCTGGCGTGGTGGATGTTGTGGCTGCGCCGCCAGCAGTCATAAGGCGTCAGCGTGAACGTGCCGAGCACGCGCCCGATCCAGTCGTTGGTGGCCCGGTTGCGGAAGAGTGTTCCGTGGCCGCAGTCGTGCTGGATCATGAAAAGCCGCACGAGGAAGCCGGCGGCCGGAACCGCGATCAGCAGCGTGAGCCAATAGCCGAACCCGAGGGTGATCCACATCAGGACCCACGTCAGGACGAACGCTACGGCGGTGATTGCCAGCTCGAACGCGCTGCGTCGCGGGCTCGGCTCGCGATAGCGGCTCAGCAGCGAGGCCCAATCGCGGGCGGTGACATTGGAATTGGCGGTTTCAGCCTGTTGCACGATGGATCCTTGTGCGATGGCGGCCGGCTGTGCCGGCCGCGTGTCCCGGGAACCCTCCTCTTTAACGAGCAATTGCTGCGCCACGATGGCGGCGCTGCTGCTTGGAGGTGCTCACACCTTGTCTCTTGCCGTTGTGGGCGTGGCGGAACTTCGCCGGAGGGCCGCTGCGCCGCTCGACCAGCCCATGCCGGTTGCTCTCGGGCTCCTCGCCCTCCCTGCTCTCGTGGCGGTCGATACTCGCGATCGACTGCCGCGTCAGGCGCTCGATGTCGCGCAGGAGCGGGCGCTCCTCGCGCCCGCACAGCGAGATCGCGATGCCTTCCGCGCCGGCGCGTGCCGTGCGGCCGATGCGATGGACGTAGCTCTCAGGCACGTGCGGCAGGTCGAAGTTGACGACGTGTGTCACCTCGTCGATGTCGATGCCGCGAGCGGCGATGTCGGTGGCGATGAGCCCGCGAATGTGGCCGGCACGGAACGCGCGCAGCGCGGCCTCGCGTGCGACCTGGCTCTTGTTGCCGTGGATTGCGGCGACCTTGATGCCTGCCGCCTCCAGGTGGCGCGCAACCTTGTCGGCGCCGCGCTTGGTGCGCGTGAAGACGAGCGTGCGCCGCATCGCCGGATCGGCGAACAGCTCAACGAGCAGCGATTGCTTTCTCTGCGGCTCGACGTGGATGACGCTTTGCCTGACGCGATCGGCCGTCTTGGCGACGGGCGTCACGGCGACGCGCTCTGGGTTACGCAGCATTTCCGCGGCGAGCGCACCGATCTCCTTGGGCATAGTCGCGGAGAAGAACAGGCTTTGGCGCTTGGCGGAAAGCTTGGACAGGATCTGGCGGATCGGCCGGATGAAGCCCATGTCGAGCATCTGGTCAGCCTCGTCGAGAACGAGGATCTCGGTTCCCGACAGAACGACGCTGCGCTCCTCGATGTGCTGGATCAGCCGGCCGGGCGTGGCGACGAGGATATCGACGCCGCGGATCATCGCGGCAACCTGCGGCCGGTGCGGGACGCCGCCGTACATGAGTGCGACGGTCAAGTTCACGTGGCGCCCGTAGGTCTTGAAGCTCTGCGCGATCTGCGTCGCGAGCTCGCGTGTCGGCGACAGTATGAGCGCGCGCGCGCCGTGGCGCAGCGCCGGACGGCGATCGGCGGCGAGCCGATGCAGGATCGGCAGCGCGAACGCCGCCGTCTTGCCGGTGCCTGTCTGGGCGATGCCGAGCAGGTCCTTGCCGCCCAGCACGTGCGGAATGGCCTGCGCCTGGATCGGCGTTGGCGTCGTGTAGCCTTCGGCTTCGAGCGATTTCAAAAGGGCTGCGTTGAGCCCGAGTTGGGAAAAGGTGGTCAATTGATAGTCTTTCTTATGTGGCCGCGCGACAAGACTGGCCGACATCAGCGTCGACCGAGCGCGAATGAACGCGGCTGATCCGGGGGACGCCCCGCGTGGCCTGGGCTGTCATGTGAGGAAGTGTCAGAGGCGCTCAACAGGAGGACGAACGAGGGGCCTACGGTATTCGTAAAGGGCCCGAACCCAAGTCCTTTTCACGCGGCTGGAGCGCCGATGTTCGCTCAAGCTTCGCTCAAGCGATGCGGGCTTATTTCATAGTGCTGCGCAAATAGCAAGAAACTTCGGGAAGCGCCGCCCGATGCAATCGGCAGCCCGAGACCCCATATCTTTGATCATGAATGATTTCGACTATACGGCTCCGGCCGAGATTTACGCCTGCAGGAGTCGAGGCTCTAGCCCGCGCCCGGTGACCTACCGCCGATTCGATTCGGGCGCAGAGGCGATCCGTTTCGCCATCGAGGAGCTTCCCTCCGAGGTTCTGTTCGGCACCGTGCTCGAGGCGAACGACCAACGATTTGATGCCGCCACTATCCGCAAGCTCTATGACAGCGAAGCTTATCCGCTGCAGCGGCGCGACATGGCGTAAAGCAGTCGTAAACTAAAGAGCGGCCCGATAGTGCTTGCTATCACTCTGTATGGGGCCCATACACCGCTGAGCCGGCGCGCCCCAAGCAGGAGCGCGCCCTCGGTGTTTGCGGTTTCGCCTACTGGCCCGCTGCGGTCGTTCGCCTTTCCCATGACTGAGCTGTCAGGCCGAGCGCGCGGCCTTTTCATGGCCAGCTTAGCTCGCGCAAGGGAAGGCTCGAATTTATGCGCATCACCGGCACTTTGAAGTTTTATAACGGCGCCAAGGGTTTTGGCTTCGTAGCCCCGGCCGACGGCAGCAAAGACGTGTTTGTCCACGCCAGCGCGCTCGAGGCTGCTGGCATCGCCACGCTCAATGAGGGCGACAAGATCAGCTTCGTGCTCGAGGACGACCCTAAGGGGCGCGGCAAGAAGGCCGGTCAGATCGAGCTCGCCTAACAGCGAGGAATTGCTGGATGCCACGGCACAGATTCAAAGTCGGGCAGGCGGTCGATTTCACGCCCGGTCGCTGGGGGCTGCCCGCTTCCTCCAGGGAGTACAAGGTTCTGAAGCTGATGCCCTTCGAGGGCGGCGATCTGCTTTACCGCATCAAGTCCGCCGCGGAGACGTTTGAGCGGGTTGCCAAGGAGAGCGAGCTCACGCCGCTCACCGGGCTGCTCTAGCGCTGCGTCGGAATCAGGCGTTGCGCTTGCCATTGCGTGCGGCGAGCCGCTTCAGGGTTGCAACCTCGCGTGCCCATTCGTTGAAAGGCACTGCCGGCGTCCCCCCCATCCGAGCTCCGGCCACGACGTCCTCCTTCACGTGCGCCATGCCCGCTATTTGCGCGCGGGCGCCGATCTTGACGTGGCCGACGACGCCGGAGTGACCTCCCATGACGACGAAATCGCCAAGCTCCGCCGAGCCGGCAATTCCAGTCTGCGCGACGATGACGCAGTGGCGCCCGATGACGGCGTTGTGGCCGATTTGAACGAGGTTATCGATCTTTGTTCCTTCGCCGATGACGGTATCGTTGAGTGCGCCGCGATCGATGGTCGAGTTGGCTCCGATCTCGACGTCGTTGCCGATGATGACGCGGCCCACCTGCGGCACCTTCAGGTGCCCATTGGCGCTCATCGCAAACCCGAAGCCGTCCTGCCCGATTCGCACACCCGCATGCAGGATGACCCGCTCGCCGACGATCGCGTGGGTGATGGTCGCGCTCGGGCCGACATAGCAATCGCGGCCAAGCGACACGCGGTAGCCGACAACAGCACCGGCAGCGACCGTAGTGCCGCCGCCGATCTTCGCCTCCCTGCCGATGACCGCGCCGGGCTCGATGATCACACCCTCGTCGATCTGCGCGCTGGGATGAACGAGGCGTCCGCCGCCGTGCTCGTCCCCGCATTTGGCGCCAACGGGGCGCAGGGCGTCAACGTAGAATAGGCGCAGCGCCAGAGCGAAGGCATTGTAGGGCGATTTCGTTTTGAGCACCGCGGTGCTCGCCGGTACGCGCACGGCAAATGCCGGCGCCACGAGACAACCGCCCGCGCGGGTCTTGGTGAGCTGCTCCAGGTACTTTGGATTGTCGAAGAACGCGAGATCGTGCGGACCAGCGTTACCGAGAGGTTTTATATCTTCGATATCGACCAATTCCTCCTCGGGGAGCCCTTCGAGCTCCGCGCCCAGCTTCGCAGCAATGAGGCGCAGCGGAAAAGGTCCCGCCCTTTCAAAGAAACCGGGATGTTGCATTCAATTCCCCCCTGTTAGCGGGCCTCTGTCGGCAGCCTCGGGTAGCGTGCCCTTATGGCGATGGTGCTGACCGTGCACGGACGCTCAGACGCCACGTGGAATAGCACGACTCGATTGCCAGCTTACAGCGGATGCTCAGCCACTCGGGCGATGCGCGGCGGCTAGTCGGGCAAGTGAATTATGGTCCGCGTGCGCGGTCTTGCGCGTTCGGCGGCATGAAGCGCGTGACGCTTCAGACGCTCCGGCTCGCGCACGCCTGTGGCCGCCAGGTCCATGATGGCCTTGGCGATTGCCAATTGTGTCTCTGCTTCGTTCACCGGCGACGTGGAGGAACTCTTCCTCATTTGCAGATCGTTCCACGTTGCTGCAAACGTTCGGTCGAGCAACTCCAGCGCCTCAGGCGACAACCCCTCGGGGGTCCCGAAAAACGGACACATGAACTCCCTCCTTGTTGGCAGGCGGGAGCGCAGCGCTGTCTCTCAGCCACCGGTGCCTGGACCGAACAAACCGATGATCGCGGCACTTTGCGCTCCGTTTTGTGGGCTGTCGAGGAATTAACGCCGCCCGGATGCAGGAACGTGATAAAAGCGACGGCAATCCGGCGGCCTATTGTCGCGAAGACCGGCATGCGTCACGGGCAACTGCCGGTTGTGCCATCCAAATGAAAACAGGTTCGATCATGCCGCTCACGCCGGTTGCGCAACCGGGCACGTTGGATAATGCCCATGAGGGCGTGCTGTTCGCCATGAGTGACGGCGGTCGCACGATCAGCGTCCTCGTGTCTCTCCATGCTCTTGAGGACATAGATCCGCCGGCGCACGGCGAGGAGCACATCGAGCAATTCAATGAGTTCAGGATGCAGTTCGAGCAGATCGCCAGCGACAAGTATGACAAGGGGCTCATCGAGCAGGATGGCACGGTGTGCATCAGGGGCAGGGACCTGCCTGGAAAGGGCCACTGATCGCCCGGCGGAGCTTCCCGCTCAGCTCGCGTGACGATCTGTTATCGGCAGGCTCGAAAACCTTTCACCCAAGAGACGGACAATGGCGCGCAGAAAACCGAAGGCCCAAGCCGAGTTCATACTATTCGACGTGCATTATGAGGACGGCACGCGCACGTCCAACCGCAAGGTCCCAAGCGCCGCCCTCGGGGGGCTTGAGGGCGATGCGCCCGCTCAGGCGATCATCGAGGTTCAAGATCAGGAGATTGCAAAGCGGTCGGGGCAAGCGCGAGGCGCCATCAAGCTCATCGCGCGGGCAACCGCAAAGACGACAGGAAAGTAGATCGCTTGGCGACCGATCGAACAGGACATAATCGGTGCTGAATTTCCCGAACGTCAGCCGCAGCTACGATGCTACGCGCCATTGCGTGCGCTTCTGGGGCTATGACGGCGCGCTCGAGGTATCGTTCTTCGTCGAGGAGGCAGCTCTGTTTCGGATTGCTCCGGAGACGAGACACAATCAAGACGCGATGCTGCAGAGCTTCGATAACAACCGCGAGCGCATCATCAAGGTTGCGCGCAAAGTCTACTCGGGGCGCCGCCAGGGCTCATACGCCCTGATCGCCTCCGATTTCTGACCTCGCTTCGCGGCCGAAACAATCGCCGCAAGCTGAGCCGGCGGATGCCTACCGGCGGCCGAATACAGGCCGTTTGGCAGCCGGCTTTGGGAGCAAGCCTTCGCGTTGGGCTAGCTTGCGCGCAGCCTTTCTTGCCCTACGCACGGCCTCACCCTTCTCTCGGGCTCTTTTCTCGGACGGCTTTTCATAGGACCGCCGGCGCTTCATCTCTCGGAAAACGCCTTCGCGCTGGAGCTTCTTCTTCAGGACCCTGAGGGCTTGGTCGACGTTGTTTTCGCGAACGAGAACTATCAGAAGGGGCCTCCTTTCGAGGTCGATAAGCAGAGAGCACATTGGGCACTGGGACCGCGGTCCGAGCCCAAGCTGGGAGCGCCCGTGATGGGGACCGTCGAGTCCCCCGCGGCAGGCTCCAACCATAGTGGGTTTGATCGGAGATAATGCGATACGCGTAAAATTGCGAGTCCCGGCTTCTGGACACCCGGGGGCTCGTTTATCGCCGTATGGTGGAGTGCGAAACGCTGGTCGCCGCAGTGCCTAGCACATCTGGCTCAATGCGACAAATCCGCGTAAGCCGAGGCTGCTACAGCCGGTCGCGGCCAACGCGTGCCACCTTTTCCTTCAGGTGTGCGCTATTCCAGTGCAATTGCTTCAAGTCCTCGCGGCCCTCATAACGGTTTGCCTGCACCGCAATTGCTCGCATCGCCGCAAGCGCAATCCGGCGTCCGCGCTCGTCGATGCCGATCCAGCAGGCTTGCCCGCGCGGGTCGACCTCGAGCAGCTTGACGCCAGATGGCACCGTGGTCGCGTCACGCACGATGCCGCGCAGTGTTCCGTTTATAGGGGCCATCACAGCGCGATCCGCAAGGTAGCCTAGAGCTGCACCGGCGCGGACCTGGGCTCCGATGTCGAACGCCGTGCGCCATAGCCCGGAGCTGCGCGCGTAGACGAAGCGCTCACGGCCCGCGCCGCCGAGCGAAGGCGGTTTGCCGTCTGCCTCGTCTGTTGCACCCTGTTGCACCACCTGGCCGATGCGCGCCGGACGCGTCTCGACCGCGACATCGCAGTTGCCGCCGACCTCGAATCCGGGCCCGAGCCCTACGGTGATGCCGGCGAGGTGGCTGAGGTCTGGTGTCACCATGTGCTTCCGCATGCGGGCATCGACCAGCACGGTGATGCTGCGGATCGCCAGGAGGTCGCAGAGACCGAGCCGCGTGATCGCGACCCGCATCCGGTCAGAAGCGTTGATCACGGCGATCACGTCGAACGCGCGGTCGACACCATATCCGGCAACCCCCTCGATCATCGGAGTCTTCGCCGAACAGGGCGTCATGGAACGCCATGCCGCGACGCATGACCGGGGGCATCGGATCGTGCGACAGCACGACCCCGAAGCCGACTTTGCGCAGATGCACGGCGACGGCCGACGCGATCTCGTTGGTGCCGAGGATCACAGCGAGCGGCAAGCGACGCCGCCCGACCAGCAATTTCGGAATATTGTCGTTCAAGGCCGCCTCCATGCGGTCTTTGAGCCGCCAGGCCTCAAGGCAAGGGACAGCGCGCCCACCGTGATCAAGTCGTCGGACGTCATGCTCGCCAAGTCGAAGCCAAGCGATCCGCATTCAGCTTGGCCCGCGGCGGCTGGCTATTGCGCATAAGAGCCTCACGCGTCGACACCTCTTGCCACCATGCGTCGATCACGCGGCGCGCGCAGAAGAGCGTCGTGCCGCGATCGCCGGTGAAGTCCGTCCAGGCTTGCAAGCAAGTCTCGGGCACCGCCGTGAGCACCGGCAGTCCGGCAATGACCGCATCCGCAAGCTCATTGCGCAGTCCCTGGCCCGCCGCCTCCTGCTTGGAGAACTTATTGACGACGATCAGCGCAACCTCGCTCTCGATGGCGCGGGTCACGGCGAGCGACGCCTCGGCGAGACCCGCAGGGTCGAGCGAGCAGCCGCTCGCGCCGCTGCCGAGCGACTGCCCCATAGGGATCTCCCCGCTGGTCATCAAGTCGATGAGTTGCATACCGACGCGCCGCCCGCCGGCATCCTTGAGGTTCTGCTGCACGACGCCGCCGACGCGCTCACCGGCGCGCATGCGATCATTTGCGAACTCATAGAGCAGGGCGTCGACGTCGTCCTCGGACCGGTAGAGGACGGCGGCCAGCTTGTTTGGATCGAGGTCGAGAAGCTGCCGTGGCATAGCAATTCTCCGGAATTTGTGTGTTGGGCATTCGCCTGATCAAGAGCACCTGGCAATAGCTCTAGCAATCCTCATGCCGGGACGGCCACGGCCCGGAACGGACGCCATTTGCGGCGTGAAAACAGCCGTTTCCGCGCGCCGCCGGCGGCGTCGATTGTCGCAACTCCGACATCGTTGTATGCAATCGGATATAGCGTGGCGGCTACGATCAAGTCGTGCCGATGACTGATGACAGTCGAATTACAACCGCTGCGAGCATCCTACGACGTAAGAGCGTCGCACAGCGCCGTTAAATCGTGCACGCACTTGTCATGTGGAGGCTCGAATGCGGTTTCAAGGCGTGTGCGCACTTGCGGCGATCATCGGTGCGGCGGTGCCGTCATCATTCGCCGATGCTGCTGGTCTGGACGACTTCAAGCACATCGTCGTCATCTACCAGGAGAACCACAGCTTCGATAATCTCTTCGGCCTGTGGGGCAAGGTAGATGGGGAGCCGGTCGACGGCTTCGCCAATGCCGAGACGGCCGCCGCGCATTCGCCACAGGTCCGCCAGGACGGGACCACGCCGTACACCTGCCTGCTGCAGGACGATGTGAATCTCACGTCCGCGCCACCGCTAGCGACCACCTGCACGGACAACACAGGTGCAACTCCCTTTGAGAGTGCGTTCGACAACAAGCCCTTCAAGATCGACGCCTACATCTCCTCGCGCGACGCGACCTGCCCTGCGCCGGGTGAGCGCACCGGCAACGGAAAAGCGAAGGGTACGGGTCTGCCTGGCGGCTGCACGAGGGACCTCGTGCATCGCTATTACATCGAGCAGTACCAGATCAACGGGGGCAAGCAGAACCGATACGTGACTGGCAGCGACGCGGCCGGCCTCTCGATGGGCTACTACGACACGACGAATCTGCCGATCTACAAGTATCTCAACAGCCATGGTGCCCCTAACTACGTGATAGCCGATCACTTCTTTCAGGGAGCCTTCGGCGGATCCTTTCTCAACCATCAATGGCTGATCGCAGGCGCTGCGCCGGTATTCGCCGGTGCGGCCAACGATGGCGGCGCCAATGATCTTCACTCAGTCGTCGACGCCAACGGCATGCCGATGAGCACGCCACTCTACGCGAGCCCGCTGGGGGCTGCGGCGAAGCCAAGGTCGCTGACGGCTGCGTGCAATCCGCCCGCGGGGCGGCCCGCGACCCCGCAGGGCATCGTGTGTGGCGACTACGCCGTCAACACGATCCAGCCGATCTCTTGGCCGTATCAGCCCGGCACTGCCGCTGCAAAGCGCCTGCCTTTGCTCACCAACCCCACGATCGGTGACCGGCTTACGGCCGAGCACGTGGACTGGGCCTGGTATTCGGGCGGCTGGTCGAATGCCAATGGCATTGTCGGTGCACCCGGCTGGACCAACGGTAGCGGCCCCGCCTGCAGCGACCCGAATGCCGACACCAGAGCCACTCATGCCGATCCCGCCGATGCCAACAGTCCGCTCGTGCCGCTGCAGGGCCTGGGCTTCCCGCATTGTCCGGACAAGAATTTCCAGTATCACCACCAGCCGTTCAACTACTTCGCGAATTTCGCAGCCGATACCCAGCCACACGCAGCGGCCCGCGCCGCCCACTTGCTCGACGAGGCGGAGTTCATCAAGGCCGCGCACGAGGGCAGGCTCAAGCCGGTCAGCTTCATTAAGCCGGTCGGCGAGGAGAACGAGCATCCCGGCTACACCAGCGAGTTGGAAGGCAGCAGCCATCTCGTCGATCTGATCAAGGCTATCGTGAATGGGCCGGATGGCAAGGACACGTTGATCGTGGTCACGTACGACGAGTTCGGCGGCGCGTGGGATCACGTGCCGCCTCCACCACATGGTCGGCATGGCTCCGACAAGGCGGCTGCCGATGCGTGGGGCCCCGGCACCCGCATACCGACCCTGCTCGTCTCTAGCGCCTTCGCGAAATCCGGCGTGGCCCACGAGGACTTCGACACGACGTCAATCATCAAGATGATCGAAGACCGATTCCACCTGCAAGAGATCAAGACGCGACCGGTACGCGATCTGGCGGAGGCACTGAAAGTTCTCGAGCCTTCGCGCTAGCGGCACGTCGGCTTCGACGAAGACGACGGTCACCTTGCCGCCACCGCCGGAGCACCAAAACGCCGGCCTGGGCCAATGGGGAGCTTTGGGAACGGCGATTTGGTCTCCCGTGAGGTCACCACCCACCGTCTACCCGCCCCACCTTGCGGGCCCCGCGGGAACACGTTAGAGACGCGCTTTCCCACTGGGGCGTAGCCAAGTGGTAAGGCAGCGGATTTTGATTCCGCCATTCGGAGGTTCGAGTCCTCCCGCCCCAGCCAACTACTTCAGTGTGTTACGCAGTCGTTCCATTCCCACTCTGCGCTCCCACTCGCATTCGGCCTCGATCGGCCGCGAGCTCGGCAGGCTTACGAAGAAGCGGAAAGCGCGGTGGAATGGGCGGCGGTGCGTGGCGTACCGAATCCCTCGGGCGTGACGAAGTTTAGGGAGCATATGGGATGGGATCGATTGCGCGGAACTTCATGATCGCGGCGGTCGCGTGCGCGGCCGCTTTTTATCCCTTTGGCGCGTCGGCTTACTCGTACCTAGATCTTGAGGCCTCCGAATATCCTGCCCAGGTTAGCAAGAATTCTGGCTCAGGTACGGAGCGAGTGTCGGGAGCAGGGGAGCCAGCCGACAGAAGATCCTAAGGCCGGCGTGACGATCATCGATCTCGATCGCGACGGCTCAAAGGACATTCTTCTCGATAGCTGGAGAGCGTGCAGCGGCCAGATGAAGAGTTTTGGCGCGTGCAACACCGCAGGCTGCGAGCTGAGGGTATTCAAGCAGGTCGGGGCGCATCGGTGGGAAAAGGTCTTGGATGAGGTGGCTGATCCCGACTGGTTTCTGAGCGCATCGGAGAAAGGGTATTTCCGGCTCCTCGCGTTATCGGTCAGTCGCAAGCTGCAGGATCGCTGTCCAGATCCGGATGGCGGTAGCTGCGATTTCATACTGTACTGGAAGCACGGCAAGTTTGTTTGGAGCCGTCTCCGCTGACGGGCTCGGTCGCTGGTAGCGTACGGCACGACCGCATCTGCAAGTCGTTGTTAAGCCAGCGTAAAGGTGATCGCACTGAGTATAGGAGCGCCGGCGGTCGCCATTACGCGGACGGCCGCATGCCGCACCCTCGCTTGGCCTCTTCTCACGAAGACGCATTTGCGCCAACGAGGCGGCGGTGGATCAGGAGGCTTTCATGACGAAGCCGAGCTTGGCTGCTCTTGTCGCGGCGGTCGCCTGCGCGGGAGCTCTCGCGGCACTGGCAGATCCAGCCAGCGCGTGCTCGCGCGCGCGCGGGTGCCAAAGGGGCTGGGTGGTGCAGCCTCGCCTCTACGCCAGAAGGTACTATCGGCCGCACATTCGCTATTACAGGGCCAATGTCTGCGGCTACGGCGATTGTGGGTGCATTCGCAGCTATGCGCTCGCAACGGGCGCTCAGGTTTGGTGGGACCGGTACCAGGCCTGCACTGGCCGTTGATCCCGTCGCCACTTGCTGCGGCAGAGAGCGAGACCTCTCTCGGCTGCTCGCGGCCCAGTCTCCAATAATCGCGCCGCCTGTGTCGATGGCGCCTATAATGCGGCTTGCACGCTCAGCGTGGGTGCCGCTGAGACGTCCGCGACCGAGGCCGGAGAAATCTCCCATGAGCGCTGACTCGCTAACTGCGATCGAAGGCATCGTGCGCGACCTTCTCATTTTCGTGGGCGTGATGGTCGTGCTGCTCATCGCTCTTATTGTTATCGTGTCGCTGCTGCCGCCGACAAACCCTCTGAAGCGCGTTTTGACGGCGCTGAGCTATCGCGTCGGCGCGACGGCGGCGGCAGGAGCGTTGGCAATTCCTGTCGAGCCGATCCCCGGCCTTGATGCGGTCTACGACATCGGCGTGCCGATCTTCCTCATCTGGTATTGGTACAAGTTCTTCAGGGACATCGGCCGCCATTGGTCGCAGACGCCGCCAAAGCGCTCCTCTTCCTGAGGCCAATGCAGCGTCATCGGAACGGCGCTCGCGCGGCGCCAAATCTCAGCGCGGGAGCGCAGCCCTCACATCGCCTTGCGGATGCGCTCGTAGGCGGCTCTTCAGGTCGGAGCCGAGCTGCTTGACGGTTGACCCGATCTCGCCGGCAGTGCGGTTGAGCTCGGCCTTCTCGCGAAAGGCCTTCCAGCGCTTCTCCAGATCCGCCCATTCCTCCTGAGCCTCCTTCGAGCCCAGATGGATCTTGAGCTTGATCTCGTCGCGCATGCGCTTCAGGTCTTCGGTGTACTTCTGCATGTCTGCCATCGTCGTTCCCCTTGAGTGCTGCTGCAGGGCCAACTGGTCGGGTAAGGCAAGCCAAGCGGATGCGGGTTAAGCCCTGGTTGAGAAGCATCCTAGGGCGGCGCCGCCGGCCGGCCTATGACCGGCGTCAACCGGGTGGGGCGCGCCTCCATCCCGCCATTGCGGCCCAATGGTTGCCGCCGATCGGCCGGCTGCAACAGCTGCCGGGCATCCCTGGGTGCCATCCTGGACATCGTTGGCGCACCAACCTAAACTCGGGCGAGGACGGACTGCGGGACTCCGGCCGCCAAGAAACGTCGTTATTTCAGTCGCATGGGGGGAGTTCGGCACATGGCCTCAGGCCGGGGGGAGCCCGTCGACATCAATGCGCTGCCGCGCATGGTCCGCTGGTACAGCCCGGGCCATCTCGTCTCTACGGGCTGGCGCTCCGTCGTCTCCGAGCTCTTCGGCCAATATGCCGACCAGCGCATCATGCAGGCGACGATCGACGGCTTTACGCCCGAGGTGATGAAGACCGTCGTCGGACGCTACAATTACTCCGACCTACCCCAGCTCGGCGACGGCAATACGGTTTGGGTCGACTATGTCGCCGACCTGGGCGACGGCTTCGATTCCACCTTCGCGATGGCCTCGCTGATCAGTGCGCCGTCGGTCGAGATCGACGGGGTCGGCAAGCTTCCCGCCGCCAAGCTGCTCGTCATGGGCGGCGACCAGGTCTATCCCTACCCGACGCGCAAGGCCTACCGCGAGCGATTTGAATTCCCTTACAAGACGGCGCTGCCTGCGGCCTCCGACGGCAACTGGCGCCGGCTCTTGTTCGTGCTGCCCGGCAACCATGACTGGTACGACGGTCTCAGCTCCTTCGACTACATGTTCTGCAAGGCCCGCTTCGGGCACGACACCCAGAACCACATCGGCGGCTGGCTGTGCCCGCAGCACCGCAGCTACTTCGCGATACGGCTGCCGCACAACTGGTGGATCTGGGGCGCCGACATCCAGCTCGCGCAATACCTCGACGCCGGCCAGGTGCTCTACTTCGAGGGCGTCGCCGAGGCGATGAAGCAGCACCCGACCGAAGCCCCCAAGCTGATCTTGTGCACGCCTGAGCCCACGTGGAACTACGACAAAGGCGACACGCAGCAGGGCGAGGACAACCTCAGCCAGATCACCAAGATTGCCGATGACGCTGGCGCGCGCATCTGTGCCGTTCTCTCCGGCGACCTGCATCATTACAGCCGCTTTGTCGCGAAAGACGGTGGCGGCGGCACAAGCTTCTTCACCGCGGGCGGCGGCGGCGCCTACTTCTCGCCCACGCACTATTTGAAAAGCGTGCGCAAGTTCACGTGGCTTGGGCAGGACATCGATCTCACGCTTCGCTGCAAGATCAAGAACGGCAAGAGCACGGACAAGCCGTCGTGCTGGCCCTCGCGCATGACGAGCCGCCGCTTGAGCCTTTGGACGCTCGCGTTTCCCTTCAAGAACTACGGTTTTGCCGTCGCTTTGGGCTTCTTCTACTGGCTGATCACCTGGTTCTTCGCCACGACGCGGCTCGAGGGGAGCAACTGGCGCTTCCAGGAGGTGGGCGACATCCTGAACAAGGACCCCGATTTCCACTGGTTCCCGCACATCTTCATCATTGCCCCGTTGGCTGCGGCGAACAACGTCATGCTGGGGTTGTTGTGCTTGGGCCTGTGGGTCGTGCTGTTCATCTATGCGGACCCCGCCTACGGCAACCGGGTGCGCGTGGCGCTCGCCTGCCTGCACTGGGCTCGCGCACATTGCGATGATGCTCGCGCTCTACGCCTTCATATCGTGGACCTCGAGGGTGAGCGTCGACTGGCTGTGGCCGCGCGCGGTGACGACGCTGCAGCAGATGCAGATCGACACCCCGGGCACGGTGAAAGGTCTCATCCGCGCCATCGTGGTCTTTCCGCTCGAGCTGATCTTCCTCGGCGGTATCGCCGCGGGCTTCGTCTGGGGCGCCTACCTGACGATCTGCTTGTCTCATCGGGCTGCACTGCGATCAGGCATTCGCGTCGATGGGCATTCCCGACTACAAGAATTTTCTTCGCCTCAAGATCGAGCCGAACAAGCTGACGATCTTTCCCGTAGGGCTGCGCCGGACGCCGCGGCGCTGGGCGTGGCGCCGCGCCAAGCAGCGCGGCGGCGATGAAGTCTCCGCGGGCCCGGCCATCGTGCCGCTGCGGCCCTTGCGGCCGATCCTCATCGAGGGCCCGATCGAGATACGCGTTGGGGACATCAAACGTCGCGAAAGCCCGTCCGGAGGGAGCTTGAGGGAATCATGCAGGCGCGGCTATCGAAGCCAGCTTCCGAGCTCAAAGCGGATTACGACGTCGTCGTGGTCGGCTCGGGCTATGGCGGCGGGGTCGCCGCCGCGCGGCTCGCCCGTTGCGGCAAGCGCGTCGCCGTGCTCGAGCGCGGTCGCGAGTTCCTCCCCGGCGAATTCCCCGATCGCGCGACCGCCGCGGCGAAGGAGGTGCAGGTGAGCGGCGCGCACGTGCGCATGGGCTCAGCGCACCGCGTTGTTCGACGTGCGTCTCGGCGAAGACGTCAATGTCATGATGGCCTGCGGTCTCGGCGGCACGTCCCTCATCAACGCCAACGTCTGCCTGTCGCCCGATGCGCGCGTGTTCGATGATCGCGCCTGGCCGCCGGCAGGTGCGCCGCGACCGGCTGCTGGCCGAGGGCTTCGTGCGCGCGCGCCACATGCTGCGCCCTGAGCCGTGCGCCGACACATCTTCGTTTGAAAAAGTGCGCGCGCTCCGCCTCGCCGCGTCGGCCTTGGGGCGCAGTGTTTCGCCGGTGCCTTTGCATGTCGCCCAAGCGTCCGGCTCCCAACGCCGCCGGCGTCTACCAGGAGGGCTGCACGCAGTGTGGGGACTGCTGCGGCGGCTGCAACGTCGGCGCCAAGACCACGGTCGCCTCGACCTACCTCGCGGACGCGGAGAGCTTCGGCGCGGAGATCTTCACCGAGACGTGCGTCTACGCGCTTGCCAAGGAGGCGGACGGCGCGTGGCGCGTCTGGATACGCGGCGGCGATGGTAGCCGGCACCGCTCCTTCAGGGACGAGATCAAAGCCGACATCGTCGTGCTCGGGGCGGGCACGCTCGGCTCCACCGAGATCCTGCTGCGCTCGCAGGCGAAAGGCCTCAAGCTCTCGGAATGGCTCGGGGCCCGCTTCACCAGCAACGGCGACGCAATCGCGCTCGCCTACAACAACGACGTCCCCGTCAATGGTGTCGGCGTCGGCTACCCGGCGAAGGTGCACGTGCCGCCGGTGGGGCAGGCCGTCAACGGCCTCATCGATCTGCGCGACGACCCCGATGTGCGCGAACGGCCTGGCGATCGTCGAGTGCGCGTTGCCGAGCGCCTTCGCGCCGCTACTGCCGGCGCTCTTGGCACCTGGCGCCGCGCTGTTCGGCGAGAGCGAGGCTCGATCGCTTTCCGACGGTCTCGACGCTTTGGGTCGCGCGACCGAAAGTCTGATCAAGGGCGCTTACGACGGCGCCGTCCACAACACGCAGACGTTCCTCGCGGTCGGCCACGATGCCGGCAACGGCCTGATGCGGCTGCAAGACGATCGCATAGCCATCGAATGGTCCAACGGTCCGCGCCAGCGTGTGTTCCAACGCATCGAGAGCGTGCTCATGGCCGCGGCGGCGGCGACGGGCGGCACCTACATGCGCAATCCGGCGACGGAGCGCATCTTCGGCGGCAACCTCATGACCGTGCACCCGCTCGGCGGGTGCACCATGGGCGCCGACCGCACGATGGGGGTCGTCAATCACAAGGGGCAGGTGTTCGACACGAGCGAGGATCGCGACGCAGGCGCCGTGCATGCCGGCCTCTACGTCTGCGATGGCGCCGTCATCCCGTGCCCGCTCGGCATCCACCCGCTGTTGACCATCACGGCGCTCGCCGAGCGCGCGATGATCCATCTCGCCCGCGACTACGGCTGGGAGATGAAGGGGGAGGACGCGCCTGAGCGTCCCGTCATTGCGCCGCCCAAGGCTGCAGCCGCGGACAAGAAAGAGCCCGTGTGGTTCGGGCATTGGCGGCGCGACTTGATGGGCGCAGGAGGAGACTGAGGCGATGCGGCGGCTGTCCAAGTCCATCGCCGATCTGAAGCTGCGCTACGATGTCGTCGTGGTCGGCTCGGGCTACGGCGGCGGCGTCGCCGCCTCGCGGCTCGCCCGTTGCGGCAAGCGCGTCGCCGTGCTCGAGCGCGGCCGCGAGTTTGCGATCGGCGACTTTCCCGACCGCTTGATCGAGGCGCAGGAGCAGTTTCAGGTCGCCAAGGACGGCACCCACATCGCCGGCTCGCGGCTCGGGCTTTATGATCTCCGCCTCGGCAACGACATTCACGTGCTGCTCGGCTGCGGGCTGGGCGGCGGCTCGCTCATCAACGCCAACGTCTCGCTGCCCCCCGATCCGCGCGTTTGGGACGATCCCGTCTGGCCCAAGGAGATCGCCGGCGACGAGACGCGCCAGGAGGGCTTTGCGCGCGCGCAAGAGGTGCTGCGCCCCACGCCCTATCCCGACGCGCCGCCACTCGCCAAGCTGAAGGCGCTGGAGGTGAGCGGCAACTTGCTCGGCCGCGACGTGGTGCGCCCGCCGATCAACGTCACCTTCGAGCGCCAGGTCAACTACGCGGGCGTCGAGCAGCCGGCATGCACGCTGTGCGGCGATTGCTGCGCGGGCTGCAATGTCGGCGCGAAGAACACGGTGCAGGTGACCTATATCGCGGACGCCTACAATCACGGCGCCGAGATCTTCACCGAGCTGCGCGTCACGCACGTCTTGCCCGAGCGCGGGCGCTGGCGCGTCTATTTCGAGCCCTTGGGGCTCGAGCGCGAGAAGTTCGCCGCCGCCGACCAGTCGATCACCGCCGATATCGTCGTGCTCGCCGCCGGCACGCTCGGTTCCACCGAGATCCTCTTGCGCTCGCGCGCGGCGGGCCTCGCCGTCTCCGATCAATTGGGCGAGCGCTTCACCGGCAACGGCGACGTGCTCGCCTTCGCCTACAACAACGACGTGCCCGTCAACGGCATCGGCGTCGGCGCGCCGCCCACTGCCGAGACGGGACCCGTCGGGCCCTGCATCACTGGCCTCATCGATCTGCGCGACGCAGAGCGGCTCGAGGACGGCATGGTGATCGAGGAAGGATCGATCCCGTCGGGCCTCGCGCCTGTGCTGCCGGCACTCATGGCCGCCGGCGCGGCGCGCTTCGGGGAGGACATGGACAAAGGCCTTCTCGACGCGCTCGAGGAGCAGGCGCGCGAGCGCCAGAGCCTGCTGTTCGGCCCCTATCAGGGCGCTATCCACCGCACGCAGACGTATCTCGTCATGAGCCATGACGACGGCCGGGGCCGCATCGGGCTCGACGACGGGCGGCCTCGAGGTGTCGTGGCCGGGCGTCGCCGAGCAGCCGATCTTCGCTGCCGCCGAGCGCAACCTGAAGCGGGCGACGAGAGCGACCGGCGGCACCTTCGTGCGCAATCCGCTGACCGATACGATCCTCGGCAACAGCCTCATCACCGTGCATCCGCTCGGAGGCTGCGTGATGGGGCAGGATCGAACGCGCGGCGTCGTGGACCACAAATGCCAGGTGTTTGACGCGCATCCCGACGCAGCCGATGGCGCGGTGCACGCCGGGCTCTACGTGTGCGACGGCTCGGTCATTCCGCGCCCCTTGGGCGTCAATCCCTTGCTGACGATAACGGCGCTCGCCGAGCGCGCGATGATCCATCTCGCCCGCGACTACGGCCTGACCTTCTCGGATGCGCCGAAGACGGATGCACCGGCACTCTACGCCGGCCCGGATGGACGCGAGAAGCTCGCGCCCGCCGGCGTCGAGTTCACCGAGCGCATGGCGGGCTACGTCTCCCCCGACGTGACGTTGCCGCACGAGACGGCGGCGCGGCGCGGGCGCGACGCCGGAACGCCCTTAAGCTTCACCGTCACGGTAATCATCGACGACGTCGACCGCTTCGTCGACGAGAAGAGCCACAACGGCCGCATCATCGGCTCCGTCGAGTGTCCCTCGCTGTCGCCGGAACCCATGGACATCTTTGACGGCGTCTTCAATCTGCTGCGGTTGGACGAGGACGAGGTGGAGACCAAGCATTTCGACTACCGCTTCTCCTTCGGCGCGCGTGACGGCCGCGAGTTCTACTTCGAGGGCTACAAGATCGTGCGCTCGGACGCCGATCTCGACCTTTGGCGCGACACCACGCGGCTTTATGTCGACCTCGGCATGGGCGCCAAGGCCCAGACGGGGCATATCGCGCGTGGCATGCTGGAGATCGCGCCATCTGATTTCTACGTGCAAATGCAGACGCTTAAGGGCTTCGGCGGGCGGGATTCCGCCGATCGTCTGCGGGCCGTCGCCAAGTTCGGACGCTTCTTCAGCCGCGAGCTGTTCGACACCTACGGAGGCGTGCTGTCACGCCCAGGCCGCTACGATACCGTCAATCCGCGCAAGAAGCGGACGCTGCGCGTGCCGGAGCCCGAGTTTCATCTCGCCAAGACGAGCGACGGCAAGGTCCTCAAGCTCACGCGCTATCGCGGCGGCGGCAAGGGCCCCGTCGTGCTCTCGCACGGGCTCGGCGTCTCGAGCCTCATCTATGCGATCGATACCATCGAGACCAACCTCATCGAGTTCCTGGTCGCGGCGGACTACGACTGCTGGCTGCTCGACTACCGCGCCAGCGTCGATCTGCCTTACGCGCGCGAGCTGTGGACCGGCGACGACGTCGCCACCAAGGACTATCCGGCCGCGCTCGCCAAGGTGCGCGCCGTTACCGGCTCTGCCACGGTGCAGATGCTCGCCCATTGCTTCGGCGCGACCACCTTCTCCATGGCGATGTTGGCGGGCCTGGAAGGCGTGCGCTCGGCCGTCATATCGCAAATCGCCACCGACTACGTCGTGCCGTTGTTCCCGCAGCGGATGCTCGCGTACCTGCACGCGCCGGATGTCTTCGATCTGATGGGGATAGACGTCGTGGACGCGCGCGCGACCACCTCCGACGGGCTCCTCGAGCGCGCGCTCGACAAGGTGCTGCAGCTCATCGTTGCGGTGCCGCGCTCGGAACGCACGCGTGACGCCACCTCGAACCGCATCACCGCGCTCTACGGGCGGCTCTACCAGCTCGAGCAGCTCAACGAGGCGACCGTCACCTCGGGCCTTGCCGAGATGTTCGGGGAGGCCAACATCGACGCCTTCAAAGAGCTCGCCCTCTTTACGCGGAGAGGACACGTGCTCGACAGAAACGGCAACGACGTCTACCTGCCCCATATCGGGCGCCTGGCGCTGCCGATCCTGTTCATCCACGGGGCCAAGAACGCGTGCTTCCTTCCCGCGAGCACGGAGCGGACGCTTGAGCGGCTCGCCGCAGCGAACGGCCGCCAGCTCTACGAGCGCCGGGTAATCCCCGGGTATGGCCACATCGACTGCATCTTCGGAAAGAATGCAGCCCGCGACGTCTACCCGCTCATGGTGGCGCACCTCGACAAGACGGCGGTCGTGTGAGCCGGCGCGCCTAGGTCTCAGTGGGTTGCCTCAGTGGCTCGCGGCAATGCGCGCGTGACGCACGTCCTTCATCAGAGCGCGGAACTGCTCGCCCGAGATGTGGACGAGGCTGCGATGGTCACCGCCCTCCAGATAGACGTCGGGCTGCGCATCCAGGCTCTCGTCGATGAAGGCTTCGACGGCGTAGGCCTCCGGGATCGGCGGCACCGCGCCCGTATCGCAGTCGGGGAACAGCTCCGCGATCTCGTCCTCGCTCGCTATGCTCACGGGGCAATGGAGGATCCTCTCGATGCTATCGAGCCGGACCTTGGCGCAGGCGGGAACGACGGCGACGACGAAGCCGCCCTCGCGCGTCAGCACCACGGCTTTGGCGAGACGCTCGCCGGGCACGTGGCTCGCGCGCGCGGTGCCTTCCGATGAGTGCGTGCGCTTGTGCTTCAGGACATCGTAGTCGATGTGCTTGTCATCGAGGTATTGCTGCAGCGTCAATGCGAGTCCCATGACGGTCCTCCTGTGGCGGTCCTCCTGCCATTTCATCGGCCGCGCATAGAGAGCAAGATCGCTGGCGTGAGCATCCCACGGCAAAGGGACCGTGGGCCACTAAAAGCCTCTCGCCGGCGCGGCCTTCGCAACTTCGCAATAAGAGGAATCTATGCCTCGCCGGGAGCCGCTGCAAGCGGGGCCGCGCTGCGATTGGCTAACCAAGAATTGCCGATCAGGCCTTGGCTTTAGCTTTGGGTTGTGAGCCGCCTTTTGGCGCCAGCGCGGCGACGACGAGAGGCGACAGGCCTTCGGCCCCCGCGGCGATGTAGGCGTCGAGCTGCTTGCGCATTCTGGGGTCCCAGAAGCTCTTGACGTGCTTTGCGATCCCCTCGAGTGCCTCCGAGCGCGGATACGCCTCGAAGAAGGCCGCGATCTGATTGGCCATGCGGGTCATGTCACGGTTTTCCATGAGGCGAGGCTTTCCCGATTGCTCCCGAGGGCGCGTTACGTGTTGACGACGACGACGCCACGGTCGCCGAGCGAGGCTAGAAAGAGGTGGGCGTTGCGGGCGATCTTGAGGGCGAGCGCGGTCGGCGCCGAGACGGTTACGAGCGCGCCGATGCCGACGGTGGCGGCCTTCTGCACGAGCTCGAAAGAGCAGCGGCTCGTCATCAGGACGAAGCCGGAGGAGAGGTCCGTCCCCGTCTCGAAAAGCGCGCCGATCAGCTTGTCGAGCGCGTTGTGGCGGCCGACGTCCTCGCGCACGATCAAAACCTCGCCCTTAAGCGAGACCCACGCCGCGCCGTGCACGGTGTGATTGAGCCGGTTCATCGGCTGGCGCTGCGGCAGCTCCGTGGCGGCCTTCAGGATCGCGGCGGCGTCGGGACGGACCTGGCGCTCAACCGGCGCCGTCACGCGCACGACGTCGGCGATGTTCTCCACGCCGCACAGGCCGCAGCCCGAGCGGCCCTCGATGGAGCGGCGCGGCATACGCGCTGCTTCGAGCGCCGCCTCATCGATGGCGATATCGACGGCAAAGCCGCTCTCGACAGGCATGGCGAGCACGCCGCGGATATCGGAGCGCCTCGGCACGATGCCTTCGGCGAGCGCGAAGCCGACGCCGAACTCGTTGAGGTTCGCCGGCGTCGCCATCATCACCGTGTAGGGCGCCGAGTTGATCTGGATGGCAACGGGGACTTCGTCGGGGATTTGCCAGGTGACCGGCGAGCCCTCTCCTCCCGCATCATAGGCCGTGGCGTCGACCGGCTGCGAGCACAGCGCCGCGGAGGGCGCCGCGACGAGATCGGACTTCTTTGCCATGGCGGTCATGATGGCGGCGCTCAACGCTCAAAGCAACACAACGCTCAAAGCAAAGTGGCTGCGCTCGTTCACTCGGCCGCAACCAGCGTCTTCTTGTCGGCGATGCGCTTGTTCTCGCGGTCACGCTCCTCCCACTCCGTCTGCCATTCGGCGGGGTGGTTCGACGGCATGACCTGCACGGCCGTGACCTTGTACTCGGGGCAGTTGGTCGCCCAGTCGGAGTTCTCCGTCGTGATCACGTTGGCGCCGCTGGCGGGGATAGTGGAACGTCGTGTAGACGACGCCCGGCGGCATGCGGTCGGTGATCTGGACGCGCATCGTCGTGCCGCCGACGCGGCTCGTGAGCGAGACGAAGCGCGCCGTCCTTGATGCCGCGAACCTCTGCGTCGGAGGGGTGGATCTCGAGGATGTCCTCCGTGTGCCAGACGACGTTCTCGGTGCGCCGCGTCTGCGCGCCGACGTTGTACTGGGAGAGGATGCGGCCCGTCGTCAGGATGAGCGGGAAGTTGCGGTTGGTGCGCTCGTTCGTCGGCACGAACGTCGGCTCAACTGAAACGGCCCTTGCCGCGCGTGAACTCGTCGACGTGCATGACCGGCGTGCCGATCGGCGCGTCGTCGTTGCACGGCCACTGGACGCTGCCGAGCTCGTCGAGCTTGGCGAAGCTCACGCCCTTGAAGGTCGGCGTCAGTAGCGGCGATCTCGTCCATGATCGCCGGCGCTGATGGATAGCTCATGGGATAGCCCATCACCGTAGCGATGCGGCACACGATCTCCCACTCCGCCTTGCCGCTGCGGCTCCTTCATCACCGGGCGCACGCGGTTGATGCGCCGCTCGGCGTTGGTGAAGGTGCCGTCCTTCTCCAGGAACGAGGTGCCCGGCAGGAAGACGTGCGCGAAGGCGGCCGTCTCGTTGAGGAAGAGGTCCTGCACGACGAGGAGCTCCAGCGAGTCGAGCGCGTGCGTCACGTGCTGGGTGTTGGGGTCGGACTGGGCGATGTCCTCGCCCTGCACGAAGAGGCCTTTGAACGAGCCGCTCGATGGCCGCGTCGAACATGTTGGGGATGCGCAGCCCGGGCTCGGGATCGAGCTTCTTGCCCCACACCTTCTCGAACAGCTTGCGCGTACCGCGTCGCCCGAGACGTGGCGGTAGCCCGGGAACTCGTGCGGGAACGAGCCCATGTCGCAGGAGCCCTGCACGTTGTTCTGCCCACGCAGCGGGTTCACGCCCACGCCCTCGCGGCCGATGTTGCCGGTCGCCATGGCGAGGTTGGCCATCGCCATCACCATGGTCGAGCCCTGGCTGTGCTCGGTGACGCCGAGGCCGTAGTAGATCGCGCCGTTGCCGCCAGTGGCGAAGAGGCGCGCGGCGGCCCGAATCTCGGCTGCCGGCACGCCCGTGATGGGCTCGAGCGCCTCCGGGCGGTTCTCTCCGGCCTTGATGAAGGCCTCCCACTGCTCGAAATCGTGCTTCTCGCAGCGCGCCGCGACGAATGCAACGATCGATGAGGCCCTCGGCGGCGACGACGTGGCTCAGCGCGTTGAGGACCGCGACGTTGGTCGAGGGCCGCAACTGCAGATGATAGTCGGCCTTGACGTGCGGGCGTGCTTGCACGAGGTCGATGCGGCGCGGGTCGACGACGATGAGCTTGGCGCCCTCACGCAGGCGCCTCTTCATGCGCGAGGCGAAGACGGGGTGGGCGTCGGTCGGATTGGCGCCGATCACCAGGATGACGTCGGACTTGTCGACGCTGCGGAAGTCCTGGGTGCCGGCGGAGGTGCCGAACGTCGCTTCAGGCCGTAGCCGGTCGGGGAGTGGCAGACGCGCGCGCAGGTGTCGACGTTGTTGTTGCCGAAGGCCGCGCGCACCATGCGCTGCACGACGTAGACCTCCTCGTTGGTCGTGCGCGAGGACGTGATGCCGCCGATCGAGCCGCGCCCGTGCTTCTTCTGGATGGCCATGAAGCGGTCGGCGGCGAACTTGATCGCCTCGTCCCAGGTCACGACCTGCCAGGGATCGGTGATCTTCTCGCGGATCATCGGGTCCAGCACGCGGTCCTTGTGCGTCGCGTAGCCGAACGCGAAGCGGCCCTTGACGCACGAGTGGCCCTCGTTGGCGCCCGCCGTCCTTGTAGGGCACCATGCGCACGACCTTCGTCGCCCTGCATCTCGGCCTTGAACGAGCAGCCGACGCCGCAGTAGGCGCACGTCGTCACCACGGAGTGCTCGGGCTGGCCGTGGTCGACGATGGACTTCTCGATCAGCGTCGCCGTCGGGCAGGCCTGCACGCAGGCGCCGCAGGAGACGCACTCCGATTGCAGGAAGTCCTCGTCCATGCTGGCAGCGACGTTCGAGGCGAAGCCGCGCCCGTCGATGGTCAGCGCGAAGGTGCCCTGCACCTCCTCGCACGCGCGCACGCAGCGCGAGCACACGATGCACTTCGACGGCTCGAACTGGAAGTAGGGGTTGGACTTGTCCTTGCCTTGCCACAGCGGGTTCGTCTCGCCGTTGGAGCGCGCGAACACATGGTTGTCGCCGTCGTAGCCGTAGCGGACGTCGCGCAGGCCCACTGCGCCCGCCATGTCCTGCAGCTCGCAGTCGCCGTTGGCGGCGCAGGTCAGGCAGTCGAGCGGATGGTCGGAGATGTAAAGCTCCATCACGCCCCTGCGGATGCGCGCAAGGCGGTCGGTCTGGGTCGCAACCTTGCATCCCCGGCGCCACCGGCGTGGTGCAGGAGGCGGGCGTGCCCTTGCGCCCCTCGATCTCGACGAGGCAGAGCCGGCACGACCCGAAGGCGGTCGAGGTTGTCGCTGGCACACAGCTTCGGCACCTGATGCCGAGCATCGGCGGCCGCCCGCATGATCGAGGTGCCCTCAGGGACCGTCACGGCCTGGCCGTCGATCTCAAGCGTCACCGTCGCGTTCGCAGTGCGGATGCTTGGCGGGGGTGCCGTAGTCCTGTTCCTTGATCAGCGTCATCGGCTGGGTTCTCGCTGGTCATAGCGTGGCCTCGCTTGGTCATTCGGCCGCCTCGGCGCGGCGCCGGGCGGTTGAAATCCTCGGGGAAGTGCTCGAGCGCGCTGCATGACCGGCATCGGCGTCAGTCCGCCCATGGCGCACAGCGAGCCGTCGGTCATGGTCGCGCAGAGATCCTTCAAGAGCTCGAGGTTCGCCTGCGCGGTCGACGTTGGCGATGATGCGGTCGATCACCTCTACGCCGCGCACCGACCCGATGCGGCAGGGCGTGCACTTGCCGCACGATTCCTCGGCGCAGAACTCCATGGCGAAGCGTGCCTGCTGGGCCATGTCGACCGTGTCGTCGAACACGACGACGCCGCCGTGGCCGACCATCGCCCCCGCCTTGATGAAGGCCTCATAGTCCATCGGGTAGTCGAGCTTCGACTCTGGAAGATAGGCGCCGAGCGGGCCGCCGAACTGAACGGCGCGCACGGGCCGCCCCGACAGCGTGCCGCCGCCGAACCCTTCGACCAGCTCGCGCGCGGTGATGCCGAACGCCTTCTCGACGAGGCCGCCCTGCTTGATGTTGCCGGCGAGCTGGAAGGCGAGCGTGCCGCGCGAGCGCCCGACGCCGAAGTCGCGTAGTACTCCCCGCCCTTGGCGATGATGATCGGGACGGAGGCCAGGCTCACGACGTTGTTGATGACGGTCGGCTGGCCGAAGAGGCCTTCGATCGCCGGCAGCGGCGGCTTGTAGCGCACGATGCCGCGCTTGCCCTCGAGGCTGTCGAGCATCGAGGTCTCCTCGCCGCAGATGTAGGCGCCGGCGCCGACACGCACGAAAAGCTCGAAATCGTAAGGCGAGCCCTGGATCGTGCGGCCGAGCCAATTGGCCTCGGTCAGGACCTTGATCGCCTCGCGGAAGGTCTTGACGGCCTGGGGGTACTCGGAGCGGATGTAGATGTAGCCCTTGGTCGCGCCGACGGCGATGCCGGCGATGATCATGCCCTCGATCAGGCAGAAGGGATCGCCCTCCATCAGCATGCGGTCGGCGAAGGTGCCGCTGTCGCCTTCGTCCGCGTTGCAGCAGATGTATTTCTGGTCGGCCTTGGCGTCGAGGACGGTCTTCCACTTGATGCCGGTGGGGAAGCCCGCGCCGCCGCGACCGCGCAGGCCCGATGTGGTGACCTCGGCGACGATGTCGGCCCGATCCATGTCGAGCGCCTTGGTCAGGCCCTCGAAGCCCGCGTGCGCGCGGTAGTCCTCGATCGACAAGGGATCGATGATGCCGCAGCGCGCGAACGTGAGGCGCTCCTGCTTCTTGAAATAGGGAATCTCCTCGGTGAGGCCGTGCGAAAGCTTGTGGGATCCACCGGCCAGGAAGTCGGCCTTGAACAGGTCAGGGACATCCGCGGCGGTGACCGGGCCGTAGGCGATCCGGCCCTTTTCGGTCTCCACCTCGACGAGCGGCTCGAGGAACAGCATGCCGCGCGAGCCGTTGCGGACGATCTCGACGTCCTTTTTTCGTTTCTTGCCTTCCGCGGCGATCGCGTTGGCGACCGCGTCCGCGCCCATCGAGAGGGCGGCTGCATCGCACGGGACGAAAACCTTGCTCATGCAGCGGCCTCCTTGTCGAGGTCGGCAATGATCGCGTCGAAGCGCTTCTTGTCGACGCAACCATAGAGGACGTCATCGATCATCATGGCCGGCGAGAGCGCGCAATTGCCGAGGCAGTAGACGGCCTCCAGCGTGAACTCTCCGTCGGCGCTCGTCTCGCCGAAATGCGTGCCGAGCCGCTGCTCGGCATGGCGGCACACCTCCTCGGTGTGCATCGCCTGGCAGGCCTCGGCGCGGCAGATCTTGACCACGTGGCGCCCCGGCGGCGCGCGCCGGAAATCATGATAGAAGCTCAACACGCCGTAGACCTCGGCGCGCGACAGATTGAGCGCGCCGGCAATGACGGGCAGCGCCGCCTCGGGCACGAAGCCGAGCTCGGCCTGCACCGCGTGGAAGATCTCCAAAAGCTCGTCGGGACGATTGCCGTGAGCCTCGCAGATCGTACGGGAACGCTCTTCGCTTGCGGGCGGTGCTTCGCTCGCAACGGTGGGGGTCATTGGTCGTGACATTCCTATGCCTCGGTGGCCTCGCCTGCGGCAAACTGCCTTGTCCCAAGTTGCGCCCGCGGGATCAAATCGGCGCTCTCGATGCGGCAATCGAGGCGGCCAATGCTGCATTGCACAAATGACTGTTTTATGCCGCGGGCTTCCAGCTATGCACTGTCATCTTATTGACCCCCGAAAGTGACGGGCGCGAGCGCGGCCGCCGCCTCGCGCAGCGCCTCGATCAGCGGCGAGAGCGGATCGCGGTCCGTCACGACCAGCCCGACGCTGTGCTCGACCGTCGGATGGTCGAGCGGGATCGCGCGAATGTCGGAGACATTCCCCAGCACCTCAAGCACGTACTGCGGCATGATGCTGGCAAGACCCATCAGACGCACGTTGGAGCACAGATTGATGACGGAATTGGTCTCCAGCCGCGGGACGGGGTGGCATTGCGCCGTTTCGAACGCACGGTCGATGATGCGCCTGTTCTGCATGTTGGAGGTGAGAAGGCACAGCGGCTCCTCGGACGCCTCCTGCCACGTCACCGACCCGCGCTTGGCGTAGGCGTGCGTCTCGGGAACGAACAGGCAATAGCGCTCGACATAGAGCGGCGTTGAGAGCAGGCCCTCGATCGGCTCGTTGTCGAGATAGGTAATGCCGACGTCGAGCGAGAAATCGGCAAGCCCGCGTAGGATCTCCTCGGAGCTTTGCGACAGCACCGTGAAGTCGATGCCGGGGTGAAGGGTTCTGATTTTTTTCGTCAGGAGCGGGATCATCGGCAGCGAGGAGGGGATGCCGCCGAGCACCACGCGACCCATCAGCCCGCTCTCGTGGTCCTTGAGGTGGCCGAGCTCTTCCTGCATCGCCTGCCAGTTCTTGAGGATGACGTGCGCCCACTTGAGGACGCGCTCGCCTTCCGGCGTCAGCCCGCGATAGCGCTGGCCGCGCTCCACGATCGGAACCTCGAGCTCGAGCTCGAGCTGGCGGATGCGCCCGGAGAGCGTCGGTTGCGTCACGTTGCAGGCGGCAGCGGCGCGCGTGAAGTGCTTCTCGCGGGCGAGCGCGGCGAGATATTGCAGCTGTCGGATGTCCATCGAGCCCCTCCCGAGGCAAGCGGTCCTGGCCCTTGACGTGCGCGGAAATGGAGGCCCGGGGGTGGCGCGGCCCGTCGTTAATCAATCATCTGCCGTCCGCCAAAGAAAGGCAATCGAGCCCCGCTGCAAGGCGCATTCATGCTGAAAAGCGCCACTTGATAACGCCTTGTTGATGCCTGCTGGAGCATTGATAGTATATGGGGGCTGAGCGCAGCCCGAGAGGCCTCTGCAAGTCATGTGCGTCATGTGATGCACCATAGGCGAGGCCTCAGGCGTGATCGTCCCGCCGGCGCGCGCAGTCCCTAGGTCCCTTTGCCGTCTGCAGTCCGGGGGCCCCCGCTAGCACGTGCACGAGGTGTCGGCGCTCGGAAAGGTCCGAGCGGGCGTTGAGTGCATGAGTTCGAGTACGAACGGCTGAGTTTGGGAGTTTTGAGTGATGAGCGTGATGGGTATCCGCGAAAGCGCGATCGTCGGCGGCTCGCTGCTGGCGATGTGCTGTCTGATCCCCGGTGCCGCTGCATTCGAGTCGGATCAGACCGACCTGCGGTCGGGCTCGCCGCCGACTTTCTCACTGCCTGCGTTTCTCGACAGTGCGCGGTTGCTCAATTTGCAGGAGGCTTGGCGCGCGCAGGACAAACCGACGGTGGTCCCGCCGCTTCCGGGTTTCGACGCGCCTCCGGCTGACGCGCCGGTGACGAAACGCCTTAAGCCAGAAGGACGCGAGGCCGCCGCGGTGCGGCAGCGGGCCGAGGAGTTGAGCCGGCGCTTCAGTTCCGGCGGAGCATCCGTCAAGGCGGCAACCACCGCGAAAGCCTCAGAACCGACGCCGCCGCCGTTTGCCCTCGGCGTAGCGCCTTCGCCTTCGACCGATCGTAGCGGCGTAGATCTGCCGGCAGACACTCCGGCGCCGTCGCACGTGGGCGCTGCCTTGCCCGTTGCGGCACCCGTCGGCACCGACACCACGACAGCAGCTCTACCCGACCCCGCGGACAAGAAGCAGGCGCCCGCAAAGAAGCATTCGGGCGGCGCAAGCGCACGCTTGAACGTCGGCATACCGCCGCTTCCGGTACGCGCGCCGCACAAGGCCACCGCCGCGGCGGAGGTGCGGGCCCCAGTGGTGCACCGCAGCCGCCGCGCAACGAGCCCGATAGCGGCGCCGCGCGTCGAAAACGAGCACCGGGAAGTCTTTCCCCCCTACCTTGGCGCACCAGGTTGGAACGCGCAGCGCAGGTGAAGCCGGCCTGAAAGTGAGAACGCCGCGCCCGGTATCCCGCGCGCGGCGTCTTTAGCTCGTATATTGCTGTCGGGCCCGAGCCTAGATCATGGGCCTACATCATGCCGCCCATTCCGCCCATGCCGCCCATACCTCCCATGCCGCCGGCCCCATGGTCATGGCCTTCGTCCTTCTTGGGAGCATCGGCGACGGCCGCCTCGGTGGTGATCATAAGGCCGGCGATCGACGCGGCATCCTGCAGGGCGATGCGCACGACCTTGGCCGGGTCGATGATGCCCTTCTCCAGCATGTCGCCGTACTCGTCGTTCTGTGCGTCGTAGCCGAAGGCCTGCCCCTTGGTCTCGAGCACCTTGCCGACGACGATCGCGCCCTCCACGCCGGCGTTGTCGGCGATCTGGCGGATGGGAGCCTGCAGCGCCTTCTTCACGATGGCGATGCCCGCCTCCTGGTCGGAATTCTCGCCCTCGGCGGTGATGGCGTGGGCCGCCTTCAAGAGCATGACGCCGCCGCCGGGGACCACGCCCTCCTCCACCGCTGCGCGTGTGGCGTTGAGCGCGTCATCGACGCGGTCCTTGCGCTCCTTGACCTCGACCTCGGTCGCCCCGCCAACCTTGATGACGGCCACGCCGCCGGCGAGCTTGGCAAGCCGCTCCTGCAGCTTCTCGCGGTCGTAGTCGGAGGTCGTCTCCTCGATCTGCGCCTTGATCTGGCCGATGCGCGCCTCGATGTTCTTCTTCTTGCCGGCGCCGTCGACGATCGTGGTGTCGTCCTTGGTGATCGACACGCGCTTGGCGCGGCCCAGCATGTCGAGCGTGACGTTCTCGAGCTTGATGCCGAGGTCCTCCGAGATCGTTTGGCCGCCGGTCAGCACGGCGATGTCCTCGAGCATCGCCTTGCGCCGATCGCCGAAGCCGGGCGCCTTGACGGCCGCCACCTTCAGGCCGCCACGCAGCTTGTTGACGACGAGTGTCGCCAGCGCCTCGCCCTCGACCTCCTCGGCGATGATCAGAAGCGGCTTGCCCGACTGCACGACCGCCTCGAGTACCGGGAGCATCTGCTGCAGGTTCGACAGCTTCTTCTCGTGAATGAGGATGTAGGGGTCCTCGAGCTCGGCGATCATCTTGTCGGCGTTGGTGATGAAGTAGGGCGAGAGATAGCCGCGGTCGAACTGCATGCCTTCGACCACGTCGAGCTCGGTCTCCAGGCTCTTTGCCTCCTCGACCGTGATCACGCCCTCGTTGCCGACCTTCTGCATCGCCTCGGCGATCATCTCGCCGATCGCCTTCTCGCCGTTCGACGAGATGGTGCCGACCTGCGCGATCTCGGTCGAGTTCTTCACCTTCTTGGCGCGCTTGCCGATCTCCTCGACGACCTGCGCGACCGCCTTATCGATGCCGCGCCGCAGGTCCATCGGGTTCATCCCCGCCGCCACCGCCTTCAGGCCCTCGCGCACGATGGCCTGCGCCAGCACGGTTGCCGTCGTCGTGCCGTCGCCGGCGATGTCGTTCGTCTTCTGCGCGACCTCGCGCACCATCTGCGCGCCCATGTTCTCGAACTTGTCGGCGAGCTCGATCTCCTTGGCGACCGTCACGCCGTCCTTGGTCGTGCGCGGCGCGCCGAACGACTTCTCGATGACGACGTTGCGGCCCTTGGGGCCCAGCGTCACCTTGACGGCATTGGCGAGGATGTCGACGCCGCGCAGCATTCTTTCGCGGGCATCGACGGAAAAGCGAACGTCCTTGGCAGCCATATGGACTGTACTCCTGAGTTGGAAGTCTTTGGGGTGGGCCTTCGGGGGCAGGGCGCGGCCGCCGGCCCTCGTCGGCAGATGGGAAGGGAGTGCGAGCGATCGAGGGGGCTTACTTCTCCAAGACGCCCATGATGTCGCTCTCCTTCATGATCAGCAGCTCCTGCCCGTCGATCTTGACCTCGGTGCCGCTCCATTTGCCGAACAGCACCTTGTCGCCCTTCTTGAGCTCGATGGGCGATGAGCTTGCCGGCCTCGTCGCGCGCGCCGGGACCGACGGCGACGACCTCGCCCTGCTGCGGCTTCTCGGCCGCGGTGTCGGGGATGATGATGCCGCCCGACGTCTTGGTTTCGCTGTCGAGGCGTTTGACGACGACGCGGTCGTGCAATGGACGGAATTTCATGGGAAATATTGCTCCAGCTGAAGGCCTGACCCGATGCGGTGCGGCGATCTTGAGGGGATGTTTGGCACTTCGATGAAGAGAGTGCCAAACGCGTCGAGGTGATACGCGGGCTAAGGGGCGGCTGTCAAGGAAAGCAGGGCCGCACGGCATTAAGGATTGGCCGCGGCGTAACCCGGACGTAACGGCGGGCGGCCTAGGCTCGTGCGCTCTACGTTTCGGGGCAATTCGTTGATCAATCGCGAACATTGGATCGACGGCTGGCGGGATAGCTGGCCGCACCTCCGTCGGGCGCTGCAGACGGCCGTCGCGGCCTGCCTTGCGTACGCCGCCGTCGAGCTCCTGCAGTTGCCACAGGGCTTCTGGGCGGTGGTGACGGCCATAATGGTGATGCAGGCCAACGTGGGCGCCTCGCTCGGCCAGGCGTTCGACCGTCTCCTCGGCAGCCTTCTCGGCGTCCTCCTCGGCGGCGCCATCGCGATCGTGCTTGCCGATGCCCATGTGCTGAAATACGCAGGCCTGGCCGCGACCGTGTTCGTGCTGGTCCTTTTCTCGGCCCGCCGTCCGCCGCTGCGCATCGCTTGCGTGACGGCGGCCATCGTCATTCTCGGCGACCCGCGGCTGGGATCGCCGATCTCGTCGGCCTACTATCGTATGATCGAGGTGATGATCGGCGCCGCCGTCGCGAGTCTGACCTCGCTACTCGTCTTTCCCTCCCGGGCTGGGCCCGCGCTCGCCGAGCACGTCCGCCGGACGCTGGCGCTCAATTTCGAGCTGCTCCGCGAAATTTTGACCGCGGCGCTCACCGGACGCTACGACGAACAGCAGATCGGCATCATGGGCGCAAAGATTCGCTCCGCCATCGCAATGATGAGCGGGCTTGCCGATGAGACCAAGCTCGAGCTCGCCGGCCATCTCGCCGATCATCCCGATCCCGATGCGGCCGTGCGCGCGGTGCGGCGCCTCTGGCACACCGAGGTCATACTTTTGCGCGCGGTCTCCGCCCCGTTCGCGGACGCTGCGCTCGCCGTCATGCAACCGCGGTTGGAGCGGCTTTGTCTTGCGGTCGGGGATTTGTCCGTCTGCTACGGTTCGCAGGCGTTAGAAGGCGAGGAGGCTCCTACCGATTCTGCCGCCGTCGAGCGCGCGCTCGGCGCTCTCGAGCAGGAGCTGAGCGGCTTTCGCGCCAAGGGCGGCCTGCGCGCCCTGTCCATGGACGATGTGATCCGCCTCATGACATTCGATTTCGCGCTGGCGCAGCTCGGCACCAATCTCAAAGACTTGCGCGACCGCGGCGCGGATCTGGTCGGCTTCAGCGGCTCCTCCATCCCGTGGCTGCAAGGCTTGCGCGGTGCAGCGAGGAGTTGGCGCCTCTAGCCTCGCTCCGATCCTTGCGGCGCCGCTCAGCAGCGCCGTGCGGCAACGCCCGCGGCATCGAAGATGTGACCTGAGAGCGTCCGTCCGTGCTTGGAGGCAAGGTAGAGCGCGAGTGCGGCAATGTCCGGCTCGCTCGCGAGGCACGCGCCCGCTTCTGGCGCCGCCGCCCGCGGGCCGATGGCATTGACGCGGATACCTTGCGGCGCCAGCGCTTCCGCCTCGCCGCGTGTCATCGCAGCGAGCGCGGTCCGCACCACGCCGGCGAGGACGGCTTCGCCCGCCGTGCGCGGGACCGGCATTGTCACCACATTGAGCACGAGCCCCTCGGTGAGCAGCACCTTCATGCGATTGGCGACGACGCGCGAGACGACGAGCGGAAGCTCGAGCTTGCGGGCAATGAGATCCTCGACGTCAGTCAGGCTGACCCGGTTCGCCAGCTCGGCGTCCGTTATGGGGATGAGATTGATGACGGCATCGAGGCCGCCAAAGGTCTGCACCGCGGTCTGCGCGAAGCGGACCGCCGTCTTGGAATCTGTGTAGGCTGCGGTGAAGAGTTCGACCGCGCTCGCCGTTTCTGCGAGTACCCCCGCCACCACGTCGTTTTCCGGTGCAGGGGCGCCCGCATGCACAACCAGTCGGCCGCGGTGATCGGCAAAAGCGCGCGCGACGTCGACGCCGCACGTTGGCGAAACACCGGTGATGAGCACGCGGATGCCCGCCAACTCACCATAATTCGACGCACTCGGATTTCTGCCAACCACAGTCATCAGCATCGGGCTTTCCCCTCATTTGACGCCGGGACCCAAGGGAACGCCCGGACACAACAATACCACGTCGATTCGCCTAACGAGACCTAAACAGCACCCCGATTCTGGTTTGCTGCGGGCCGCGCAAAGGCGCGATTGGGGCGTCCCATGGCGATTCTCGGGCAGGGCGCGCAAAAAGGGCGAAGCGGCTGCGGCGGGGGCCCGTCATGGCTGGCCGGCCTGCGAATCATCGGCTTGTTCAGAAGCGGGGGCGAGAAAGCTGGTGAAAGTGGCCGCCCCGCCATTGCGCTCGTCACAGGCGGACGAAAAGCTTGGGCAGGTAACGAATCGGCAAGGGGCGGCAGACCACCTTTCATGGCGAGCATCGACGACAGCAGACCCGGCGTGCGCAACCAGACGAGCATTGCCGACTTAATCGTGAAGGGGGCGATCGCGCTTGTGACCGCGGCCTTCTTCATCGGGGCCTATCTGCAGTTTCAGGTCACCTTCTGGCTGGCGCTCATCGCAGCGCTGTCGGTCTACATAACGCTTCTGATGCTGCACGCGCTGATGCGACGCTCCGAGCGCGTCGATTCGCTCGTCTCCGAAGTGAGCAGGCTCGAGGGCGAGCTTGCCCGCATGAAGGGGCAAGAGGAATATTCCCCGCCTGCGCGCACCCCGCCGCCGCGTGCTCCCGCTCCGAGTGCTTCGGCAAAGCCGCCGACTGCGATGCGCCCCGGCGCGGCCGCGGCTCGCGGTGATCGCAGGCCGTCGCCTCCGGCTGCCGAGAAGGGGCTGCAAGCGCCGGCGCGCGGCGCGCAACCGCCGCAACCGGCGCCCATTCTTCCCTCCGCATCCCAGCCGGTTGCGCACCAGGTCCAACATCCGGGGCCGCATCTGGAGATGCCGCCCCAGCCCGCGCCACGGCCGGGCAAGGCCGCAGGCGCGGAGCAAATGCACGACTATTGGTCTTTCCGCCCCACGAAGCAGCCGCTTCCCGACGCTGCAATGCCGCCGCGGCGCGCCGAGCCCGCGCCGGCAGGCGGGGAGCGGGAGACCGACCTTGAGGCCGTGCAAGGCATGATCAAGAGGCTTGCCGACGAGTTGAGCGTCGGCATCGACGCTCCCGGCGACAGCGCCTCTCAGGGCCATGAGACCGCCATGCGCGCATCGGTCGATGCTTTGCACACGACCGCCGACACCATGCGCGCGGCAACGAGGGGCGCCCCACCGGCCTCCGCGCCGCGCCGTGAGCCGCCGTCGATGCCGCCGCCGATCGCGCCATCGCATACCCGACTTTCCACGGTGGCATCCGCGATCGCCGCCGGCCGTATCGATGTGCTTCTGCGATCCATCATCGGCCTCGCCGACCAGCAGGTGCATCACTACGAGCTGACCATTTGTCTGCGCGATGAGAAGGGTGCAGCGCTTCCGCTCGTGGTTCACGATCCGCAGCTTGCACGCACGGGGCTGCACCCGTTGATCGACGTCGCCCGGTTGACGCGCGCCAGTCGGATATGCCGCTCGCTTAGCGATTCTGGCCACAAGCAGTGCGTGTTCTCGCCGACGAGCGCCGAAGCGCTGGGAACCGATCGCTTCCTCGATGAGCTCGCCAATACATACCGCCAGCGCGAGGCGTTGGCCGGCGAGCTCGTGCTGACCTTCTCGCATGCCGACGTCAGAACGTTCGGCGGAACGGAATGGAGCGCGCTCACCGACATGCGCGACTTGGGTTTCCGTTTCGGCCTGGAGGACGTGACCGACGTCGACTACGAGTTCACGGCATTGCGGGCCGCCGGCTTCGCATTCTTGAAGGTCGACGCGGCGAGGTTGCTGCGCGGCCTCCCCGGTCCCGCCGGGGTCACGCCCGGGGCAGAGGTCTCCCGGCGCTTGGGCGAGCTCGGCTTTGCCGTGATTGTCGGCGGCATCGGGGACGAGGCGACGCGCGCAGCGGTCCTCGATTGCGGCGTGCCGCTGGGCGAGGGGCCGCTCTTTGGGCCGCCACGCCCTGTGGGTGCCGACGTCCTGACCGGCTCGGGCAACGCCGCGGCCTGAGGCTTTTGCGACAAGCTTCCTGCTTCCAATGAGGCGGAACTCGCTTTAGGCAAGCGGGATGCCGCCTCAATCCTCCTCCCCTGCCGTCGGCGCCATTCCGCTCGTCAGCTCGATTGCTCCGCTCGCGGAGGCGACGACGGGCTGGCTCGTCGACATCTGGGGCGTCGTTCACAACGGCGTGCGTCCGTTTGCGGAGGCCTGCGAGGCCTGCGAGCGCTTCCGGCAACGCGGCGGGCTGGTGCTGCTCTTGTCGAATTCGCCACGCCCGCGCGACAGCGTCGCCGAGCAGCTCGAGCGCATCGGCGTTCCCCGCTCGAGCTGGGATGTGATCGTCAGCTCGGGAGACGTGGCGCGCACTCTGATCGGGTCCTATGCGGGCCGGGCGATCGTGCACCTGGGGCCGGAGCGCGATCTGCCGATCTTTGCCGGGATCGACGTCGAGCGCGTTGGCCCTGAGCGCGCTGCGGCCGTCGTTTGCACGGGCCTCTTCGATGATGAGCGCGAGACGCCCGATGACTATACTGACACGCTCACGGTGTGCGCGCGACGGGCCCTTCCCATGATTTGCGCCAACCCGGACATTGCGGTGGAGCGGGGTGGGCGTATCGTCTATTGCGCCGGCGCGATTGCGCGCGCCTACGAGCAGCTGGGCGGCAAGGTGGCCTACGCCGGCAAGCCCTATCCGCCGATCTACGAGCTCGCCTTCGCCACGCTCGAGACCTTGCGATCGGGAAGCGCCGAGCGCTCGCGCCTGCTCGCCATCGGCGACGGGGTCAACACCGACATTGCCGGCGCCGCGGCTGCCGGCGTCCGCTCGGTCTTCGTTGCAAGTGGCGTGCACGTCACCGGCGGACTCGATGCCGTCGCGCTCGAAAGTTTGTTTCGGCCCGGCGCGCCGCGACCGGTCGCGGCCATGGCGAATCTCGTCTGGTAGAGCGGCTTTACGCCCTTCGCGCGCAGCGTGGGGCAAGTCTTAATGCGAGTGCCGCCAGCGCGTCGCTTGACGGGGCGCGGCGGCGGGCCGATCTATCCACCGATGCCAATGAAGGACACGCGCGAGATGCCCGCCGGGGCGCCCGCCAATGAGGCCCCGCCCGAGGACGCGCCCGCCAAACGTGCTGGCGTCAGCGGGCCGGATGTCATCGCGCACTATCTGAAGCTCTTGCCCTCCTCGCCGGGCGTCTATCGCATGCTCGATAGCGAGGGCACCGTCATCTACGTCGGCAAGGCGCGCTCACTCAAGGCGCGCGTCTCCAACTACGCTCGCCTCGGTGGGCACACCAACCGCATCGCGCGCATGAT
The DNA here is from genome assembly GCA_963724945.1 of uncultured Alphaproteobacteria bacterium. GTDB lineage: Bacteria > Pseudomonadota > Alphaproteobacteria > Rhizobiales > Hyphomicrobiaceae > Hyphomicrobium_A. The sequence goes on along the minus strand of CAVRWL010000004.1, from coordinate 18,747 downwards.
CGCGGCCACCGCGGCGATGGAGTTCGTCACGGTGCGCACCGAGGCCGAAGCCCTGCTGCTGGAAGCAAACCTCATCAAGCGCTTCCGCCCGCGCTTCAACGTGCTGATGCGCGACGACAAGTCGTTTCCCTACATTCTGATCGCGCGCGACACGCCCGCGCCGCAGATCATGAAGCACCGCGGCGCGCGCAAGCGCAAAGGTGACTATTTCGGGCCGTTCGCCTCCGCCGGCGCCGTCAACCGCACGATCAACATGCTCGAGCGCGCGTTCCTTCTGCGCTCGTGCTCCGACAGCGTCTACGAGAGCCGCACGCGGCCGTGCCTGCTCTATCAGATCAAGCGCTGCTCGGCGCCGTGCACCGGCGAGATCTCGCTTGACGACTACGGCCGGCTCGTCGACGAGGCGGTGCGCTTCCTGCGCGGCGAGAGCCAGCACGTGCGGCGTATGTACCAGGGGTTGATGGAGGATGCGGCCACCAAGCTCGAGTTCGAGCGCGCCGCTAAGCTCCGCGACCGTCTTGCGGCGCTCGCCCATGTCACGGCGGATCAGGCGATCAATCCCGAAGGGATCGAGGAGGCGGACGTCTTCGCCGCCGTGCAGGAGGGCGGGCAGAGCTGCGTGGAGGTGTTCTTCTTCCGCACGGGGCAGAACTGGGGCAACCGTGCCTACTTCCCGAAGGCGGACCGATCGCTTCCGATCGAGGACGTGCTCGATAGCTTCATCGCGCAATTCTACGACGACAAGCCGGTGCCGCGCCTGATCCTTATCTCGCATGACGTGCCCAACCGCGCGCTGCTCGCCGAGGCGCTGTCGACCAAGGCCGAGCGTAAGATCGAGATCCGAGTTCCGCACCGCGGGACCAAGTCGGGTCTGGTCGAGCACGCGCTCGCCAACGCGCGCGAGGCGCTCGGTCGCAAGCTCGCGGAAGGATCCTCACAGCGCCGCCTGTTGGAGGCGCTCGCCGAGCGGTTTGCGCTTTCCGCCGTGCCGCGCCGCATCGAGGTGTTCGACAACAGCCACATCCAAGGCGCGAGCGCGGTCGGCGCCATGATCGTCGCTGGGCCGGAAGGGTTCGTCAAAGGCCAGTACCGCAAGTTCAACATCAAGTCGGAGACGCTCAGCCCCGGCGACGACTACGCGATGATGCGCGAGGTGCTGTCGCGGCGGTTTCGCCGCTTGGTGGCGGATGAGACGGAGATAAGTGTCAGACCCTCTAGGTTTGAAGCTGTCGACGAAGCCGCAACTGGTGCAAACGGTGTCAGACCCGGAGGGTCAGGCACCGTCATTTTCGAGGAGCCCGACGACGATCTCTTTCCCGACCGTCCCGATCTCGTGCTGATCGATGGCGGCATGGGGCAACTTGCCATCGCGCGTGAGGTTCTAGCCGATCTCGGCCTGCACGACCTCTGCGTGGTTGGCGTTGCCAAGGGCCCCGAGCGCGACGCGGGGCGTGAGCATTTCTACTTTGCCGGCCGCGATCGGCCATTGCTGCTCGAGCCGCGCGATCCGGTGCTCTATTTCGTGCAGCGGCTGCGCGACGAGGCGCATCGCTTCGCCATCGGCACGCACCGCGCCAAACGCTCGAAGAGCTTGAGCGCGAGCCCCTTGGACGAGATCGCCGGCATCGGCCAGCGGCGCCGGCGCGCCCTCATGAACCACTTCGGCTCGGCGAAGGCGGTGTCGCGCGCCGGCGTGGAGGACCTCAAGGCGGTCGAGGGCATCTCCGCGGAGATGGCGCAGAGAATCTACGATCACTTTCACGAGCGGGAAGGCTGATGCGCGGATGCACCAACGCGTCGCGGCCCCGGCTCGACCGGGGCCCGCTGGGATCAGTAGGAGCGAACGCGTTCGCTTCGGCGGCTACGGCGTGGCCGGCGTCGCGGCTGGCATCACCATCGCGTGGAGCCAGTAGACCCAAGCGACGTACAGCACCGCGAAGAAGACGGCGGTGAGGATTGCCCCCATCAGCCTGTTCCCGAACGCGATGGCGTTGCCGATGAGTGCAGCGATGAATGCGATTCCCGAGAAGATGCCGACGGTCGTCCAGTCGACGGTTGCCAAGTCGAACGGCAGATTGGGCATGCGCACGACCCCCCTTGAGACACCCTTGATGGGCTGTTTCTCTTGCGCGCTCAGTCTCCGTCAACGCGGCCGCATATGCAAGACACGTGTCGAAGCCCTTGCGCGCAATGGGTATAGTTCACCCCGCGTGTGACAGCCAACTTGTGAAATATGGTGCTGGCGTAGTGTCTTACGCGACACCATGCGCGCGGAACCAGGCGAGCATGCGGGCCCAGCCGTCCTTGGCGGCGTCCGCGCGATAGCTCGGCCGGTAGTCGGCGTTGAAGGCGTGCGGAGTATCCGGATAGACGATGAGTTCGCACGTCTTTCCAGCGGCTTTACACGCAGTGCGCATGCGCTCGACCGTGGCGACCGGTATGCCTTGATCGGCACCGCCGTAGAGGCCCAGCACCGGCGCCTTGAGGTCGCCCACGAGGTCGATCGGGTAGCGCGGCGTGAGCGCGTTCGGCTCGCCGACGATGCGGCCGTACCAGGCGACGCCCGCCTTGAGAGCGGTGCTGTGGGCGGCGTAGAGCCAAACGATCCTGCCGCCCCAGCAGAAGCCGGTGATGCCAAGCCGGGCCGTATTGCCGCGGCCCGAGGCTTTCGCGTACGCGGCCGTCGCATCGAGGTCGGACATGACCTGGGCGTCGGGAACCTTGGACACGACCTTGGCGACGATCTCTTGGATGTCTGTCATGTGCGCAACATCGCCCTGGCGCGCATAGAGCTCGGGCGCGATCGCCATATAGCCCACCTTCGCCAGCCGCCGGCATATGTCGCGGATGTGCTCGTGCACGCCGAAGATCTCCTGCACGACGAGGATCACGGGGAATGGGCCGCCCGTTGCCGGCATGGCGCGATATGCGGGCATCTCGCCGTCAGCGACCGGAATGCGCACCGCGCCGGCCTCCAGCCCGGCGGCATCCGTTACGATCACCGTCTGCGCCCTGACGGGTCGCACTGCGGCGGCGAAACCGGCCGCTATGCTCACGGTGAGCGCTTCGCGGCGGTCGATATTGCGCTTCGGCGTCAGGCTGTTCCGGTCGCTCTCGAAATCATCCATCGATTTCCTCCTCCGCGGGGGCGCCTCGGTTCGCTGTTGCCAAACCGCACTTTCATATGTGTCCGCTAGACTGTTATTCCCAATTCCGCCGCGCTCGGTCCCGATGCTGGCATTGGAACGCGACATGGGAACGCGGATGGGCCCCTCGCTGTTCTCGAGGGGAGGCAGGTGCGCATGGCGTCCACAGACAAGGTGCTCGGCAGGATCTCGACCTGGTCCACGGTGGCGGTGCTGCTGGGTTTCGTCGCCCTGCCGTTCCTGCCTGGGCGGCACACGGTGCCCGCCCATAGCGAACCGGCCAAGGCTCCGGTGCGGCCGCAGGCGCACCATGACGTTGCCGCGCCCGCGCGGGTCGTAGCGATGGCGGAGACGGCAACGGCGGAGACAGCAAAGGTGGAGACGGCAAAGGAGCCCCCCACGGCCCCGGCGAGCGAGCCCGCGCCCGCCAAGCCGCCCGAGGACGTCTGGACCGAGGCGCAGCTCGCAGAGGGTCTGCGCGAGTGCTTGCGGCTGTTGTCTCCCATCAACGTCGAGGTCACGCTTGAAGAGCCGATGAAGCACGGCCAGTGCGGGACGCCGGCGCCTCTGCTCCTGCATAGCATCGGCGAGGCCTCGAAGGTCGTCTTCGATCCGGCCCCGGAGATGAACTGCCGGCTCGCCGCCGGGCTCGCGCGCTGGGTCGACACCGTGCTGCAGCCAACCGCGCGCGAGGTCTTGGGCTCGCGCATCACGCGCATCATCGGCGCCTCGTCCTACGCATGCCGCAACATGTACAGCAATCCGAAGCTACCCTTGAGCGAGCATGCGACCGGCAATGCGGTCGACATCGCCGGCTTTGTCACCGCAGACGGGCGCACCGTCACCGTCACGAAGGGGTGGGGGCCGACCGAGCGCGACATCGCCGAAGCGAAAAAGAGGATCGCCGAGGCCGCCAAGTCCGGCGCAGGGGATGCCAAGACGGCGGACGCCAAAGAAAAGCCGGAGGCGGCGGCGGAGGATAAGACCGGCAAAAAGTCCGCCCGCGAAAAGACCAATGTGCATAAGGCTGGTTTCGGGGGCGATAAGGGCCATAACGGCTTGCACGCGCCTGTTGTGGCCGCCACCGCAAACCTCAGCGCCGCCAAGACCACTGAAGCCGCCTTCTTGAGGCGTCTCCACCACGGTGCCTGCTCGATGTTCACGACCGTCTTGGGCCCCGAGGCGAACGAGGCCCACCACGACCACCTCCATTTTGATATGAAGGAGCGCAAAGGACGCCCGATCTGCCACTGAGGCCGGGTACAGAGGGCCGACACCGGGGCATCCGCCCGCCCGGCTCTCGACGTTTCGCGTAAAACGTTGAAACGGGCTCTGCGCCGAGGTTTTAATGCAGCGACCCTAACGCCATTGACGGACCATCGGACGAATGGTGTACCAAGGACTGATGGAGCAAGCCGCCTCCCGTCCGATGCCGATGAGCCTGCCGAACGTGCTGACGTATGGGCGGATTATCGCCGTCCCGGCTCTGGTGGCGTGCCTCTTCTTCCTGCAGGGCGACGTGGCGCGCTGGTCGGCCTTCGCGCTGTTTGTGCTCGCCGGCGTCACGGATTGGCTCGACGGCTACCTCGCCCGCATGTGGGAGCAGCAGTCGACGCTGGGGCGCATGCTCGATCCGATTGCGGACAAGCTCCTGGTCGGCGCCGTGCTGATGATGCTCGTTCATGACAACACGATCACCGGCTGGTCGATCTGGGCCGCCATCATCATCCTCGTGCGCGAGATCCTCGTGTCGGGCCTGCGTGAGTTCCTGGCCGAGCTCAACGTCAAGGTCCACGTCACCCAGCTCGCCAAGTGGAAGACGACGATGCAGATGATCGCGCTCGGCGTGCTGCTCGCCGGTCCGGCGGCCGAGAAGATCGTGCCGGGGATAACCACCGGCGGCCTGGTGATCCTGTGGATCGCCGCGCTGCTGACGCTGTGGACGGGCTATGACTACCTGAAGGCCAGTGTAGTTCATGCCATGGAGCGGTAGGCGCCCATGAGCGGCAGCGGTAGGCGCCCATGAGCGGCAGCGGTCCGCGATACGTGAAGCTTCTCTACTTCGCCTGGGTGCGCGAGAAAGTCGGGTGCGGCGCGGAGGAGATCGAGCTGCCCGCAAACCTCGCGACCGTCGCCGACGTCGTCGGCTGGCTGAAGACGAGGGGACCGGAGTTCGACGCGGCGTTCGCGCGGCCCGAGGTGGTGCGGGCGGCCATCGACAAGGTCCACGTCAAGGCGAGCGCGCCCATTGCGGGCGCACGCGAGATCGCCTTTTTCCCGCCCGTGACCGGAGGCTGAGCGCATGGCCGTTCGCGTGCAGCGGGAGGACTTTGACCTTGCAGCAGAGGTAGCGGCGCTGACCGCCGGGCGACGGGAAGTCGGCGCGATCGTCACCTTTACGGGGACCGTGCGCGCAGACGAGGGACGCATCAAAGCCATCACGCTTGAGCATTATCCCGGCATGACGGAGGCGGAGCTTGAGCGGATCGAGGCCGAGGCCAACGCGCGCTGGCCGCTGCAGGCGAGCCTGATCGTTCACCGGGTGGGCGAGCTCGCCGTTGGCGACAACATCGTCCTCGTCGTCACGGCGTCGACGCATCGGCAGGCGGCCTTCGAGGCGGCGGGCTTCTTGATGGACTACCTCAAGACGCGGGCGCCGTTCTGGAAGAAGGAGACCGCTGGCTCGGGCGAAAGCACTTGGGTTGAGGCGCGCTGCAGCGACGAGGCGGCGGCCGGGCGTTGGCGCTGAGGCGCTGCAATCTGACCTCCGTCAGAGAGGTGCATCGTCAACTGCGTTAGCAAAGCGTTAACGGTTAGGCTGTCATAAACCCTAACAATGCCTGAAGACGACCCGGAAACCGCCATCTTCTCAGGCAAGCTGTGACTTTCCCGCGAGTTGGGCTCTGTACTGCGTAAACGGGGGTTAACGTCATGGTTCACGGTATGCCGCGGCTCGTCAGCCGCGGGATTTTCGTTGCACTAGCCCTGGTTTGCGCCCATGCGCCGGTTCAGGCCCAAAGCCTGACCGCGGCGCAGGACGGGATAGCTGCGCTCTTGTCCGCGCCGAGCGGCACGCGGCCCGCCAACAGCTCTCACGCCAGCCAACGGCGCACGCGCTTTCTGATCGGACTGCCAAAGTCGGCGCATTTCGAGGTGTTCTCGCTCAACAATCCGAACCGGGTGATCATTGAGGTTGCCGAGACCAGGCTGCGTCTGCCGGCCCACCCCGACGGCAAGCCCGTCGGTCTCATCCGGTCGTTCCGCGCGGGCCTTTCGTCCAACAGCAGCACGCGCATCATCCTCAGCGTGACCGAGCCTGTCATCGTCTCCAGCGCCAAGATCGAGAGGGCCAGGGACGGGCGCAGCCAGGATCTCGTCGTCGATATCGAGCCATTCGGTCCCGTGACCGGCAGCATTACCGCCAAGGCTGCCGCCGCCACAAATGACGACAAGCCCATTCCTCCGCCGACCTACGCGCTGGGCGCGTCCGGCCTGCAGCCGCCTCTGCCGCGGCCCGCGGTCCCGCCGGACGTTCTAGCGGAGAAGGCGTTCAAGCCGGTGATCGTGATCGACCCCGGCCACGGCGGCCACGATTTCGGTGCGGAGAAGAACGGCGTAGTCGAGAAGGACATCGTGCTCGCCTTCGGCAAGATCCTCGCCGCCAAGCTTAAGGCAACCGGGCGCTACAAGGTCCTGATGACGCGCGACACCGATGTGTTCGTGCCGCTCGGAGAGCGCGTGGCGTTCGCCGAGCGCAACAAGGCAAACCTCTTCATCGCCGTGCACTGCGACTACGCCGATACGGGCTCCGTCGCCAACGGCGCGACGATCTACTCGCTGCGCGACTTGCTCGCTGGCAGCATGCGGCGTGCTGCCAAGGGCGAGCTGTCGGGCAATCTCCTATCGAAGAACGAGGTGGCCGCCGTCAAAGAGGCCAGCGGCGACGTCGACGCGGTCCGCAGCATCCTCGCCGATCTCGCCGACCGCGAGGTCGACGTGACGCAGGATCGCACCTCGATCTTCGCCCACTCCGTCATCGAAGGAATGGGTGCCTCAACCAACATGCGCAGCGAGCCCGACCAGCAGGCGGGCTTCCGCGTCTTGAAGACGGCGCAGTTCCCCTCGGTCCTGATCGAGCTCGCCTACGTCACCAACAAGCACGATGCCGAAAACCTGCAGTCGGATGTCTGGCGCGACAAGGTGTCGGGTTCGATCCTGACGGCGATCGAGAACTACTTCTCCACGCAGCTGGCGCAGCTGCCGCTCTAAGGCGGCGATAGCGCGCACCAAGTATGCAGCAAACGAAAAGGCCGGTCCGAGCAGGACCGGCCTCGATTTTCGTGGCCAGCTTGGGTCGCACCCCCGTGCCAGCTAGTGCCCCGTCAGGCAATACTCGGAGGATGCATTTGTTTGTGGCGCCACAGCAGGTGCAACCATTCCAATTCGAGCCGAAGCGAGCGAGCGATGCACGAACCCGAAGACACGGCGTGTAGGACCTTCTTTCGATGAAGGCGCTTCAGCATTTGCCACTCCATCTTCCAGTGTGTGCCGCGCCCGAAGCCTGCAGGCCCCTACCAAATTGCGTTCCACCACGACGCGCCAGCGCGCCGACCCGGGTAGGTTCGGGTCGCTGGCAATGGTGAACGGGGGATGCAGGTGGATGCGGTGGTCGCGGACAGGTTTCGGCGGAGGCCGGAAGGTGAGACCGTCGGACGCTCCCTCGGGCGGCCCTGTCCTTGCCCGCCGCGCGTCCGACCAGCCAATGGCGCCAGTCGTTTTGAAGTCCTGGCTCAGAGATGACAAGGGCTTCGAGCCCTCCCTTCTCTGACGCGCACTTTGTGAACGCGGCCCCGCAATGGAGCCGAGAGAGGTCCGGCCTCCCTCGCAACTGCACACTAAGTGATTCGTCCACAGTTTTGGTGGGCCCGAGCGCGCAAAACAATGGTTGCATCTCCGGCTGTGGCGCACGATTTGCGGCGAGCCCTCGGTGAGGACCCGTACTTTTCCTAGCCTGCGGCTTGCTGCAACGTGTGCGCACAAAACTTATGGGAGAGCCCGCAATGAGTCTCTACGCCTCGATTGCTCTTGTGGCGATGCTGGCCGCTTCGCCGGCGCTCGCGTGCACGGGTCAGTCGGTCTATCTCGAGGGCGACCTCAAGTTGGGCGATCAGGGCTGGGGGCAAGAGGATCAACGGTTTCACGTGAAAGGCGGCGAGGCCGTGCTCACGCCCGAGCCGGGAACGCAGAACGCGCGCTGGGACACCGTCGTCTCCGTCACTGACCCCGATGCCTGCGTGACCGTGACGATGCCGGCCACCACGACCGACACATCGCGCACATATGCGGGCCTTTTGTTCTGGCTGACGGACAAGGACAACTTCTACGAGGTCGTTGTCGCGCCGAACGGCCTCTTCTCCGTCGCGCGCAAAGTCGACGGCAAGATCACCGCGACGCCTCCCGTCCGCTGGACCAAGGCGGACGCCTTGAAGCTCGGCCCCGATGCCAAGAACGTGATACGGGTCACGCTTCAAGGCCAGTCCGTGATTATAAAACTCAACGATACCGAGGTTGCCCACTTTCGCGGTCAGGCGCCGGACGGGCCGAGCCATATCGGCCTGGTGGCGGCATCTGCGCCCGATGCGACCGACACCTGGCGCATGTCGGACCTCAAGGTCACCAACAACGCTTCTCCCGTGAGCACCGCGTCAAGCGCAGGCTCCGATATTTCGACCGGCACCGTCCCCTCCGCCTCCGGATGTGCGGGCGGCAAGGTTCTCTTCGAGGACGCCTTTGCGCGGCAGGATCGGGCCTGGGGTCCGAAGAATGGGCGGCTCACGATCTCCTCGGGCGAGGCCGTGTTCAATCCGGTGCCGGGCACGAGCACGTTCCGGTGGAACCGCGCGTTCGTGTTCGACGATTTCGACGCCTGCGCCACCGTTCGCCTGGCAAAGGCGACGGCCGATCCCACCACCAGCTATGCGGGCTTGATGTTCTGGGTCCAGGACAACCGCAACTACTACCAGGCCGTGATCGCGCCCAACGGCTACTTCACGGTGGCGCGCGTCGTCGACGGCAAGATCGAGCCGAAGCGGCCGGTGGAGTGGACGCAACTCGACGTCGTCAAGAAGGGCGCGAAGGAGAAGAATGCGCTGCGGGTTGCGACCAGGGGAGACGAGGTCGAGGTCTCGGTCAACGGCAAAGAGGTTGCGAAATTCAAGGGCGAGCCGCCCAAGGCCTCGAGCCACATCGGCATGCTCGCCGCCTCCGCCTCGAGCCGCAAGGGCGACACGTGGTCGATCAGCGGCCTTAAGGTGAGCGCGCCGCAGTAGCTCGCGGAAAGACCTCTCCCGAACCGGACGAACGAGCGCTCAGGACGCCTCCGCGGCCTTCGCGGCGCCCTGCACGGCCTTCTGCACCTTCTCGAAGGCACGCACCTCGATCTGGCGGATCCGCTCGCGCGAGACGCCGAACTCGGCGGAGAGGTCCTCAAGCGTTGCCGGGCTGTCGGTCAGCCGGCGCGCCTCGAAGATGCGCCGCTCGCGGTCGTTGAGCGAGGATAGCGCGCGCGACAGATAGGACTTGCGCTGGTCGAGCTCCTGCGTCTCGCCCAGCTGATCCTCTTGGCTCGGCGCGTCGTCGACGAGCCAGTCCTGCCACTCGCCGGCCTCGGCGTCGGCGCGCACGGGCGCATTGAGCGAGGCATCCCCGCCGAGCCGGCGGTTCATCGAAACGACGTCGGCCTCGCTCACGCCGAACCTATGGGCGATGGTCTTGACGTGATCGGGGTGCAGGTCGCCCTCGTCGAGCGCCTGCAACTGGCTCTTGGCGCGCCGCAGATTGAAGAACAGCTTCTTCTGCGCCGCCGTGGTGCCCATCTTCACGAGGCTCCACGAGCGCAGGATGTACTCCTGGATCGAGGCGCGGATCCACCACATCGCGTAGGTCGCGAGCCGGAAGCCCTTATCGGGATCGAAGCGCTTCACCGCTTGCATCAGGCCGACGTTGCCCTCGGATATGACCTCGCCGATCGGCAGTCCGTAGCCGCGATAGCCCATGGCGATGCGCGCGACGAGACGCAGGTGCGACGTCACGAGCTTCTCGGCTGCGTCCTGATCGGCGTGCTGCTGCCAGCTCTTGGCCAGCATGAATTCCTCGCCAGGCTCCAGCATGGGAAACTTGCGGATTTCCTGCAGGTAGCGCGCCAAGCCCATCGAGCCTTGCGCAAGTGTGGGAAGTTTCGTCGCCATATCCCTACCAACTGCCGTTCCCTGTCTGGGTGGGGAACGGTCCCTCTGATCCTTGGGCCCGTCGCGGTCGCGCCGCGGCCGGGCAAGCCGGGCACGAGGCGCCCCGCTACCCCTTAACGGGCGGGGCGGGCTGTTTCCGTTGCTTACTGCCTCACGCATGGCCGCTTGTCTCTAAGACTATACGTCAAAGGGGCCCTGCTTGTTGCATGGGACCTATGAGCACCCGTCAAGGCTGCTCTGCCGACGCCCAGGGCCGGCGCGGCAGGCGCCGGAATCGCAGCAAAGGAAAGCCCTCGAGTACCGCCAAGCATCGTTCGTGCCCCGACCGAAGCTCTGACGCCCTAACGCGGCACTGCTTAACGCGACGACAGGAGGCGCGCGCAAATCCGCAACGGCGCTAACGCTTGCTTTCGCGGAATGCGAGGCTTTTTCGCTAATGCGGCGGCTTCAGCGCGGCGACGAGACCGGCGATGTCGGCGGGTAACGGGCTCGTGAAGTGGAGTGCCTTGCCCGTAACGGGATGCTCGAAGCCGAGCTCCGCCGCGTGCAAGGCCTGGCGATCGAGGTCGCGCAAGGCGACTTGCGCCGCTGCAGGCAGTGTCAGCGCCTTAGCCTTGAACCCGCTGGCGTAGACAGGATCACCCACCACCGGATGCCCCAGATGAGCTAGGTGCACGCGGATCTGATGCGTGCGTCCGGTCTCGAGCCGCAGCCTCACGAGGCTCACCGCGGCGCTCGTCTTGGGCGCGTACGTCTGCACGACCTCGTAATGGGTCACGGCGCGGCGCCCACTGTCGCCTTTCGCCACGGCGATCTTCTTGCGATTGACTGGGCTGCGGGAGAGCGGCGCGTCGATCGTGCCGCGCGGGCGCAGAGGCTTGCCCCACACGAGCGCGAGGTAGGTGCGTTGCAAGCGCCCGTCGGCTCCGTGTGCGGCAAACTGTGCGCTCAGCCCCTTGTGCGCCAAGTCGGTCTTGGCCACGACCAGAAGCCCCGACGTGCCCTTGTCGAGACGATGCACGATGCCGGGGCGCTTGACGCCGCCGATCCCGGACAGGCTCGCGCCGCAGTGCGCGATGAGCGCATTGACGAGGGTGCCTGTGGCATGCCCCGCGGCGGGATGCACGACGAGGTGCGCCGGCTTGTCGACGACGATGAGGTGGTCGTCCTCGTAGCGGACGTCGAGCGCGATTTGCTCGGGCGCCGGCGCGGCCGGCTGCGGCTCGGGCACAACAATTGCAAAAACCTCGCCTGGTTTGACCCGGCGGCTCGTGTCTCTTATGGTCGCGCCGGTAAAATCCGTAACGTTGCCCGAGCGAATAAGCGCCTGCACCTGCGCGCGGCTCAACGCAACGATGCGCGCGGAGAGGACTTTGTCGAGGCGTGCTCCGGAGTCTGTGGGCATTGCTTGGATTCGGATCGGGTCCGTCGTCTGATGTTTGCCTCTTGGCGCCATGGTCTCTGCGACATCTCTAAAGAGAGGGACTTTTATGCAAGCCTCGGATGGTGTCGTCACCGCTCCCCCACGCCGATCACCCGGTGCGGGCACGGGCGCTACCCCCGAGATGCGGCTGCAGCGCATCCTCAAGATCGTGGTGGTCGGCCTGGCGATCGTTCTGTTTGCAGGATTAGCGCTCGTCGTTGGCCGCGTCATCTATCTCGCGTCGGGGCCGGCGTCCCAGAGGACGCAGCCTGCACCGCCGATGCTCGCCATTCGGCCTGAGCAGACCCTCGAGCTGCCGGCGGGAGCCCAGGTCCGCTCTATGTCCATGTCGGGCAATCGGCTGGCCGTGCACTACGAGGTGGGAGCGGTCTCCAGCATCGCCGTTTTCGACCTGCAGACGGGGCGTAAGATCACCAACGTCGCGGTCGAGCCGAAGCCGGCGGACCGTTAACAGTCAAGCAAGCGGCGGCAAACGCCTCTGCCGCAAAGAAAGGCTTGATCGAGGGGGCCGGCCTCCCATATAGGTTCGCTCTTGCGCTGTCCCGTTCGTCTAGTGGCCTAGGACACCAGCCTCTCACGTTGGGAACAGGGGTTCGAGTCCCCTACGGGGCGCCACTTCACCCATAAGCCATTGATGTGCCAGAAGTCCTTGTTCTGCAAGGGCTTCGCTAACTCGACTGCTACGTTTCTCTGCTACGAAACGGGCATGGGCGAGATGGCTAAATTTCCCTATCTGACTGGCCGCCGGGGTACCAGGAACCTTTACTACAAGCGCGACGTTCCGCCCGAGCTTCGAACCTCGGGTCGGCCCTCCCAGATCTGGCGGTCGCTTAGGACCTCGAACCGGAAGAATGCCGAGGCCGCCTACGGGGCCATGCATGCCAAGGTCGAAGCGCTCCTGGAAACTTGGCGCAAGGACGATGTGAGTACGCAGGCTTATCCGCTTGGCGTGTCACTGCCCAATGGAGCTTCCGGGGTAGTTCCATTGACCCCGGCGCTGCTGCGCCGCCTCGTGGATGCCCACTACCTCAACGTCTACGATCAGGATTTCCAGTGGCGCGGTGACCTTTGGAAGAAGGTCCACGCCGATGAGGAAGCCTTTTGGCAGGGCAAGATCATCAAGCTCCCCGCCGATGACTGGGTGAAGTTCAAGGGCACGCAACACAGCTACTTTGCGTACCTCATGGAAGAGCCGGTGCTGGAAGAGGTGTTTCTCTACGCGGTATTCCGAGCGCGCAAGGCGAAGCTCGAGCAGCTCAAGCTGCAATACCAGCTGGGCGATACTCGCGGGCAAGAGGCGACCACAAACGCTCTCTTGCACGTAAAGAACGTGTCGCTAACCGACAGTGATCGACGCCGCCTCTTGCGCAAGCTCATGGAGGCCGAGATCAAGGCACTCGACGATCTCACCACCGGCAACGAGGCCACGTTCGATCGGATCTTCGAGGTGCACGGGCCGGCAGAGAGGCCGGTCGAGCCAGTTTCGATTACCGAGCCAGCGGAACTTATGTCCGTGATCGTTGAAAAGTACCTTGAGGACGTAAGCCGCGAGCGCGACTGGCCCAGCAAGACGGTGCTGCGCAAGCGTGGAGAGCTGCGGGAGTTCATCGAGATTGCAGGCGACAAGCCGATCAACACGTATCAGCAAGCCGATGGCGTCAAATTCAAGGACATACAGCTCGCGCTCCCTGTCCGCCGTCAGAAGGCGGCTTTCAAAGGACTGTCGCTCGTGGAGGCCGCGGCGAAAGCGACGAAGCTGCGAACCGACGGTGAAAAGGTTGAACTCCTCAACCCGATTACCATCAACGACAAGGTCGGCACGGTCTCGCTCTTTTTCGATTGGGGCAAGTCGCGCGACAATTCCGTCGTTAATCCCGTTGCAGGTCTTCGCGTTCAACGCATCAAGAACAAGCGCAAGGGAAAGAAGCGACATCCGTGGACGACCGATGAGCTCAATTCGATGCTCTCGGCACCAATCTTTACGGGCTGCCGATCGGAGCGCCATTGGCAACTGCCCGGCCAGGCGGTGCTCAAGGAATCAGCAAAGTATTGGGTGCCGCTAATAGCACTGTTTTCCGGCTTGCGGCTCGGCGAAATCATCCAATTGCAGACTGCCGACGTGAAGCGTCTCGATGACATCGATTACTTCGACGTCACGCCCACGGCGCTGGGTAACGATGGCAGCGAGGGGGACGACCCGGAAGACAAGAAATCGCTCAAGACGGCAGCAAGCCGGCGCGCTATTCCCATCCATCAGACGCTGTACGATCTCGGCTTCGGAGATTTTCTTAAGCGCAGGCGAGCCTCAGGGGCAAAGCGGATTTTTCCCGACTTTGATAGAGCAAAGGATGATGGCTCCTGGTCGAAGCAGTTCTCAAAGTACTTCAGGCGGTTCCAAGCCTCGATCGCCGTTAAGCGTAGGGGCGTCACGTTTCATAGCCTTCGTCACAATGTGGAAGATGCGCTGCGCAACGCCGACGTTCGCAAGGAGGTGCGCGACGCCATACAGGGCCATGCGGAGGGCGGTGTATCCCGAGAATATGGGTCAGGCTATTACCTGAAGAGCCTCAATAAAGCCGTCCAGAAAATTGAATATGAGGGCCTTAACTTACCTCCTAAAGAGAGCGAATCAAAAACCCGATCTGTAACCTAAGTGGTGGCTGCAGTTATACAGAAGCCGACCTCGATCCGGTCTCCATTCCCCGTCATCGCTTCTCCGCGTGGATGAGCGCTTCGTCCCAATTGCAGACATCGAGGTATCAGTATTTGCGATGGTGATGCTGGCGCCGTCTACGTCGGCTTTCGTGTGAGGAACGGTCGTCGCGAACCACCCTTGGAGTTTCGACATGACCCAAGCAGCACTCAGCCATCGGCTGCCGGCGTATTGACGCTCGCTACTTGCCAACGTCGGCTGAACAAAAAGAGCCCCCACCGTTTCCGGTGGGGGCTCTGCGATCCGGGCTCTCGGGGGACGAAATCGGGCCGAGGGAGGACCCCTTCCGGAAGCCTGTGATTATCAGCCGTTGAGGCAATCGTAGTAGCGCGAACGCCAGTATCGGCTACCGGTCGCGTGCCACTTCTGATATGAATAACCGCAACTGCCTTCGCTATCGTTGGCGAAAATCTGAATGCCGCGGATGACTTGGCCGACAAACTGGCTCTCGTTGCCGTTGCCGCGCCCATTACCACGCTGTGCGTGGCGGACCCCGCCCTTGCCGTGCTGCTGCACGTTACTATGCTGCTGCACTTTACTGTGCTGCTGTACGCGGGAGTGCTTCTGTCCGCCGGCGGCCGCCGGCTCATGCTTTTCGGCTGCGGCTGCACCATAAGCCCCCGCGCAGGCGAAGAGAGCTGCGGCGCTCGTGATCAGTAGCTTCTTGGTGAGTTTGCTCATGGTCATATTTCCTTTTTGCGAGTCCAAAGGGCTTAGTCGCCGCTCGGATTTTGTTGGCCGTTCGCCCCGTTCCGCTCGGCGGGCGTTCACGATGAGCCGGCCGCCGTCAGCATGGGGGCTGCACGATGGCCGAATTGTCCGGGGAGGCTTTCGGCTGCCATCTGATAATAAACTTTGTCACCGATAGCGGTAGACTCGGAAACTACTCAACGTGCTTGCCGAGATAGAGCTCGCGCAGAGCGATCGTCCGGGCGGACCCGGATCTAGAGCCTAGTTGGTGCCAACCTGATCTGGCTTCACGATGATCATACGTTCGATTGCCGTCATCCTTCGGCCCACCAGCAGGACATTGGGGATTTGTATCGTCTGCTTGTTCGCGCCCCCGGTCGTGACAATCATGTCCCCTGCACCCATTCCTAGAACGATGTCATGGAAGAGGTCCTGACTGCGTCTTTCGAACACCAGTCCATTGGTGTCATAGCTGCGCGCTTGACCGCCAATCCGGCGCTCCTCGATCATTTGGCCCGGGCGCACGCGCCAGATTACCAATCGATCGAACACGAAAAACGAAAGCAGCCAGATAGCCAGCAGGGCCGCCGAGAACAGGAGATAAAAGCCCATGTTCGCGCGCGCTGAGAGATGGGGGATGAAGCGCAGGATATTATCCCACCACCCGAACCACGCGAACAGAACTCCGAAGAAGGCGACGCTGACGACGGTGAGGACAGAGTAGATGCCGCGAAGCTTGGTGGTGGTGAAGACGACGAGAAGAACGAGAACGGCTATGAAGAAGATCCCGGGATTGTTGCTTGGATGAACGCGGTCGATGAATTCGGGCACCACGGCAACGTCGCGACCCTGCACGTAGGTGAGCAGCGCCACGGCAAACCCTGCAACCCAAGCCGGCCACCAGTAGAAAATGTTGGAATGGCTGATGATCTTGATCTCAGCGGGCGCCTGAGCGACCGGTAGGGCGAAGGTGTCCCTGATGTCATCGTTCTGCATCGCTAGCTGCGTTGCCATGTTCACGTTCCTCTATCGATTTATGTCGTCAAGAATTCAGCGATCGGGTGCAGCGGTTCGACGCGCTCGCAGATGATCTTGAAACTCGCCAAGAGCGGCACCGCAAGAAGCACTCCGACGATGCCCCACAGCCAGCCCCACAGCAGGATGGCGATAAAGATGGCAACCGGATTGAGTTGCAGCCCGCGCCCCAAGACGAAAGGCGTGATGACCTCGGCGGAGATACCTACCAGTACGAGCAGAATGGCTGGCGCAGCCAACGCCTGCGGCAGGCTGTCGAAGGTCTGAATGCCCACCAACGCAAGGACAGCCATGCTGGTGAGCGCTCCGACGTAGGGAACAAAATTGAGCACCGCAACAAGAGCGCCCCAAAGGAGCGGGTTGGGTATCCCCAAGAGAGCGGCTACGACGGCCATAGCGACGCCGAGCCCGACATTCACCGACGTGAAGCTGAGCAGATAAAAAGAGATATCGGTCTCGATTTGGCGGGTGATCTCAACCGCACGCTTCTTGTCACGAAAGGTTGGGATCACGGTGACGAGTTTGCGCAGAAATACGTCACCGGAAGCAAGCAGGAAATACACCAATATGGTCACGGAAAAGATCGAGGCGACCGCCTGAGGCGTCCCGGACAACAGCAGGTCCGTCAACGCCGGCTGCACCACTCGGACCTCTTGAGGTCCTGCGCGGTTCGTCGCCTGCGTGGCGTCCTGCAGTTGATCCGTAGCCTTCTGAATGTTCTCGAGTGGCCTCCTGCCCGCGAAGAACCTGTGCTCCAATTTGTGGATGCTGGCGGGTCCCTTTTCGATCCAACTCTGCGCGGGGCCCGCCAACGCAGTGATCCCTGCACCGATCAGACTAACAGTGGCGAGGACGACTAAAGCGGCCGCGACAAGGCGGGGCACATGCAGCCTCTCGAGGAACTGCACGGCGGGCGCGAGAAGCATGCTAAGGAGCGCTGCAGCCGCGATCGGGACCAGCAGGGACGCCGCAAAGTAGAGGGTGTAGAACACCACGATGACGGCGATAACGACGGGCGCAATCGACCGCGTGGCGATGAAGAAGGGCGCGACCGGCTCGCTCTCACGCTGAGGCTCAAGCGTCTGATTGCTTCCGAGCGAAGAGTGCAGTTTGAGTGCGGTCATGCATAGGTATCTACGTCCCCAGGCCTGGACGACGAGCACTCGAATGCGCGCTCCTCGCACCCGTCTTCGGGCCGCGGCCTCCGAGTGCGACCGGCGAGCGCTCGGTCGATAGAATGAGGTGCAGCCCTTCGCAGGACTGCACCAGTCTTAATGGGACAAACACTTAGGCGCGATCACCACCCCCAGCGGCGATGCAGGTCACCATGACGCCCGCCCGAGCAGTGATGGCGATGATGGCGGCGCCAATCAACCTGGCCGACGATTGTCGACGACGGGGCCGTTGCAGCGACCTCGGCGACTGCGCCCGAGACAGATGCATCTTGTGAGGAGCCGACAGCGGCGAAGCAGGCAAGAGCACCAACTGCCGCCGATAGAGCGAGACGTTTCATATTGTTATCCTTTCAAACCTAGACCGACCGCTCACCGTTGAAGCAAGCGGCCTTATAACTGGACCGCCGGACGATTAGAGCTTGACTGTTCGGTAGGTCCTTCGATTGTTCTGCCGTCAGCTTCGACGCGGCACAGGTCACCCTCCAGCTTGAACTGCGCGGGCGTTAGGTTGACGCAGAACTCGCCAAAGCCCAAGAAGCCGCCAATGTCCGCGTGCATCCCGATGACCTTGTTGTCGGGGCCACGCTGGACGCTGCGACCTTGCCAATCTTCTTGCCGTCGCTGCTGTAGACCGGCTTATCGATCCAGGTCAGGGCTTCCTGCTCGTTCATCGAGATCGCGGCCGTCGTCGCGGCAGGACTGGATTTTTCGGACATGGTGCTCGTCGGGCCCGCGCTGGGCTCGACATTAGATTTTGCGTCCTCAGCCAGCGCCGGCAGCGCGATGGCGGCGGCGAGAACGGCAGTAAGGGATAAGGTGCGGATCATGATTTCAAACTCCAAAAAATGAATATTTGGGAGACCACTCGGCGCTTCCTGGAGACGGATGAACAGAACTGTTGTGCGTGTGCACCAGCTAGCCATCGCTCATAGCGACAGATCGTCAGCCGATAGCTCTCAAATTTTCAGCAGCTAAGTAGTTGCCGCCGGCGTTTGCTCAGAGGGAAGCGCTTCGGCTGCGGACTTTGGGATCGCCGAGCTGGCTGCGTGCAGCAGTCGGCTGGAATCGTCAGCTGCAGACACCGGTGCTTCGGCGGGCTTGTTCGCAATTCCGTCGGAGACGGTCTTTGGGGCGTCAGTCATGTTTGCCTCATAGGGGTTGACGTATGCGGTCTTATTGCGACCCGGGTGCCGTTGTGCCGGGCATCACTGCGGTCGCGGCGAAGGGCGGTAACTTCGAGCTGCGCGCCCCTCGGCACTTGAAGCAGACGCTACCCCTCGCGGGCTGCAAGGGTTAG
>CAVRWL010000003.1:942500-2827758 GCA_963724945.1 uncultured Alphaproteobacteria bacterium | reverse complement strand
GATCACCGAACGGTAGCCGAGGGCGCACGCCACCATGGCGATGCCGATGCCGGTGTTGCCGGCGGTGCCCTCGACGATCACGCCTCCCGGCCGCAACGCGCCGCGGGCGACGGCGTCCTCGATGATCGCCAGCGCGGCGCGGTCCTTGACCGACCCGCCGGGATTCATGAATTCGGCCTTGCCGAGGATCGTGCAGCCGGTCGCCTCCGACGCGGCGGCGAGACGAATGAGAGGCGTCCGGCCGATGGCGCCGACGACGTCGCGATGGAAGGTCATGCGGGCTTTCCGTGTAGTGCGGCGGATAGCAGAGCGAGACGAATTCTGATCGAATTGCGCCGAAAGCCCTCATCCGGCAGAGGGAAGCCGCGAAGCGGCAGGGTGAGGGTCAGCCGGCGCGGACCCCTTTCATCTTGCTTTAGGCCTTCCGGGTCGGTTGCGACAAGTCTCAACGGCTGCGACAAGGGCGCCAGTTCCAGGGGCAGCCGATGTTTTTTATCCTCTCGAAGCTTTACGAGTCCTCCTCTCGCCTATTCCGCTGCTGCTCCTTCTGGCGCTGGCTGGCGTGGTCCTGACCTTCGGCCGCGCCGCCCGCTTCGGACGCCGGCTGGCGATCGCCTCGATTCTCGCGCTGATTGTCGTCGCCCTGACGCCTGTCGGACAGGTGCTGATCGCGCCTCTCGAGGACCGATTTCCCTCGCCCGCCGCAAACGCGACGCCGCCCTACGGGATCATTGTTCTCGGCGGCGCGATCAAGGGCGCCGAGAGCGACGCCCGCGGTCAGGCCGTGTTCGACGAGGGGGAGCGGGTCGTTGAGGCGGCGCTTCTGGCCAAGCGCTATCCCGAGGCGCGGATCGTGTTCAGCGGAGGCATGGGCTCGCTGACGGGAGCGGGAGGAAATCACGAGGCGGAGCAGGCCAAGGCGCTGCTCGTCGCCCTCGGCGTCGATCCGGCGCGGGTGACGCTGGAGGATCAATCGCGCAACACCGACGAGAACGCTCGCTTCACCGCGGGCCTGGTTCGCCCCAAGCCGGGCCAGCGTTGGTGGCTGGTGACATCCGCGTTCCACATGCCCCGCTCGATGGGGCTGTTCGAGAAGGCCGGCTTCGACGTCGTAGCCTACCCTGTCGGCTTCCGCACGCTCGGGCCCGGCCACCCGGTTCTGTGGTCGCTCGACGCCGCCGAGAACCTTCGAACCTTCGAGACTGCGGCGAAGGAATGGGTTGGCCTGGCGATCTACCGCGCGACCGGCCGAATCGATCGCCTGTTCCCGGGGCCGCAGGACGCCGCAGCCCCGGTCGCCGCCGGCGCTTGAGGCGAGCCGGGTCCGGTGCGCCCCGCCGTCATTCCTGCGACGGCGCGCCGAGGCGATAGACGCCGCGAAAGTCGTTCGGATCGGCCACCTTGCCTTTTCGGTAGATCACCAGCCGGCCTTCCTGCCCGAGGCGGACCGCGGCGCGCCGAACCGCCGAGAGATGCGAGCGCCAGCCGAGTTCGTCCTCGCCGCGCGCGTCGGCGAAGGCTTTGGCCGCGTCGATCGGGGAGATGGTCGCGCCGGCCGGGACCTTGGCGCAGAGATCGAGGATGATCGTGGCGAGGACCGGCGGAGAATCGGGCGGCGTCATCCCGCTTCCTGAATCGGCGGCGCCCGGCCGTCAAGGCGGCGTCACGGGCACAGGCCCTTCGTCGCCCGCATGGCGGCGACGTCGATCGGCAGGCATCCGCTCTCGATAAGATCGCGGGTCTTGTTGATCACGGCGAAGTGGTCGTCCAGAAGCACGTGCGCTTCGAGGCAGACCTGCTTGGTTCGGTCGCCGAGGTTCTGAATGAAGCCCTTGTAGTACATCTTGATGGCTTCCAGCCGGGCGTCGAACGCGATGTTCTGCAACGCGTTCTTGTCCGCGCACGTGTTTGGCAGATCGACGCTGACGACGGCGCCCGACGGCGAGGACGCCGCCGCCAGCATCGCGATCGCCAGCGCGAACGTCTGAACCTTGGAAAACATCGCTGCGCTCACGTAGACCCTCCTTCCATTCGCCTCGGATTCGGGCCTCGTTTGAGAGCCGCTCCCGGGCTGGGTTGATCCTAGCATAAACGCGCGAAGCGCCCCGCCGATTAGGTCCCGAATGACCTTCGGCGCTTGCGTTTGTTCCTTCTTGGTTAGAATATAGGCAACATGAAATTTGCGCAAAAACTGGGCAGCCGCATCACGTTGGCGGTCGGCCCCTTTCGGCTTGACGGCGTCGCCATGCTCGCGCCGATGTCCGGCGTCTCCGATTTGGCGATGCGGCGGGCGGCGCGCCGCTTTGGCGCCGCATTGGCTTTTTCCGAAATGGTGGCCGCGGAAACCTATCTCGACGGCGACGCCGAGGCGACGCTGCGTGCGGACGGCGAAGGCGTGTCGCCGCATGCGGTCCAGCTCGTCGGCCGCGAGCCGCGCGCCATGGCTGAAACGGCCCGCCGGGTCGCGGGCGCGGGCGCCGCGATTATCGACATCAACATGGGCTGCCCGGCGCGACGCGTCTCGGGCGCGCTCGCCGGGGCGGCGCTGATGCGCGATCTGGACCACGCTGAGCGCGTGGTTTCGGCCGTCGTCGCGGCCGTTTCGGTTCCGGTGACGCTGAAGATGCGCCTGGGCTGGGACGCGGCCTCGATGAACGCGCCCGACCTCGCCGCGCGCGCCGAGCGCGCCGGCGTGCAAATGGTGATTGTTCACGGCCGAACGCGGGCGCAATTTTACGAAGGCCGGGCCGACTGGCGCGCGGCCCGCGCCGTCGTCGACGCGGTCTCGGCGCCGGTCGTCGTCAACGGCGACTGCGCCGGCGTCGAGGACGCCCGCGCCATGCTGGCGCAGTCGGGCGCCCGGGGCGTCATGGTCGGCCGCGCGGCGGTCGGCGCGCCGTGGCTGGTCGGGGCGATTTCCCGGGCGCTCGCCGACGGCGGCCCGCTTCGTCCGCCGCCGGTCGCAGAGCGGCGGGCGGAGGCGATCGCCCATCTCGAGTGGCTGCTCGGCAAACTCGGATCGCGCGCCGGTCTCCGCCATGCGCGCAAGCATCTCTCCGCTTACGCCGACCATTGCGGGCGCTCCCGTCGCCGCTCCGGCGCGAGCTGGTGACGACCGACGATCCCGAGCGCGCCGTCACGCTGCTCGGCCGCGCCTTCGACGACGACGCCATGGAGAAGGCCGCGTGACCGCGCCGTTGGAGAAGGCGCGCTTCGACCCGGCAAAGGTGCTCAACGCCCTCGCCCAGCCGCTGATCGTGGTCGACGCGCAGGACATGGCGATCGACGCCAACATCGCGGCCGAAACCTTCTTCGATATGGGGCGGGCCGCCCTGCTGCGCTCGCGCCTGAGCGATCTGCTGCCGTTCGGCTCCCCGGTGTTCGGGCTCATGTCGGACGCGCGCAGGAACCATGCGACGGTCGCGGGCTACAAAATCGACATTTCCACGCCGCGGACCGGCAATCGGGGACCTGTCGATGTTTTCATCGCTCCAGCTGTCCCCGCCGAGCGATTCCGTTGCGGTAATGATACAGGAACGCGCAATTGCAGAAAAAATAGACAGGCAATTGACGCATCGCAGCGCGGCCCGCTCAGTCACCGCGCTCGGCTCCATGCTCGCCCACGAGATCAAGAACCCGCTGTCGGGCATCCGCGGCGCGGCTCAATTGCTTGAGGCGAGCGCCAGCGATGAGGATCGCGCGCTGACCCGTCTCATTTGCGACGAGACCGACCGGATCGTGAAGCTGGTCGACCGGATGCAGTCCTTCGCCGATTCGACGCCGGCGCAGTGGGAAAGTCTCAATATCCACGCCGTGCTCGACCATGTGAAGCGGCTCGCCCAGGCCGGCTTCGCCCGCCACGTCCGGTTTCTGGAAGTTTACGATCCTTCGCTTCCGCACATCCTCGGCTCGCGCGACCAGCTGATTCAGGTCTTTCTGAATTTGATCAAGAACGCGGCGGAAGCCATTGGCGAGGATGGCATCGACGGCGAGATCACCCTGACCACGGCGTATCGGCCTGGGGTGCGGCTGCGCACGGGCGGCAACGCCGAGCCGGTGTCGCTGCCGCTCGAGATCTGCGTGCGCGACAACGGTTCCGGCATCGCGCCCGAGATCGCCGCCAACCTGTTCGATCCGTTCGTCAGCACCAAGGGCCAGGGGTCTGGTCTGGGACTTGCACTGGTGGCGAAACTCGTCGGCGATCACGGCGGCATCGTCGAGTGCGAGTCGCATCCGCGCAGAACGACCTTCCGCGTCCTGATGCCCTTGCCGTCGATGCGCCCCCGAGCCGGGACCTGAGGCGGAGCGAAGCGTGGATGCGGAAGGAGCCGTTGGAATGCCGTCAGGGCAAATTCTGGTCGCAGACGACGACGCCGGAATACGCACCGTCCTGAACCAGGCGCTGTCGCGGGCGGGCTATGAGGTCCGGTCGACCGGCACCGTGGCGGGCTTATGGCGGTGGGTGGCCGCCGGCGAGGGGGACCTCGTCATCACCGACGTGGTGATGCCCGACGACAACGCCTTCGAGCTCCTGCCCCGCATCAAGCGTATTCGGCCCGACCTGCCGATCATCGTGATGAGCGCCCAAAACACGTTCATGACGGCGATCAAGGCCTCCGAGCGCGGCGCTTACGAATACCTCCCCAAGCCTTTCGACCTGCGCGAACTGGTTTCCATCGTCGGGCGTGCGCTTGCCGAGCCGAAGCGCCGGCGCGAGCCGCCGGACGACCACGCCCCGACGGAGGTGATGCCGATCGTCGGCCGCTCGGCGGCGATGCAGGATATCTTCCGGGTGCTGGCGCGGCTGATGCAGACCGACCTCACCGTGATGATCTCCGGCGAGTCGGGAACGGGCAAGGAACTCGTGGCCCGCGCGCTGCACGACTACGGCAAGCGCAAGGGCGGCCCTTTCGTGGCCATCAACATGGCCGCCATTCCGCGCGACCTGATCGAGAGCGAGCTGTTCGGCCACGAGAAGGGCGCTTTCACCGGCGCGGCGGCGCGCTCCGTCGGCCGGTTCGAACAGGCCGAAGGCGGGACGCTGTTTCTCGACGAGATCGGCGACATGCCGATGGAGGCGCAGACGCGCCTTCTGCGCGTGCTGCAGCAGGGCGAATACACCACCGTCGGCGGCCGGACTCCGATCAAGACCAACGTCCGCATCGTCGCGGCGACCAACAAGGATCTGCGCTTCGCCATCCAGCAGGGCGGCTTCCGCGAGGACCTGTTTTTCCGCCTCAACGTCGTCCCGATCCGCCTGCCGCCGTTGCGCGAGCGCCCGGAGGACATCCCGGACCTCGTGCGCTCCTTCTTCCAGCGCGGCGCGAGCGAGGGCTTGCCGCTGAAGTCGATCGAGCCGCCGGCGATGGAGCGCATGAAGCGCTACCCCTGGCCCGGCAACGTGCGCGAGCTCGAGAACCTCGCCCGCCGCCTCGCCGCGCTCTATCCGCAGGACGTGATCGGCGAGGCGCTGATCGAGGCAGAGCTCAGCGCCGGAAGCGCGCCGCCGCTCGCCGCAGCCGCCGAGGAGCTCCGCCCGCGCGTCGCGCCGCCGGCGCCGAACGGCGGGGAGGGCTTCAACGCGGCGATGGAGCGCGCCGTGGGCGAGCTTTTCCGCTCGTTCGGCGGCGCCAATCCGCAGGTCGGCCTCTATCATCGCGTCTTGCACGACCTCGAGGCCCCGCTGATCGCCGCCACGCTCACGCTGACCCGTGGCAACCAGATCCGGGCGGCCGAGATTCTCGGCCTCAACCGCAATACCCTGCGCAAGAAGATCCGCGACCTCAGTCTGCGGGACATGCCGACCTTCCGCTGAGAGCGTCGCCGCCAAATCGTCGCAATTGAGCAACAATGTTGCACGATCGCCACGAATCTCGGGCCCTGCGCAACGCAGCCCGGCTGCAGGCGGATGCGGATTTTGACGGGCGCGAACAAGATTTCGGGCGGGCAGGGCGCAGCGCCTTTCGACGACAGCGGACCGACGGCGCGGTTCGGGCCCATCGCGGTCGGCGCGGCGTTCGTGCTCGCGCTCGCGACCTTTCTCGTATTCGCGGGCTTCACTCCGATCCTGCCGACGCAGACGGTCGTCTCGATCCTGCTGGTCGGCGACGGCCTCGTCGTCATCGTCCTCATCGTCCTGATCGCCATCGAGCTGAATCGGCTGAAAGCCGCGCGGCGCGCGGCGCGCGCGGGCGCGCGACTGCACAGCCGGTTCGTCGCCCTCTTCTCGCTGGTCGCCGCCATTCCGGCGATCGTCACCGCGATCGTCGCAACGGTGTCGGTGGAATGGGCGATCAACCCGCGCTTCATGAGCGACGTCGCCAATTTCATCAACGAATCCAGTCAGGCGACTCAGCTGTACCGCGAGTCGCAATGCCGGACCCTATTGCGCGACGTGGAGCTGACCGCGGGCGACATCGCCCGCAGCGCCATGCTGCTGCGCTCCGATCCGACCCAGTTCAGGGACTATTTCAACTCGCGCGCCAAGACGCTTGGCTTCGGCGCCGCGGCGCTGATGAAGAGCGACGGAGTCCCGCTTCAGATCGCCGACGGATCGGACGCCCGCCTGATCGCCAAACCTGATCCGTCCGACTTCCAAGACGCGCTCAACGGCGAGGATCTGTGCGGCTTTCTCGGCGTCGGCAACATCTTTGTCGCCATTCGGCCGATTCCCGCGGCCGAGGGCGAGTTCCTTTACGCCGCGCGCGGCATTGATCCGCTGGCGGCGAAGGTCGCCGAGGACGCCGCGATGGTGTCGAACATGTGGGCGCGGTTCGAGGCGCACCGCCACAGTCTGGAGCTCGGCTTCGCCACCGTATTCGTGATGCTGGCGCTGACCATGCTCTTCTCGGCGATCTGGCTCGGGTTGACCTGGGCGAACCGCCTCGTCGGACCGATCCGTCGCCTGATCCGCGCCGCCGACGAGGTCGCCCTGGGCAATCTTCATGTCCATGTCGCCGCGCGCGCCTCGGACGGCGACCTCGGACATCTCGGCGACACGTTCAACAATATGACCGCCGAGCTTCTGCGCCAGCAGACCGGACTCATGGCCGCCAACGCGCTCAACGACGAGCGACGGGCTTTCATCGAGGCGGTGCTCGCCGGTGTTCCCGCGGGCGTCGTCGGCGTCGACCGCGACGGCGCGATCACCGTCTGCAACGCCGCTGCCGAAAAGCTGCTCGGCGGCGAGCATGGGCTGGTCGGCCGTCCGCTGGCCTCTGTCCATCACAGCATCGGCCTCATCTGGGAGCAGGCGCGGTCGCTCAGAATGCGGCTGCATCAGGGGCAGGCCACGGTGCTTCGCGACGGGCGCGAACGCATCCTCAACGTCCGCGTCAGCGGCAGCCCGGGAGACGGCGACAGCGGCGGCGTCATCACGCTCGACGACATCAGCGACCTCGTTACCGCGCAGCGCACCGCCGCCTGGGCCGACGTCGCCCGGCGTATCGCCCACGAGATCAAGAATCCGCTGACGCCGATCCAGCTCTCCGCCGAGCGCCTCAAACGCCGCTACGGAAAACACATCGTCGAGGGCAAGGACGTATTCGATCAGTGCACCGACACGATCGTCCGCCAGGTCGACGACATCAAGCGCATGGTCGACGAGTTCTCCTCCTTCGCCCGCATGCCCAAGGCGCGGCCGGCGCACGACGACCTCACCGATTGCGTGCGTCAGGCGGTGTTTCTCATGCGGGTCGGACGTTCGGACATCGATTTCGAGGAACGGTTGCCCGAAACCCCGGTCATGGCCGATTTCGACCGCCGGCTCATCTCGCAGGCGCTCACCAACGTGCTCAAGAACGCCTCGGAGGGCATTGACGCGCTCGGCGAGAACCATGAGCGCGGGCGCGTCCTGGTGACGCTCGAGCCCGACGTCGGCGGTTTCATCGAGATTTCCGTCAGCGACAACGGCAAGGGCTTCCCCATGGCCGACCGCAATCGCCTGATCGAACCCTACGTGACGACGCGCGCAGAGGGGACGGGCCTCGGCCTGCCGATCGTCGTCAAGATCTTCGAGGACCACGGCGGCGGGGTCGATCTGCTCGACGGGCTCGACCGCGCCGGCGGCGGGCGCGGGGCGATGGTGCTGATGAAACTGCCCCTCGCCGGCGCCGAGGGCGACGCCGGCGAGCGGCAGAGCGAGAAAACCGGATCCCACTGATGGCTGCAGACATTCTCATCGTCGACGACGAGGAAGACATCCGCGAGTTGGTTGGCGGCATCCTGGAGGATGAGGGCCACCAGCCGCGCGCCGCCCGCAATTCCGACGAGGCGCTGGCCGCCATCGAATCCCGTCGGCCGCAGCTCATCCTGCTCGACATCTGGCTCCAGGGGTCGAGGCTCGACGGCCTTCAGCTGCTGGAGGCGATCAAGAAGCAGAATCCGAGCGTGCCGGTGGTGATGATCTCGGGTCACGGCAACATCGAGACAGCGGTGACGGCGATCAAGCTCGGCGCTTACGACTTCATCGAGAAGCCCTTCAAGGCGGACCGCCTGATCCTGATCGCCGACCGGGCGCTGGAGACGTCGCGCCTCAAACGCGAGGTCAACGACCTGAAGTCGCGCGGCGGCGCGATCAACCGCATGGTCGGCTCGTCGCCGGCCCTCGCCAACCTCAGGCGGATCGTCGACAAGCTCGGGCCGGCCAATTCGCGGGTGCTGATCTCCGGCGGCGCGGGCTCCGGCAAGGAACTCGCCGCCCGGCTCATTCACGAGCGCTCGAGCCGCGCCGAGGGTCCGTTCGTCGTGGTCAACGCCCCGGCGATGTCGCCCGAGACGATGGAAGCCGAACTGTTCGGCGTGGAGGAGGGGCCGGATCATCCCCGGCGCATCGGCGCGCTCGAGGAGGCTCACGGCGGCACGCTCTACCTCGACGAAGTGGCCGATATGCCGCGCGAGACGCAGGCCAAGATCCTGCGTGTGCTGGTCGACCAGAATTTCCAGCGCGTCGGCGGTTCGTCGCGCGTGCATGTCGACGTGCGGATCATCTCCTCGACCAGTCAGGACCTGGCCGAGGCGATCACCGAGGGCCGGTTCCGCGAGGACCTGTTCCACCGTCTGTCCGTGGTGCCGATCCGGGTGCCGACGCTAGCGGAGCGGCGCGAGGACATTCCGGAGCTCGTGCAGTATTTCCTCGAGTTCACCGCCCACAGCATGGGCGTGACGCCGCGCAAGATCGGCGCCGACGCCATGGCGGTGCTGCAGTCGCACGACTGGCCGGGGAACATCCGCCAGCTGCGCAACAACGTCGAGCGCCTGATGATCCTTGCGCTCGGCGACCCCAACGCCGAGATTTCGGCCTCGATGCTGCCGGCGGAGGTCGGGGCGCTCGTCCCGGCGGTGCCGAGCGGCATCGGCGGCGAGAAGCTGCTCAGCCTGCCGCTGCGCGAAGCGCGCGAGGCGTTCGAGCGCGACTACCTCATCGCCCAGCTCAACCGCTTCGGCGGCAACATCTCGCGCACCGCCGAATTCATCGGCATGGAGCGTTCGGCGCTGCATCGCAAGCTGAAGTCGCTCGGGGTGGAGTGAGCATCGCCAGTCGTAACCCAGCCGCTCGGCGGCGGCGCGGCAGGCGGGGCTGGACCGCCGGGGCGATATCGGTCAATCCGGCTCGCGCGGCTGCACGGGAATCGGCGCAAACTTGGGGAAGGGGCGCGTGTCACGCATCGTCTATGTCAACGGCCGCTATGTTCCGATGGCGCAGGCGGTCGTGTCGGTCAACGACCGCGCCGTGACCTTCGGCGACGGCGTCTATGAAGTCTGCGAAGTGAGCGCCGGCGCGCTGATCGAGGAGACGCGCCACCTCGACCGGCTCGGGCGCTCGCTCGACGGCGTCCGGATCGGCTGGCCGATCGGCCGCGAGGCTCTGAGAACCGTCCTGCGGGAGGTCGTGCAGCGGAACCGCGTCCGCGACGGCCTCGTCTATCTTCAGGTCAGTCGCGGCGCCGCTCGGCGCGACCACGGGTTCCCGCCGGATGGCGTCAGGCCCGGGCTCGTGGTTTCGGCCCGGGCGCTCGACCCGGCCGTCGGCGCGGCGCGGGCGGCGGCGGGCGTCGCCGTCGTCACCGTCCCGGAGACGCGCTGGGCGCATCCGCACATCAAGACGCTCCAGCTTCTCCCCAATGTGCTGGCCAAACAGGCCGCGCGCGATGCGGGCGCGTTCGAGGCCTGGTTCGTCGATCGCGACGGCTTCGTCACCGAGGGAGCGTCGACCAACGCCTGGATCGTGACGCCCGACGGGACGCTTGTCACGCGGCAGGCGGACGAGTCGATTCTGCACGGCGTGACGCGGGCGGCGCTTGTCGCCGTCGCCGGCGCGCTTGGCCTTCGGCTCGTCGAACGGCCGTTTTCGCCCGCCGAGGCGAAGGCTGCGCGCGAAGCCTTCTTTTCCAGCGCGACGATGCTCGCCATGCCGGTCGTGTCGCTCGACGGGGCGCCGATCGGCGGACGGCCGGCCCGGCCCGGTCGCGCTCGCGCTCCGCACGGCGTTCCGGAAGCGCGCCCAAAGGTCATGAAATCCAGTATAACAATGATGTATCGGCTTATCTGTCGCCGCTTGCCGATATGTGATACGATGCCGCCCGCAGCGCGTCACAAAAAGGCGCGCATGGGGAATCAATAACAACGCCCGGGCGTGGGCCCGGCAAAATGGAAAAAAAAGTCATGCCGACAGAGAAGGCGCAAAACCTCCAGGACACGTTTCTCAATCATGTCCGCAAGTCGAAAACTTCAGTGACGATCTTTTTGGTCAATGGGGTGAAGCTGCAGGGGTTCGTCACGTGGTTCGACAACTTCTGTGTCCTGTTGCGGCGGGACGGCCATTCCCAGCTCGTCTACAAGCACGCGATCTCGACCATCATGCCCGCCAGCCCGATCACCATGTTCGAGTCGGTGGAGGAGCAGTCCGACGCCCATTGAACTGACCGCCGCGGACCCGCGCGGCGCCCTCGACGACCGGGAGCGCGCCGCGGCGGCGGGAACGCGCACGCTTGGTCGTCTGCCCAACCCTGTCGCGCGCCCCGTTCGGCGACAGCGGCGCTCTGCGCAGTCCCGAATCGCGCCGCGAGGAGGCGGTCGGACTCGCGCGCGCCATCGACCTCGACGTCGTCGGTTCCGAGACCGTCTCGCTCGCCGCCCTCAGGCCGGCGACCTATCTCGGCAAGGGCAAGGTGGAGGCGATCGCCGGCGGAAGCGAAGACGGAGGCGATCGACCTCATCGTGATGGATTGCGCGCTCTCGCCCGTCCAGCAGCGCAACCTCGAAAAGGCCTTTGGCTGCAAGGTGATCGACCGCACCGGGCTGATCCTCGAGATCTTCGGCCGGCGCGCCCGCACCGCCGAGGGCGCGCTGCAGGTCGAACTCGCCCATCTCGCCTATCAGAAGTCGCGGCTCGTCAGGTCGTGGACCCACCTCGAGCGGCAGCGCGGCGGCTTCGGCTTCCTCGGCGGCCCCGGCGAAACCCAGATCGAGACCGACCGGCGGCTGATCCAGGAGCGGATGGTTCGGATCGAGCGCGACCTCGAGAACGTCAAGCGCACCCGGGCCCTGCACCGGACGAGCCGGGCCGACGTTCCCTATCCGATCGTCGCGCTGGTCGGCTACACCAACGCCGGCAAGTCGACCCTGTTCAACCGCCTGACCCGGGCGGAAGTGATGGCGGCGGACATGCTGTTCGCCACGCTCGATCCGACCATGCGGCTGATCAAGCTGCCGCATGGCGGCTCGGCGATCCTGTCGGATACGGTCGGCTTCATCTCCGATCTGCCGACCATGCTGATCTCGGCCTTCCGCGCGACGCTCGAGGAAGTGCGGGCGGCCGACGTGATCGTGCATGTGCGCGACATCGCCCATGCCGACAGCGAGGCGCAGAGCCAGGACGTCGAGACGATCCTCGCCGAGCTCGGCGTCGCCGACGCCGCCGACCGGCTGATCGAGGTCTGGAACAAGCTCGACCGGCTCGACGCCGACGCGCGCGCCGTGATCGATGAGGAGCAGGCGATGCGGCCCGCGGCGCCGCTCGCGGTCTCGGCGCGGACCGGGGAGGGGATCGACCGCCTGCTCGCGGCGATCGAGGAGAGGCTGGCGCGCGGCCGGTCGCTGATCGAGCTCATCCTCGACCCCGCCGACGGCCAGGGGCTGCACTGGCTCTACGAGCACTCCGAAGTGATGAGCCGCTCCGACACGGACGACGGCCTGCATCTCACGGTCCGCGTCGCGCCCGATCAGGTCGAGCGGGTGAAGCGGCGGTTTGCGTAAGGCTCCGGGCGGGGGCGGACGGGGGTTGATGGGAGCGCCCACGAGTCGGCGCCGTGGAACGAGCCTGCAGCTCTGGCAGGGACTCCATCATTTCAAGGACATAAGCGCACAAGGCAGTCACAAAACTCGTTTCGGCCACTGACAATAGAACATGTATGGATCGTTTAATACAGGCGCCCCAACTCCCGATTGACCCGACGTTTCGCGCGGTGGCCGACGCAAGTCCAGCGCCGAACTCCGCGCTGAGCTGGCCAGCTGCAGCGCGAACCCCCGCATGACGGCAAGGGGGAATAGGGAATTAGGATTCGAGAACGGGAATTTAAATCGGCCGAACAGGGAAAAATTGCGCCCGAACGGGGAACGTCCATCGGTTTGGTTCGCTTTCTGTGAGAGCGGCTGCTCGCGTCCGAACCGGCCCGCGGACGGCTGGAAACGTCAAACCTGCTACCGCTATCCCGGCAAAGCCGGGGGATCTGCTTTGGACTTCCGGATCAATGATCCCTGCCATCAGCGACCCGATCACCCATGTCGCCAACGCCGTCAGCGCCGCCCTCACGGGCTGGCCGCCGGCGTTGACGACGCTGGTGCTGCTGGTCGGCGCGATTCTCGTCGCCTGGGGCCTGCACACGGCGCTGATCTCGGTGGGAGCGCGCCGGATCCGCGGTCGCCTCCGCATGCTCGACGCCCTGCTGACGCGCGCCACGGCGCCGCTGTTCTGGAGCATGCTGATCATCATATTGGCGGCCGTCGCGCCTGCCGCGCCGTTGTCGCGGCAAGCGGAGCGCTTCGCCCTCTACGGGCTCAGCGCCGCATTCATCCTGCTCGTCGGCTGGTGCGTGATTATCGCCATCGACCTCTTGACCGAGCGCCAACTGGCGCGCGCCGGCGGCGATATCCAAAGCGATCCGATGGCGCGCAAGCACGCGACGCAGTGGCAGGTGCTGCGCCGGTCGTCGCACGTGCTGACGATCCTGATCACCCTGGCGGCGGCCTTGATGGCGTTCCCCGGCGTGCGCGCCTATGGCGTCAGCCTGCTCGCCTCGGCGGGCGCCGCCGGTCTGGTTCTCGGCCTTGCGGCGCGGCCGATGCTGTCGAACCTCATCGCCGGCATTCAGATCGCCATCACCCAGCCGCTGCGAATCGAGGACGCGGTGGTGATCAACGGCCAGTGGGGCTGGATCGAAGAGATCACCGCCACCTATGTCGTGGTGCGCATCTGGAACTGGCAGCGCATGGTGGTGCCGCTCGCCTGGCTCTTGGAGAATCCGTTCCAGGACTGGACCAGAGACAGCTCCGAGCTCATCGGAGAAGTGCATTGGCATGTCGACTATACCTTGCCGGTCGACGTGGTGCGCCGAAAGCTCGACGAGATCGTGCGCTCGACCAAGTTGTGGAGCGGCAAGGTCGTGGCGCTGCAGGTCACCCACGCGCTCGAGAACACCATGGAGTTGCGCGCCCTGGTGTCCGCCCGCGATTCCGGCGAGGCGTGGGATTTGCGCTGCTATGTGCGCGAACAGATGATCGCCTTCCTGCAGGCGGAGTATCCGCATGCGCTGCCGAAGCAGCGGCTCGAGCTCAAGGCCACGCCGGCGAAAGAGGAGACGACCCAGGTGGCGTCCGGCTGAACGCGCGCAATGCGGCGCCGGACGCCGCCGCGCGATCGGGACCAAGCCCGGCTGCTGCGGCGCGTGGGCGAAGCCCGCACAACGGCAAGATGGAGCAGGGAATTTCGATCAGCGAACAGGGAATTCGAATCGCGCCAACAGGGAAATTTTCGTCCCAAACAGAAAAGAGCGGGCCGTGGTCGACCGCTGCCCCGGACGCCGCCTGAGGTCCGATCGGCGCGGCCGCCGCTGTGATTTGTGCCTCAGTTCGCTGGGCGGTCCGGTTTCATGGCGGCTCCGCCCGGCGCCGCCGGGCGCTCGCATTCCTCGATGCGTCCCTTACGGCCCTTGCTATTCTCGCCGATCATTGAAATTTTGAGCGGGGCAGGGTTGGAGAACAGGTCTTGGAAGCGGAGCGTCGCCAGGTTGTCGTTCTCTTCGCGGACATGGTCGGCTTCACCACGTTTTCCGAGCGCTTCGGCGAAGAGGCCGCCTTCGGCCTGATTCAAAAGCTGGCGCGCGTCGTCGAGACGGTGGTTGAGGCCGAAGGCGCGCGGATCAAGGACATCGCCGGCGACGGCGTGATGGTGGTGTTCGGCGTGCCGGTTGCGCAGGAGGACGCGCCGGTGCGGGCGTGCCGGGCCGCCCTGGCGATCCTCAAGAGCCTCGCGAGCGAATGGGATGATATCGAGAAGGCCCTCGGCTTTCGCGGCGATGTCAGGATCGGCATCAGCGCCGGGGCGGCGGTGTTCGGCCATTTGCAGTCGGGCGGGCCGGCCGGTCTCGCGGTCCTCGGCGACGCGGTGAACGTCGCCTCGCGCCTGCAGGGGCTCGCGGCTCCGGGAACGATTCTTCTTAACGAACTCGCCTACCGTCTCGTCGAGGGGCAGGTGGACGCCGAGTTCGCCGGAGACCATCCGATCAAGGGACGAACCGCAACCGAGCGCGTCTATCGACTGGATCGGGTCCGCAAAGAGGCGTCGCGGTTCGACGCCTCACGCTTTCGCGGGCTGACCGCGTTCGTTGGCCGCGAACGCGAACTCGACAGGCTCGAACGGGCCGTTCGGGAGATCGGCGGCGATGTTCGCGCCTTCGACATATCCGGCGAGCCGGGCATCGGGAAGTCGCGGCTGTTGCACGAGTTCGGCGAGCGCGCCGGCAAATATCGGGCGCTCGTGGTGACCGGGGGATGCACCGCCGAGGGCAGGGAAACCGCCTTCCGCGCCTTCATCGACGTCGCGCGCGGCCTCTTTCGCGTCGCCCGCGGCGACGATCGCGCGACTGTCGAAATCAGGCTCGACGAAGGCCTGCGGAGCCTCGGCCTCAAGACGGACGAGAACGGCGATCTCATCCTCAATCTGCTTGGCCACGAGCCGGCGAGCGGGGCCCTGGCGACGCTGGACGGCGTGCTGATCGGGCTCAGAACGCGCGAGCTTCTGCACAAGATCATCCGGGCGCGGGCGCGTCTCGCGCCGCTCGTCATCGCCATCGAGGATACCCACTGGATCGACAGCGCGTCCGAGGAATTTTTGGGCGGGCTGATCGCGGCTGAAACCCCGGCCTCCCTGGTTCTTCTGCTGACGCGACGGCCGAGCTACGCGCCGCCTTGGCTCGGTCTCGCGCAGGTCGTCGAGATCGCGCTCGATCCGCTCTCCGGTCGCGAGACCTCGCGCATCGCCCAATTGAGATTTGGCGTCGAGCGCCTGCCCGACGCGCTCGACTCGCTGATCATGGAAAAAGCCGATGGGAACGCCCTGTTCGCCGAGGAAATCGCGGCGTTCCTCTTGGAGAGGCATATCGTTTCCGTCCGCGAAAAAGTCGTCGAGTTCGACGCGGAGGCGGTCAACGTTTTGCTGCCACAGAGCATTCACTCGATCCTGGCCGCGCGCGTCGATCGGCTGCCGCAAGAGGCCCGCCGCCTCCTGCAGACCGCGGCGGTGATCGGGCGGCGGTTCGACCCTCATGTCGTGCTGGCGTTGACCGAAGGCGGCGATCGTCTGGACGGCTATTTCGCCGACCTCGAGGCGCAGGATTTCATCCACCGCGACGAGGCGTCGGGGGCCTACATCTTCAAGCATGCTCTGCTGCGCGACGCGATCTACGACGGGCTGCTCAGCCCGCAGCGCGCGGCGCTGCACCTGAAGGTCGCAAAGGAGCTCGAAAGGCGAAGCAGCAACGCGCTGCCCGAGAGGTCGGAGACACTCGCCCGCCATTTCGCGGCCGGGGAGGACGCGCCGAAGGCTTTCCGCTACCTCGCGATGGCGGCGCGCAAGAGCCTGAATGTCTATGCGATCCCCGAAGCCGAAAGAGGCTTCCGCAAGGCGTTGAGGTTGCGCGAGAACGACCCGTCCGTCGCCGCCCCGCGCGAAGCCGCCGCGGTGGTCGTCGGCCTGCTCGAGACGATGATGCTCAAGAGCGACTATCGCGAAGCCGGCCGAATTGCCGACGCCTACATGCCGGTCGTGAAGGGGGCGGGGGATACGCCAGAACTCGTCATCGCCTACTATTACCAGACGCTCGCCCTCGTGCAGCGCTACGAGCTTCGCGCCGGCCTCGAGCGGATGACCGAGGCGGTCGCGGTCGCGGAGAAGATAGGCGATCCGCGGGCGCTGGCTTTCGCCCAGGCCGGATTGCTGCATTGCCGGACGCGGCTCGGACTCGACACCCGCGAGGAGGCCGAACGGCGCCGCAAGCAAGTGCTTGAGAGCTGCCTCGGCCTCAACGACAACTTTCTGCGCAATTCAGCCTATTTCTTCGTCGTCTGGGACTGCCTCTATCGCGGGCTTCTCAGGGACGCGCGGGCGTTGGCCATTCAGCAGATCGCCTCAGGCGAGGCCAACGGCGACCCGCGCGCAATCAGCTTCGCCAACTGGATCCTCGGCTGGATCAACGTCATCGCCGACGCTCCGTCCGACGCGATCGCCTACGCAGACGAATGCCTGCGCCTCGCCATCGCGCCGCTGGACAGGCTCCAGGCCGAGAACATCAAGACCGTCGCGTCCATCCTGTCGGGGCGCGGGCGCGAAGCGCTGCCGCGCATCGAGGCGCTCAACCTCGAGTTCGAGCGGCTTGGCACGCTGTACAACATTCTCGAGGGTCCGCGCGGCGTCGCGCTGATCGAGACCGGGCGCATTACCGAAGGATTCCGAGTCATCAGGCAGGCGATTGCGTCACGCGAGGCGGCCGGTGACCGGACGGCAGCCGGATTTGTCCGCATTCTGCTCGCCGAAATCTATATCCGGGTGCTGAGCGGAGGCCAGCGGCCCCCGCTCAGTGTCGTTCTGCCCAACCTGCCGACCCTCATGGCGGCGCGGCTGCGGGGCGTCGGGCGGGCGGGCGCGCTCATCGAAGCGGCCGCATCGAATCCGCAATGGGACGCCGATAGCGCGACGCTTGCGAGGATCGACTACAATCGCGGCGAACTTTGGCGGCTCAGGCGCCGACCGGCGAAGGCGCGCGAATGCTTCGAGCGCGCCTCCGTCGCCGCCGAGGCGCAGGGCCTCGACAAGCTCAGGCGGCGCAGCGAGGAGGCGCTCGCCCGGCTCGCTTGACAGTTGAACGACCTTCGAAAATTCGCAGCTCCCAAACTGGCTGGCGAGTGGCGTCGTGATCGCAAGAACCTCATCCTGAGCTTGTCGAAGGTCGCAAGAACCTCATCCTGAGCTTGTCGAAGGATGATCCAGTGGGCGGGAATTCTACGTAAGTGCCGGAACGTCCTTCGACAAGCTCAGGACGAGGGACGAAGGACGGCTCGGCAGTTACGAAATTGGCAACGGCGACGGGAAAAGCCGTTGCAGGGCGCTGCGCCCGATGTTAGCTTTTCCATGTTCAACGTTGGGTTTTTCCAAGTCTATTTTCAGACTGTTGGGAAGACGGTCTCGCGCTTGGGAACGACGCGAATGCCGATCTTTGACGACATCATTGCCAGGGAGGCCGTCTGGCCGGTCGAGGCGGTCTGGCCTCGCCGACGCGCCGAGTTGCTGCTCGATCGTTTTCGCGCTCATTTCCCGGGGATCTATTACGACCTCTACTGGGAAACGCGGCTGATGAACGCCCAGGCGTACATCGGCGAAAAGGGCCGTTCGGTCCGGCTTTACGGCGGCCTCGGCCGCCACCGCGAGGTCGGCGTCGAGGGCGTCGCCTTCGCGCTGGCGCACGAGACCGGTCACCACCTCGGCGGCCCGCCGCACCACCAGTTCTACACCACGATCAGCAGCGAAGAGCGCGCCAACGCATGGGCCGAGGAGACCGGCCTGCCTCTGGTGTTCGGCGAGGAGGTCGCGCGGCGCTACGTCCGTCGCGGCCTGGTGCAACTGGCAGGAGTTTGGAAGAAATATCGCGAACAATACGAGACCGCGCGGGAGGTTAACAAGCCCGCAGGTAGGCGCTGCTTATTGCGGCAGGAGGGAACGAACGATGGGTATGCTGTTTAATACTCCGGCGACAACGAAGACGTTGCAACTTCTGAATTGAATATTCGATAGACCTGGACTCCATTATATAAAGTCAAATAATTTGTGGACAAACGTCTATAATTCCACAAATTTTCCCAATGGTCTTCCAGGCAACGGCACTTATGCTAATCTAGCAGTGCCTCTGGGTCTTGATCACGATGATCATGGCCTGTCGACCCGGTGGAGCAATTGGTTGACTAACGTCTTTGACGCTTTACCAATGCCAACTTCCGCCCAAAAGATTGCAAACTATGTCGGCACTCAGATAGACACTGCTATTAATGATGGGAATAAATGTGTTAGAATTGAGTTTTTTGCAGTTCCAGACACATCAATATATCCAGAGGTAATTCAGATGCCGCTGAGCGGGACGAAATACTCACTAATCGTCACTATGCATACTACATCGGCCGACAATTCATAGCCGCTTTCCAAATTGGCGCGCTGGATTGGATATGTGCGCCGATAACAATGATGGGAGGCCGTTGGGGACCGCCGGGCTATCGATCGTCGCGCGACGGGGTCAAGCCGTATTTCCGCCGGCGGCCCCAGCCGCGGTTCGCTTACGTTTGGCGGCGGGGTGGAACCGGCCGGGCGCTGCTTGATGCATACCGCTGCCGTTTGACCGATAAAAAGCTTACGTTGTGCGCCAAGCCGATGTGAGAATGCACTTTCATCTCACGCCTTCCGCTTCCGCGCGACGCGCTTCCGCTTGGCGGGCGCCCGCGCCGCGCCCTTGATCTTGGGTTTCGCCTTGGCGGCGAGGCTCGTTTCCGCGGCCAGCGCTTCGATCCGCGCCTCGATGTCGGCGCCCGAGGTCTTCAGTCGCTCGGCGATGCGGAAGGCTTCCTCTTCCGTGAGCACGCGCGGCTTTCCGACGGTGAGCGCAATGGCGTAGAGGCGGGCGAGGGTTTCGAGCTCGAAGGCGCGGGCGAGCGCGGCCTGCAGCGTCCCGCCGGTGGTCAGGGCGCCGTAGTTGCCGAGCAGCGCTGCGTGGCCGGCGCCGAGCGCCTCGAGGGCGAGTTCGGCGAGCTCCTTGCCGCCCATCGGCGCGTACCGGGCGCATGGGATTTCGGCCGCGCCGAAGAGGGCGATCATCGGATGGACGGCGGGGATCGACTTCTGCGCCATCGCCAGCGCGGTCGCGTAGGGCGAGCGGAAGCGCACCACCGCGCCGACGTCGGGCCGGGCGCGGGCGATGTCGAGGTGGATTCGCCATTCGCTGGCGGGCTTGATCGGCCCTTTCCAGGCGCCGTATTCGCCGGCGAGCGGCATCATCGCCAAGAGCGGCGGGCGGAGCGAGCGATAGGGCGCGCCGCTCGGGGTGATCAGGATCGCATCGGCGAAGCGCACCGAAATGTCGCCGTCCGGCGCGCCGCCGAAGCCGGCTTCGCCGATCCGCGCCGCGGCGACGACGACCGACTCGCGCAGCGCCTTCTCCGATATCGCCATAACCCCCGCGCCCCCAGTCGCCGATGCCACGACTTAGACGCCTGCGCAAGGGTTTGACAAGGACGACGAAAGCGGGGGCAAGGCGGGCATCGAGGGCGGCGTCTCGCGGGCCTCGGGCGGCGAGACGCCGCCCCTCCGAATGCAAGTGGCAATCGCGCCTTCGCGCGACCTGAGCTAAAGAAAGCGCATCGGGCGCGGCTCGGAATGACGCCCGGCCGCCCGCCTTCGAACGAGGACATCGTGCCGCACGCTTCCGCAAACCTGTTCGACCTCATCGTCGCCCGCGCCGGCGGAGCCCGACCAGATGGCGCTCGAAACGCCGGACGCCACGGCCTTGACCTACGCCGCGCTGTTCGAACGCTCGGCGCGCGCGGCCAACGCGCTCGTCGCGCTCGGCGTCAGGCCGGGCGACCGCGTCGCGGCGCAGGTCGACAAGTCGACCGACGTGATCGTGCTGGCGCTCGCCTGCCTCAGGGCCGGCGCGGCGCTGCTGCCGCTCAACACCGCCTATACGCTGGCCGAGCTCGAATATTTCCTCGGCGACGCCGAGCCGGCGCTGACGGTCTGCCGCCCCGCCGCGCTCGCCGACGTTCGGGCGCTGACGCATCGCCTCGGCCTCAAGGCGGCCGAAAGCCTGGGCGCACGCCCGCGACGGGACGCTTGCCGAGCGCATCGCCGAGGCGCCGGCCGAGTTCGAGACGGTTCCGCGCGCGGCCGACGACCTGGCGGCGATCCTCTATACCTCGGGCACGACCGGGCGTTCCAAGGGCGCGATGCTGACGCACGAGAACCTGGCCTCGAACGCGCTGACGCTCATCGACGTCTGGCGGTTCACGCCGGCCGACCGCCTCATCCATGCGCTGCCGGTGTTCCACACCCATGGACTGTTCGTCGCGGTCAACGTCGCGCTCCTGGCGGGGGCGACGATGATCTACCAGAGCCGGTTCGATCCCGACGCGGTGATCGCCGCCATGCCCGGCGCAACCGCGCTCATGGGCGTGCCGACCTTCTATACGCGGCTCCTCGACCATCCGGGCCTGACGCGCGAAGCCGCGGCCGGCATGCGGCTCTTCATCTCCGGCTCGGCGCCGCTGCTCGCCGAGACCCACGCAGCGTGGCGGGAGCGCACCGGCCACGCCATCCTCGAGCGCTACGGCATGACCGAAACGAACATGATCACCTCCAACCCCTATGACGGGGAGCGCCGGGCGGGGACGGTCGGCTTCGCGCTGCCGGGCGTCAGCGTCCGCATCGGCGAGGCGGAGACGGGCGCGCCGGTCGCCGCCGGGCGAGGTCGGGGTGATCGAGGTCAAGGGACCGAACGTCTTTCGCGGCTACTGGCGCATGCCGGAGAAGACCGCGCAGGAGTTCCGCCCCGACGGCTTCTTCATCACCGGCGACCTCGGGCCGCGTCGACGCCGACGGCTATATCCACATCGTCGGCCGCGCCAAGGACCTCGTCATATCCGGCGGCTTCAACGTCTATCCGAAGGAAGTGGAGAGCGAGATCGACGCGATCGAGGGCGTGCTCGAGAGCGCGGTGATCGGACTGCCGCATCCCGATTTCGGCGAGGGGGTGACGGCGGTCGTCGTGGCGCGTCCGGGCGCCGCGGTGACCGAGGCGGACGATTCTCGCCGCGCTCGAAGGACGGCTGGCGAAATTCAAGGCGCCGAAGCGGGTGTTCTTCGTCGATGCGCTGCCGCGCAACGCGATGGGCAAGGTGCAGAAGGCGCTTCTGCGGGACGCCTACAAGGATGCGTACCGCTGAATTGGAGGGGCGGCGTCTCGCCGCCCGAGTTTGCGATGACGCCCCTCGATGGCGCTTGTAGACGCGGTCGCTGACCGCGTCCGCCGCGCTCACCGAGCGCGGCCGACAATGAGCGCCTACCCGAGCCGGCCGGAGGCGTGGGCGAGGATGGTGTAGACCTTGCCGGTGTTCGACAGCAGATACGCCCGCCACTGCGAGCCGTCGCGGTCGTTCTGGCCGACCTTCGCCAGCAGCCGCTCGAACTCCTGCACGTAGCGCGTGACCGTCTCGCGGAACTGCGGATCCGCCTGATAGCGGCGGCGGATCTCGTCGAACGCCTGCTGCCCGGCCTCGGTGTAGAGCCGCCGCGAGACGGCCGCCGCATCGCCGCGGCGCCAGCGGTCCCAGGTCTCGGCGGCGGCGGCGCCGTCGACCAGGCCGGCGATGCTCTGCGTCAGGTCGTCCAGCGTCTCGCGGCGTGCGCGGCCGGGGCGCGCTGGGCTCCTCTCGGGAGGCGGCGGCGAGCAGGTTCGACAGCCAGCCGGACTGCGACCGGTCGGTCGGGTGCGCCGGCTGGGCCGCCGGGCGCAGCCGTCCACGACGGGCCGCCGTTTCGGTCGGCCGGCGGTTCCGCCGGACCGATTTGCGGATGCGACGGCGGAGCAGGCTCCGCCGCGATCGTCGGCGAGACGACCTCCATCGCCTTGGAGGGGATCGCTTCGCGCGGCGAGATCACCTCGACGCGGCGGGGCGTCTCTATCGCCCGCGCAGCCGGCTGCGCATAGCGAACCGGCGCGCCGCCCGCCGAGGCGGACGCCGCGGCCTGCGCCGCGGGCTCCACGACGTCGAAGTCGACGCCCGAGTTCGGACACCAACGCCGCAAGCTCCTTCAGCGCGCGGATCTGGTCCGACACGACGCGCCGCATCGCCTCGGCGGTCTCGCTCGTCTCCTGCGGCAGTTCCAGCACCCCGCGCCGCAGCTCCTGCCGCGTCGCGTCGAGTTCGCGCTGAACCTCGGCCGCCATCGCCTTCACGTCCTCGACCGACTGGCGGAACCGTTCGGCCGCCTCATCGAGCGCGCCGGAGAGTTGGGCGTTGGTCTGGTCGATGGCCGTCTTGAGGCTTTGCGCGGTCTTCTCGCGTTCCTTGGCGGCCGTGTCGCGGATCGATTCGAACTGTCCGGCCGCGGCGACCGAGGCGCTGCGCGTCGCCGCCGCGAGCGTCGCGCCGATCTCCTGGGCGCGCGCCTGCGCCCGGCCGAAGCTCGCCTCGACGTTGACGGCGAATTTCTCCAGCACCGAGTCGAAGCCGGCGCTGCGCTCCGAGAGCTCGCCGATCAGTCCATGGAGGCTCGTCTTTCGATGCTCGAGGGCGGCGTCGATCGTCTGCTGTTGCGACGTGAGCTCCTGCGCCGCCTGAGAAAGCTGTCTCGGCGTGCTCGGCGAGCTCGCGGGCGAGGGCGCTGGCGTCCGCCTGCGTCGTCGTGCTGAGGCGCCCGAGCGTCGCGACCTGCGAGGCGATGCCGCCGAGCGCCCGCTGGAACTCCTCGACCCGCGCGGCCAGTCCGCCCTGGATGGCCGCAAGCCGCTCTCCGGCGTCGGCGACCGTCTGGTCGATGGCGTCGCTCGGTCTGGCCGAGATTGTCGAGCACCAGGGTCAGCTCCCGGCGCAGGCGATCGCCCGTGCCGGCGAGCGCGTCGGCCGATCGATCCGCGCTCTCGGCGACCGTATCGCGCAGCGACGCGCCCGAGGCCTCGACCTGCTCGGTCATCCGCTTCAAGAGCTCCCTCGATCGTTTCGCTCGAGCGTTGCGCGCTCTCCTCGGCGAGGCCGCGCAACGTCTCGCTGGAGGTGGCGACTTCCGCGCGCAGCTGGCCCGCGAGCGCGCTCAGCGCCCGCACAGGATCGGAGGCCGCCCCGTTCACTGCCGTCGATCAGCTCCTCGGTGCGCCGGGTCAGCAGCGCCGCCAGCCCCGCCATCTGCTGGTCGACGCTCTGCGATCGCGCGCTCGCCGGCGCCGGCGATCTGGATCGACACGTCCTCGCCGCGATCACCAAGCGCCGCCACGACCCGGTCGAGCGCCTGGGCCGCCCGCTCGCCGGCGTCCAAAATCCGGCCCGACACCGCAAATCCGCGATCGTCGAGCGTCGCGGCGACGCGGTCGAGCGTCTGCGTGGCCTGCTC
Organism: uncultured Alphaproteobacteria bacterium; assembly: GCA_963724945.1. Lineage (GTDB taxonomy): Bacteria > Pseudomonadota > Alphaproteobacteria > Rhizobiales > Hyphomicrobiaceae > Hyphomicrobium_A. Next base: position 2,804,060 of record CAVRWL010000003.1, on the reverse strand, counting down.
GCCGACCTCGGCGATCTGGCCGGAGACCGACCCGTCCGCGGTCGCCGAGCGCTGCGGCGATGCGGTCGAGTGCCTGCGCCGCCTGCTCGCCAGCGCCGGCGATCTGGCCGGAGACGGCCCGTCCGCGGTCGTCGAGCGCCGCGGCGGCGACGTCGAGCGCGCGCGCGGCCTCCTCGCCCACCTCGGCGATCTGGCCGGAGACCGTTTGTCCCCGCTGGCCGAACTCGGCCGAGAGCCGTTCCAACGTCCGCAGGGCCTGGTCCCCTGCGCCGGCGATCTGGCCGGAGAACGTCCGTCCGCGGTCGTCGAGCGCCGCGACGACGACCTCGAGCGCGCGCGTGGCCTGCTCGCCGACCTCGGCGATCTGGCCGGAGACGGCCCGTCCGCGGTCGTCGAGCCCCGCGGCGATGCGGTCGAAGGCCTGCACGGCCTGCTCGCCGACCTCGGCGATCTGGCCGGAAATCGCCCGTCCGCGGTCGTCGAGCGCCGCGGCGACGATCGTCGAGCGCGCGCGTGGCCTGCTCGCCCGCCTCGGCGATCTGGCCGGAGACCGCTTGTCCCCGCTCGCCGAACTCGGCCGAGAGCCGTTCGAACGTCCTGCAGCGGCCTGGTCCCCTGCGTCGGCGATCTGGCCGGAGACGGCCCGCCCGCGGTCGTCGATTCCGGCGGCGACGCGGTCGAACGCCTGCACGGCCTGCTCGCCAGCCTCGGCGATCTGGCCGGAGACCGCCCGTCCGCGGTCGTCGAGCGCCGCGGCGACGACATCGAGCGCGCGCGTGGCCTGCTCGCCGACCTCGGCGATCTGGCCGGAGACCGCGCGTCCGCGGTCGTCGAGCGCCGCGGCGACACGGTCGAGCGCCTGGTCGCCAACCTCGGCGATCTGGCCGGAGACGGTCCGTCCACGGTCGTCAGCCGGCGATGCGGTCGAGAGCCTGCGCGGCCTTCTCGCCGGCCTCGACGATCCGGCCCGAAACCACAATTCCGCGATCGTCGAGCGCAGTGGCGACGACATCGAGGGCCTGCGCCGCGCGCTGTCCGGCCTCGGCAATCTGGCCGGATACCGCCCGACCGCGATCGTCGAGCGCCGCCGCGACGACGTCGAGCGTGCGCGTGGCCTGCTCGCCGGCGTCCGCGATCTTGCCGGAGACTGCCGTTCCGCGATCGTCGAGCCCCGTGGCGATGCGCTCGAGGGCCAGTGCGGCCTGCTCGCCAGCGCCGACGATCTGGCCGGCGACCGCCCTTCCGCGGTCGTCGAGCGCCGCCGAGACGACGTCGAGGGCCTGGGCCGCGCGCTCTGCGACATCGGCGATCTGGCCGGAAACCGATTGTCCCCGCTCGCCGAACTCGGCCGTGAGGCGTTCCAACGTCCGCACGGCCTGGTCGCCTGCGCCGGCGATCTGGTTCGAGACGGCCAGTCCCTGGTCGGCGACCGCGCCCGAAATCTGCTCGAACGTCTGCGACGCCCGGTCGCCGGCCTGCGCGATCTGGTCCGAGACCTCACGGCCGCGATCCGCCAGCGCCGCCGAAACGCGCTCCAGAGTCTGCGTGGCCCGGGCGCCCGCCCCGGCAATTTGTCCGGAGATGTCCTCGCCCTTCTCCCCGAGCGTCGTCACCAGCGCAGCGACCTGGCTCGATACGACCTGACCCTGTTCGGCGACCGCGCTCGAGATCCGCTCGAACGTCTGCGACGCGCGCTCCCCGGCCTCCGAGATCTGGTTGGACAAGTCCCGGCCACTGATCGTCGAGCGACGAGGCGACGCGGCCGAAGGTCTGAGATGCGCGCGCGCCGGCCCCGGCGATCTGGCCGGAGACGTCATCGCCTTTCTCGCCGAGCGCCGAGACGAGTTCGGCGCCCTTGCCGTCGATCAGACGATGCAGTTCGTCCACGCGCGATCCGATGGAGGTCGCAAGCTCGCCGCCGCGCGCCGCGAAGCTCGCGTCTGCGTCGGCGGCGGTTCTCGCGAGCGAACTGGTCATCGAGTCGATGCGCGCCGCAAGGCGGCTGTCGATCGCGCCGGCGCTGCGATCCGCGGCCTCGGCGAGGTCCGAAATCCGCGCGTCGACGATGCGCGCGCTTTGGTCGGCGGCTTCGGCAAGCGCCGCGAGGCGCGCGTCGAAATCCTCGGCGCTCCGGCGCGCCGCATCGGCCAGCGAGGCCCTGTGCCGGTCGAACGCGCCGTCGATCGCGGCGCGATGGGCGTCGAGGGTCGAGCCGAGGCTCGAGCGATGGGTTTCCAACAGCTCGACGACCTTTTGCGCGTGGTCGCCGACACGGGCCTCGAGCTCCGTTCGATTGGCGTCGAAGCGCTGGCTCGACGTCCTGCAGCGGCGCGATGACCTGGTCCTTGAACCGTTCGACGCTGGCCCCGAGCGAGCGGGACACGTCCTCGACACGTCCCGTCAGCGTAGCGTTGATGTTCGTGGCGAGCCCGGACAGGCTTCTCGGTCAGCGCATTGACGCGGTTTTGCAGGGTCTCGCCGATTTCGGCCGACTTGGCGTCCAGCCCGTGAACCAGTTCGCGTCCGCCTTCGCCGAGCACGCGAGCGGTTTCGAGCGTGTTGCGCGCCAGGGTTTCCGACACCGTGCGGCCACGCAGCGCAAGGCCCTCGTCGATGCGGCCAAGCAGGGATTCGAGCGAGCCCGAGACGTCGCGAAGCTTGGCCGACGCCCGCTCGTCGAGGGCCTCGAGGCTTCGTTCGAATTGCGCGGCCGCCTCTTCGTTGCGGCGGCTCAGTTGCGCGCCGATCGCGCCGCCCCGCGTGACGAGCGTCTCATCGATCGCCGCAAGCTTAGCCGCCAGCTCGTTCGCCAGTGCGTCCGAGCGCTCGCCGACCTGCGCAACGAGCTCCCGGCCGCGTCCGTCGAGGGCGCCTTCGAAGCGCGCCAGCCCATCGCCGAGCGAGACCTCGATGCGGCGGGCATGCGACGCCAGGGAGGCGTCGACCGTGTTGAAGTGCGCCGTCGAGACGGTTTCGAATTGCCCGAGACGCTGGGCGGATTTGGCCGAGAGGTCCTCGAGGTGCGCGTTGAACCGCGTGTCGAAGTCGTCGCGGCGCGCCCGCATCACCGAGTTCGACCGACTCGATGTGGCCCGCGAGCTTTGCGTTCAGTTCGTCGGAGTGCGCAACGATCCGGTCCGCCACGCTATGCCCGTTTTCGCCGACCAGGTTGTCGAGCGCTTCCATGTAGTCTCGCATCCGTCCGGTCTGCGCGGACAGCGCCTCGACCAGCCGGCCGCCGCGCTCGCCGAGAATGGCGTCGAAGGACGTCACCTGCGCGCTCAGCGCGTCGTGAACGCCGCCTGCGCCGGCCGTGACGGTCGCCGCGGTCTCGCCAGCCAACGCGACGAACCGCTCAGTAATCTGTGCGGCTTCCGAGTCCAACCGGGCGAGCGACGCGGCGGCGGCCTGCTCGATCTGGGACTGGGTCGTGGCGCTTTGAACGGAAATCGCTCCGACGATTCGCTGGGTCGAATCGTCCATCAAGGCCTCGAAAACGGCGGTGTGGCCATCGATGGCGCCGCGCAACTGGGTTTCTCGCGCGTCGAATCGCTCGGACCACCGCGTGGCTGCGGCCTCGAGCGCCGCGGACGTATCCTCGGAGCGCTCTCGCAGGACCGCAGCGAAGCGTTCGCTCGACCCGTCGAGCCGGTCGCCCAGGGCCGAGCCGCGCTCGATGAGCGTCTCGTGAAGGCGTTCGGTGACGCGGCCGAGCCGCTCGACCAGATCGTCGCCCTGCCGGACGACGGTGTCGGTGAGGCGCGCCTGGCTCCCCTCGACCCGGTCCATCAGCGTGAGCGCGCGCTCGGCAAAGTCGCGCGCCACCGTGTCGTTCGCCTCCATAAGGCGTCCCGCCACCGACTCGCTTTGCGCCCGGATCGCCTCGACGGCTTCGGCGCTGCTCGCGCTGAGGCGGCCGACGATCGCGTTGGCGTGGCCGTCTATCGCGCCCCGCATGATCGAAGAGGCCTCGGCGAGCCGGCTCTCCACCGCGTTTCCTTGGATCTGGACGGTTTCGGCCGCTTCGGCGAGGCGGGCGGCGACGGCGTCACCGTGGCCCTGCAACGCCGCAACGACACGGGCGCCGCTCGAGTCGAGCCGGCCGACGACCGTTTCGACATGACCACTGACGGCTTCCTTCGCGCGGTCGGCAACATCCGCCAGTTCCGCGGCGACCGCCTCACTGCGCGAACGAAGAGCGTCGAGGGTCTGCTCGTTGCTCGCACGGATGCTCCCGACGACGTCATCGGCGTGAGCGGCGAACGCGCCCGACATGGCGAGCGACGACTCGATCATCTGCGTCGCAAGTTCGCTCTGACGCTCCCGAATGGACTCGACCGCGCGCGACGTACTCGAAGCGACCCGGCTGACAACCTCGTCCGCCCGGGCGCCGAGAGCGCTCGACATCGCTTCCGTTGCGCCGGCGAGCTCGGCGGCCACCGCCCCGCCCTGGCTGCGGATCGCCTCGACTGTGTTGGCGCCGCCCGCCATGATGCGATCGACGACTTCGTCGCCATGAGCGCCGACCGCGTTCGATAGCGTCGCCGACGCCTCGGAGAATCGCGCGGCGACGCGGTCGCCGTGCCCGCTGATGGCGTCGACGGCGTCAGCGCCGCTTGCCGTGATCCGCGATACGATTTCGTCGGCGTGCGTCGCAGCCGCGCTCATAAGGGTCGCTGTGGTTTCCGCGTAACGAGCGGCGACTCCATCGCCGATCGAGGTGAGCGCTTCGACCGCTTCCGCGCCGCTCGCCGTAATGCGTCCGACCATCTCGTCGGACCGGGAGCCAAGCGCAGCGGCGATCTCGTCGGCGGTGTCCGCCAGACGGGCTGTGACGCTGCCCCCGTGGGCCTGAATGGCCTCTACGACCTCGGCCCCGTTCGACCGCAGGCGGCTGATGAGGTCATCGGAGCGCGCGCCGATCGCGTCCGTCGCGGCGTCAGAACTCTCCGCCAGACGCTCGCTGACGGCCAATCCATGTCTTTCGATGGCTTCGGTCGCCCGGGCGCTGCTCTCGGCGATGCGGCCGACGAGATCGTCGGCGAAGCCGCCGACCGCATTGCGGGCCTGCTCGGACGTATCGGCGATCTGCGCCGTCACACGGTCGCCGTGCCCGGCGATCGCATCGACGACGTCCGTCTGGACCGCGTTGATGCGCTGGACGAGGTCATCGCCTCGCTCGCCGACGCCGGCCACCAGCGTCTCGCCGGCCGCCTTGACCCGGCTGTCGATGTCTTCGACTCGCGCCATCATGTCGTCGGCCGTGCGGCGGCCCGTTTCGAGGAGCCGCTCGGCGAGGCTATCGCCGACGCCCGCAATCGACACGGCGATCTGCGTCCCCTCCGCGATGATGCGCTCGACGGCGGTCGATCCCGCGCGGTCCATCGACATCGCGATGTCTGAAGACGTCGAGGCAAGAGCGGCCGCGAGCCGTTGTCCTGTCGTGTCCAATCGCTCGCTCAGACGGTCTCCGGCCGCATCGAGCTCCCCGGCGATGCCACCGTGCGCGTTGGCGATCGCGTCGCGCACGCGCGAACCGCTGGCGACGATCGCTTCACGCTGATCGGCCATCTCGGCGATGAGCGAGCGAATCCTGCGTTCATTGTCCGAGTACGAGCGCTCGAGCGTCGAGACTTCGGCCTTGACCCGGGTTTCGAGTTCAGCCGCGCGCGCCAGCGCGCGCTCGACGCCGTCGCCCATCGACGTGAGCTCGCGGCGGATCGCCTGCGACAGGGTGACGACGTGTTCGCCCGCGATCGACTCCGGCTCCGCGAGTCGAACGGCGACTTCCGAAATCGCACGGGCCGACTGGCGCAGTTCTCCCATCCGGCGCGTAAGCGCGGCAAAGCCGAAGATGAAAAAGATCGGCCCCAGCGCCGCAAGAAGGAATAGGGGCGTCTCGGGACGGAGGAAAGTCTCGGAAATCGGGGCGGATGCGAGGGATGGCCACACGCGCAGATGGGCGTAAAGAGCGCAGGCGGCGATCCAGACGAGCGAGCCGGCGATCGCGATGGCGTAAGGCGCCCGGCTCGCGCGGGGCCGGTTCAGGGCCTGAAGGATCGCGCCGACCGTTTCGCGGTCGTCATTGGCCGGAGGCGTCGCGGCGATCGTCGGTTTGGTCTCCTTGTCAGCCGTTGGCTGCGGCCCGGGCCGCAGCAACGGCGTCGCTTCGGGCGCCGCAGCGCTCGGCTTCAGGATCGGACCCGGCGCTCTTGATTTCGCCGAATCGGCTTGGGGAGGGCTCTCGACGACAGGCTCAATGGTTTCGTCGTCGGTCAGGTTCAGGGCGCTCTCGATTGCCGACATCGCCGCCGAAACCGGATCCGTCGCCGGGTTCTGTTTTGCCATTGTGAAACGCCTCGCTCCATCGGCGTCGACCAATCATGGGCCGACTGACGCGCCAACGCCTTCCCTCGACCTGGCTTCGAAAGCCGAAGGAAACGCACGCATTAACCACGTCGCAGTGTAACCCGTGGGACCCGTGATGAAAACCGCGCCCGCCGACCATCCTTCAAACGTCGTTAACGGTTCTTTTACCATGACTTTTCAAGCTCTTCAGCTCAAGAGAGACTTCGCAACCGAATCGGATCGACATTTTGGGCCGGCTGAACTCTTGCAAGCAAGGACGCGACGGTGACGCGGTTGACCCAAAACGAAGCGCCCGCCGATCCCATCGGGTCAAGCGCTAAGACGCAAGACGGCCGACTGCTCGATCTGGGGCATTTGTCACGGCAATGCATGGGCGATGAGGACCTCGAGACCGAAATCCTGTCGCAGTTTCGGACCCAGTCCCTGACGCTCATGGCGCAAATCTCGACCGAGGACTCGTCGCCCTTTGCGGCGCAGGCCGATATCGCGCACCGGTTGCGGGGCTCGGCGCTGGCGGTCGGCGCCTGCGCGGTTGCATCGGCCGCCGAGGCGGCGGAAACCTGCAGCAGGGCCTGCGCGCTCGGCGGCCCGGAAAGCGCGACGCGGGTTGCCGAAATGTCGCAGGCGATCTCAACGCTGACCAAGGCGGTCTCGGAAACGGTTGCGGAGATCGACCGCCTGAGGGAATGATTCGCTTAATAATCAACGGCTCGGCGGCTATGTCGGCGTTGGGGTGGCCAATCGCGCCCGCGGCGCTCGACGCGCAAGCGGGCGGCGAGGACGCCCTTCCGGCCGCTCCGCCCATGCTTTATGAAGACGCCGCCCGGCTCGGACGCATAAAGCCTCCCGGGCGCAACCGTTTGATTTGGAGATTCGTTCGGCCCGATGACCAAAGTAACCTTTATCGACACAAAAGGCGAAGCGCGCACGGTAGACGCCGAGGTCGGCTCGACCGTGATGGAGACGGCGCTGCGCAATTCAATTCCCGGCATCGAGGCGGAGTGCGGCGGCGCCTGCGCGTGCGCAACCTGCCACGTCTATGTGGCGGAGGATTGGACCGAGCGGGTCGGCAAGGCCTCCCAGATGGAGGAGGACATGCTCGACTTCGCCTTCGAGGTCCGGCCCAACTCGCGGCTCTCCTGCCAGATCAAGGTGAGCGAAGAGCTCGACGGCCTCGTCGTGACGACGCCGGCCAAACAGGGGTGAGACCATGAGCGAAACCATCGTCACGGACGTCGCGATCGTCGGCGCGGGGCCGGTTGGGCTCTTCTCGGTCTTCGAGCTCGGTCTGCTCGACATGAAGTGTCACCTGATCGACATCCTGCCGAAGCCCGGCGGCCAGTGCGCCGAGCTTTATCCGGAAAAACCGATCTACGACATTCCCGGTTATCCGATCATCAACGGCCAGGAACTGGTCGACAAGCTGATGAAGCAGATCCATCCGTTCGGACCGAAATTCCATCTCGGCGAAATGGTCGAGCGGCTCGAAACGCTCGGCACGGCCGATCGCCCGCTGTTCCGCATCGGCACCGACGCCGACACGACGATCGAGGCCAAGGCCGTGATGATCGCCGCCGGCGGCGGCTCGTTTCAGCCGAAGAAGCCGCCCATTCCGGGGATCGACGCCTACGAAAACACGAGCGTCTTCTATTCCGTTCGCAAGATGGAGCATTTCCGCGGCCACCGGGTGGTCATCGTCGGCGGCGGCGATTCGGCGCTCGACTGGGCGCTGAACCTGCATCCGGTCGCGAGCCGGATCACCCTGATCCATCGCCGCGACGCCTTCCGCGCCGCGCCGCATTCGGTGAACGCCATGCGGACGCTGGTCGCCGGCGGTGAGATGGATTTCGTGCTCGGGCAGGTGACTGCGGTCAAGGGCGAGGCGGGGCAGCTGTCGGCGCTGACGCTGCGCAAGGAGAGCGGCGAAATCGTCGACCTTCCCTGCGACGACTTGCTGCCGTTCTTCGGACTGACGATGAAGCTCGGCCCGATCGCCGATTGGGGGCTGAACCGGCACGAGAACCTGATCCCGGTCGACACCGAGAAATTCGAAACCAGCACGCCCGGCATTTTCGCCGTCGGCGACATCAACACCTATCCCGGGAAGCTCAAGCTGATCCTGTGCGGCTTTCACGAGGCGGCGCTCGCCGCGCAGCGGGCGCACCATTACGTCTACCCGGACAAGAAGCTGGTCTTCCAGTACACGACCTCTTCGACCAATCTGCAGCGCAAGCTGGGCGTGAGCTGAGATCGCGCCGATTGCACGAGCGCGCGTCGGGACGGCTCCTAAAGGATCGGCCCGACGAACGCCGCGAGGACGATCGACAGGATGATCGCCGAGACGATCGCCGCGAGCGCGTAGGGGCCGGTCCGGTCCGACGGGCATTTCATCAGGACCGGCAGGCCGAGCCAGAAGAGGTAAATCCCGTAGAGAAGGGCGAGGAATCTGACGAAGCCCAGGCCCGGGACGAGCGCGAACACGCCGGCGAGCCAGATCGGCGTCATCGAATAGACGGTCAGCTTCAGGGCGTTCGGCTGGTTCTTGGCGGCGGAAAAGGTCGGCGCCAGGCCGTCGACGATGACCGCCATGAGATAGAGCGCGACGAAGGTTGCGAGATAATGGACGATCGCGCCGGAGAGGCTGGCAAAGAAGCCCGCGTGGTGGAAATGGTGGAAGCGCGGCCGGGCCCAGCTGAAAACGCCGCGGCGCAGGAACTCGCAAATCGGCGGGATCGCGGCCAGAAAGGCCGCGTAGTTCACGAACAGATAGCCGACGTCCCCGGACTCCGGCTCGATCGCCCGCCACTCGGCGGCCGGCGATAGAAGAATGGCTTTTGCCCGCTCGACGACATCCACGACAGCCCCCGATTGCGGCCGTCGAAGGTCCCGACGTCCCGGCTCGGCCGCCGCCGGCATTATAGGTCGCCAGGCCGACGGGCGCCAAATGCGTTCAACGGACCGCCGGGCTGAAACAAACGCCGCGGCCGCCCGTATAGCCCACGAGACTTGAAACGACGCAATCCGACGATAGGGTCTGTCGCCATGATCGCATTGAAAGCGCCCTGGAACGAACGCAACGGCCGTTTCTCCCCGTTGAAGGCCGTTGTTTTCGCTGGGCTATTCGTCCCGGCGGCCTGGATCGTCTATCTGGCTGTGACCGGGGCGCTCGAGCCCAAGGTCGTGACCGAGATGATCCACCGGACCGGCCTCTGGACGATCCGTTTCCTCCTGCTGTCGCTCCTCGTGACGCCGCTGATCCGTTCAGCCCGCTACCCGAAGCTGATTGCGGTGCGGCGGATGGTGGGCGTGGCGGCCTTCGCCTACGCGACCGCCCATCTCACGCTCTACGTCGTCGATCAGCACTACGATCTCACCCACGTCGTGAGCGAGATCGCGCTGCGGTTCTATCTGACGATCGGCTTCGTCGCGTGGCTTGGGCTTGCGGCGCTGGCTGCGACCTCGACCGACGCGATGATCCGCCGGTTGGGGCCGAAATGGCGGACGCTGCATGCGCTGGTTTACGCGATCGGGGTGCTGGGGCTTTTGCATTTCATGATCCAGGCCAAGGCCGACGTGACGGAACCCGTCATCATGATCGGCCTCTTCCTCGTCCTCATGCTGTTCCGAGTCGCCTTGAAGCGGGGCGCGCCGGCCTGGGCGGCGGCGCTGATCGCCGCCGCCCTGTCGCCGCCGCTGACCGCGCTGATCGAGGCGGCCTGGTATGCGCTCGTCCGCCATATCCCGTTCTGGGAGGTTCTGAACGCCAACATCGACCCCGACATGGCGTTCCGTCCCTCGGCCTATGTGCTGGCCGGCGGCGCAGCGCTGCTCGTCGTCGCGCTGGTTCGCCGAGCGCCGGCGCCGGCCCGCGCGCCCGCGGCCGTCCCGCGGCGAGCGAACCCGGTCAGAACGTGACGGTCGTGCGCAGGCCGATCACCAACTCGTTCTTGATCGCCTGCGTCGGCGCGTAAGGGTTGGCGAGGCCGCCGCCGGGGTTGATGACGTACTGGATGTCGGGCTGGACCTGCCACGAGGGCAGGAGCTGGGCCTGATAGGTCGCCTCGAGGAACGTCTCCGCGCCGCGCACCGGGGTGTAGACGGTCGGCTGGTAGAGTTGCAATTGCCTGTCGTCGTTGGCGGCGCCGCTGCTGGCCTGCGCGAGCCCGAAGCCGACGCCAAGGACGTCGTTGTCGCGGCCCGGCAGGGGGTCGTGCAGAATGAGGCCGCAGTTGACGCTGAAGCTTATCAGGTTGCGATCCTGCAAGGTGGTGAACATCGGGCGGACGAAGGCGCTGATCGTGCGGGTCGCGTCGCTCGAGCGCCAGATCATTTGGTCGGCCATCACGTAGATCGCATAGTTGCCCTGTTTCTGGGCCGGCATCCCATTGCTTTCGGGGCTCGCGAGCGGAAGGCCCATCGTGTCGTATCGCTCGCTGTCGAAATCCTCGCTGTCGTACCAGGCGCCGATCTTGTACGTGCCCGGCAGCGGGCCGTCGGCGGCGGGCTTGCCAGACGGCGTCGCCGCGGCAGACGTGTATTGCAGCTCGGCGATCGCCAAGACGCCGGTGTTGAGCGGGAAGCTCACGCCGTTGGGATTGCTGAGCTGGCTGTTGGGGGAATTCAGCGGGATCGGACTCCCGTTGAAGACGCCCGCCATGATCGTCACGGCGTCCGAAGGGCGCGCCCGCGCGCGAACGCCGAGGCCGGCGAGCGGATAGGCGGGGCCGCCGCCCGGCATATTTTCCGACGGCAGCACCGGCCAGCCCATGGCCTCGTTGAGGAAGTAGCCGGCGTTCTCGCTCATCATGAACTCGTTGTCGAGGCTCTGCTCGCCGATCTTGACATCGAAGCGGGGGCCGAAATTCTGCTGATACCAAAGCTCCCAAAGCCGGATCGACGCTTCGGCCTCGAGACCGCTGACGGTCTGCAGGTTCATCAGATTGGAGGCGCTGAGGTCGCCGCCCCAGATATGAAAACCGCTGACGCTCAGGATGCCGCCGGCGAGACCGAAGAGCGGCTTCGTATCCAACTGAACCTGAGCGGTTGTGACGCCGTTGACCTCGAAGCCCTGGCGGACGCCGCCGGTCACGTTGCCGAACGTTTCGGCCTCCTCGTAGAGTTGCAGCGTGACGCCGTATTTGGCGAGCGCCGGCCTCAAGCCCCCGATGTCGCCGATGCAGGTTGGCGTTCTGCCAGTCGCCGCTCAAGACGCCGAAAGGCTTGGCGGCGCCCGGGGTCGGATTCGGCGCCGGCGCGTCGGCGCGAAAGCGCGGATCGAGGACTGCGGACAGCGCCGGCAGGGCGGGAAGAACGAGCGCGTCCGCTGCGGCCGCCGCCGAGATCCCGCCGGCCTGCTGCGTCGTTTCAGTGGTCCCGGTGCGCGGGCGCAGGGGCGGCCGGCGCCGCGAGGGGGTCCGCATGCGCCGCGCCGGCAAGGCAGGCGGCCGCCAGTCCGGTCAGGATTGCAACCTCCGGGCCGAGCGGGGTCAGCGGAGAACGCCGCAGGAAGCGCGCCGGGCGGCCGCAATGCCGAGGGGAATGCATTCGAACTCCGAGTGAGCGCTGACCGATAGAGGACTACGATCCGAGACGCGGCGCGACGTCAACTGAGCGTCCCGGCATAGAACCTCAGCAAAACCGTGAGATGACAGTCGCATGTCGGAAGGGCCGGCATGAACGCGAGCCCGGGTTTGCCGCGAAGGGCGAGCGGCCGCAGCGCCAAATCGGGATCGAGGATTATTCAGAGACTCGAGGCGGCGGCGTCCGAGGCGGTTCTTTAGCGCCGTTTATCGACCGGCTCCATAACTTTCAGGGGCTTACGAGCCGTCTTAGCGGCGTCGCGATTGGGACGGCCTCACGAATGCCGTGGCGCGCGCCAACAAAGCCGTCGCACCAAAAAAACAAGTCAGCTATGTATAAAACTCGCTTTGTCGCCCTGCCGGCGCCCCGAGCAACGGCGCGTCCTGTCCATCGTCGGTTCCGCGCCGCGCTCCGAAACAATTGCCGTCAACGGAATGACAAAGGAAAATGCTGTGGCGCCGAAGGGGATTCGAACCGACCTTGCGTCGCTACAAGGAAAGGACCTGACGTGTTCAAAACTCTCGCCGTCATCATCGCGTCTGCGGCCGCGCTCGCCGCGACCGCTTCGCCGTCCCAGGCGGCGCCGTTTCCCTCATCCGCGGAGACTTCCTCGATGATCGTTCCCGTCGCCAATGGATGCGGCCCCGGCTGGTATCGGGGACCCGGCGGCGCCTGTCATCGCTTCGGGCATGGACCATACCCGGGCGGATATTGGGGACCCTACCGAGGCGCTTATCGCTGGAACGGCTGCCCGCCCGGCTGGTGGCGCGGACCTTGGGGCCATTGCCGCCACACGCCCTATCACGGACGGTTGCCCGGCGGCGGCTGGCAATAGGTCGAGCGGCGACCCCGATGCAGCCTCGCCCGAAGGCGGGCGCTACGGCCCCTTTTACGGGATCCGCTCGCGTCGGTCGCCGGTCTCGCCGCGCATCGCGACAGCGCGGGGCGTCTCCCGGCAAGACCGTCAGATCGACGGTCTTATCCTTGAAGGACAGGATCGCCGTTCGCAGATCGTCGGCGCGTTCACCGAACGCGCCGCAGCCGACGGGCGCAAGCGCTCGCCGGTTACGCCCTGGCAGGCGCTCGCGGCGCTGTCGCCGGAGGACACGAAAGCGATCGTCGCCTTTCTGCGGAGCTGCCTCCGGAGAAGAGCGCCGTGCCCGGCACGTTCGGCGCCGCGACGCCCTGGAGAAACCGAGTCTGCGAAAGATTGGCGGCGTCAAAAGAGTTGTTGACCTGATTGAATGCCTGGAACGTGATGGCCGTCTCAGTCCCTTCTGTCGCTCATGGGCGCCCGCCGCCTTCATGCGCCGGCGGAGCGCGGCGAAAAGCGCTTGCGGTCGCTTCAGCCCTGGGGGAGTCTTGCCCGAGCGGGCGCGTTTCGCAAAGCCCATCGTAGCGGAGGCGCAATCATGCGACGCAGAACCTTTCTCGCCGGCGCGGCCGCTGTCGCCGCGTCTTCGCTGCCCCAACGAGCGAACGCCGCCGACGCCTCGATGGCGCGAAAATTCGCCGATGCGCTGAACGCCCACGATATCGACGCCTTCGCGAGCCTCTTCGCCGACGATTACGTCAACCACCAGCACAGCGCCGCCGCGCCGCCGCCGCCCACCGGCCTGACGGCGAAGCAGGCGACGGTCGCCTTCTTCGCCGCGCGGCTGAAGGGGCTGCCGGACCTCGAGGTCACGATCCAGACGAGCCTCGCCGAGGACGACAAGGTCGCGGCGAGCTTTCTCTATGAAGGCCGGCACGAGGGCGTCTATTACGGCGTCCAGCCGACCGGCAAACGTCTGATGTTCACATCCTGTGATATCTTTCGCATCGCCGGGGGGCGGATCGCCGAGCATTGGGGTATGGGTGACATTGCCGGGATTGTCGCGCAACTGAAGGGATAGGCCTTCGGGCAGGGAATTCGGTCGGAGGGGCCGCATGGGGTGGGGCGCTGTGATCGTGTGCGGGCTCATCGTGTGGGCCGCGTCCGGCGGCGTCTACGCCATGGGCCGCGAAGTCTGGCCGGGCGAGATGCCGGAGTTGGTCCGCCTCGCGGTCTCGCCGGCCATCGCCGCCGGCGCGACGCTGGCCGACAAGCTTGTTGCGCCCGGTTTCAACGCGCTCACGCGCGCGGCGGCGTTTACGCTCATCGTCGCCGCGCTCGATCTGGTCGTGCTTGCGCCGCTCGTCGACGGCCATCACGGGATGTTCCGAACCGCGCTCGGCGGCTGGCTGCCGCTGGCGGCGATCTTCGCGGCGACTCTGCTCGTTGGCCTTTACACGCCTGCATGACTGGCCCGCGCCGGCTACGCTTGCCGGACCGTGCGCCGGCGGGGATTAGAGCGACGAGGCGCGCGACTGTAGCCGCGATCGCTGATCGCGGCTGACGCGATCGACGATCGCGTCGAGGGGCGCGCGCCGTCGGCCCCGCAGTCAGCGGCAAACCGCTGCCAAGGCCGGCAGCGAGGGCTCCATGTTCACCGGAATTGTCAGCGACGTCGGCGAAGTGCATTGATCTTGAACGCCTTGGCGAGCGCGATCGTCTGGTCATCGCCAGCGCCTACGATGCGGCGTCGATCGCGGTCGGCGCCTCGATCGCCAATGCCGGCGTGTGCCTGACCGTGGTCGCCGTCGAGCCGCTCGGACAGGGCTCGCGGCTCGTCTTCGACGTCGGCGCGGAGACCCTTGCGGTGACGACGCTCGGCGCCTGGGGCAAGGGAACGAAGGTCAATCTCGAGCGCTCGATCAGGGTCGGCGACGAACTCGGCGGCCACATGGTCAGCGGCCATGTCGACGGTCTCGCCACGACCGTGTCGCGGCGCGACTTCGACGACATGGCGCATCTGCGCTTCCGGGCGCCCAAAGCGCTGGCGAAGTTCATCGCGGTCAAGGGCTCGGTGGCGCTCGACGGGACCTCGCTCACCGTCAACGCGGTCGAGGGCGACGAATTCGAGGTCCTGTTGATCCCGCACACGCTCGAGGTGACGACCTGGGGCGAGCGCAAAGCGGGAGATGCGGTCAACATCGAGGTCGACCAGATGGCGCGCTACGCCGCGCGGCTGATCGAGGCGGGGCAGGGCGGCGAACGCTGAAGGCGCCGCGCCCGTCCTTCGCCAAACCTGAACAGCGGCTTCGAGCCTGGTTGCGACGGGTCCCGCCGAATCACGCGCCTGTCGCGAGTTCGTCAGCGAATTCTGGTCTGTTGCGCGATCGGACGCGGGACGCTCCGGCAATGCGAATAGGAAACGCGATGGGTTCGTCGTATTTTCCGACCAACGCCACATCATGCCTGGAGCAGCAATATCCATGGCCGACACCGTCCGCACCGCGATCGTAACGGGAGCCTCCAGGGGCATCGGAGCGGCGCTGGCCAGGCGCCTCGCCGCCGACGGCTTTCAGACCATCGTCAATTACGCCTCGAGCGCGGCCGAGGCGGAAGCGGTCGCAGCCGCCATCGCGGCGGCCGGCGGGCGTGCGCGGGCGGTCCGCGCCGATGTCGCGGACGCTTCGGCGATGACAGCGCTGTTCGATCAGGCGGAAGCGGCGTTCGGGCCGGTCGACGTGCTGGTCAACAACGCCGGGATCCTCAAGACTGCGCCGTTGGCCGAGGTCTCCGACGAGGATTACCAGCGCCAGCTTGCGGTCAATCTCACCGGCGCCTTCAACGGCATGCGCGAAGGCGCGCGGCGTGTGCGGAACGGCGGCCGCATCATCAACCTCTCGACCAGCATCATCGGCCACTACATCCCCGACCATGCCGTCTACGTCGCGACCAAGGCGGCGGTGGAGGCGATGACACGCACGCTCGCGAAGGAACTTGGCGCCCGCGGCGTCACCGTCAACGCGATCGCGCCCGGACCGGTCGCAACCGAACTGTTCTTTGCCGGTCGATCGAAGGACTTGATCGAGCGCCTGACCAACGACATCCCCCTCGGTCGCCTCGGGGCGCCCGACGACATCGCCCGTGTCGTCTCGTTCCTTGCCGGTCCGGAGAGCGGCTGGGTCAACGGGCAGGTCATCAAGGCCAACGGCGGACGCAATTGACCGCACGGAAAGTGCGGAGCGCCGCGAAGACGACATGACCTCCCGATCGACCCGTGACCCAGCGTTGGCCCGACTTCTGCTGCTGGCCGCCGTTCTGTTCGTTTCGTATCTCTGCGTCGCCATCCCCCTCGCCATCGTGCCGGTCTATGTGACCGGGCGGCTGGGGTTCAACAATGCCTGGGCGGGACTGGCGGTCGGCGTCGCCTTTCTTCGCCACCATCCTGACCCGCGCGCACGCCGGCGCCCTGTCGGATCGTCGGGGCGCCAAGGCGGCGGTCTGGCGCGGCCTGGTGTTTTACGCCGCCGGGGCGCTGATCTCGATGCTGGCCGGCCTGCCGACGCCGCCGCCGGTCGCGGCCTATCTGATCCTCATCGCCGGTCGTCTGCTTCTCGGAGCGGGCGAGAGTTTGGTTATCATTGGCGTCATCGCGTGGGGCGTCGGCTTCGTCGGCCCCGCGCGCTCGGGCAGGGTGCTGGCCTTCGTCGGCGCCGCCATGTATGGCGCGCTCGCGGTTGGCGGTCCGGCCGGCCTTGTTCTCTTGAGCCGGCTCGGCTTCGCCGGCGCGATGGCGGTCAGCGCGCTCTTGCCGTGTCTGGCGCTCCTGGCGATCTGGCCGATGAGCGGCGTCGCCCCGCATCCGCAGGATGCGCGCCCGCCGTTCCTGAGCCTGATGGGCCAAATTTGGCGCCATGGGCTGATCATCTGCCTTCAGGGCATCGGCTTCGCCGCGATCGGCGCGTTCTTCGCCCTCTATTTCCTCGACCGGAACTGGAGCGGCGCCGGGCTTGGCCTGACGGCTTTCGGCGGCGGCTTCGTGCTGGTGCGCGTGCTGTTCGGCCACCTGCCGGATCGCTTCGGCGGACTGCCGGTGGCGGTCTCATCGCTTGCGGTCGAGACGATCGGCCAAGTCCTGATCTGGAGCGCGCACGATCCGGGCCTGGCCCTTGCCGGCGCGTTCCTGACGGGTCTGGGCTGCTCGTTGATCTATCCGGCCATGGGGCGAGAGGTCGTGCATCTTGTGGCCCCGCACCTGCGCGGCACGGCTTTGGGCGGATTTAGCGCCTTTCAGGATCTCGCTTACGGCCTGACTGGACCGATTGCCGGACTTCTTGCCGACCGGGCGGGATACAGCAGCGTCTTCCTGATCGGCGGAGGCGCGGCGGGAACCGGCTTTCTGATCGCGCTCTATCTCATTCTCCGAAGCGCCAAGCCGAATGCAGGTTAGCGACGGCCGAAACGGGGCGCGACCCCCTCGCGCATGACGAAGCGCCTCAGCGGCCCGACGGCGCCGAGCGCCGCGAGCCCGGCGCCCCGGGCGAAGTCGAGCGGGGCGAAGTGGGCGAGGAGCGCCCGGTTGAGGCCGTCGACCACGCCGGTGCGGGTCAGGATGTCCGGCCGGCGCGCGCGCTGGTAGGCATTCGAGCGCCGCTCCCCGCCGATGTCGCCTCCGGCCGCGCGCGCCGCAACCGCCGCCTCGACGATCGCCTCGACGTCGCGCAGGCCGAGGTTGAGGCCCTGCGCGCCGATCGGCGGGAAGGCGTGGGCGGCGTCGCCGACGAGGGCGAGCCGCGGCGCGGTCAGTTTCGGCACGACCTGCCGGATCATCGGGAACACGCCGCGCCGGCCCTCGATCCGCATCGCCCCGAGCATCGAGCGGGCCTGGCGCTCGATCTCGCGCGCCGAGCGCCGAATCGTCGAGCGCCTCGCGGCGGCTCGCCTCGGCGTCCGACATCACCCAGACGAGGCTCGACCGGTTGGGAGCGGCCGGGCTCGGCGGCAGCGGCACCAGGGTGAAGGGCCCCTGTCGGGTGTGGAATTCGGTCGAGACATCGCAATGGGGGAGGCGATGCGCGAGCAGCGCAGTCAGCGCGCTCTGCCGGTAGCGGTGGGCGCGGACGGCGAGCCCGGCGGCGCGTCGCGCCGGCGAAGCCGCGTCCGTCGGCGCCGATGACGAGCGCGGCGGCGACCGCGCGTCCGTCGTCGAGCCGCGCGACAGCCCGCTCGCCCGGAAAATCGTAAGCCGCGACGGACTGGCGCCGCCGCTCAATTCCTCCGGTCGCGGCGGCGCGCGCGGCGAGCGCGTCGGCCATCAGGTCGTTCTCGACGTTCCAGCCGAACGCGTCGAGGCCGATCTCGCGAACACAGGAACTCGACCGGGCGGGGCGGGAACAGCCCGCCGGTGTCGTCGATCATGCGCAGCGCCCGCATCGGCGCCGCCTGGGGCTCGACGGCCGCCCTGAGCCCGAGCTGCTCGAGATAGGCGATCGAGCGATCGAGCATCGCGACGGTGCGGCCGCGCCGGCCGCGCTCGTCGGCGCCGCAGGCGACCACGTCGAAGCCGGCCCTGGCGAAGGCGATCGCCGCGGTGAGGCCAGCGAGCCCCGCGCCGGCGATGAGCACGTCGCAGACGCGCTCGGCGGGGTCGGCGAGACGGGACTCGGGGCGCGTCGTGAGCCCTGACTTCGGGCCGTGACTTTTGCCGCGTCTCTGGTCGGGACCTGGGCCGGGGCATGGGCGAAGCCTCACGGGATGTTCGTCAGCGCCGCCCGGGGAGACGGCGCGGCCGGACTTTGCTAAGGCGGAGGCGGAGCGGTCAAGCCGGCCCCGGCGGCGGAGCGCTTTTGTCGCACGGCGGCGGAGCGCTTTTTCGCGGGGAAAGGGGCGGGCGGACGGCATGTCGAGCGAAAAGCAACCCGTGCGCGTCGCCAGGGCGGCGGGCTTTTCCGTCCATCTGTTCACCGCCTCCGGCGGCGCGGTCGCCGTGCTTGGCGCTTTATGCGGCGATCGAACGGCATTTCGACGTCTCTTTCGCCTGGCTGGGCCTGGCGCTGTTCATCGACGGGATCGACGGCACGCTGGCGCGCGCCGCCAAGGTGCGCGAGACCGCCGCGACCATCGACGGCGCCGTGCTCGATCTGGTGATCGACTTTCTGACCTATGTGCTGGTGCCGGTGGTGGCGCTGTGGCGCTCGGACCTGATGCCGACGGCGGCGTCGTTCTGGATCGGCCTCGTGGTGACGATCGCCTCGGCGCTCTATTTCGCCGACACGCGGATGAAGACCGACGATTTGTGGTTCCGCGGCTTCCCGGCGACCTGGAACATTCTGGTGCTCTATCTCTTCGTCCTGCGCCCGCCGTGGATCGTGAGCGCGGCGGTTCTGATCGCCGCGGTGGCGCTGATGTTCGCGCCCATCGTCTTCGTCCATCCGCTGCGCGTCGTCCGGCTGCGCGGGCTGACGATCGCGGCGACCATCGTTTGGTTCGGCTTCGCCGCGCTGGCGATCGTCGACGATCTGGCGCCGCCGTGGTGGGCGACGGCCGGGCTCATCGCGACCGGCGCCTATTTCCTCGGCCTTCCGTTGCTGCGGCATTCGCCCTGGGCGTGAAGGCGGCGGCGAAACCGCCTTGCCGCGACGCGCCAATCCTTGCTATAGCCCGCCGGTCGCGGCCGATGAGACATCGTTCGGTCGCCGGCCTCGTGGCGGAGTGGCTACGCAGAGGACTGCAAATCCTTGCACCCCGGTTCGATTCCGGGCGAGGCCTCCAATGCATTTGTCGAGAAAGCGCGGGCGGCTTTTCGTTCCGCATCGCGGGGGCGAATTCCGATGGCGACGACCACTCCAGCCGACTCGGACCTTGAGCGGCGGCTGCAAATGGTCAACAGCCAGTTGCGTACGGGCGACGTCGTCGACCGCGAGGTGCTGGCGGCCTTTCTCACGACGCCGCGCGAACGGTTCGTGACGGCCGACTGGCGCGGCGCTCGCCTATCTCGATCGCGACACCCCGGCGCTCGGCGCCCGGACGCGTCGGCTCCTGCGCCCGTCGACGCTGGCGCGGATGCTGCAGGCGGCGGCCGTCAAGGCGGGCGAGCGGGCGCTCGACGTCGCCGCCGGCTCGGGGTACGGCGCGGCGCTGCTCGACTTCATGGGCGCAAAGGTCGTGGCGCTCGAATCCGACCCCGGCGCCGTCGCGGCCGCGCGCGAGCTGCTCGCCGGGCGGGCAGGCGTGACCGTGATCGAGGGCCCGCTCGCGGCCGGCGCGGCTCCGTCTCGCCCCGTTCGACGTCATCGTCGTCGAGGGCGCCTTCCGCGTCCGGCCCGACGCGCTGATCGGCCAGCTCGCCGACGGCGGACGGCTGGTCGGGGTCGACGCGATCATGGGCTCGCCGCAGGCCGCGCTCTACGAGCGCCGCGGGGAGGGGGTGAGCCGCCGCGCGCTGTTCGAGGCGACGGCCGACGCGCTCGACGAGTTTCAAGCCAGCGCCGAGTTTTGTGTTCTAACTTCGCCCGTTCGAGGGGGCGATCGGCCTGCCGGCGGCCGTCCGCAAGTGTCGCATCTTTGCGACGGGTCGGCCAAAAATGGCGCGCCGGCGTTCATAGGGCGACGTTGGGGTGGCATTGGGGCCGCGCACGATTATGATGCTCGTCGGCGGCGGTTGGCGGCGCACGCGGGGCGGGGCGCGCTCTTGCGTTATTTCCGTCGCCTTGCGGACGATCGGATCCCGGCGGAGAGCCTTTTCTCCGCTCGGGACGGTGTGGCGGAGGTGGATCGAGGGATGGGCGCTAGCAAGACACGACGACCCGCCCGAGCGACGCCGCGCCGCGCGGCGCCCTCCGGTTCGCGCTTCTGGCGGCCGTCGCCCTGGCGACGGTCGGCGGCGGGACCGCCGGAGCCGAAACGATGAGCGGCGCGCTGGTCAAGGCCTACCTGACCAACCCCGACATCAATTCCCAGCGCGCCACAGTTCGCCAGACCGACGAGAACGTCCCCACGGCGAACGCCGGCTATCTCCCGAAAGTATCTGCGGTAGGTGCGGCCGGGGTGCAGCACTCTAACGGAAACGAGATTTTCCCGGGCGCCGATGGACAATCGGATCGCTCAAATTCGCGACCGGCGCGTTGCCGCGCAGCTACGGCGTGCAGGCTTCCGAGACGGTGTTTGACGGCTATCAAACGATCAACAGGATCCGGAGCGCCGAATCGCAGGTCCTCGCCGCTCGCGAGACTTTGCGCAATACCGAGCAGACGACGCTGCTTTCGGGCGTGCAGGCCTATATGGACGTGCTGCAGAACTCGGCCATCGTCGATCTCGACCGCAACAACGTCGATGTGCTGAAGGAACAGCTGCGGGAGACGCAGGACCGCTTCACGGTCGGCGAAGTGACCCGCACCGACGTCGCCCAGGCCGAGGCGAGCCTCGCCAGCGCCAATGCGCAGCTGCTGTCCGACCAGGCGGTCCTCGAAGCCTCGGTCGCCACCTACCGCCAGGTGATTGGCGACGAGCCAAAGGTCCTGGCGCCGGTCAGGCCGCTGGTGAGGCCGTTGCCGCGAACCTTGCCGGAGGCGGTCAACATTTCGCAGGTCGAGCATCCGGCCATCGTCGCCCAGGAGCACGGCGTCGACGCCGCGCTGCTCAGCATCAAGATCGCCGAAGGCGCGCTCTACCCCCAGGCGAGCGTGCAGGCGCAGGTCACTCAAGCGTTCGACGTCAACAGCACGCCCGGCATGCGGGCGTTCAACGCCCAGATCACAGGGAATTTGACCATCCCGATCTACCAGGGCGGCGCAGAATATGCCGGTATCCGCCAGTCGAAGGAAGGTCTCAGCGTTCAGGAGCTGAAGGCCAGCTCGACCCGGGACCAGATCCGTGCAGAACGTCGTCGCGTCCTGGGGCCGCAACCAGGCCGCGATCGGCGTGGTGAAGGCGGCGCGCGCCTCGGTCGCCGCCAACGAGGTGGCGCTCGCCGGCGTCCGCGAGGAGGCGAAAGTCGGCCAGCGCACCACGCTCGACGTGCTCAACGCCCAGCAGGCTCTGCTTTCCGCCGCGCACCCAGCTCGTCCGCGCGGAGCACGACCAGGTCGTCTTTTCCTACGCGCTGCTGTCGGCGATCGGCCGGCTCAACGTGCCGACCCTCGGGCTCGCGGTCGCCGAATACGATCCGAGCGTCCACTTCAACCAGGTCAAGAGCAAGTGGTTCGGGGTCCGCACGCCCGACGGGAAATAGGCGTGGACGGCGCCCGGACGGCCCGTCGGGCTTGCCGGCGGCGGCGATCGCGCGATTAACCTTGTCTCGAGGCCGCGAATCAGGCTCCGCGCCGCGGTCGGCGGCGGGGTGGACGCACGGCGATCGGTCGAGGGCGGCACAGTGGCTGAAGCGTTGGGCAAGAGCGCGGTCGACGCGAGTCATGGGCGATCGCGAATACGAAGCGGTCCGTCGGGCGCAACGGGCGCACGAGCCGTCGATGGAGGAGATCCTGGCCTCCATCCGGACGATCATCGCCGAGGAGCGCGAGCCGGCCCAAGTCCCCGAGAGCAGAAGCGCTCCGGAGAGGCCGGCGGCGCCGGGGCCGCAGGTCGTCTATTCGAAGGCCGAGCCCGCCGCGACGCGCGCACCGGCCCGGGCCGACCGCCGAGACGGGCGCGCCGAAGGTCGTCTGGCGCCAGCGCCGAACCGGAGGCGGACAGCGGCTTCCGAGCCGCTGGTCGAGACCCCTGCCGAGGACGACGCGCCGCTCCTGTCGCCGGACACCGATAAGGCGGTCGCCTCGGCCTTCGAAGAGTTGTCCGCCAATCTTGCCGCCCGTACCGCGGAGCTGGCCGAAGGCATGGCGCGGGAAATGCTGCGCCCGATGCTCAAGGCGTGGCTCGACGAAAATCTGCCGGCCATCGTCGAGCGGCTGGTGCGCGCCGAGATCGAGCGGATCGTTCGGGCGGCCCGCTAGAGGCTGACGATTTCTGATCGAATCCGCGCGGGTCGGCCTTAATCCGAGCCGGCCGCCGCCGGTCCGGCTTGCCTGCCAGCAGGCGGTTTTTGCCCCCTGTTCGGCGCTCAGATCCATAAAAGTCCCGCAATGTCATGGCGTTGCTGTCTTTGCAACCCGCCGGTTGCGGGCTGGAACAGGCGACTTAACAGGTCCGGAACAGGGACTTATCAGGCGATTTCGGAGCGGAACAGGGAGATAACAGGCGGGCGAGAACGAGACGCGAGACCGGGCGCGGCTGGGTTGCAAGGCTCGAAAGGGAAGCCGCCGTAGGGCGCCCGCAAGGACGGGCTATGGCGGCAGGGTGAGGGCAAGCCGGCGCGACCCGATGTCATGGCGCGCCGGCCGGAAGTCCTCGTCCGTTTGTTGACTTGCGCCGCCGCGTGGGGCTTAAACCCGCCGCGGCGCGCCCCTGTCGGCGCCGGCTGGCCGGCATTCTTCGATGCGCTGCGAATCAACATAAAATCAGCCGCCCCGTCCGGGCGCGGCGCGGACCGGTACCCGATGATGGACAAATCGTTTGACGCTTCCGCGGTCGAGGCCCGCGTTTCCGCCCTGTGGGAAGACGCCGGGGCCTTCAGGGCCGGACGGCCCGAGCGCGCCGGCGCCGAGCCCTTCTGCATCGTCATTCCGCCGCCGAACGTCACCGGCAACCTGCACATGGGCCACGCGCTCAACAACACCCTGCAGGACATTCTGTGCCGCTACCGGCGGATGAACGGCCGCGACGTGCTCTGGCAGCCGGGCACCGACCACGCCGGCATCGCGACCCAGATGGTGGTCGAGCGCAAGCTCGCCGAGGCGCAGGAGCCCGACCGGCGCACGATGGGCCGCGAGGCGTTTCTCGAGCGGGTCTGGGGGTGGAAGGCCGAAGTCGGGCGGGGCGATCGTCCAGCAGCTGAAGCGGCTCGGCGCGTCCTGCGACTGGAGCCGCGAGCGGTTCACCCTCGACGAGGGCCTGTCGCGCGCGGTCGCCAAGGTGTTCGTCCAGCTCTATCGCGAAGGGCTCGATCTACAAGGACAAGCGGCTCGTCAACTGGGACCCGAAGTTCCAGACCGCGATCTCCGACCTCGAAGTTCAGCAGGTCGAGTGCAAGGGCGCGTTCAAATGGTCGCGCGATGCCGGCGAGCCTTCGACGTAGCGCTGCGCTCGCCAAGACTCTTGGCGCGGAACCCGAACGGTCATCTCTATTATTTCGAGTATCCGGTGGTCGACGGTCACGGCGAGGAGACGGGCGAGCGGGTCACGGTCGCCACCACCCGCCCCGAGACGATGCTCGGCGACACCGCCGTCGCCGTCCACCCGGAGGACGAGCGCTATCGGCATCTGGTCGGCCGGCAGGTCGCGCCTGCCGCTGGTCGGCCGCCTGATCGCGATCGTGGCCGACGCCTATTCCGATCCCGAGAAGGGGACCGGCGCGGTCAAGATCACGCCTGCGCACGACTTCAACGACTTCGAGGTCGGCAAGCGCCACGAGGCCGAGGGCGCGCGGCCGATCAACGTGCTCGACGCCGAGGCGCGGGTCTTTCTCAAGGACAATCTCGCCTTCTTCGAGGGCGTCGAGAGCGACCACGACCACGCGCGCCTGATCGCGGCGGTCGACGGCGAGGACCGTTTCGTCGCCCGCGCGGCGCATCGTCGAAATGATGGCGCTCGCCGGCCTTCTGGCGCGGATCGAGCCGCATGCGCACATGGTCCCGCACGGCGACCGCTCCAACGCGGTCATCGAGCCGTGGCTCACCGACCAGTGGTACGTCGACGCCAAGACGCTGGCCGCGCCGGCGCTCGAGGCGGTGCGGGAGGGCCGCACCCAGTTCGTGCCGAAGACCTGGGAGAAGACCTATTACGACTGGCTGGAGAACATCCAGCCGTGGTGCGTTTCGCGCCAGCTCTGGTGGGGACACCAGATCCCGGCGTGGTATTCGCCCTGGGGCGGATGCTACGTCGAGGAGAGCGAGGACGCGGCTTACGCGGCGGCGCTCGCCGACGGAGTCGAGCGCGGGGCGCTGACCGACGACGAGGCCGAGGCGCTTGCCGGCGATCCGGCCCGGCTGGCTGCGACATTCAGCCGCGACGAGGACGTGCTCGACACCTGGTTCTCCTCGGCGCTTTGGCCGTTCTCGACCCTGGGCTGGCCCGACGAGACGCCGGAGCTGAAGCGCTTCTACCCGACCGACGTCCTGGTCACCGGCTTCGACATCATCTTCTTCTGGGTCGCCCGGATGATGATGATGGGGCTGCACTTCCAGGACGAGATTCCGTTCCGCGACGTCTACATCCACGCCCTCGTGCGCGACGAGAAGGGCGCGAAGATGTCGAAGTCGAAGGGCAACGTGATCGACCCGATCGACACTCATCGACCGCTACGGCGCCGACGCCCTCCGCTTCACCCTTGCCGCCATGGCGGCGCAGGGGCGCGACATCAAGCTTTCTGAAGCGCGCGTCGAGGGCTACCGGAACTTCGCCACCAAGATCTGGAACGCGTCGCGTTTCGCCGAAATGAACGGCTGCGCCCGCGTCGCCGGCTTCGATCCCGCTGCGGTCCGCGAGCCGCTCAACCGCTGGATTCTCGGCGAGGCGGCGAAGGCGGCGGCCGAGACCGCCGGGGCGATCGAGTCCTACCGATTCAACGACGCGGCGAACGCCGTCTATCGCTTCGTCTGGAGCGTCTTTTGCGACTGGTGCCTGGAACTCGCCAAGCCCGTGCTCCAGGGCGAGGCGGACGCCGCGACGCGAGGCGGAGACGCGGGCGACCATCGCGCATGTGCTCGACACGATCTACGCGCTCCTCCACCCGTTCATGCCGTTCCTCACCGAGGAGCTGTGGGCGATCAAGGGCGAGGCGGGCCCGCCGCGCATGGGCCCGCTGGCGCTTGGCCCCTGGCCGAAGGAGGGACTCGCAGTCGACGAGGCGGTCGAGGCCGAGATCGGCTGGATCGTCGACCTGATCGGCGAAATCCGCTCGGTGAAGTCGGAGATGGGCGTCGCCGCCCTCGACGCCGATGTCGCTGATCCTGGTTTCGCCCAGCGCCGTCGCCGCGAGAAGCGCGGCCGCCTGGAGCGAGAGCGTCAAGCGGCTCGCCCGGGTCGAGGCGGTCGAGACGGCCGATGTCGCGCCGGCGGGGTCTTTGTTGCTGGTCGTGCGGGGCGAGGTCGCCGCGTTGCCGCTCGCCGGCGTCGTCGATCTTCGAGGCCGAAAGAGCGCGGCTCGACCGGGAGATCGACAAGGTCAGGCTCGAGATCGCCAAGGTCGCGGCCAAACTCGGCAATGAGGACTTCCTGCAGCGCGCGCCCGACGAGGTTGTCGCCGAGCACGAGGAGCGGCGCGAGACGTTCGAGGCGCGGCTCGTCAAACTGACCCACGCGCGCGAGCGTCTGGAGGGCGTCTAACCGCCGCAGCGGCGGGCAAAATGTGGCTTCCGCGCAACAGCCCGGATGCATCTCTCGGCCGACCGGATTCCGACCGGCGCGCGCCGCGATTGCGCCATAAAAAACTCGCAGCGTTTGTCAACTAAATTGCGGTTGTCACACGTTCCTTGCGACCTCGCCCGAGGTCTCGGCGTGGGTGCTTTTGCGGATCGGAATATGCGCGTGGACGCGTGGGTCGTGGTGGGGAACAGAGCCGACAGGAGGCGGCGGGACGGCGCGCTTCTGGCGGCGCTTCTGGTGGGGGCGTTGGTCGGGCCCGCCTTCGCCTTCGACGGCTCGACCACCAATCCTCCGGCGAAGATCTCTCCCAAGAACTACGCCAGCGCCGAGCAGGCGCTTCGGGCGGGGCTCGACGACCTCAACGCGGGCAACGCCGCCTCTTGCGTCGACGCGCTCACCTACGCCGCCGACAGCGGCCAGCCGGTCGCCCGCTGGAAACTCGGCGAGATGTACGCCGACGGCGTCGGCGTCGGTCGCGATGACGTAAAGGCCTATCATTACTTCAACCAGCTTGTTGAGGACTATGATGAGGACGCTCTCGACCCGCGCAATCGCGGCGCGGTGTCGAGCGCTTTTGTCGCCGTTGGCGTCTATAGCCTCACGGGCATTGCAAATAGCGACGTCCGCGCTGACCCGGTCCGGGCGCGCGAGCTTTTCCAATATGCCGCCGCCACGTTCGGCGATCCGGACGCGCAGTACAACCTTGCCCATATGTATATTGTCGGCGCCGGCGGCCTCGCCCAGGACAAGCTCGTCGCGGCGCGTTGGCTGATGCTGGCCGCGCACAAAGGGCACCGCCCGTCGGAGGCGCTGCTTGGACATCTTCTGTTCGTCGGCGACGGCGTCGAGCCGCAGCGGGCCAGGGGGCTCATGTGGCTGACCATCGCCAACACCGGGGCGCGAAAGCCCCAAGGACGACTGGGTCCGCGACCTCTACCGGCGCGATTTCGCCGCAGCGAACGCAAAGGACCGGGAGATGGCGGCGGCCATGCTCGATCAGCGCTCCAAGGGGCCGCCCCTGCGGTCTGTGTTCTCCAGCACGGTCGTGCGGACGCTCCAGCTCCTGCGGCCGTTCGGGATTCCGGTCATGGCCGAAACGCCCGCCGCCGCGCCTGCAGCTTCGCCGCGGCCCCCGGCTGCGCCCGGCGACTGATTGGCCGCTCGCCGCCCCGGTTTCGATTCGCCAATAAGCCCGGCGCGCGCCGCGCCCGCCTTGCAAGCACGCGACGGCCGCGACACTGGCTTTCGTTGATGAAAACAATGTAAACATTATATGGCCTTGTTTACGCCACGCTCGGCTGGGATTTGACTCTCGGTGGGGCGCGACGGCGGCGAGGAACGGCAATGACCTCATGGTTTGTTTCGACGACGCGCAAGGATGGGGCGGAGATCGACTGGCGCCTGACCGAGTGCGCCGACGAGGAGAAGGCGAAGGCCTACGCCTCGGGCGCGCTGTCGCGCGGCTGCCGGGTCGAGGCCGGCACCGCGCCGGGCGTCCGGCCGGCTCGACGGATCGGCTGGCGCGCTGCGCACGACTGGGCGCAATCCTCAAACGACGGGTCGATCATGAGCCTCTATCGCCGCCTCGGCGAGTTTGCGGCCTGAAGCTCGTTGAGTATAAGGCGCGGGCGCGCGGGCGCCGGGTCCGCGTAAGGCCTCGCGCACGGTGATCTTGCGAACATTCTTCGATCGGCAGTTGGCCCGCTCCTGGGCGGGGCCGGCGCTGATCTGCCTCGCGCTGCTCGTCGTGCTGTTCGCGCTCGCCGGACAGACGGTCAACGCGCCCTTCGTCTACGCCCCTCCGCAATGAAGCGCAGCGCCTCGCTGGACTTCCTGCGGGGCGCCGCGGCGTTTGCGGTCGCGGTTCCGCACTACCTGACGGCCAATGCGCCGTTCAGCCCGACGGTCGAAGCGGTCGCGGTCGCATCCGTCGAGGTGTTTTTCGTTCTCAGCGGATTCGTGCTCGCCCCCCAAATCGTCGACTGGGTGGTCGGGCGGCCGTGGCGCAACCTCGGGGTGTTCCTCGCCCGCCGGTGGATGCGCACGATTCCGCCCTATGTCGCTGCGTTGGTCGTCGTGGCGCTGATGACCGGCAATCTCTTCACCGCCGACACGCTGCGCTATCTCTTCTATGTCGAAAACCTCGTCCGCTCGTCCAACGCCGTCGATTTCTATCCGGTCGCCTGGAGCCTCGCGGTCGAGGAGTGGTTCTACCTCCTGTTCGCGCCGCTTCTGTTCCTTGCGGGCCGCGCGCTCGGCCGCGGCGACCGGCGCGTCGACGTCGCCTTCGCGATCCTGTTCGTCCTCGTCGTCGTGGCCCTGAGGGCCTTCGCCGCGCCGGCCGATTGGGATCTGGGCGTACGCCGGGTCACGCTTTTTCGCGTCGATTTGATCGTGTGGGGCTTCCTGCTCTACCTGGCGCTGGAGCGGCGGCCATTGCTCGGGCTGAACGCCGGGACGGGCGGCCGGGCGCTCGCCGCGCTCGCCGCGGCTTTCGCCGCCGCCGCCGCCCTCGAATTCCGGGTGGCGACGCTTGCGCTCGAAGGCGTGCGGGTCGCTCAAGCGGTCTTTCCCTACGCCTCCGCGCTGTTCGGCGTCGCCGCGGTCAGCGCTTTCCGGGAGGCCGACGGTCTGTTCAAGGGGCGCCGGATCGCGGCGCTGAGCTTTTATCTCGGGCGCATTTCGTACTCGGCCTATCTCTTCCACATCGTCATTGTGATGGCGCTGAAGCCGCTGATCGGCGCCTGGCCGCTCGCCCTGCAACTCGCGCTCTACGTCGCGGCGATCTCGGCCTTCTCGACCGTCTTCTGGCGCGGCTTCGAGCGGCCGATCCTGGCCCGGCGGCCGGACTATCGCCGAAGGCCGCAGGGGCCAGCGGTCGCCGAGGCGGCGCCGGCGCGCCCCGCGCAGGCGGCTTCAGACGGCGGCGCTCGCCCTGGGCTTTGTCGGCGCCGCGGCGCTGGCGCGCGACGCCTTCATGGCGGATGCGCCCTGGACGTTCTATCCGGCGCTGATCGCGACGGCCGGGCTTGCGGTCGCGCTCGCCGAGCGCGGCGGCCGGTTCGCGGCCGGACTGGGAGTTGCTGCGCGGGCCTTCGTCCTCATCGCGCTCGCGCTGCCCGCGGCGGACGCCGTCTATCGGTCCTCGACCGGCGTGCCGATCGCCGGCTCGCTCGCCAACCCGACCTATTCCTATCGGGCCGCGCGCGAGAACCCGACCGCGTTCGCAATGTGGTGGTTCTACTACCTCAACGAATGGATCCGGGACGACGGCATTCGCGGCGCGATCGAGAAACCCGACCCGCAGAAAAAGCTTCGGTTCGTCATGGTTCCCGGCGCGACCGCGCGGATGTTCGATACGACCATCCACATCAATTCCGCCGGCTTCCGCGGGCCGGAAATCGCCCCGGCGAAGGGCGATCGCTTCCGCATCATCGCGCTCGGCGAATTGCAGACGTTCGGGCCGACGCTGCACGAGGGCGAGAAGCCGTGGCCGGAGCTTCTGCAGGACCTGTTCGCAACCCGTGCGTCCTGCAGCCGGCCGATCGAGGTGATCAACGGCGGAACGGAGGCCTATACGCTCGAGGACAATCTCGAGTTGATGCGTCGCGACATCCGCGCGCTGAAGCCCGATCTCATCCTCTCGACCCACGGCCTGAACGGTCTGCTCGCGCTCGGCCTCAGGCAGGAGGCGGAGCCCAGCGAGCCCGGCGTTCGGCCGCGCGCCTCGGCCCTCATCGGCCGCGCGGTGCTGACGATCGAGCGCGCGCTGCATGCCTGGCACGCCCGCAACATCGCCCGCCCGCCCGACCCGCCACCGCTCACCGACGCCCAGCTGCTCAAGAGCCGATACGCCGAGGATTATCGCAAGCTCATCGTCCTGGCGCGGGAGAACGGCGCGTCCGTCGCGCTGGCGACGTCGAGCCTTGCGGTCAACGCGGCCTCGCCGCGCGCGGTGAAGGACTTCTACGGCGCAGTGTTCAAGCCGATCGACGACATCATCGCAGCCAACGCGGCGCACAACCGGATGGTCAGGCTCATCGGGCGAGAGGACCACGCGCCCGTGGTCGAGGCGATCGCCGGCGTCGACGGCGACTGGGACGACGACGACTATCTCGACATCGTGCACTTCACCGAGCGCGGCCATCGGCGCGTGGCGTTGGCGATGTTCAAGGCGTTGCTGCCGATGCTGGAAAGCGAAGGCGTGCGCTGCCTCGCCCGGTGAGGGCGGCGCAGCGAACTGCGCTTTTTGCGGCCGTTGTCAAAACGACGGCGAGAGAATGCGCACCCGGCGCGTTCCGCCGTCCGGAGCGCGCTCCTCGACGATCCGTCCGGCCTTCAGGCCGAGGCGGACGCCGACATTCATTTCCTCCTCCTGGATGCCCGAGGTTTCGCGGCTGACGGCGGCCGTCGCCGCCTTGAGCCGCGTGTCGACGCCCTCGGCGTCGAGCCCGGAATCGAGCGAGTCCGCGGCGCCCGGAGCCGCATCGGCGGCCGGCGTCGCGGCGTTCGGCCCGGCCGCCTGGGCGCCGGGGTCCAACTTCGGGCGCGACATCTGCTCGGACGCCTCCACGGTCACGATGATGTCGTGCGCGTTGTGGCCAAATCGTCGTTCCGCCGCAGCGAGCGCGTCCGCCCAGCTCTGACCCGGGCGCCGGCAGGAGCAGTTCGGGTCATAGGTCTGCTGGAACTTGAAGGCGTTCGGCAGGGCCGCGTAAGGCGCGCCGGTCGGCGACGCCCCTTCGTCGATCGTGCCGCCGAAAGGCATCGTATAGAGCTCGACCTCGGTGTTGGGACAGAGCGCCTGGCACACCTCCTCCAGCGTCGCCCCGCTCGCGCCCGCATACGGCAACGGAAAGAAACTGCCGTCGCAGCTCCGCACGCAGACGTTCATGGGGCCGCCCCCGCCGGAGGCATGCCGCCGGTCGTGCCCCTGGCGGCGAGAGCGCCCGTCGTCGCCGCGCCAGACCGGTTCCCTCGGAGGGGGCGGCCTGGCGAAGGGGTTGGGAAAGCTGAACGGCCCGATATGGATCCAGCTCTGCGCGTTGGCGGGCGCGATGATGGCGACCGCTCCGAGGAGCGCGAGCGTCGCGACGGCGAACGGACCGCGAATGGGGATCGGACGCACAGGGCGCGCCACGCGGCGGTTGTGGAGCCGAAGGGGACGCGCGACACGGAACATGGTTCGTCTCGTTGGGCGGCCGAAGGCCTAGCTTAGCCGGATTTCCGGCTTGTGTCGTTCGGCGAATCGCCCGGCATTGCCATCGGCGCGCGATGGGCGCACGGATGGCGGCGGTCATCCAATCTTCGCGGTTGCCGCTTGAGCCTCCCGACTGCCTCTCCGCCGAACGACGCCGGGCCCGCCGCCTCCCGCTGGGGCGTGTTCGGCAACGTCGCCTTCACCGTCATTCTGGTCGCGAGCTCCGTCTCGAGCATCGGCATCGCGATGTTCGACACCGCCACAAGCTGGCTGATGACGAGCCTCAATCCCAATCCGCTGATGGTCTCGGCGGTCCAGGTCGCAACCATGGCGCCGATGTTCCTGTTGACCATCCCGGCCGGAGCGCTCGCCGACGTCGTCGATCCGCGGCGTCTCCTGATCGCGGCGCAAGTCGGCGTCGTCGCCGTCGGCGCCGTCTTCGCCGGGACCGTCGCCATCGGCTGGGCCTCGTCGCCGGCGCTGCTTGCAACCTCGTTCCTGCTCGGGGCGGCGGGCGCGCTCGCGGCGCCCGCGTGGCAAATCATCACGCCGATGCTCGTGCCGAGATCCGAACTCGACGACGCCATCGCCGTCAGCAGCGCCAGCTACAACGTGAGCCGCGCCGTGGGCCCGGCGCTCGGCGGCGTGGCGATCACCGCGGTCAGCCTCAAGCTGCCGTTCTGGATCTATGTCGCGACCAGCGTCGTCGTCCTGGCCGCGCTCATCTGGTGGCGCCCGCCGCGCCGGGCGCCGGAGACGCTGCCGGCCGAAAGGATGCGGGCGGTCGTGGCGGCCGGACTCCGCTATGCGCGCAACAACCGCGACCTCGACGCGACGCTGATCCGCGCGATCGCCTTCTTTCCCTTCGCCAGCGCCTATTGGGCGCTGATGCCGCTGATCGCCCGCGACCGGTTGCACGAGGGCGCCGAGCTCTACGGCCTCCTGATGGGCGTCGTCGGCGCGGGCTCGATCGTCGGGTCGCTCGGGATGGACACGCTCAAGGCCCGGCTCGGGCCGGACCTGTCGGCGGCCGCGGGCGCGGTCGGGACGGCGCTGGCGCTCGCGCTTTTTGCGGCTGCGCGCCGGCCGGAGATCGCAATATTCGCCAGCTTCATCGCCGGCGCGTCCTGGATCGTCGCCATGACGACGATGTTCGTCTCGGCCCAGGTCGCCCTGCCGGACTGGGTGCGGGGCAGGGGGCTGGCGATTTTCCTGACCGCCTATTTCGGGGCCATGACGGTCGGCAGCGCCCTGTGGGGCGAGGTCGCGAGCCGCAGCGGGATTGCCTTCGCGCTGAACGCCGCAGCGGTGGGAACGGCGCTCGGGCTCGCCCTGACCCACCGCTGGAAGCTGGAGACGGGGGCCGCCCTCGACCTCGCGCCCTCGATGCACTGGCGAGCGCCGGCCTTCGTCGAGACGCTCAAAGACGACGTCGGCCCGATTTTGGCCCTGATCGAATACCGCATCGATCCGCAGGACGCTCGGGAGTTCTTCGCGCTCATGCGGGAGATCGGCCGCGAGCGGATGCGCGACGGGGCCTACGCCTGGAACCTGTTCCATGACCCCAATGATCCTGGCCGGTCGATCGAGACCTGGCTGGTCCATTCCCTGCTGGAGCTCAAGTACCGGGCCGAGCGGGAAACCAGGGCGGACGAACTCGTGGAGCAGCGCGCCCGGGACTTCCTCAAGGCGCCGGCGGCCGCGAACTACTACGTCGCCGCCGCGCACCCGCGCCACCCGTGGGGCGGAGGGCTGCCGGGATATTGAGGCGACGGTCGGGCAAAGGGCGACGACGAGACCGACATGGCGCTAGGGGGTACGCTCTCCATCCACCGCCTCAAGGGGGAAGCGGGCGGCGGACGGCGCGATCCCGTCGTCGATCCTTGGATAACATTGTTGCGTGCGCGTCACAATCAAAACGTGATTGAAAAGTGGCCGTTTGGAGAAGGCATTTGGTCGCGTGCGGCAACAAGGACGATCGGGATCCTTGTTCTTGTTTTGTTCAAGATTTCCGCCTATCCTGCGGCGCATGTCCGACGCCGCCCCGCTGAAACCCGCAACATCCGAGGACCTGATCGCCGCGCTCGCTTTCGCGCTCAAATTCCAGGGCCGCAAGCGCGTCCACAACGCCGACGAGATCATGGCCGAGATCGTCGCGAAGCGGCTCGCCGAGCACCTGCAGCGCGCCGGCTTCGTCGTGATGAAGAGGCCGGCTGAGATCGGCGGCGCGGCGCTGGGGAGAGGCTTCGAGGGCTGACGGAGCGGCGGCCCGGCAGGGATCGGGACGCATTTGGCCCGCCATGACATGGTGTTGACATCGCGGGGGAACTCGGGCCCTCTGCGACATAACGATAAAGGCCGGGAGGACGTCCATGCCGCGCAAGGACATCATCGACGCGATTCGGAAATACACCGAGCCGTTCCGCGTGACCAAGGGCAAGGAATTCCGCCTGAAGGACTTCGATCCCGGCGACACGCTCGGCCTCAAGATGGACAAGGAGGAGGCGGCGGAGCTTCTCCAGCGCGGCTCGGACTGGCTGGCGATGGAGCAGGACATCCTCTACGCCCAGGATTCCTGGTCCGTGCTCTTGGTGTTCCAGGCAATGGACGCCGCCGGCAAGGACGGGACGATCAAGCACGTCATGTCGCGCGTCAATCCGCAAGGGTGCGAGGTCCACTCGTTCAAGCAGCCCTCCGTCGAGGAGCTTTCGCACGATTTCTTGTGGCGCTACACGATCAAGGTTCCGCAGCGCGGACGCATCGGGATCTTCAACCGTTCCTAACGGCATCCTGACACCACACCGCTCGACTGTTCCCGAAATCGCAGCCATGGAGCCCGGGGTCGGGCGGTTTAACGCTGGCTATGTTGCTGTTAAAAACAGCGAAAAGGGTCATGCGATGCTCAATTGGTGGCAGGAGCGCTGTCTTGAATCGTGCTACGCTGTACCAGCCGACGGCCGCTACGCTGACCAAAAATATCTCGATGAGGTTCCGCGGCTATTTCCCAGCGTGGCAATATCGGACCTGCCTGGCCTGAACTGCGCGCCCTGGAACGTTGTCGGGCAGAAAGTCGCACGCCGTGGTGGCTTTGTACTCGTCTCTGGCTTGCCACTGCTGCTCTATCACTTTCAGGGATTGCGAGTTATGCGGCGCTGGGCGCTTGATTACTACGCCTCTAGAGTGGTGTTGTCGAAAACCGTGAAGGAGGAGATCTACCGGCCTTACGCTGAGGCATTGATTTTCCATTCGAAGGTCGCCGCCATCCAAGCCGGCGAGCCACTCTTGGGCATCGATAGCGATTTCATCGGTTGGCGTGGATTGTATCGTGCCGCGAGAGAGCTGATGTGGTCGCCAAATATTGCCACGAATTTCGTAGGCGTGCGGCCGCTCAACTAGGTCGATGAGTGCGCGGGGTGCTGATGAGGCTCCGAGCGGCGAGTGACTGAATCATTTGGGCAACTACTGAGGAACGGAAAGGTGGCTGCGGATTTCCCCCGCGTCCTTTTCGTGACGCCGCACGCGTTCAACGGCGTGACGGGCGGCGGTATCACGTTCTCCAATCTATTCCGCGGCTGGCCCATGGAGCGGCTGGCAACGGTACACGATGATCCAGAGCCCACCACCGATGATGTTTGCAGCCGCTACTACACCCTGGGGTCGGCGGAAATCGACTACGTCTGGCCGTTGGGCGCGTTGCGGCGCCGGCTGCGTACGGACGGAAGAGTTGGGAGCAGCGCAACGTCGAACGCGTCATCTGCAGCGAACGGCGGCCGCGCTGCTAGGCTCAAGTCGCTCGCAATTGCGATGCTAGGCGATGCGCCTCCGCAGCGGGCGCGGCTAACGCCGCGACTGGAGCAATGGATAGATGAGTTCCGACCGCAGCTGCTCTATACGATCCTCGGCAACAACGCGATGATGGATCTCATTGAGGCGATCCGTGTCCGCTTTGACCTGCCTCTCGTGGTTCACATCATGGACGATTGGCCGTCGAGCGTTTATCGCAGCGGCCTTTGCGGGCCGGTGCAGCGCCTCCGCATGCAGGCGCATCTCCGCCGGTTCTTTGCCAGTGCCACCCGGTGTCTGGCCATATCGGATGCCATGGCGGAAGCCTTTGAAGAGCGCTACGGCGCGCATTTCGAAGCTTTCCAGAATACGATTGACATTTCTGCGTGCGCACCACCCGTAAAGGTGGACCTCGCAGCGGGCCGGCCGGCGGACATTCTCTATGTGGGCTCCATATTCGCGAATGCGCAGTTGAACTCGCTCATTGACTGCGCCGAGGCGGTAAGCCGACTGACTGCGCGGGGCCACGACCTACGTCTGACGATTGCAAGCCCGTCGGGTCATAGCGAGCGCTATCGGCACCTATTGGAAGTGAGCCCGGCCGTGCGTGTCGAAGGTCCAATCCGGGACGATGATGCATTCTTCCGACGCATCGCCATGGCCGACCTTCTGTTGCTCCCGGTCAACTTCGACAACGACAGCGTGCGCTTCATCCGCTATTCGATGCCGACGAAGGTGCCGGCTTATCTTATCAGCGGCACACCTATTCTGGCCTACGGACCAGCGGCCACGGCTCAGGTCGCCTACGCAAATCGCGACAATTGGGCCATCACCGTGGAAACCCCCGGCGTCGAAGGATTGGCTGAGGCCCTGTTGGCGGCGCTCCGGGACATAGACATCCGCAAACGCGTCGTTGAACGCGCGCGCGCGACGGCCGTATGCAACCATGACGCGGCGCAAGTGCGGATGCGCTTTCAGCAGTGTCTTTGTGAGGTTGTGGCACGCGCCGGTGATCACAGATTTCAGGCGGGGATATGAAGCAGGTTCTTATCGGCCGTGATGGAATTCGCGTGGTTGAGGTGCCCGCTCCCGGTGTCGAGGCCGGCACCGTGCTGGTGCGTACGGCATGCTCGTGCATCTCGTCGGGGACCGAGCTTAGCGGTGTGAAGTCGGTCAGCACGCCGCTCTGGCATAGGGTCATGGAGCGTCCCGAGCAGATTCAGCAATTGGTTTCCATGGTGCGGGAAAAGGGCATCGCTCAAGCACGCGCTGTCGTGAGCGACAAACTTGCCTCGGCATATCCGCTCGGGTACTCGCTGTCGGGAACGGTCGTCGCTGTGGGCGAGGGCGTGACGGAGTATCAGCCGGGCGATCGGGTGGCATGCGCGGGTAGTGAGCATGCCTTTCATGCCGAGGTCGTTCAGGTGCCGACGAACCTCATCGTCCCTGTCCCAAAAGGGGTGACATTCGCGGCAGCATCCACGGTGGCGCTCGGCGCCATCGCCTTGCAAGGCGTTCGTCGCGCGGAGCCGACACTTGGTGAGCGGTTTGTCGTCGTCGGTCTCGGTCTGCTCGGTCAGCTCGTCGCGCAAATATTGAAAGCGAACGGGTGCTCGGTCATCGGCATGGATCCCGACGCTGCGCGGGCAGAGAGGGCTCTCTCTTTAGGCATGGCTGCAGTTGCGAGCGCCGACGACTGTGATCCGGTTGCGGCGGTCAGCCGTTGGTGCTTGGGAGAGGGAGCCGACGGGGTCATCGTCACGGCAGCTTCTCCTTCGGAGGAGCTGTTGAACACCGCATTCCAGATGTGCCGTCGAAAGGGCCGCGTCGTGCTCGTCGGAGATGTTCCGATCAACATCGACCGCAGCGCCATCTATCCCAAGGAGCTCGATTTCCGCATATCTACCTCCTATGGGCCAGGGCGCTACGATGGCAACTATGAGGAGAGGGGACTCGACTACCCGATAGGTTACGTTCGCTGGACCGCTGGCCGAAATATGCAAACCTACCTGGAGCTGATCGCGTCCGGTGCGCTCGCCGTTGAGCCGCTGATCGATACGAGGTTTCCAGTTGAGAGTGCGGCCGTGGCTTACGAGGCTTTAAAGAGCTCAGCGCGCCCGCTCGTCGCGCTGTTGACCTATCCCGAGGCAGGGCAAGCTCCGCTTGGACGCCGCGTCGATCAGCGCGGCTCAAGTACGCCCACCAAGGGTGGCATCCAAGTGGCAGTCGTGGGGCCCGGGGGCTTCTTCCGTGGGACACTGCTTCCGATCCTCAAGAGCCAGAAAGACCGCTATGCGATGCGCGCTGTCGTGAGCCGCAATGGCCATAACGCCCGAGGCCTCGCTACGCTTTCAGGCGCCAGCTACGCCACGACCGATCTCAACGAGGTGCTCGCCGATCCTGACGTCAATCTCCTGATAGTGGCCACTCGCCACAATCAGCACGCTGATCTGGTGCTGCGCGGCCTCCAGTTTGGCAAGGCAGTGTTCGTCGAGAAGCCACTCGCATTGACGGCCGAGCAACTGGCGGCGATCGATGCCTTCTTTGCCGAGGCCGAGGCTTCGCAGCGTTCTGTGCCTCTCCTCATGACAGGCTTCAACCGCCGCTTCTCTCCTCATGCTGCGATCCTCGCCAAGGCCCTTCAAGACCGGAGAGGGCCGCTCCTCATTAATTACCGTGTCAACGCTCCGCGATTGCCGTCTGATCATTGGGTACACGGGCCTGAAGGTGGTGGGCGCAACCTTGGCGAGGCGTGCCATTTCTACGATCTGATGACCTTTTTGACCGGAGCAGACGTTCTTCGCGTAGAGGCCGTGGCACTCGATACGGGAGCGATCGGCGACCGAGCAAACGAGAATTTCGTTGCGACGGTGACGTTCGCGGACGGGTCTGTTGGCAGCCTCAGCTATACGTCTTTAGGATCGCAGGCTCATCCCAAGGAGCGCATCGAAATCTTCTGCGACGGAAAAGTCTTCGATCTTGAGGATTTCAAAACGATGCGAGTGAGCGGCCGTCGTCTCAAAGCGCCAACTTTTGCGCTTCCCCAAAAGGGGCATACGCAAGAGCTCGATGCTCTGGCTGCCGCGCTGGATATTGGCGGGCAATGGCCAATTCCGTATTGGCAGCAGCGACAAGCGACACAGATCGCGCTCGATGTCGAGCGGCGGATCGGCGAGCAGAGCGTGCGGCGTGGAGATGTCTGATAGCGAAACCGTACGTTTCTTCGACCAGGAGTCCGAGCGCTGGCACTGCAACTACGCAGCGGGCGGCGACATGATGGATCGCCCGAATCGTTTCCTCGCAGCGCTGTCGGGGCGTGTTGCGCCGGGTGCCATGGTGCTGGACTATGGCTGCGGTAGCGGTGAGATCGGCGCTGCGATGGCGGCGTCAGGATTTAGGGTATCTGGTGTCGACGTGGCATCAGGAATGCTGCAGGCAGCAAATGCACGTCTCGACGGACTTGGAGTGGCATTATCGCAGATTGAGCCGGGCAAGCCATTGCCATTTCAAGACTGCTCGTTTGATGCGTGCATAACGTCCAGCGTGCTGGAGTATGTCGACGATCTCGATCAAGTGCTCACTGAGTTCGCACGCATTCTCCGCCCGGGGGGGTGGTTGCTGGCGACGGTACCTGATGTGCGCCATTTTATCCGTCGACGTGAAGCGCTGATGATGGCAATGGCCAAAGTGCCTCTGTTGGGCCGATTGACGCGTGCGCGCTGGCCTTTCGCAACGACGTATCTGCGCTTGTCGAAGAATTGTTTCGCACCGGAGAGATGGCGGCACTTGTTGTTGGATCACGCGTTTGAGCCCACGCTCATTCCTGCGGTCGATGGCCCGTTGGTCATGCTCGCAGCCCACAAGTGCAAGGACATCGGCACCCAATGAACGCGCCGCTGCTGCCGCCGGAGGACATCTTCGGCAACCGCAAGAAGATTGCGTACTTTCTCAAGCACGTAGATGAGCATCGCACGCGTGTCGGCCGACCTCTCACGATCCTCGACTTCGGGTGTGGCAATGGTACTGCGATTGCGCAGTTCCTGTGCAAGGGGCCCGATCGCTACGTTGGCGTCGACTTTCACCGTCCGTCTCTAGACTTTGCCAGAGAGCACTTCGCCCGGGAGGGTGCCGTGTTTCAAGAGCGTATTCCCGAAGATGTCCGTTTCGACGCCTTGCTTTACAGCGATGTTATTGAGCATCTCTCCGAGCCGCTCGAACTCCTGCGGGCACACGTTGCTCGACTGGCATCGGACGGCATTCTCCTCGGCTCCGTCCCAAACGGCTACGGCCCGTGCGAGATCGAGAAATCGATTGATCGCTCGCTCGGCCTCTACGGCAAGGTGCGGTGGGTCGGACGTGGCTTGCGAAAGCTGTTGGGGCATACTGTTCCGCCGGCGGCGGCAATCCCCTACAACTTGGAATCGGGACACCTTCAGTTTTTCACGCGTCGATCGCTAGAACGTCTGGTCAAGGATCTCGGGATGACCATTGACGATTTCGCCCACGGCGGCTTTGTCGGCGCCGACCTCAGCGGCGCGACAATCTTCAGCTCCCGCAAGTTCTTGGACT
Organism: uncultured Alphaproteobacteria bacterium; assembly: GCA_963724945.1. GTDB lineage: Bacteria > Pseudomonadota > Alphaproteobacteria > Rhizobiales > Hyphomicrobiaceae > Hyphomicrobium_A. The sequence goes on along the minus strand of CAVRWL010000003.1, from coordinate 2,764,332 downwards.
TCAACGTCCATGTAGCCGACCACCTTCCTGATTGGATGGTGTCGACATGGTACTTTAAGCTGGCCAAGAAAGATTAGCGCTGGGGCCGCGGTCTTCTTTGTGGGGCGTCGAGAACGGCGGTCGAGTAATTGTCGGCGCGTGACCTGATAAGGCGAGCCATGGCCGTGCCGCCCTACGTTGCGGCGGCGCGTGCTCTCCGCTTCGCGGCAAGGCAACTGGCCCAGCATGGGCAATCCGCCCATGATGTTTTCCGATGCACCTATCTTGCGGGTGGTCCGGAGCGGCTTATCGGTAGAAGCATCAAGCTTTCGCCGGAGAACGTGCCGCCTGAATTGTTGGATGTATTGCCGAAACTTTGCGAGCACTATATCGCCCACCGCTTTGATCTGCTCGGATCGGGTTGGATCGAGGTGCGTCATGGCATGGATGCGGCCGGCATCGAGGGGCATAAGTACGCGCCGGCGCCAGTGATCGCTGCCGACCGGGATGGCAACTGGCTTCGCCAGCGGACCACGCCGAGCAATTTTCCTTACAGCCGCGCGCTTTGGCGACTCATCGATCAGCCGCATCGGCCGATCGACTGGCAGATCGACTTCAAGTCAGGCTATCGCTGGAACGAGCGACGTCACTTCCGCAAACTGCGCTTCGGAAACGAAGCGGGGGCCGACGTCAAGGTGCCGTGGGAGCTTGCTCGTCTGCAGCATCTGCCGCAGCTTGCCGTCGCGCACGTGCTTGCCCTCGCTGGCGAGCGCGGGTTTGCCGAGCCCCGCATTTACGCGCGTGAGGTTCGCAACCAGATACTCGATTTCCTGGCGGCCAATCCGCCACGCTTCGGCGTCAATTGGCTGTGCCCTATGGATGTCGGCATCCGGGCAGCGAACATGGTCGTGGCCGTCGACATCTTGCGGGCAGCAGGATGGCAGCCGGATGAAGCGTTCGAGGCAGTGCTGGCGCGGGCCGTTCTCACCCACGGCCGGCACATCATCGATAATCTGGAATGGTCGCCCGAGCCGCGCAGCAATCACTACCTTTCGGATCTGGCCGGGCTGCTGTTCTGCGCAGCCTATCTTCCAGCCTCCGCGGAAACCGATGCCTGGCTAGCATTTGGCGCGCGCCAGCTCGGCGACGAGAGTCAGATGCAGTTTCTAAAAGACGGCGGGAATTTCGAGGGCTCGACCAACTACCATCGCCTCTCCACCGAGCTGGTGCTCTATTCCACGTCTCTCTTGCTTGGCATTGCCGACGAGCGGGCGAAGGCCTTTTCAGAGCCGCCGGCGCACCGACTGCGCGTGCGCGTTCCGTCAGCTTCTGGACCTTTTCCGACCTCGAATGACACGGAGGGTAGGCCGGTCCCGCTAGCTCAAACTGTGATCGCGCGCCTCGAAGCTGCGTGGCAGGCGACCTTCAAGTGGATCAAGCCCGATGGACGGCCACCGCAGATCGGAGACACCGATTCTGGTCGGTTATTCAAATTCCATCCCGCCGTAACGCGTTCCACCTCTGACGAGGTGGTGGAGGATTGTCTCAATCATTGTTCGCTGCTTGCGACGGGTGCCGCGTTGTTCGCCGGCGAGACCAACGTACCAAGCGCGCGGCAATGGCTCGATCGGGCGGTGGTGGCTGGGTTCTCGAAAGGGCGGAGATTGCCGCGATCGCGCGCGCCGCCGTCTGGCGATGATCGTCGCGGAGACGAGGAGGATCTCCATAACCTGCGGAGCAAGATTGATGCGCTGGAGGCGGCCTGCGTTCGCACGGCGGAGCTGCGGTTGCCCGGCCTGGAATCGGCCACGCTGCGCAGATATGCGCTGGACGACTTCGGGTTGTTCGTGTTCTCGGGGCCGGAGACCTTTGTCTCGCTTCGGTGCATGAAGCAGCCGTGCATCGCCCACACAATGGGCCACACACACGATGACAATCTTGCCATCGATGTCCAGCATAGGGGAACGGATCTCATTTGCGATCCGGGAAGCTACGTCTACACGCCTCTGCCTCTCCGTCGCGATCTTTATCGGAGTGCATCGGCGCATTTCGCGCCCCGTCCAGCCAACGGCGCCGCGGCGGCCGAGGCGGTTGCACCCTTCGCCATGCGTCACCGGGCGACAGCTCGGTGCATCTATTTCGGGCCCAGCGGCACCGCCGCTGTGCTTGAGGGACCCGGTTGGCGCACCTTTCGCATCATGCGCTTTGTGCCGGACGCGCTCATCATAACAGATGGATGCAGCGCCGGACCGCTCGCTGCGGTCCATCCGATTGCCGTGAGCGAAGGCTATGGCTGCCTGGCAGAGCGCCTTTCAATCCTCGAGCCGCTGCCAGAGGCTCCAATGCTCTCACAACGAGACTTGTTGTCTTGAGCAAGAAGCCGCGCGTCCTATTTCTGTTCTTTGAGGGGCTCCAGCAGACGGTTGTCGATTCGCAGGTGCTGGGGCACGCGCGCGAGCTTGGCGAAAGCGGCATTGCGGAGTTCGAAGTCTGGGCGGTCACTTGCGATGAGCGCAGCTACGATCTGTCGCTTTCGCGCTTGGCCAAGGCAGAGGAGCACGCGTGCTGCCCGGTTCGCCTGCTTAAGGGCGTGCGCGCCGGGGCGCCGTTCTCGGTCTTCCGCAATGCGCGGATGCTGCAGCGCGAGATCGAGGGGCACGCGGCTACGTTCACGCATATCCACGGTCGTACGGACTATTCCGCTCTGGTCGGGGCTACCCTTGCGCGAAAGCTCAATGCACTTCTGATCTGGGATTGCCGTGGCGACTCGGCTGCCGAGATCGACTACCGCCGCGACCTTGGACCCTGGAGCTTCGCGCTCAAGCCTTTTCTCAAGGCGCTGCTTCGCCGCCGCATGCGCCGTGCAGCAATCGTGTGCGATCGTGCCCTTTTTGTCAGCCGATCATTACGCGACCTTGCACTCCCCGATTTAGGGCAAAAGATGCACAAGGTGATCCCATGCTGTGCGGCTGAGGGTATCTTCCATTTCGATCCGGCGCTGCGCGCGCGTGTGCGCTCCGAGCTTGGCTTCGAGAGCGATGATATCGTCCTCGTCTACAGCGGCGGCCTCCAGGCTTATCAGCGCTTCGATCACACGATCGAGTCATTCCGCCGGCTCCGACGGAACGACTCCCGCGTGCGTTTGATGATCGTGACCCCCAACAAGGAGGTCGTGCTCGCTCGCATAGGGGCACATGAACGCGGCGATGTTCGCATCCTTTCGGCGCAGCTTGAAGGGATCAACGCTCTGCTCAATGCTGCAGATGCAGCTTTCATGTTGCGCGATGTCAACGCAACGAACCGGGTCGCGTCACCGACGAAGTTCGCAGAGTACTGCCTCGCCGGCTTGCCAGTGATCGTCACCGACGCAGTGCCCGACAGCTATGCCTTGGCAAGTGAAATGGGCAATATCGTCCCTTTCGACGAGGCAACGCTCGGGATCGGGCAGATTCCCGCCATCGACCGTGCGGCGTTGAGCGAGGTGTACCAGCTACGCCTTGGCAAACGCAGCCAACGCAGCGCCTACAGCGAGATCTACGCGCGCTAGCGCAGCTGCTCAATGCGGGGGCACAGTCTGATTTATTATTGGGAGTGCTACTGCGGCGTTCGCAGTACGAGCAGAGAGTTGAGGAGCGAATTTGAGCCTATTTCTGACGAACGACATTTCAGGCCAGGGCACGGCATGGTGTCCGAGCGCCAACGACGCCCCAAGCAACAACCAAAACGGGCGCTGGTAGAGCATCTCATGCATCGACGCCATTGTCGCGAAGGCCAGACAGCTCAAGAATGCAAGAATTGCCATTGGCTGTCCCTTGATCGCATGGGCTAGCGAATGCACCACGATGCGCAGGAACGGTAAGATAATAATCGCGGTGCCAAAAATGCCGAATTCCGCCAGCAGCCAGAGCGGGGTTGAATGAATGACCTGCACTTGGCCATGCTCCAGCCGCCAGCTCTCGGCGAAAGCGCCGAGACCTGCACCAAGGAGAGGATGCGCCGAAAAGAGCGATAATCCGCCGAGGATCGTTTGCCATCGCTCCATGTCGGATTTGGGTGTCTCGACCACAATGGGACCGAAATGGCCAACTGATTTCGAGATCGCTTAATATTGTAAAGGGGCCATGCGCTATTTGCATTCGCACCGCGATCGCCGCCTCCAGCAGGAACAGAATTCCCACGCTCAACAGAAGCGCATAGAGAATTGAACGCCGCAGCGCCGGGCGCACGATTGCCGCTGCCGCAAGAACGACAGCGGCCGCACCTAGACCAGCTCGCGAGCCCGTTAGCCAGATGGCTGTCATGGCAATGGCAAGCAGCACCGCCATCAGCCGCTGGGATCGGATGGCCACCAACGTGGCGCAAGCGACGAGCACGATCTGCATTGCGAAGGCATTGGGGTTGGCGGCAAGCCCACTTGCTCGAATGGCGGCGATATTGACGTCAATGGGTAGGCCCAAATTTCGCAATTCGAGCAAGACAATCTCGAGACCACAGATGGCGATGCCCGCTGCGATGAAGGTTCGCAACAATACGCGGCAACCGGTCTGCCCGGCTACGGTGACTAGGAGCGCGCCAGTGGCGCCATAGGACAGGAGAACGAACCAGCCGAGGTACTTGCTCGTGAATGCCCAGGCAGTCAAACCGAACGACATCCAGCCGATAAGCAAGCTAAGCGTCATGACCAATGTCACGAGCACAATGTGCGTGTTGAGGCCTTGCAGTCGCCATTGGGGCCAGGTTCGTGTTCGGATTGACCCGAGGACGAATAATGATGCCGCCGTCACGACAAAGGGATCCGCTAGATTGACGTTGAGCTTCGTGCCGGCAGCGGTCGGGATGTGAATCTGAAAGAAGACTGCCGTCGCCGTCGCAACCGGAATAAGCCAAGCAAGAGCCGTGGCGAAATCCGGCTGTTGGAACGTCCCTATTGCCGTCCCCTCTCCAATCTGGCGCGTCCTGCCTGATGCAAACGTCACCGCCATCACAAGAACCAATGCGGCGAGCGACATAGCCCCAATCAACAGCGCAACAACAAGCGCCTTTTCGCCTGGAATACCGATCGCGCCGAGCGCTAGCACGGCGCTGATCTCACGGATCCCCCAGCCTGCAAGGCTGATCGGCAAACTGCTCACGAGCATGACCACCGCCGAGGCTGCGGCGACATCGATGATACGCAAGTTGGGCTCGAGGGCGAGAGCCGCCAACACATATGCGGTCATCGTGCAGAGCTGGATGGCGACGCTCATCGCGAGGCTTCTTGTAGCTCTGTGCCAGAATTGCCGGCTCAACGTAGCGCGGAGTTGGCGAGCCGCGTAGCGACCCCATCCGAGGTAGGCACCGGCGAGGATGGCGAGAAATCCGGCCGCGATGATCTTCAAAAGCTCGCCGCCACCTTGGGATACGTCGAAAGAGAGCTTGCCAAACAAGTAGCAGGCGCCGAGCGCCCCCAGAAGAAGGGAAACAAATACGGCGATAACCCGCTCGTACGCTGAGATGACGAGAGTGGCCGCAACGGGTGTGCCGCGCTTGGCAAGCAACGCCGAGCGCGCGATCGTTTGTCCCATGATCTGGAAGAATACAACACCCGCCAATGTGCCGAAGGATAGAGCGGCGGTTGCATCCCGGCCTGAGATCGGGGAACCGACGTCGCGCGCGATCAGCCACAATCGTAGGCTCGACAGCAGCGTCGCAACGATAAAGAGCGCAAACACCATTGCGCTCGTGAACCAAGAGAGCTTCGCGACGGCATCGGCCAACGGCGCGAGATTTGACGTGGAAGCTACCCATACGATGGCAGCGACGAGCGCCGCCAACGAAACGACAACGGGAAACACGTGCCGCACTGCGGTTCCCTTGAGAGCTCGATGGTCTTGCGAGACTGGTCTTTTAGCAAGAATTTACTAGCAGAGTTGGGTGCCTCTGCATCAGCCACTTTTTTGTGGCTCTTGGGAGTTTTGAACATTTAGTGATTGCTCCATTGCGGCTATGAATAACTCCGCGTAGCGTTTTGTGCAGTCATCCACAGAAAAATTATTGCACACTCTTTGGCGCGCGCGGACGCCAAGCGCGTGACGCTCATCGGCAGACGCTTCGATGATCTCACGAATAGCATCGGCGAGCGCGCGCGGGTCGCTTGGCGGCACCAATCGGCCGGCATCGCCGATGATGGTGGCCGTATCGCCTACGTTGGTGGCGACGCACGGCACGCCCGTAGCCATGGCCTCTCCGATGACATTAGGAAACCCCTCACTGTTTGATGAGGAGACGAGAAGGTCCAAGGTGCGCATCAGGCGCGGCACATCGCGGCGCTCGCCGAGCATTAGAGTGCGATGCCGCAGCTCATCACAAATGGCAAGCTTATCCGTGCCCGAGCCGACAAGTAGGAACCACAGATTGGCTTGCGTCGCAGCGAGCAGTCTTGCTGCTGCGAGAAAATTGGCGTGATCCTTTTGGGGGTCGACGCGTGCAACCATCCCAATGATGAAATCCGCGTCGGGAATCCGAAGCTCGGCCCGAACCTTTGCCCGGTCGACCGGATCCGGCCTCCACTGGTCCGCATCGAAGCCATTGGGGAGGAAGAACCAGCGAGCTGGCTTGAAGCCCAATGCCTCATGGACGCGTCTTCCCTCCTTGCTGTTGGTTGCGATGCCCCATGGTAGTCGAGACAGGCGGGCTAGCACGTGGACAATCAAGCGCGTCAACGGTGGGTAGTGTGTGAGGTCCATGTCCGAACATCGAATGTTCCAAATGACACGGCTTATGCCAGCCGTTCGCGCAGCGATTGTGCCGAGCAGGTCGGCATGATAGAGCCAAGTCATGACGAGGTTCGGCTGAATCTGGTGGATCAGCTGCACAAGCCGAAGAAATCCACCGAGCGAGGCTCTGCTGGGTCGCATATCCAGAGCCCTCACCTCAATGCCCGCTTCGCGCAATTCCGCTCCGTAAACGCCGTCGCCGGACAAGGAGACGACGATGTGTCGGGCGTCGGTCGTGCCGTGGCTTCGAGATGCAAGTAGATAAAGAACACGCTCGGCGCCGCCCGAACCAAGAGCGGTGATAATATGCAGGACCGTTTTCATGCTGGCGGCTAGCGGCACTCTTTTGGCGAATTTCGCCTGTAATAGGCTGGATTTCCGGCGCGCGCACGTGATGAATCGTCAATGAGCACGATGATGCCGCCTTTGCGTGATTGCGCCCTGTGCTCGAGCGCTGTGACGGCGCAAAACAGCAGTACGTCTGCTCGCTGATCTCCGGCCCTCGGCAGACCACACCGACAGCTTGACCTTGCGCCAGCCGCACCTCTGCTTCCCGCAGGTGATCGATGATCTGCTCGGTCGTATATCGCTTCCGTGCCATTCCCTTCTCTCCTCAGTCGAGGCTGGAAATAGCCGGATTCGCTGACTCAGATTGGTATCGGTTCGGGGGCGCAGGCCATGCAGCGCTTGCTTGGATTGCAGCCTTCGGCTTGTTCGCCTGGGTCTACACGCCCATCCTGACCACGCCGGGCGTTCACACGAAGGTTGGCATCCGGCCCCCCAACTGAGCACTCACGTGCGCCTGTTTGTGGATCAGCAGTGTGATGCGCTAACCTGCCGTCCAGCGCGGGAAACATGTAGATGGACGAAGCGCTAAAAGCGAAGATTCTTAAGGTGCTCCAGTCCCAGCACCTGATGACGCTCGCCACCATCCGTCCCGACGGGTATCCGCAAGCGACGATCCTCAACTACATAGCCGACGGTCTTACCTTGTACTTTGCCACCGACGCAGCCTCGCAAAAAGTCGGCAATATAAGACTGAACAACAAGGTTTCGGTGGCGATCGCCAACCAAACGGAGGACTTCTACAAGCTGTCCGGCTTATCCTTGTCCGGTCTTGCAACGCGGATCCTGGACCAGGATGTAGCCGAGCGGCTCTCCTTGCGTCTGTTTCGCAAGCTCCCGCAGTCGAAGCGATTCGTTCCGCAGGATCCAAGGCAGCTCGCGGTTTTTTCAGTGGCGCCCGTGGCCATCTCCCTCATCGATTACGCTTCGGGCTTTGGAACGAGCCATGTGCTCGAGCTCTGAGCGGGGCAGCCTAGCCCAGCCGACTTCGGCACCCGATTCTTGCAAGAGTGCCCAATTCATTCGTGGGCCACGAAGGAGATCCATCCTCATGACTATGACCCTTAAGAACCCGGTTGCTGCTCAGGATCGCCGAAACTTCCTCAAGGCAGCGGGACTCGCGTCTGCAGCAGTTGTCACGAGCGCGGTGGCGCCAGGAACCGCAAGCGCTGCGCCGCCGTCTCCGCCGGCCGTCGGGCGCTCGCCACAAGCCACGCCGGCGCTTCCCGATGCCGTCGACATCTCCAAGCTGCCGCGGGTCAAGCAGACGATGATTGCCCCGCCCTTCCTTCCAGAGCACGAGCAAACCGCCCCGGATCAGCCGCGAATTGTGGAGGTGACCCTCGTTATCGAGGAGAAGAAGCTGGTGATCGACGATGACGGCACCGAGATTTGGGCCTTCACCTATAACGGGACGGTTCCCGGTCCGATGATCGTGGTGCACGAGGGCGACTACGTCGAGCTCACGCTGCAGAACCCGAAGTCAAACACCTTAGAGCACAACGTCGATTTCCATGCCTCCACGGGCGCGCTAGGTGGCGGCGCGCTGACCAAGGTCCAGCCCGGTGAGCAGGTCGTGTTGCGCTGGAAGGCGATAAAGCCAGGCGTCTTCGTCTATCACTGCGCCCCTGGCGATATCATGATCCCCTACCACGTGGTGCACGGGATGAACGGAGCCGTCATGGTGCTGCCGCGCGACGGGCTGAAGGATGCTGCGGGGCAGAGATTGAGGTACGATCGCGCATATTTCATCGGCGAGCAGGACTTCTACATCCCCCGCGATAAGAACGGTGACTTCAAGAAGTATGGCGCGGCCGGAGAAGATTTCGGCGACGCGCTCGACGTCATGCGGACGCTGATCCCCACTCACGTCGTGTTCAACGGCAGGAAGGGAGCCTTGACGGGCGATGCCGCCTTGAAGGCGAAGGTCGGCGAGATCGTGCTTTTCATCCACGCCCAGGCCAATCGCGATAGCCGTCCGCACCTTATCGGCGGTCATGGCGATTTCGTCTGGCAGACCGGCTCCTTCAACGACCGACCGGAAACCAACCTCGAGACGTGGTTCATCCGCGGCGGCTCGGCGGGCGCCATGGCCTATCGGTTCCGCCAACCTGGCCTTTACACGTACCTGAACCACAACCTGATCGAGGCCATCATGCTCGGTGCCAATGCCCAGGTTCAAGTTGAGGGCCAATGGAATGATGACCTGATGCTGCAGGTCGGCAAGCCAGCCCCAACGCAGTTGTGAGCGCCACCGAGGAGGGTGAGAAGCGGTTGGCTAATAGCGACGGAAGAGCTCTCAACGTCCGCCCTAGGGTCAGGAGCGGGTTTTAATGATGCGACGGCCACTGGTTCCCCGGCAGCAGCTGGTGTGGTAAAGCGCCCTCGCTTTTCAGATCGGCGACCCTTGACGACAAGTGAACGTATGCCGGCACAGCCGACAACTCTTTCGATCGTCATCATCGACGAAAACCGGCTGCGGGCCTCCGTCATAGAGGCTGGCTTGCGTGAGGCCGGCTACGTCAATCTGACGATCATCCAAGATGTGACTGGCATCGCGCGCCGCATCGCGGAGATCGAGCCAGACGTAATCTTTATCGATCTGGAGAATCCCAACCGCGACATGCTGGAAAATATGTTCCAGCTGACGCGCGCGGTGCAACGCCCGATCGCCATGTTCGTCGACCGCTCGGACCAGGCGGCGATCGAGGCTGCCGTCGACGCCGGCGTGTCGGCCTATGTCGTCGACGGCTTGAAACGCGAACGGGTCAAACCGATCCTCGACATGGCAATCAGCAGGTTTAACGCCTTCGCGCGCATGGCGCGCGAGCTCGAGGAAACGCGCTCCGAGCTCGAAAACCGGAAGCTGGTCGATCGGGCCAAGGGAATCCTGATGGCGACGCGGGGCCTTTCGGAAGCGGACGCCTACGCGCTGCTGCGCAAGACGGCCATGAACCAAAACCGTAAGATCTCCGAAATTGCTGAGAGCCTGATAACCGCGGCCGGTCTACTTGCTCCACCGGAGGATAAATGATGATGAGCGCTCATCAGGTCATCGCCGGATTCATACCGCTGCTCGATAGCGCCATTCTCGTTGCGGCCAAGGAGAAGGGTTTCGCCGACGCGGAGGGCATCGACCTGACGCTCGTGCGCGAAACATCGTGGGCGAGCATTCGCGACCGCATGGCGGTGGGTCATTTCCAGGTGGCGCATCTTCTCGCGCCGATGCCGATCGCTGCCAACCTCGGCCTGACCCCACTTGCGGCGAAGACGATAGCGCCGATCGCCCTCGGGCTCGGCGGGAACGCGATCACCGTTTCCAATGCCCTTTGGACGCGAATGGTAGATCATGGGGCGACGGGAGACCTCGATCCGGCGACCAGCGGTCGCGCACTGCGCGGGGCCATAAAAGATCAAGCCGACCGGGCCGGATCATTAAAGTTCGCGGTTGTGCATCCGTTCTCCGGCCACAACTACGAGCTCCGCTACTGGCTGGCGGCGTGCGGCATCGACCCGGAGCGCGATGTCGAGATCATCATCGTGCCACCACCGCTGATGGCTGATGCGTTGGCGGGTGGCACGATCGATGGCTATTGCGTCGGTGAGCCTTGGAGCACCGCCGCCGCGTCTGTCGGCCTCGGCCGCATCGTTACCGTCAAGGCTGCAATCTGGCGCTCGAGCCCGGAAAAAGTATTGGGTGTTGCGTCTGGTTGGGCGGAGCAGGAGCCGGAAACTCTCGCCGCGCTGTTGCGTGCGCTCTGCCGCTCGGCGCAATGGTGCGGAGCGTCGTCAAATCACCGCGAGCTGGCAGATATCCTCGCGGCCCCTGCTTACATCATGCGTTCGGCCGAGTGGATGATGCGCGGCCTTACCGGCGCACTCGACGTGGGCGGCGGAAACATCGTACGTGCCGAGGACTTCTTCGTACCCTTTGCGAAGGCCGCGATGTTTCCCTGGAAAAGTCACGCGCTGTGGTTCTACTCGCAGATGGTCCGCTGGGGGCAGGTCGTCCATAAGCCAGAGAACGCGAGCATCGCGCGCGAGACCTATCGGCCCGATCTCTATCGCGCGGCGCTGAAGCCGCTGGGCGTCGCCCTACCCGCCGCCAATGCCAAAGTTGAGGGTGCACTGCAGGCGCCGACGCCGGTGGGTTCCGCTGGCGCCAGCCTGACGCTCGGGCCGGACGGATTTTTCGATGGCGCGCTGTTCGATCCCGACCGGCTCGACGACTACATCGCTAGACAGAAGCGTTAGCCCTGGCGATCTCGCGCTGCACAATCTTTGTGCCTGCTGCCCCCACGAATGACTAATATTTGGTCTTGCCAACGGTTTGGACGATCGGGCATCAATCCGGTAAGTCATTGATCCGAAACGGGAACCTCATCTGCACACAGATGGCACGGTTTCTGCTCTTCACTAAACTGATCGCGCCCAACGACGGGCGCTCACGAGGCAAAGCTGCCGTTCAAGCCATTGCGCACGTGCGCAAGGGTTTGGCCGGCAGCTTTTTTGTTTTGGGCACGGGAGATCGATTGATGCGCACGGACGGACATTCAAGCTTCGCGGCATCCAGCGCGCAGGGGCGCGCTCTTTGGATGTCCACCCTGGCGTTTACAGTGTGTTTTGCAGTCTGGACGATCTTTTCGATCATCGGCGTCCGCATCAAGAACGAGCTCGGCTTGAATGAGACGGAGTTCGGCTTGCTCGTCGGCACCCCGATCCTGACCGGATCCCTCTCCCGCATCGTCTTGGGCATCTGGACCGATCGCTTCGGCGGTCGCCTCGTCCTCGCCTTGACGATGCTGGCGGCGAGCGTGGCGACGGTGCTTCTCGTATTCGCCCACACGTATACGCAAATGCTGCTCGCCGCTCTCGGCGTCGGACTTGCCGGCGGCTCGTTTGCCGTTGGCATCGCCTACGTGTCGCGTTTCTTTCCTTCGGTGCGCCAAGGGACCGTGCTCGGCATCTTCGGCGTGGGCAACGTCGGCGCCGCACTGACGAAGATGCTGGCGCCTTTCGTTCTCGTCGCCTGGGGGTGGCAGGCTGTCGCGCTCGTTTGGGCAGCTGTCCTCGCGCTCATGGCTCTGATCTTTTGGGTATCGACAGCCGACGATCCCGTCCTGGTCGAGCGCAGACGGACCGGCGCGGCCCCACCTCCGTACACGCTGGAATTATCGGCGCTGCGCGATGCGCGCGTCTGGCGCTTTGCCGCCTATTACTTCTTCGTATTCGGCGCCTTCGTCGCGCTCGCCCTTTGGCTTCCCCGCTATCTCATTGGCGTCTACGGCTTCGATATCGAGACGGCCGGCATGATCGGCGCCGCTTACACGCTACCGGCAAGCATCTTTCGAGCATACGGCGGCGTGCTGTCCGACAAGGTCGGCGCGCGCACCGTCATGTACTGGAGCCTCGGCGTTTCCGCCGCCGCGACGCTCATCCTCTCGCTGCCGCCGACCAACTACGTCATGCGCGGCATCAACGGCAACATTGCCTTCCATTTTGAGATCGGCGTCCCCGCATTCATCGCCGCAACCTTTGTGCTCGGCTTTTTCATGAGCCTCGGAAAGGCGGCGGTCTACAAGCACGTCGCTACGCATTACCCCGCCAATGTTGGCGCCGTCGGCGGCCTGGTCGGCATGATCGGAGGTCTCGGCGGCTTCGTCCTTCCCATCGCCTTCGGGGCCCTCGACGATCTGACTGGTCTGTGGTCGAGCTGCTTCATGCTGCTCTTTACTATCGTCGTCGGTCTGCTCGTCTGGATGGACGCCGCCGTCCGGCGTACGCAGCGGCAGAGCCGTCTCTCGTCGGCTCCCCCTTCCAGCCAAGCGCTCTACGCTGCCGAGTGATGCAGGGAGACCGGGACATGACCGACAAACTCGTCATCATCGGCAACGGCATGGCGCCGGGTCGCATGCTCGAGCATCTGTTCGAGCAAGCCCCAGACCGCTATGAAGTCACGATCTTCAACGCCGAGCCGCGCGTCAATTACGATCGCATCATGCTGTCGCCGCTGCTGTCGGGAGAGAAGGATTACGAGCAGATCATCATTCACGGCGACGGCTGGTACATCAAGAACGGGATCACGCTCTACAAGGGGCACAAGGTTACCGAGATCGACCGCGCCGCGCAGGACCGTGACGTCCGATCACGGCATCACCGCGCCCTACGACAAGCTCGTCATTGCCACAGGCTCGGTGCCGCTGATCCTGCCGGTACCGGGCAACAATCTCCCCGGCGTGCTCTCCTACCGCGACCTCGACGACGTCAACGCGATGCTCATCGCGGCGCAGTCGCGCGCGAAGGCGATCGTCATCGGCGGCGGCCTGCTCGGGCTCGAAGCGGCGGCCGGACTGCAACTCGCGCGACATGGACGTCACGGTCCTGCACCTGATGCCGACGCTGATGGAGCGCCAGCTCGATCCGGCTGCGGGCTACATGCTGCAGCGGGAGCTCGAGCAACGCGGCATCAAGATCATCACCAAGGCGCAGACGAAGGCGATCCTGGGCGAGCGCAAAGCCGAGGCGGTCGAGCTTGCCGACGGGCGCATCATCCCCGCGACGCTGGTGGTCATGGCGGCGGGCATCCGTCCCAATGCCGGCCTCGCCCGCGAAGGCGGGGCTCGACGTCAATCGCGGCATTCTCGTCGATGCCGGCATGCAGACCTCCGACCCGGACATCATCGCGCTCGGCGAATGCGCCGAGGTCGGCGGCCACGTTTACGGTCTCGTGGCGCCGCTTTACGAGATGGCGCGCGTCGCCGCGGCGCGCCTCGCCGGCGATGCCGCCGCCGCCTTCGCCCACAACGACACGCCGACCAAGCTCAAGGTGACGGGCATCGACCTGTTCTCGCTCGGCGACTTTGCCGACGGCGAGGACCGCCAGGAGATCGTGCTGCGCGACGCGGCGGCCGGCGTCTACAAGCGCCTCGTCCTCAAGGACAACCGCATCATCGGCACGGTGCTCTACGGCGAGACGGCCGACGGCGCCTGGTTCAACGACCTGAAGAAGCGCGGAGTCGACATCTCCGACATGCGCGAGACCTTGATTTTCGGCCAGGCCTATCAGGGAGGGTCGCCGCTCGACCCTATGGCGGCCGTTGCAGCGTTGCCCGATGACGCAGAGATCTGCGGCTGCAACGGCGTGTGCAAAGGCAAGATCACGGGCGCGATCAAGCAAAAGGGCCTCACCTCTCTCGACGACGTGCGCGCCCACACGAAGGCGTCGGCTTCGTGCGGGTCGTGTACCGGTCTCGTCGAGCAGCTGATGACGCTGACGCTGGGGGACGCCTACAACCCCGCCGCGATGCAGCCCATCTGCGGCTGCACGGCGCTCGGCCACGATGAGGTGCGCCGCCTCATCAAGGCCAAAAGCCTGAAGACGATCCACGCCGTGATGCAGGAGCTCGAGTGGAACACCTCCTGCGGCTGCGCCAAATGCCGGCCGGCGCTCAACTACTACCTCGTGTGCGACTGGCCCGGCGAATACGCCGACGATTACCAGTCGCGCTTCATCAACGAGCGCGCGCACGCGAACATTCAGAAGGACGGCACCTACTCGGTCGTGCCGCGCATGTGGGGCGGTGTGACGAGCGCCAAGGAGCTGCGCGCCATCGCCGACGTCGTCGACAAGTTCGCCATCCCCACGGTGAAGGTCACCGGCGGCCAGCGCATCGACATGCTAGGCATCAAGAAGGAGGACCTGCCGGCGGTGTGGGCCGATCTCGGCAACGCGGGCTTCGTCTCCGGCCACGCCTACGCCAAGGGCGTGCGCACGGTGAAAACGTGCGTCGGCACCGACTGGTGCCGCTTCGGCACGCAGGATTCGACCGGCCTCGGCATCCGCATCGAGAAGTTCATGTGGGGCTCGTGGACGCCGGCCAAGGTCAAGATGGCGGTGTCCGGCTGTCCGCGCAATTGCGCCGAGGCGACGTGCAAGGACGTCGGCGTCGTGTGCGTCGAGTTCGGGCTACGAGATCCATTTCGCCGGTGCGGCCGGGCTCGACATCAAGGGCACCGAGGTGCTTGGCCTGGTGAAGACGGAGGACGAGGCGCTCCAGGTCATCGTTGCGCTGGTGCAAATGTACCGCGAGCAGGCGCGCTATCTGGAGCGCATCTACAAATGGACGAAGCGCATCGGCGTGGCGGAGATCCGCCGCCAGGTGCTCGACGATTTGCCCCGGCGCAAAGCGTTCTTCGATCGCTTCGTCTTCTCCCAGAAGTTCGCCCAGGTCGACCCATGGTCGGAGCGCGTCTCCGGCCTGCACAAGCACGAGTTCCGCCCGCTGGCGGCGATTGGCTTCTCACAGGCCGCGGAGTGAAGCGATGAATTGGATTGCCATCGGCAGCCTCTCGGACATCCCTCTCCGCGGGGCGCGGTGCGTCGAGACGCCCAACGGTAAGATCGCCGTGTTTCGCACCGCCGACGGTCGCGTCTTCGCCCTCGACGACCGTTGCCCGCACAAAGGCGGACCGCTCAGCCAAGGCATCGTGCACGGCCCGTCGGTGACCTGCCCGTTGCACAACTGGGTGATCTCGCTCGAAACAGGCGAGGCGCTCGGTGCCGATGAAGGCTCAGTGCGCACCATCTCCGTCAAGATCGAGGACGGCAGGCTCTTCATCGCTCTCAAATCGCAAACGCATCGGGCCGCCTGATGGACACGGCGCAGCGCCGATGCACTAAGACGACTTGCCCGTACTGCGGGGTCGGATGCGGCGTACTCGCCGAGGTTGCCTGCAGCGGCGAGGTGTCTGTACGCGGCGACCCTGAGCATCCGGCGAACTTTGGACGGCTGTGCTCAAAGGGTTCCGCCCTTGCCGAGACCATCGGCCTGGAAGATCGGCTGTTGGTCCCCGAGGTGCACGGTAGCAAGTCGGACTGGGGCACGGCGCTCGATCTCGTCGCCGCGAAATTCAGCGAGGCGATCCGCGCCCACGGCCCCGACTCGGTCGCCTTCTACGTGTCGGGCCAGCTCCTCACCGAGGACTACTACGTCGCCAACAAGCTGATGAAAGGCTTCATCGGCTCGGCCAACATCGACACCAACTCGCGCCTGTGCATGGCGTCCTCCGTCGCCGGCTACAAGCGCGCGTTCGGCTCGGACACCGTACCCGGCTGCTATGAGGATCTGGAGCTTGCCGATCTCGTCGTGCTCGTCGGCTCGAACCTCGCCTGGTGCCACCCGATTCTTTATCAGCGGATCACTGCCGCCAAGGAGAAGCGGCCGCACATGAAGGTCGTGCTGATCGATCCGCGCCGCACGGCGACGGCCGACCTCGCTGACCTGCACTTGGCCATAAAGCCCGATGGCGACGTGGCGCTGTTTCTCGGATTGCTTCGCTATCTCGCGCACAATCGCGGGATCAAACGCAGCTACGTCTCCGCGCACACCACGGGCTTCAAGGAGGCGCTGCGCGCAGCGGAGATGCTCGACCTCTACGACATCGTGCGTCGTACCGGCGTTCCCGCCGCAACGCTGGAGAGATTCTACGCGCTGTTTGCCGCGACCGCGAGGACCGTCACCGTCTTCAGCCAGGGCGTCAACCAATCCTCCTCCGGCACCGACAAGGTCAACGCCGTAATCAATTGCCATCTGGCGACGGGGCGCATCGGCAAGCCCGGCATGGGACCGTTCTCGGTGACGGGCCAGCCCAACGCTATGGGCGGGCGCGAGGTCGGCGGGCTGGCCAATACGCTCGCCGCGCACATGGACATCGCGAATGCAACGCATCGCGACCGCGTGCAGCGCTTCTGGAAATCGCCGATGATTGCAAATGCGCCGGGCCTCAAGGCCGTCGACATGTTCGGCGCGGTCGCCGACGGCCGCATCAAGGCATTGTGGATCATGGCGACCAATCCCGTCGTCTCGATGCCGGATGCCGACAACGTTGCAGCGGCGCTCCGCGCCTGCCCGTTCGTGGTGGTCTCGGATGTGACCGGCGCCACCGACACCGCACGCTTCGCGCACGTGCGCCTTCCCGCTGCCGCCTGGGGCGAGAAGGACGGCACCGTGACGAATTCCGAGCGGTGCATCTCGCGCCAGCGCAGCTTTCTGCCGGCGCCGGGCGCGGCGCGACCCGACTGGTGGATCGTCTGCGAGGTGGCAAAGCGCATGGGCTTCGGCGGCGCCTTCGATTACGCCTCGCCGGCGGAGATTTTCTCCGAGCACGCGGGCCTCTCGAGCTTCGAGAACGACGGCACGCGCGATTTCGACATCGGCGCGCTGACCGGAACTGCCTGTAAGCAGTATGAGGCGCTCGCACCGCTGCAGTGGCCGCATCCGGCCCGCTCCGCCCCGCGCACGCGCCTCTTTGCCGATGGCCATTTCTTCACCGCCGACAGAAAGGCTCGCTTCGTCGAGGTTCGCGCCGAGTGCGGCGCGCCCGGCTCGAGCGCCTTTCCGCTGACCCTCAACACCGGCCGCGTGCGTGACCACTGGCACACGATGACCCGCACGGGCAAAAGTCAGCGCCTGTCGCAGCATTGCGCCGAGCCGTATGTCGAGATGCATCCTGACGATGCCGCGCGCCATCACGTCGGTGACGCCGATCTCGTCCGTGTCTCGACCGGGCTCGGCGCCATACTCGTGCGCGCACTCGTTTCGCCACGCCAACAGCGCGGCTCGATCTTCGTCCCCATGCACTGGAACGACCAATTTTCTGCCCGCGCGCGCGTCGATGTGCTGGTGGCCGCCGTAACCGACCCCATCTCCGGCCAGCCCGCGTCCAAGAATATTCCCGCTCGCTTGGAGCGCTTCGCCGCCGCCGCCTATGGCTTCGCGGTGCTGCGGCGGAAGCCCGCGACTATCCCTGCGGAGTACTGGGCCATCGCCAAGTGCAGCGCCGGCTGGCGTCTCGAGATGGCGTTCGCCGCGCCGGCCGACGACTGGGCCGACTTTGTGAGGGATCTCGTCGGCGGGGAAACCGAGCTCATCGCCTACCACGACGTGAAGTCGGGTCAGCATCGTTTCGCCGGCTACGACAACGACGAACTCGCCGGTGCGGTCTTCCTGGCGTCCGAGCCGGTCGCCGTGTCGCGCGCTTGGGCCATCGCCCAGCTTGGCGCACCCAAGCTCGCGCGCGGAAAAAGGGCAGCCGTCATTGCCGGCCGTCCCGGCAAAGGCGCGATCGATCGCGGCGCCACCGTCTGCGCCTGCTTCAGCGTCGGAGCCAAGGAGATCGCCGCAGCTGCCGCACGTGGCTGCGCAACCGTCGCTGCGATCGGCGAGGCCCTGCAAGCCGGTACCAACTGCGGCTCCTGCCGCGCCGAAATCCGCGAGATTATCGACGCGAACACCGCACCGGTGGCGGCGCGCACACTCGTCGCAACCATCTGAGGGACAAATTATGGACGGACGGTTGCAGTCGCTCACTCTTCCCGCGCTAGCAGAGCCTTCGGCCAGTCTGCTGCAGCGCGCGGCAGCGGTCGTCCGGGCCATTTTGCCGGCGCCGCGCGCACAACATCGTGGCATCGCGGCGCATGCGACAGGGGCCGCGCGCTCCAGCAGCGGCCGCGTGAGCCTCGTCGGAGCCGGGCCCGGCGATCCGGGGCTCCTGACACTCAGGGCACTCAGCACCCTGCAGGAGGCCGATGTCATCCTGCACGACCAGCTCGTGGCAGACGACGTGCTGGTGCTCGCTCCGGCGCGCGCCGAGCGGATCAACGTCGGCAAGAAGGGTTACGGCCGCGCCTGCAAACAGAGCGCCATTAACGACTTGATGGTCGCGCTCGCACGCGCCGGCCGCCGCGTCGTCCGGCTCAAGGCCGGGGACCCGCTGATGTTCGCACGCCTGGAGGAGGAGATCGCCGCACTCGATGCGGCAGGCATCGCCTTCGATGTGATCGCGGGCATCTCAGCGGCACAGGGCGCCGCGGCCAGGCTCGCCGTGCCGCTGACACGCCGCAAGGGCGCGCGGCGCTTCCAGGCCATCACCGGCCACGCCACCGATGGACGATTGCCGGGCGACTTTGACTGGGCCGGGCTTGCCGATGCAAAGGCAACCACCGCCGTCTACATGCCGAAGGCGACCATCAGCGATCTTTGCGCCGAGCTGTTGGCGCGCGGGCTGCCGCCGCAGCACCCGGCGGTCGCTGTTTTCAATGCTACGCGTGCAGACGAGGTTGCCGTTCCCGCGACGCTGGCCACGCTGCCGGAGGCAATTGCAGGCATTGAAGGCGAGGCGCCGTGCATCGTTCTGATCGGCGAAGCCGTTTGTCAGCGCGGCAGAGCCTCGCAAGCGTCGGTCGGGGATGCGGCGCCTTCCCACTGTGTCGCATGAATACGCGCCGTTTTCCGGTTTCGTTGTTAGCGTCGGTTGTGTGGAGTGTTGCAAGTCATGCGTCAGTTGTTCAAGGGATGCGCTGCAGGCATTTTCGTTGCGGCAAGTGTTTCAGGAGCGGTTGCAGCGGATCTCGGCGATGACTGTTGTAGCGATCTTGAGGGAAGGATCGCCGAGCTGGAGGCAACGACCGGGGGCAAGGGCAACCGCAAGGTCAGCCTCACCATCTCTGGCTATATCGCCAAGCAAATCATGTTCTGGGACGATGGCGGGGAGAGGAATGCCTACATCACCGACATGGGGCCGACGCAAGCCTCCAACATCCGCTTCTCCGGCCAAGCCAACATCGCACCCGGCTGGACCGCGGGCTACATGATCCGCATTCAGGACCTGACCACCAACCCGATGGCGCTGAGCCAGGACGTCGCCAGCGCCGGGCCCGGTCTCAACGTGCAGATGTCGTATTGGTACGTGCAAAGCGAGAGCCTGGGCAAGGTCGCGGTTGGCAAGAACGTGCTTGCCTCCAAGAGCGTTGCCATGTTCACCGACCTTTCCGGCACGCAGATCATCGCCAACTACGTGCTGTTCGACGGCGGCGGATTCGCTCTGCGCCAGAACGGAAAGCTCCTGGGCTTGAAGTGGGGAGACTTCGGATACTGCTATTCGCAGCAGCGCCCCTGGGGCGGCGATTGCGACGGCATCGTCATGGACGGCGTGCGCTACGACAGCCCCGTCTTTGCCGGCTTCTCGATGGCAGCGAGCTGGGGCGAGGACGACGACTGGGAGGTGGCCGGCCGCTACAAGGGCAAGCTCGGCGGCTTCAAGGTGTCGCTCGGCGTCGGCTACTCGGTCAACACCGACGAGAGCACGCAGCCCCCGGCCGTCTCCTTCCACAAGAATTCGCAGTTCTTCCAAGCGGGCGGCTACGTGGAGCACTTGGCGACGGGGCTCTTCCTGCACGCCATCTACGGGAAGGAGGACAACAACAGCGAGCCCACGCTCGCCGGGCTTGCGGAGCCCGATACCCACCAATGGTACGTCAAGGGCGGCATCCGCCAGCAATGGACCTCGCTCGGGCATACGGTGCTCTACGGCGAGTACGCCGAGTACATCGATCAACTCTCTCCCGCCGCGCTCTCCGCCGGAGCAACCGGGAGCGAGCTTTCCCGTTGGGGCTTCGGCGCCGTGCAGGAGATCGATGCCGCGGCCATGTCGCTGTGGATCAAGTACCGCCAGCAGGAGGTGAGCATCACCGGCGGCGGCTTAAGCGGCATCGACGACTTCCGCTACGTAAGCGTCGGCTCGCTGATCAATTTCTGAGCCAATTCGCGGCCGGGATGCCCGCTCAGGGTCAGACGCCACAAAGCGAACGTCCGAGCCGGGTCGCGGGCGGGCTCGCACTTGCGTCAATTGCGCTCAATCTGTGAGAAGGTGGGCAGATCCAGGACCACCTTAACCCCTCCAAGATCGGACTGATCGAGCCGGATCTTGCCGCCGTAGAGCTGCACGAGGTCGCGCACGATGGACAGGCCGAGGCCGGAGCCCCCCGACCGGCTGTCCCATCGCTCGCCGATATTGAAGACAACCTCGCGTGCCTCCGGCGGCAAGCCCGAGCCGTCATCCTCGATTATGACGCGCACCAAATTATGCGGACGGTCCTCGTCCTGTCGCACGACAACTCTCGTCTTCGCATGCTTGCAGGCGTTATCGATGAGGTTGGCCAGCATTTCATTGAGGTCTTGCGTCTCGCAGGCGACCATCACGCCCGCCGGAATCCTGTCCTCGATGTGTAGGCCGCGCTCGACGTGCAGCCGCCCCAGTGCATGCACGACCCCTTTTGCGACATCCGTTAGTGAGGCCGCGGTCCCCGGCCTCGTTCGCGAGGCGGCGGCGCGGGCACGCGCGATCTGATAGTCGATTTGGCTCTGCATGCGTCGGCACTGGTCTTGAATGACGGCCGCTGCTTGGCTCTCGCCCTTCTCCTCGAGCCGATAGGCCTCGTCGACCAGGATCGCCAGCGGTGTCTTGAGGCCATGGGCAATATTTCCCGCCTGTGCGCGGGCGCGTTGCATCTGTTCCCCTGAGGCGGCGATGAGGTTGTTGAGGTCGTCGATAAGGGGCTGCACTTCCTCGGGAAAGCGACCGCGCATGTTCGGCGTCGCGCCGGCGCGGAAGTTGGCGAATGCCGTTCGCAGTTGCCCGAACGGCGCCATGGCATAGAGCAACAGTAGGATCGCTATGGCGATCATGGACAGCGAGAAGATGCCAAGCGACCACACCAGCACGCTGTTGAACTCACCGAGCTCATGATCAAGATAGCGCTTGTCCGTGCCAATGATGATGCGAAGCGGCTCCTTGTCGCCATCGAGCCAACGCAACCGCTCTGCGATCAGCAACAGGCCGGTCGGGCCCCGTGACGCTGTGCGTGTGCACCTGCGCGTCCTTACCGCCGTCGGCAGGGACCTTGAGCATGGGGCCTTCGAGCGAGTTGGAGCGGGCGACAACGGTCCCGTTCTTCTGCATCTCCCAGTAATAGCCCGAGAGCGGTATGGAATAGCGCGGATCGCTGAGAGCGCGCTGGAGATGGACTTTTCCGTCCTCGCCGATCTCCATCAAGCCTTCGAACTCGTCGAGATGCTCGTGGAGCTCATGGTAGAATTGCTCGACGAGAAAGTCCCTTGAACTCCGAGGAAAGCAGAAAGCCGGCGACGGCAACGCCCGCCACCACCCAGATGGCGGCAACCGTGATCAGCCTGGCCTTGAGACTACGCATTTTCGGGATTGCTTTCTCAGTCCATGCGGTAGCCGAGACCGCGCACGGTTGTGATGACGTCGCGCCCGAGCTTGCGTCTCAAGCGGCTGACGTAGACCTCGACCGTGTTGGATGCCGCGCTGTCCTCGAGCGCATAGAGGTGCTCCAGGAGATCGTTCTGCGAGATGATGCGCCCCACGCGGTGCATGAAATAGGTCAGCATGCGCAACTCGGAGGCGGTGAGCTCCACCGCCTTGCCGCCGACGGTCGCCTTGCCAGCCACCGTGTCGAGACTGATGTCCTTGTGGGTGAGGATGGGGTTTGCCGCACCCGATTTCCGGCGGATGAGCGCGCGCAGGCGTGCGACCACCTCAGGGATGTGGAACGGCTTGGTGATGTAGTCGTCGGCGCCGGCATTGAGGCCCTCGACCTTTTCGGTCCACGTGCCGCGCGCGGTCAGAATGAGAACGGGCATGTCGCGGTTCTGCGCGCGCCATTTGCGCAGAACCGTAAGCCCTTCCATGTTGGGCAGGCCGAGGTCGAGGATCACCGCATCGAACTGATCGTGCGCCCCCATCGCGTGACCGTCCTCGCCGTTGCTCGCGCGGTCGACGACGAAGCCCTGCGGACGCAGCCCCGTGGCGAGCCGTCTCGCAATGTCGTCGTCGTCCTCGACCAGCAGAATGCGAATGACCGATCTCCGCAGCGAAGTTGCGATAAGGCCTAAATGCCCAACCTGAAATCCACCTGAAAGCGCGAAAGGCGCGCGCGCTGCAAGGCAGAGGGCATGCGGTCGCATGGGTTTTTCAGGTTGGTTTCAGGTGCGCGTGCGACAGCGTAACCCGACCGGAGGTTACGGATTATGTCTTTAAGCAGGGTTCTCGCGACCGCAATTGTGCTTATTCCCATGGGGATGGCGCCCGCGCCGGCGTTTGCCGCGGAGATCGCCGTAAGCCAGGCCCAGATCGACGGTCTCGAGATCAAGCTGCAGGAGGTCCACCCGGCGACGGACGAGGCCATTGCGCTGCTGCCGGCCACCATCATCCCGCCGATGAACAGCCGCATCGCGGTGCCCGCGCCCTTCGCGGGAACCGTGGTGGCGGTCGACGTGCTGCCCGGCGAGACGGTTGAGAAGGGCCGAGCGCTGATGACCATCGCCAGCCGCGAGCTGGTCGAGACCTTGTCGCAGCTGCGCCAGGCCGAGGCCAATCTCAGCGCCGCCAGCGCCGTCGCCGACCGCTACCGCACGCTCGCCGACAAGAACATCGCCTCGCCCACGCGCGCCGCCGAGAGCGAAGCCCAACGCGAGGGCCTGCGCGCCGTGGTGGAGGAGCACAAGCGGCTCGTCTCGCTCGGAAACATCAAGACCAACTCGGACGGAAGCTACGCGTTGGTCGCGCAAAAGGCCGGCCGCATCGTCGAGGCAAACGTCGCCCCGGGCGCGAGCATCGAGGCCATGGCGCCCGCCGTCGTCATCGACACCAGCGACGAGCTTTGGGTCGAGGCGCAGCTTCCCGCTTCGCTCATGGGCAAGGTACGCCTCGGCGACAGCATCAACTTGAGCGAAGGTGTGTCGGGCAAGGTCCTTTCCGTGGCGCACACGCTCGACCCCAAGACGCGCTCGGCCACGCTCATCGGCAGCATTCCCGCCGCGTCCGGATATGTCACCGGCCAGATGGTGACGCTCTCCATCCACCGCCAGGCTGCCGTCGGCGGCTTCGCCGTGCCGGCGCAATCGGTCGTCTGGCTGCGCGGCAAACCGAGCGTGTTCGTGCGCACCAAGACCGGCTTCTCCGTGCTGGCGGTGACACTGAAGGGCAAGACGCTGCAGAGCGCGACCGTCGAGGGTGCGCTTTCCGCCGGCCAGAAGGTGGCCGTCTCAGGGCTCGCCCAGCTCGAGAACATGATCGGGGGCCAGTAGGCGATGCTGCGCAGAATCGTCGAGTTCTCCCTCACGCAGCGCGCGTTTGTGCTGCTCTGCTCGGTGCTGGTCGCCGCGGCGGGCGCCTATGCCTTCCTGCGCATCCCCATCGATGCCTTCCCCGACATCTCCCAGGTGCAGGTCAAGATCATCATGAAGGCGCCCGGCATGACGCCGGAGGAGGTGGAGACGCGCGTCATCACGCCGGTCGAGCTGGAGCTGCTCGGCATCCCACGCCAGGCGATCCTGCGCTCCATGGCGAAATATGCGATCGCCGACATCACCATCGACTTCGAGGACGGCACCGACATCTATTGGGCGCGCCAGCAGGTGGCGGAGCGGCTGGCGAGCGTCGTTGGTGATCTGCCCCCCAGCGTCTCGGGCGGCCTGGCGCCGATCTCCACACCGCTGTCCGATGTGTTCATGTTCACCATCGAGGGGGGCAATCTCTCGCTCGAGGAGCGCCGCAGTCTGCTCGATTGGACCATCCGTCCAGCGCTGCGCACGATCCCCGGCGTGGCCGACGTCAACGCGCTCGGCGGCTTGGTGCGCACGTTCGAGGTTATCCCCGACAGTGCCGCGCTCGCGAGCACCGGGTTGAGCATCGCCGACATCAAGGACGCCATCTCCGCCACCAATCGCAACGATGGCGCCGGCCGTCTTTCCGACGGCGAGAAGGCGCTCGTCGTGCGCGCGGAGGGCGCAATCCGCACGCCCGCAGACCTGGAGCAGGTCGTGCTCAGGTCCGAGAACGGCAAAGTCTTGCGCATCCGTGACGTCGCCAGCGTCGGCATCGGCAACCTCACGCGCTATGGGGCCGTCACCAAGGATGCAGCGGGTGAGGCGGTCGAAGGCCTCGTGCTGTCGTTGCGCGGCGCGGACGCGAGCGCGATCGTCAAGGACGTGCGCCAGCGCCTGGAGCGCCTGAAGCCGAGCCTGCCCCAGGGCGTGACCATCAAGGCTTTCTACGACCGCGCCGATCTCATCCAGCGCGCGGTCGGCACGGTCAAAAAGGCGCTGATCGAGGCAACCGTCCTCGTTGTCATCCTTCTCCTCGCCTTTCTCGGGAGCTTGCGCGCATCCCTCGTCGTGGCGGTGACGCTGCCGATGGCCGCGCTCGTCACGTTCTCGATGATGCGCCTGTTCGGCATGTCGGCCAACCTGATGAGCCTCGGCGGCCTTGCCATCGCCATCGGCCTCATCGTCGATGCCGCCGTGGTCGTGGTCGAGAACACGGTCGAGCGCCTCAACCATCATGCCGGCGATAGGCGCATCCCGCTGCTGCATCAGGTCTACCAGGCCGCGGCCGAGGTGGTCATGCCGGTCGCCTCCGGCATCCTGATCATCTGTCTCGTGTTCCTGCCGCTGCTGTCCTTGCAGGGTCTGGAGGGCAAGCTGTTCGCGCCCGTCGCGCTCACGATCGTTTTCGCGCTGTCGGGCTCGCTCGCCTTGTCCTTGACCCTCATCCCCGTGCTGTCGTCGTTCGTACTTCGCGGCAGCGCGCACAAGGACCCTATTCTGATGCGCGTCTTGGAGCGCGGCTATCGCCCGCTGCTGCGCTTCTGCCTCGCGCATCCGCTCCCCGTCTACGTCGTGGCGATCGCTGGCGCCGGCGCAATGGTGCTGGGCTATCTCGCCGTCGGCAAGGCCTTCATGCCCACGATGGACGAAGGCTCGGTCATCATGCAGACGACCAAGCTGCCTTCGATCAACCTGAAAGAGAGTGCCGCGACGGACCTGCGCATTCAGCGCGTCCTGCGCGAGAAGGTGCCAGAGGTCGCGCACGTCGTGGCGCGCGTAGGCTCCGACGAGTTGGGGCTCGATCCCATGGGCCCCAACGAGACGGACGCCTTCCTCGTCCTGAAGCCCAAGGACCAATGGCGCGTACCCGACAAGGATTGGCTGGTGCAGCAGCTGCGTGCGGCGATGGCGGAGCTGCCCGGCGTCGAGTTCGCGTTCACGCAGCCGATCGAAATGCGCACCTCCGAGATGCTCACCGGCGCGCGCGGCGACCTTGCAGTCAAGATCTTCGGGTCCGATCTCAAGGTGCTTGGCGATATCGCGGGCCGCATTCAGACGGCGATCGCAAGCGTGAAGGGTGCCGCCGAGGTCTTCACAACTTCCAACGACACGGTCGACTACCTGCAAATCGACATGGACCGGCTGACCGCCGGGCGCACGGGTCTTTCCGTCACGCGCATCGAGGACGAGCTGCGCGCCCTTTTGGAGGGCACCCCGGTTGGGATCGTATCGGAGGCGCAAAGGCGAACGAATATCGTAATCCGCGGCCCCGAGACGCTGCGGGAGGCGCCGGAGCTCTTCATGCAGAGCCAGATGGCGGCTGGCGACGGCGGTCTCGTCCGCATCGGCGATATTGCCCGCCTCCATCGCACGGCGGGCGCAGTCAAGGTCAACCGCGAGAACGCCTCGCGCTTTGCCATCGTGCAGGCCTACGTCTCGGGCCGCGATCTCGTCGGCTTCGTCGAGGATGCGCAGAAGGCCGTCGCCGCCAAGGTGGCGCTTCCTGCCGGATATCGCCTCGTGTGGGGCGGCGAATTCGAGAACCAGCAGCGCGCTGCCGCCCGTCTCGCCGTCGTCGTGCCGATAGCGCTCGGCCTGATCTTCCTGGTGCTGTTCGCGACATTGAGATCGCTGCGCCAGTCGGTTCTCATCCTGGCCAACGTCCCCTTCGCCATGATCGGCGGCATCCTCGCGCTTTTGGCCTCCGGTCAATACCTCTCGGTGCCGGCGTCGGTCGGGTTCATTGCGCTGCTCGGCATTGCCGTTCTCAACGGTCTCGTTCTCGTCAGTCACTTCAATCAGCTGCTCGCCGGCGGCACGCCGCTCGCCCAGGTCGTGTTTGACGGATCCCTGCGGCGGCTGCGTCCCGTTTTGATGACGGCAAGCATTGCCGCGTTCGGGCTGGTGCCGCTTCTGTTTGCGAGCGGCCCCGGATCCGAGATTCAGAAGCCGCTTGCCATCGTCGTGATCGGCGGCCTCGCCACCTCGACCGCACTCACTCTCGTCCTTCTGCCGATCCTGTTTCGCCGGTTTGGCGTCGCAGCGGCCGCATCCCAAGCCGAACCACGGAGCCTGACATGGATCTCTCCCCTTGCAAGCTGACGCTCGTCTATCCGCCCGCGTCGGAGGATTGCATCATCGAGCTGATGCTCAATGCCGAGCCGCAGCTCACCGGTTTCACGACCTGGAAGGCGGACGGTCACGGTCACGATTTCAGCGGAGCGAGCGTGCGCGAGCGCGTGCGCGGCCGCGTTATGCGCGGCATGCTCACGGCCATTATTCCGCGTGCGCGTGTGGCCGCGCTCCTTGAGGACATCCGCACCAAAGCCGCGATCGCCAACCTCGCCTATTGGGTCGAGCCCATCGAGGTGTTTGGCCGTCTTGTTCCCGTCGCGCCGGCCGCGGCCTGAGAAAGCCCATCGCCCATGATCGACGATCTCTCGCTCTGGTCTTTTCTAACGCTTGTCCGCGTCGCGCTCCTCATTGCCGGGGTCTGCGCCATCGCCGTGTGGGCAGCGCGGCAGCCCAACCCGCAATCGTCTCTGATCGCGCGGCTGACGCGGCCCAGAAGCACGCAGCCGGCAAGCCCCGGCGGCTGCGCTTCCGAGATCGATGCGCCGCCAAATCCCTCCAAGGAGTAGAAAAATGCCCATTCGTCTTAAGGTGTCGGCAATCGTGCTCGCTGGCGCGGCTGCAGCATCCGTGCTGCCTGCCGCCGCCGGGCCGAGCTTAGCGGACTGGATGGCAGCCGATGGCGCGCGCGGCACCCTGCTGCAGCCCACCGACGCGCGCAGCTACCACCATTGCCACAACATGCCCCGGCGAATCCGCTGCCACAAAAGTGAGCGGCTGCCCGTGAACTGGCCACCGAATACGAGCACGACGAGATCCTCAAGCTTGCGCGACTGGCACTCGAGCAAAGCCGTCGCGTGCGCCGACGGTCGTCATTGGTGTCTCGGTCGCCGTTGAGGCCTGGGCTGAGACGTTCAAGATTGGGCCCACCCGCTAGCGTGCTGCACTAACGGGAAGCAAGGGCTAGGTCGCGGCCGCGTGCTCATAGATGTCCTCTTCCTGCGCGTTATGGATGCGAACGAGCGCCTCGATCGATTCAATCACGCGCTGTGCGTCGCGCACCAGGTACTTGTCGGCATCCTCTGCGCGCAGGCCGTGAGCGATACGCGCCAGGAGCCGGGCCTGATGCAGGATCTCCCTGTGTGCACGGCTCATCGCCGACAGGCCATCGCCGTCGGTCAGGAACTTTGTAAGGCGTGGATAGATGATCGTCTCGTCCTCGCGCTCGTGCGTGACGACGCTCTCCTCGACAATGCGGTGAGCGCTGAGGATCAAATCAACGGCGCTTTGGCCGTCTGCATCATCGAGGGCATCTGAGATCGAGAGCAATCTATCCAAGTCGTGCTCGAGCAGGCGATGGCTCTGTCCGAGCTCGCGCGCGAGTTTTCCCGGCAATCCGCGGGACGCAAGGCGTCGCCCCGGTCGCAGCGCGCGCAACGCATTGAGAATGACGGCAACGTCGATGGCTTCCTGGGTGAGGGCGCCGGGCACGGGTGCGAGCCATCCAACTGCCGCAAAGGCCATGGCAATGCCGGAGAGTGTCATGCCGGCGACGATGCTCTCGATTGCAATGTCGCGTGAGCGGCGTGCGATGAACACCGCCTCGGAGACGCGATCGAGACGGTCGACGATGATCACCACGTCGGCTGCCTCCGATGACGCACTGGCGCCGCGGGCACCCAACGCGACCCCAACATCGGCGGCGGCGAGGGCAGGGGCATCGTTGATCCCGTCACCAACCATCAGGGTTGGGTGGAGGCGGCTCTCCATAGCGACGGCGTCCACTTTGTCGGACGGAACACGGTCGGAGAGAACGGCGTCGATGTCGAGCGCTGCCGCGATGGTCTCGGCCGCGTCGGCTCGGTCGCCGGTCACCAAGACGATGCGCGCGACGCCGGCGGAGCGAAGCGACTGGATGGCGCGTGGCGTCTCCTTGCGCAGCTCGTCGGCCAGCAACAATGCTCCAACAATGCGGTTATCGACGGAAACGAAGACGCTCAGCGCGGATCGCCAGGACGCCCGTCGCAAGGCGCGCGCGGCCCAATCAGCTGGTTTGTGGGCGCCAAAGATCAACTGGTATGATCCCACGCGAATGTTCCGACCTGCGATCAAACCCTCGAGACCGGAGCCCATGATCTCGTGCACTTGGTCTGGCACTTGCAGAGCAAGACCTCGGCCGGCGGCTGCGGTCACAATGGCCGCAGCGACAACATGCTGCGAGGCTTGCTCCAGTGATCCCGCAAGGCGCAGAACTTCATCGGGGTTCTCGCCCGGCGCCGTCTCCACGGCGACGAGGCGCGCGCCTCCGACGGTCAGTGTGCCCGTCTTGTCGAACAGCACTGTGTGGGTGCGCGCGAGAGCGTCGAGCGCGGCGCCCCCTTTGACGATGATGCCGCGCCTGGCCGCGTGCGACACGCCGGCGATGAAGGCGACGGGGGCGGCAAGTATGAGGGGGCAGGGGGTGGCGACCACCAATACGGCAAGCCCCCGAACGGGGTCTCCCGACAAGATCCACGCCGCACCGGCCACAACAATAGTCGCCGGGAGCAAGAGGAGCGCGTAGCGGTCCGCCAAGCGAATGAATGGGGCCTTGGCGGTCTGGGCGGCGCCGACGAGGCGAACAATACCAGCATACGTGCTTTCCGCGGCCGTGGCGGTGGCCCTTATTTCAAAGGTATCGCCGGCATTCAACGTGCCGCTGCGGGCGCTCTCTCCCCTCTGGCGCGCGACCGGAATGGGCTCTCCGGTCAGCGCCGATTCATCGATCACCGCCACAGGAGAGGTAACGAGTTCATCGACGGGAATGATCTCACCGGCGCGTACGAGAATCGCGTCTCCGATATTCACATCTGCTACGGCGACGTCGTCGATGGCTTGGCCGGCGCGCCTGTGGGCGACCCTCGGAGCACGATCGACGAGCGATTTCAAGCTGCGCTCCGCGCGCGCAATCGCGTAGTCCTCGAGCACCGTTCCGCCCGTGTACATGATGGCAACCACGATGCCTGCGAGTGGTTGGCCGAGGGCGATGGCGCCGCTCATGGCCAACAGGGCGATGGCGTCGACCCCGAGGCGACCCGCCGCCAGATCGCGAAAAATGGACACGGCAAGGGCGATGACGACGGGGACCGTGGCTCCTGCCCAAATCCAGTGAGCGGCGTCCTGATGGCCTAGCAGAAAGGCCGCTGCGCCGGACGCAAGGCCGAGCAACGTGACAAGAATGAGGGCGCGCCTGGCGAGGCGTTCATCGATCATTGGCGCTCCTCTCGAGGCGAGGGCCGGCAATCGACGCTGAACACTTGAGACGCCGGCTCGCATGCGCGTTCTCAAGCTTGCTCTTTACCTCGAGAGCATTCAACAAAAGTGAAGCTATAATCGCCTGCCGCCTTGCGTTGGAGCGATGGACATCTTCGGAACAAGGTCACCACGCCTTTGACCCAGCTCAAGGCGCGCGTGGCTCTTCCAGGTCCGGACCTAGTGGGCAGCAGCGATGAGAGGGCACCATGAGCAGACTGCGCAGGCACGCCGAAAGCCACCTGGTCGGGCGGATAGGCTGGTTGCGGGCGGCCGTTCTCGGCGCCAACGACGGTATCGTCTCGACCGCGAGCCTTATTGTCGGCGTGGCCGCGGCTTCGTCCAGGCAAAGCGACATCCTGTTGGCGGGAGTTGCGGGGCTGGTGGCTGGCGCAATGTCGATGGCGGCCGGCGAATACGTGTCCGTGAGCTCCCAGTCCGACACCGAGAAGGCCGATCTCGCCCGCGAGCGTAAGGAGTTGTCGGAGAATGTAGAGTTCGAGCGTCAGGAGCTCGCCGATATCTACGTCAAACGCGGTGTCGAGCGGGAACTCGCGGGAAAAGTAGCCGAACAGCTCATGGCCAAGGATGCCCTGGGCGCCCACGCCCGCGATGAGCTTGGCATTTCGGAAATCAGCGCCGCGCGACCCGTACAGGCCGCTCTGACCTCAGCTGCGACTTTCGCTACTGGAGCGGCTATGCCGCTTCTGATGGTCGTCTTGGCCCCGGCCGCCTACGTGACGCCCGTTGTCGCCGCGGCTTCGCTGCTGTCCTTGGCCCTCCTGGGGGCAATTGGCGCCAGCGCAGGCGGCGCAGATATTTTGCGCGCTACGGTGCGGGTGACCTTTTGGGGTGCTCTTGCCATGGCCGCGACGGCTGGCATCGGAACACTTTTTGGGACCGTCGTATGACAGTCGCTCACTATCGATGCTCCCTCGCGCTCAAGGCGTGGCCGCGGACCTGGCGCGGCCGCGCGAAAGGTGCTGCGCTACCCAAAGCCGAGTGTATGCGCGATGCAATATCGGGTTGGGCAAAGCTTCAAGCACTTAGCCGAGAGCCCCCGAGCCATTGTCCAAGACCGGCGGAAGGGAATTGGTTAGGTGTCTGCCGTAGTTTCCCCCTAGGGCGCCGCGCTGTCGCGCGAGCGGCCCGCCGCCGCAAACCCTAACGGAACCATGGGCCAAATCGGAAAAAGACTGCGCGTTGGCGTGGCGCTCACTGCGGTCCTGGCGCTCGTGGGCTGCGGGGAGCGCAACAAATACCAGCCGCCCCCGCCGGCCGAGGTCACCGTCGCCAAGCCTATCGCGCGCAAGGTGACGCTGTACCTGGAGGTGACCGGCTCGACCGCGCCGTTCAACCGGGTCGATCTCGTCGCGCGCGTGCAGGGCTTTCTGGAGAAGGTCGGCTACAAGGACGGCGCCACCGTCAAAAAGGGCGACGTGCTGTTCCAGATCGACAAGAAGGACTATGAGATCGCCCTGCAGATCGCCGAAGCCACGCAGCAGCAGCAGGAGGCGCTGCTGGTGCAGGCCAACGCCGATCTCAAGCGCAAGCAGGACCTGGTGAAGACGTCGGCCGTATCGGTCGCCCAGTTGGATGACTCGCGCGCCAAGCGCGACTCCACGGAGGCCGCGCTGCTGCAGGCCAAGGGCCAGGTCGAACAGGCCAAACGCAATCTCGAGTACACGGCGATCCTGGCGCCATTCGACGGCGTCGTCTCCGCGCGCCTCGTCGACCCCGGAGCTTACGTCGGGGGCGCAACCGGATCGCCGACTACGCTTGCTACCATCGTTCAGGTCAATCCTATCTACGTCAATTTCAACGTCGATGAGCAGCAGGTGCTGACCATCCGCGAGAATTTGCGCAAGCACGGCCTGACGCTGAAGGACGTCGGGCCGGTGCCGATCGATGTCGGGCTGCAGACCG
Source organism: uncultured Alphaproteobacteria bacterium (assembly GCA_963724945.1). Taxonomy (GTDB): domain Bacteria; phylum Pseudomonadota; class Alphaproteobacteria; order Rhizobiales; family Hyphomicrobiaceae; genus Hyphomicrobium_A. The sequence continues at coordinate 2,731,994 of CAVRWL010000003.1, read as the reverse complement.
AAGAGGGCTATCCCCATGCCGGCACGCTCGACTACGTGGCGCCCGAGGTGAGCTCCAGCACCGGAACGCTTTCGGCGCGCGCCGTGTTCGACAACAAGGAGCACGTTTTGCTGCCAGGCCTTTTCGTTCGCGTCAGGATCCCCAAGCAGGTCGACGTGGAATTGCTCCTGGTCCCCGATGTCGCACTCGGCAACAACCAGCAGGGCCGCTACCTCCTCATCGTCAACGACAAGAACGTCGTCGAGCAGCGCCAGGTCGAGGTCGGGGATCAGGTCGACGGCTCGCTGCGCATCGTCGATAGCGGAATAACGGCCAACGACCGCGTGATCGTCGGCGGTCTCATGCGGGCGCTGCCCGGCAACACCGTCGTTCCCGTCACCGCATCCGCGTCCGCCACGCCGGCCGACAAGGGCGGCAAATGATCGCCAAATTCTTTATCGACCGACCCGTGCTCGCCAACGTGATCGCGCTCCTGATCGTGATCCTCGGCATCGTCGCGCTGCTGCAGCTGCCGGTCTCGCAGTACCCCGACGTCACCCCGCCCACCGTCGTCGTCACCGCGCGCTATCCCGGCGCGAGCTCGGCCACGGTCGTGCGCGAGGTCGCCCTTCCGATCGAGCAGAAGGTCAACGGTGTGGAAGGCATGATCTACATGTCCTCGCTGTCGACCAGCGACGGCCAGTACACCTTGACCGTCACCTTCAAGATCGGGACCGACGGCGACAAGGCGCAGATCCTGGTCGAGAACCGCGTGGCGAGCGCCCTCGCCGCATTGCCCGAGAGCGTGCAGAAGCAGGGCGTGCAGACCAACAAGAAATCGACCTCGATCCTGGAGATCGTCGCGCTCGAATCGCCCGACGGCCGCTACGACAGCCTGTTTCTCTCCAACTACGCCACCATCAACCTGGTCGACGAGCTCGCGCGCCTCGATGGCGTCGGCAGCGTCGGTGTGTTCGGCGCCGGCCAGTACGCGATCCGCATTTGGATGGACCCGCAGAAGTTGCAGGCGCGCGGCCTCGTGCCCTCCGACGTGATCGAGGCCGTCAACCTGCAGAGCCGCTCCACCAGCGCCGGCCAGGTCGGCCTGCCGCCGGTGCCGAACGGGCAGGCCTTCCAGTACTCAATCAACGTGCACGGCAAGCTCAATGACGTCTCCGAGTTCGAGAACATCATCGTCAAGACCGATGCGGGCGGCAAGATCACCCGCCTCAAGGACGTGGCGCGCGTCGAGCTCGGCGCGCAGCAGTACAGCCAGTCGTTCAAGCTGAATGGCAAGCAATCGGCGGGCATCGCCATTTATCAGCTCCCCGACGCCAACGCGCTCGACGTGGCCAAGCGCGTCGAGGCGAAGATGAAGGTTCTGGAGAAGGCCTTCCCCAAGGGCATGGAGTGGACTATCCCCTTCGACACCACGAAGTTCGTCAAGTCCGCCGTGCACGACGTCTATCGCACGCTGATCGAGGCCGCGCTCCTGGTGCTCGTGGTGATCCTCGTCTTCCTGCAGGACTGGCGCGCGACCCTGGTGCCGGCGACGACCGTGCCGGTGACGATCATCGGCGCCTTCGCGGCCATGGCGCTGTTGGGCTTCACGGTGAACCTGTCGACGCTGTTCGCCATCATCCTGGCGATCGGCATTGTCGTGGACGACGCGATCATCGTGGTGGAGGGCGCAGCCAAGCACATCGAGCGCGGACTCACCCCGCATGACGCCGCGGTGAAGGCCATGGACGAGCTGTTGGGCCCCATCATCGGCATCACGCTCGTTCTGATGGCGGTGTTCGTGCCGGCGGCCTTCCTGCCGGGGCTGTCCGGCCAGATGTACCGCCAGTTCGCGCTCGTCATCGCGGCGACGTCGTTGATCAGCGCCATCAACGCCATGACGCTGAAGCCGACGCAGTGCGCGCTGTGGCTGCGCCCCGTGAAGCCGCCCGGCGAGCGCAACATCTTCTATCGCGGCTTCAACAACGTCTATAACCGGCTCGAGCACGGCTATGCCGGTCTCATGCGGCACATGGTCGGGCACGCCGCGCTGATGACGGTGATCGTCGGCGCCCTCGTCGTCCTCGCCGTTTACACGCTGAGCCGCGTGCCGACCGGCTTCCTGCCGATCGAGGACCAGGGCTACTTTCTCGTCATCGTACAGCTTCCCGAGGGCGCCTCGCTCGAGCGCACCACGCGCGCACTCGACGACATCACCACGCGGGTGCAAGCGCAGCCCGGCGTCGCCAAGGTGGTCGCCATCGCCGGCATAGCCGCGTTGAACGACAGTGCGAGCGTGTCGAGCGCCGGCGTCGCCTACGTGATCCTGAAGGACTGGGCCGAGCGCAAGAAAGGCGAGGACCTGCTCGGGCTCTACAAGGGGCTGAACGCGCGGGTGCAGGACATCCCCGACGGCACCGCGCTCGTCATCCCGCCGCCAGCCATCCAAGGCATCGGCAACACAGCGGGCGCGACCATGAAGGTCGAGATCCGCGACGGAAGCTTCGACTACGCCAGGCTGCAGAGCCTGGCGCAGGCGATCGCCGACCGGGCGCGCGGCCAATCGATGATCGCCTCCTCGACCAATGTCTTCCTCGCGGACGCCCCGCAGCTCAACGTCAACATCGACCGCGTGAAGGCGGAAACGCTCGGCGTGCCGCTCGGCAACGCGCTCGACGCGCTCTCCTCCTACATTGGCTCCACCTACGTCGGCCAGTTCAACAAATTCGGCCGCGTGTTCCAGATCTACGTGCAGGCGGAGGCCGCCGCGCGCGTCAACCCGGAGAGCCTGCAGTACCTGCAGGTGCGCAACAACGACGGCAACATGGTGCCGCTCGGCACGCTCGCCACCATCGAGTTGGCCGCCGGGCCGTCGGTAATCAGCCTCTACAATCTGTACCCGGCAGCGACGATCATCACCGCGACCCAGCAGGGCTACAGCTCGGGCCAGGGGCTCAACCTGCTCGAGCAGATCGCGCACGACACGCTGCCCCCGAACGCCGGCTACGAATGGACGGCGATGTCCTACCAGGAGAAGGAGGTCGGCAACCAGATCTACCTGATCTACGGCTTGAGCCTTCTCCTCGTCTACCTGGTGCTCGCCGGCCAGTACGAAAGCTGGGTGGCGCCGGTCACCGTCATCGTCTCGGTGCCGCTGGCGCTGCTCGGCACCGCCGCGACCCTGCTCGCGCTCGGCGTCGGCAACAACCTCTACACGCAGATCGGCCTCATCCTGCTCATCGCGCTGTCGAGCAAGAATGCGATCCTCATCGTCGAGTTCGCGCGCGAGCTGCGCATCAAGGAAGGCAAGGACCTTCTCGACGCCGCGGTCGAGGCCGCGCGCTCGCGCTTCCGTCCGATCCTGATGACGTCGTTCGCCTTCATCCTCGGCGTGGTGCCGCTGGTCTTGGCCTCGGGCGCCGGCGCCAACGCGCAGAAGTCGATCGGCATCGCGGTGCTGACCGGCATGCTGGGCTCGACGCTGCTGACGGTCGCGTTTGTGCCGTCGATCTTCGTCGTGCTGCAGCGCCTCGAGGAGTGGCGCCAGCGGCGCAAGAGGCAAAGCAAGACGGGTGCAGCGCCGCGATCAGCCCCGTCGGAACCGGCCGCTCCCGCGTGAGAAATCTGCGCCCCCTCTTGGGCCGTGTCGCGCTCGCAAGCTTCTTGCTGGCATCGCCCATCGCCAGCACCGGCGATTGCGACACGGCGCCGGCTGCCGCTGCCGACGCGCCCGGATTGCAGGAGAAGGTGGCCCGATATCGCGAGGGGCTGGCGGCCTACACCAAGGCGCACGACGCTTACGAGAAGCTGGCGGCGGCATATTGGCAGGGAATCAGCGAGAAGAGGCGGGCGCGGCGCGGCAAGATGGCGAGCCATGCGGCGATCGGGCTCGACGACTACGTGCTGGAGCAGCCGCCCGTCTATGCCGGACCGCCGCAGCCCGTAAACCCGGAGGCGCAGCCTGCCCAAGCCGAAGGCGAAGCCAAAGCGGAAACCAAGGGCATTCCGGTCGTTGCCGATTTCCTGCGACACGCCAAGGCCGAGTTCGGCTTTGCGCCGCAGCGGCCCGCCCGCGAGCGCGACTACAAGCGGGCCTATGCCAAGGCGGCCATCGCCGCTGGCCTCAGCAAGGAGGCGTGCGTCAAGGTCTATGCCTTCGAGGCGGGCGGCGAGGGCACGTACGACGTGCAGGCCGGGCTCGAATCCGACGATCCCGACGCGCGCGCCATCACCACCGCGCTCGGGTACAATCAGCTGCTCGCCACCAACAGCGTGGAGCTGCTGGGGGAGGGGGGAGACACATTCGTTGCAACCTTGAGCAAGGCGGCGGAAGGAGCAAAGCCTGCCCGTCGCGCGCAACTGCAAAAGAAGATTGCCGCCCTGAAGAAAATGATCGCCTTCGCCCGCAGCGTGCCGGACCAATGGGAGGAGCACGCCAAGCTCGCCAGAACGCCGCAGGGCCTGGGCGTGCAAGCGCTCAGCCTCGATGTCGATGTCGGGCCGCTGCTGCAGGCGCAAAAGCTTATGACCTCGGTCGCCTTTGCCAGGAGCCGCGGGCATGCAGCCCCTCTAACGGGAGCCGAGCTCGAGATGATGAACCTGACCGGAGACGGGAACGGCCTGGACATGGTGCTGATGCCCGCCGATCTGCGCGGCAAGGTGCCGACCGCGAATTTCTTTCTACGGGGCGGATATAAGCGCAACGACGTGGCCAGCCTCAACAATACGGTCGCCAAGCTCTTTGCGGCGACGAACGCCCAGATGGACGCCGAAGCGGATCTGAACGGCGCCAAGGAGCTGGCCGCGGCCTTCGCCGCGGTGAAGTGAGAATTGTCCGGGCGCTCAAGAGCTTGCGGGGCTCAGGCATGGGTTGCGGGTGGAAGAGCCTGCTGCCGGGGCCGTATTTGCGGTCGCTTTTAAGAACGTGCGTTTGCCGCAAAATCCATGCAAAAACCGCGCAGGAGAGGTGCTGGGGGGCAACACGGCGACAATCGCTTCAGCGCCACAGGGACGACGTCATCGGGGTCTGCTATGGCACCGGTGAATTTGCATTCAAGTCGCGTTCATGAGCGCCGCAAGATAAGGGGCCGCTCAGAACTCGAGCATCGGGGCGGTCAAGCACCAGCATGGTCTCGCATCCCATCTTCTTCGACCCGACGCGGAGGCGTGCGGCGGCGCTGTCGGTCATCGGCACCATCGCCGCCGTGCTCAGCACGATCGTTCTTGCCGCCTTTCTCGCAAGCGTCCTCATCGTCGGCGACGTGACCGAGCTGCGCATCGACGCGCGTGCGCAACGCATCCAAGTCGCGAATCAGATCGCCAAGAAGCGGGAGCTCCTTCCCTCAGCCCGGAAGCTGGCCGCTGAGGTCCGCGCTCGCGAGAAGGCATTCGCGCTGTCGGCTCACGCGAACATGCCGGCCCCTCCCGTGACGTTGGCGGCCGCCGCGCGCGAGCCGGTCAATCGCCCCCTCTCGATCGGGTTCTATGTGACCTGGGATGACAGCAGCTACGCCTCCTTGAAAAAGGTGCTACCGAAGCTGGATTGGGTGGTGCCGAGCTGGATCGAGCTCACCGGTTCCGACATGGACCTGAAATACAGTCTCGATCAAAAGTCTCTCGACTTTATGCGCAAGACGAAGCCCGGCGTCGCGATTCTTCCGATGTTGCAGAACGCCACCGATGGAGACTGGGACGGCCCGGGGCTTGCGCGGCTGCTCGCCGATCCGCAGAAGCGACATGCGAGGCTCCAAAGCCTGGTCGCGTTCCTCGAAGCCTCCTCGTTGCAGGGCGTTGTCGTCGATTTTGAGGAGGTGCCCAAAGAGGCGCAGCCCAATGCGATCGCCTTCCTCGAGGAGATGCGCGCGCTCTTCAAGCCGCGCGGCTGGCTCACGGTCGTTGCCACTCCGCTCGACGACGATGATTGGCCCTATGCCGAATACGCCAAGGTGGCCGATTATCAGATGCTGATGGCCTACGACGAGCACTACGAGGAAGGCGAGCCGGGCTCGATCGCATCGCAAGGCTGGTTTGTCGAGATGCTAAGCCGCCGCATGAAGCAGCTCGATCCCGCCCATACCATCGTTGCTATCGGGAACTACGGCTACGATTGGTCAGGGACCGCGCAAGCCGAGGACGTGACCTTTCAGGAGTGCGCTCTCGCCGCGCGCGATTCAGAGGCTACGATCACACTCGATACGCAGACGCTCAATCCGCACTTCGCCTACAGCGACGATGATGGCAAGGAGCACCAGGTCTGGTTCCTCGATGCCGTGACCGCATTCAATCAGATTCGCGCAGCCGACACCTTCCGCCCGGCAGGCTATGCGCTCTGGCGGCTCGGCTCGGAAGACCCCTCGATCTGGTCCGTGTTCGGCCGCAACTACGACGCACCCGCCCCGGCGGAACTCAAGGACATTGCGCCGGGAAACGACATCGATTTCCAAGGCCAGGGCGAGATCCTGAGGATTGCCGCCGAGCCGACCGATGGCACGCGGACCTTCCAGCTCGACACCGCGCACCCCATCATCGTATCGGAGACGATCACCAAGATCCCCTCCTCCTACGTCCTCCGTCGTGCAGGCGCCGTGGCCGGCAAGGTCGCGCTGACCTTCGATGACGGACCGAGTGCGCAATGGACGCCGAAAATCCTCGACATTCTGAAGAGCAAGGGCGTTCATGCCACCTTCTTCGTCGTCGGGGCCAATGGTGAGACGAATCCCGGGCTCATTCAGCGCATCCTCGCCGAGGGCAATGAGCTCGGCAACCACACGTTCACCCATCCGAACCTGGGCGAGACCTCTGCGGAGGTGACGCGCATCGAGCTCAATGCCACGCAAAGGCTGGTCGAGGCGCTTACCGGGCGCTCCATGCGCCTCTTCCGTGCGCCCTATTTCGGCGACGCCGAGCCGACGACACCGAGCGAGATCGTGCCCATACGCCAAGCCCAAGCCATGGGCTACGTGTCGGTGGGTCTCAAAGTCGATCCCGACGACTGGCAGCAGCCGCCCGCCGATACAATCATAAAGAAAGTCATCGAGGGCGTGACGAGCAAGGATCCGGAGACGCGCGGCGAGGTCGTGCTCCTGCACGACGCGGGCGGCGATCGCTCGCAGACTGTTGCGGCACTCCCTCGGCTCATCGACGAGCTGCGCGCGAAAGGCTTCGAGATCGTTCCGGTCTCGGAGCTAGCCGGCTGGACGCGCGATCAAGTCATGCCGCCGGTCCCCTCCAAGAACCTAGCTCCCTTGCTCAACCGCTTCGTGTTCGTCACGGCGAGCTGGTTCCAGACGGTTCTGCGCTGGGTCTTTATGCTGGCGATTGGGCTGGGCCTGGCGCGGCTCGTGCTCCTGTGCGGACTGGCTCTTTGGAACCGGCCGCGCGCGTCGCGGCTTGCTGCGCCGACAGCGGGCACGGGCCCCACCGTCTCGGTGCTCATTCCCGCACACAATGAGGCGAGGGTCATCGGCGATACGGTGCAGCGGATCCTCGACTGCGACTATCCAGAGGCTCAGGTCATCGTCGTCGATGACGGCTCGACCGATGGCACGTCTGCCGTCGTCGAGGCGCGCTTTGGCTCTGACCCGCGCGTCAGGCTCCTCACGATCGCCAACGGCGGCAAGGCGAAAGCCATCAACGCCGGGCTCGAGTTGGCGAGTGGAGAGGTCGTGGTGGCCCTCGACGCCGACACGCAATTCGAGAAGGAGACGATTGCACGGCTCGCCCGCTGGTTCGTCGATCCCAAGATCGGCGCCGTCGCCGGCAACGCCAAGGTCGGCAACCGCATCAACATGCTGACGCGCTGGCAGGCGCTCGAGTACATAACCTCGCAGAATTTGGAGCGCCGGGCGCTGGCGGCGCTGGGCTGCATTACCGTGGTTCCGGGCGCCGTCGGAGCGTGGCGGCGAGAAGCGCTGATGAAGCTCGGCGGCTTTCCGACCGATACGCTCGCCGAGGACCAGGATCTCACGATCGCCATTCAGAGGGCAGGCTACAAGGCGCTCTTTGACGCCGATGCCGTCGCGTGGACCGAGGCGCCCGCTAGGGTCCGGGCGCTGGCAAGGCAGCGCTTCCGCTGGTCGTTCGGGACGCTCCAGTGCCTGTGGAAGCACTCCGAGGCAAACTTGAACCGCCGCTACGGGGCGCTCGGCCTCATCGCGCTGCCCCAAGTCTGGCTCTTCCAGATCGTGCTCGGCCTCATCTCGCCGCTCGTCGACCTGATGTTCATCTTTCAGGTTGCCGGTGCCGTCGCCGACTATCTGCAACACGGCGAGCAGTACGATCCGACCAACGTCAAGATCGCCTGCGTCTACTATGCGCTCTTCATGATCGTCGATCTGGCGGCGGCCGTCTTCGCGTTCGTGTTCGAGAAGGGCGAGGACCGGCGGCTATTGTGGTGGCTGGCGCTGCAGCGCTTCGGCTATCGCCAGCTCATCTATTACGTCCTGGTGAAATCCGTGATCAGCGCGGCCAAAGGCCATCTCGTCGGCTGGGGCAAGATCGAGCGCTCCGCCACCGTCAATAAGGTCGCTGCCGCACGCATTCCGGCCGAATAGGTCTTCGTGGACTTAGCTAGCCAACGACGGCGTGGACCTCGGCATTGGCGACGGTGACGGGCGGCGCAAGATTGGGATTGCGCTCGAGCAGGTTGGCGAGTGCGTCGACGCGCGGAGCCGATTGCCGCCATACCTTCCGGGTCGCGGGGTCGGAGGGTGCCTGCAGCACGGCCTTGCGGATCGACAGGAAGGCGCTGAGGAACGCGTGCTCGGCAAAGGGTGGACCGCCGCCGACCTTGCGGGCTGCGCGCGCAAAGATGGCGTTAAAGGAGTCGGGATCATCGCCCGCGCCGTGCTGCAGCCAGGTGTCGTAGAAGATGAGCTTGCCGACGGGGCTCTTGATGCCCGCCGCGCCCGCCGCCGCCACGGCGGGAGCATAATAGAGGCGATCAGCCTCCTGGTTGCAGACGATCGCGAGCCGATCCGATCTGGCGATCGCTGCGCGCCAGGCGACGGGAAAATCGTCAAGGTCGCCATCCTCGTCGCGCGCCGGCGGCATGGATTCGAGGAAGCGCCTGAGCGGCGCGTCGGGTACGAGGGCTGCATAAAGATTGATGAGGGCTGCGACCTCTCCGGTCGAGGTGCAAAATCCATAGTTGGTGACGGTGTAGCCGCGTCCGTCGCCCAGCTTCTCGACATAGTCGTATTCGGGCTCGGGCGTGCCCACCTCGAACACGTTGGAGATGGCCTTGATGCGCTCCGCTAGGGCCGCCTCCTCGGGATCACCTTCCAGCCGCATGGCTCTCTCTGCCTCCTGGGCGACGTTCGCGATCATATTTATCGTCTGCACGGAGGCGGCAAGCGCGCCGCGACTCGAAGCGCCAAGCCCGACGGCGATGCCACAAGTGCCCAGCAAAAAATATCGGCGCGAGCAGCGCATGTGCGGATGTCTCGATGATCAAGCGACGATAATCAGGCGATGTGCGACGCAAGGGGTGCCGACGCATGGCGACCACGAGGCTGCAGCAAGCCCACCGCCGGCCGTGAGCGTCGCACAAGTATTTGACCGCTTAGTTATGTCGGCAGCGGGGCATTTGACCAAAATGCCGCGCATGACGCAGCCTTATCCCCGCTGATGGGATCTCTGGTCGCAACGACCGGCGACGCGCGCGGAGGATTCAGGTGCTGATTCGCTCGGCGCGGGCGTCGAGGCGGGCGTTCAAGCCTTGCGCGGATTTGCGTGCAGAGGCGGCCTGCGCCGCTGCATGCTGATGGCGCGACAAGAGGACGATCCCGGCGATCGTCGTCACGTAGACCGCAGCCTCGAGCGCCGTCGGATGGTCCCGGTACCCGAGCAGCACGTGCACGAGCCGCCCCACGAAGCTGTCGTCGGCGAGCAGCCAGGAGCTGTTCCAAAGGGTGGTGTCGAGAAGCGGGGATACGAGACCCGCGTTGGAGAGCTGATGGACCGCCTCGGCGGCGAGCCCGGCCGCGAGCATGGTGACGAGCGCGCCCGTGGCCGTAAAGAACCATCTCAGCGGGATGGCGGAGAGCCCGAAGTAGATCGCAGCCGAGACAAGGGCGCCGAGCCCAAGCCCGGCAGCGGAGCCGACCGCCAGGCCGGCCGCGGTGTCGGTGTTCTGCAGGGCAATGCCGCTGATGAACAGCACCGCCTCGCTGCCCTCGCGCATCACGGCACTTCCGGCGGCGATTCCGAGCACGGCCACCGACTCGCCGCCGACACCGACCGACTTACCGAGCGCGCGCAGGCGCTGGGTGAGCTCGCGCGCGTGATCGGACATCCACACCACGTGCCAGGTCAGCATGACGACAGCGAGCAGCAACACGGCGGCGGAGAAGAGCTCAAGCCCGCGCCCGTCGAAGGCGGAGGAGATCTTGGCCGCAAAGAGCGCGACGACGACGGCCCCGGCGATGCCCGCGAGCGTGCCGAGCACGACGGCGCGCACGCTCCCCGCCACGCCGCGCGAGGCGGCGAGGATCACGCCGACGATGAGGCCCGCCTCGAGGACCTCGCGGAATACGATGATCAGCGCAGCCAGCATGCCGTTACTCCGCGATCAAGACACCCTTGGCGGTCTCTTCGTGATACTCGCCGACGAAGGGATAGGACCCTTTGGCGAGCGCTTTAAGGCGAACAACGGCCGAAGATTTGCCGGCGACGACCTTCTCCACATCGAGGGCCGAGCTCTCGAACTCCTCAGCCGTGGCGTCGAGGTTGTTGACCGTGAGCTTGATCGCCTTGCCGGCCGGAACTTTGAGCTGCGACGGGTCGAACTTGTGGTCCTTGATGGAGATGCTCAACTCCGTGCTGTCTGCCGCGGCGGCTGAGGCCGCTGCACCGAGTGCGGCGGCGCAGATCACTGCAATGAGAGCAAACGCCCGCCGTGAAGAGTTGAGCATGCTTCCTGTCTCCAGTTCGTGCCGCATACGCTGCGCGTCTGCCTTGCGCGGCCCATCCTTGCCTCGATCTGCAAGGCTCTCTGTCTTTCTTCTGAAACCTGAGAATTTTTGTCAACAATGAAGTGCGGTGCGCGCCTACCCGCAGGCGCAGAAGTGGCGTTTTCGTTCGAGAAACTCAACTGTCTGAGACCTCCCGTCGCACGCCGCCGTCGTCATTTGGTTGGCAATCCGATTGATCCGGGGCGGCTCGTTCTCCCGCAGCGTTCGCCCGCTCTCACCCGAATCGACTGCCCTCGAGCGTGGCGCCGAAGGGCAAGTTCGAGGTCTCCGATTAGCTTCGCTGCCCGGCACGCGGCCCCCCCGCGCGTGGACCCATGAGCCGCTTGCCGATCGTCATCAGAAGGTAGGCGCCGACGATCGCTCCACTGACGAGACCGGCAAGCGATACGATGCCCTCCGGGAGCCCGATCCAGTCGAACAGGAAATACAGCGCAATGGCGCCGGCAAACCCACCAGCCGCGCCGAGGACCGTCGACACGATGCCACCGGACGCGAGACCGACCAGCAGCCCGACGATGATGCCCGGATACATGGCCGGCCAGAAGTGATCCCCCAACATCTCGCTTTCCTTTCGCTTTAAACGCCCGAGGAATGCTTTGCTTGGCTCGTGTCGAGGTAGGAGTCGAAGCACGACGCGATCGCGCGCACGAACGGGCGCCCGCGCTCGGTCACGCGGAACGCTTCGCCATCGGGCTCCATCAGACGGTCCTGGTCGGCCTCGATGAGCGCCTGCGCCTCCTCCAGGATCGGCTGCGCGGCATCCCCGAAGCGGCGGCGCAGCTCGTCGGTCGGAAAGACGAGATCGCACATCAAGCGCTCGATGACGAAGCCGCGCATGCGGTCGGCCTCGCTAAGCTCCACGCCGCGCGCCGTCGCCAGGCCGCGCTCGGCAACGGCGCGCTCATAGTCGGCGATAGGCACTGCGTTCTGCACATAGCCGGCCGGCAGCCGTCCGATCGCCGTGGCACCCAGCCCGATGAGCGCATCGGCCATGTCGGTCGTGTAGCCCTGAAAGTTGCGGGCAACGGGGCCGGTGGCGAGAGGGTCGTCGGCACGCGCGAAGTGATCGAGCCCGATGCGCTGATAGCCGGCGGCGGCGAGGATGTGCGCGAGCCGGTTGGACTGCGCAAAGCGCTCGACGACGCCCGGCAGTGCCGTCTCGTCGATGAGCCGCTGGTGCTTCAAGCGTTCGGGCAGATGCGCGTAGCCGAAGACGGCGATTCGGCTGGGGGCGAGCGCGAGCACCTGGTGGATCGTTTCCTCGACGCTGTCGCGCGTCTGGTGCGGAAGGCCGTAGACGAGGTCGATGTTGATCTTGTCGATGCCGTGCGCGCGCAAGGACGCGACCGCTGCTTGCGTGGTCGCGAACGACTGCTCGCGGTTGATTGCGGCTTGTACCTTGGGATCGAAGTCCTGCACGCCGATCGAGACTTCTGGTGACGCCGGCCTCGGCCAAGGCCGCAATGCGGTCGCAATCGAGCCCGCGCGGATCGACCTCGACGGCGAACTCGGCGTCCGCAGCGACGTGGAAGTGCAAGCGCGTCGCCTCGGCGAGGGCAAGGATGTCGCGGGGCCCGAGGATGTTGGGCGAACCGCCGCCCCAGTGCACGTGCGTTGCCGTATGGCCGGCGGGAATGCGCCGGGCCACCTCGGCGATCTCGCGTTTGAGCGTCGCGAGATAGCCCGCAATCGGCTCGTAGCGGCGCACTGCCTTGGTGGCGCAGCCGCAATACCAGCACAGCGCGGTGCAGAACGGGATGTGGAGGTAGAGGGAGAGGCGAGCGTGCTCGGGCAGCGCGGCGAGCCAAGCCTCGTACTGGTCCGGGCCGACGGCGTCGGAAAAGTGCGGCGCGGTCGGGTAGCTCGTATAGCGCGGGACGGGGGCCGAGTAGCGCTTGACGACCTCGGGGCTCATGGGATGGGCCTCATGGGATGCACCAGTTCCGCTATGGCCGTAGTCGGCGGCTCACGCGGAACGCGATGCCTCTTTAATGCGTCCCCGGGCGTCCCGTGCGTTGATCAGGATCAAGGCGCTCAAGCGGCGTAATGCCGCCGGTCTCACGCGCGCAGGGCGTCCTTGGCCCGCTCGCTTCCCGGCATGCTCTCCACGGTCGCCTCGAGCACGTCGGGGCGGTGAATGACCATCGTGCGCGAGGCGCCGACGGTGAGGACGCCGCGCTCGCGCAGGCGCGCGATCTGCCGGCTCACCGTCTCGATGGTGAGCCCGAGATAGTCGGCCATCTCCGTGCGCGAGATCGGCAGCTCGATGAATGTCTCGGCCGAAAGCGGCAGCGGCGCGCCGTCCTCAGCCCCGGCCGGCTCCCCATCGCGCGTCTGGGTCCGGCGCGCGACCGATAGCAGGAAGGCGGCAATCCTCTGCTCGGCGCTCATGCGCCCGAGCAGCATGATCCAGTCCTGCGCCTTCTCCAGGTCGTCGGCGACCCGCTCGTAAAACCAGCTCTTGACGGGATCGGACCTGGTTGCGAGCGCCTCGACGGCAGCGCGCGGAAACCAGCATAGCTTGACGTCGGTTGCCGCCACGGCGGAGGCGTTTGCCTCCCGGCCGAACGGGCGGCCGAGGAAGTCGCCCGGCAACAAAAGGCCGACGATCTGCTGGCTGCCGTTGGGGAGCGATTTCATGAGCTTCATGACGCCTTCGATGACCGCGCAAAAGGACGGCGGTATCTCGCCTTCCGCGTGCACGACTTGGCCCGCTTGAAACCGCCGGTGCCAGGCGCCAGCGCTGAGCCGCGTCAGCTCGTCCTCGCACAGCGCTCCGCACAGACCTTTGACGAGGGCCGGACACTCCAGGCAAATCGATCGAGGCTTGCGCATGTGCTCCGTTGGTTTCTCACCAGCCGTTCTGCCGCGATGTTAGCGCCGGCGCACGTCACAGTACATCATCGGCACGCTGCTATCCGCTGCTGTCGCAGATCAGGCGACCATAGCTTCAGGCGGCATTTGGCCGCCCTGCGCCTTGATCTAGATCAAGTGGGTCGGCGCCCCCTGGGAAAACCACCTTACAATTGAACGGTCCGGAAAAGGCTTGAGGCCAGCGGAGCAAATGCCCGGCGCCGCCGCGCGGCCCCGGGCGTCTTCTGCGACGGCGGCCGCCTACTTGTGGTGGGCCGAGACGGCCGTCATCAGCTCGCCCGAGAGCTCGCGCGAGGCGGCGTGCGAGATATCGCCGATGCTCAACATGCCCACCATGCGCTTGTTCTCGTCGATGACGGGCAGGCGGCGGATCTTGCGCGTCTCCATGATGCGTAGCGCGTCATCGAGCTCCTCGGAGTCGCGGCAATAGAAGATGCCTCTCGTCATGACGTCGCGCGCCGTCAGCTTGCTCAAATCGTGGCCGTTGGCCACGGCGCGGCAGGTAATGTCGCGGTCCGTCACCATGCCGATGAGCTTGTCGTTCTCGCCGACCGGGATCGAGCCAACGTCGAGCTCTTTCATCTTCTTGGCGACATGGGCGACGGACGTCTCGGGCGCAACCCATTCGGCGCCCTTGTGCATTGCGTTTTTGACCTTCATGGGGAACCTCCAATTTCACGATCGGCTGCCCCTCCCCTACCCAATAATATAGGTACTCTGGCGCCGCGCTTGCCCTTCGGGATTGACCGGGATCAATTGCGCGGCAACCGGGGGCTGGCCGCATCAAAGTCGCTTCAAAAGCCATTGGATGGCGCAAGACGGCGGGAACGTAGGCCAGCGAAATATCCTTATGTTGGCGTGAAGCTGCTCGCCGCGCCGCCGCTACTTGACGCAGCTCAATGCGGGGCGCCACCGCGGGTGATCGAGTTCGCCGGCCGTTTCAAGGAGCTTCGCCCATGACCATCCCCCCAGCGATCGCCCATGGCGTGCAGCAGATGCAGGAGTGGCTCAAGGAGCTGCGCGACAACGCCGACCTCGCCGATGAGACGGAGGCGCTGAGCGTCTTGCGCAGCGTGCTGCACCAATTGCGCGACCGCTTGACGCCGGAGGAGGCGATCGAGCTCGGGGCCCAGCTTCCGACAATCGTGCGCGGCATCTACTATGACGGCTGGCGCCCCTCGCGCACGCCCGAGAAGGTCCGCTCCCGACAGAAATTCCTCGATGAGGTCATGATCAAGATGCTGCCGCGGCGCTTGGCGCCGGAAGCCGCCGTCAAGGACGTCTTCGCGCTCATCGCGCATCACTGCGATCCCGGCGAGGTCGGGGACGTCATCGAGCAATTGCCCGCCGAAATAAAGGAGCTCTGGCCGGTCTCGGCGCGCACCTTCAAGGCGCGCTCGTGAGCGCGGAGCGCAGGCATACCGCGGCGGATCCGCCTGCCGCCGACTACGCGAAGCTGCGTCGCATCATGGTCGCCGACCACATCGCGGCCCGCGGCGTATCCTCCAAGCTCGTGCTCGACGCTATGGGCAGCGTGCCGCGCGAGGCGTTCCTACCCGAGCACCTGCGCGAGTTCTCCTACGACGACACGCCGCTCCCCATCGGCGAGGGGCAGACCATCTCGCAGCCCTACATCGTCGCCTTCATGGTCGAGGCGCTGGCGCTCGAGGGCGGCGAGAAGGTGCTGGAAATCGGCGCCGGCTCCGGCTATGCGGCGGCAATCCTGTCGCGCATCGCCGGCGAGGTCTACACGGTCGAGCGCATCGGCGAGCTCGCCGCGCGCGCCTCCGAGAAGCTCGCCGACCTCGGCTACAAGAACGTGCACGTCCTGCACGCCGACGGCACGCAGGGTTGGCCCGAGCATGCGCCCTACGATGCGATCATCGTCGCGGCCGGCGGCCCGCAGGTGCCGAAGACGCTGAAAGCCCAACTCAAGGTCGGCGGGCGCCTCGTCATTCCGGTCGGCAGCGATCCGCGCGGGCAGGAGCTCGTGCGCGTCACGCGCGTCTCCGAGGACGAATACAAGACCGAGGACATCGCCGACGTACGCTTCGTGCCGCTCGTCGGCGCCGAAGGTTGGTCGCCTGAAGGCTTCGCGCCCCCGGCGAAGCAGTACCCGGAGCGCAAAGCGGAGCAGACGGAGGGCGAGCTTGCGCGCGCGGTCGCACAAGCCGGCGAAGGGTTCCAATCGATCGAGACGGCAGACCTCGGGCCGTTGCTCGAGCGGATTGGCGATGCGCGCATCGTGCTGCTCGGCGAGGCGACGCACGGCACGAGCGAATTCTACAAGATGCGCGAGCGCATCTCGCGCGAGCTGATCGAGAAGAAGGGCTTCCGCTTCATCGCGATCGAGGGCGACTGGCCGGACGCCGCGCGCGTCGACCACTACGTGCGCCACTTCGACTTCCCCCCGTCGGAGTGGACCGCGTTTGCCCGCTTCCCCACCTGGATGTGGCGCAACGAGGAGGTGCGCAGCTTCATCGACTGGCTGCGCGATCACAACAGCACAGTGGCGCCCGAGCGGCGTGTCGCCTTCCACGGGCTCGACCTCTACAGCCTCTACAACTCTATGCGCTCGGTGCTCGCCTATCTCGACGACGTCGATCCGCAAACCGCGGCGATCGCCCGCGAGCGCTATGGTTGCCTGACGCCGTGGCAGGCCGACCCCGCCACGTATGGGCGCGCCGCGCTCACCGGCCACTATCGCTCGTGCGAGAGGGACGTCGTGCACATGCTGGACAGCATCCTCGCCAAGTCGAGCGAGTATGCGTTGCACGACGGCGAGCGCTTCCTCGACGCTGTGCAGAACGCGCGTCTCATCGCCAACGCCGAGCGCTATTACCGCATCATGTACTACGGCTCGCGCGCCTCCTGGAACCTGCGCGATTCGCACATGTTCGATACCTTGAAGACGCTTTTGCACTTCTACGGGCCCCAGTCCAAGGCCATTGTGTGGGCGCACAACTCTCACGTCGGCAATGCGCGGGCGACCGAGATGTCGTTGCGGGGCGAGCACAACATCGGTCAGCTCTGCCGCTCCGAGTTCGGCACCGGCGCCTACCTCGTCGGCTTCGGCACCGACCACGGCAGCGTGGCGGCGGCCTCCGACTGGGACGGCCCGGTGGAGTTCAAGAGCGTGCGCCCGGCGCTCGCGCGCAGCTACGAGCGGCTGTGCCATGCCGGCACGCACGGCACGGGCAAGAGGCAGTTCTTGTTGCCGCTCGGCGCGACCCTCAAAAGCGAGCTGCGCGAGGCCATCACGAAACCGCGGCTGGAGCGTGCCATAGGCGTCATCTACCGGCCGGAGACGGAGCTGGCGAGCCACTATTTCCAGGCCGTGCTGCCTCAGCAGTTCGACGAGTATATCTGGTTCGACGAGACGCGGGCCGTGACACCGTTCGAGACCGTGCAATTGGAAGGCCTGCCTGATACATATCCGTTCGGCGTTTAGGGTGGGTGCAGCGACCTGACGCGAAGGAGGGCCCCTTATGCACAAGCGCGCGACCTACGATCTCGCCGTCGGCTTGGCCCTGCGCCAGCTGCAAGAGGAGCATCACGCGTTGCGCGACCGCGTCGCCGCCGCGCTCGAGATCCCCGAGCTCGCCGTCACGCGCATCGAGACCGGCGAGGAGAGCTTGACGGCGGGCGGCCTTATCCTTTTGCTTGGCCTTTTCAATTTGTCGTGGGAGGAGTTCCTCGGGCGCGTTACGGCGCAGCTCGCCCACGCGGAGGCGGAGATCCTCAAATAGCGCCATCGGCTCGGGGGCGCCGGCAACGATCATGGCGAGCATTCTCACGCTGACCCTCAACCCGACGATCGACGTCTCCACCTCGGTCGGGCGTCTTGAGCCCATCCGCAAGCTGCGCTGCGGCCCGGCGCTGCGCCAGCCCGGCGGCGGCGGCATCAACGTCGCGCGCGTCGTGCGCCGGCTCGGCAGCGACGTCGTCGCGGTCTATCCGGCGGGCGGCCTGATAGGCGCACTCCTGCGCAAGCTGACCGACGCGGAGGGCGTCCAAAGCCGCACCGTGGCGATCGCCGAGGAGTCGCGCGAGGATTTCACCGTTTCCGAGGAGGCGAGCGGCGAGCAGTACCGCTTCGTGCTGCCGGGGCCCCAGCTCAGCGAGCAGGAATGGCGCTCCTGCCTCAACCAGGTCTCCTCGTTCGAGGCCCCGCTTGCGTTCATTGTTGCCAGCGGCAGTCTGCCGCCGGGCGTGCCGCCGGATTTCTTCAGCGTCCTGGCCGACATTGCGCGGACAACGGGAGCGAAGCTGGTGATCGACGGCACCAAGCCCGTGCTGCAGGCGGCGCTGCGCAAAGGCGTGCACCTCATCAAGCCGAACTTGCGCGAGTTGCGCGATCTGATGGATGAGCCCTTGGAGTGCAAGTCCGACTGGATCGACGCCTGCCGCCGACTGGTCGCGGCCGGAGGGGCCGAGTTCGTCGCCTTGACGCTTGCCGAGCGTGGCGCCTTGCTCGTCGGCCGGGAGGAGGCTTGGTTTGCCGCCGGGCTGCCGGTGAAGCTTGTCAGCGCGGTGGGCGCGGGAGACAGCTTTCTCGGGGCTTTCGTCTGGGCCTTGAGCAACGGGCAGGTGCCTCGAGAGGCGCTGCGCCACGCCATTGCGGCGGGATCGGCGGCGCTGCTGACGCCGGCGACCGACCTCTGTAGCGCTGACGATGTCGAGCGCCTTCTTGGGCAGGTGGTGGTGGAACCCATTTGAGGCTTTGTGCTCAGGGCGCGTCGAGGAGCTTGGAGGCTCCGAGCAGGGCTGCGAACGGGCGCACCATGACGTAGGTCGGGATGTGGGCGAGGTAGGTCTTGAACCGGCCCTTGGCCTCGAAGCGCGTTCGGAACGGCGAATTGGCGAAGGCCTCGCCAAGCTTGGGCACGATGCCACCGGCAATGTAGATGCCCCCGTGTGCCCCGAGCGTCAGCGCGAGGTTGCCGGCGACCGTCCCCAGCATCGCGCAGAACATGTCGGTCGCCGCGCGCGCGCACGCATCCTCCGCGCTGGTCTTGGGATCGGTGATCTGGGCCGCGGTGAGCGGCGCGGCGGGCACGCACGAAATCTCGCACAGCGTATTGTAGAGATTGACGAGCCCGGGTCCCGACAGGACGCGCTCGGCGGAGACGTGGTCGAAGCGGGAGCGCATGATCTCGAGCACGGCGCTCTCGCGCGCGTCTGCCGGCGCCATGGTGACGTGGCCGCCTTCGCCGGGGATCGCCTTGGGGCCTGCGTTCGTGGGAACGAGCGCGCTGACGCCGAGCCCAGTTCCGGGTCCGATGACGCCGATTGGTGCATCCAACGCCGCCGTGCCGGGACCGACCTGAACGCGCTCGCTCTCGCGCAAGTGCGGGATGGCCGCGGCATTGGCGAGGAAGTCGTTGACCACGTTGAGCCGCTGCAACCCGAGACTGCCGACGCAGCGCCTCGATAGAAAAGGTCCACGGGTGGTTGGTCATGGAAACTTCGTCACCCGTGGGCGAGGCGGCGACTGCGAGCACGGCTCGTGCGGGCTCGGCGCCGCCGGCATCGGCGAGGTAGGCGGTGATCGCCGCGGCGAGGGTGGGGTAGTCGTCACACGCGAGCACGCGCGTTGTCGTCAGCGTGCCGTCGGCTGCGACGAGAGCGAAACGGGCGTTCGTCGCCCCAATGTCGCCCACGAGGGCGGCGCCCGCAGCAGTCATCGATCAACCCTCGCGCTCGCCGGCGGACGCCGGTGGGTGGAACGCTGCCGCGCCGACCCGGCGACTTTTCCCAGCCGCGGGCCGAGCGGTCAAGCGGTTGCGGGCGCTTCAGGTGGCGCTGATCCATTTGCGCGCGGAAGCGGCCTCGGCGGTCGAGTAGACGTTCACCTGCGCCGGCATCAGGAAGCCGAAGGCCGTGACCGAGAGCTTGATCCACTCGATGTCGGTGACGACGGCGATGCGCTCCCACTTGAGGAAGTGGCCCATGCCAACCTTGGTGTCCGCCCACATGGCGCCAGGATCGATGCCGGCGAAGTCGGCGCCGATCTGATAGTAAAGACGGATCTTGTCGTGCTGGGCGAGCGCGCGCTCCACCGCTGGGATCACCACTTTCTCATAGTCAGCCTTCGTCACCTGGCCCGAAGCTGACAGCGCGACAACGTTGCTCGGAAAGTCCTTTAGAAGCTCGATCATGACAACCTCCGTTGTGGTGGTGCGGGAGTTCGAAGCGTGCGGCAATACGATTGCCGGACGCCTGAATGGTCTCGTTCAGCGGCGCGGGCTGTGCATAACCGCCTCGCATCCCTGCGGATGCGTGCTCAGAAAATGGCGCAGCGCCGCGAACAGCTCCTGGGCGTGGCGATGGTCGCCGCGCTGCAGGGCCGAGCGAATGTCCTCCACGATCATGGTGCGCACCTTATCGGGCCCGTGGCGCTGCTTCATGAGCTGGTTGGCAAGGCCCGCCGCGATGATCTCGGGGACATGCTCGTGCTCGGCAAGGGCCAGCACCTCCTCCTCGCTGAGGCCGCAAAAGGCGATGCAATCCTGCAAAGTGATCATGTGCGCATATCAATCTGAGCGAACATAGGTGCCGGGCGCCGCGGCCAGCGAGGGCGGCTCGGTGACGAGGCTGCTCACCTTTTGCGCGGGGCCGGAGCGCTGCGCCAGCCAGCCAAACCATTCCGGCCACCAGGAGCCGGGCTTCACGCCGGTCTCGCGCACCCAGCTATCGGGGTCCGCGTAGCGCCCCAGCTCGGACTTGGTGCGTACGCGGTAATGCCGGCCCGGCACGCCGGGCTCGGAGACGATGCCGACGTTGTGCCCGCCGCTCGTCAGCAGGAAGGTCACATCGGTATCTAGGAACAGGTGGAGCTTGTAGACCGAGCGCCAGGGGGCCACGTGGTCGCGCTCAGTGCCGACGGCGAACACGGGCGCGCGAATGTCGGTGAGCGCAATCGGCTTGCCCTCGACGCGATAGCGTCCGCCAGCGAGGTCGTTGTTGAGAAAGAGCTCGCGCAAATACTCCGAGTGCATGCGGTAGGGCAGGCGCGTCGAATCGGCGTTCCACGCCATCAGGTCGATCATCGGGCGGCGCTCGCCCATCAGGTAGTCGCGCACCATCCGCGACCAGATGAGGTCGTTGGAGCGCAGCATCTGGAAAGCGCCCGACATCTGCTGGGCGTCGAGATAGCCTTGCTCCCACATCATGTCCTCGAGGAACGACACTTGGCTCTCGTCGATGAAGAGGCTCAGCTCACCCGGCTCGGTGAAATCGACCTGCGCAGCAAGGAATGTCAGCGTCTTGAAGGCATCGTGGTCGTTGCGCGCAAAGGCGGCAGCGGCGATGGCGAGCAGCGTGCCACCGAGGCAATAGCCGACGCCGTGCACCTTCTGATCGGGAACGATCTTTGCGATCGCCTCGAGTGCGGCCCCGATGCCAAGCGTGCGGTAGTCGTCGAGCCCGAGCTCGCGGTCATCCGACGTGGGGTTCTTCCAGGAGATGATAAAAACCGTGAATCCTTGCTCGACCAGCTGCTTCACCAGCGAGTTCGCGGGCGAGAGGTCGAGAATGTAGTACTTCATGATCCAGGCCGGCACGATCAGGATCGGCTCGGGCCGGACCTTGTCAGTCGTGGGCTCGTATTTGATGAGCTCGATCAGCTCGTTGCGGAAGATGACCTCGCCCGGCGTCACCGCCACGTTCTCGCCGACCTTGAACGCCTCCGTGCCGGCGGGCGCGCGTCCGTTGAGCGACCGCTCCCAGTCCTCTACGAAGTTCCAGAACCCGCGCACGAGGTTGAGGCCGGCCTCGGCAACCGTCTTGTGCAGGACCTCGGGGTTGGTGGCGACGAAGTTGGCGGGCGAGAGCACGTCGAGCAGCTGGCGGGCCGTGAACTCGACCTGGCGCTCGTGCAGCTTCGTCACGCCGTGCACGTCGGAGGTGGCGTTGTGCCACCACTGCTGCTGCAGAAGGAAGGCCTGGTAGATGATGTCGAAGGGCCAGCCCTGCCACCCCTCGGCGGCAAAGCGCCTGTCGGTGGGGAGCGGCTCTATGCAGCACTTGTGCGCGCCCTGCAGCGGCTGGAACGAGGCGACGTAACGCGCGAGCTTCAGCCACTTGCGCCAAGCCTTCTGCGTGAGCTGCAGCTGCTTGCCGGGCGCCGCGCTGAGATGGATGAGCCAATCGAAGTAGGCCTCGGCCAGCGCCGCGGGCGACAGACCGAGGGTGAAGCGCGAGCGCGCGTAGTTGAGCGACCGGTCGAGAGCGTTCGCCAACTCCTGCGAGGGATCGCTGCCGTCCTCGGCGAGCCAGTCCGGCCGGCACGCCCGGACGGCATCGGTTGGAGTAGGCGCCAGCGCGCCACCGCGCTCTGACACCGGCGCGTTGCCGTTGTGGCGTGAGGTCTTGGGGCGGGGCTCGGCAGTCGTGATCTCGGTCATGTCTGGGCTCGCTCCACGACGCATGTTGTCTTGAATCATGTTGTCTTGAATAACGAAAACAGGTGCCAGTCGCGCCTATGTCTCGCGCGCGTTAGATTTTGTGCGAATATGTAGTTTCGCAGCGCCCCAACTTGAAGGGCAAGCCCGATCCACCCGGGAAATGGCCCCGGCGGGCTGTATTTCCGGAGATGATATGCGAGTGCAGAGCGATTCTCCGCGAGGGGAGAAACTGTGAGCGAGGCAGCAGCCGGTAGCCCTCGAGGCCTCAGCGGCACCGAGGCGGCCGAGCGGCTCGCCCGCTATGGCCCCAATGCGCTCCCTGAGGCGCCCCCCACCAGCGTCTGGCAGCGTCTTGGGCGCCAGTTCGCGAGCCCGCTCATCTACATCCTCTTGTTCGCGCTCGGCGTCGATCTGGCGCTGTGGGCCTACGGCGGGGCGCAGGGAGTCCCGATCGAGGCGGTTGCGATCGCCGTGATCCTCGTGCTCAACGCCGGTCTGGGCACCTACCAGGAGGCCAAGGCCGAGGCGGCGCTTTCGCGCCTCAAGGCGCTCGCGACGCCCTACGTCTGGGTGATGCGCGATGGCGCTCTTGCGCAAGTTGCAAGCCCGGACCTCGTTCCTGGTGACCTCGTGCGCGTCGAGGCGGGCGATCGCATTCCTGCCGACGGCACGTACGTGGCCGGCGGCGAGCTGCAGGCGGATCAATCGATCCTCACGGGCGAATCCCTTCCCGTCGACAAGAGGATCGGCGCAGAGCTCCTGAGCGGCACCCTGCTCGTGCGCGGCAAAGGCTTCATGGCCGTGAGCCGCACGGGACCGAAAAGCGCCATGGGGCGCCTTGCCACCATGATCGGCGGCATCGAGGCCGGCGTGACGCCGCTCGAGCGGCGACTGCGTACGTTCGGCAACCAGGTCGCCTTTGCCATCCTGGCATTGGGGATCGCGCTGACGCTCGGCGGCCTCATTGTGGAGGGGCCCGCCCGCATCGGCCATGTGCTCTTGTTCTCGGTGGCGCTCGCTGTTGCCGCTGTGCCGGAGGGACTGCCCGCGGCGATGACGCTCGCACTGGCGCTGGGCGTGGAGCGGCTTGCGCGCCGCAAGGCGATCGTGCGTCGCTTGAGCGCGGTGGAGGCGTTGGGCTCGGTCACCCTGATCGCGACGGACAAGACCGGGACGCTGACCGAGAACCGCATGCACGTCAAAGCGCTCGACGCCGTGGACGAGGCGCGCGCACTGAAGGCGATGGTGCTGGCGAACGACGCAGAGCCCGCCGCGAGCGTGGGCGACCCGCTCGAGCTTGCCCTCCTCGCGTTCGCAGCCGGGCACGGCCACGACGCCGTGCGCCTGAACGCTGGGCACGAGCGGCTGGCCAGCCATCCCTTCGACAGCGCGGACGGCTTCATGCGCGTGACCGTGCTCGAGGCCGGGGAGGTCGTCAGCTATCTGAAGGGCGCGCCGGAGGTGCTCATCGCGAGAAGCCGCCTATCGCAGTCCGAGAGAGAGACCTGGACGGAGACGGCGCACCGGCGGGCGCGGGAAGGCTACCGCGTGCTCGCGCTCGGCTGGTGCGAGGGGGAGGGGGAGGCGGACATCCACTTTCTCGGTCTCGCGCTTCTCTGGGACCCGCCGCGCGCGGAGGTTGCCGATGCGCTGGCGCGCGCGCGCGCCGCCGGCATCCGCGTCGTCATGATCACCGGGGATCACCCGGCGACCGCGGAGACGGTCGGGGAGGCGATCGGTATCCGATCGCAGCGCGTCTTGACCGGCCGCGACGTCGAGCGCATGTCGGCTGAGGATCTGCGGGTGGCCGTGCGCGAGGTCGACGTATTTGCGCGCGCTGCACCCGAGCACAAGCTCAAGCTGGTGGAGGCCTTGAAGGCGGCGGGCGAGGTCGTCGCCGTCACCGGCGACGGGGTCAACGACGCGCCTGCACTGAAATGCGCCGACGTCGGCGTCGCTATGGGCCGGCGCGGTTCGGACGTGGCGCGCGAGGTCGCCGATCTCGTGCTGATGGACGATAACTTCGCCACGATCGTTGCCGCCATCGAGGAAGGCCGCAGCATCTACGAGAACATCCAGAAGTGCATCCGCTTCCTGTTCTCCACTAACTTCGCGCTCGTCTTGCTCGTCGTGGGCGGCCTCGGCCTCTCCTTTGCGCTTGGAATCAAGGACCCTGATGGCGGCACGTTCCTGTTGCCGCTCACCGCCGTGCAGCTGTTGTGGATCAACGTGGTCGGCAACGGCGCCCCGGTGCTGGCGCTGACCTTCGACCTCAACCCGGGCGTCATGCGCCTTAAGCCGAGGCCGGCCAAGGCGGGGCTGCTCGATGCCGTATCTGTGCGCTTCATTGTCGTCACCGGGTTGGCGAAGGCGTTCGCCGGCATCACGCTGTTCGTCCTGCTGCCCTACCTCGGCTATGCGATCCTGGAGACGCGGACAGCAGTGTTCCTCTATGAATTGATCGCGGAGGTCGCCTTCGCCTATCCCTCGCGCCGGCTCACGCTCAATCCGCAGCGCAACACCTTCCTGCATATCGCCGTGCTGGGCGGAATGGCGGTGCAGGTGCTGACTGTGCTGCTTGAGCCTTTGCGTGCGCTGCTCGGCCTTGTGCCCCTCGATCTCACGGTCTCGTCGATCATCGCCGCGGGCGTGGCGGGAAGCTGGGCCGTTGCCGAGCTGGTCGGGCGGTGGCTCGCCACGCATAACAACCACGGACCCTAGCCGTCGGGAGCGGTGGCGACGAGCCAGGCGGAGGCTGCAAGGATGGCGAGCGCCACAGCGACCTCGAGCTGGATCGAAGCGCGCAGCCGCTTTGCGCCGAGCGCGAAGTCCTGCCGCAGCAGCGGCGTGAGCCGCAGCTTGTTAAACGCCGCGATTGAAAGAAGTGCTGCAACGAGGCCAAGCTTGATCAGCAGCCGCTGCTGGTAGGCGCTGTCGAGGCGGAGAACGCCACCCGTCAGGAGCGCCGCGAGCAGCACGCCGACTGCGAGCAGGCCTGCGACGATCCAGACGGCCCGGGTTCCAAACGCCTCGGTCGTCGCAATGACGGTCGCCGGCTCCGCGCGCCGCGTGAGCGCGATCAGCGGCAGCAGCGCACCGAGCCACCAGTGCACGGCGGCGAGGTGGATGAAGAGCAGCGGAGCGACGAGGCGGCGCGCCTCGCTTGCTGCCGTGTGCCCCTCGAGGAGGAATGAGCCGATCATGACCAACGCCGCGGCGAGCTGTGCGCTCCGATGGCGCGGGGCCGTAGCAGTGATGACGGCCGCAGCGGCGAGCCGCACCGCCGCCGCCTGCCCGATCGGCGTCTCGAAGGCCATCCAGCGCATGCCGCGTCCGAACGCCAGCGCCACGTCGCCATCGGCGATGGCGAGCTGAAACACGGCGTAGCGTAGCGGCTCGCTGACCAAGAGCAGAAGAAATCCACCGAGGATCTGGCGCTGCACGGCAGGCGCGACCGCCGCGCTGGCGCGGGGAAAGCCTGCCGCGAATAGAGCGCCGCCTGCGGCCGCGATCGAGCCGGTATAGACGAGGGCACGCAAGCCGATCGTCAAGAGATCAAGGCCGGTCATTGTGGAGGCGCAGCATCGGGCGGGTCGGCGACCGTGAACGCGAAGCGGCCCCTCATCACGTGCCCGTCCTCCGAGACCGCGGTCCAGGCGACGTCGTAGGCGCCAGCCGTGAGCGCATCAATGCCGACCTTGGCGCTCTGCGCGAAGGTCTTGGCGAGCACGCCGTTGAGCGGCACATCGCGATCGTCCGCTGAGCGATGCACGCGCAGAAGCGTAAGCCGCATGGGGTGGGAGAACGTCATCTCGATCTGTGCGAGCCCGGCGGCGACGGTCGCGCCGTCCTTGGGCACGCTTCCCGTCATCTTGGCGTGGGCGAAGGCGGCGCCTGCCCCCGCCATCAGCATCAGAGCTGCCGCCGCGGCAACTAGCGAAAAGGGTATTCTCATCCTCGCGTCTCCCCCGCACCGGGAAGCCGGCAGAATCCTTGGGCCGGCACGCCCAACGCACTGTTGAACTTGCTCGATAGATTCTGGAACGCGATGAGGCCGGTCAGCTCGACGACGCCGTCATCGTCGAAGAAGGCCCTGAGCCTCTGCACCAGCTCGTCCCCGACGCGCAGGTCGGATTTCGTCATGGTCTCGGCATACTCGAGCACGGCTTGCTCGCGCGCATCGAACAGGTTGCTCGCGCGCCAGTCATCGAGCGCGTCAACCTTCTCGGGGCTGACCCCGCGCTTCATCAGCGTTGCCGAGTTGAGATCGACGCAAAAGGGGCAGTCGTTGATCTGCGATACGCGCACCGTGACCAGCGAGCGCAGGGCCGGCTCGATCGGCGAGGAGCGCCGGTCGATCATGGCGTAGAGGACGGCGACGCCCAGGAACAGCTTCGGCGAGCGCGCCCACAGAAGCGCCGATTGCAGCACCTCGCCGTACTTGCGTTTTTGGTTTGCGAAAAACGGCTGCAGGTAGAAGGGGTAGCTGGAAAGCGGCTTTGCCGGAACTCTCATGCGCATTTTCTAAGCCTTTCCCGTCGTCTTGGCGCCGAGCGGCGGCGCCATCCCAGCTTTATTCGCAAGAGTATCAGTCATCGTTTCACCTGCGCAGCCCCGCTGCCGCCGCAAGCCGCTCTCCTTGATGAGCGCGTAGACGGCCGGAATGACGACGAGCGTCAAGACCGTCGACGACACCATGCCCCCGATCATCGGCACGGCGATGCGTTGCATGACCTCCGAGCCGGCGCCGGTGCTCCACAGGATGGGCAACAGGCCGACCATGATGGCGGTTACCGTCATCATCTTTGGCCGCACGCGCTCCACCGCACCGATCATAATGGCCTCGCGCAAGTCGCCGTGCGTGAGCGTGCGCCCTTCGCTGTGAGCGAGCCTGCGTCGCTCGGCCAACGCCTGGTCGAGATAGATCAGCATCACGACGCCGGTTTCGGCGGCAACTCCGGCAAGGGCGATAAAACCCACGGCCACGGCGACGGAAAGATTGAACCCCATCCACCACATGAGCCACAGACCGCCAACGAGGGCGAAGGGGAGCGAGGCCATAACGATTAGCGTCTCGGTCATGCGCCGGAAATTGAGATAGAGCAGCAGCAGAATGATCGTGAGCGTCACCGGCACGACGACGGCGAGCCGCTCCTTGGCGCGCTCGTAATATTCAAACTGGCCGCTCCAGGTGATGTAGGAGCCGGTCGGAAACGTCACCTGGGAAGCGACAGCGCGCTTCGCGTCGGCGACGTAGCCGCCGAGATCGCGGTCGCGCACGTCGACATAGACATACCCGACGAGCTGCGCGTCCTCGGTGCGAATGGATGCCGGTCCCTGCGTGCGCCTGATGGTTGCGACCTCGCCGAGCGGAACGGTTCCCCCGCTCGGTATGGAGACCAGCACATCGCGGGCGATCGCCTGGGGATCGGATCTGAGCTCGCGCGGGTAGCGCACGTTGACGGCGTAGCGCTCGCGCCCCTCGACCGTGGTCGTCACCGTCTCGGCGCCGAGCGCGGTGGCGACCACGTCCTCCACGTCGCCGATCATGAGCCCGTAGCGGCCAAGCTGATCGCGTTTGGGCACGATCTCGAGATAGTAGCCGCCGATGACGCGCTCCGCAAAGGCGCTTGCCGTGCCGGGTACGTTGCGCAACACCGCCTCGATCTGCCGCGCAAGATGCTCGATCTCTTTCAGGTTTCGCCCGAACACCTTGATGCCGATCGGGGTGCGGATGCCGGTTGCCAGCATGTCGATGCGGGCCTTGATCGGCATGGTCCAGGCGTTCGACACGCCGGGAAACTGCAGCGACTTGTCCATCTCGGCGATGAGTTTGTCGATCGTCATGCCGGGGCGCCATGCGCTCTCCGGCTTGAGGTTGATGACGGTCTCGAACATTTCCGTGGGGGCTGGGTCGGTTGCGGTATCGGCGCGGCCCGCCTTGCCGAAGACCGATGCGACCTCGGGGAAGGATCTGATGATCCTGTCCTGTGTTTGCAGCAATTCGGCCGCCTTGGTGATCGAGAGCCCCGGCAGCGAGACCGGCATGTAGAGCAGTGTACCTTCATTGAGGTTCGGCATGAACTCCGAGCCAAGCTGGGTCGCCGGCCAGATGCTCAGCCCAAGCACGGCGACCGCCAAGGCAATCGTCACGGTCTTGGCCTTGAGCACGGCGGCGATGACGGGCCGGTAGACCCAGATGAGAAAACGGTTGATCGGGTTTTTTTCCTCCGGAAGGATGCGGCCGCGCACGAAGATCATCATCAGCGCCGGCACGACGGTGACGGACAGAATTGCGGACGCCGCCATGGCAAACGTCTTTGTGAAGGCAAGCGGCTTGAACAGGCGTCCCTCCTGCGCCTCCAGCGTGAAGATCGGCAGGAACGACACCGTGATGATCAGCAGCGAGAAGAATAGCGCCGGCCCCACCTGGGTCGCCGCCTCGATCAGGATCTCGGTGCGCGACTTGTCCGGCGGCGCCCGCTCCAGATGCTTGTGGGCGTTCTCGATCATGACGATCGCGGCGTCGACCATGGCGCCAATGGCGATAGCGATGCCGCCGAGGCTCATGATGTTGGAGGAGATCCCGAGCGCGTACATGCAGATGTAGGCGATGAGCACGCCCAACGGCAGCGTGATGATCGCGACGAGCGCGCTGCGCACGTGCAACAGGAACACGACGCACACGAAGGCCACGATCAGGCTTTCCTCAGTCAGCGTGTGCTTGAGCGTCTCGATGGCCCGATGGATGAGCTTGGAGCGGTCGTAGACCGGGACGATATGCGTGCCCTCGGGCAGGCTCGCTGCGATTTCCCCGATACGTTTCTTGATGTTGTCGATGACGGTAAGCGCATTCTGCCCATAGCGCTGGATCGCGACCCCAGAGACCGCCTCTCCTTCCCCATTGAGCTCGGTGACGCCGCGGCGCTCGTCAGGAGCGAGCTCGACGCGGGCCACGTCGCGCAAGTAGACGGGGGTCCCGGCGGTGCTCTTCAGGACGATCTGCTCGAGATCCTTGGCGCTGCGGATATACCCGCGCCCGCGCACCATGAACTCGGTCTCCGCCAGCTCGATAACGCGCCCGCCGACGTCCATGTTGGAGGCGCGGATCGCCTCCTTGATCTTCGCCAGCGAGATGCCCAAGGCTTTGAGCCGCCCGGGGTCGACGACGACGCTGTACTGGCGCACGAAGCCGCCGGCGCTCGCGACCTCGGCCACGCCCTGCGCCTTGGCCAGCGCGTATTTGATTTGCCAATCCTGTGTCGTGCGCAGCTCGGCCAGGCTGCGCTTGGCGGCCATCACGACGTACTCGTAGACCCAGCCGACTCCCGTAGCGTCGGGGCCGATGGTCGGCGTCACGTTGCGTGGGAGGTTGCGCGCGGCAAAGCTCAGGTACTCGAGCACGCGCGAGCGCGCCCAGTAGATGTCGGTGCCATCCTCGAAGATGACGTAGACGAAGCTCACTCCGAAGAACGAGAACCCGCGCACGACGCGCGAGCGCGGCACTGACAGCATGGCCGTCGTCAGCGGGTAGGTGATCTGATCCTCGACAACCTGCGGCGCCTGGCCAGGCGCGTCGGTATAGATGATCACCTGCGTGTCGGAAAGGTCGGGGATGGCGTCGAGCGGGACTTCTTGTATGGCGTAGAAGCCGGCCCCGGCGGCGAATAGCGCCCCGAGCAAGACCAGCATCAGATTGCTCGCCGACCAGCGGATGATCCAGGCGATCATGGATGGGCCTCCGCGCCGGCGGTAGCCTCGGTGCCGGTGGCGGCATCTGGCTTGTCCGCCGTGAAACCCTTGATGGCCGCCCGCAGATTGCTTTCCGCGTCGATCAGGAAGTTCGCCGTGGTCACTACCTTCTCGCCCGCCCTCACGCCGTCGAGCACCTCGCTAAAGCCGTCGCCGTGCCGGCCGAGCTTGACCTCGCGCGGCTCGAAGCGGCCGTCTCCGCGGTCCAATATGACGACTTGGCGCGTGCCGCTGTCGATGACGGCGCTGTCGGGGACGACGACGACCTGCTGGTCCGCCCCGGTCTTGATCTCGACGTCCGCGTACATGTCCGGCAGCAGCGCCAGGTCGGGATTGGCAATCTCGATGCGCACCTGATTGGTGCGCGTCTGCATGTTGAGCTGCGGATAGATGACCGTGACGGTGCCGTGGAAGTCCCGGCCGGGATACGCGCGGGCATGGATCGTTGCGGACTGGCCCGGCTTCAGCGCGCCAAGCTCGCCCTCCGGTACGTCGGCCATCAGCCAAACGAGAGAGTAGTCGGCGATGCGGAACAAGACATCGCCGGGCCGCGAGCGCATGCCCTCGACAGCCTTTCGCTCCAGAACGATGCCGTCGCGCGGCGCACGCCACACGACCGTATCGGGGACGGTCCGCGTGCGCGCGATCCCGTCGATGACGTCTTGCGGGATCTTCATGTTCTCCAGCCGCCGTCGCGCACCGATGACCGGCGCCCTGAGGCTGCGGGCGTTGATGGTGGCGCGGTCGGCGGCGTCGGCCGGCCCCCAACCCGTCTGCTCCTCGATCACGAGCCGGGCGCCGATCGTCAGCAGGTCGGGCGCATAGATCGTCATCAGCGGCTCGCCCGCCTTCACGTGGCTACCGGTCGTGACGTCGGCGACCTTCTCGAGGTAGGCGTCAAAGCGCAGGGTAATGACCGAGATGCGCCGCTCGTCGAGCGCGACCGTGCCGGGCACACGCACCGTACGGGTCAGTACGCGTTTGCCGATCACCTCGCTGCGCACGCCGCTGCGCTGGATCTTGCCCGGCGAGAATTTGATGCTGCCCTCGTCATCCTCGCCCGCGTAGACGGGGATGTAGTCCATTCCCATGGAATCCTTTTTGGGCACCGGCGAGGTGTCGGCGAGTCCCATCGGGTTGCGGTAGTAGAGGGGCTTGCGCTCCGTGGTCGTGGCTGGCGGGGCCGGGACGCGCGCGTCCGCCGTCTGGGCAGAGACGTGAGTGGCCATCACATCGGGCCAGCCGCCGGTGCCGAGCCGGTATCCGACTGCGCCCGTCGCTGCGGCCAGCGCCAGCGCGCCTACGGCCATCGCAGGAAGCTTGAAGCTGCATTGCTCCAATCCTTCTCGCAAGTGAGACGCCTTGAGCACGGCCCAAGGGCTCGCGAAGCGTTGCGGGCGCGCGCTCATGCGCACGCGATCAAGCTTCGCGTCTTTGAGAGAAGGTCAGGCTCGGGGAGGGGGCGGCTGCGGGGCGGACGACCATCCGGGCGGCGGCTCGGCGGGCCGTGGTGCGACCCGGTAGGCCGATGCCACCCGCATGGTCCGTTGCGGCGGCATCACGGCGAGCTGGCCGAAGCACTTCTGCAGGCAGGTCTGCGCGCAGCCAGCCTTGTCGCAGCAGCAGCACTTGGAGCCAGCCTTGTGGTGGCAGTGGCGGGCGCCGCTCTCGTCCATCGTCGCCATCTGCATGGCGCCATGGTCGTGATGATGCATCGCGTGGGATGGTGCGATGCTGCGCCATGCGCATGGGAGCGGCCGACGCCGCGCCGACGGGTGCGAGCACCATGGCGGCGGCGATCAGGACGGTCAGAATTCGGCGGCCATTGGCCACGGGCAGACCTCTCAGCGATGCACTCGCCAGCATCGCAAATTTGCGCATCCGTCAAGCTCTAGCGTCGCCCCCGCCAACAAAGCATGAACAGAAGCGGCGGCTAGCCGGCAATCGGGCGCTTTTCGGCCTAGTTGACGCGCGCGACCTCGACGAGGTTGTCGGAGAAGGTCGGGCCGTTGCCCAGATTGATGTGCTCGTCCGAGGAGATCGAGTTGACCGAGCCGTCCGAGCGGTTGAGCGAGCGCCAGTAGCCGAGCGTTGCCACGACGACGCCCTTCTGCACGTCGTCGGTCACGCGCGCGAAGCCCTCGAAGTTGCCGCGATCGTTGAAAACGCGCACGGGATCGCCGTCGCGGATGGCGCGCGGGCCGGCGTCGGCGGCGTTGATCAGCACGAACTGCTCGCCCTGGCCCTTGATCTTGTGCGGCTCGTTCGCATAGCACGAGTTCAGGAACCCGTGGCTCTTGGGCGAGATGATGTTCAAGGGATAGAACTTGGCGAGGTCGGGGTTGGTCTCGGGCGCCTCGCGGTTCGCGATGTAGCCCGGCAGCTCGTCCACGTCCTGCCCTGGCTGGAAGTCCTCGTACATGGAGCGGAAGGGCGGGGCGACGAAGTTCTTGGCGCCCTTGACGAGGAACTGCACCTTGCCCGATGCCGTGGGGAAGTTGCCGTCAGCGTGCGGCAGGCGATCGTCCGGCGTGCCGACGGCGAGGTGGAAGTAGCCCTTCTTGCGGAAATACGCCATGTCGATGCCGCCCATCTGCGGCGCATCCCACTGCACGAAGTGGGCGATTTGCTCCTCGTCCGACATGGCGAGGCGCGGCTCGTTGAAGCCCATCGTCTGGCTGAGCCGTCGGAACAGCTCCGAGTTGGAGATCGCCTCGCCCGCGCGGCGCGATCGCCGGCTCATTCAGCGTCAGATAGAAGTGGCCCCACGAGAACATCATGTCGAGATGCTCGCCCGCCATCGTCGCCGGCAGGATCAGGTCGGCGTACTTCGCAGTGTCGGTGATGAAGTGCTCGGAGACGACCGTGAACAGGTCCTCGCGCTTCAGGCCCTCGACGATCTTGTTGGTCTCCGGTGCTTGGCTCACCGGATTGGTGTTGAAGCAGAAGAAGCTCATGATCGGCGGGTCGAGGTCCATCTCGCCGGTCAGCGCGCGGCCCAAGCGCAGGTTGTTCACGACGCGGGTGCCAGGCTTGATGAAATCGGGGCGCGCCACGCGTGCCCAGTCGATCGGGAACTCCCACAGCGGCATCTGCAAAAGGCCGCCGCCCACGTGGCGCCAGGAGCCGGCGAGCGCTGGAATCGCGCACACCGCGCGCATGGTCTGGCCGCCGCCGGCATGCCGCTCGATCGCCACGCCCGGCCGGATCACGGACGGCTGCGTCGTTGCGAACTCGCGCGCGAAGGCCGTGATGTCGGCTGCCGGCACGCCGGTGATGCTCTCCACGTACTCCGGCGTGAAGGCAGCGGCGCGCTCTTTCAGCTCGGGGTAGCCCAGCGTGTGCTTGTCGACCCACTCCTGATCGACGAGGCCCTGCGCAATGAGCGCGTTGATGAAGCCCATGGCGAGCGCGCCGTCGGTGCCCGGGCGCGGCATGATGTGCCAGTCAGCGGCCTTTGCCGTGCGCGAGCGGTAGGCGTCGATGACGACGACCTTGGCGCCCTTCTTCTGCGCCTCCAGCACGAATGGCCAGTGATGCAGGTTGGTCGAGATGGTGTTGCAGGCCCAGATGACGATGTACTTGGAATGCGTGAAGCTCTCCGGGTCGACGCCGCCCGTGGGGCCGACGGTCAGGAGCCAGGCCGTCGAGGACGCCGAGCCGCAGAATGTCTTCTCGTTGACGGTCGAGCCCAGCCGATTGAAGAACGCATCCCCCGACGTCATGCCCTGAATGAGCCCCTCATTGCCGAGGTAGCTGTAGGGCATGATCGCTTGGGCGCCATATGTGGCGATGATCTCGGTCCAGCGCGCCTTGATCTCTGACAGCGCCTCGTCCCAGGTGATGCGCTCGTACTGCTTGGAGCCCTTGGGCCCAACGCGGCGCAGGGGATGGAGCACGCGGTCGGGATTGTAGTGATGGTCGTGATAGTCCTTGAGCTTCACGCACAGCGTGCCGCGCGTCATCGGGTGCTCGCGATTGCCTTTGACCTCGACGAGCTTGCCGTCAGCGACCTCGTAGATCATGGCGCAGGTGTCGGGGCAGTCGTGCGGACAGCCCCCGAAAAAGGTCTCGCGCTTCAGCTGCTCGTTCATTGAGGTCCTCCCGGGGGCCTAGTCCTTGCTGCGGACTTTTGCTTGGTGTGGCAGTCTGACCCAGGTCAAGAGCGCGCGCAAGCTGACTTGAGGCTGGAAAGTATGAAACGTCTACCGCCAGAGCGCCTTTCCCAGATTGGCATCGGCGTGCTCCTGCTGATCATCATCCGCACGCTCGGGGAGGTCTTGCGGCTGAGCTACGTCAACGGAGATGCGCTCACGGCGCAGAAGCTGACGCCGTATGTCGGCAGCGCGCTGTTCACGGCAATCGTCCTGGCGGCGGCGCTCATCTGCCATAGCTGGGGGCGCTACCGCATTGTGATTGGCGGCGCGATCGCGACGGTCCTGCTTTTGCTCATCTACAAGATCGTCATCATCGGCTGAGAGGACCGGCGCAGCAGTCCGCATACGCGTGCGGCGCGCCGTGGGCGTCCTGCACCGTGTAGCCTGGTGCGTCCGCGCTCTCCGACAGGTACGCAGGGCCAATGGGCACCTTGCCGTGCGCGCCGGGGATGTCGAGCACGTAGGTCGGCAGCGCGAGACCGGAGAGCCGGCGGCGCAATTCGCGCATCAGCGCCTGGCCCTCGGCGATGGAAGTGCGGAAATGCGCGGTGCCGGGCGCGAGATCGCCGTGGTGCAGGTAGTAGGGCTTGATGCGTGTCTCGACCAACGTCCGCATCAAGGCTTCGAGCGTGTCGGCGTCGTCGTTGACGCCTTTAAGCAGCACGGTCTGGCTCACCAGGACGATGCCGGCGTCGACGAGACGCGCGCAGGCGGCGCGGGTAAGGTCGGTCAGCTCACGCGGATGATTGGTGTGGAGCGCGACGTAGACAGCCCGCGTGCCCGAGCGCAGCGCCTCGGCCAGCTCCTGCGTCACGCGCTCCGGCGCCACCACCGGCACTCTAGAGTGCCAGCGCAGGACCTTGACGTGCGGGATCGCTTGCAGCGCGGCTGTGACCTCTGCAACCCGGCGAGGCGACAGAATGAGCGGATCGCCGCCGGTGAGGATCACCTCCCAGATCTCGGGGTGCACCGCGATGTAGGCGAGGGCTGCCGCAAGCTCGGCGTCGGACAGCGCCGTCGCCTTCCCGGGCCCCACCATCTCGCGGCGGAAGCAGAAGCGGCAGTAGACCGGGCAGACGCTGACCAGCTTCAACAGCACGCGATCGCGGTAGCGGTGCACGAGGCCCGGCACCGGGCTCTTCAAGCTGTCGCCGATCGGGTCGTCGCGATCGGACGCATGCCGGTCGAGCTCGCGCGGATCGGGAATGAACTGACGGGCTACGGGATCGTCGGCGTCGGAGGCATCGATGAGCGCGGCCATCGCCGGCGTGACCGCCACCGCGTAGCGCGCCTCGACGGGTGCGACCTCGGTGGCGCGCTTCTGCGTCATCAGGCCCGCATCGGCGAGGTCGGCTGCGCTTTTCAGGGTTCGGCGAAACGCGGTCATGGGGCTCTCCCTTTCCCCTTCGCGCCCCGGACGATGGGGAGCGGCGAGGGCGCCGGTTCTACCACGGTCCCCAGGAATCGCCCGCCCGGCCTGTTGATAGCGGGGACGGTTCGGTCTCAGCCGTCGCCGCAGCGGCGACTTGGGCGTAGGCAGAACGTCAGTTGCGACTGTTGCGATGAGGGGAGGGGTGCATGCGTCGTCTGTCATTCGTACTACTTGTGGCGTGTGGCGTCGGCGTCGGTTTCAATGCTCCCGCTCTGGGACAAGGCTACGGTCAACCGTTCGGATGGTCGCCGGCGCCGCAGAGCTGGCAAGGCTTCTACCTCGGAGCCCAGCTCGGAGGCTCGTGGGGCAGCACGACGGCCTACGACTCCGGCGGCACCACCACCTTGAGCGACTACTGGAGCGCGGCGCCGAGCGGCGTCGTCGCCGGCGCGCAGCTCGGCTACAACTGGGTGAACGGCCCGGTGCTCTACGGGCTCGAAGGCGACCTAGGCTACCTGGGGCTCGGCGGCAGCGCGACGACGACCTATGTGCCGTTGGGCTACGACACCTCGACCAACACCGATTCCAACTTCTTCCTGACGCTGCGTGGGCGCGTCGGCGTTCTCTTCAACCAGTGGGCGTTCTACGCCACTGGCGGCTACATCGGGGCCGACACCACCGTCTCGATCTTCGCGGCGTGCAACGCATATCTGAGCTGCGGAACGCCCTCGGTTGCCGGCTCGAGCTCGTCGTTCCGCAACGGCTGGACGCTCGGCGGCGGCATCGAGGGCGAGCTGAGCCGCACCTGGACGGCCAAGATCGAGTATCTCTACTACGACCTCGGCAGCACGACCGTGACCACCACCACGCCGATCGCGAACACGTGGACGCTCGACACGACCGGATCGCTGGTGCGCGCTGGCCTAAACTACAGGTTCGGCACGCTCTACTAGGATCCGCGCGAGCGCCGCCCGCGAGGCGCATTGCTTTTAATGGGTCCCGTTTAGCTCGGGGCAACTCTTCGGCGGTTATGCACGCTTCAGCTGGTGCCGCGGCAGCGGTCGCGCCATCGGCGGCGCGCAGCCGAAGGGAGGAACGCCATGAAGAGAGCGGTCTTGATCGGCATGCTCATTGTCGCCTCGGACGTGGCGAGCGGCACAGCCTTCGCGAAGTCCGGCTTCACGCTCTGCAAGAGCACATATGCATTGTGCACGACGGCGGCGTGCAAGCCGATCGCGGGAGATAAGGACAACGTCGCGTGCGCGTGCGAGGTGCGGACCGGCTACTCCGCCGGGCGCGTTGCGTGCGTGGAGGCGAAAACGACGAGCAAAGGCACGATGGTGGTGTCGCGCTACTTCCCGATCAAGAGCTACGCCCAGTGCGCCAACGACCGGCCCTGGGCGTGGTGCTTCGACAAGTCGTGCGTCATCGACAAGAACGATCCGACGAAGGCCACCTGCACCTGCTCGCTCGTCAAGGACAAGGGCGACTACGTGATGGTGACGCAGGCCTATACGCCTGCGACCTGCTCGAGCGGCCTCTATTCGTCGGCGACCGTCACCGATCTCGAGGACGTCACGCACTTTCTAGAGGGGCACCCGCAGTTGAAGCCGTTCAAGCTCAACCTCTTGAACCCCGGCAAGCTCGGATCGGCAGCACCGGGTGCCGCGCCCTGAGCAAAACAAGCGAAACCGTCCGCCTACATCCAATTCTTTCGTTTCCGCCTCCGCTTTTTTTACGCGTCGGCCGTTAGCCTCGAGGCTAAGCCGGATTGGCAACCCGCGTCGTGCGGGCTCTTGAGTTTCAATTCGGCACATCCGACGCGGGCCCCTTAGCGGGCCATACACCTGGAGAAACAGCTGTGCTTCAGCTGGTGTTCAGCGTCTGCTCCATCCTTGAGGGCGCAACCTGCCATGAGTTGCCGCCGATCCCGCTGCAGCAGGGCACGACGATAATGGGCTGCGTTATGGCGTCGCAAATCGAGGGCGCCAAGTGGGTCGTCGCGCACCCCAACCAATACATCGTCCGCGCGACCTGCCGACCCGTCGGCACGTTCGCCAAGATCTGAGCACACGCTTCTCTGTGGCGTGCGGCCGCCACTGACCCTCTTCACAACGGGATTAGCGACCGCCGAGCGGCGTCCAGATCACATCATCAATGCGCGTCGCGCCCGCCGCCAGCATGACGAGGCGGTCGAAGCCGAGCGCGCAGCCCGACGCCGGCGGCATTGCCTCGAGGCTTGCAAGGAAGTCCTCGTCCAGCGGATAGCGCTCGCCGTAGCGCCATTCCTTCTTGACCATCTCCGCCTCGAGGCGCTTGCGCTGCTCGATTGGATCGGTGAGCTCGCCGAAGCCGTTGGCGAGCTCGACCCCGCAGCAGTAGAGCTCAAAGCGTTCCGCCACGCGGGCATCGTGGGCCGTGCGCTGAGCGAGCGCGGCCTCGACAGCCGGGTACTCGGTGAGAAGTGTCGCGCGCCCGTTGCCGAGCTTGGGCTCGATGAGCGCGGTCAGGA
Source organism: uncultured Alphaproteobacteria bacterium (assembly GCA_963724945.1). GTDB lineage: Bacteria > Pseudomonadota > Alphaproteobacteria > Rhizobiales > Hyphomicrobiaceae > Hyphomicrobium_A. Next base: position 2,693,967 of record CAVRWL010000003.1, on the reverse strand, counting down.
CCTTGGCGAAGATGTCCGACCAGGTGTCGTCGGAGCGCGGCGTGACGCCGGCCGCTTCCGCCATCGCCGCGAGCCGGTCCCTGTCCTTGCCGCCCGCGACGTTGCCCTCCGGCGTGCCAGCGAGCAGGTCGATGCCGGCGTAGCGGCTGAAGGCCTGCGCGACGGTGAGCTGCTCGGGCTCTTTGCGCGGATTGCACGTCACGCCGCGGAACGAGACAAAGCGGTTGTCGACCGTCTCCGCCGCGAGCTTGAGGAGCGCAGCGGCATCCGCCATCACGGTCGCGTAGGGCGCGTTCGCGCGATACCACTCCAGAAGCGTGAACTCGGGCGCATGCAACGCGCCGCGCTCGCGGTTGCGGAACGCCTGCGCGAACGTGAAGATCCGCTCCTCGCCCGCAGCGAGGAGCTTCTTAGCTGCGAACTCGGGCGAGGTGTCGAGATAAAGCGTCTCGCGGGAAAGATCGGGGTGTTGAAGCTCGGTCTTGAAGGCGTGCAAGTGCGCCTCATTGCCGGGCGAGACCTGCAAGGTTCCGGTCTCGACCTCGGTGAAGCCTTGGCCCTCGAACCATTGGCGGATGGCCGCTTTGATGCGTCCGCGCGCGATGAGGATCGGACGCCGGTCAACATGGCGCTCGCGGCTCCACCAGGGTGTGTCATGGCTCATGCGCTCGCTTTAGCCCATCCGCACGCAAAATTCCCTCCCCCCAAGCCGTCTTCAGCGTGGGAGAACGGGCAGTGCTTGGCCTTCAGCCCGGGACAGGGTATGAGAGCGCCCGAGAATCCCCACCATTCTACCGAGCCGCGCTGTTTGAGCCCGCGCCGGTCCCACGCAGTGGAGAGCTTAAGTGTCAAAGGTCATCGCCTCATCGGTGCGCAAGGGCAACGTGCTCGATCTCGACGGCAAGCTCGCCGTCGTCATCCACGCCGAGAACATCCACCCCGGCAAGGGCACGCCCGTCACGCATCTGGAAATGCGCCGCATCGCCGACGGGGTGAAGGTGACCGAGCGCTACCGCACCACCGACCAGGTCGAGCGCGCCTACCTCGACGAGAAGGACTACAACTATTTGTTCGAGGATGACCACGGCTACACCTTCATGCACCCGGAGACCTTCGACCAGATCACCGTGTCGAAGGACGTCATGGGCGATCAGGCACAGTGGCTGCAGGAAGGCATGAGCTGCACGCTGTCGCTGCACGAGGGCATCCCCATCGCAATCGAGCTGCCGCAGCGCGTGACCTTCGAGATCGTCGAGGCCGACCCGGTGGTCAAAGGCCAGACCGCGTCGTCGTCCTACAAGCCGGCGGTGCTGTCGAATGGCGCGCGCATCATGGTTCCGCCGCACATCGGCGCCGGCACGCGCGTCGTCGTCATGACGGACGACGGCTCCTACGTGGAGCGCGCGAAGGACTAAGGCGAGCGTCCGTGGCCGAGCCGGCGCCTAAAAGCGCGGTGTCGCACCGGCGTCTTAACGCTATGCCAGATCGCAGGGCGGCAAACTTCGGATGGACGGGCGCAGAGAAGCGGAATTGCGCCCATCGCTTCGTGGCCGAACCAGCGGCGAAGCTCGGTCGAAGGTGCGATCGATTTCATCCAAAGATCGATCGCCGCGCGCTCTTTGCTGATCCCGCGTGGCCAGAGGCGATCGACGAGCACGCGGAAGCCGTCGACGCGCGCCGGGGAATCGTAAATGCGCTTGATCTGGACCCGGGCCATGTCCTACCACCTTCTCGGCTTCAACTTGCGGGCAGAAGCCCGGCAAAGTCCCGCGGTCTGAGTGCGATGCTCTCCAGTGTATGCTCATCGAGCACAGCCAGGAAGGCGTCCAGCGCTACCTCGAGCACGCCTTGCAGCTTGCAGCACTTGGTGATGACGCACTGGTCGTTAGTCGTGAAGCACTCGACGAGCGCCAAGTCGGGCTCGGTCGCACGGACAACGTCGCCAAGATTGATCTTTTCCGCGGGCATCGCCAAGCGCAGACCGCCGTTGCGACCGCGAACGGCCCTCAGATAGCCGGCACGGGTCAGGGCGTTCACGACCTTCATCAGATGTGCCCGCGAGATATCATAAGCGTCGGCCATCTCCTCGATGGTGACGAGGCGCCCGCCCGCACCTTGCGCGAACATCAAGACGCGCAACGCATAGTCGGAGAACCGGGTGAGCTGCATTCAAGGGCCTCACGGGCAATTGATGCATCATACATATATCTTATATGGACGGGCAAGAAGATATATTCTAGATATATCTTCTTCGGGTCATGCGATCGAAGGTTGCTGGATATGACCTACGTCGTCACCGAGAACTGCATCAAATGCAAATACACCGATTGCGTCGAGGTGTGCCCGGTCGACTGCTTCTACGAGGGCGAGAACATGCTCGTCATCAATCCGGACGAGTGCATCGATTGCGGGGTGTGCGTGCCCGAATGCCCGGCCGAGGCCATCGTGGCGGATAGCGAGCCGGCGGCGACCGCCTTCTGGCTCGAGATCAACCGCAAGTATGCGAGCGCGTGGCCGAACATCGTGTCTAAGAAGCCGCCGTTGCCGGACGCGGATGCGCAGAACGGTCGGCCGGGAAAGGTTGCGGAGCTCTCGCCGAACCCGGCCAAGTCCGACGTGGAGGCATGATGTCTTCGGGGAAAAGTTTGCCCATGGCGCGTCATCCGCATCCCAACGCCCCCGGCCTTGAAGCCGGTGTGACCGAGCCGATGATCCATGACCTCGTCCATGCGTTCTACGCGCGCGTGCGCGGCGATGATTTGCTCGGCCCCGTATTCGCCGCGGTGGTTGCGGATTGGGACGCGCATCTTAACAAGATGTGCGCGTTCTGGTCGTCGGTGACGCTGCTGACGGGGTCCTACAAGGGCACGCCGATGCAAGCGCACGCGGCCTGCCGCAGATCACGCCTGCGCATTTCCAGCAATGGCTGGCACTGTTCCGCGAAACGGCTGCGCAGATTTGCCCGCCGGATGCCGCAGCGCTGTTTTTCGACAGAGCCGAGCGGATTGCCGAGTCCCTGCAAATAGGCATTGCCATCCATCGCCGCGGAGCCGGCAGCCCGGCTTCAACATCGGTCGAGCCTTCCCTGCCGTGACGCGCGCGCGTCAGCCGCCGAGCGTCTGCGTGACCACCGCGTTGATCGAGACCACCGCCAGGATATAGGCGAGCGCGCCGGCATTGGCGTTGCCCCAATCGCGGCTCCAGGGCCAGACCGGCAGCGCGGCGAGCGCCGCGACGACGATTGCGCCGTAGGCGATGAGCGAAGCGAGCGGTGGCACGGTCATGGCGCGTCTCCTTGTGTGCGTTTCCCGCATGTCACGGCCGGTGCAGCACGTCAACGCATTGCCGCAGTGCGAGCCCCGCCGCCTCCATCTTCATTTATGTTGAACAGGTGTCTTGCTAGTGAACAGGCGTTCAATTGCTTTGCTGGGGAGTTTCAGAATCACTTAGCGTTACCGCAACGTGTGCGCATGGCCGTCTGCGCCTTGGGGGGAACCACACGATGCTCACGGGCAGGTATGGCCAACTCGCCGCGGGGCTTGGCGCGGCGCTGTGCTTCGCGGCAGGAGCTGCGAAGGCCGACAAGGCTGCGCAACCCGTCGCGACACCATCATTTAGTTGGACCGGCTTCTACGTTGGCGCGCAGATGGGCGGCCTCGCCGACCTGGGCGAGGTGTCCGATCCGCTTGGCCCATCGCTTTTCGGCAATCCCAACCTTGCGACCGGGCCCTTCGCCGGCGGCCAGGTCGGCTACAACTATCAGTCGGGCATGGTCGTTTATGGCCTCGAGACCGAGGTCAATTTCCCCGAGGTCAGAGGCAATAGCACATGCTCTGCGCTGTCGGGCTCCTTCATAAACTCGAGTTGCAAGATCGGCCTCGACGCGTTCGGCGCGTTGACGGGACGCATCGGTCTCGCGCTCGGGCCGAACGGTCGCAGTCTGATCTACGCTAAATCCGGCGCGGCGTGGGCAGTGGGCAGCATCGATATGGCGACGAACGATTCTAGGCTTGGCGCCAACGGGAATCCCTTCACCAGAGGCAGCAACGACGTGTCGCGTTGGGGCTGGACGCTGGGCGCCGGCGCCGAGTACGCCCTGCCGGGCAACTGGTCGGTCAAAGCCGAATACGACTACGCCAACCTCGGTGACCAATCGGTGACGCTGCTTCCGAGCGCCAATCTTAGCGCCGCGGGTGCAGTGACCTCGTCTGTGCCCGCAAGACAGGGACGCGTTTCGGATGAGATGCATTTATTCAAGCTGGGCGTGAACTACCGCTTTGGCGAGCCCGCACCGCCGTCGCATGACGGGACCAAGCTGGCGCTCCTGAATGCGCCGGCGCCGCTCAATGCATTCGGCTTGGAGTTGGGCGGCCGCTATTGGTACAGCTGGGGACGCCACAAGGAGGATCTGGGAAATTTCAAGAGCACGGGGGCCCTCAGCTACTCGCTCATCTCGCGCCTGACCTACGATGACCTGGACGCGAGCACCGGAGAGGTTACCGGGCGCATCACCGCTCCGTGGAACCTGTTCGCCAAGGGATTTATCGGCGGGGGTAGCATCAGCGGCGGGCACATGAACGACGAGGACTTCAACATCGCGGAAAAGATCAACAACACTAATACTCTCATCCCCTACACCAATACGATCAGTTCAAAAGTTACGGGCTACATCCCTGCGTACGGGACGATTGATGTCGGGTACGACTGGTGGCGCACGCCGAGCTACCGCGTTGGCACGTACGTAGGCTACAACTACTACGGCGAGACGATGGGCGCGTACGGATGTGCCCAAACCGCCAACGCGCTCGGTCCCTGCGGCCCCGGCAACGACGGCCCGAGGCCGCCGACCGGACATGCGATCATTACCGAGGACGCCATCTGGCAGTCGTTGCGCCTGGGCGCAGCCGTGGAGTTCAAGCTCGCGCCGCGCGTCAGGCTTAGCGGGGATGCCGCATACTTGCCGTACGTGACGGTCAATGCCGAGGATCATCATTATTCGGGAAGCACGATAGCGAGTGTCAATCCGGGGGACGGGACAGGCGTCGGAACGCAGCTTGAGGCTATGCTCTACTACGACGTCACCGAGCGGATCAGCTTGGGCGTCGGCGCGCGCTATTGGGCGATGTGGACGACGCGGGGAAACGCTCTGCGCACGTATGATAGTGATCCCGAGAATCCGATAACGCTGCCTCTACCTCACCAGTATCAGGGTCTCAACTCGGAGCGGGCCGGCGTCCTGGCGCAGGTACTGTACAAATTCGACTAAGTGATTGCCCCGCGCCGGCGCAATGCCACGTTTGCGACCGGCAACGTCAACGCCCCGACGTGTCCGGTTTCGGCTGGTCCTGTGGCTGTGCCGAGTTGTCCTGCTGCATTAGATCGTTTGCTTCCTCGGGTCGGGCCATGTCGCGCCACGCGCCCAATTGCAGCACGCGCGTCGCCGTGCGGTCGAGCATACAGTTCGCCATGTCGATATTGGCCAAGGTGCCGCCCTGGTAGATGGCGTAGGGCACGTGGCAATCGGCATCGCGCGCGGCGATCCAGGCGCGCTGGGCCTGGCGGACGCTGTCCTGCGCCTTGTCGTCGAGCAGGGCGAGCAAGCTCTTGTAGTCGGCGTTGAGCAGCTTGTCCCACACGTTCGTCTCGTCGTTGACGCACGCCACAATGCTCATCGTCGAGCCGTGATTTGGCTGCTCCAGGCAGGGATCGGATATGCGGCCCATGCAGGCGCGGCCATCGTGCTCCGCCTTGCGCTCGGCAGCGATGCAGACCTTGAGCGTCTGGGTATCGTCGACGGCGGAGGCCGGCGTAAGCGCGCCCAGCATCGCGGCGGCGATGACGAGGGCTGACAGGAACGGGAGAGGCGTGCGCATGTCTTAAGTCGTAGGAGCTGGCGATTGAACAACGTGTTAAGGGCGCGTCCGCGCGAGCATCCGACCGCGGTAGCGGTCGGGATTTAGGTTAGCAAGCGGGACGCGCAAACGAGATAGATAGCTGCGAGAGTAATTTAAATCGCGTAGAGACCCGTGCCATGAGCGACGGCAAGCGTCGACCGCTAGACGCCGAGAGCCTTCCTGACCTCGAACACCTCCATGATGCGCGCCCCCCGGTGCGGTCCGTCCACCACGAACGTCCAGCGCCCTTCGGTGTAGGTGTCGCACATCTTGACGCCCTTGATGAGGATCCAATGCCCCTCCTTGCCCTTGTGCACGGCGAGGATGTAGTGCGCCCACACGTTGCGCGGCTTCTGCATCCAGGCGAGCAGCGTCGGCCGCTCCTTCCTCTGCCGGCTCATGTAGGTCTCTTTCAGCACCGTCTCGTAGCCGAACTGGGCAAGCGCGGCTGCGACCTCGTCGCTGCCGGTGCCCTTGACCACCGTCTTGCGCTGGGCGCAGCGCTCCGCCCGGATGACGTCCTCGATCTTGCTGATGGGAAAGCCTGTTATGGCGGACAACACGTAGGGGCCGCAGAATGCCGTGCGGCCGGTGTCGTTGCGCGCCTCGGTGAGGCTCGAGGTCAGATGTTGGGTGTCGGCAAGAGGATGCATGGGGCCCGCGCTTTGCAATGGTTAATGCAATGTCAATGCAACGGGTTTAGGAAAGGTTAACGCAGTCCCGCATGAATCGCGCGCATTCGACAATGGCGAATTTCGCCGCTGGTGCATGGCGTTAGGATTGCGGACATTGCTTTGAGCGAAACGCAGCTTTGAGCGCATCGGACCCTCGAGGGGCGTCATGCACGTGGTGGCCGTCTTCCTGGAAGCCGAGCGCGGCAGAGAAGAGGAGTTGCGCCAAGCGCTCATCAGCTATGCGCGCACCTGCTTGGAGCGCGAGCCCGGCTGCCGCCGCTATGACGTCTGTCTCGATCCGGTGGAAGGATCCTCCTTCCTTCTTTATCAGATCTATGACGACCAGGCGGCCTATCTCGCCCATCGCGAGCTGCCGCACTACGCCGAGTTCCGAATTCTTGCCGATCCCTGGACGCGCTCGCGGCGCGTCCTCACCTACGACGCCGTGGCGCTGTCGGGCGGCAGCTGAGCCGGCTAGAGTGCCGGTGCGCGCCGCGAACCCGCCGGCCGCGCGGCGCGTTGAGGAGCGATGCCGGGCAAGAAGCGATAGACCGAAGGAGCATTAGAGCGTGAATGTCGCTTTTCTCCAAGAGCTCTTGAGCTCGGTTGCCGAGCAGGGGCGCGCGCTTCTGCCCCGCTCGCTGTTCGGCGCCGGCGCCGAGGAGGACATCGAGCAGCTTGCCCGTGCGCTCATCTCGGGGCGCGGCGAGGCCTCGGGCGTCGCAATCGCGCGCGAGCTGCTCGACCGCTACGCGCAACTCGATGCCGCCGATCACGAGAAGTTCTTCCGCTTTCTCGCAACCGAGCTGCGCCCCAATGGGCAGCGCGTTGCCGCAGCGGCCAAGGCCTATCTCGACGATCCCAACGACGTGACGCTTTCAGGCCTCAATGCGGCGCTCGACAGCCCGCGGCTCGTATTCTTTCGCCGCCTCAACCTGGCGGCCGGGGCCACGGGCGAGATCGTCGCCATGCGCGGCGACCTGTTGCGCGCCGGGCTATTGGACGATCCCGCGCTCGCTGCCGTCGACGCCGACCTGCGGCGCCTGTTCTACGCCTGGTTCAACCGCGGCTTTCTCGTCTTGCGCCGCATCGATTGGCATACGCCCGCGGCGATCCTCGAGAAGATCATCCGCTACGAGGCAGTGCACGAGATCCAGGGCTGGGACGACCTGCGCCGGCGCCTCGACCCGACCGACCGGCGCTGCTTTGCCTTCTTCCATCCCTCGCTCGTCGACGAGCCGCTCGTCTTCGTCGAGGTCGCGCTGATGCGCGAGATGCCGGGCGCGATCGGCGAGGTGCTCAAAGAGCCGCACGGCGAGGCGAGAGGCAAGCCGCCCACCACCGCCGTCTTCTACTCGATCTCCAACTGCCAGGAGGGCCTCAAGGGCATCACCTTCGGCAGCTTCCTGTTGAAGCAGGTGGTCGAGGAGCTCGCGCGCGAGGTGGAAAGTCTCAAGCTCTTCGTGACGCTGTCGCCGATGCCGCGCTTTGCCGCTTGGGTCGAGCGTAGCGCGGCCGCCGCGGACGGCGCGCCCGAGGCAAAGGCGCTGCTCGCCGCCATGAAGGAGAGCGGATGGCCGGACAGTGCGCCGGAGGCGGCGGAGTTGGCCGAGATCAAGGCGGCGCTGCTCGCGCTCGCGGCGGAGTATATCCTCGTGGCGAAGGATAAGGACGGCCGCTCGCTCGATCCCGTCGCCCGCTTCCACCTCGGCAACGGCGCGCGCGTCGAGCGCATCAACTGGATGGCGGACGCCTCGGTGAAGGGCGTGCGCGACGCGTTCGGCCTGATGGTCAACTACGGCTACGACCTCAAAGAGATCGAACGGAACCACGAGGCCTACGTGAACGAGGGCACGGTGGCCGCCGCCCGCGCGGTGCGCAGCCTGCTCAAGGGCCGCGTCAAGGCGAAGCCCGCCCCCACGGAAGCCCGCGCGGGACCGAGCGCGCCGGCACTGCCCGCGCCCGAGGCCGCCAAGTCGGCATCTTGAGTGGGTGCCCTGGCCCAACGGCCACTTGTCACGGCTTCACCTCCCTGGGCACAATAGTGCAATGCTGGTGACGTTCGACGGGCACGCCGGTCCGGGTGCTGTTGAGGGATGTGCGGGAGCTCAACGTCGTGCGATACGGAGACGAGGATCGCGAGAGTAAGAACGTCGAGGACCGGCGCGGCGAGGGCGGTCCGATGTTCCGCTTCCCCGGCAGCGGCGGCGGCGACGGCCGCGTCGTTCAGATCCCGCTGAACGGCAAAAGCCTTGGCATGCTGATCGTGATCGGCCTCATCCTGTGGGCGGTTGGGATCAACCCGCTCGAGCTTTTGAGCGAAGGCGGCTTCCCGCAGGTGCCGCAGATGCCGAACTCCGAGCCGGCGCCCGGCCGCCAGGCGAGCCGTGGCGGCGAGCCCCAGGGTATTCCGGGCCTCCCCGGCGGCGCGGCCGTGCGCAACGAGGACGACATGAAGCGCTTCGTGTCGCAGGTCCTCGCCGACACCGAGGACGTCTGGCACCGCGTCTTCGCCGGCATGGGGCGCAACTACGCCGAGCCGTCCATGGTGCTCTTCACGGGGGCGACGCGGACGGCGTGCGGCACCGGTGTCGCCGCCATGGGCCCCTTCTATTGCCCACTCGACAGGAGGATCTACATCGACCTTTCGTTCTATGATCAGTTGAAGCGGCGCTTCAATGCGCCCGGCGACTTCGCGCAGGCCTACGTGATCGCGCACGAGGTCGGCCATCACGTGCAGAAGCTCTTAGGCATCATGGACAAGGTTGACGAGTTGAAGCAGAGCCTCGATCAGAGCGATACCAACGCCTTGCAGGTGCGCGTGGAGCTGCAGGCCGACTGCCTCGCTGGCGTTTGGGCAGACCTCAACGACCAATTGAAGAGCCGGCTGCAGCCGGGCGACGTCGAGGAAGGCTTGAATGCGGCGAGTCAAATCGGCGACGATATGCTGCAAAAGCGGACGCAAGGCCGCGTCGTGCCCGACACGTTCACGCACGGAACCTCCGCCCAGCGCGTCAAATGGTTCCGCACCGGGCTCGAGAGCGGCAACATTGGCAGTTGCGACACGTTCAATACGAGCAGTCCCTGAGTTGGGAGCATGCGCGCTAACGGAGGCGCCAAAGGCAGGAGCGATCGCGAAGCAAGAAGGGTTGTGCCATGAGGCAGAGCACTCACGTGCGTAGGACGGCGCTGGCGACGATGGTCGGAGCGGTAGCGGCTCTCGCGCCCGCTTGGGGTCTTAACGCCGATGAGCGCCACGCTCCGGCCGATGCGCGCTCCGATGCGGCCGGGCCCCTAGCGGCGCCAGCGCCTTCGCCGGTAGCGGCTTCAGCAGAAGCGAGTGGCACCTCCACCTTGCGTTTGCACGCCATCGTCGCGCGCGCTTGGGACGATTCGATTGCGACCTGGAAGCGCCTGATGCCGCAGGCGGCCGATGTGGGCATGGTCAGCTTGCGCTTCGTTAACCGCCTCGGCCCCAACAACTGCTATGGCCTCTATGCCGGCGACGGTCCCGCCTACTGCAGCGGCAACGAGACGGTCTTCGTCGGCGTCGGTGCCGCGGACCGCCTGATGGCGCGGTTCGGCCCTGAAGGCGAGGCTGGGATCACCTTTCTCATCGGCCACGAGATCGGCCACCACATCCAGAACATCCGCGGCCGCTTCCAGATGCTGAGCTACATGATGGCGCGCATGCCCGAGCAGCGAGCCGATCTTGCGCGCCGCTTTGAGCTCGAGGCCGATTGCTTTGCGGGCGTGTGGATGCATGCGAGCAAAGCTTGGTCCCATTCCGCTCGCTTCCGCGCGCAGCTCATCGCGGCGCTCGGGGACATCGGCGACGAAAGCGTCCTCGGCAGCAGGCCCAAGGGCGATACGTCCAGGCTCGCCTTGCATGGCAGCTCGGCGCAACGCAGGCGCTGGTTCCTGCGCGGGGCCGACACTGGCGATCCCGACGCCTGCAACACGTATGTCGCAGCAAAGCTCTGAGTGACGTGGCGCGCGCGCGTGCTTGCGGGTGCTAGAGCGCGTTGCCGCGGAAGATGCTGACCTCGCAGGCGACGCCCTTCTGCGCCATGGCTTGGCACAGGCTCTTGGCTTGCGCAGTCGAGGCAACGGGACCGGCGAGCAGGCTATAGACGCGCTTGTCAGCCTTGCCACTGACGATGTAGCGCGGCTCGAGATTCTTCACCGAGTCTCCATTGCGGTCGGAGAGAATGCTCCAATTGAGCCGCAACGAGTCGACGGATGGTCCTGTGGCTAAGAGCACGCCGACCGGCGCCGACTTGGCCGCGGTCCTCGCCCCGGTCTTGGCCCCAGTCCTGGCCTTGGGCTGTGCCTTCGGCGCCTTGGCGATGCTGCCCGTCACGACCTGGCCTGGCTTGGCTTGCTTCTTTGCGCTGTTGATCACCTTGGCAGCCTTCGGCTGCCCTTGCGAGAGGGGAGCGACGACGGCCACCGGGGCACCCGCGGGCGTCTTGGCGGCTGCGCGTCTGGGATCGCGCGCAGGAGCCGGAGGCGCGGCCGGCGGAGCCTGCGCGCTGTCGGTCGTCGCCTCGCCGAGACGCACGACCTCCGGCCGTTTCGTCGTCGAGGAGGTCTCGATCGCACCGAGGCGGTCGGCGAGCTCGTTGTCGTGGGCTAGGTTCTCTTTTGCGGCGATCTTCAGATTGGCCACGTCGAGCTTCATCTCGCCGACCGTGTGCCGCAGCGGATCGAGATCGGCGAACGCGCGCGACATGTCGCGCTTCGTCTCCGTGAGCTGCTGCTCGATGTTGGGGCCGCCGCGTGTGGAGCGCGCGAAGAATTCCGGACGCAGACCCAGAAGTGCCAGATAGAGCGTTGCCAGGCTGGCGACCGCGATCCAAATCAGCACATACGGCGTCAGGGTTCGGCGGCGGAGCGGGCTGTAAGTCGGGAGAACGGACATTCTTTCGGCTTCCCCGGTTAGGTGTAAGAACGCTCGAACGGATATGGATCGATTCGGACAAACACACACCGGCCCCTTGCGGGCCAAGCTTCGCCGAGCCGGATGGTGGGTGAGTCCCTCCCGTGGGGCAACGCAGCGGATGCGGATTTGCTACAGGACCTGTGGAAGACTGAGACCGCGCAGCGGGCCCGGCCTGGCAATCTGCAACGGTTCGCACCCCTGTTGTGGTCGAGCGGCAACAGATCGCCGGCGCGCCGGAGCGAGAGGCATCGCGCCGTTCTTTTCGCGGCTGTCGCGCGCCGCTATCAAATTTGTGCATTTGCTGATGCAACATGAGTCTATGAAGCTTGCTGCTATGAAGCTTGCTCCGTATCCGGGGGCGCGAGCCCACCCGCGCCCAGCCCTTTGCATCTCCTAGAGGCTCGATGACCCGCCGCCCTCTGCTCATCGTCGTTCTCGCCGCCGGTCAGGGCACGCGCATGAAATCGGCGCTCCCGAAGGTGCTGCACAAAATCGCCGGCCGCTCCATGCTAAGCCACGTGCTCGAGGTAGCGCAGGACCTGGGGCCGGAAAGCCTCGCGGTCGTGGTCGGTCCCGCGATGGAGGGCGTGCGCACGCAAGCACTGGCACAGGTGCCGCAAGCGCGCATCTTCATGCAGGGAGAGCAGAAGGGGACCGCGGATGCGCTGCTCGCCGCCCGCGAGGCGCTTCAGCGCCATTCCGGCGACGTGCTCGTGCTCTACGCCGACACGCCGCTCATCACGGCCGCGACGCTCGAGCGTCTGATCAAACGGCTGGACGCGGGAGCGCAAATCGCGGTGCTCGGTTTTCAGGCCGCGGACGCGACCGGCTACGGCCGCCTCATCACCGACAAGGACGATTGGCTCACCGCCATCCGCGAGGAGAAGGACGCAACGGACGCCGAGCGCCGCATTAAGCTGTGCAACTCGGGCGTGATGGCGTTTCGTCTCGACAATCTGTTGGGCGTGCTCGAGCGCATCGGCAATGCCAATGCCAAGGGCGAGTTCTACCTGACCGACGCCGTCGAGATCGCCCGGCGCGAAGGTGCCCGCGCCGCCGTCATCGCCTGTGCCGAGGACGAGGTGATGGGCGTCAATGCGCGCGACCAGCTCGCCGTCGCGGAGGCTCTGTTCCAGAGGCGCGCACGGCTCGAGGCGATGCGCGAGGGCGCGACGCTCATTGCGCCCGAGACGGTCTGGCTCTCCTACGACACCAAGCTCGGGCGCGACGTCGTCGTTGAGCCCAACGTCTTCTTCGGCCCCGGCGTCACCGTCGAGGACGAGGCGGAGATTAAAGCCAACTGCCACATCGAGCGGGCGCACATCGGCCGCGGCGCGCGCGTCGGGCCGTTCGCGCGCCTGCGCCCGGGCGCCGAGCTGGGCGAGCGCGTGCACATCGGCAACTTCGTCGAGGTGAAGAACGTCTCGATTGGGGCGGGGGCCAAGGCCAACCATCTCGCCTACCTCGGCGACGGCGAGGTGGGAGCGGGCGCCAACATCGGCGCTGGGACCATCTTCTGCAACTACGACGGCTTCCAGAAGCACCGCACCGAGATCGGGGCCGGCGTGTTCGTGGGATCGAACACCTCGCTCGTGGCGCCGGTCAAGATCGGCGAGGGGGCCTACATCGGGTCGGGCAGCGTCATCACCAAGAACGTGCCGGCCGACGCTCTCGCGCTGGAGCGCTCGGCCCAGGAGGAGCGTCCCGGGTGGGCGGCGAAGTTCCGCGCCATGATGGGCCGGCGCAAGGCCAAGGCGGGCTAAGAGATAGGCACGCTCAGGCAAGCCCCCGGCGCTAGGCCGCAATCAAAAATCTCTGAAACAGGTTGTGAATTGAGCGACATGTTAAGCAAAAGATACCACTATTCCACGCAGCGATTTGCATAAGGACCGACCCCTATGTGCGGCATCGTTGGAATTATCGGGCAGAAGGCGGTCGCCACCGACCTCGTCGACGCGCTGCGCCGGCTCGAGTATCGCGGCTACGACTCAGCGGGCATCGCCACCGTCGAGAACGGCCGCCTGGAGCGCCGCCGCGCCGAGGGCAAGCTGCGCAACCTTGAGGGCCGGCTTCTGAAGGAGCCGCTCAGAGGTCATACCGGCATCGGCCACACGCGCTGGGCCACGCACGGGCGCCCGACCGAGCGCAACGCGCATCCGCACATGAACGGCCAGGTCTCGGTCGTGCACAACGGCATCATCGAGAATTTCCGCGAGCTCAAGGCCGAGCTGACGGCGAAGGGCCGCGTGTTCGAAAGCGACACGGACACCGAGGCGATCGTGCACGTCATCGCTGATGAGCTGGACAAGGGCCTCTCTCCGCAAGAGGCCGTCCGCAACGCGCTCGCGCGTCTCAAAGGCGCCTTCGCGCTCGCCATCATCTTCGCCGGCCACGACGACCTCATGATCGCCGCGCGCCAGGGTAGCCCTCTGGCGATTGGCCACGGCACGGGCGCGATGTATCTCGGCTCCGACGCCATCGCGCTCGCCCCCTTCACCGACGCGATCACCTACCTGGAGGAAGGCGACTGGGCGGTCCTGCATCGCACGGGCGTGGAAATCTTCGACCGCAGCGGCAAACCCGTCGAGCGCCCGCTCATCAAGTCGGTGGCGAGCGCTCTGCTCGTCGACAAGGGCAACCACCGCCATTTCATGGGCAAGGAGATCCACGAGCAACCCGAGGTCATCAGCCACACGCTGTCCAACTACCTCGACATGAGCGCGGGCACCGTGACCGTGCCGAAGCTCGGGATCGATCTCGCGAGCCTGCCGCGCGTGACGATGTCGGCGTGCGGCACCGCCTACTACGCTGGCCTCGTTGGCAAATACTGGATCGAGCGCTACGCGCGCCTGCCGGTGGAGATCGACGTCGCCTCCGAGATGCGCTACCGCGAGCCGCCGCTTCCCGCCGGCGGACTTTCCATCTTCGTGTCGCAGTCGGGCGAGACCGCCGACACGCTCGCCACTCTGCGCTACGCCAAGGCCCAGGCGCAGCGTGTCGCCTCGATCGTCAACGTGCGCACCTCCTCGATCGCGCGCGAATCCGATGCCGTGCTGCCGACGCTCGCCGGGCCCGAGATCGGTGTCGCCTCGACCAAGGCCTTCACCTGCCAGCTCGCCGCACTTGCCTGCCTCGCCATTGGGCTCGGGCGCGCCCGCGGTGTCCTCGGCCCGCAGCAGGAACAGGCGATGGTGCAGGCCCTCATCGAGGTTCCGCGTCAGATCTCGACCATCCTGCGCAACGAGCAGCAGTACGAGGCAATAGCGCACCTTTTGTCGAAGGCGCGCGACGTGCTCTACCTGGGGCGCGGCACCAGCTATCCCGTGGCTCTGGAGGGCGCGCTGAAGCTCAAGGAGATCTCCTACCTGCACGCGGAAGGCTATGCCGCCGGCGAGCTCAAGCACGGACCCATCGCGCTGATCGACGAGAACGTGCCCGTCATCGTCGTGGCGCCACAGGACGAGCTCTTCGAGAAGACGGTCTCCAACCTGCAGGAGGTCGCGACCCGCGGGGGCCAGATCATCCTCATCTCGGACGCCCCGCCGGAGAAGGTCGGCTGCAAGGTCGTAGCCCACGTCGCGATGCCGACGGCGACGGACTTCACAAACCCGCTGATCTACGCGGTGCCGGTCCAGCTGCTGGCCTATCACACGGCCGTTATTATGGGCACTGACGTCGATCAGCCGCGCAATCTCGCCAAATCGGTGACCGTGGAATAGGGGAAAACGCCGGCCCCGTACGGCCGCGGATTTGCCTCTATGTCCAGCTTAACATAACCTTCGGCCTGCAACGGTTTGAATTGCCGTCGTTCCAAGGCATTCGGGTGGGGTTTATGGGGCACGCTCAGCGCATATTGGCATCGGTTGCGATCCTCCTGGCGGGTGTCGTGCCGCTGGCCGCGTTTGAAGGGCCGACCCAGACGAAGCACGGCTCGACAAAGTCGACGGCTGCCGGCGCGACGAAACCGGCTCCGGCCACTGCGGCCAAGGCGACGCCCGACCCGCTGCAGCAGGAGAAGGACAAGGCCACGGCGACCGCCGCTCGCATGCTCGACGCCGGCATCAAGGCTTATCAAGCCAGCGATACCGAGCAGGCGCTGCGCGCCTTCGACGCCGCGCTGCGCGGCGGGGCGCTGAACTCCCAGCAGGTCGCGCGCGCCCTCTATTACCGCGGCCTCGTCTACCGCAAGGATGGCAGGCAGGCGCTCGCCATCTCCGATCTGACCAACGCGATCTGGCTCAAGGACGGGCTCTCCCCGGCCGAGAAAGAGCAAGCCATGCAGGATCGCCTGGCAGCCTACAAGGATGCTGGGATTAGCGATGTGCCGGCGATCGACCAGTCGGGTCCGATCGCGGCAAGCGCCTCGCCGCCAATGTCGCCTGTCGCACCATCGGGCGCGAGCGGATGGCAGACGGCGATGAGCAGCCCCGCGGCCCCGCCGCAGCCTGCTGCGCCGGCGCCGGCAGCGTCCGGTTCCTCGGGCGGCGTCAGCGGCTTCTTTAATACGATCACCTTCGGGCTCTTCGGCGGCGGTTCCTCGAGCACCCCTAAAGCCCCGCCACCTGAGGAGAGCGCCGTGACGACGGCATCGATCGCCGCCGCCAAGCCCGCGCCGCAGCCCGAGGTCTCGAGCTGGAGCCAGTCGACCCAAGTCGCGCCGGCCGAGCCTGCCCCGCAAGAGGAGCAATCTGCACGCGAGGGCGCAGCGCACGCCGGCGGTCCGCCGCCGCCGCCGGTCGCCGCAAATCATCCGGTTGCCGAATACCAGCCGCTGGTTCCAAATCATCGCAAGGCCGCGCGCGCACCTTCGGGCAAGTATCTGCTGCAGGTGGCCACCGTGCGCTCGCGCGAGGAGGCCGACAAGCTCGTTGCGCGCCTGCGCACCCAGCATGGAGCCGAGCTTGGCGCCCGTGATCCCAAGATCGATGAGGCGGTTATCGGCACCATGGGCACGTTCTACCGCGTGCGGGTCGGGCCCTACGCCGATGCCAAGGAGTCAAAGAAGCTGTGCGGCGCGCTGCAGGCGGGCGGCTTCGACTGCCTCGTCGTGACCAACTGACGCCACGGCCCGAGGTGGCGCGGGTCAGGCCTTACGGCTCCGCACTTCTGTAGGGTCGGAAAGCGTGGGACAATAGCCGCAAATTGCCGGCTTTCATCCGCCGTCCGGCAGCAGGCCAGCACCTGTGGACCAGCAATGAGCGCATCAGCCCCAAGAGGAGACACAAAGGGCACGAGCGCCAGCTCGCAGCTGCGCGCTGGGCTGCAGCGGCTGACGCGGCAGGACCAGCCGAAGGCCTGGCATATCGGTGCGCGCTTACGTAACTACTTCCTCACCGGGCTCGTCATCGTCGGCCCCGTCACCATCACGCTCTATTTCGCCTGGTGGTTCATCAACGTCACGGACGCCTGGATCAAGCCGTTCGTGCCCAAAGCCTATCTTCCTGACACGTATCTGCCGTTCGCGGTCCCCGGCTTCGGCCTCATCGTCGGCATCGTGGCGCTGACGCTCATAGGCGCGCTCGCCGCCAACCTGTTGGGGCGCACGCTCATCTCCTTCGGCGAGCAGATGGTCGGCGGCATGCCGATCGTGCGCAACGTCTACCGCGCCTTGAAGCAGATCTTCGAGTCGGTCGTCAGCGCCACCGGCCCGGGGCAGGGCATCCAGAAGGTCGGGCTCATCGAGTTTCCGTCCAAAGGCCTGTGGTCGATCGTGTTCGTGACGGGTGACACGACGGGCGAGGTCGGCGCGGTCAAGCCCGGTGGCGAGAGCGACCTGTTGAGCGTGTTCATGCCGACGGGCATCGTGCCGCCGACCGGGTTCGTGTGCTTCCTGCCGCGGCGCAACGTGATCTTCCTCGACATGAGTATCGAGGATGCGGCGAAGGTCATTATCTCGGGCGGCATGGTGACGCCGGAGAGCCAGGCAAAGCTCAGGGAGATGGCCGAGCAGGCCAAGCGGAAGAACAAGACGGGCGAGAAGAGCCAGCCGAAAGAGAAGAGCCCGCGCGCGCCCAAGATCGCGCCGGGGTAGGCGACCACGCTGTGCTCACTTTTGTAGCTTGTAAGACACAGCATGAATCGGAACTGTGGATAATGAGCAAATGCATATTGTTGCCGGGCGACGTACTGAATTCGCGAATGCTAGCCTAGCATATCGATTCCTGTGAAAAGGGTGGCTGGGCGCGTTGCGCAACCGGCCCGTCGCGCTACCTTGGCCCTTAGCGATTCGCTGAGGGACTATGGGATGGCGACAATCGATGATGACGAGCGGCCAAAGTTCGCGACATGGCGTGAGTGGCCGATGGTGATGGTGCCTCCGGCACCCTGGAAGAAGCCCGCAAAATCCAAGAGTTCGAGCACACCGACTGTTGGCTCGGTACCTAATTGCGCACGCAAAGTCGGTGGGGAAAGCTCTGTGCCAGGATGCCGCCGAGCGGCGTTCACCATTTTGGCAAAGGTGGCAAACTGGCTATGGGGTCAGGCCGCGAGCGCGCTGGGGGAGTTCGGGCGCGCATGGGTGATCAGCATTTTGTTCGCACTCGTTGGTGGGGGCAGCCTCGCATACACTTGGCGCGATTATCTTTGGGCACTAGTTCATCCTTCAGCGGTTGCGGCGCCCCCTGAAGATAACTGGCAAACGGAGGTTCGGCCGGCGCCGAAGGACCGGAGCCATTAGTCAAGAGCAATCGGGACGCTCACACCTAAGGAACGCGGGCATCCGTCTACGCCACGTGGAACAGGCGCACGGCCTCGTCGCACTCGAAAATGTGGAGCAGAGCGACAACAACCATGAAGAAGACCGGCGCGAAGGAAGCAAAAGGCGCCTCCCCCTCCCAGCTGATCGACGCGAGGATCAGCGGGCTGAGTGACTGGCGGGGCAAGACGCTCGCGCGAATCCGCGCTCTCATCAAAGAGGCCGACCCCGAGGTGGTCGAGGAAGTGAAATGGCGCAAGCCGTCAAACCCGTTGGGCGTTCCGGTGTGGGAGCACGCCGGCATCATCTGCACCGGCGAGACCTACAAGGACAAGGTGAAGCTGACCTTCGCCAAGGGTGCCGCGCTCGACGATCCTGCCGGCCTCTTCAACTCAAGCCTAGATGGTAACGTGCGGCGCGCCATCGACATCCACGAGGGCGACAAGATTGATGAGAAGGCGTTGAAGGCGCTCATTCGCGCCGCCGTGGCGCTGAACGCGTCCACCGCCCGGCGGCGGTAGACGAAAGCATCTCACGCCGCGCAACGTTGTGCTCGCGGAGACTTGCGTGGGTCCCGCTCTACAGCGGGATGACGTTGCTGGGGCACTCGCAGCCGATCCTGGAAGCCCACTTTCAACGTCATCCCGGTCGCAGGCCGGGACCCACGCCAGTTTCAACACGCACCATTTTGCGGCGGCGAGAACGGACTGCGCGTGCAACACGCTTCGCCATTACGCGGCCCTGAACAGGCGCACGGCCTCGTCGCACTCGAAGATGTAGAGCAGCGTCTTCAAGGCCTGCCCGCGCGCCCCCGTCAGGTGCGGATCGCTTCCCAGCACGAGCTTGGCGTCGTCGCGCGCGGCTTCCAAGAGGCTTGCGAAGTTTGTCACCTCGGCGACGCGGAACCCCGGCGTCCCGCTCTGGCGCGCGCCCAACACCTCGCCGCCGCCGCGCAGCTCGAGGTCCTTCTCCGCGATCAGAAAGCCGTCCTCGGTCTCGCCCATCATCTTGAGGCGCGCCTGCGCCGCCTCGCCGAGCGGCGGCTTATAGAGCAGCATGCAGTAGGACTGCCGCTCGCCTCTGCCCACGCGCCCGCGCAGTTGATGCAACTGCGCGAGCCCGAAGCGCTCGGCATGCTCGATCACCATGAGCGTGGCGTTGGGCACGTTGACGCCGACCTCGATCACGGTGGTCGCCACGAGAACCTTGAGGCGGCCGGCGACGAACGCCTCCATGGTCGCGTCCTTGGCAGTTGCGGCCATGCCCCCGTGCAAGAGCCCGACCGCGTCCTTGCCGAAGATCTGTGCCAGATGCGCGTGGCGCTCCTCGGCTGCGGCGAGGTCGGAGACATCCGAGCTCTCGATCAGCGGGCACACCCAATAGACCTGTGCGCCTTGGGACAGCATGCGGCGCACGCCGTCGATCACCTCCTCGAGCCGCTCGAGCGAGGCTGTGGTGGTGACGACCGGCTTGCGCCCCGGCGGCTTCTCGGTGAGCCGCGAGACGTCGAGGTCGCCGTAGTGCGTCATGAGGAGGGTGCGCGGGATGGGCGTTGCCGTCATGACGAGCACGTCGGTGCCCGACCCGTTGCCCTTCGACTGCAGCGAGAGCCGCTGGTGCACGCCGAAGCGGTGCTGCTCGTCGATCACCGCGAAAGCGAGATCCTTGAAGGCGACGTCGGCCTGGAACAGCGCGTGCGTGCCGATCAGGATGTCGATGTCGCCCGCCGCCAGCCGCTCCAAGATGTCCTGACGCGCGCGGCCCTTCTCGCGGCCGGTGAGCAGTGCTATCGCCAAGTTCGCTTTGTCGGCGAGCGGAGCGATGGTGTCGAGATGCTGGCGCGCCAAGACCTCCGTCGGGGCCATGAACGCCGCCTGCGCGCCCGATTCCACGGCGATCGCCATGGCGAGCAGCGCCACGACCGTCTTGCCGGAGCCGACGTCGCCCTGCAAGAGCCGCAGCATGCGCCGCGGAGCAGCCATGTCGGCCTCGATCTCGCGCACGGCGGTGCGCTGCGAGCCGGTCAGCGCGAAGGGCAGCGCGTCGGCGATTGAACCGCGGATGCGCCCGTCGCCTTTGACACTGCGGCCCGGGCGCTCCTTGAAGCCCTGGCGCACCAAGAGAAGCGCGAGCTGGCCCGCGAGCAGCTCGTCGTAGGCAAGCCGCTGCCACGGCGCGGCGCCGGGGGCGACGTCGGCAGCGTCGGTCGGGCGGTGTAGCCGCTGCAGGGCCTCGATGAAACCGGGCCAGGCGCGCTCTTTGAGCCAGGCCGCATCCTGCCATTCGGGCACGGGGCGCAGCCGCTCGAGCGCCTGGCGGGTCGCCTTCTGCACGACTTTGCCGGAAAGGCCGGCGGTGAGCGGGTAGACCGGCTCCAGCATCGGCAGCTCGTCGCGCGCCTCGGGTGCGACGATGTAGTCGGGATGCTGCATCTGCAGCGTATCGACGTAGCGCTCGATGCGGCCTGAGACGTAGCGCGTCTCGCCGACGGGAAGCTGGCGCTCGAGGAACTTCTGCTCGGCGTGGAAGAAGACGAGCTCGAGGCGCCCGGTATCGTCCTCGGTGACGACCTTGTAGGGCGCGCGCGTGTTGGCGCGTGGGGCCGGCTTGTGCTTCAGGACGCGCACCTTCAGCGTGGCAATCGTGCCCGGCACGGCATCGGCCACGGTCGGCTCGGCGCGCCGGTCGATGACCCCATTGGGCAGGTGCCACAACAGATCAAGAACGCGCGGCTCGGCGACGCCGGGCGGCAGGGCCACGCACTTCTTCAGGAGCACGATAAGGCGCGGGCCGATGCCGGACAGCGACCGCAGCGAGGCGAAGAGTGGAGAGAGCTCGATGGGCCGCATGGGTGAATAGCACCGTCCGGGACAAGGAGCCGTACCGGCAGTGGCGGTACGGAAAGGGCGCGATGAAGAAGGGCGGGCCGGGCCTTTGCGCGCGAGGGCAACGAGCGCTATATCAACGACCCAATCGCCCGCGAGGGTGGCGGGCGCGCTTCCTGGCGTCAAGCCTCCGGCCCCGGGTTATCCAAGAGAGCCCGCTAAAGCCGATGACCGACGATATGGAGATGCGCCGCCGCCGCGCGGCTTATCGTGCGTGCCATCGGGGCACCAAGGAGATGGATTTCATCTTGGGCCGCTTCGCCGAAGCGCATCTGCCGGGCATGATGGGCGAGGCACTCGATGATTTCGAGCGTTTCATTGCCATGCCCGATCCGGTGCTGACGCAATGGTTCTCTCTGGGAGCATTGCCGGACGAGCCCGCGTTCGCGGCGCTAATCGCGGCGCTGCGCACCTACCACGGACTGGCGGCGGTGTCTGACCCTCCGGGTCTGACACCGGAGAAGAGATGAAAAAGGGTCAGACCCAGAGGGTCTGACCCAGTGGGAGCGCGGTTGGACGTGCAATTTTCTTCCGCCCTCGCCAGAGGGTAATGAGTGCATGAATGCAGGGTGATGCAAAAACCAGCGTAGCCGCGCACCAGCCCGGCGCAGAGCGCGTGGTCACCGGCGTGCCGGAGGGGCTCGACGCGCTTGTGCTCGCCCAGCTCGTGGCCGAGGCGGCACGCGAGGGGACGCCCGGCACGCTTCTGCACGTCGCCCGCGACGACCGCCGCCTCGACGCGCTCGAGCACGCGCTCGCCTTCTTCGCTCCCCACGTGCGTGTCATCGCGTTTCCCGCCTGGGACACGGTGCCCTACGACCGCATCGGCCCCAACGCAGAGATCACAGCCAAGCGCATCGCCGCGCTCGCCAAGCTGGCGCTCAGCCCGCGCAAGCACCCGACCATCGTGCTCACCACCGTCAACGCCGTCCTGCAGCGCGTGCCGCCGCGGAGCTTCCTCAAGCGCGCGATAAAACAAATCGCGGCCGGCCAGCGCAACGACATGGGCCGGCTGACGCTCAGGCTCGCGCTCATGGGCTACGTGCGCTCAGGCACCGTCATGGAGCCCGGCGAGTACGCCGTGCGCGGCGGCATCCTCGACGTCTTCCCGCCGGGACGCGCCAATCCCGTGCGGCTTGATTTCTTCGGCGACACGCTGGAGGCCATCAAGGCCTTCGAGGTCGAGACCCAGCGCACAACCAAGGCGGTGCAGAAGCTCGCGATTCTGCCCGTCAGCGAGGTCGCGTTCGGGGCCGAGCCTGAGAAGCTTTTCCGTGCCAGCTACGTGGAGCTGTTCGGCGGCGCGACCGGCGACGACCCGCTCTACGAGGCCGTCAGCGCCGGTCAGCGCTACCCGGGCCAGGAGCACTGGCTGCCGCTCTTTCATGAGCACCTGGAAACGCTGTTCGACTACCTGCCGACCGTGCCGGTGAGCTTCGATCACCTGGCCGAGGAGGCGGTGGCGCGCCGCTTAGAGCAGATCGCCGAGCATTACGACGCAAGGCTCGAGGCACTCGAGGAGCAGACGTTCGGGGCGCCGCCGTATAAGCCCGTGCCGCCCGAGCGCATGTTCTTTTCTCCAAGCACCTGGACCGCGGCGCTCGGCCAGCACCAGGTCTATCGCCTGACACCGTTCGAGGAGGCCGCCGGCGCGCACGTGCGCTCCTGGCGCGGGCGCGCCGCGCGCTCGTTTGCGGCCGAGCGCCAGCAGGGCGAGGTCAACGTGTTCGACGCCGTCGTCGCGCACGTCAAGCGGCTCGAGGCCGAGCACCGCCGCGTCATCGTCGCGGCGTGGACGCCCGGAGCGCGCGAGCGATTGTCGACCTTGCTCGCCGACCACGGCTTGAAGGACACGGCGAAGGTCGACAGCTACGCAGATGCGCTGGCGCTGCCCGCGGGTGCGACGGCGCTCGCCGTCTTGGGGCTCGAGCAGGGCTTCGAGACGCCGGAGCTTGCCGTCATCGGCGAGCAGGACATCCTCGGCGACCGGCTCGTGCGTCCTCGCCGCAAGCAGCGCTCGGCCGTCGACGTCTTGACCGAAGCGACGAGCTTGTCCGTCGGCGACCTTGTCGTGCACGCGGACCACGGTATCGGGCGCTTTGCGGGGCTCAAGACGATCACGGTGCTCGGCGCGCCGCACGACTGCCTGGAACTGCACTATGCCGGCGGCGACAAGCTGTTCCTCCCCGTCGAGAACATCGAGCTTCTATCGCGCTACGGCGCCGACGAATCCGACGCCCAGCTCGACCGGCTCGGCGGCGTCGCCTGGCAGTCGCGCAAGGCCCGGCTCAAGAAGCGCCTGCGCGAGATCGCCTCCGAGCTCATCAAGATCGCGGCGCTGCGCCAGCTCAAGGAGGCGCCCGCCGTTGCCGCGCCGGAAGGCTCCTACGACGAGTTCGTCGCGCGCTTTCCCTACGAGGAGACCGAGGACCAGGACACCTCCATCGATGCGGTGCTGGCCGACCTCAACGCCGGCCGGCCCATGGACAGGCTCGTGTGCGGCGACGTCGGCTTCGGCAAGACGGAGGTTGCGCTGCGCGCCGCTTATGTCGCCGCCATGAACGGTTTCCAGGTCGCCGTCGTCGTGCCGACGACGCTGCTCGCGCGCCAGCACTTCAAGACCTTCTCGGAGCGTTTCAAGGGTCTACCCGTCAGCATCGCGCAGGCCTCGCGCCTCGTCGGGACGAAGGAGCTCGCCCGCGTCAAGGAGGGCTTGAAAAGCGGGGCGATCGACATCGTCATCGGCACGCACGCGCTTCTCGGCAAGTCGATCAGCTTTGCGCGCTTAGGCCTGCTCGTCATCGACGAGGAGCAGCATTTCGGCGTCACCCACAAGGAGCGCCTGAAGCGGCTCAGAGAGGACGTGCACGTCCTGACCCTGTCGGCGACGCCGATCCCGCGCACGCTGCAATTGGCGCTGTCGGGCGTGCGCGAATTGTCGCTCATCACCACCCCGCCGATCGATCGCCTGGCGGTGCGCACCTACATCTCGCCGTTCGATCCGGTGATCGTGCGCGACGCGCTGCGCCGCGAGCGCTACCGCGGTGGCCAGACCTTCTACGTCGTGCCGCGCATCTCCGACATGGACGAGGTCGCCGAGTTCCTTCGCGAGGCAGTGCCGGAGCTAACGTTCGCGCGCGCCACCGGGCAGATGACGCCGGGCGAGCTCGAGGACGTCATGAGTGCCTTCTACGAGGGCAAGTATGACATCCTGCTCTCGACTGCGATCGTGGAGTCCGGCCTCGACTTGCCCAACGCCAACACGCTCATTGTCCACCGCGCCGACATGTTCGGCCTCGCCCAGCTCTACCAGCTACGCGGGCGCGTCGGCCGCTCGAAGGCGCGCGCGTATGCCTATTTCACGATCCCCATCGGCAAGGCCCTGACGGACGCCGCCGAGAAGCGCTTGAAGGTGCTACAGTCGCTCGACACGCTCGGCGCCGGCTTCTCGCTCGCCTCGCACGATCTCGACATCCGCGGCGCCGGCAACCTCCTCGGCGAGGAGCAGTCGGGCCACATCCGCGAGGTCGGCTTCGAGCTTTATCAATCGATGCTCGAAGAGGCGGTCGCGGCCATGAAGGGCGGCGACATCGAGGGCACGGGCGACCAGTGGAGCCCCACCATCTCGCTCGGCACCTCGGTGCTGATCCCGGAGAGCTACGTCGCCGATCTGCAACTCAGGCTCGGCCTCTACCGGCGCCTGTCGACGCTGGAAAGCCGCGCCGACATAGATGGCTTCGCCGCCGAGCTCGTCGACCGCTTCGGGCCACTACCCGAGGAGGTCGAGCACCTGCTCGACGTGATGGAGATCAAGGGCCTCAGCCGGCAGGCGGGCGTGGCGCAGGTGGACGCGGGGCCGAAGGGCGCCGTCGTCGGCTTCCACAAAAGCGAGTTTGCCAACGCGGAAGGGCTCATCGCATTCGTGCAGGCTTCGCGCGGGCGCATCCGCGTGCAGCCCGATCAGAAGCTCGTCGTCAAGGGCGAGTGGGACCTGCCGGCGGAGCGCTTGAAGGGCGTGCGCGCCTTCGTCACCGAGCTCGTCACGCTCGCGCACAAAGCCAAGAAGGCGGCCTAGCGAGAGCCGGAGGCTCGGCATCCACCGCTTCAACGGGTCTGAGAAAAACGCTAGTATCCGCCCCAACGTAGCGTGATCCGGTGGGTGTTGACTGAAATGGGCAGACAGGCAGCCGTCGTGCTTTACGTGGTGGCGATGATAGCCGTCATCGTCGGTGTCGATTTCGCCTTCTTCAGAAACCGATTTTGGGAACGGCTGACAGTGAATATTGGCATCGTCTTGGTGTTCGGAGCGTTCTACTGGAGATTCCTCAGGCTCCCATGAACAAGGCGCGATAGCGCCCTTTCGCTGCGATTGTGCGGACGCACCTCGCACTCGCTACAGACGAGCGATCTGTGATTGCAGTCTTTGCTTGCTGACGCGATTTAGCGCGCCTTGCGCGAGAGCATGGCGCGCACGGGGCGGCGGTTCTCCGGCGCCGTCGGCTCCAGCGTCTTGATCGCCTGCCAGAAGATGATGGGGAAGATCACGATCAGGAACAGGCCGATCCACATCAGGTCGTTCATGTCGGCGCGAAAGCCGCGGTAGAACACCAGCAGCCCCGAGCCCATGCCCGCGGCCGACAGCACCGTGATGAGGATCGCCTGCAGGTGGTGCGCGAGCACGTACCAGAGCCCCACCGCGGCGAGCACCGCCGTCAGGCCGGTCGCGCTCAGAAGCGCGGGATGAACACCCAGATAGCGGATTGTCTCATCGAGCATGGTTGCCTCCTTAAGCCCGAGCCGCAAATGTCCGAAGCATCTGGATCCCCCAGAGATGGGCCCAGGGCACTCGGCCAATACCACCCCATTTGGCCGCGGGTGCACAACCGGCGCGAAAGAAAAAAGCCGCGCGGCGCCGAGGCCACAGCGCATCCGCTTGTGGACAAGCCGGCGGGGCCGCTTTAGCCGCGCACATCAGCTTGCCGAGGCGCCGACGTTTGACGCGACAGGAGCGAAACCTGTATTTGGCCCCCAGCTGCTTTTTTCGACGACCGGCAGCAAAGCTGGCGGTGAGAGCTTCCTTCCAGCGGGAATGGTCAAAGGTGGTCTATGACTCGCGGGCCGAACATTCGTCTTGCCATCGCCGAGGAGCGCACGAAGCTAGAGGCATTGCAGTTCCGTGCATCGCTGAAAAATGCGGGGGACCGCGACGCCTTGCTGGCGAACCCCGATGCGATCGAGCTTCCCCTCGACCAAATCTTGAGGTCTCAGGTCTTTGTTGCCGAACAAGATTGTTCGCTTGTCGGCTTCGCTGCCGTGCTGGATCGGGATGACGGCCAGACGGAACTCGATGCTTTGTTCGTGGAGCCGGCGTGCTGGCGCCGCGGCATCGCGCGCGCACTTGTTGCGCGTTGTGCCGAATACGGGCGCGTGAGTGGTGCACGCAGCCTTTACGTCATCGGAAACCCGCATTCTGCCGGCTTCTACACGTCATGCGGGTTTGAGGAGCATGGGACCCAGCAGACCCGGTTCGGCATTGGTTTGCTCATGAGCAAGCGCATCACCATATGACCGCCGCGCTCACCAGCGTCGATATCTTCTCGCCCGAGCACAAGCGGGATCCGTTTCCCTTCTACGCGCGGCTGCGCGCAAATGCGCCGGTCCGCCAGATCAAGACGCCGCTGCTCGGCCCGGTCTGGCTGATTACGCGCTACGACGACGTGATGGCCTGTCTCAAAGATGCAGACCGCTTCGTCAAGGACCCCAACAACGCCGGCGTGACGAACAGGAAGGCGATGCCGTGGTGGCTTCCCGCCAGCGTCAAAGCGCTCGAGCAAAACATGCTCGACATCGACGACCCGGGTCATCGCCGCTTAAGGAACCTCGTCAACAAGGCGTTCAGCCGACCGCGAATTGAGGCCCTGAGGGAAAGGGCCGACGCGATCGCGCGCGATCTTCTCGCTCGCCTCACGGACAAAGGTGCAGTGGATCTCGTCGAACACTTCGCACTGCCGTTTCCGTTGACCATCATTTGCGAGCTGTTGGGCGTCCCTGCTGCCGACCGTCACAAATTCCACAAATGGTCGTCAGCCTTTCTGAGCACCACCTCGCAGCTGCAGATGGTGCTGGCGCTGCCCGCCGTTCTCGCGTTCATCGCCTACCTCCAGCGGCTTGTTGCGAGGCGCCGCGCGAAACCCGGAGACGATCTCATTACGGCGCTGGTCCAGGCCGAGGAGGAAGGCAACCGGCTCAACGAGCGCGAGCTCGTCGCCATGATCGTCATTCTCCTTATCGCGGGTCACGAGACGACGGTAAATCTCATCGGATCTGGGACGCTCGCGCTGCTCGAGAACCCGGCGCAGGCACGCGCCCTGTCCGAAAATCCGTCTCTCATGGCCACCGCCGTCGATGAGCTACTGCGATACACGGCCCCCGTCGAGACGGCGACGGAGCGTTACGCGGCGACCGATATCTCCTTGGGCGGGGCCACCATACGGCGCGGCGACCTTGTGCTGGCGGTTATCGCATCGGCGAACCGCGACGAGCGCGCATTCGTCGAGCCGGATCAGCTCGACCTGGCGCGGGCTCCCAATCCGCACTTGGCGTTTGGTGACGGCATCCACTATTGCCTCGGTCATCAGCTCGCACGCATGGAGGCCGAGATCGCGTTCACGCGGCTGCTGGCTCAATTCCCAAACATGAGGCTCGCGGTGCCTGCTGATCAACTGGTGTGGCGCAAGACGACGACCGTGCGTGGCCTGTCGGCGTTGCCCGTGAGGCTTGGTCAATCGAGCATCTGATATTATCGTCGAGATCGTCCTGCACGACGATCGCTTGGGCCGTGCGCCCTGGCTCAGCTGCCGTCGAGCTCCTCGCGCTTAATTTCCAGCTCCAGCCATTGCTCCTCCGCGCCGGCCAGCTCTTCTAGCGCTGCCGCGAGCGATCCCGACGCTTGCGCGAAGGCTTTCGGGTCGCGGGCGTAGAGGCCGGGATCGGCCAGGCGGTCTTGCAGCGCGCGCACGCTCGCCTGCAACGTCGCGATTCTGTCGGGCAGCGCTTTCAGCGCGTGTTGGTCACGGAAGCTGAGCCGCGGTTTGCCGGAACGCGCCGGACGCGGAGCCGCACTTACCCCGTTGGTGCTGACCGGCGCCTTGGCTTTGGCGGGCCGTTTGCTTTCCAGGTCGGTGTCGCGTTGGGCCAGCATGTCGGAATAGCCGCCGGCATATTCGATCCAGTGGCCGTCCCCTTGCGGAACGATCACCGCATGCACGACGCGGTCGAGGAAATCGCGGTCGTGGCTGATCAGAAGGATCGTTCCGGCATAGTCGGCGAGCATCTCCTCCAGGACGTCGAGCGTCTCCAGATCGAGGTCGTTGGTCGGCTCGTCGAGCACCAGCACGTTCGACGGCTTGGTGAGCGCGCGCGCCAGCATGAGGCGTCCGCGCTCGCCGCCCGAGAGGACGCGCAGGGGCGTGCGCGCCTGCTCGGGGGCAAACAAAAAGTCCTTCATGTAGGCGACCACGTGCTTCGAGCGGCCGCCGATCGACACCGTATCGCCGCGCCCACCGGTGAGCGCCTCTTTAAGCGTCCAATTGGGATCGAGGCTGTCGCGGCCCTGCTCGAGCGTCGCCATCTCGAGATTGGCGCCGAGCCGGACCTCGCCGCTATCGGGGACAAGCGCGCCGGTGAGGAGGCCGACGAGGGTCGTCTTGCCGCTGCCGTTGGGGCCGACGATGCCGATCCGGTCCCCGCGCATGACGCGGGCCGAAAAGTCGTCGATGATTTTACGATCGGCAAAGCTCTTGGAGATGCGTTTTGCCTCGATGACGAGCGCGCTCGACTTGTCCGCCTGCGCTGCGTCGATGACGGCCTTGCCGGTCGCGTTGCGATGCTCGCGCCGCGATTGGCGCAGCTTCTGCAGCTCCGCCATGCGCCGCACGTTGCGCTTGCGCCGGCCCGACACGCCGTAGCGCACCCAGTGCTCCTCGGCGACGATTTTGCGGTCGAGCTTGTGTTGCGCCACCTCCTCCTCGGCCAGCTGCTGGTCGCGCCAGGCCTCGAATGCGCCGAAGCCCAGCTCGACGCGGCGTGTTCTTCCGCGGTCGAGCCAAACAGTCGTGCGCGACAGGTTCTCCAGGAACCGGCGGTCGTGGCTGATGAGAACGAGCGCCCCGCGCTGAGCAGCGAGCGTGCCTTCCAGCCATTCGATGGTGGGCAGATCGAGATGGTTGGTCGGCTCATCGAGCAGCAGAATATCCGGTGCCGGCGCCAGCACGTGCGCGAGCGCGGCGCGCCGCGTTTCGCCGCCTGACAGCCGCGCGGGATCTTCCTGGCCGCTGAGCCCCACCTGCTGCAGGAGATAGCGGGCCTGGTGCGCGTCGTCGCTGGGCTTGAGGCCTGCCTCCACGTAAGCGAGCGTCGAGGTATAGGCGGAGAGATCGGGCTCTTGCGGCAGGTAGCGGATCGTCGCGCCCGGCTGGATGAAACGCTCGCCGCGATCGGGCTCGATCAGCCCCGCGGCGATCTTGAGCAGCGTCGACTTGCCCGATCCGTTGCGGCCGACGAGGCACACGCGTTCCCCTGCCGCCACCGAGAGGTCGACGCCGTCGAGAAGGGCCGCGCCTCCGAAGGTGAGCGCGACATCGCTAAGTTGGAGAAGGGGAGGAGCCATCTGGTTGTTCGCGGCCAAGGGGAGGGATGCGGCGGGAGGCGGGCAGGCATCAGCCTTTAACCGCCCCTCTAACCCGGCATGGAGGCGGAGCTCAAGTCTGCCTTTATAAGTCGTGCGCCATCGTCAGCTACCGGCCATTTGCAGGTGGGGACATGCGGCGCGTCGGCTCTCGCGTCACCAGCGCTCGGGTAGCGCGGGCTACGGCAGGCTCAATTGCGCGCGCCTAGCCGTAATCCGCTCGCCGTCATGTATGTCGATCCGAGCCTTTAATCATCTCAAGCGGTGGTGACTGGTTCGCAACACCTCGAGCCAAACCGCTCTGCTGACCGCGCGCCGCTGTAGCAGCGGCAATCCAACATTAATAGGGTCGGTCCGGCGTGTCGAAGTTATTTCAGGTGTATTTGCAGATGGTGCTTAGCGGAAAAGTACGTTTCGCCGCTCTCGACACGTTGCGGGGCTCTGCCGCAATCTTAGTAGCAACGTACCATTTTCACGGCGATTGGACTAACTGGCAGCATATGTGGTCAGGGCATCTCGCTGTCGATTTATTTTTCGTTCTAAGCGGCTTTGTTATCGCACACAGATATATTTGCGGGCCCGATGCGATCTCGAGGATCGAGTTCATTGGGCGCAGGCTCATTCGCTTATACCCGCTCCACATTTTCTCGTTGCTCACTTTTGTCTGCGCCGCACTTGCGGTGTGGCACACCTTGCCGGATTACAAGCAGGGGCCGTTCGCCATCCTGCTTGAGAACCTGACATTGACTCAGAATGTCGGGTTCAATGGCGAGCTGACCTACAATTATCCAAACTGGTCGGTGTCCGTTGAATTCTGGGTGAGCGTTATTGTCTTTCTGCTCATCAGCCGACATACGAGCATCTACGTCCTGGCGCTGGTGGCCTGCTTTGGCCTGCTCGTGATCTATTGGAACGTGCCCAGCCTCGATGTCGACGCCTTCAATCTTTACGGCTACGTCAATGGAGGACTGGTCCGCGGCGCGTCGTCGTTCCTATTGGGCGTATTGTCTTACCGACTATTCTTACATGAAGGCTTCAGGAGGATCCCCACCGGCTATCTGGAGGCACCTCTCATCGCCGTGATTTTGGCCATGATATTCATTTGGGCCAGCGCTAACGGTCAAATCGACTTCGTCGCGCCGTTCGTCTTTATGCTCGCCGTACCTGTGTTCGCGCGCGAGGAAGGCGTCGTTTCCCGGCTCCTGTCGAAGGCAAGCTATCTGGGAACGATATCGTACTCGATTTACTTAAATCAGATTACGGTCGCCATGCTCTTCCTCGCCTACGTCGGGAGGCGCTTTGCCATCGAGTCGGAGCTCGTCTCCCTGGCACTGTACCTGGCCGTCCTCACCATCTATTCGCATTTCACCTATCTCTACGTGGAGCAGACTTCGAAGAAGTGGGGACGAAGAATTCTGGCGGCGCGGCGCGGACCCGTCGCCGTCTATCCGATCGGCGCGAACTCTTACCAACAGCGTGAGCGGCCGTTGTAACTGCGAGCAGCGGGCAATCGCCGGCCGCCAGATCAGTGTCTTTCCGAACCTGGCCCATTGCGGCTCCTAGATCGGAAGGTCCGAGCGTCTGCTCTCGTTTCCGCAGCGGGTGGGCTACGGCAGCCTCAATGACGCGCGCATGAGCTTGCCGTTGTGCGCGGCTCGTTGTGAGCCATCGCGCAGGAGGCTCGTTGCCACCGGCGTTGACACCACGCCGATAGCTGGATTTGATCGCGTGTCAGCGGGGCGTTCGGCCTCGACGACGGCTCGAACCCCGTCGTCGCCAGAGTGGGCATTGGGGGCCCACCCGAATGGATTTGGGATCACCCGGTCGCACGCTACGTGCCACCGTGCTGTTCATGCTTGCCGTCGTCGCATTCGCGACGGTCGGCTATATGGCCGCCGGCTGGAGCTTTCCCGATGCGTCCTACATGGTGCTGCTGACGGTCTATACCGTCGGCTACGGCGAAGTGCACCCGATCGACACGACGTACTTGCACGCCATCACAATGGCCACGATGATTTTCGGCTGTACCGGGATGATCCTGCTCACGGGCGCCTTGGTCCAGTTTCTGACCATCACGCAATTGCAGCAGATTTTCGGTGTCAAACGCATGAAAGCAGAAGTGGACAAGCTGGACGGGCACGTGATCGTGGTCGGCTTCGGCCGCATCGGGGTCATGCTGGTCAAGGAGCTGAAGGCCGGCGGCGCCAAGTTCGTGGTGCTGGAGAGAAGCGAGGCCCGCGCCCAGCAGGTGCGCGATCTCGGGCATCTGTGCATGGTGGGAGATGCCACCGACGAACGAAGTCTGCGCGATGCCGGCATCGCGCGCGCGCGCACGCTCGCCAGCGTGCTGCCGGACGATGCGGCCAATGTCTTCATCACTTTGTCGGCGCGCAGCCTCAATCCGAAAATCGAGATCATCGCGCGCGGCGAGATGCCGTCGACGGAAGCCAAATTGATTCAAGCCGGCGCCAATAAGGTGGTGCTGCCGACGCATATCGGCGCCGAGCGCATCGCCGAGATGATCCTGTTTCCCGAAACCTCGCGCTTCCTGCGCGCCAGCGCCCAGATGCAGGAGCTCGAGCGCACCCTGCGTGGGCTCGGGCTCGACATGGCGGTGGTCGTGGTGCCCGAGAACGGCGCCTTTACGGGGTTCACCATCGAGGAGATCGAGCGTCGAGCGAAGGGAATGTTCTTCGTGGTGCAACTCAATCGCCAAGCCGGCGACGCCATCACGACGCCGGAAGGCAAGCTCAAGGTGCAGGGCGGCGACGGCGTGGTCATCGTCAGCCGCGACGGGCAGGCCGCACGCGCGCTGTTCCAAGCGCCTGCAGAAATCCGCGCCGGCCGGGGCAGGTTTTGAGATAGCCGACGCGGCGGCCAGTGAGGGCATGGCAGCGGCTAGGGCAGCTTTAACTGCGCGCGCCCACCCCCTCGCGTGGCGTCAATAGTTTGTCCGCGGGTCCTCGATATAGTACTCGACGCCGTCGTCGGTGAACTCCGCCAAGGCTGGCAATGGAGCAGGCAACATCCCGGTAGCGTATTGGGCCGCTGGTGGATACGAAATGCCATGGGGGGCATCGTCATCCACATATTCTGAAGCATTAAACGACGGCATCCATGCCTGAAACGACCGGATCCATGCTTGGCGCTCCGCAAGGCGGACCGTTGTGCGCACGTCGTCTATGGCCTCCTCAATGGGGATTGCATACTCGTTTGGGACCGGAGGAGGGCCGCTCGAGAGACGAGTGGGTCTCCAGGCGGCATTCAACCTTCTGAGCTGTCCCAACAGAGCTGCTAGGCCCAGGAACATGACGCCAAAGGAGACGGCCAGGCAGGCGACGATCTCGTGCATGGTGCTGGCGGAAAAACCAAGCACAAAGGCGCCGCAAAAGAGCCACGCCAATCCCGCCAGAGCAAAAAAATACTCCATACCGTGACACCCTCTACAGGGGCGTGCAATGCGCCGGCCGATCAACCTTGCGGGCGCGCTCAGAATAGGCGCCCGCAACTCTCACCGATCAGCCCGCGAATGATAGCGCCGGGCCTGGGCTTGTCGAGCCTATTCGCGATGATTTGGAGCGCTCCGTGGCAATCCCGACAGCCCAGGGTATGGCCATCGCACTTGTCAGGGGCCACCACGCGCCCGTGTTTACCAACATCAGCGAGGGCTGCGAACGTTAGC
The DNA here is from genome assembly GCA_963724945.1 of uncultured Alphaproteobacteria bacterium. GTDB lineage: Bacteria > Pseudomonadota > Alphaproteobacteria > Rhizobiales > Hyphomicrobiaceae > Hyphomicrobium_A. Next base: position 2,660,507 of record CAVRWL010000003.1, on the reverse strand, counting down.
TCCTGGGTCGAAATACGCCGCGTCTGCTCTCGCTTTCACGGCCGACGAGAGCGTGCCTACGGCAGCTTCAGCGCCGAGCGCATGAGCTTGCCGTTGGCCGTGCGCGGCAGGTGGTCCACGAACACGACAGCGCGCGGGCGCTTGTAGGCGGCAAGGCGCTCGGCAGCGAAGCGCTCGATCTCTGCGGCGTCCACTTTCGATCCCGCGTGCGCCACGATGAAGGCGGCGATGACGCTCACGTCGGCGCGCACGGCCACCTCGGCACACGCAACCTCGGCGACAGCCGGATGTTGGAGAAGGACTGTCTCCAGCTCCAGAGGAGACACGCGGTAGCCGAGTGCCTTCATCAGGTCGTTGGCGCGTCCGTGATGCGCCACGTAGCCGTCGGCATCCATCGTCGCGATGTCGCCGCCGACGAACCACTCGCCTCTGATGACCTGCGCCTCCTCCTCGGGTCGGTTCCAGTAGCCGAGCATCAGCCCGGGATCGCTCCGGTGCACTGCGAGCAGGCCTTGCTCGCCGGGCGCAAGCGGCTCGGTGCCGCCTTCGAGCCCCAGGATGGCGACGCGCCGGCCCGGCTGCGGCTTGCCGATGGCGCCGGGCTTGCGCGGCACGTCGGGCCCGGTGGAGATGTAGGTCGAGATCTCGCTCATGCCGAGCGCCTCGTAGAGCGCGCGGCCCGTCGCTGAGGTCCACTCCTCGAAGAGGCCCGGCGGCGGCGTCTCCCCGGCCATGAGCCCGTGGCGCAGGCCCCCGAGGTCGCCGCGTCGTCGTGCGCATACTTGAGCATCTGGCGGTAGAGACCCGGCACGGCGGCGAACAGCGTCGCGCCTGTCTGCCGGATGAGCCGCGGCCACAGGCTCGCGTCGCGCTCGCCCGTGTAGATGATGGCGGTGGCGCCGTTGGCCCACGGGTCGGTGAGCCCGGTGCCGAGCGTGAAGGTCCAGTTGAACGCGCCCGCGTGCAGCATGCGGTCGTCGGCGCTGATCCCGTACCAGCCCTGATACATTGGCCGGCGCCCGAAGGCGGAGCGGTTGGCGTGCAGCACGCCTTTGGGCTTGGCTGTGGTGCCGGAGGTGTAGATCAGGAACGCCGGATCGTCCGCTGCGGTAGTCGGCGAACGCGCCTGCGTATCCCATGCGCGATCATGTGCGCGATCTCGTCTCCTGCGAAGAGGCGCAACGTCCCCGGCAATCCGCTCAAAGAAAGATCGCGGCCGAGGGCAACGGCCTCGGCGCCGGAGTCCTCGGCGAGAAAGCGCGCCTCCGCCTCGGTGAGCTCAGTCGATGTCGGCAACGGCACGAAGCCGCCGGCGATGGCGCCGAAGAAAAGCAGCGCAAACGTCGAAGTGTTCTCTAGTCTGATGAGGATGCGTGCGCCGGGCTTAAGGCCTGCCTCCTTGAGGCCGGCGGCAACGCGCAAGACGGCCGTCTCGAGCTCGGCGAACGTCCACATCTCGGCAGGCGTGCCGGCGCTCGCGTCATCGATGACGATGAGCGCCGGCGCGGTAGGACGCGCCGCCGCCGCCCTGCCGATGGCATACGCCGCCATGTTGAAGCGTAGCGGCACCGGCTGCGAAAGGCGCTCCGTCATTTCGCGTCCGCCGACCACCAGCTGTCGACGTTGTAGCCGAACAGCGGTGTCGTCTCGGGGTGCCGCAATCGCGTCCAATAGGCGACCCACTGCTTCGGCGTGTAGAAGAGCGGGATGACGTAGTCGCCCGACAGCAGCACGCGGTCGAGCGCGCGCACGGCGGAGACGAAGTTCTCCTCCGACTTCGCCGCGAGCAGCGCACTTATCATGGCGTCGGCAGCGGGGTTCTCCACGCCCGCGAAGTTATAGGTGCCGGGCGTCTTGGCCGCGGCCGTCGACCAGCGGAAGAGCTGCTCGTTGCCGGGCGACAGCGAGGAGACCCATGTGTTCTGGATCATGTCGTAGTCATAGTTGGTGAGGCGCGCCTGGTATTGCGCGCTGTCGACGACGCGCACGTTCACCTTGAGCCCAAGCCGCTCCACGTCGCGCGCAAAGCTCAACAGCAGCCCTTCCTGCGCGGTGGAGGCAGCAAGGATCTCGAATTCGAGCTGGCGCCCCGTCTTGGCATCGACGAGCATCTCGCCCTCGAGCTTGTAGCCGGCCTCCTTCAGGAGGCGGAAGGCGGCACGCTGGTTGGCGCGGTCGCGCCCGGTTCCGCTGGTCGAGGGAAAGCGATAGGTGCCGGCCATGATCTCAGGTCTAACGTACTTCGCATATGGCGCGAGCAGCTCGCGCTCGCGCGCATCCGCCGGCCGTCCCGCCGAGGCGAGGATCGAGCGCTCGAAGTAGCTCTGCGTGCGGCTGTAGAGGCCGGCGTAGAGCGTGCGGTTGATCCACTCGAAGTCGAACAGATAGATCAGCGCTCTCCGCACGCGCGGATCGGCGAACACCTTGCGCCGCGTGTTGAATACGAGTGCCGTCATCCCCGCCGGCAGCCCGATATCAAAATCGCGCTTGACGATGCGGCCGTCCTTGACGGCGGGGAAGTCGTAGCCGTTGGCCCAGCGCCGCGGGTCCTCATCCGGCCATAGGTAAGCCTGCCCCGTCTTGAAGGCCTCGAACTGCACGGAGGCCTCGCGGAAATAATCGAAGCGGATCTCATCGAAGTTGAAACGACCCCGGTTCACCGGCAAGTCCTTGCCCCAGTAGTTGGGGTCGCGCTCGTACGTGATGGAGCGGCCGGGATCGACCTTGGCGACGCGGTAGGGGCCCGAGCCGATGGGCGCTGAGAGGCTCGTCTCGTCGAACGTCTTGGGATCGATGAGATGGCGCGGCAGCACCGGCATCAAGCCGAGGATCAGCGGCATCTCGCGGTCGCCCGACGCATCGAACGTGAAGCGCACGGCGTGGTCGTCGAGCCGCTCTGCCTTTGTAACCTTGGCGAAGTACGCGCGGTGATTGGGACGGCCCTTCTCCTTCAAGACCTCGAAGGAAAACAGCACGTCGTCCGCCGTTATCGCCCTGCCGTCGGAGAAGTGCGCCTTGGGGTTGAGGTTGAAGGTGATGGAGCTGCGGTCCTCGGGCACCTCGACGGTCTCGGCGATGAGGCCGTAGAGCGTGAACGGCTCGTTGAGCCCGCGCGCCATCAGGCTTTCGATGACGAAGTCGCGGATGCCGGCGGCGGGCTCGCCCTTGACGATCAGCGGATTGAGACTGTCGAAGGAGCCGAAGCTCGTCAGCACCAGCCGTCCGCCCTTGGGCGCGTCCGGGTTGACGTAGGAGAAATGCTTGAAATCGGCAGGCTGCTTAGGGGCGCCGTGCATGGCGATGGCGTGCACCGGCTCGGCGCGGAGCGGGAGCACGCCAAGGCTGAGGAGCGCTAAGGCACAGATGGCGACGGGCAGACGCGGCATATCGTTCCCAATGGTCTCGCTGCAGCGCCCAGCGAGCGATGATTTGGGCCGTGTTTATCACATGTTAGCTCGATGGCATCCCTTGCGGGGATTTGCGCCGCAGCGCGCCTTGAGTTGCGCCTTTGCCACGATGACACACGGGCAATTTGGGGATTGCGTATCCCCAATTCTCGCGGTCACGGGATTGCCGCAATCCGAGTTTTACTGCCCCACGATAGGCGCCGCGTGCGCCTTTGAGGCGGGCAATTTGCGCGCTGCTCGAGGGGCTGAGCTGGCGGGACCAGCTCTCGGACAAGAGGTTGATGTATTCCATGACATACGCAGTTGCGCGCTCTGAAGTCATGCGGCGGAGTGCGGTTCGGCTGGCGTCGCTCGGCGCCGCCACGGGTTTGGCCTTGCTCATGATCGGCGATCCCGTGTGGGCACAGACTGCTCCCGCGCCGGCGGCACCCGCCCCCGCCGCGCAAGCGCCGGCGAAGGCACCCGCGGCCGAAGGCAAGAAGCACACTCAGTGGGTGAAGCTGTGCGATAAGGTCAAAGTCACGCCCAGGGGCAAGGACGGCAAGAAAGAGGCTCCGCAGGAAAAGACGCTCTGCTCGACCATGTTCGAGGCGATCGAGAGCAATACCGGCCAGGTCATCGTCTCGGTGGGGCTGCAGCAGATCGAGGGCGCGCCCAAGGAGGTTCTCGCCGTCATGGTGCCGCTCGGCGTCATCATTCCCGGCGGCGTGAAGCTCGCGGTGTACTCCGCCGACCAATGGGCGAAGGCCGCCAAGAACGAGACGATCGAGCTCAAGGACCTCAAGACGGCCGATCTCAAATTCGCGCACTGCCTGCCCGTCGGTTGCACGGCAGAGACACAGGCGACGCCGGAGCTGGTCGACTTGCTGAAGGGCAATGCCGGCCTCGCCGTGCTCGCCATCTGGGCCAACGGCAACCAGTTCACGGTTCCCGTCTCGCTCGACGGCTTTGCCGATGCGCTTGCCGGCAAGCCGATCGACAACAAGGTGTACCAGGAGAATCGCAAGAAGCTCATGGAGCAGATCCGGCAGCGTCAGGCCGAGCTCTACCAGAAGCACAAGGCCGAGGAGATGAAGAACCTCCCGCCCCCGCCGCCCGGTGTCGCAGGACCTGCGCCGGCGAAGAAGAAGTAGAACACGTTACACGACTGTTCGTCTCGCGAGACCGCCCGGCAGCAATGCTCGGCGGTCTTTGCTTGTGCGCGCGTTTGAGCGCGGGCCGCGTGAGGCGCTCAGTGCGACTGCAGAAACAAGGCGCGGTAGCCGCCGTTCTCGTCCTCGGTGAAGAGCTCGGACAGCTGCGGGTGGCGCAGCGGTTGACCGGTCTCGTCGGGAAGCAAGTTCTGCTCGGACACGTAGGCGATGTACTCGGTGTCGGCGTTCTCGGCGAGCAGGTGATAGTAGGGCTGATCCTTGTGAGGGCGGACGTCCTCGGGAATCGCGAGCCACCACTCCTCGGTGTTGTCGAACTCAGGATCGATGTCGAAGACGACGCCGCGGAACGGATAGAACCGGTGGCGCACCACCTGTCCGACCGCGAATTTTGCTTGTCTCATCATCCCCATGGCGCTGACGCACCCTGCCGTTCCCCACGCCCATTCGAAGCGAGTGCGCGCCCCCTGTCAATCGGCGCCCACAAACTCGGTTCACGCCGTGCGGCGTTCCTGCCGCACCTTGGGTACCTTGGGGGCCTAAAGCCCATAGGCGGCGGCGCGCGCGGGGTCCTTGGCAGCGACGAGCTTGGCGAGATCGACGATCACCTTCGCCTGCTTCCAAGTCGCATCGTCCTGCATCTTGCCGTCGATCATCACCGCGCCGGTGCCGTCCGGCATCGCCTCAAGGATCCTCTTGGCGAAGGCCACCTCCTTCTCGTCGGGCGAGAAGACGCGCTTGGCGATGTCGATCTGGCTCGGGTGCAGCGACCAGGCGCCGAGACAGCCCTGCAGGAACGCATTGCGGAACTGCGCTTCGCACGCCGCGGGGTCGGAGAAATCGCCGAACGGCCCGTAGAACGGCTTCAGGCCGTAGGCGAGGCAGGCGTCGACCATCTTGCCGACCGTGTAGTGCCAGAGGTCCTGCTGAAAGAATGGGCGCATGGATGCGCTCTCGCCGGCAGCATCCGCCAGCACGCCGTAGTCGGGATGGCCGCCGCCGACGCGCGTCGTCTTCATGCCGCGCGAGGCGGCGAGATCGGCCGGCCCCAAGCTCATGCCGTGCATGCGCGGGGAGGCCGCCGCGATCGCCTCCACGTTGTTGACGCCCTCCGCAGTCTCCAGAATCGCATGGATGAGGATCGGCTTTTTGACGCCATGCCTGGCTTCGAGCTGAGCCAGCAGCTGATCCAGATAGTAGATGTCCCAAGGTCCCTCAACCTTCGGTAGCATGATGACGTCGAGCTTGCTGCCGACCGCCGCCACGATCTCGGTGACGTCGTCGAGCATCCACGGGCTGTTGAGGCAGTTGATGCGCGTCCACAGCCCGGTCGCGCCGAAATCGGTGTCGCGCGCCATGGCGATGAAACCCTTGCGCGCGGCTTCCTTCTGGTCGGCGGGGATGGCGTCCTCGAGATTGCCGAGGACGATGTCGACGTCGCGGGCGATGTCCTTGAGCTTGGCGCGGATCTTCTCGTTGTGCGGCGGCACGAAGTGGATCATGCGCTCGAGCCGCACCGGCAGCGTGCGGAAGGGGTCGGGCGCGCCGATGGCGAGGGGGGTATAGAACTTCGCAGGCGTGCGCGTCGCGGCCATCGGCTAACTCCCATGTTGCGGCGCAGCGCACTCTATGACGCGACCGCCGGGAGTCAACGCTTCTGCCACGCCCTGCGCGGCGCGGAGCTTCCCGCAACGCCCGGCAAACGCGATGAATCTCGATTGCCGAGCCCGTGGAACGGGGTCCTCGCTCAAAACCATGCGTGGCAGCGAGCGCGCGCAGGCTGTCGAGGAATCCCCTGGCCCGTTCCTCCGGAAGCGCTGCCAGGAGCGCCGCGTCGATGCGCTCCACGACGGGCTTGCAGGCCTTGAGGATGTCGCGGCCATAGGGCGTCAGCGTGATGGCGTTGGCGCGCGCGTCCTTGCGCGAGCGCCGGCGTTTGAGCAGACCCTTGCGGGTCAGGGTCCGCACCACCTGGGAGACGGTGGAGCGATCGCTTCCGGTGCGGTCCATGATGTCTTGCTGGCGCAGACCATCCTTATCGGACGCGGCGACTAGGACGAAGTATTGCCGGGTCGTGAGGTCGATGTCGGTCATCTGCACGTGGAACAGCTCTTCGGCATATTGCCGAGCCCGATGCAGCAAGTGCAGCGAAAATTGCTCCAATTGCATTTCGCGTGTCGCGGCTTTCGTTGCAATTGCGCGCGCCATGGCAAATCCCGTATCTGAGAAGTGTTGCTCATTGAATTGTCCCGTGTGCTGCCTAATTGGAGCACTGGACTTACCCGCAATGGTTGCACTCGATCGAATTGACCCCATCGATCGAATCGAAACTTCAGTGCTAAATTGCAAAGAGATTGAAGGCTGGGAGACGTCTTGACTTGGCCGACCGGGAACGAACTGCCGTCCGTGTGAGCAATGCGGCGGCCAAGTTGGAAAATTGCAGATGTCGTCGGTTCATTCCATGCGCGGTGTTAGAGTGCGAGAGCGCCTCAGCTATTGGCTTGAAACAGCAAGCGCCCAAGACGTTACCTTGAAGGCCGGCCCTGATTTTCAGGCCGTCCTGCGCAACGAGAGCCTCGGCGAAGTGACCGTCTGCGATCTCGCATGTGACCCCTGCGAGCTCGGGCGAACCGCGCGCAATATCTCGCGCGCAGGTTGTGACCACTTCTTCCTTTGCATGCCGCTCGACGGAAAGGCAGTCGTTTCCCAGGACGACCGGATTACCGTTGGGCAAAATGGTGGCTTCGTTCTCATCGATACGCGCCGCCCCTATGCGATCAGCTTTCAGAGGCACACAAGGTCTGTCACTCTTACTTTGCCGCGTGGGACCATCGAGGCGCGCTTGGGTCGCGCGGTGGCGCTCCCGATGCGAGCCATGGATGCCGTAGGGCCGGTCTCGGGGCTGACATCCGGCTTTCTGTCGATGCTGCCTTCGCGCATCGCATCCGCCGAAAGGGCCACCGCTTTGCGGCTCGCGGAGGTGACACTCGATCTTGTCGCGCTCGCATTTGCGCTGGAGGCCGATGAGCTCGCCCTGCTTTCCTCGGCGTGCAGTGTCACGCTTTTCCGGCTCAAGACGGCTATCGACGCCCAGCTCCACAATCCCATGCTCAGACCTGCGATGGTGGCAGCTGCAGCCGGCATCAGTGTGCGCTATGCCAACTACCTCTTGTCGCGAGAAGGCCTTTCGATCGGGCGTTACATTCTCCATCGCCGCCTGGAGCGGTGCCGGACCGCGCTGGAGGATCCGGCGCAAGCGCACAGACTTGTAGGGGAAATAGCATTCGCCTGGGGATTCTCGGAGTTATCGCATTTCATCCGGCGGTTTCGCGCCGCCTATGGTTTGACGCCGCGCGACTACCGCCAGCGCGCCGAGGAGCGCGCGAGCGCAAGCATGAGCACCGCGTAACAGGCGCCGATCTAGTGCTGCGCTTCGGTGTTGGAGCTATTTGGCAATGTGGCGCGCGTCGCCGTCTCCATCCATTTCGCAGCCGCCGGGGGGAGGCATCGATACGACGATCGTGCGCAGGGCATTGAGGAACGCGGCTGCGCGCCTGGCGGAGAGCGCGGCCACGAGCGCCTCGTCGATGCGGCCAACAATGGGCTCGGAGGCCTTGAGGACGTCGCGGCCGTGTGGCGTCAAGGTGACGGCGTAGGCGCGCGCATCCTCGCGCGTCCGCCGCCGCTTCAACAGGCCCTTGCGGGCCATGGTCTGAACTACCTGGGACACCGTGGAACGGTCGATCCCGGTGCTCTCGATGATCTCCTGCTGGCTCTGCCCGTCGCTTTTGCCTGCCGCCACGAGGACCACGTATTGGCGCGCGGTGAGGTCGATGCCGGCCATTTCCGCCTGGAAGAGCTCGCTGGCGCACTGGCGGACGCGGTGCAGCAGATGCAAGGGAGACTTGTCCAATTGCGTTTCGCGTTGCGCTTCGCGTTGCGTTTGGTGGTGCATTTCGCGGGGCGTTTCGCGTGCCATTGCTGTTGTTGCTGCTCCGCGCGCAGACGATCGAGGAGGCGGCAACTAATGCGCCCGATCGTGCGAATCGCGCCTCCAGTGCTAATATCCGAGGGCGATTGAATGCCACAACGGGCTCTTGCGCTTGACTGACGCGGCATTACAGGTTGATCGAGGGAGCAGTTTGGCGCCGAGGTGGCGATGACCGTGGTCTTCACGACGCGCGACGTTCACCCGCGCGAGCGCCTCTCCTGCTGGCGTGAGGCCATGGGCGTCATACCTCACGAGTTTCGCTCGAGCATGGGGCAGGCCTTCATCGGCACCGTTACGAGCGACGTGCTCGCCGACATCCTCATCCACCAATTCGAGTGCGACGCTTGCGAGGTGGAGCGGGATGCGCATCACATCGCGCTCGGCGATGGAGACTGCATGCTCCTATCCATCCAGCTGAGCGGCAGGTCGGTCGTTTGTCAGGATGGCCGTCAGGCCGTCAACGCGAATGGAAGCTTCGTCGTCATCGACACCAGGCGCCCCTACACGATCAGCTTTGCGGGGAGCACGCGGTCTTTGTCGCTGAAGCTTCCGCGCCAGGCGTTCGAGGCGCGGTTGGGACGCGCGACGACGCTGACGGCGCAAGCGATGGCGCGGGACCTGCCGCTTGTCGGGCTCATGACCGGCTATTTGTGCCTGCTCTCCTCGCGCGTCGCGACACTTCCCGCCCAGATGCGGCCAGGGTTCGCCGAGCAGGCCCTCGATTTGATCGCCCTCGCGTGCTCAAGCCGAGCCGGCCGCCGGCGCACCAGGCTTTCATCGCCGCGCGCCACCTCCCTCCTGAGGTTGAAATCGGTCGTCGAGGCCCAGCTCGGGAACCCGGACTTGCGGCCCTCGGCCGTTGCGGCCGCAGCCGGCATCGGCGTGCGCTATGCCAACGACCTCCTGTCGCATGAGGGCTCATCCATAGAGCGCTATGTTCAGCACCGGCGCCTCGAGCGTTGCCGCCGCGCGCTTGAGGATCCCAAGCAGGCGCACAGGTTGATCGGTGAGATTGCCTTTGCTTGGGGATTTTCGGATCTGTCGCACTTTACCCGGCGTTTCCGCTCCGAGTACGGCTGCACGCCCGGCGACTGGCGCCGCCGCGTGCTCGAGGCCGCAGAAGCTGCCGCCCCACTCGGCGGCGAGGCGCTCGCCACGGCAACGTGATTTTGCGGGTGCGATCGAAAAGGCGCAACTTGCCCGCGGGATCGACAACGGTGGGTGGCAGTCAAGGGAGGACGTCGTGGGCGACATTTCACTGAAGAGCTTGCTGTTCGGCTTCATCGCCGGGGCCATTGCGGTCGTCACCGTGCACGAGATCATCGACTACATACTCTACAGCGCCGGCGTCTTCCCGCGCGTCCCGTGGTCATTGAAGCCCTCGGCGGTGACCGGGGTTCCCCAGATCGTCAGCGACGCATTCTGGGGCGGTGTCTGGGGGATGATCTTCGCGCTCCTCTACGTCGTCCTTCCCGGCGGCGGTCCGACGGTGAAAGGTCTCATCTTCGGCATCATCGGTCCGGCGGTTCTCGGAGTCTTCATCCTCGTGCCGCTGATCACCGGCCGCTTCCCGCTGTTCTTCGGCTTCGACCCGAAGCTCGTCGGGTCAGTGCTGCTCATCCTTGCCGGGTTCGGGGCGGCGACGGGCTGGCTCTACGGATTGATGCTGGGACGTGCCTGAGGCGCGGCCCGGCGCGGGTTTGCCGCAAAGAGGCGCCATAACGCCGGTCCCGGATTACAGTTCTGTAATCCTCCGGAAATCTTTCAGAAAGCACGACCCGGCTAACAATCCGATGCCTCTGAAAAGCGACCCTCATGCGCATCCTTGTCGTCGAGGACGATCCGGAGACCGCCGCCTACGTCTCGCACGGGCTCGCGGAGGAAGGACACGTTGCCGAGATCGTGGCCGACGGCCGCGACGGCCTCTCTCGAGCGATGGACGAGGCTTACGACATTCTCGTCATCGATCGCATGCTTCCTGGCCTCGACGGCCTTTCGCTCGTGCGCGCCTTGCGCGCCGTCGGCAGCAAGGTTCCGGTCATTTTTCTCACCTCGCTCGGCGGCGTCGATGACCGTGTCGACGGCCTCAACGCCGGCGGAGACGACTATCTCATCAAACCGTTCGCCTTCTCCGAGCTGATGGCGCGCGTCAACGCGCTCGCGCGGCGTCCGCACCTGCGCGATGCGGAGACGATCCTGCACGTGGCCGACCTGGAGATGGACCTTATCGCGCGCAAGGTGACGCGGGGCGACGACGTCATCGATCTGCAACCCCGCGAGTTCCGCCTGCTCGAGGTCTTGATGCGCAACAAGGGTCGCGTCTTGACGCGCACGATGCTGTTGGAGCGGGTGTGGAGCTTTCACTTCGAGCCCAAGACCAGCGTTGTCGAGACGCACATCTCGCGGCTGCGCACCAAGATCGACCGGCCCTACGGCCACGAGCTGATCCATACCGTGCGCGGGAGCGGATACACCATGCATGATCACTCATGATTTCTTGAAGCGCACGCCCGTGCGTTTGGCGGGCGCCTTCACGTTTCTGTTCGCCCTGACCGTCGTCGCGCTCGTCGCCGTGCTCTACCTGACGCTCGGGGCCGAGCTCGAGAGCCGCATCCGCAAGCGCGTGGCGGAGACGAGCGACACCCTTCTCGCCATTGACGCCGAGAACGGATTCGACGCGCTGTCCGTCGTCGTTGCCGACGAGGCCAAGTCCGTGCGCGACTTCGACAGCATCTTCCTTCTTCGCCGCGACGACGGGTCATTTCAGGCCGGCAACGTGCGCAACCTCAGGGTGTTCAGCGGCTGGGCCGTTCTCGACCGCGCGTGGCTGCCGCTGGTCGCAGACAAGGGCGATCCCGACGACCGCTTCTATGCCATCTGGAGGCCCGTCTCGCACGGCCATCTCCTCGTCGGCGGCAGCAACCACGAGATCCGCGAGGTGAAGCGCATCTTGCTGCACGGGTTGGGATGGGGGCTGTTGACAACCATCGTGCTCGCGATCGGCTCTGCGATCTATCTTGCCCGCGGTGCCCAGCAGAAGATCGATCTCTTCGCCAAGACCCTGTCGAAGGTCAGTCTCGGCGACATCGGCGACCGCGTTCCGCTCACGGGGTCGGGCGACGATCTCGATCATGTGGCCGCACAGATCAACGCCACGCTCGCCCACCTGCAGAAGCTCATCGAGAGCGTCAATCAGGCCTCCTCCGACATCGCGCATGATCTGAAGAAGCCGATCGGGCGCCTGCGACGCAGGCTCGAGGAGGCGCTGCAGAGCGGGGGCAATGCGGAGGACTTCCGCGGCCGTGTGCAGGAGTTGCTGGCCGAGCTCGATTCGATCGTCGAGACGTTCGAGGCGCTCCTGCGCATCACGCAGCTCGAGGCCGGCGCGCGCAAGTCGCGTTTCTGCAACGTCGAGCTGGGGTCAATCCTGGCCGAGGTCGCCGACATCTACGAGCCGGTCGCCGAGGAAGCCGGCGATTGCCTGGAAAGCACTGTGCCTGAGCAGCTGAAGGCCAAGATCCCCGGCGACCGCGAGCTTCTGACCCAGCTCTTCGCCAACCTGATCGAGAACGCCATCCGCCATTCGTCCAAGGGAATTCGCATCGGCGTCGATCTGCGCAACGAGCCCGATCGCTACGTGGCTGTCGTATGGGATACCGGGCCCGGAATTCCCGCGCACGAGCGTTCAAACGTGTTTCGCCGGCTCTACCGGCTCGAGCGCGCCCGCTCCACGCCCGGCAGCGGATTGGGCTTGAGCCTCGTCGCCGCCATCGCCGATTTGCACGGTGCGAGCGTGGAGCTCGACGACAACAAGCCGGGCCTGCGCATTGCCGTGGCGTTTCCCAAGGGCGACCGGGCGATGGCAATTGCAAAAAAAGAAGGCGCAGCACGCGAGGCGGCTGCGCCAGTTGCGGAGTGACTCGATGTGGAGTGAGTTGGGAAGGACTTACCACCAATAACGGCAGTGACGGTGGCGATGACGCCACCAGCAGCGATGATGCCGCCAATGCACCTGCACCGGTACCGACGGGTGCGGGACGGAGAGGTTGGTGGCGGAGATCGCGGCTCGAGTGGCACCGGCGCTCGCGCACACAAAGAGCGCGCTACACAATAGCGACAACGGAACAAAACGTTTCATGGCTGGGATAGCCCCCCAAGGTGCGCCTGCGCGTGAAGGCGATGCGCCAATCGGCTTCTTTTGAGCGCTCCACTTCAAGGGGAGCGGCAGCAAAAGCGCGCAGCAGGCCCGAAGGCCCGCCGCGCACGTTTGAGGACGGTTACTTCTTCACGCACTTGGAGGAGCTGTCGTCCCACTTCATGTTGGTCATCTTCTCGCATGCGGCCTTGGTCTTGGGCGCGCTCTTGGCTTCGGCGATGGGGGCGGCAAGCCCGACCAGAAGACCGGCGACGATGGCGGTGCTCAGAAACTTCTTCGACATGTGGAACTCTCCATCATTATTCCGGGGTGACTCATGGTCACCCGCGGCCGCACCCTGACGTGCGCTCCTTGCCGCCAATTGGCCGCCGGCTTACGCTTTCGTAAGGAGCAATCGATGGAAAAAACGATCTAATTTCAAATGGTAATGCCTGCCAACCGCCGTGGCTTTCCGCACCTCAAATGGTCGCTAGCCGTCGCCGGGAACCCCCCTCGCCACGCTCAATGTGTAGGCCCCGGCCGCGCTCGAGTAGTAGTCGCGCACGCGCACGTAATAGGTGGCATTTGCCTTGGCTTTGAAGCTGAAGCTCGCATCGCCACCGGGCGTGGTGTTGCTCTTGCTGCCAATCAGCGCCTTGCTGCTGTCGTAGACGGCGACCTCTGGCTGCAGCGTCACCGAACGGTTCTGCACCCGCGCGCGCAATATGCCGTCCTTGGCGCCCGCGGCAATCGCGAAATAGTCGACGTCGTCCTTGTCCATGACGTCGGCAGCGATGGGCTCGGCAAGCGCGATCGTTTTGGCGGTGAGGATGTCGTCGTTGGGCTCGTAGGCGTCGTAGGCTCTCCTCGCCACGACGCGCAACAGATAGACGCCGACGCTCTGCCCATAGTAGTTGCTCACACGCACGATGTAGGAGGTCGCGGGCGCGCCGACGAACGCATAGACAACGTCGGCCCCCTGCGTTGTCTTCTGCACCGAGCCGAGGCTCGTCTTCTCGTGATTGAAGACCTCCAGGCGGGGCTCCAGTGTCGTAGAGCGGTTCTGCAGCTCGATGCGGATCTGGTCGCGATAGGTGGCGGGCGTGATGAAGGCGAAGTAATCGGCGTCCTTGGCAGCTCCGATCGATGCCGTGATCCACGTGCCGAGCTTGATCTCGTTGGTCGTGAGGGCGTCGTCGTTGGGCTCGCTTTCCTGCGCCTCGATGGCCACATTACGGGGCGGCGTCGACTTCAGGGTTTCGAGCGCCTGCGCCTTGCGCACCGCGACGACCTCGCGGTTGAAGGTGCGCGAAATCTCCTGCGCCGCCGCGATCTCGCTGTCGATCCTCTGCTGCTTCGCTGCCGGGGAGGGCGCGGCGCTGGTCGCGATCGCGCTGGTCGTCATGCCGTCCTTCACGGCCTTGCGCACGAGGTCGGCGATGTCGGCAAGGCGCGCCGCGTAGGCGCGCGTTGAGCCCTTGCATTGCAGGAACTGCTCCGGGTCGAGGCGACCGGCGTCGAGGACGGTGCAACATGTCTTGAGATTGAGCGCGGCCATCTGCGCGCGCTCGTCGAGATCGGTGAGCCGCTCGCGGCCGATCTGCAACGCGCCCTCCGTCTTCAGGAAGCGGATGCGCGTCGACAGCCCCACCGAGGTCTCTTGGAAGATCGCCTCGCAGGGTGACAGCCGGCCCTTGGCGACATCGTAGCCGAGATAGACGACGGCGAGCAGCGCCAGCGTCGCTCCCGTCGCCGCGATGTGAATGACGGTGCGGGGAATCGAGCGGGGGAGGCGCCGCCACCACGCGGCCGCTGTCCGCACGGCTGCATTGCTCATTGCCGCCTCCCCTACGCCTCGCTCTTTGCAAGGGAGCGTCGGGGCACGGCCTTCTGTCAATCGTTGAGCGCCGCGGCCAGCGTTTGACTGGTGATAACTAACGCCCCTGCCGCGCTGCTGCGCGCAGGTGACGATAGTCAGAGTTGGAAGCGGCGGCGGTAGTCGCCGGGCGAGCAGCCGTACGCGGCCTTGAAGCGGCGATCGAAGTGCGAGGCATCGGAGAAGCCCCAGGCATAGGCGATCTCGCTGATGGTGCGCTGGGATTGCGTGGGATCCTCCAGCGCGCGCCGGCAGCGGTCGAGCCGCCGCGACACGATCAAGCGCTCAAGCGAGGTGCCCTGCTGCGACAACAGATCGTTGGCATAGCGCACGGAGATGCCTGCGGCGGCCGCGGCGCCGCGAGGATCGAGCGCGGGGTCGGTCAGGCGGTTCTCGATCGCCATGCGCAGGTGCAGGAGCGAGACCGCGCGGCCCGACGACAAGGCCGGAGTGCCCTTGCCGCCCTCGAGCGCGAACGCAAGCGCGGCGAGATCGAGCACGTGCTCGGCCACTTGCGGCTTGGCCGCGACTTGCAAGGCGTCGATGTGGTCGGGAAGCATCGTCATGTAGCCCGATGCCAAGCCCCCGGTGCCGCCGCAATTGCGCACGGCGCGTGCCGTCAGGTCCGAGCTGGTCGCGAGCCGCGCCTTCAGGGCGCGATGCGGAATCTTGATGATCACCTGCTTCCAGTGTGCCGGGTAGCGGCAGGAATAGGGCCGTTGTGCATCGAGCAGCGTGAAGTCGCCTGGGTGGATGACGGCCTCGCGACCGTCCTGGGCGAGGGCGGCGCTGCCCTCGACCTGCAGGCAGAGGAAGAAGACGTCGTCCTCGCCGTTGGCGATATCGCGCTTGGTGACGGCCGCGTGACGCAGGCCGAGACTTTCAATGGCGACGACCCCGATCTCTCCAAGCTGCGCGTGGTGCAGCGTCGCGTCGAAGGCGGCGCGCTTCTCTATGCGGCATTCGTGCTTGACAAAGACCTTGCAGGCAACGTCGTACCAGTACGCGAGGCGATCGCGGGGGTGGATGTCGGACATCGCGAGCACTTTGTCCATGAGCGCGTCCCGCTGCGTTCAGTACTCGGTAGGAACCCGCTCGGGCGAATCCGCAGCCGGTCCCATGCAACGTCCTTAGCAATCCGACATGCCGCTCACCAGGGTGTGGCCCAAGTAGTCCACCACCGACACATGGCTCCCAGGCAACACCCCTGCACAGCGGCATCATCGTGCTGCATGCGGTTATGGCGCGCCGCTACAAGCTTGCATTTCGCCGATCAATTATTGCCGCCGGAGGAGGACGGGGGACGGCTAGCTCCAGCGCCGGTTCGACCACATCCACTGCTCGGGCGCCTCTCTGATCCACGCCTCGAACTGCTCCTGCATGTGGGTGAGCGTCCAGCGGACGTCCTCGGCCTGGTTCGACGTGCGCGGCACTCGAAGCTCCTTGAGCTCGATCTCGAAGCGGCTCGAGGTGCCGATGCGCTTGCAGCGCGACAGCCAGATGCGCGCGCCCGCACGCCGCGCGATCATGGCGCCGATCGCTTGCGTGCGCGCATCCTTGCCGAAGAAAGGCACGGGCAAACCGGTGCGGTCATAGAGATCGCACACGAGCCCGAGCCGGCCGCCGCGGCGCACGAAGTCCATGATGGCGCGCGCGGTCTTCTGGTCGTCGCCATGCTCGCCGACCCTGCCGCGCCCAAAGAGCCCATCGGGATAGAGGTCCTTGCGCAGGTAGCGCAGGTAGCGGTCGACGTAGGGGTTCGTCACCGAGCGATAGACGGCTGCGGGGTTGGCGCCCGCCCAGGTGAAAGGCAGGATCGCGAGCTCCCAGTTGCCCATGTGCAGGCTGACGCCGACCGCGGCGCCGAGCTTGTCCTTGTAGCGGGAGAAGATGTTCTGGCTGATGATGTCGACGCGCTCGGGCTCCTTCAGGAAGCGGTCGATGCGCATGGTCTCGACCATGACGCGGCCGAGATTTTCCCAATGTGCGAGCGCGATCTGGAGACGTTCGGCCTCACTCTTTTCGGGAAAGGCGATGGCGAGATTGTCGAGCGCGCGCTGGTGGCGCTTGGGATTGATGATGGGCGCGAGCCGGCGCCAGGCGAACGCGGAGGCGCGCGAAGCAACGCCCAAGGGCAACGTGCGAAAGAATCCGGCGACGAGGCGCAAGACCAAGTATTCAAGGCGATACTGCACATCGCGCAGCAGGGCTTTGATCTTCATTGCTGGACCTGATTATTCGCTTTTTCCGGCACGGCGTGCTAGCTCCGCGGTGATGCCAACGGGGGGCGCCCTGCGTCAAGGGGCAATGGGCGGGCTGCCGCCTGCATGAGACGCGGCGCTGCGAAGGAGGGGCTGAGACCCTCGCGAATGGCGAGGCGCCGCAGCGGGCCGATCGCCTTCAAGGCATGCAGGCCGACACCGCGCACGAGCCCGACCGGCAGCATGCCGGAGATGAGGCTGCGATTGAGCAGATCGATCGCAAAGGCGCGCGCGGCGATGTCGGCACCGCGCGCGCGCGCATACGTGCTGAGTGTCTCTGCACCAGCGATGTCGCGGCCGGTGCTCAGCGCATCATCAACGCACTCGGCGAGCATCGCCGCGTCGCGGAACCCCAAGTTGAGACCCTGCGCGCCGATTGGCGGTATCACGTGGGCGGCCTCGCCGACGAGCGCCACGCGGTTGCGCGCGGCGACGTCCGCGGTCAGCCCGGACAGAGGAAAGACGGCGCGCGGTCCCATCTCCTCGATCGATCCGAGCAAGCCCTGCAGGCGCAACTCGAGCGTCGCGCGGAAGGCCGCCTCGTCGAGCTGTGCAAGATGTCTCGCGATTGCCGGCCGCTCGACCCAAACGAGGCTTGAAGCGCGCCCCGGCGAGGGAACGACCGTGAGCGGCCCGGCTGGACGATGGAACTCGGTCGAGACGCCGCCGTGCGGACGCTGATGTGCGAAGGTGCACGTGAGCGCGCTCTGCTCGTAGCGCCAAGTGCGCGACGTTATTCCCGCAGCGGTGCGGCACGACGAGCTGCGTCCGTCGGCGCCGACGAGAAGGCGCACGCTGAGACGGCGATCGGTTGCGAGATGCAGTCGGACGTGGTCGGCGTCGATCTCGATCCGCGTGACGGTGTCGTCGATGAGTTCGATTGCATCCGTAGTGCTCACGCGCCGGCGCAGGGCGTCGACGAGGTCGGCATTCGCCACGTTGTAGCCGAAGGCATCGAGGCCGACCTCGGCGGCGGTGAACAACACCTCGGGCGCGCGCAGAAGCGCTCCCATGTCATCGACGATGCGGATAGCGGTGAGCGGCTCGGTCGCCCGGCAGAGGTCCCACGCGCCAAGGTTGCGCAAGAGCTGGACCGAGCCCGTGAATAGGGCCGCGGTGCGGTTGTCGGGACGGGGCGGGGCGGTGCCGACGAGGGCGATGCGCAGGCCCCTACGCGCCAGGCTCAAAGCGGCGGCGAGCCCGGCCGGACCGCCGCCGACGACCCCCACATCAAATTGAACATCATTTTTCATGACAGCCTCGGCCCACGTCCTATCGCCCGATTCTAGGCGTTTTTCGCTGAGTTCCAAGCACCCCGTGATAGGTGTGACACGGCGTTTTTGTCACAAACTGTCACACGCCGTTTTGGCGTTTACCAGTCGCGAATCACTCGGGTAGTCGTTGCAGCAGCGAAGCCCTCCACCCGGCAGCGAGTGTCGGTGCGGCGGTCGGGGGCTGAGCGGCGTGATCACGTAGGTGTGCGTTCGTTGCGTAACAGTTGCGTCGATCGAAGGCCGAGTTGAGGCGTACTTCGAAGGAGTTGCGTATGTTCGGGGGAGTAGGGAAGCCTGCGGGGTGGGCAGCCATTCTCGTGGGTAGTGGCGTTGTTCTCGGCGGGAGCATCTCGTCGGCACAAGCGGCGGATTTGGGTGGCGACTGCTGCGCGGATCTCGAGGAGCGCGTTGCAGAGCTCGAGGCGACGACCGCCCGCAAGGGCAACCGCAAGGTCAGCCTGAAGATTTCGGGCTGGGTCAACGAGTCGGTCATGTGGTGGAACGACGGTCTGGAGTTCGAACGTCTACGAGGCCACCAACGACCTCGAGCAGACGCGCTTCCGGTTCACGGGTGACGCCAAGATCACCAACGACTTGTCGGCCGGGTACATCCTGGAGATCGGCGTCGACGGCGTGTCTTCGAATGCTCTCAATCAGGACATCAGCAGCGGTGGTAGCGGCTTGGTCATCCGTAAGAGCGCCTGGTACCTGAAGAGCAAGACGTACGGTCAGATTGCGGTTGGCCAGAACGGCACCGCGACCTACCACGTGATCGACGATGCCGACGCAACCAACACTCGCAACTTCTCCGACGCGCAGGCGGCGACCGTCCAACTGCATAACTACAAGATCGTTGTGAATGGTGCTTATAATGGACTGAAGTGGTCGGATCTGGAGCGCGGCTGGAACAACCAGACGCCGGGCCAGGGCGATCGTAAGAATATTGTTCGCTACGACTCGCCCACGTTTGCTGGCTTCGCGATCGCTGCTGCGTGGGGTTCCGATGACCTCTGGGATGCCGCGCTGACCTACAAGGCAGACGTCGGCAACTTCTCGGTGCTTGCCAAGGTCGGCTACGGAGAAAGCACCGATCCATCGGCCACCAAGTGTGGTGGCCCGGCGCCCGACTTCAAGTGCAAGTGGTTCGGCACGGGTGCCACGATCATGCACAAGCCGACGGGTCTCTATGTCTATGGCGGCTACGGCTGGCAGCAGATCGACACACCTACCTTCGCCGGTGACGATACGAGCACCACGTGGGTCATCCAGCCCGGCATCGAGAAGAAGTTTATGCCGATCGGCAAGACCACGATCTTCGGCGAGTTCCGTCACGACGATGCGGGCGCCAACCCGACGCCTGGCGGCAACCTGACGCCGACGCTGGGCGCCAGCCTCGACTACTGGGCCGGTGGTGTCGTGCAGAACATCGAGCCGGCTGCGATGGACCTGTACCTGGTCTACAGGCACGGCGAGGGCGAATACACCGATAATACGAACACCGTCAACAAGCTCGACGCCTTCGACACGGTTGTCGGTGGTGCATTGATCCAGTTCTAAAAAGGTCCATTACCTACTCCCGGACCCGAAAGGAGCCGCCTCGCAAGGGGCGGCTCTTTTCCATTTCCGGTGGGTTATTCGGCGCCCAGTCTTGCCTGTATCCATTAGGCAACATGGCGCATAAATCACACCTCCCGGACAAACGTTTACTCGGACTTAAGGCTGCCTAAAACATCCTTGTTTTCATGAAGGGGAGACCGCATTTTCACGTCAGTTACAGAAACTGTCGAGCCGTGGGGCTTGTGATGAGGAACGGGTTGGTCGGAGGACTGGCGTTGGGCCTGGCGATGTTCGTCGCCGGACCAGCGGCGTACGCGTTCCAAGAGCAACAGGGTGGCGCAGCTGCGCCGGCCCAGGCGCAAGAGCCGCAGGCGCCGGCAGAGGCGCCCGCGGACAAGCCGCTTGGCCTATCCGATGAGACGGCACCTGCGCCCGAGACAGGCACGGAAATCCGCATCCCTGGCCTCGGCCGGCTCGGCGTACTGCCGAAGATGGATTTCGGCCTGGAGCTGCTCTACGGGGCGGCCGAGCAAAAGCAGCCGGAAGGGCCGCCGGAAGCCGCTCCCAATCCCGAGGACGATCTCATGATCCGCGGGACGGTCAAGCACCGCTTCTGAGCTTCTCCGAGGTTCCTTGCCTCGCATTTGCGGCGCCGCAAGCTTAAAGTGCTGGCGTCAATGGCAGGGAGGAAGCCATGAATATCGACACGCGCACCATTGTCGTTGCCGCCATCGTCGTGGTCATTGCCGTGATCGCCTACATGCTGCTCATTCCGGCAGGCAAGGCGCCTGAACCGGCCGCGCCTCCGGCTGCGACCGAGCCGGCACCGGCAACCGCGCCGGCACCCGCAACCGCGCCGGCAACACCGCCGGCCGACACCATGCAGCCGAAGCCATAGCGGCGCGCTACGCACGGGAAGGCCCGGCCGCGTCCCACGGACGGGCCCTCGCGCCACGGCCGACGGCGTGAGGTCGCAACAAGCCGGCGCGGAGCAGGGCGGTCGTGGCTCGAAATCGGTTTGCAGGGCTCGCGGCGGCAGGGGTGCATCTCTTCACGGCTCTCGGCGCCGTGTGTGGGCTGTTTGCGGCGCTCGCGGCCTTCGATGGCGCCTGGGAGCGCATGTTTGCCTGGTTGGGGATTGCCCTCGTCATCGACGGTATAGATGGCAGCTTCGCGCGCCTGACGCGGGTCGAGGAGCGGCTGCCGCGCTTCAGCGGCGAGCGCCTCGACCTCGTCGTCGACTACGTGACCTACGTATTCGTGCCGGCGCTGGCGCTGGTGCGGGCCGGGTTTCTCGCTGGCGTTCCCGGGCTGGTGCTGGCGGCTGCGATCCTCTTGTCCTCGCTCTTTCACTTCTCGGACCTTGCGAGCAAGGGTGACGATTACAGCTTTATCGGCTTTCCCGCGGTCTGGAACCTCGTCGCGTTCTATCTTTTCGCCCTCAGCATGCCGCAATGGGCGACGTTCGCGATTGTGACGGCGTGCGTGGCGCTGACGTTCGTCCCCATGCGTTGGGTGCACCCCCTGCGCGTCGTCAGGTTGCGGCTCCTCACGCTCGCCATGACGCTCGCCTGGGCGGTCGCCGCAATAGCCGCCGTCCGGCACGGCTTCCCGGCGAGCCTGTCGAGCCAGATCGTGCTGCTTCTCGCGGCCGCCTATCTCGTCGCACTGACGCTCCATCGCTCGCTCGCGCACGCGCGGCTCCGCATCAGGCGAGCTCGACCACCGAGGTGATCTGCGGCGGGAGAGCCGCACTCTGATCCGCATCGGGCCAGCGCGCCTCGGCGGTGCGCTCGGGCCCCGTTCCCCAAACGCGCACGTCCGCGAATCCCGCATCACTCAACCGCGCCGCGATCATCGCGTTGCCGGCGAGCTGCTCGAGGAAGCTGAGCCTGATGCTGGCGCGATAGCGCTTTCCCCGGCGCACGGTAAAAGTCGTCATCGGCGTCTCCGGCGCCTGCGAGGCAATGGCGCGCGCGCATCATAATGCGGTTTCTCCGCGCGGGGGCAAGTCGTGGACTGAGCGGTAACTCGCGACTAGTGTCGACTTTAACGAAATCGCTCGCGGGGGCGCAGACGGTTATGGCGAAGACGACGGCGGTCATCGTTGGTGCGACGGGGGCGGTCGGCCGCAAGCTGATGCCGCTGCTCGCGGCATCGGGGCAGTATGCCAAGGTCGTCATTCTGCACCGGCGGCCGACGCCGTTCGCCAAGCTCGCAAAGGTCCAGGAGCGCGTGATCGATTTCGCGGACTTGGCGGCGGTCCCGGCGGAGGGCGTGGACGCGGTCTTCTGCTGCATCGGCACGACGCAAAAGAAAGCAGGCTCGACGCCCGCTTTTCAGCGCGTCGACCGTGATATTCCCGTGGCGCTGGCGCGCTGGGCCGCGGCCCGCGAGGCCCGTGTCCTCGTGGTCGTCAGCTCGCTCGGCGCCGACGCTAGCTCGAATAGCGTCTATCTCAGAACCAAGGGCGAGATGGAGGACGGCGTCGCCGCGGCCGGCGTGGGCGCCGTCTACATCCTGCGTCCCTCGCTGTTGAAGGGCGAGCGCGACGAGTTCCGGCTTGCCGAGCGCATCGGCAACGGGGTGCTGGCGATCGTCGGCCCGTTGATGGCCGGTCCCTTGAGGAAGTATCGCGCGGTTCCAACCGCGACCGTGGCCCGGGCGATGCTGGCATGCGCGCTTGAGGCGGAGCCCGGCGTGCACATCGTTGCATCAGATGTCATCCTGGACCTCGGCGGCGCTGGTGCAACGCGACGCCCCTGAGCCGATCCTTAACCAAGAGCCGCAAACCTGGTGCCGGCACGCCTCGGGGGATAGCCAATTTTTAGATTGCCGCGACACAGTGCAGCCTTTCCCCGTATCCTGTCGCCGACTAGCCGTTGAGCCCGCCTGCCCGCGAGAAGAAACGTTCGATGAAGATCGTCATCGCCCCGGATTCCTTCAAAGAGAACCTGACGTCGCTGGAGGTGGCATCCGAGATCGAGACGGGCCTGAAGCGGGTCTGGCCCGACGCCCTGTACGTCAAGGTGCCGATGGCCGACGGCGGCGAGGGCACGGTGCAGTCGCTGGTCGATGCGACCGGCGGCGAGATCGTCAAGTGCGAGGTCTCCGGCCCGCTCGGCGACAAAGTGCTCGCCTCCTACGGACTGCTCGGTGACAAGCGTACCGCCGTTATCGAGATGGCGGAGGCCTCCGGCTTGCCGCTGGTGCCGAAAGAAAAACGCGATCCCCTGCGCGCGACTACCTACGGCACGGGCGAGCTCATCGCCGACGCGATCAAGCGGGGGGTGGACGAGATCATCCTCGGCATCGGCGGATCGGCGACCAATGACGCCGGCGCCGGCCTCGCGCAGGCGCTAGGCGTGCGGTTTCTCAACTTCGGCGGGGCGCCGATCCGGGATCTGATTGCCGGCGGCGACCTCGACGACGTGCAGGCTGTCGACATGTCGTCGGTGAACCCTGGCCTCAAGCGCGTGCGCATCAGCGTCGCCTGCGACGTGACCAACCCGCTCTACGGCGAGAAGGGCGCTTCTCGCATCTACGGACCGCAGAAGGGCGCCACGCCCGAGATGGTCGAGCGGCTCGACAAGAACCTCACCCATTTCGCGCGCGTGATAAAGCGCTCGATCGGCGCCGACGTCGCGGAGCGTCCCGGCGCCGGCGCCGGCGGCGGCATCGGCGCCGGACTGATGGCCTTCACCAACGCGACCCTCAAACGCGGGGTCGAGCTCGTCGTCGCTGCAACGCGGCTCGAGGAGCACATGCAAGGCGCCGATCTCGCCGTCACCGGCGAGGGCCGCGTCGATTTCCAGACCGCATTCGGCAAGACGCCGGCAGGCGTGGCGGCGGCCGCGCACAAGCACGGTGTGCCGGTGGTTGCGATCGGCGGCG
Source organism: uncultured Alphaproteobacteria bacterium (assembly GCA_963724945.1). Classification (GTDB taxonomy): domain Bacteria; phylum Pseudomonadota; class Alphaproteobacteria; order Rhizobiales; family Hyphomicrobiaceae; genus Hyphomicrobium_A. The sequence goes on along the minus strand of CAVRWL010000003.1, from coordinate 2,636,961 downwards.
GACTTGCCGACGACGCCGGCGGGGTCTTCGCGCACGGTATCGATGGCCTCGAGTCGGCAACGCCCAACGCCATGCCGCTGGAGCTGGCTATCCAGAAGTCGCGTCAATACTTGCAGGATGCTGCCGAGCGCGCGGCGCGCCTCATCGTCATCGGCCAGCGCATGGTCGCGCCTGTCGCGGGGGAGCAGACAGGCGAGTGAGGCCGGTTGCGTGATCGTGGAGACGGGTTCGGTAACAGTAATGAAGTCGTTGTCTCAGCTTCGCGCCGTTCCGCACATGGCAGGGCTCTTGAACCGCGCCGGCTCGACGGCGCCGGCGGGTGAGGCGGACGACAGCGAGCTCGCGCCCGGCGGCGTCACAAACTGGGAAGGCGGCGTCACCTACCGGCCAGCCGTAATCGTCAGGCCGCGAAACCTCGACGATGTCGTTCGCATCGTGAGCGACAGGGTGAGCTATCCCTCGCCGGTGCGCGCGGTCGGCAAGCTGCACTCGCCGGCGCCATGCTCGGCTGACAATGGCGGCACCATGCTCGACATGACGGGAATGACGCAGATTCTCGAGGTCGGCGCCGACTTCGTGACGGCCGAGGCCGGTGCGCTCTATATCGACGTCGCCCAAGCGCTCGCCCGCCACGGCCAGCAGCTCCACGTCAACACCGAGATCGGCAACGTCACACTGGGCGCGGTCGCGTGCGCGGCGACCAAGGACAGCTCGCTGATCGGGACCTCGCATTGGGGGCAGGTGAGCTCCTTCGTCTCCGGCGTCAAGGTCGTGACGGCGGACGGCACGCTCAAGACCTTCACGCAAAGCCAGAACCCTGAGGAGATGCGTCTCTTGCGCTCGAGCTATGGGCTCCTCGGCGTGATCGTCGAGGTGACGCTGAGGACGAAGCCGATTACCGCGGTGTTCGCCGAGCACCGCATCTACTCGGCGGCTGCCTTTCGCGCCGTTGTTCCCGATCTCATCGCGCAAGGCTACGCGCTCATGACGTACTTCTATCCCCTGGCGGACCGGGTGGTGGTCGAGCTCCGACGCGAGGTCACGGGCGCCAAGCCGAGATCGTCAGGGCGCTGGTGGCTGCGCAACGCCTTCTGGCGCAAGCTCGGGCCGATGCTCGCGGTATGGATCACCCGCATCTCGCCGAACGAGCAGATCGAGGACGGAGTGCGCCGCGCTTTCGACCGCGTGATCCGACGCGGCACCTGTTGGATCGTCGGCGGCAGGCTCACCGACCCCACCGCCCAGATCATCCGCCACGGCGAGAAGCCGGGCCGCTACAAGTTCGTCTTCTCCATGTGGTCGTTCGACGAGGCGGGCTTCTTCGAGGTGCTCGAGGATTACGTGCGCTTCTGCCAGGCGCACGCGGAGAAGACCGGATTCCGCTGCGATCTCCCGGCCGTCGGCTACCGCATCGTCGAGGACCGCAACGCGCTTCTGTCCTTCACGCACGATGGCAATGCAATGAGCATCGACCCGGCTTCGACCGGCGGTCCAGGTTGGGATGCCTTCTTGAAGGCATTCAACGACTTTGCGAGCGCGCACGGCGGCCATCCGCTCTTCAATCAGACGAAGCACCTGACGCCGGCGCAGGTGAGCAAGGCCTATGGGAAGCGCTGGGAGGCGTTCGCGGCCGCAAGAAAAGCGTGGGACCCCGCGGAGCGCTTTCTCAGCCGCTATTTCTCCGATCTCTTGGCGGCGACCTGACCTGCCGCCATGGCGGCAGGTCATCGCGAGCCGGCTGAGACAGATGCACGTTATCGCGCATGCGATGGGGGTTAGCGGGCCGGGCACTGTTATGGCGAATAGCGAAAAGTGTTTCTCTTATGTTGGTGTGCTGATTGTTTACCATTGATGGAATATGAACATGAGACAAAGGAAATCATTCTTTTCCATTGCCGGAAATTTGCATGTTTGGGAACGTCGGATCCCACCTCGGCGGGACAACCACCGATGAGGTCGCGCCGCGGCTGCTATCGCAGCTGATGATGAGCGACTTGCCCGAAGCCATCTACATCAAGGACGAACGCCGCCGCTTCGTCCGCCTCAATGAGGCGGAGTGCAGGATCTTGGGGGCGGCGAGGCCCGAGGACGTCGTCGGCAGGACCGCCGATCGGTTCGTCCCCGCCAAGCGCGCGCGCACATGGCGGCAGGAGGACACGAGGGTTCTGGTATCCGGCGAGGTACTTCTTGATCGCATCGAGCAGACGGTCGACCAGGACGGCAACGTGCGATGGCTCTCGGCCACCAAGGCGCCGCTGCGCAATCACGATGGGGCGATCTCCGGGATCATAGGATTAACGCGCGACGTCACCAAGGAGAAGATGGGCGAGCACGCGAAGGATCAGTTCATCTCCACCTTGAGCCACGAGTTGCGCACGCCCGTAGCGGCGATCATGGGATCGCTCTCGCTGGTCACGAGCGGGGCGGCCGGCGCTCTTCCCGACGATGCCGCGCGTCTACTGAGGATCGCCTGTGCCAACGGGCAGCGGCTCATCTCCCTCATCAATGACATCCTGGATCTCGAAAAGCTCACGTGTGGCATGATGGTGTTTGATCTCTTGTCCATCGACGTGCGTACGCTCGTCGAGCAGGAGATTGCCGCCACGCAGACCTACGCGGAGCCCTACCGAGTGCGCATCCGGCTCGAAGACGCCGCCGTCCATGCAAAGGTGCGCGCCGACCCCGTGCGACTGGCTCAGGTGATCAACAATCTTCTGTCGAATGCCATCAAGTACTCGCCGAGCGGCTCAGAGGTGGTCGTGGGGATCGAGGAGCGGCATGGCATGGTTCGCATTTGGGTCCGCGATCACGGTCCCGGCATTCCGGTGGAATTCCGCGATCGCATCTTCGACAAGTTCATCCAGGTGAACGGCGGGCGGACCGGCCCCAAGTGCGGCACGGGCCTCGGCTTGAGCATCGCCAAGGAGATCGTGGAGAGGCTGCACGGCAAGATCGGGTTCGAGATCGCGCCCGATGGAGGCACGATCTTCGAGGTGAAACTGCCGAGCTTAGATGGCGCCGACTGGGGCTGCGGCGAGCCATGCCGCCCGATCGACGCCGACGGCCGCTAGCATCGCGCCGTTGCGCAGGCTGCCGTCGCCGGATGGCGCTCGGCCTTGGCCTCGTTTCAGCGCCCTCACTGCTCGCGGTAGAAAGCGGGTCCGCCATAAAGACTCCAGCCCGCGGCCGCCTGCGTCGGGGCTGAACTCTTAGCGGTGGGCGTCGGCCGCCGAACGGCCGCGGCCCGTCTCTTGGCGGGCGTGGGCTTCTGCACGAGCCCATCGTCGTCGGCAAACTGAGCGCTTCCCGCACTGGCGAGCCGCCGTTTCAAGAGCTCCACGGTGCGCCATGCGGCCTGCTTGAGGCTTCGCTCGCGGGCAAGCTCCTCGCGAGCCCTCTGCGCGTCGCGCTCGGCGGCCTGGCGGGCGGCTTTCTCGCTGACTACCTGCTCGCGAATTTCGGCGATGGCCTGCTGGGAACCTTCCTTCGCATTGAGGCTAACGAACGTCAGTCTTGCGCGAACCTCCTTGGCCTCCTGCTCGGCGGCGGCCGTGGCAGCCTGCGCCCGCTGGACCTCCGCGCGTGCCTCGTCGGCGGCGTGCTTGGCCTCCTGCTCGGCGGCGACTCTGGCAGCCTGCGCCCGCGCGAGCTCGGCGCGTGCCTCATCGGCAGCGCGCTTGGCCTGCGCAATCTCGCGTGCAAGACGGCCGTCCTCGTCTGACTTTCCGGCCCGCACTTTGGCAAGATTATTCTGGGCCGTCGTCGCGGCGCTTTTGGCCGCATCCGCGGCGCGCTGGGCGAGCGCCAGCTTGTCGGTGAGCTGCTTGGCGGCATTCTCGGCCGCGATCCTCAAAGCTCGCTCATGAGCGGTCTCCTGCCGTGCTGCCTTGGAGGCTCGTTCGGCCGCACGTCGCGTGCTCCGCTCGAATGCCAACCGCAGCCGCGCGTCCTTGATCGCGCGCTCGAACTGCGCGTTGGCGTACTGCGCGCCGACCACGCGATCCGGGCCGAGCGAGGCCGACGGCGCTGCGGACGCCTCTCGCGACGTCTGCCAGGCCTCACCGTACATCCAGGTCATCGCGATGCCGGATATGATCGCCCCCATCGAGAGGCCGGCTGCGAGACGCGCCGGGAACTTGAGGGAAGGGCGTTGGGGCAGGGCGGCGGGAGACATCGCAGGCGCGCTGACCTCGATTACTGGGGCCGGCCGCTGCGTCCGGGCGGCCTGCGTTTGCCAGGGGTCGTATGTGCCGAAGCACCACAAATGACCCTCTGGGTCGCGGCAGGTGTAGGCGCGCGTGCCGTTGGCCCGCGTCGTGCGGTTGATCACGATCTCGCAGCCCGCTGCGCGCGCGCGGTCGTAATGCGCATCGAGATCCCCGACGACATAGTAGCAGCACTGCGTCTCCGCACCGCCGATGTCATCGGGCTGCCTCATGTAGCGGTCAATGTCGAAGCCTTGGACGGCACCGAGCATGATGATTGTGCTGCCGAAAGAAAGCTCGGCGTAGATGACGGCGCCCTTCTCGTCGGTTTCTGCGGACCGCACCTCGAAGCCGAAGGCTCCGCACAGCCAATCGATGGCCGCGCCGACGTCGCGGTAGCGCAGGCCGGGAGAGGACCGTCCCTCGGCGAGTTGAGCTACTTCGGTCATGTACTGGTCACTCCCTCCACGCGCACCGCTCGGCCCTCGTGAGCAGTCCTTTACCAAGACGGTTAACCTTTAGATAAGACGGTTAAATTGTGCCGAAAATAGAGCATTCTCGCGCGCCGTCATGCAGATTTTGCACTCCGCGGGGGCCCTTTGTCCATGGCGCGAGCGAAACGATACCGGAGACGGCCCGTGCCGCCCTCCAAGTCATTCGACGGGTTCGCTTTTTCGCTGGCTCTCTAGCTTCGGCTCAATGAACCGAAAGCTGCGGCCCGCGCTCTTTGAGCTGCCGCTGGCAGATTTCGCGCCACTTGCGCCTGGTGATATGCGTGCCCGCATCCCAGATCGCGACGCAATCTGCCAGCGCCTTGGCATCGGATGCGGCATCGGCGCCGGCCGGGCCGGCGTCTTGCAGCACGGGAGCTGCGTCGGGCGTGTAGCTGCGCGTGCCCTTGCGCGCGGCAATCGGCATGACGGCGGACCTCGCCGCCGCGATCGGGTCGCTTCCTGGAAGAGCGAGCGACGGAGCCACAGCAACCCCTTGCGCAAGGGCGCAGAAGAGCGCGAGGAGATGCAATCGTCGAGGACTTGGCATGATCAAGCCTGGCTTGCGATAAGCCGTCGCACAAGCTTCCCTGGCATGGGTGAGCTTAAGGAGGGTTTAACCCCGCGCGCCAAGCGCCGCGTGCGCCTGCGGGCGGCGGTTCCCACGTGCCCCGCGTCATGCGGCCAAGGCCAAGGACAAAGCCGCGCCCTGACGACCTTGGCGTCGGCCGCGTGGGCCGCAACCGCCGTGACGCAGATGGCAATGGTAGCGAGAAGCGTATGAGCCATTGTAGTCTCCGTGACTGAAAGCGCACGGCGATCGGTGGACGACGCTGCGGCGCCGCCCACTTCCGGTCCTCTAGCTCCACCAACAGTGGCGCTTATGGTGGCGCCATCTGGCGCCGCTTTGCTCACCTGCTCGATCATCGTGGCGGCAGGGCGGATGCATCTGCAGGGCCTAGAGCGCTCCGGCCCGGACGAGGTCAGATTCGCCGCCCCCCATTTGGTCCCCCCACACTATCGGCAGCTGTGGACGACGGCACAAAAGGGCGCCCGAATTGTCCGAACGGGCGAGCGACACCGAAGCGAATTCAAAGCATTAAGATCCTTTACCGCATATCCTGATTGAGCTTCATGTTGCGTTGTAGCAACAGCGCTTCTGTGGATAAGATTGTGGCGATCCATTTTGCTCTCGCCAACGCAAACCCTGATCATTAGTTCGATTGCACGAAAGTGATTTGTGGCTGGAGCGTAAATACCCGCGCTTTTGGGTCCGGCCTTTGGAGTGGCGGAGTTGTTTTTGGTTCCGTGAATTCGGGGGCGTCTTTCGAGACGTATCTGGGCGTTTTCGAATTGGGAATCGAGCGGGGCATATTGCGAGCATGTTGAAAGCGCGGCCAAGGCATATTTGCGCTGAAAACGATTGCATCGGGCCGGCCGCCGCCATTGTGGCAGGCGCCATCCTTTCTGTCGTGACCGCCGGTGCGGCGCACGCCGCGAGCCAGAGCATCCGGCTCAGGGCGTACGTGCCCGTGTTCTGCACGCTCAAGGCCGTCGCGCCCTACAGCAACATTCTCGACAAGCACGGCGCCTCCGGTCCCGGCACGTTCAGGGTCGTCTGCAACACGCCCTACAACATGCACATGGGGGGCACGTGGGATCCGCCCGCCTGGCCGTACTCCGATCACGGCGGGCACGACAAGGACGACCATGGAGGCCATGCGGACAAAGACATGGACGTGGAGCTGCGCGTCACCGGAAAGGACGGCACCAAGCAGGCGCTATGCGCTTTCTCGGCCGGTCGGGAGATGAGCTGTCGCACGCTCGCCGACGACGACGGCCGCGGGCCGTCGCCTCTGGCGCAGGCGGAGGTGTCGATCGGCAGGACGTCGACGGCGAGCGCCTATCCCCCGCCGCAGACCTCCAGCATCCACCCCTTCAGCCTCTTCGAGCCGGCAGAGCACGCATCCGAGTGGGATGGGCGCATGTCGCTCGGCGCCCTGCCGCACTTGGCGAGCGCCGAGGAGCCGCCGTATCTGCCGAGCTTCATTACGGAAATGGCCAAGAAGGGCGAATCCGAAAGCGATTCGGAGAGCGGCTCCGGCCGCAAGCAGGACGACTTCGGTTTGGGAGAGCACGACAACGAGCAGATCACGTTGTTTCTCACTCTGACGGGAAAATATTGACGGCGGGAGCAACCGTTCCGCGCCGGCGGATTGCAGTGGGAGACTTACGATCATGAAAAAGCGCAATCTTGGTACGGCACTGGTGCTGGCCGGGGCGGCCACAGCGGCGCCCGCGTCCGTTGGATTGGCCATCGTATCGCCGGGTCAGCAGATCGTGATCGGCGCTAACGCTGCCAAGTACTGCAGTTTCGATGCGGACGGGACGTTCTCCGGGCTCAACAATATCGGCGTCGATTTCGACCGCGCGGCCGACGAGCGTCGTGCACATTCAGAACCCGGCGGGCCCGGGCGGCTTCTTGCAGGGCGCCAATTTCACCTTCCTCATACACACGGTCTGCAATGCACCCAGCAACTACCAGCTGACGACGCTCCACGGCGGCTTGACCAATCCCGCGCCGGCGCCGGTGTCGGGCACCTGGCTCAATCGCATCGACTACTCGGCGCATGTGACGTTGCCGGCGCTGGGCGGCATTACCAGCTCGCTCGACACGAACGGTACGGCGCTCGCCACATCCTCGCTGCAGACAAATGGCGCACCTTATTCGGGACAATTGCAAGTCAGCTTTGAAATCAACGCGAATTCGACAGCGCCCCTGCTGGCGGGCAACTACTCGGATACTTTGACCATCACAGTGAACCCTCAATGACAGGGGGCAATTAGCCCCCAACGAATACCGAATTGGAAATAGACGTCGGGCCGAAAAATACCCGCGGCTCGAAACAGGAGAGCTTTGTCCGGAATCTGGTGCTGCGTCGGACCAAAGGGGCGCCCCCGGGCGCCGAAACGATCCAGAACTGGAAAGAGGAGTGGACCATGAAGAAGATACTTTTGAGTGCCGGGCTTGCGACGGCGCTCGCCTTCGCCGGCGGGGCCGCGCAGGCGGGGATCAGGACATCGTGATCGGGGCGACCGTGACCAGCTCCTGCACGGTCAACGCTGGTGGCGGTTCCGACTCCGCAACCATCAACGTCAATAGCGGAGCCGTGGACACAACCCCGATCACGAAGACCTACCCTGTCACGTGCAATGCCCCGGCGACGGCGACGCTGATGTCGGTCAGCGACGGTCTCGTCAACCCGACCGCGCCGCCGTCCGGCTTTGCCAATCATATCGACTACCAGGCTGGAACGACCGGCTTCGTTGCGATCACCGGTTCGACCACCACCAGCGGCGCGACCCCCAACCATCTGTTGGGGACGGATACCACGGGTGGCGCCTCCAACACGCCAGTGAACGTCCAGATCAATCCGCAGACAAGCGCTGCACCATTGGTGGCCGGCTCCTACAGCGACACGCTGACGCTGGCATCAATCCCACGTAAGGGCGAAAGCCCGCACAAGCGCGGCGGCGGCGACCCGCCGCCGCGCCAAATCCCCCAGTTCAACGCCCAGCAAAAATGTGAGTGACGGTCATGTCCAACATGCGCTTCGCAACGATCCTGAATTTCACCTCGCTCCTCTGCGCGCCGGCTCTGTGCGCACTGCTCGCCGCGGGTACGACGCCGGCGGCGGCCATGAGCGTGACGCCGATCCACGTCGAGATGACGTCGGCGGGCTCGGGCGGCCGCGCGCAGGTCACCGTCACCAACGACGGCGCAGACCCGCTGCCCGTCGAGGCGGTGATCCAGAAGATGTCGCTCGCCGAGGACGGCACGCAGAAGCTCGAGAAGGCCGGCGAAAACTTCCTCGTCTTCCCGCCGCAGGCGCTCATCCCGCCCGGCGGCGACCAGGTGTTCCGCGTGCAGTGGGTCGGCGATCCGGTGATCACGAAGAGCCAGAGCTTCATGCTCTCCATGAACCAGATCCCGGTGAAGCTGCCGGCCGGCCAGAGCGCTGTGCAGGTCGTCATGAGCTTCGGCGTCGTCATCAACGTCGCGCCGCCGCAGGGCGCGCCTGCGCTGAACCTCGTCGGCACCGGCATCGCCAAATCCAAGGACGGCAAGCGCCATCCGACGATCACGGTCGAAAACCCGAGCAACATCCACGCGCTCCTCCCGCAGTCCTCGATCAAGCTGTCGGGCGGCGGCTGGTCCTACGACTTCGAGCCGCTCGAGCTTTCCGAGAAGGTGGGCATCGGCCTCGTGCAACCGGGGCATAAGCGCCGCTTCATCCTGCCGGTCGATCTGCCGGCGAACGTGAAGAGCGTGCAGGCGAGCCTGGACTTCAAGCCGAAGCGGTGAGGCTGTCCGCGGTCCGGTGCGATCGGATGCGGCGGCGATGCCTGGACGTCGGGAGTCGAGGGCATTGAGCGGGATAGCTCAGACGGCGGCGGGCCCTTGGGGTCGTGCGGCGGCTGCGGCCGTGGTCATGCTCGTGGCGATGCTGCGCGCTGGCCCCGCGGCGGCCACCGCGGACTACGACTGGTCGGTGATCACGAAGCCGCCGCCGAAGCCGCAGGTCTATGCCAAGCCGGTGTCGACGCAACTCAATCCCACCGGCCACGCCATCACGATGTCGGTGCCGTTCAAGGAGGACGGCGCCGATCTGGGCGAGATCGTCGTCCACATCGACACCGACGACAGCGTTCTCGTCCCCAAGGCGGCGCTCGTCGACAAGCTGACGCCGCTGTTGAGCCAAGACGACCTCGAGCGCCTGCACGGCATGACGGAGTCGAACGGCCAGATCTCGCTCGCCGAGCTTGCTCAAGCGGGGTTCAATATGCGCTTCGACCCGGCCCAGCTCGAGCTCGCGTTCAGCCCCAAGGTCGATCAGCGCGCAACGGGGACGATCAACGTCGGGCGCCGCTTAGCGCCGATGGTAAGCGCCAACGCGGTGAAGCCGGCGCTCTTCTCCGCCTATCTCAACATCGTCGCCGGCTCGCAATACGACTGGGGCACAACCAATCCGCTCGGCGGGTTCGGCGATGGGCGCGCCAGCGCGAACCTCGACCTCGAGGGTGCCATGCGCTTCTATAACGTGGTGGTCGAGAACGAGATGACGTTCGACGGCAACGTCGACTCGACCGACTGCCCCGTCAGCTCGACATGCACCGCCCAGCAGAGCTCCGGCCTCAAGCGGCGCGGCACGCGCGTCGTCTACGACATCCCCGAATATACGATGCGCGTGCAGGCGGGCGACGCGGAGGTGCTCGGCACGTCGTTCCAGAGCACGCCCGACATACTCGGTGTCGGCGTCGAGAAGTCGCCGCGCAAGCTGCGTCCCGGCGAGAACACGCGCCCCACGGGCAAGAGCTCGTTCCGCATCGAGCGCCCTGCCAACGTGGAGGTCATCGTCAACGGCGCGGTGGTGCAGCGCATGCGCCTGCGCCCCGGCAACTATGACCTCGCCAACCTGCCGCTCGGCACCGGCGCCAACGAGATCCAGCTCAAGATCACCGACGACACGGGCGAGACGCGCACCCTCGCGTTCACGAGCTTCTTCGACAGCAGCCTGCTCGCGCAAGGCTTCTCCGAGTGGGCGATCCTCGCCGGCTTTCCCTCCTACTTCAACGACAACAACCGCGCCTACTACTTCGACCAGCAGTTCGGCACCGCCTTCATCCGCTACGGTCTCACCGACGCGATGACGGGGGAGGCGCACGTGCAGGCCGATGCCCAGGTCGTCATGGGGGGCTTGACCCTGTCGACGGTGACGCCGTTCGGCTTCCTCGGGCTGCAGGGCGCCGGCAGCGAAGGTGAGGCGACCGGCGTCGGCTACGCCGCCAACCTCAACTACGACCTCGTCAACTTTTCCGGCATGATGAGCAAGGTGACGGGCGAGCACGAGGCGCTTCGCCTCGGCGCGGAGTACCGCAGCAACGGCTTCCGCGCCCCGGGCGACTTCCTGCCGGTCGTGACCACCGTCACTCCCAGTCCGATCGGCGCGATCGACACCAACGCTGCCACCCCCAACCTTTACCCGCAGAACAACTACTGGCTGCGCCTCACTGCTTCCTACAGCACCCCGCTGTGGAAGCAGATCTCGGCGTCGCTAGCCGGGCGCTACCAGTTCGCGAGCAACCTAAACGAGGCGCTGCTCTCACCCTACACGCTCCTTGGCAACCGCTACGGCGCCGACCTCACGCTATCGAGCCCCCTGACGTCCTATGCGTCGGGCAGCTTGACGCTTAGCTACTCCAACGAGTCCTACACGATCACCGACACGAACACCCAGAACGGCCCCGATCTGCGCGTCATGGCGCGGCTGTTTGTGCGGCCCGACGAGGATACGCGCATCACCGTCAACGGAGATTCGCTCAACAAGGACGCCTATGTGTCCGCCTACCGCAGCTTCGGGCACGGGCTCGGCCGTTGGGACACGACCGTCGACGTGCAGCAGAACGGCGTCGGCAACACGACCAACGTCGGCGGCTCGGCGACGTACTACGGCAACCGCGGCGAGGTGAGCGTCGGGCACACCGCCGGCTTCGAGGAGGTCGGATGGGTCGGCTTCAATCCGGCCTCGCTCGAGCAGCGCAGCACGGTGCGCGTCGGCACCTCGCTTTTATTTGCCGACGGCAAGTTCGGCGTGGGGCCGCCGGTGCGCGGCAACGGCTTCGCCATCATCTATCCGCACGACTCGATCGCCAACAAGGCGATTGCCGTCGGCACCGGCGAGGACGTGCGCGCGCACAGCGATTTCCTCGGCAACCCGGTGGTGACCGACATCCCCGCCTACACGCGCGCGACCATCCCGATCGACGTCGCCGACCTGCCGATCGGCTACAGCCTCGGCACCGGCGCGTTCGAGACGGATGCGCCCTACAAGGCCGGCTACGCGCTCGAGGTCGGCTCGGCCAATTCCGTCTCCGCCTACGGCACGCTGCTCAAAGCCGACGGTGAGCCCGTGGCGCTGCTGACGGGCGTCGCCTACCCGGCCGATCAGCCGGAAAAGCAGATCGCGATTTTCACCAACAGCGCCGGGAAATTCGGTGCGGAAGGCCTCGCGCCCGGCGCGTGGATCATCGAGATGGCGACCGATGGTGCACCGACACGGTTCCAGTTCGAGGTGCCGAAGGGGAGCGAAGGTCTCTTCAAGGCCGGCACGCTCACAGCCATAGGACAAAACAAATGACGACAGGCTGGCGACAGGAGCTTTTCATTCTCTCGTTCGCGCTCGCGGCGCTGTTGATGCCTGCGGCGAGCCACGCGAACGGATCGGGAGGCGGCTCGTTCTGGGGCGGCTACCCGTGCCGCATCGACAAGGTCCTTTCCGTCACGCCGACGATGGCGAGCCTTGGAACCTACGTGCCGCCGGCGTACTCGAGCGCGGTCCCCGTCGACATCACGGTCTCCTTCAAGACGGAGGGAAGCGGCACATGCAAGGGCGCGATCGCGTTCTACCGGCCGACGCTGCCGGGGAGGATGACGCGGATCGGCGGCAGCGGCGCACGCACCTACACGATCCAGTCGGCGGCGGGGGGCGGCACGCAGCTCTTGTTCTCCTCCTGGCCGCCCGAGAACCACACGCTCGATTTCACCGTGTCGGGAGGCTCGGGCACCCGCACACTCACGTTCACGGTCTACATCCTGGCGCAGGGCGGCTGGCTGACAGCGGGCAGCTACTCCGATAGCGTGCTGTTCAAGGTGCTGGACCGAAGCAACAATCAATATGTAATCGCCGACTACCGCCCCTTCACGATCTCGAGCGTGGTGCAGCAGGCGTGCGACCTGCCGCCCCCCAGCCAATGGAACCTCGATTTCACCTCCGCCATAAGCAACGGGCTGCCGAACGCCACGACACTCACAGTCACGTTCTCAGGCGTTGCCTGCTCGGCGCCAGCGCGCATTCGCCTCTCGGGCGACGCCCTGAAGAATCCCGCGATCGCCCCCGTGGCGAATTTCGATAACTTCATCGACTGGCAGAGCGACGCGACGTTCGGCGCCGCGCACGTTCTGCTCGACACCCGAACAAGCCACCAAGTGACGTCCGCCAGTCAAAATGTCGCCAGTGGCCCCACCCAATCGGCTTTGATCACGCTCCACGTCAAGCTGCTGCCCGGACACCGCATCATCGCGGGGCACTATTCCAACATACTGACGGTGACGATCGATCCCGTGCTCTGATCGCCTGCGGTGAATTGCGTCTCTCCTGCGCTGGCTGGCCGGGCAACGCGAAGTCCGATTCGGATCAAAACTGCCCGGTCCGTGGTCGCTTCCGGTATGGACGGTCTATCCCAAACACCGGAAGTCTTGTGCGTCGCCTAGTCAGTGCGGCCGTCGCTTTTCACGGGGGCCAGCACGTGAAACGCCCAGCGCGGCCAACGCCGGCTGGCCGTCCGCGTGTAGCGGGACGTTGGCGGGTCAAAGGTTGCCCCCGCTCAGACACGAACAGCCACGGCAGCTTATCCTCACAGGTCGCGAGATAGTGCCGGTACATCACGAGCAACCGCACGTGGTCGCGGGCGGCGGGCCGCTCTCGCGCGTCTGTTCGACGGCGCGCAGATCACGGTCGCCGATCGCGGTGGCCGAGCGTTGCGATGGGTGTCGCCGTCAAGAATCAACCAAGGCGAAAGGCGCTCGGACGCATGGTGACCGTCGGCGCCACGCACACAAACAACGGCCCTACAACTCCAGCGACACGCGATTTGTCTGTGGGTGTAGATGTGGATAGAGGAACAAAGGCTGCAAGAAATGTCGAGGATATAGGTACTTGCGCGGGAAACTGGCGGATGGGGTAGGATTCGAACCCACGGTACCCTTGCGAGCACTCCGGTTTTCAAGACCGGCGCCTTAAACCACTCGGCCACCCATCCTCACCTCAACGAAGCCGGCGACCTTATAGGCCTCTCCGCCCGCTCTCAAGCGCGCCCTGCTTTTACCCAATCCTAAGCGTCATTTGCCATTGTTGTGACGTCTTGGCGCCGAGCTTTGGCGGCATGCTCTGGCACGGGTGCGGGGAGGCTTCGCAAGCGGCGGGCGGGTCGAATTATGTTGGTGCGTTGCGCGGGTCAAAGGCCCGCGAGAGATGTTCGAGCGGCGGCGCCCCCAGCCCCCAAGCATTGGTCGTCGTTGTGTAACGGCGCGATGACGGGCCTTGTCTCGATCACGCTCGCGGCGTGCTCTTTCGGCGGCGTCGATCCGAACCTGGGCGTTGCCGCCAGTCCGCGCGTGACGCCGGTCGGCCCGGTTGCGAAGGGCGGCGGCATCTACAAGGTCGGCGACCCTTATCAGGTGGGAAGCCGCTGGTACGTCCCCCGCGAAGTCGATCAGTACGACCAGACCGGCATAGCATCCTGGTACGGCGCCGCCTTTCACGGCCGCCGCACGGCCAACGGCGAGATCTACGACATGAACGCGTTGACGGCGGGGCATCCGACCTTGCCGCTGCCGTCCTATGCCTACGTGACGAATCTGGACAACGGCCGCACCATCCTCGTGCGCATCAACGATCGCGGTCCTTATGTCAACGATCGTTTGATCGACCTGTCGCGGCGGTCTGCGACCGAGCTCGGTTTCAGTCGTCATGGCCTGGCGCACGTGCGCGTGCGCTACGCCGGACGGGCGCCGCTCGACGGAAACGATGCGGCCGAGCGCCGCTATCTTTTGGCCCAGTCGTGGTACCGCCCCAATGTGGCTGTTGCAGCGGGCCCCGAAGCCCGCATCACGACAGGTGCCATCGCTGCGCCTGAGCCTGCGACGCAATGGTCGGTGGCGTCCTACCGCCGGCAATTGAATGTGACCGGCCACGAGACTACACAGGCGCAGCGGACGGCGCTTGGGGGCCCGCAGCGATCGAACATGGCCGTCGGGCCGTTTGCCTCGCGCGCCGAGGCCGAGCGCATGCACCACGAGCTCGAAAATCTGGGCCCGGTCGCGGTGGAGGAGATCACCGGTGGCGCCGAGCCGTCCTACCGCGTGCTCGTCGGTCCGCTCGGCGATGCCGCCGCGGTGGAGGCAGCGCAACAATTGGCCGGGCTCGCCGCGGTTGACCGCAGCGGTGCGGCCGTAGAGGACGGCAAGTAGGGGTACGCCGTTGACACTACAGGGCGCAGTGATTTGATAGTACGAAGCGATCCGAAGCTTTCCAAAGGTACGAAGCGAGCAATGCCGATCCTGGCCAAATGGCGCCTTCGAGCGGCTCTTCTGCTCGCCCCCGCGCTCCTTGCGATCGCGGCGGCGCTTGCTCCCAGCGTTGCCGGCGGCGGCGCCAACAGCGCGGGCTTCGGCACGCACGCAAAGGCGGCGCTTCTGATGGATGCCGACACCGGCGCGATCCTCTTTCAGCACAACGCCGACGAGCTCTTGCCTCCCGCCAGCGTCACCAAGTTGATGACGATCGAGCTCGTGTTTCAGGCGATCAAGGACGGGCGCGTGAAGCTGACCGACGAGTTTCCCATGAGCGTGCACGCCTGGCGGACGGGCGGCGCGCCGTCGCGAACCTCGTCCATGTTCGTGCCCGTCAACACCACGGCGACACTCGACGACCTCTTGCAGGGCATGATCGTGCAATCGGCCAATGACGCGGCGATCGCCATCGCGGAAGGCATGGCCGGGACCGAGGAGGCGTTCGCCAAGCGCATGAACGCCGAGGCGCATCGCATCGGCCTCACCAAGTCGGTCTTCAAGAACTCGAGCGGGCTCTATGACCCGGACCACGTGATGACGGCGCGCGACATAGCAATCCTCGCCCGCTATCTCATCAAGCAGCAGTCCGAGTTCTACCAGCGCTTCTCGCAAAAGGAGTTTGACTACCGCAAGTTCAAATTCCGCAACCGCAACCCGCTTCTGTTCCAAGACATCGGCGTCGACGGGCTCAAAACCGGGAGCCTCAAGGAATCGGGCCACAATCTGGTGGCCTCGGCGGTGCAGAACGGCAAGCGCCTGATCGCTGTGGTCATGGGGCTTCCCACCGGGCAACAGGCGGCCGCGGAGGCGCGGCGGCTGCTCGAGTGGGGCTTCAGCGGATTTGCGCCCTTCAAGCTGTTCAATGAGGGCGAGACGGTCGGCATGGCGCGTGTGTGGGGCGGCAACAGCTTCTTCGTTCCGCTGACGGGCAACGGTCCGGTCACCATCATCCTGCCGAAGGTGCCGCCCAATCCACGCCTCAAGGCCGAGATCACCTACGAAGGCCCCTTGAAGCCGCCGATCAAGAAGGGCGACAAGGTCGCGACCCTGCGCGTGACCAGCCAGGCGACCAACACCGTGAACGAGGTGCCGCTCTACGCCGCGCAGGACGTGGAGCCGGGTGGCCTCATGCGCCGCGGGCTTGATTCGCTCGCTCACCTGGCGCTCGGTTGGGCGACGCTCTAGCTCGCACCAGCGCGACATGATACCCACGATACCCACGCTTTGACGGCGCTCGGCGCCCGCACGCGATGATGCGGGGCGGAAAGGCCATGCGGACAGCCGTCTCCTCGCTAAGGGCTCTAACGGTCGCATGACGGCGGGCAAGTTCATCACCTTCGAAGGCGGGGAGGGCTCCGGGAAATCGACCCAGGCGCACAACCTGGCCGGCCGGCTGCGCGCGCAGGGGATCGAGGTCGTGCTGACGCGCGAGCCTGGCGGCTCGCCCTTCGCCGAAGCCCTGCGCACGCTCATCCTCGATCCCGAGACGCCGCCCCATTCGGCCCTATCGGAGGCGCTCCTCTTCTATGCGGCGCGCGCCGACCACCTCGACAAGACGATTCGGCCCGCGCTCAACGCTGGCGCCTGGGTGATCTGCGACCGGTTCTCCGACTCCACGCGCGTCTACCAGAGCGAGGCAGGCGGGCTGCCCGGTGAGGTGCTCGATGCGCTCGAGGAGATCGTCGTCAGCCCGACGGTCCCCGACCTCACGTTCATTCTCGACTTGCCCGCCGAGCTGGGGCTGGGCGCGAGCCGAGAGCCGACGCCTCAGCGCCCCGCGCGAGCCGAGTCGAGCCCGATGCCTACGAGAAGCGCGAACTCGCGTATCACTGGCAGCTGCGCGAGGCCTTTGCCGCCTTGGCGCACGCGCAGCCGCAGCGCTGCGTACTGATCGACGCGACGGCGGACGAGCCTGCGTGGCGGATGCAATCTGGGGCGCGGTCGCCGCGCGCCTCCTCGCCGAGACGCGCTGATGGCGCGGGCTCCCGCAACGGCCGAGATCGAGCTCGTACCCGAGGCCGATCGCCTCGAAGGTTTCCCGCACCCGCGCGAGACGAAGGAGCTTTACGGGCACGAGACCGCCGAGCGCACGTTGGCCGAGGCGTTGGCGGGCGGGCGCATGCATCACGGCTGGCTCCTTGCCGGACGCCAGGGCATCGGCAAGGCGACGCTCGCCTATCGCTTTGCACGCGCCGCGCTTGCCGCGCCCGAGGAGCGCGATGGAAGCGGCCTCAGCCTTGCCGTCTCCGCAGCGACGAGCGCCGCGCACCAGGTGCGCGCACTGTCCCACCCGGGCCTCCTCGTCGTGCGCCGCCCCTACGATGACAAGGCCAAGCGCTTTGCCACCTCCATTCCCGTCGACGAGGTGCGCCGGCTGCGCTCGTTCCTGTCCCACCGCGCCGCCGACGAGGCCTGGCGCGTCGTCATCGTCGATGAGGCGAACGAGCTCAACGTCAACGCCGCCAACGCGCTGCTCAAGTCCCTGGAGGAGCCGCCGCCGCGCACCGTCTTTCTGCTCATCGCCTCAGCGCCGGGCCGACTGTTGCCGACGATCCGCTCGCGCTGCCGTCTGCTCGCGCTGCAGCCGCTCGCAAGCGCGGCCTTGCGCGCGGCCGCGGTGCAGGCGCTGGAGGCGGCAAATGAGGACGCACCCGGAGAGGCCGAGTGGCCGGCGCTCGAGCGTTTGGCCGAAGGCAGCGTCGGACGGCTTCTCGGCCTGTGGCGCTCAGGCGGTCTCGAGCTCAACGAGCGCATCATCGCGCTCGCTGCGGGCCTGCCGCGCGTCGACTGGCGCGCCGTGCACGCGCTTTCCGACGAGCTGCAACCCATAGCCGCGCAGCCGCGCTTTGAGCTCTTCTTCGACCTTCTCTTGAGCTTTCTCGACCGTTTGATCCGCGCCCAGGCTGCCGGCGAAGGGGCGCCCGAGGAGCTTGAGCTCGCCGCCCGTCTCATCGGCGAGGATCGGCTTGCCTCGTTTGCCGCGCTGTGGGAAAGAATTGGCCGCGAGAAAGCGGAGACCGTCGGTCTCAACCTCGATCGTAAGGCTCTCATCTTGGAGACGGTCGGCGGCCTCGCCGCCGCCGCCCAAGTTCGCAAGCCCGCCTAACAGAGACATATATATGCGCAGATTGACACGAGTGATGTGGCGCTCCGCCCGAATGTGAGGGCGAGGAGCCGCGGCGCTTGGCCCGCATTCGCAATCTGCCATTTTCGCTTTCTGTCAGAACGAGGACTGCAGTCCCATGAGCGGGCGCACGAAATTCTACATCACGACGGCCATTTCCTATCCCAACGGCGTGCCGCACATCGGGCACGCCTATGAGGCGATCGCCACCGACGCCATCGCGCGCTTCGAGCGGCTCGACGGCAAGGACGTCTATTTTCTCGACCGGCACCGACGAGCACGGTCTCAAGATGAAGCAGACCGCCGCCAAGGAGGGTCTCACCCCGCGCGAGCTCGCCGACCGCAATACCAAGCGCTTTCGCGAGATGGCCGGCCTCCTGGGCCTCTCCAACGACGACTTCATCCGCACCACCGAGGAGCGTCACTACAAGTCGAGCCAGGAGATCTGGCGGCGCATGGAGAAGGCGGGCGACATCTTTCTGAAGAACTACGGCGGCTGGTACTCGGTGCGCGATGAGGCGTTCTATGCCGAGAGCGAGACGGTCGTCGGGCCCGATCATGTGCGCCGCGGCCCGCAAGGCACTCCCGTCGAGTGGACCGAGGAGGAGACCTACTTCTTCAAGCTCTCGGCCTACCAGGACAAGCTCTTGCAGCACTACGAGCGCCATCCCGACTTCATCCTGCCGCCGGAGCGCAGGAACGAGGTCGTGAGCTTCGTCAAGGGCGGCCTGGAGGACCTCTCCATCTCGCGCACGACGCTCGACTGGGGCATTCCGGTCCCTGAGGCCAAGCGCAACGAGGCTAAGAACGCGCCCGCGCACGTGATGTACGTGTGGGTCGACGCGCTCACCAACTACATCACCGGCGTCGGCTTTCCCGATGAGACAGCGAAGCTGTGGCACTATTGGCCGGCCGACGTGCACGTCATCGGCAAGGACATCCTGCGCTTTCACGCGGTCTACTGGCCGGCCTTCCTGATGTCGGCCGGCATCGCGCTACCCAAGCGCGTGTTCAGCCATGGCTTCGTCTTGAGCAAGGGGGAGAAGATGTCGAAGTCGATCGGCAACGTCGTCGATCCCTTCGATCTCGTGCACGCCTACGGTCTCGATCAGGTGCGCTATTTCTTCCTGCGCGAGGTCAACTTCGGCCAGGACGGCAACTACAGCCCGGAGGCGATCGCCAACCGCATCAACGCCGATCTCGCCAACGACCTCGGCAACCTCGCCCAGCGCTCCCTGTCGATGATCGCCAAGAACTGCTCAGGCAAGGTTCCCGAGCCCGGCGACTTCACGCCCGCCGATCGAGGCAATCCTTGCCGCGGCGGATGCGCTCTATGCGAAGGCGCGCGAGGCGATGGACCGCCAGGCCGTCACCAAGTACCTCGACGCCGTGTGGTCCGTCGTCGCCGACGCCAACCGCTACTTCGCGGGTGAGGAGCCGTGGGCGAAGAAAAAGACCGATTTTAAGCGCATGGAGACCATCCTCTATGTGACGGCCGAGGTCGTGCGCCAGGTGGCGATCCTCGCAGCGCCCGTGATGCCGCACTCGGCGAAAAAGCTCTTGGCCCTCTTGGGCCAGCCGGAGGACGCCCACACATTCAAGGCGCTGGGCGCGGCGGGCCGTCTGCAGCCCGGTACGGTGCTGCCAGAGCCGACCGGCGTTTTCCCGCGCTACGTGGAGGAGGGCGAGGCGGCGCCCTCGGCACAGGCCACCGAGACGAAGGCAAAGTCGGAAAAGACAACGCCGGCAAAGACGAAGACCACGAAAGCGAAGTCATGAGGCTGATCGACCACCACTGCCACCTCGATTTCCCGCAGCTCGCCGAGGATCGTGCCGGCGTGCTCGCGCGCGCCAAGGACGCGGGCGTGGCGGTGATGGTCACGATCTCCACGCGCATACGCCGCCTGCCCGAGCTCATCGCCATCGCCGAGGCGCACGACAACGTCTACTGCTCCGTCGGCACGCACCCCCACAACGCGCATGAGGAGCTCGACATTCCGCTCGAGGAGATCGTGCGTCTTTCGCAGCACCCCAAAGTCGTGGCGATCGGCGAGGCGGGCCTCGACTATTATTACGAGCACTCGACGCCCGAGGCGCAAGCCGAGGGCTTCCGCCGCCACATCGCGGCGGCGCGCGAACCGGGCTGCCGCTCGAGATCCACACGCGCGAGGCCGACGCCGACACCATCCGCATCCTCGAGGAGGAGCACGCCGGAGGGGCCGTTCCCGGCAATCCTGCACTGCT
Organism: uncultured Alphaproteobacteria bacterium; assembly: GCA_963724945.1. GTDB lineage: Bacteria > Pseudomonadota > Alphaproteobacteria > Rhizobiales > Hyphomicrobiaceae > Hyphomicrobium_A. The sequence goes on along the minus strand of CAVRWL010000003.1, from coordinate 2,616,705 downwards.
ACACCGGCGGGCCCGAGCTTGCGCAGCGCGCGCTCGAGCTCGGGCTCTATGTGTCGTTCACCGGCGTCGTGACGTTCAAGAAGTCAGAGGCGCTGCGCGACATCGCCAAGTCGGTGCCGCTCGATCGGCTGCTCGTAGAGACGGACGCGCCTTACCTCGCACCCGAGCCTTATCGCGGCAAGACGAACGAGCCCGCTTACGTCGTGCACACGGCGAAAGCGCTCGCCACGGTGAAGGGGATTGCGGTCGAGACGCTGGCGGCTGGCAACGACCGACAACTTCTACCGGCTGTTCGGCAAGGTCCCGCGCCGGGCGGCGCAGGCCGAGGGCACCGCGGCCGCATGAGCTTGCGCGCGACGATCCTCGGCTGCGGCTCCTCCGGCGGCGTGCCGCGACTGGGCTCGGGCTGGGGCGCGTGCGACAAGACCAATCCGAAGAACCGGCGCCGGCGTTGCGGCCTGCTCGTCGAGCGGCTCGGGCGCGACCGCCACACGACCGTGCTCGTCGACACGCCACCCGACCTGCGCGAGCAGCTCTTGGCCGTGCGCGCCGAGGCGATCGACGGCGTGCTCTATACCCACGACCACGCCGATCACACGCACGGCATCGACGATTTACGCATGGTCGCGTACGCCATGCGCCAGCGCATCGGCGTTTGGGCGGATGCGCCGACGCGCGCGAGCCTCGAATCCCGTTTCGGCTATTGCTTCTCGATGCCGCCCGGCTCCAACTACGCCCCGATCCTCAAAGCGCATACGATCGAGCCGCCGCAGCCGGTCGCGATCGAGGGGCCGACGGGCCCGGTCGAGGCCGTTCCGGTTCCACAGATGCACGGCGAGATCGGCTCTTTGGGCTTCCGCTTCGGCGGGCTTGCCTACTCTCCCGATATCAGCGGCGTGCCGGAGGCATCCATCTCTCTCCTGCAGGGGCTCGACGTCTGGATCATCGACGCGCTGCGCTTCAGCTCCCACCCGAGCCACTTTTCGGTCAAGGAGGCCCTGGCGTGGATCGAGCAGCTCGCGCCTAAGCGCGCCATCCTCACGCACATGACCGCCGATCTCGACTACGAGGCGCTGAAACGCGAGCTGCCGGAAAACGTCGAGCCTGCCTACGACGGCATGGTCATCGAACTCGCATGAGCGGATTTAAGCGTCGCCCGCAGGGGTCGAGGTGGAGACGCGCCGGCGCTGCCAGTCGCGGAAGCTGATGAGACGCCCGTTGAAGTCGCACGCAGGCGAGACGAGCTCCAGAAAGAGAGGGACCACGTCCTCCGGCGTGGGCAGCGTTTTCGGATCCTCGCCCGGGAAAGCCTTGGCGCGCAGTTGCGTAGCGACGGCACCGGGGTTGACGAGGTTGACGCGCACCGGTGTGTTGGCGACCTCGTGCGCGTACGTTTTGACGAGCGCCTCGAGCCCGGCTTTCGAGACCGCATAGGGGCCCCAATAGGCATACTTCCCGCTCGCGGCGCCCGATGTCGCGAACACGGCGCGGCCCGCGTCGGAGCGTTTGAGCACGGGATCGAGCGTGCGGATCAGCCGCCAGTTGGCCGACAGGTTTACGGTGATGACGGCGTTCCACGCATCCTCGGTCACGTGGTGTAGGGGCGACAGCGGGCCTAGAATGCCGGCGTTGGCGACAAGGATGTCGAGCTTGCCCCAGCGCTGAAACAGCGTCGGCCCGAGTTGGTCGATCTTGTCGCCGTTGCGCAGATCGAGCTCCAAGAGCGTCGCCTTGCCGCCGTGGGCGCGGATCTCGTCGTCGAGCTCCTCGAGCCCCCCGACCGTGCGCGCGGTGGCGACGACGTGCGCGCCCCGATCCGCCAGAGCTAGCGCCACGGCGCGGCCGATGCCGCGCGAGGCGCCCGTCACGAGGGCCAAGCGGTCCTTTAGAGGTTTCTTGTTCTGCATGGCTCGATCCAGGACAGAGCCCGGCCCCCTCCGACAGCTAGCGGCCGGGCGCTAAGGAGGCAAGCCCTGCAATGCTTTCCTGGTTTCTGCAACCCTGGGGCGGCCACGCTCCTTGATGGGGCAGGCGCTCTAGAGGGCCCGTCTCCTCAGCCCGCTTCGGCCAACAGCGAGAGCTGGCGCGGCACCGACTGGCCGTTCTGGTCGACGAGCGGGGTCGGATACTCGCCGGTGAAGCAATGGTCGGTGAATTGCGGACTACGGTCGTCGCGGTGATCAAAGCCGACCGCGCGGTAGATGCCGTTGACGGAGAGAAAGGCCAGCGAGGTGGCGTTGAGGAACTCGCGCATCCCGTCGAGATCCTTGTTCGCCGCCAAGAGATCGATCTTGTCGGGCGTATCGATGCCGTAATAGTCCGGGTGCGTGATCGGCGGGGAGGCTATGCGCATGTGCACCTCCTTGGCGCCGGCCTCGTACATGAGCTGCACGATCTTCTTGGATGTCGTGCCGCGCACGACGCTGTCGTCGACGAGCACGATGCGGTTACCGCGGATCACGCTCGAGTTGGCCGAATGCTTGAGCTTGACACCGAGCTGGCGGATGCGCTGCTCGGGCTCGATGAACGTGCGCCCCACGTAGTGGTTGCGGATGATGCCGAGCTCGAAGGGCACGTTCGCCGCTTGCGCAAATCCGATGGCCGCCGGCACGCCGGAATCCGGGATCGGTACGATGACGTCGGCTTGCGCCGGCGCCTCGCGCGCGAGCTGCACGCCCATCTGCTTGCGGATGTCGTAGACGGTGCGGCCGTTGATGACGGAGTTGGGGCGCGCGAAATAGATGTACTCGAAGATGCAGGGGCGCGCCGGGCGCAGCGGGAAGGGGCGATGGCTCTCGATGCCCGCCTCCGTTATGGCGACGACCTCGCCGTTCTCCACCTCGCGCAGGAACTCGGCGCCCACCATGTCGAGCGCGCAGGTCTCCGAGGCGAGCACGTAAGAGGAGCCGAGCCGGCCGATGACGAGCGGGCGGATGCCGACGGGATCGCGCGCGCCGATCAGCATGTCGTTCGTTAGGCACACGAGCGCGTAGGCGCCCTCGATCTGGCGCAGCGCCTCCACGAAGCGCTCGATGATGCGACGCTTCTGCGAGCGCGAGAGCAGATGCAGGATCACCTCCGTGTCGGAGGTCGACTGGCAGATTGCGCCCGAGGAGATGAGGTCCTGGCGCACGGTCAGCGCGTTGGTGAGGTTGCCGTTGTGGGCGACGGCGAAGCCCCCGGTGTTGATGTCGGCAAAGAGCGGCTGGACGTTGCGCAGAACCGCGTCGCCGCAGGTCGAGTAGCGGTTGTGGCCGATGGCGAGATGGCCTTGCAGGCGCTCGATGACGCTGGCGCGCGAGAAGTTGTCGCCGACGAGGCCCATGCGCCGCTCTTGGTGGAACTGCTGGCCGTCGTAGGTGACGATGCCGCAGGCCTCCTGGCCGCGGTGCTGGAGGGCGTGCAGGCCGAGCGCGGTGATGGCGGCGGCTTCGGGGTGCCCAAAAACACCGAAGACCCCGCATTCCTCGCGGAGTCTGTCGTCGTCGTAGCGCCGATGGCCGGGTTGCGGGTCACCTTGGCGCAGATGGCCAGGGCGTCGCTGCTTATGCTCGGTCTCAAAGCAATAAGTCATGGTCACCTCCCGCTGGTGCCCTCAGCCGCCCGACCTCAACGCATTCGGTTAACGCCGTGACGCGCTTCGACACAACCGGGGCGCGCCCAACCACGTGACACAAATATGATACTTTAAGCGCGCTTCAAGCGCCAATTCGTCGCCCCAATGGTTTTTCAGGGCGCGCCTTGCTGCTCTTCCTGCTGCGGCTGGGCGCCTGACGGGGCCGTAAGCGAGGCGGGGACATGGGTCTCGAGCTCGTAGCGCAGCGCATCCCCGGTGGCCTTGATGTAGGGTAGCGAGAGGGCCTGCCGCACCCAGGGGTATTGCTGGTCGCTATTGGGGAAGAAGGCCGTGTAGAACATGTAGGGGATGACGATCAGGATGAACCCTCTGAAGACCCCGAAGATGAAGCCCAGCACGCGGTCGATCATGCCGACGCGGCTGTCGAGAATGGCGTCCGAGATACGCGCCGTGATGAGGTGCACCACGATCAGCACGATGAGAAAGATGATGGCGCCGACGACGATCTGCGCGACCGCCACCTGCGTGCCCATCTGCTGGGCCATCTCCTGCGCGAAGGGCTTGTAGTAGTATACGAAGTAGAGGACGGCACCGGCAGCCACGACCCACGACACGATCGACAGCATTTCGCGCGCGAAGCCGCGATACATCGCCAGAAGTCCGGAGATGAAGCAGACGGCGATCAGCGCGGCGTCGAGATACGTGATCGGTCCCAGCATGGGGCGCCCCGGTTGTCGGCGCTGCTGCAGAGAGCGGCGCGGCCACATGTCAGTCGCATGGCAGGCTCGCGTCCGCAAGCTCTCTGAGATGCGTGATTCGCGTGAGCTCGAGTTTGAGCGTGCCTGTCTCCAACTCGCCTTTGGCGGGAAGCACGGCCTCGCGAAATCCCAGTTTTTGCGCCTCTTTAAGCCGCGGCGTCATCAACGGCGTCGGGTGCACGGAGCCCGACAGCGAGACCTCGCCGAAGTGAACCCTGTGTCGCGGAATGGCAACACCCGACAACGATGAAAGCAGAGCGGCGGCGGCGGCGAGGTCGGCGGCGGGCTCAGTGACTTTCAGCCCACCCGCGACGTTGAGGTAGACGTCGTGTCCGGAGAACGAGACGCCCGCGCGTGCTTCCAGCACGGCGAGCAGCATGGCGAGGCGGTTTGTGTCCCATCCGACGACGGCACGGCGTGGCGTGCCGAGCCCGGACGGCGCGACGAGCGCCTGGATCTCGACGAGCAGAGGCCGCGTGCCTTCGAGCCCCGCGAACACGGCGGCGCCGGGGCTCGAAGCATCGCGGTCGCCCAGGAACAGCTCGGACGGGTTCGCCACCTCGCGCAGGCCGTGTGCGGCCATCTCGAATACGCCGATCTCGTCGGTCGGGCCGAAACGGTTCTTCACCGCGCGCAGGATCCGGTAGGCGTGTCCGCGGTCTCCTTCGAAATACAACACCGTGTCGACCATGTGCTCGATCACTTTCGGCCCGGCAATTTGCCCGTCCTTGGTGACGTGTCCGACGAGGAGAAGGGCGCTGCCTTTGCTCTTGGCGTGGCGGATGAGCGCCTGCGCCGCGGCGCGCACCTGGCTCACGGTGCCGGGCGCCGCCTCGATCGCCTCGGCCCACAGGGTCTGGATGGAATCGATGACGATCAGGTCGGCGGGTTTGCCGGCTTCGAGCGTCGCGAGGATGCTCGCGAGGTTGGTCTCGCAGGCGAGCTCGACGGCGGCCTCGCTCAAGCCGAGGCGCTCCGCCCGCAGGCGCACTTGCGCCGCCGCCTCCTCGCCCGAGAAATAAAGCGCACGCCGGCCGCCGGTGGCGAGCGCGGCCGCGAGCTGCAGAAGCAGCGTCGACTTGCCGATGCCGGGCTCACCGCCGATGAGCAGCGCCGATCCCGGCACGATGCCGCCTCCCGTCACGCGGTCGAGCTCGGCGATCCCCGTCGAGAAGCGCGGCGCCTCGCGGCTCTTGCCCTTGAGGCTTTCCAGCGCGACGACGCGACCGCCGCTCTTGCGATTAAGCCCCGAGCCGGGCGGGGCGATCGCGTCGGTCTCCTCGAGAAGCGTGTTCCACTCGCCGCACGCGGGGCATTTGCCCGCCCAGCGCGGCGAGAGCGCACCGCAGCTCTGGCAGACGAATGTCGTCTTGCTGGCCTTGGCCATGAACTGTCAGTCGCCGCGGTCGAGATAGATGCGATGGAAGCGCGGCCCGAGCCGGGTCAGCACCTCGTAGCCGATGCTGCCGGCGGCAGCGCCGACCGCCTCGAGCGGAAGCTCCGGTCCGATGAGATCGGCCCAGTCGCCGCGTTGCGGCGCCGGGTCGCCGAGGTCGGTCACGTCGACAGTGATCAGGTCCATGGACACGCGCCCGACGATGGGGGCGAGCTTGCCGCCGATCGCGACGGCACCGCCTGCCACGATGTTGGTCGCGCTCGCATGGCGGAAGACGCCGTCAGCGTATCCCGCTGCGATCGTGGCGATGCGGCGCGGCGTCTTGGCCCGATAGCTCGCCGAATAGCCGACGCTGGCGCCCCTCGCCACGTCCTGCACCTGCAGGATGCGCGCTGCGACGCGCACCACGGGCGCGACCGGGGTCGTCCGCTCGCGGGCGGCCTGGCCGCCGTAGAGCGCATAGCCCGGCCGCACGAGGTCGAAGTGGAAGTCGGGTCCGAGCATCAGTCCGTCGGACGCCGCCAGGCTCGCGCGGGATGAGGGGAAGCTCGCGCGCAGGCGCAGGAAGGTGTCGAGCTGCTCGCGGTTCATGGGGTGCTCGGGCTCGTCAGCGCAGGCGAGGTGGCTCATGATGAGCGCGACGCCGAGCCGGCGCAGGAGAATGGGATCGCGCGCGAGCACGCTCACGTCGGACGCGCACATGCCGAGCCGGTTGAGGCCGGTGTCGACGTGCAGCGCCGCGGGCGGTGCACTCGAGCGCTCGCGGGCGAGCGACGCCCACGCGCGCACCTCCTCCAGACTCGAGAGCACCGGGACTGCGCCGAGGCGCGCAAAGTCGCGAGCAGTCTGCGGCAACAGCCCGTCGAGCACGTAGATCGCGGCGCCCGGCGTAAGCGGCCGCGCCTTGGCGGCCTCATCCAGCGTCGCGACGAAGAAGGAGCGGCAGCCTGCCTCGAACAGCGCCGGGATGACGCGGGCCGCGCCGACGCCGTAGGCGTTCGCCTTCACGACGGCACCGCACTCGGCCGGCGCGACATGGCGAGCGAGCGCCTGCCAATTGCTGCGCAACTGCACGAGATCGACGGCAATGAGCCCCGTGGCGCCGGCCGGGACCTGCGGCATCGCCGGCGTGCGCACGGGCGCCTGCTGCGCGGCCTTGGCGCGGCGGCTGGTGCGGGACTGCGTATCGTGCACGGGATCCCTCCCCCGGGAAGCCGGCTAAGGTCCCCCTTTTTAGCGAGCAATCACGGTGCAAACGAGGCGACTAACCGATGTAGTCGGGCACCTGATAATCCCGCACGAGGTTGGAAAAGCGCGTGAATTGGGCCTCGAAGGACAGCGGCACGCTGCCCGTGGGCCCGTGGCGCTGCTTGCCGATGACGACCTCGGCCTTGCCATGCACGAGGCTCATCTCCTGCTGCCACTTCAGCATCTCCTCCACGTTCGATTCCGACGGCTTCCTGCGCTCCATGTAATATTCTTCGCGGAACACGAACATGACTACGTCGGCGTCCTGCTCGATTGAGCCCGATTCGCGCAAATCGGAAAGCTGCGGGCGCTTGTCGTCGCGCTGCTCCACCTGGCGCGAGAGCTGCGACAGGGCAAGGATAGGGACGTTGAGCTCCTTCGCCAGAGCCTTGAGGCCCGTCGTGATTTCCGACACCTCCTGCACGCGGCCCTCGCTCTGGCGCTTGTGGCCGGTCAAGAGCTGGAGGTAGTCGACGACGAGGAGCCCAAGCCCCTTCTGCCGCTTGAGCTTACGAGCGCGCGCGGCGAGCTGGGCGACCGAGATGCCGCCCGTCTGGTCGATGTAGAGCGGGATCTTGCTCATCACGCGGCTGACCTCGACGAGCTTGCGGAACTCGATCTCGTCGATCATGCCGCGCCTTATTTTCTCGCTCGAGATCTCGGTCTGCTCCGAAAGGATGCGGGTGGCGAGCTGCTCGGCCGACATCTCGAGCGAGAAGAAGCCGACGACTGCGCCGTCGACCGCCTTCTCAGTTCCGTCGGCCTGGCGCTCGCAGCGATAGCTCTTGGCGATGGTGTAGGCGATGTTGGTGGCGAGCGCGGTCTTGCCCATGCTGGGTCGCCCGGCGAGGATGATCAGGTCGGAGGGTTGCAGGCCGCCGAGCTTGGTGTCGAGGTCGGCGAGCCCAGTCGCCAGCCCCGAGAGGTGGCCCGACCGCTCGTAGGCCGCATTCGCCATGTTGATGGCGTTCGTCAGAGCGGAATCGAAGTCGAGGAAGCCCTGTCCGTACTTGCGCTGCTCGGCAAGATCATAGAGCCGCGTCTCGGCCTCCTCGATCTGCGTCTGCGGCGGATAGTCGACGGGGCTGTCGTAGGCCCCGTTGACCATGTCCTCGCCGATGATGATGAGCGCGCGGCGCGTGGCGAGGTCGTAGACGGTGCGGCCGTAGTCCGCGGCGTTGATGATGGACGTGGCTTGAGCGGCGAGTGTCCCGAGGTACTGCGGCACCGTCAGGCTCGCCGAGATCGGCTCCGCCGACTCAAAGAACGTCCGCAACGTGATTGGCGTGGCCTGCTTGCCGACGTGGATGAGCTTGGCCGCCGTCTCGTAGATCTGCTGGTGCAGCGGATCATAGAAATGGTGCGGCTCGAGGAACGCGGAGACGCGGTCCATCGCCTCGTTGTTGACGAGGATCGCGCCTAGGAGCGCCTGCTCGGCCTCGAGGTTGTGCGGGGCCTGCCGGAAGGGGAGAGGCTCGTCGGCGGCCGACGCCGCCTTGAGCCGGTCGGAGATGAGGATCGCGTTTTGTGCCATGGGCGGACCCTATCCGATTCCGCCGGGGCGCCGTCGAGCCATCATGAGCCGTCAAGCAGCTCCGTCCCCGCTATGCACAGCGGGGACGGAATTCGCTTGGCGCCCCGAATCGCGCAACATCGCGCAACATGGGCCTCGTCAGGCGGGCTCGCCCGCGGCCGTCTCGGGCTCGGCCGCAGGGGCGGCGCCTTCCTCGAACATCTCGGGGTTGAAGGTCTCGAGCTCGAGCTTCTCCTCCTTGACGACCGTCACGTCCTCGCCGCGCGATTGGCGCACGGCTTCGTCCTCGGAGCGGGCCACGTTGAGCGTCACGCGGACGACGACCTCGGGGTGCAGCGCGACACTCGTCTCGTGCAGGCCGAGAGTTCTTGATCGGGCGGTCCATGATGACCTGCCGGCGCTCGATGGTGAAGCCGCCCGCCGTCACCACGTCGGAGATGTCGCGGGTGGAGACCGAGCCGTAGAGCTGGCCGGTGTCGCCGGCCGAGCGGATCGCGACGAACACCTTGCCGGCGAGCTTCTCGGCGACGGCCTCGGCCTCCTTCTTCAATTCGAGATTGTTGGCCTCGAGCTGGGCGCGCTGGGTTTCGAAGCGGGCGCGGTTCTCCTCCGTCGCGCGCAGCGCCTTCTTCTGCGGCAAGAGATAGTTGCGCGCATAGCCGTCCTTGACGGTGACGACGTCGCCCATCTGGCCGAGACGGCCGATGCGCTGCAGCAGAATGACCTCCATGGGGTTCTCCTCGTCTCTCTAGCCTTGTTGCTTTTCTCTCTAGCCTTGTTGCTTTCTAGTCTTGTTGCTTTGCGTGTTCAGGTTTTGGGTGGTCCATTGCGCGGCGCGGACATCCTGCGGATGGGCCAGATTGCCTCGGCGAGCCCCAAGAGGGCGACCGCGAGCGAGACAATCGTGTTCATGACGAAGAGCGCCGCGTAGAGCCCCCACAGCGCGAATGGCCGCCATGAGCGCCCGCGCGTGACGTAGTGCACGACGGCAAGGCCCATCAGCACGTAGGCGAAGAACAAGGGCCCCGCGAAGCCGGCCGCGATCAGTCCCGTGAGCCCCGACAGGAACGCTGCGCCCGTCGCCACGGCGAGCAGAAGCGGCGTCCCTATGGGATAGGCGATCGCGGCGAGGTCGGGCCAGGGCCGCTGCAGCCGTCCCGAGGCGAGTGTGATCCGTCCGGCAAGCCACATGTTGAAGATGAGGCTGCCCATGGTGGAGATGGCGGAGGCCGCCGGAAGAAGCGCGAGCGCGACCGCGGTCGCCTCGTCGAGATCAGACGGCGCAAGCTTCGGCGCGTCCGGCATCTTCGGCAGCTCGGTGGTGATGAAGGTCTGAAGCATCGTGTGCAGCGAGGCGCGAAGCGCGTCGATGTCGCCGCCGAGAAGGATGAGCGTGAGCGTGGAGAAGGCACCCGCCATCAGGGCGGCGGCAACGACCAGACGCCCGACCGGATACCATTCCCGGCCCTCGGCAAGCGGCCGGTTGAGCGAGGCAAGATAGACGAGAACGAGGACCGGCAGCGCCTGGCTCGCGGCGTAGACGACGGCGGCGGTCGCACCGCCCACGGCTACGACGATGGCTGTTCCAGCGATGCCGGCGATGGCGGCGCTGAGCGGGCCGAGACCGAGGCCCGCCAGAAACAGCGCCAGTGGCGTCAGCAGGAATAGGAGCATGCGCGCGAGCAATGGGCCCGTGGTCGCCGAGGCGAACACGGTTGCCGAGATGAGCCCGGCGCCGAGCGCAATGAGGAGCGTGTAGGGCATCGGCAGCTGTCCCGCATGAGAGCGGTTAGAGACGGCGGTGCCGTCCCAACCTCGTGTCGGAGGATATGCCCGACACTTTCCTTGTGACGCAGGTATCAGACCCTTTGGGGTCTGATACTCTCTCTTCTATACTATGTCAGACCCACAGAGTCTGACACATGGTCTTTCTTATTTCAGCACGTAGGGCAGCAGACCAAGAAAGCGCGAGCGCTTGATGGCCTTGGCAAGCTCGCGCTGCTTCTTGGCCGACACCGCCGTGATGCGGCTCGGCACGATCTTGCCGCGCTCCGACACGTAGCGCCCCAAGAGACGCACATCCTTATAGTCGATCTTGGGCGCATGCTCACCGGAGAACGGGCACGTCTTGCGGCGGCGATGGAAGGGGCGGCGGCCGCCGCCAGCGGATGCAATCTCAGCCATGACCTAGGTCTCCGATTCTGAGCTGGGCGTTGTGGCCGGCTTGCTGGCTGCAGGCGCCTCCTTGTCCTCGCGCGGGGGACGCGGCGGACGATCGCCGTCGCGCGGAGGACGGTCGCCGTCACGTGGCGGACGGGCGCGGAAGGTCGAGCCCTCGCGATCGCCGCGGGGTCCGTCGCGATCGCCGCCGCGGAACCCGCCGCGGCCACCACCTTCGCGGTCGCGGTCACCGCGGAATCCGCCGCCGCCGCGCGGACCGCCGCGACCGCCGCCAAACCCGCGATCACGGTCGCCGCGCTCGTCGCGGTCGCTCTTGCGCATCATGACCGAGGGCTCGGTCTCGTGCTCGTCGACCTTGATGGTCAAGAAGCGGATGATCTCGGTCGACAGCCCCATGCGCCGCTCCATCTCGGCGACCGCGGCTGGCGGAGCGTCGAGGTTGAGCAGAGAGAAGTGCGCCTTGCGGTTCTTCTTGATCTTGTAGGCGAGCGACTTGACGCCCCAATACTCGTTCTTGGTCACCTTACCGCCACCCTGCTCGATGACGTCGGTGTATTCCTTGACGAGTGCCTCGACCTGAGTGTTCGAGACGTCCTGGCGTGCCAGGAAGACATGCTCGTAGAGCGGCATGGATCGGCCTTTCCTTCGTTTCTACCGTTCGCTCCGGCGCAAAGCCCCTTATGAGCCCTTGAGAAAGGCCCAACAGGTCACCCATGAGAGCGAAGACACCGGGAGACGGGCGCAAAGCCCAACCGCTGACGCGGCCTCCCGTTCAGCCTCCAGCCGGAGCGGGTAAGGCGCGCTTTATAGCGGAAATTCCGCCGACGGCAAGCGTGGGGCGCCTTTGCCCCGGCTCGAGCCGTCCTGTCTTGGGCCGCTCACCCGGTTGACAGCGCAAGATCGCCGGTGTTCTTGCGAGCAAATTCCTTAACGGGCGCACCGGTCTGTCATGGCGATCGCACTCCTCTTCCCTGGCCAGGGCAGCCAGGACGTCGGCATGGGCCGCGAGCTCGCCCAGACGTTTCCCGCTGCCCGTGAGGTGTTCGAGGAGGTCGATGCGGCGCTGTCCCAGGGCCTCTCCAAGATCATGTGGGAAGGCCCCAAGGAGACCCTCACGCTGACCGAGAACGCGCAGCCGGCGCTGATGGCGGTCTCGATGGCGGTGATGCGCGTCCTAGAGCGCGAGAAGGGCTTCTCGCTCAAGGAAAGGGTCAAGTTCGTCGCCGGCCATTCGCTCGGCGAATACTCCGCGCTCGCCGCCGCTCAGGCGTTCTCGCTCGCTGACGCGGCGCGCCTCCTGAAGCTCAGGGGACAGGCCATGCAGGCTGCCGTGCCGGTGGGGCACGGTGCCATGTCGGCGCTGCTTGGCGTCGGCCTCGACGTTGCGCGCAAGGTGGCGCAAGAGGCCGCCCAAGGTGACATCTGCCAGGTCGCCAACGACAACGAGCCGACGCAGGTCGTGCTGTCAGGCAGCAAGGCGGCGATCGATCGCGTGCCCGAGATCGGCAAGGCCCACGGCGTGCGCCGCGCGGTGCCGCTGCCGGTGTCGGCGCCCTTCCATTGCGCGCTGATGCAACCTGCAGCCTACGCGATGGCCGCGGCGCTGGCGAAGGTGACGGTTAAGGCGCCCCTCGTCCCCGTCGTCGCCAACGTGCTGGCGCAAGCGATCAGCGATCCCGAGGAGATCAAGCGGTGCCTCGTCGAGCAGGTAACCGGCACCGTGCGCTGGCGCGAGTGTGTTACCTACATGACAGCGAACGGCGTGACCGACGTCTACGAGATCGGCGCCGGCAAGGTCCTCGCGGGCCTCGCCAAGCGCATCGACGCCTCTCTCAACGCCGCCAGCATCGGCACGCCTGCCGACATCGATGCTGCGCTTCCCAAACTCAAGGAATAGAGGACCGCCATGTTCAACCTCTCGGGCAAAACGGCGCTGGTGACCGGTGCGACGGGCGGCATCGGCGGCGCCATCGCTCGTGCGCTCTACACGGCCGGCGCCACCGTTGCCGTCTCGGGCCGTCAGGCCGACAAGCTGGAGGCGCTTGCAGCCGAACTCGGCGAGCGCGCGCACGTCATCCCCTGCGACCTCGCCGACCGCTCGGCCGTCGCTAAGCTCATCGACGAGGCGATCGCCAAGCTCTCTCGTCTCGACATCCTGGTGAACAATGCCGGGCTCACGCGCGACAATCTCTTCATGGTGATGAAGGACGAGCAATGGGACGATGTCATCGCGGTCAATCTCACCTCGACGTTCATGCTGTGCCGGGCGGCTGCGCGCGCGATGCTGCGCGCGCGTCCGAACTTCGGACGCATCATCAACATCTCGTCGATCTCGGGCGTCTTCGGCAATCCCGGCCAGGGCAACTATGCCGCCTCCAAGGCGGGCATGATCGGCATGACGAAATCGCTCGCGCGCGAGGTGGCGGCACGTGGGATTACCGCCAATTGCATCGCGCCCGGCTTCATCACCACGCCGATGACGCAAGCGCTCAATGCGAAGCAGACGGAGGAAATCGCCAAGATGATCCCTGCCCAGCGCTTCGGTACGCCCGAGGAGGTGGCAGCCGGCGTGGTCTACCTGGCGAGCGAGGAGGCCGGCTACATCACGGGCCAGACCCTGCACATCAATGGCGGCATGGCGATGGTCTGAGCCCCATGGTAAATCACGTCCAGGCGGTTTCCGGGCCCTTCCGGCTCGGGGAAAATTGGCGCATTCTGGAGCAGGTAAGGGGCCCTTGCGGGCGCTGGCCAAGGCTTATGAAGTATGTTAACGAGCCGAACGGTTTCCTGGCCCCTGGCACCTATGCACCAGTTCACTTGGGCTGTACGTATGGCCGCTTCATGGGGTGCGAACAGTGGGATAGCCGCGTCGTTTCCGTGCCCGCCAGTCGCGAGCCCTCGGTAGGGAGAGTAAGCATCGACCGGACCGTGGGCGAACTCAAAAGAATTGTATTGCAGATTGCCAAGAGCAACCGACGCGAGGGAAGACGATGAGCGATGTCGCGGAGCGCGTGAAGAAGATTGTCGTGGAGCACCTAGGCGTGGAGGCCGACAAGGTCACCGAGAACGCCAGCTTCATCGACGACCTGGGCGCGGATAGTTTGGACACGGTGGAGCTCGTGATGGCCTTCGAGGAGGAGTTCGGCTGCGAAATCCCCGACGATGCCGCCGAGCACATTCTGACCGTCGGCGACGCGGTCAAGTTTCTCGAGAAGAACGCCAGCGCCGCCTGACGCCCTCTGTCCCTCAGGGGCAATCTCGCGAAGGATTGAGGCGCTAAGGGGCGAGGCCGGGACGGCCTCCGGGAGACAAAGCGCGCCACGCCCTTAGCTCCAAAGGACCAGGATGCGTCGCGTCGTCATTACAGGCCTTGGAATTGTCTCGCCCGTCGGCTGCGGTGTGGAGGCGTCTTGGTCGGCGCTTCTGTCGGGTGCCAACGGCGCGCGCCGCATCGAGGAGTTCGAGGTCGCAGACCTCGCCTGCCAGATCGGCTGCTTCATTCCGCACGGCGACACCGCCGCCGGCAAATTCAATCCCGACGATTGGATGGAGCCCAAGGAGCAGCGCAAGGTCGATGACTTCATCGTCTACGCGATGGCCGCCGCGACGCAGGCGCTTGCCGATTCCGGCTACAAGCCCGACACGGCAGAGAAGCAGGAGCGCGCCGGCGTCCTCATCGGCTCCGGGATCGGCGGCCTCTCCGGGATCGCTGAGACCTCAATCCTCTTGCAGGAGAAGGGTCCGCGCCGCGTCAGCCCGTTCTTCATTCCCGGGCGCCTCATTAATCTCGCTTCGGGCTACGTCTCCATCCGCCACCAGCTGAAAGGCCCCAACCACGCTGTGGTGACCGCGTGCTCGACGGGGACGCACGCCATCGGCGACGCGGCGCGCATCGTGGCGCTGGGCGACGCGGACGTCATGGTCGCCGGCGGCACCGAGTCCCCCATCTGCCGCATCGCGGTCGCGGGCTTCGCCGCCTGCCGCGCGCTCTCGACCGGCTTCAACGACCGCCCGGCGCAAGCCTCGCGGCCCTACGACAAGGACCGCGACGGGTTCGTGATGGGCGAAGGCGCCGGCATCGTCGTGCTCGAGGCCTTGGAGCATGCCAAGGCGCGCGGGGCGAAGATCTACGCCGAGGTGATCGGCTACGGCATGTCGGGCGACGCCTACCACATCACTGCGCCTGCCGCCAACGGCGACGGCGCCTACCGCTGCATGCGCGCGGCCTTGAAGCGCGCCGAGATCGACGTGAGCGACATCGACTACGTCAACGCGCACGGCACCTCCACGCCCATGGGCGATGAGATCGAGCTCGCCGCGGTGGAGCGGCTGTTTGGCAATACCGCAGGAAAGCTCGCGATGTCCTCGACGAAGTCGGCGACGGGACACCTGCTCGGTGCCGCCGGCGCGGTGGAGGCGATCTTCTCCGTGCTCGCGATCCGTGACAACATCGCGCCGCCGACCTTGAACCTTGACCAGCCCTCCGTGGAGACGGCGATCGATCTTATTCCTCACGCCGCCAAGAAGCGCGAGATCAATACCGTCTTGTCGAATTCCTTCGGTTTCGGCGGCACCAATGCTTCGCTGATATTGCGCCGATTCAGCTGAGGCGCTGGGGCAACGCAGATGAACTGGCGCGTGGGTGGCGCAATTCATTTCGCGCTTTTGCCACAATTGCCTTTAGGGTCAGACGGCCGAACGTTGCGCTAAGTGTCGAGCGGGAACGGCCTCGTCGGCCAACGGGAGCGGATCTATGACCTATACCCGCCCTCCGAGGCAGGAGCCCACGTTTCGCCGGGGCGGCATCCGTCCGCGCAGCCCGGCGGAGATGCTCGAGCCCTCGCGCGCGCCCACGCCGCCCAATCAGCAGGCTCCGGTTCGCCCCGCGGGCCCGGTCGGTTCGTTCTTGCGCTTGGGCAGCGCCGTTCTCACCATCCTGCTCGTCGTGATGCTCGTCAGCGCCGCCATCGGCGCGCTGCTCTATCATCAGTACGAGCGGCCGGGCCCCTTGAGCGTGTCCCGCGTCGTCGCGATCCCCAAGGGCGAAGGCCGCATCGCGATCGCGACCAGGCTCGAGCGCGAGGGCGTAATCTCCAACCGCTGGACCTTCATCGCAGGCTATCTTTTGCACAACGCCTTCAGCGAGAAGCAGGCCGACCTCAAGGCCGGCGACTACGAGATCAAGAAGAGCGCGAGCATGGCCGATGTGCTCGGGATCCTGACGCAAGGGCACGCCATCCTGTCGAAGCTGACCATCCCGGAAGGGCTGACGAGCCTGCAAATCGTGGAGCGCATCAGGGCGGAGCCGGAGCTCGCCGGGGAAGTCACCGATATCCCGCCGGAGGGCTCGCTACTCCCCGACACCTACCGCTTCTCCAAGGGCATGGATCGCACCGAGCTCTTGGAGCGCATGAAGGCCGAGATGCAACGCTTTCTCGCCGGCGCCTGGGAGAAGCGCCACCCAGACCTGCCCATCAAGACGCCGCAGGAGGCGGTCGTGTTCGCCTCCATCGTCGAGAAGGAGACGGGGCGCCCCGATGAGCGCAATCGCGTGGCAGCTGTGTTCATGAACCGCATGCGCAAAGGCATGAGGCTGCAGTCCGATCCGACGGTGATCTACGGCATTGTCGGCGGACAGGGCTCGCTCGGGCGCCCGCTGACGCGCGCCGATCTCAGCCAGAAGACGGCGCACAACACCTACCAGATCGACGGACTGCCGCCGACGCCGATCTGCAACCCGGGGCGCCCCGCCATCGAGGCGACGCTGAACCCCGCCACGACCAAAGATCTCTATTTCGTCGCCGACGGCAGCGGCGGCCATGTGTTCTCCGACACGCTGAAGGAGCACAACGCCGCCGTCTCCAACTGGCGCAAGGTCGAGCGCGAGATGCGGGCCAAGAAGGAGGCCGAGGCCGGCCAGCTGCCAATTCCGCCGCATCAGGCGGCCGCCGCCACTCCCGCCGTAAAGGCCGCCGCCGCAAAGGCCGTCGCCGCCAAGCCCGCGGCGCCCGAGATCCTCAACGCCGGCGGCGCGACGGCAGCTGCAACCGTGCCGCTCCCCGTGCGCAAGCCGAAAAAGCAATAATCCCAGGCCGTATCCCGCGCCAGCGGCGCACGCGGACGAGCCCGCCTTGTTGGAGCGGGCGCCGCCCGTTAGATTGCCCCCGCGTTGGGCGGCTCCGCCCGGCCTTTCCCAACACGCATTTGGAACGCGCTATGAGCATCAAGAGCATGACGGGCTTCTCGCGCGTTGAAGGCAGGGCGGGAGGCCTGACGTGGCATTGGGAGCTGCGCAGCGTCAACGCCCGCGGCCTTGACGTGCGACCGCGCCTGGTGCCGGGAACCGAGGCCTTGGAGCCCCAGGTCCGCGATGCCGCCGCGCGCCATCTCACCCGTGGCAGCGTCAACATCGGCCTCAGCCTCGAGACACGCAACGGCTCCCAGGAGATCCGGCTCAACGAGGAGGCGCTTCTGCAAGTCGTGAAGGCGACCGAGCGCATTCGCCAGCTGACCGACGCCGCGCCGCCGCGCGCGGACGGTCTGATCGCCATCAAGGGCGTGCTGGAGGTGCTGGAGAAGGTGGAGAGCCCCGAGGAGAGCGCCCAGCGCACCGCAGTGATGCTCGCGAGCCTGGAAGAGGCGCTGCGCGCGCTGGTGCAGTCGCGCGCCACCGAGGGGGCGCGGCTCAAGTCCCTCCTCATCGCCCACCTTCAGGAGATGGAGCGCCTCGTCGACCTCGTCGAGGCCTCGCCGGCGCGCTCGCCTGCCGCGATCGAAAAGCGGCTCAAGGAGCAGGTGAGCCGCCTCATCGAACCCGGCAGCGGCCTCGACCCGGTGCGGCTGCATCAAGAGGCGGTCCTCATCGCCACGCGCATCGACGTGGAGGAGGAGCTCAAGCGGCTCAAGGCGCACATCGCAGCGGCCCGCGAGCTATTGGAGGAGCCGGACGCGGTGGGGCGCAAGCTCGATTTCCTCGCCCAGGAGTTCAACCGCGAGGCCAATACGCTTTGCGCCAAGGCGAACGACGTGGAGATCACGCGCTCAGGCCTTGCCTTGAAGACCGTGATCGATCAGATGCGCGAGCAGGTGCAGAACATCGAGTGAGGCTGAGGCGTAAAGCTTAGAGGATCGGCCAGGGCACAACCGGGCACGCGGCGATGACGGCAGATGGGCCAAAGATCAAGCGGCGGGGGCTTCTCCTCGTGCTCTCCTCGCCCTCCGGCGCGGGCAAGACGACGCTCGCTCGCCGCCTCATCGAGGTCGACGGCGCCATCACGATGTCGGTGTCGGTGACGACGCGGGCGCCGCGGCGCGAGCGAGAGGCGTGGGCAGGATTATCATTTCATCGACGAGGCGGCCTTCAAGCGCATGCACGAGAAGGGCGAGCTCCTGGAGTGGGCGCGCGTCTTCGACAACTTCTACGGCACGCCGCGCGCACCCGTCGAGGCGGCGACCGCCGCGGGACGCGACGTCCTCTTCGACATCGATTGGCAAGGCGCCCAGCAGCTTTCGGAGAAGCTGAAGCACGATGTGGTCCGTGTCTTCATTCTGCCCCCCTCGGCGTCGGCACTCGCTGAGCGCCTGAGCGCGCGCGCCCAGGACCCGGAGGAGGTGGTGAAGCGGCGCATGGCGGCGGCGTCCGCCGAGATCAGCCACTGGCCCGAATACGACTACGTGATCGTCAATGCGCAGCTCGAGAGCTCGATCGCCGGGCTGCAGGCGATCCTTAGCGCCGAGCGCTTGAAGCGCGAGCGGCTCGACGGCTTGTCGGCCTTCGTGCGCGACCTGCAGAGGTCGCTCTGATCTCGCCCTGAGCCCGCCCTGGCGCGAACGGCTGCATCATGGCAAGCGATGGCCCGGCAGGCGCGACGTGTTGCCCGCTCGCGCGGGGCGCGCAAACCGGGAGAATGCGGCGGCATGGAGCAAGCACTGAAACGCCGCAGCTGGCGCGCAGGCATTCTGGCGGCGTTGCTGCTCGCCCCTCTTGCCGCTGCGCACGCCCGCCCCATCGGGGTGGGCGATGTCACCCCCTCCGAGATCGCTTCTGCCCGGCCGGGTCAGATTCTGCGGATCTGGCCGCAAGCGGGTGGCAGCGTCAAAGAGGGCAAGGCCTATCACATCCTCTACCGTTCGACGGGCCTCCATGGGGAGGCGACCGCCGTCTCGGGTGCGGTGTTCGTTCCCGTGGCTCCGGGGCGCCGCGGCCGGCGCGACATCGTGGCCTGGGCTCATCCGACAACCGGCGTGTTGGACCGCTGCGCGCCGACCAGGCTGCCCGATCTGTCGGGCACCATCCCCGGGCTCGCGGAGATGCTGGACCGCGGATACGTCGTTGCCGCGACCGACTACGCCGGCCTCGGCACGCCGGGCATGCATCCCTATCTCATTGGCGAGAGCGAGGCCATGGCGGTGCTCGATTCGGTGCGCGCTGCGCGCGAGCTGCCAGACGCGCATGCAGGGAACCGTTTTGCGGTGTGGGGACACTCCCAAGGCGGCCATGCCGCGCTCTTCACGGGTCAGCTCGCCGCGCAATACGCGCCGGAGCTGAAGCTGGTGGGCGTCGCGGCGGCGGCGCCGGCGACAGACCTGGCCGAGCTGTTCGCTGCCGATCACAACACCAAGGTGGGACGCTCGCTCACCGCGATGGCCCTGTTCTCCTGGTCGAGCATCTTCGACATCCCCCTTGCCACCATCCTTGCCCCCGGCGCGCGCGCGAGCTTCGAGGCTGTCGCCCACGACTGCATTCAGTCGCTCTCCGGAGAGCTGAAGCTGGAGCAGGACACGAAGGGCCTATCTGCCGACTTTCTGAAGGGAGACCCGACGAAAAGGGAGCCTTGGCGGTCGATCATGACGCGTAACTCGCCCGGCCAGAGCCCGGCCGGAGCGCCCGTATTCATAGCCCAAGGCAGCGCCGACGCTGTCGTACGCTTGGCGATCACCGAGCGCTTTGCCGATCATTTGTGCCTCAATGGGGCAAAGGTGCGGATGGTGGTTCTTAATGGCGTCACCCACAGCCGCGCCGGCGAAGTTAGCGCCCATAGGGCAGTCGCCTGGATGGCCAATCGGTTTGCAGGCCGGGATGCGCCCAGCAACTGTAGACGCTAGAGTGCAACGCGATGTCGGGCGAGGGGAAGGCATGATGCAGGGCGGTCGCATCCCCATCTGGACGTGGGCATTTCCGGTGGCGGGGCTTGCCTTTTTCGCTGCCACGACCTGGCTTGGACTCGATACGATCGAAGGTCTCGACGCCATCGGCATCTCTTTCGCGTCGCTGCTCATTGCGGCGCTCATCGGTTCGGTGTTCGCGGCCGTCTATCACGCGGAGGCCGTCGCCGACGACACGGGCGAGCCCTACGGCACGCTCGTGCTAACGGTGGCCGTCACCGTCATCGAGCTGGCGCTGATCGTCTCCGTTATGCTGACGGCGAACGGAAGCCCGGAGCTTCCGCGCGATACGGTCTATGCCGTGGTGATGATCGTGTGCACGGGGCTGGTCGGCGTGTGCATTCTCGTCGGCTGCCTGCGCTTCCGCGAGCAGAGCTTCGACGTGACGGGGGCAAGCATCTATCTCGCGGTCCTGATCGTGCTCGCGACGCTGACGCTGATCCTGCCCAACTACGCCCGCGCACTTCCCGGCCCGGTCTACTCGGCGAGCCAGCTCGTCTTCGTCAGCATGGCGACGATCGCACTGTACGGGGTGTTTCTCTACACCCAGACCATCCTGCATACCGGCTACTTCGTATCCAAGAAGGAAGCGCCTGTCGCTGATACCCGTGAGGAAGGCTCACGCACGGCCGCGCTCGTCAACGGGGTGTTCCTGATCCTGTCGGTGGTCGCTGTCGTGCTGCTCGCCAAGACGTTCGCGGGCCTCATCGATCACGGCCTTATGGCATGGGGCGCTCCCAAAGCCGTCATCGGGGTCCTCATCGCGCTCCTCGTCTTGATGCCGGAGGGCATGGCCGCGCTGCAGGCGGCGCGGCGCAACGAGCTGCAAAAGAGCCTCAATCTCGCGCTCGGCTCCTCGCTGGCGACGATCGGATTGACGATCCCCGCGGTGGCGGTCGTCAACTTGGTTCTGCAAAAGGAGCTGATCCTCGGCCTCCCCCCCAAGGAGACGGTGCTGCTGATGATGACGTTCGCGGCGAGCATCCTGACGTTCAGCACCGGGCGGACCAATATTCTCTACGGCTTTTTGCATTTGGTGATCTTCGGCACTTTCCTGTTCCTGACCTTCGTGCCTTGAGGCGCATCGGTCAGCAATCCGGGCAACTGGCCCCGGACGGCTAGATGCGCCCGGCGCGCGAGCGCTCGAAGACGAGGGCGAGGCGGGCGAAGTCCTTGACCGCAAGGTCCTCCGCGCGAAGGCTCCCGGCGATCCCAGCCGCCGCCAGCAGCTCCTCAGGCGCCGCGACGAGTTGCTTCAAGCTCGAGCGCAGCATCTTGCGCCGCTGTCCGAAGGCGGCGGCCGTCACCTGCGCGAGCACGTCGGGGCGGCACGGCGGCGCCGGGTCGGACAGTGGAACGAAAGCAACGACGGCGGAGGCGATCTTCGGAGGCGGCGTGAAGGCTTCGCGCGGCAGCGTCAAGACGATGCGCGCTTTGGTGCGCCATTGCGCCAGCACGGCGAGGCGTCCGTAGGCTTTGGTACCGGGGACGGCGACGATGCGCTCGGCCACCTCCTTCTGGAACATGAGCACCATGCCATCGTACCAGGGCGGCCAAGGCTCCGCGTCGAGCCACCCCACGAGCAGCATCGTCGCGACCGCGTACGGCAGGTTGGCGATGATGAGCGCCTTGCCGCTGCCCTTGCCGACCAGCGCGCGCCAATCGGCCTCAAGGGCATCGCCGAATTGAAGCTGCAGCTGCCCCGGATAGCGTGCGGCTATGGCCTCCAATGCCGGTGCGCAGCGCTCGTCGCGCTCGACAGCGATGACGCGCTGAGCGCCTTCGAGCAGGAGGGCGCGCGTAAGCCCGCCCGGTCCCGGACCGACCTCTACAACTGTGCGGCCCTCAAGGGGACCCGCCGCCCGCGCGATGCGGCGCGTCAGGTTGAGGTCGAGGATAAAATTCTGCCCCAAGCTCTTCTTCGCCCTAAGCCCCAGCACCCCGATGACGTCGCGCAGCGGCGGCAGCCCGTCGGGGCTCGCGCCCGCGCGCGCCTCAGGTGGGTCCTTATGGCTCATGCCGAGCTCGCAGCAGAGCGCGCCGCGGCGAGCGCGGAGGCGAGCTTCAAGGCCTCGATGAAGCTCTGCGGCGAGGCGCGGCCTTGGGCTGCGATGTCGAAGGCCGTGCCGTGGTCGGGAGAGGTGCGCACGAAGGGGAGCCCGAGCGTGACGTTGACGCCGTCCTCGAAGGCGACGGTCTTGAACGGGATCAGCGCCTGGTCGTGGTACATGGCGATCGCGGCATCGTAGGTGCGCCGTGCGCTCGCGTGAAACAACGTGTCGGCGGGGTGTGGTCCGGTCACCGCCAGGCCTTTGGCGCGCGCTTCGGCTATCGCCGGGGCGATCACCTCGATCTCCTCGCGGCCCATGCCGCCTTCTTCGCCAGCGTGCGGGTTGAGCCCGGTGACGGCGATGCGCGGCGTGGGGAGGCGGAAATCGCGCTTCAAGGCCTCCTCGACGATGCGGACCGTGTCGAGGATGAGCCGGCGCGTGATCTGCCGGGGCACGGAGGCGAGCGGGCAATGAACCGTGAGCGGCACGACGCGCAGCTCGCTTGCGGCGAGCATCATCACAGGCGTGAAGCTGCGGCCGGGGAAATGGCGGCTGGCGAGCGCCCCGAGGAACTCGGTGTGGCCGGGGTAGGGGAAATCCGCCGCGCGCAGGACGTGCTTGGCGATCGGATTGGTGATGAGCGCCGCGGCCTTTCCGGAGACGACAGCTGCAACGGCGGCCTCGATTGCGGCGACGATGGCGGGCGCATTGGCGCGATCGGGCATGCCGGGACGCACAGGCGCCGCCAGCGGGACGGTGAGCACCGGGAGCGCCCTAGGGAAAACCTTCATCGCCTCGTCCGGAGCGGCAATAACGGCAATCGGCACGGCAACGCCGAGCAAACGCGCGCGCTCGGCGGCTACCTCTGGGTCGGCATAGAGCACGAACGGAGCAATGGCGGTCTCGGCGCGCTGCTTCCAGGCCTTCAGCGCGATCTCGAGCCCGATGCCGGCTGGGTCACCCATGCTGACCGCGAGCGGCAGCTTTCCCCTGATCTCGGGCTCGGGCCTCATCACCGGTACTCGATGTGGGCGTCCTGGCGGAGATCCTTGAGGTGCTTTTTTGCGAGGATCTCGAATTCCTTCTGGCGCAGATCGCCCTCCGCCATCTCCCGCTTTTCGTCGACCTTGACGGCCTTGCGCCCGCACACCGCCCACAGCTCGACGCCGGCCTCGCCAATGGTCGGCGGCAGCATCTCGCCGTCGTGCGCATTCAACAGGAGGCTGCGGGTGGGCTCGGGCAGGCTCGACGGTTTGCGATCGCCGAGGTCGTCGAAGCGAGCCCCGGCAACCCCATTGGCAAGCGCCGACATGGTGGCGCAACCGGAGTATTCGCGGCGCAGGCGCTCGCCCTCGGTGAGCCGTTGGGCGACCCGCTTCTGGTCGTCCTCGGCAACGGTGAGCAGGATGCGGCTTACCCGCAGCTCGACGTTGTCCTGGCCCTCGATGCCGGAGACGAGGTGGTCGACATCGCGGGTCGCGACGACGATCTGTTGGCCGTAGCGGCGCCGGATGACGTCGGCCCATGACAGCGAGGCTTTGATGCGCTCGCGCATGGCGGAGACGTCGGCGCCCATCTTGGAGATATGCTCGGTAAAGTCTGGCAGCGACATCTTGTTGCGCTCGGCCATGCCCGTGAGAATGCGGTCCACGTCGTCGTTTGAGGCAACCACGTCGAGCTTCTTGGCCTCCTGCAGCTTCAGGCGCTCGTCGATGAGCTCGTCGAGCGCCTTCTTGCGCGCGACCGGCCTGAACTCGCGCACGACGTCCTCGCGTATGCTCTGCACGAATTGCGCTTGCAGCTGCTTGATGCGCGACTGCTGCTCGGCCTCCGACTTGGGCGGGTTGGCCTTTAGACGTTTGATCGCGAAGGCTTTGAACTGGTCGTTGATCTTCGGCGATTTCAACTTGGCCTGCAGCCGCTGCTGCAGCTCGGGCGTGCCCATGAGCGCCAGCGTGACGCGTTGCTCGACCTCATATCCCGTGATCGGGTCGTCGTTGACGAGAGCGACGATCGATTGGCTCGACGAGGCCGCATGCTTCTCGTCGCCGGGTGTCGCCATTGCGGCGGTGGCCGGCGAGGCGGGCTTGACGTGCCTCTTGGCCTTCTTGGTCGCTCCCGGGTTGGCATCATGGACGGTCGGCTTCCAAGCGGCGGACTCCGCGTGCACGCGGGCGTGGGGCGCGAGGACGGCCGCGCCAGCGGCCGCCAGCGAAAGCGCGACGGCCAGGGTTTCCCCCAAGGGACGCGGACGACGGCGCTGGCGCGCAAGCTTCATGAGTGCGTTTCCGCAGATTGCCACTGGGTACCGGTAGCGAATTTTGGCCGCCCGCCGCAACAATAGTGCGTTATCGATGCGAACCGTGGCGCCCCCGTGGCACGTCGGGGATGGCCTACGCGTAAATGCGGCCGTTAATCTTAGCCGCCGGACGACTGCTCGCTGGATACGTTCTGGAGCACGTTAGTCGAGTAGCCGAACCCACCCAAATGCTTCAGCTCGAAACGCACCATGAGCGTCTGGCCGTCGACGATGTCCGGGTTGTGATAGAGGTTGTCGGTATAGGTCGCGGTGAGCATGAAGCACTCGTCGGCATAGCGCGCCTGGAACATATCGGAGGCGAGCTGGTCGGCGTCGATATCGTAGCGCAAGGCCCCCGCGATGCTCCAGCGGTCCGTCAACCGGATGCCGAGGTTGCCCGTGACGTCCTCTTGCGCGGTATAGATGCCGTTGGTCGGATCGGTGTTGAGGAAGGCGTAGATGGCGGACGCGGTGAGCGGTCCAAAGTTGACCTGTGCCGCGGCATCCTGGCGGCGCACGTCGAGGCTGCTTTGGTCAAACCGGCTCTGCGAGATGAGCTGCAACCCGGTGATGGGCGCGAGGTAGGCGCCGACCACGTAGTCGGAACTGCCGGTTTGCAGGCCGCTGTAGGGCGTGAAGGTCGGGTTGCCGGCGGAATCGGTACCGGGATTGGCGTAGGGATTGGTGCCTGCGATCTGGTAGCTCTCGCCGGCGAGCACGCGGGCGGAGCCGCCAGTGTAGGCCTGGAAGGTGTACTGCAGGCCGACGTTGGCGCGCGTTCCCGTCTCGATGCGGTCATAGCCCGAGAACTTGTTCCAATCGAAGAGGTTGGTGTCGTCGAAGACGAGGCTCTTGGCGTCCTCGTCGGGGAGCGCGTTCTGATCGATGGAGGTCTGCCGCGCGATGATCTGCCCGATGGGCTCGATGACGTGCGAGCCCCAGCTCGTATTGGCGACCCAGGGATAGGACACTTCCACGCCGGCCAGTGCCAGCCCTCTGGCGAGCGAGGTGTCGCCGACGATGGAGGCTGTCGTTGAGTTGGGCAAGGTGGTCTGCGGGTCGACGTAGTTGCTCACCTGATAGAGGTCGCCTCTGAGCTGGCCGAAGGGCGTGTAGGTGATACCGATCGGGTCGGTGAACCGCCGGCGCCAGTTGAGCTCGGTGACGACGCGGTTCAGCTGCTCGTTGCCGGGCAAGTTGGAGTAGATGGTGGGTTGCTGGTTGTAGGAGAAGCCCAGCGCGTTGGTGTTCCAGGTCACCTCACCGCCAAGAATAGGATCCGCAAAGACATAATTGTAGTCCAAAATCGGATAGGCATAAGAAATCGCGTTCCCCGACGCGCCGTTGGGTTGGGTCGTGCCGTTTAGCTGCGCAAAGTAGTAAAGATCGATGCCAAAATAGTTGCGATCGGAGATGCCGTGGAGGAACACCTTGTCCACGCGATCGGTCAAGAGCGCATTGTCTAGCTTGTAGAAGCGGCGGAACGTGTCGTCAGACTCGAGCGTGACATCCCAACCGAGGCTCCACCAGCTCGATAGCGAGAACAGGCCCTTCGTCTCGATGCTGCCGCGCAAGCCAGCGTACTGGTCGGGATCGACGATCGACGAGGGGAGGTTGTTGGGGTTCTGATCGATGCCGGCGAGCCTGACGTAGTACTGGCCATTCTCCAGCCGGTGGCGCCATTCGCCCTGCCACAGCACGCCCTGCCGCGTGGTGTACATCGGGTTGAAAGTGAAATCGTAGTTGGGCGCCAGCGCGAAATAGTACGGAATGGACATCCCGTACCCGAGCGTGTCGGAGCCGGAAAACTCCGGCATCAGGAACCCGGACTTGCGCTTCACCGACGGATCGGCGTGCTCGAAGTAGGGCATGTAGAGGACGGGGACGCCGAACAGCTCGAACTGCGCATCCTGGTAGGTAATGGTCGCGGCCTGCTGATCGTGAACGACGGTGGCGGCACTGATGCACCACAACGGCGGCATGCCGTCGGAGCTCTTGCAGGGCGTGAAGCGGCCGTTGGTGAAGACGGTGATGTTGCCGCCACGCCGCGTGGCGCGCTCGGCGGCGATGCGCGAGTCGTCCTTGGCGACGATGCTCAAGGACTGCACGAAGCCGTCGCGGAAATCGTCGGTGAGCGTATAGCGGTCGGCGCGCACGATGTTGCCGTTGGGCTCCTTCAGGACCACGTTGCCGACAGCGGTGAGCGTGTTCGCCGACTGGTCGTAGACGACCTGGTCGGCGGTCAGGATGTAGTTGTTGTAGTAGATCTCCACGTTGCCACGCGCGACGACGCGGTTGCCGCCGTCGTCGTAGATGAGCTGATCGCCCTGCAGGTAGAGCGGCTGCGACTTGTCGATGTTGCGCGAGGGGCCGACGAAGCTGTCCTTGGGGAAGGCGGTGGATTTCTGCACCGAGGGCGCGAGGGTGCTCGGATCCTGCGCCGCGGCCGGTGTCGCGTTGAGCGCGAACGTTGCCGCCAGGAGCGCGAGCATAGCCATACGCACCCGTCCAGCAGCCTCGCGGCGCCGGCAGGTAACGCGTGACGATCCGCAACCCTCTTGCGGTGCCCGCGTGGAACGCATCACTCAGCCATCCTCCTGGTGCAACAGTACAGTAGCCGAGACGATCATTACGAGGAGCACGGGCAACCAAATAGCCGCCCAAGGGGGCGCCAATCCGGCCACACCGATCTGCCGAGAGACTTCTGCCAAAAGGAAAAAGCCGAAACCCCCCACCAGTCCTGTGATGACCATAGTCTGGATGCCCCCAGAGCGGAATGACCCCAACGACACAGTGGCGGCCAAAAGGACCATGGCTGCACACAGAAGCGGACGGGACATCAGCGCTTCGTATTGAATCCGCAGCCGGTCTGTAGAAAGCTTAGCCTTTTCAGCTACTTCTATCAGCCCCGGGAATTCCCAGAACGATACCGACGACAGCGATCCCAACGCGTCCGTCACGCGTTCCGGTGTAAGGTATGTGGACAACAGGTAGGTATCGTACTTTTCCGGCTCGCGACCGAGGTGCACGACCCAGGCATCGTGGATCTCCCAGAAGCCGTCCCGCAGGTTGGCGCGGCCCCCGTCGATACGCTCCACGAAGTGGCCTTGGGGATCGAACACGAAAACGGAGACGCCGGTCAGCGTCAGCCCCCGGTTGGAGGCCACCGCGGCGCTGATCACGGATTGCCCGTCGGCCCCGTTCTGGCGCAGCCACGAGCCCCCCGCGCGCGACCGCAAAAGGTTGGATTCCTTACCGAAAGCCTCTGCGTATAGCTCTTCCGACTGAGACCGTCCGGCCGCCGCCAGGGGGTTGAAGATCGTGACCGCGAAGGTCCCGACGAGGAGGGCGACGATGATGCCTGGGCGCAGGAACTGCCACACCGACATGCCGCCCGCGCGCATGACGACGAGTTCGCTGCGGCGGCTCAGCTGCAGCAGCGCGGCGATGGAGCCGATCAGCACAGCGAAGGACACGAGGTACTCGGCGTAGGCCGGCAGCCGCAGCGCGGCGATGAGGCAAAGCGTCAGCGCCGGGACCTCGCCATACTTGCTGGACTGGCGCAACAGCTCCACGAAATCAATGAGGAAGATGAGCACCGTGCACAAAAGGAACGTGATGAAAATGCCCAGAAGAAATCGGGAAGCGACGTAGCGGGCGAGCGTGCGCGATCCGATCATGGCGCCTCAGCTCTCCGCGCGCCGCGAACGCCGCGAGGCAAGGCCACGAGCCGGCGCGCACCGTCGCTCAGCGCCGTGACGCGGCGTTGCAGGCGGCGGAGGACACCGTTCCCGAGCCCGTTGCGCGAGCGCTCGATGACGAGAAGCGACACCAACATCGCGCCGAGCGGTACGCCGTAGAGCAGCGGCACGGCACTGGCATTGAGCACGACGATGTTGTTGAGCGCGAGGCCTAAAAGCCGCAACGCGGCCGCAAGGACGAAGGCCGTGGTGACCTGCCGCGTCGCACTCTGGCGCGTGGAGTGCGCCTGCCCCACGGCGGCGAGCGCGATGAGGGCGAAGGCCAAGGGATAGAGCGGGTTGGACGAGCGCTCGTGCAACTCGGCGCGGAACTTTCCCGGGCTCTGGCGGTAACTGACGCTCGTCGGCTCCGGGTGGACGAGCTCGCTGTAGTAGCGCTCACGCGGCTTGAGATCTTCTCCGTCGTCGAGCTTCTTCTCGAAACGGTCGAGATCGACCGCATACTTGTCGAAGGCGATGATCTGCGCGGGCTCGTCCTTGTCGGTGCGCCGCACGATATGCCCGTTGGTCATGACGAGATAGTTCGCCGGATCGCGCTTAACGATGACGCCGCGCTCGGCTAGATAGGCCTGGCTCTGCGTCTTGTCGCGCGTGTCCTGCACGATGAGCCCCAAGAGCTCGCCGTTGAGCGCGCGCTCGCGGATGTGGAACGTCAGATTCTCCTCCGGGCTCGAGAACTGGCCGGGCTGGATCACCTGGGTCAGGATGTCGGTGCGCACCTCCACGACGTAGTGCCGCAGCAGCCGCATGCTCCACGGCATGGCGAGGTGGTTGACGAAGGCGACGCCGATGGAGACGAGCACGGCCAGCAAGATGAGCGGCCGGGCCGCGGTCCACACGGTCGCGCCCGAGGCCGTCAGCACGATGAGCTCTGAATCGCCATTGAGGCGGTTGAGCGTGTGGATAGTGGCGATGAGGAGCGAGAAGGGTGCGATGATGGCCATCAGGTTGGGCAGCGCCAGCGTCGTCATCTTGAACAGCATCCACACGTCCTGGCCCTCGGAGGTCACGACGTTGAGCTGACGCAAAGCGAGCGCGACCCAGACGATGCCGGATAGCGATAGCAGGATGATCAGCAGCGCCACGCCGGCCTGCCTGAAGACGTACCTTTCGAAGATCGTCATCGTAATCTTTAAGGAGGCAAAAAATGGGGGCGTCGCATGGGCTTGGCCCCCTCCCAACCCGGTCCCTTGGGGTTTCACGCCAGAGTGGCGAAAATTCGGCTCCCCGCCAGAGGCTTGGGGGTTCGCATGGTAGGGCGCGCGCGATAACGGCGCCGGCGGAACGCAAGGGGAACTTAAGGCCTTCGCTCATTTCAATTTCGCGTGGGCTCAACGCGGCTTGCTTGCAACTTGCTTCGTGACTGGCTTACCTCGTGCGGGCAAGCGTCGAAATTTCCCTGCCTCGTGTCGGGTCTGGGTCTTCCGCGGTCGGCAGCGGGGGCGTCGCGCGGATGGCTGCATCCGCGATTGCCCCTGCTGTTGCTAGCGCCGGCGTCGGCACGAGACACGCAAACCTTTGCTGGGAGCCAGCCTATGACCAACCGCCCCGAGATCGTATTCGCCCCCCTCAGTGCCGACCCCGAGGCGACGTGCCTCGTGCTGGTGGGAGAGGACGTGGCGCTCGGGAGCCGCGCGCGCGAGCTCGACCAGCGCTCGGGCGGCGCGATTGCGAAGGGAGCCGAAGCCGCGCAGTTCAAGGGCAAGATGAAAGCGACGGCCGAGCTTCTGGCGCCGCCGCGCATCGGCGTCAACCGGCTTGTGCTGCTGGGCACGGGTAAAGCAGGCAGTCTCAACGAGAGCGACTGGGTCATGCTCGGGGGCGCGGCGCTCGGCGCCATCTCGGCGCGCAAGGCGAAAGCTGCAAGCATTATCGCCGAGGCGGCAGATGCTGGCGGCATACGCGCCGATCATATCGCCGCGCTGTTGGCATTTGGGGCGTCGCTGCGCCACTATGAGTTCAGCAAGTATCAGACGAAGAAGAAGCCCGACGAGGAGAACGCCCAGCCCGACAAGCTGCAGAAGCTCGTCATTCATTGCGCCGACCCGGACAAGGCGCGCTCGGCCTTCGCCCGTTATTCTGCGGTCGCCAACGGCGTCGTGATCGCCCGCGATCTCGTCAACGAGCCGGCAAATGTGCTGGGCCCCGTCGAGTTCGCCGAGCGCGCGCGCGAGCTCGAGGAGCTCGGGATCGAGGTCGAGATCCTCGACGCCGAGGAGCTGGAGAAGCTCAAAATGGGAGCCCTGCTGGCGGTGGCGCAGGGTAGCGTGCGCCCCGCGCGCGTCGCCGTCATGCAGTGGCACGGGGCCAAGTCCAAGCGCGCCAAGCCCTTGGCCTTCATCGGGAAGGGCGTCGTGTTCGACACCGGCGGCATCTCCATCAAGCCGGCGGCTGGCATGGAGGACATGAAGGGCGATATGGGCGGGGCGGCCTGCGTCGTCGGGCTCATGCACGCTCTCGCCGAGCGCAAGGCGCACGTCAACGCCGTGGGCATCATCGGGCTCGTGGAGAACATGCCCTCGGGCACCGCGACGCGCCCCGGCGACATCGTCACCGCCCACTCCGGGCAGACGGTTGAGATCCTCAACACCGACGCGGAAGGCCGGCTCGTGCTGGCCGACCTTCTGAGCTACGCCCAGGAGCGCTTCAAGCCGCGGCTCATGATCGACCTTGCGACGCTCACCGGCGCCATCATGGTGGCGCTCGGCAAGGAGTACGCCGGCCTTTTCGTCAACGACGACAAGCTTGCGGGCGAGCTCATCGACGCCTCGACGGCGACGGGGGAGAAGATCTGGCGCATGCCGCTCGACAAGGCCTACGACAAGATGATCGAGTCCAAGAACGCCGACATCAAGAACATCGGCGGGCGCTGGGCGGGCGCGTGCACGGCGGCGGCGTTCCTCAAGTATTTCGTCAAGGACACGCCCTGGGCGCACATCGATCTCGCCGGCACGGCGATGGACGCACCGAAGTCGGAGATCAATCCGAGCTGGGCCTCAGGTTGGGGCGTGCGCCTGTTGGACCGGTTCGTTGCCGACAAGTATGAGAAGGCGGAGAAGTGAGCGACGGGTGACGGCTGCGCTAGTCAATTAACACATTGAAAACAAATCGTTAAAGTACTATATTTTCCATAATATATATTATGCGAACAATGGAGATTACAACTTACTCCACGAACGAGGCAAGGTTGTCGAGCGTGGATGCCATACCCGCCAGATGATCGCTCTCGCTAATTGCGGCCGGCACGTTCTCGCAACGGATGGTGATCCGGGTACCGTCAGCAGCGGGCACGAGCGTCGTCGTGATCGTCATCACACCGGCCAAGTCGGGATCATCCGTCTCGAACCTGACGCGCTCGATAATGCGCACGTTGGCCACCAGCTCGATAAACCGTCCGCAAAAAGCATCGACGTGCTCAGAGGTCTTCCCCGGCAGCGCGTGGTGGGCATTGCTGTAGACGAATGCCATTCGGTATGTCCCTCCCTCGCGCGCCTCGAACGCCAGGATCTGCGCCGTCATGCCTTTTGGCGGACGCCAGGTTGCGACGGCCTCGGGGTCGAGGAAGGCCCGATAGATCGCTGTCGGGGAAGCGTTGATCACGCGTGAGGCTGAATGCGTTCGGCTCGTGTCGGTGCTCACAGCAGCGCCTCCTCCGCCCTGCGCACGCCCGTCGCGATGAGCGCCGCATAAAGCGCGCTGACGAAGCCCGAAAGCACGTTGACGCTGACGAGGACGGCGATGAGGCGCGCCAGCCAGGCGTCGAGCGCGACGCTCATCACCGTCACGATGAAATCGTCGAACGCCTGCTTGATCTGGAACAGGAGCTCGCTCATCTGCTCGACCGAGGGGTGCGTCGGCAGGTCGAAGATAATCCTCCAGCCAATGTCGCCGACGCTGGCCGAGGGGAGCACGGCGGCAGCGGCAAGGAGCGCAAGCCCCCCCGAGAACATGAGCCCCAAGGCCGGCGCCAGACGGAAATAGCCCCAGCGCAGTGGAAGCCCCTCGGCGCGCAGCGACAAGAAGCGCAGGACGCTGGCGCCGGCATAGACACAAACGCCGAACACGACCGCGACCCAGTAGAGCCGGTCCGGATCCGTGCCGGAGAACGTAAAGAGAGCCGCCACTCCGGCGAGGACGCCCTTGAAGACCGCCTCGCTCAAGCCCACGAGGCCGGTGAGGAACCTGCCGCGCTTGACGAGCCCGCCGAAGTAGAACGGCAGCTCGTAGCGCAATCGCGCGACCTCCAGGCGCAGGCCCAGTACGAAGCTCAGCGCAGCCGTCACGCCGGCAAAGAGCAGCGGATCATGGTAGGCGAACGCCGCCACGCCCACGACGGCTGCCAGCTCGCCGGCCATGATGAGGGCGTTGACGAGAATGCGTAGGATGATCATGCGGACCGATCGTAGCCCGGAGCAGCGCCGACAAACAATGGCGCACGCCTCTTATTCGGCGGCCGAGACCGTCTGCGGCGCGCGGCAGATGGGCTCGCCCAGGCGCGCAAGCTGGGCCTCGAACGGGAACGAGCGGCGATAGACGCGGAACCGCCCGCCCGTGTCGCCGGTGATCTGCATGGCGAGCGGCTTGCCCTCTTCGGGCGCGAAGATGGTTGCGTGGACCGTGTAGGGCTCCGTCCGCGGCGTGAGCTGGAGCGTACCCTTAAACTGCGCGTTGTTCTGATCGACAGTGCCCGCGTCGAGCTTCAGCGAGGTGCCCGCGCACGTGTCGTTGGCGGCCACGCGGATGCCGCACCAGCCTTTGCCGCAAGCGACGACGTCGAGCGTCAACGATCCGCCGTTGTCCTGCGACCAGCTCTGGCCCTGCCAGCGGCCGACGATGTCGGCGGCCTTCAGCTCCGCGGCGAAAGCACCGCCGCCGATCGCTGCCGCCGCTGCCAGAACACAAATGATGCCCACCATAAACTTGAACATGCACGCCTCGAAGCCTCCGACGATGACCAACACCACGACCACAGCGCTGCCCACGGGCGAATTTGTGTCGCTCGCGCGTCGGCTCAGCTCCTACGCTCCGCATCTTGTCGTCATTTTCCTGGTCTTGCTGCTCGCGTTGCCCACCGGCATCGTGGCCGTGGGCGAAGCCACCGGCGTCTTGCCGCTGCCGTTCAACTTGTTCCTCGTTGATGAGCGGCTGCCAGGCATCTTCAAGCTGCATATGCTTGCCTCGGGCGCCGCGCTGCTGCTGATCCCGCTCGTCATCGCCTTGCGCCGGCGGCGCACCTGGCACAAGCCGCTGGGGCGCCTCGCCGCCGCGCTCGTGTTGCTCGGCGCACTGACGGCGCTGCCCGTGGCACTCGCCAGCCACTCCGTAGCGATGGCGCGTGCGGGGTTCTTCGCGCAAGGCCTCGTATGGCTGTCGCTGATCGCGCTCGGCGTCATCGCCGTACGCGAGCGCCGGTTCGCCCTGCACGCGCGGCTCATGTTGGCCATGGCCGCCGTCGCCTCCGGCGCCTTGTGGGTGCGCCTCACCACGGCCGTGGCGACGACCTATGGTCTGCCCTTCGACCAAGTTTATGGTTGCATCGCCTGGCTCGGGTGGATGGTGCCCCTCGCGCTCACCACGCTGTTTGCGCCCTCTTTTGCGCCCGCGCGCCCCTAGCCCTCCCCTCGGCGTGCGCCATCGGCTAGGTTGCGCCGCATGAAACCCTCCAAAGACATCTCCCGCCTTCTCGAGATCATGGCTGCGCTGCGGACGCCCGCAACGGGCTGCCCGTGGGACTTGCAGCAGACGTTTGCGACGATCGCGCCCTACACGATCGAGGAGGCCTACGAGGTGGCCGACGCGATCGCGCGCGGCGACCTCGGCGACTTGAAGGATGAGCTGGGCGATCTCCTGTTCCAGGTCGTCTACCACGCGCGCATGGCCGAGGAGCGAGAGGCGTTCGCCTTCGCCGATGTCGTCGACGCCATCACGACGAAGATGTTGCGCCGCCATCCGCACGTGTTCGGCACGCCGGAGGAGCGCGCGGCCGGCGCGGCGCCGGGCTTCTGGGACCGCGCCAAGCAAGCTGAGAAGAGCGGGAAGGACACCGCAGCCGGCGTGCTCGACGACGTGCCCGCCGCACTCCCCGCGCTGACGCGCGCCGTCAAGTTGCAGAACAAAGCCGCGAAGGTCGGGTTCGACTGGCCCTCGTTGTTTCCCGTCCTCGCCAAGCTCAAGGAGGAGCTTGCCGAGCTCGAGGAGGTGCTAACCCCACAAGACGGTGTCGGACCTTCCGGGTCTGACACCGACCGCGCGGCGATCGAGGAGGAGTTCGGCGATCTCCTGTTCGTCGTCGCCAACGTGGCGCGGCACTTGCGGCTCGATCCGGAAGCGGCGCTGCGATCTGCGAACGAGAAGTTCATCCGCCGCTTCCGCCACATCGAGGCCCGCCTGGCCGAGGATGGCCGCACGCCGGCGCAATCCGACCTCGCCGAGATGGATGCACTATGGGACGAGGCAAAGGCGCAGGAGCGTTGAGCCTAGGAGCGCGATCGACCGAGGTGGCGGCTCTCCTGTTGCAACTCTCCTCTTGCAACAACCCTCCTCGTGCAAGCAGACGTCGAAGCCGAGCAGTGAAGCGACCGGAATGGGCCAGAAGCCGTCATCGCTGCTGGGAGGTGACGTCGTCAGCTTCACCTCAAAGAATCCCGTCAATGTGTGTAGACCGCGGCGCAGTGCCCAAAGAATTTGGCATTCGGACAAAACTCTGGAAGCCCCTCAGGACCCTCGAGCCAATTCCGACATTCCGCCTCATGACGGCAGAAGATGCATTTGGTGCGGGCTGCGTACCAAGCCAAGCCTCCATCAATGGCCGCGGCCATCTTCCAGTTCACTGCCATGCAGTCCATCATGCGCACCATCAGCTCGGGTGCAGGAGAATTCTCTCTGGGCATGCCCGCGTGCTCCCCTAGATTCAGCATGTTCCCCTCCCTTGTCAGACGAGCAGGACTTTCACCCCATGTCCTCCGGCTGGCGCTGAAGCGCTCCGCACGCTGTTCTATGCGGCAATGCCGCAGGCGCCAAGCTGACCGCCTGCATCCGCCTCTGTGCAGCGCCGGAAGAACGGCACATTGGGACAGAAATCCGACGGCAGGGTAAGCCCGTCGGAGCACTCCAGCCAGTTGTGACATTCGCACTCATGGCAACAGGAGAGGCAATTGGTGCGCGCCTCATACCATGCCGCACCCTTGTCCACCCGCACAGCGACCGCAGGGCTCACGCCAAGGACGTGCATCATGCGATCCATCAATTCGACTTGATGGAAGATCCGGTCGAACATTGGCCAGCTGAAGCAGAAATCACTCATGCTTTCCTCCTTCTAGATCTCCCAATCTCCTTAGCCTCTATAACCGCGCTCGCTGTGGGAGGGCATCTCCATGGATGTAGGTTTCGAGCTGATCGATAGTGTGGTGCTGATCATCGATGATGCTCTTGACCAAATCACCGATCGAAACGATGCCAACCACACGGCCACCGTCAATGACCGGCAAATGGCGCACGCATTCGTGCGTCATGAGTGCGAGACAAGCCTCGGTGGTTTGATTGGGTTTGGCGCAGGGCACCTGGGATTCCATGATGTCCTGCACGAGGGTCTGGGGCGACGTTCTGCCCTTGAGCATGACATCCCTCGCGTAGTGCCGTTCGGTGACGATGCCAACGAGCGCGTCGCCATCCATGACGAGGAGCGAGCCGATATCTTGATCGGCCATCAACTTGATAGCCGCATAGACCGTCTCGTTCGGGCCGACAGCAACGTAGCTGCGCCCTTTCACTTTCAGCAGCTGATGTACGGTTGTCATCGGGCGTCTCCTCTTCAAGAGGGCCTGGGTCCCGATACTTCTGCGGCAGGAAAACGCGCCGCGCGAGTTTACAGTTTCAAATTTTGCAAAACCCGCATTGACATTACTCAAGCCAGGATGCGGCTTATTGGCGGAGCGGTAGGCCAGCAATGCTCGCTGCGCCGCAGCATCGGCGCCCTCCTTCGCGCGATGCGCAAGTCCGCACTGAGGTGTGCGAAGAAGAAGCTAGGAGATCTTGTTGGGGCGGGCTCCGACCCGTGACCACGTCGACCCGACTTCCGGTCCGGGTCAGGAGCCGTCGCCACGGTAGCGCATCGGGGCCGTCGGCTTTGCGGTCGGCAACGGCCGCTCGTCCGAACGACGCAAAACTATGCCGTCGTGCCCGCCCTACACTCACGCCGCCCGTTCCAACGACCGGGGGTGCAGACGTGCGCTGGCGGACTTGCGCGGAGTGGGCCGACCGATCGGCGGGGGGCATATAGCTATCCCCGTTTTCACGCCCTCGGGTGCAAGCACCGCGAGGTCAAAGGCGCACGCAAATTCGCGCCCTGCCACATCTGCCAGGAACAGACCGCGCGTCAGTCGGTGCCTTTGTACTTGAAGGAGAGCTTCAACTTGGTGCGATAGGCCACCACCTTGCCGTTCTCGATCGCGAGATCTTGCTCGACGACCTCGGCCACCCGCAGGTCCCGCAGATGCTTGGAGGCCTCCTCCACGACCGACTTGGCGGCCTTCTCCCACGACTCTTTGCTGCTACCGATCAATTCGACGACCTTGTACATGCTTTCGGTCATTGCAGGCTCCTCGGATCGCTTTGCGAAGCGCTGTTCGTAGCTGAGATAGCGAAGCCTACGCTCGAAGCGACGACACGTCGAATCCCCGCTGCGAACCTTCCCCGTACAATCGAGGCTTGCCGAGATGGAGGCGTTATGGGACGAAGCCAAGACCAGAGGTCATTGGCCCCCTGGCACGTCGCGCCGAGCCACCAGGGTCATTCAGCGTAAGGGTTATTCAGCGTAGGGGGACGACTGCCATGGCGAACATCTGGGCACGAAAGCCCTTTGCGCTCCTCAAGGCCGAGGCCGAGGAGAGCGACGTCCAGGCGCTGACGACCCACGGTGGCATCCCCTTGAAGCGCACCCTGTCGGGAGCGAGCCTCATCTCGCTCGGCATCGGCTGCATCATCGGCGCCGGCATCTTCGTGCTCACAGGGCACGCAGCGGCCACCAACGCCGGCCCGGCGATCGTGCTCTCCTTCATCGCCGGCGGCATCGCCTGCGCCTTCGCCGGCCTGTGCTATGCCGAGATGGCGTCCACCGTGCCGATCGCCGGCAGCGCCTATACTTACGCCTACGCCACGCTCGGCGAGTTCATTGCCTGGATCATCGGCTGGGATCTCATTCTCGAGTACGCGCTCGGCGCGACGACGGTCGCGATCGGCTGGTCCGGCTACGTCGTGAGCTTCCTGCGCGACCTCGGCATCCCCATTCCCGATGCGCTGGCGAGCGCGCCGCTTGCCTACGACTCCGCGACCGGCGTCTGGTCGACGACCGGCGCCGTGATCAATCTGCCCGCCATGCTTATCATCGCCGCCGTCTCCACGCTGCTGGTCATCGGCGTTCACGAGTCGACGAGGGTCAACAACGTCATCGTCGTCATCAAGGTGGCGATCATCCTCGCTTTCATTCTCGCCGGCATCGCCTTCGTGGACACCACGAATTGGGTGACGGCAAGCAATCCGCAGGGCAACTTCATCCCGCCCAACGCCGGCCCCGGCCAGTACGGCTGGAGCGGCATCCTGCGCGGCGCCGGCGTCGTCTTCTTCGCCTACATCGGCTTCGATGCCGTCTCGACCGCGGCGCAGGAGGCAAAGAACCCGCAGCGCGACATGCCGATCGGCATCCTCGGCTCGCTGGTGATCTGCACGATCCTCTACGTGCTGGTTAGCTACGTCATCACCGGGATCATGCCCTACGACCAGCTCAACGTGGCCGATCCGATCGCGGTCGGTGCCGACGCCATCGGCCTCACCTGGCTTTCGCCCATCATCAAGCTCGGCGCGATCCTCGGGCTCACGTCGGTGATCCTCGTGCTCCTGCTCGCTCAGCCGCGCATCTTCTATTCCATGTCGCGCGACGGCCTGCTGCCGGGCTTCGGCGCCATCGTCCATAAGCGTTTCCGCACGCCCTACGTCACCACGATCATGGTCGGCGTGATTGTCGCAATTCTTGCGGGCGTGCTGCCGATCGGGCTCGTCGGAGAGCTGGTCAGCATCGGGACGCTGTTCGCCTTCGCGATTGTGTGCGTGGGCGTTTTGGCCCTGCGCATCCGTCATCCGGAGATCGAGCGCCCATTCCGAACGCCGGCGGTCTACCTCGTGGCACCGGCGGGCGCGCTCTCCGCCGTCTTCCTCATGCTGGGGTTGCCCTCCGATACGTGGGTGCGGCTCACGGTATGGATGATCGCGGGGCTGGTCATCTATTTCGCCTACGGCATGCGCCACAGCCGCGTCGCGCGCGTCGCCCCGCAAGCCTGAGCGCTTGCCTCACGTGCCCGACGACACTCAGGAGAGCGTCTTCTCGATCCACTCGACCGCCTCACTCACGTCCGCGACGATCGCCGTTGGCGGCGGGTCAACGTGCGCCTCGTCGCCGGTGCGATACTTGCCGGTTCGCACCAGCAGGGCGCGGCCCATTCCAGCGGCGAGCGCGCCCGCGACGTCGGCCTCGAAGCGGCCGCCCGCGCGTCAATTTTCGCGGGGACAGCGCCGCACGAGCCAACCGCGCAGCGCTAGGCCATGAGCGCACATCGCTCCTTCCTGAGGAAGGCAGGGACTTGGGCGCCCGGCAAGGGCTTGGAGAACAAGTAGCCCTGCATGCTATCGCAGCCCATGACGCTTAGAAGCGCCAACTGCGATGGCGTTTCGACGCCCTCAATGGTGATCTCGATGCCGAGGCTCTCGCCCAATTGTGCGACCGTGCGGACAATGGCCATGTTGTCTGGGTTGGTCTCCATGTCCCGTACAAACGATTTGTCCACTTTCAGCCGGTCGATGGGAAATTTCTTGATGTGGGAAAGCGAGCCAAAGCCGGTCCCGAAGTCGTCGAGAGCGACCTCCACACCCAACGCGTGGAGCTTTTTGAGCGCATCCGCGATGCCGACGGCGCCGCGGCCGAGGAAGACGTGCTCGGTCACCTCGACGCAGATACGTTGCGGCTCGACGCCGTAGCGCTGCAACGTCTCCTGCACCAGCTCGGCAAAACCCCCCAGAGCAAAGTCGGCAGAGGTCACATTCATGGCAACGCGCCCGAACTCCAATCCCTCCTCCTCCCATGCGGCGACCTGGCCAACCATCTGATCCATGACCCACTTGCCGATCTCGGCGGCCGTTTTCGGATCGTCGAAAACCTCCTCGAAGTCGCCCGGCGACAGGCGCCCACGCTGGGGATGATCCCAGCGCAGCAACGCCTCGAAGCTCACGGGCTTCGCTCTGCTCAAGGAGACGACCGGTTGGTAGAGGAGACAGAGCGCGTTGGTAGCGACCGCGGACTGGATATCCTGGTGCAGCTTGTAAGTCCTCTCGAGGGCCGTGCGCATCGCCGGTGCATAGAGCTGAGCCCTGTTGCGCCCGAGCTCCTTGGCGGAATAGAGCGCGAGATCCGCGTTCTTGAGCAGATCGCTCGCTGTCGCGGCGTCGGTTGGGAAGATCGTCAACCCGAGACTGATTGTGCACCGGTGGCGCGCGCCATTGAGCAGGACAGGCTCCTCCATGGACGCGTACATTGCGTCGATTGCCGCATCGAGCCAAGCGCCGCCGTGGCTGGAAGAGATTAACACAGCGAACTCGTCTCCGCCCAGCCGCGCTACCGTTCCATACGGTTTCAGGGCAAGGTCGAGCCGTGACGCAACCTCCTTCAAGAGATCGTCTCCGGCAGCGTGCCCCAGAATGTCGTTCGTCTCCTTGAAGCGATCGAGATCGATGAGGCCGACGGCGAACGGCTCGCCGGCAGCACTCGCCGAGTCGAGCCAGATCTTCATGTTTTCGTGGAATTGCAACCGGTTCGGCAATTCGGTCAGGCTGTCGAGCTTGGCTAGTCGCCATAGCTGCTGCTCAAGCTTCTTGCGCTCGGAGATCTCCTCGGTGAGCATCATGATGCCGGCGATGCTTTG
This sequence comes from uncultured Alphaproteobacteria bacterium, assembly GCA_963724945.1. Lineage (GTDB taxonomy): Bacteria > Pseudomonadota > Alphaproteobacteria > Rhizobiales > Hyphomicrobiaceae > Hyphomicrobium_A. Next base: position 2,576,769 of record CAVRWL010000003.1, on the reverse strand, counting down.
GTCCTCGAGGCGCCAGGGGCGGACTTCCCAACGTAGGACGTGGGTCGATCCGTCCGCTCTCTGGAAGAGCTCTTCGGGAGAGGATTCGGTCGCTCCCGCCAGGCACCGTTGGTGCTTCGCGCGCCAATGCGGCGGGATGTCCGGAAATATGTCGTAATGGTAGCGACCGACGAGGGAGTCATCGGAAAGATTGTAGTCCTGAAGCCAACGATCCGAATGGGCTACGTAGCGCATCTCCGTGTCGAACATGGCGACGGCGGCCGGTGCGTGCTTGATGAAAGCCTCGAGCGTCGCGTGTGCCCGTCTGAGCTTCATCTCGGCCTGCCGGCGGTCGGTGACATCGACGTACGTATTTAGGTGTCCCCCTCCCGGGATGGGGACGCAGCGGATTTCCAGCACTTTGCCAGTGACCTCATGGCGCTCATCGATGTTCGCCACGGGGCTGAGCAGCGTCTTGAGCCGGTTGGCAATCACGTGCTCCATTTCTCCGGGTCCATAATCGCCGCGCTCGGCCCGGAAGCGGACCAGCGCTTCCAGAGGCGGGTGCGGCGTAGAGACGATGGATTCCGGCATATCCAACAAGGTCCAGTACAGCTTATTGCTGGCGGCCAGACGAAAGTTGCGGTCGATGAGGGCAATGCCGCCGGGAAAGTTGTCGATCATCACCTGCAGCGTGTCGGCCTGGTTCCGAATTGGCGTGATGTCCGTGCTGATCGTGATGAAGTGATCGATGGCGCCTTTCGCGTTGAAGCGAGGAATGACGATCGATTCGAACCAGATTGCGCTGCCGCTTTTCGAGCGGTCGCAGAACTCGCCGCGCCACGTCTTTCCTGCGCGGACCGTGGCCCACATGTCCTCGAGGAATTCGTGCGTGTGCCGGCCGGAGCTCAAGAGGTCGTAATGCTGACCGACAAGCTCTTGCTCGGTGTAGCCGGTGACATCGCAAAACCGCCTATTGGTTTCAAGGAGGCGACCGTTGGAGTCCGTTACGGTTATGCAGAAATGCTCGTCGAGAGCCTGCCGATAGGCATCGAGGCGGTCTGTCCCCGCGCCGGCGTTCGCACGCGCGTGCCCACCTTCTCCTGCCGGCGCTCGAAGCGGGGTCATCTCTTCGTTGATCGGAGTTGTCGCGGCCGCCGGCGGCGCTATTGCCAGCGATCGAACTAATTCCTGAAAGGAGCGAAGAAAATGCGAAAGCAAGCCAATGCTCCAATCTGACTTGCGGCGATTAGAGCGGCCAAATCCTTAACCAGATGTAATCCAATCCGTGCGAACGGCGGTCCTTCGCCGTGAAAGCGCGCTGGCGATGGCCCAGCAAATAGGCTCTGGCGCGATGCATGCGCATCCTGCGCTGCCACGTCTCCCAGGGAACAGCCCCGTCTGTTCAGCGCCTCTATGGTCCTCAAACACGCAACAGATGGCGGCAGCAGAGCTGCCATCGAGCAAGAGAGGGCCACTCACATGCTGTTCGATATCGTCGCGCTTTGCATTGAGCCGGAAGCTTACGTTTGCGTTTGGCGGGACGGTGAGCTCTTCATCGAGCCGGTTGCGGCAACCGCCGTCTCGAGCTGAGCTGCCTGCCTCAGAGCGCCAGCTGCGAAGCACCCGCGCGCCGCACCTGGGCCAGAAGGCGCTCCTTCTTCTCCGCCGCAATGCGCACGCGCACGCGCACCTCCCCGGTGTCGAGCGCTTCCCGCTCGAGCACCTCCGCCTCCTCGTAGAGCCAGTTGAGGAGGCGCCCTTCGTGCGCGGGGATCACAAGCTCAAGGGCCGCATCGCTGCGCCCTAGGCGCTCATCGACCGCCTGCAGTAGCGCTTCGATCCCCTCCCCCGTCGCTGCGGAGACGAGGACGGGGCGCCGCTCGGCCCATTTGGCCGCGCTCAGCGCCTCACCCCGCGTGATGGCGCTCAAGAGATCGATCTTGTTCCATACTTCGAGGATGGGGCTCTCGGCGCTGCCGGTGTCGATGCCGAGTTCGGTGAGTACCGTCTCCACGTCGCGCGCCTGCGCGTCAGTCTCGGCGTGCGAGATGTCGCGCACGTGCAGGATGAGGTCGGCCTCGATCACCTCCTCGAGCGTGGCGCGGAAGGCGGCGACCAGCATGGTCGGCAAGTCCGAGATGAAGCCCACCGTGTCGGACAGGATGATGCGCCGGCCGCCTTGCAAGCGCACCTCGCGCATCGTCGGATCGAGCGTGGCGAATACCTGCTGCTTGGCCAGTACTTGCGAGCCGGTGATGCGGTTGAACAGCGTCGACTTGCCGGCGTTGGTGTAGCCGACGATGGCGACGACCGGATAGGGCACGCGGCGGCGTCCCTTGCGGTGCAACTCGCGCGTCCGCACCACGACCTCGAGCTCCTTGCGGATCGCGGCGATGCGCTCGTCGATCATGCGCCGGTCGAGCTCGATCTGTGCTTCGCCCGGGCCGCCGAGGAAGCCGTAGCCGCCGCGCTGGCGTTCAAGGTGGGTCCACGTGCGCACGAGCCGGCTCTTCTGGTAGGAGAGATGCGCGAGCTCGACTTGCAGCCGCCCCTCCTTGGTGCGGGCGCGCTCCCCGAAGATCTCCAGGATCAGCCCGGTGCGGTCGAGCACCTTGGCGTTCCAGGCGCGCTCCAGGTTGCGCTGCTGGATGGGAGAGACCGGGTGGTCGATGACGATGAGCGCGATGTCGTGGGCGGCGATGAGTGCTTTCAGCGCCTCGACCTTGCCGGTGCCGAACAGCGTGGCGGGGCGCGGGCTCTGCACCGGCACGACGGAGCTTTGCACGACCTCGAGATCGATCGCCTCTGCGAGGCCGGTCGCCTCCGAGAGCCGGTCATTGAGCGAGTGCAGCGGGGCAGCGGTGCGTGCGCCTTGCTCGAGCCGGGCACGTCCGGCGCGCTTCAGATCCGGGACGAGCACGAGAGTGCGCGTGGCGCGGTCGCGCCGGTCCCGCTCTTGCCCCCGTTCCCTCGCCCCTATGTCAACGCGCTCGTCGATAGCCGTTCCCGTTCCAGGTTAGGCCTCGGTCGTCTCCGTCTCCATGAGATGGACGGGCTGGCCGGGCATGATGGTCGAGATCGCATGCTTATACACGAGCTGCGAATGACCGTCCCGTCGCAAGAGCACGCAAAAATTGTCGAACCAGCTGACGATCCCCTGGAGCTTCACGCCGTTGATGAGAAAGATGGTGAGCGGCGTCTTGTTTTTGCGTACGTGGTTCAGGAACGTGTCCTGAAGGTTCTGGACTCGGTCTGCACCCATTTTTTTTATCCGCCTGTTCTAGGTCTGCATGGGGGTAGCTTTCGCCGCTCGGTGGAGCGAACGTGCACTAACCGTAATATAATAACGTTATGCCGCAGTGCACCCTAAAAGGTATACCAATTTCCCCTGCAAAAAGAAGCCGGTTACACGCCCGAAATGTCGGCAAACTGCTGAAATTTCGAGCGAAGCCGCAAGGTTAGCGATCCAGGCTTGCCGTCGCCAATCGGGCTCGCGTCGATGCGCACCACTGGCATCAACGTGTTGGTCGCCGAGGTGATGAAGGCCTCGCGCGCAGCCAAGGCCTCGTCGACACGGAAGGGGCGCTCGAGAAATGGCACGTTCTCCTCTGCGATGAGCTCGATGAGCGTGGCCCGCGTCACCCCGGCGAGGATAGCGGGCGCAATTTGCCGGGTGATGACAGTTCCTTCGCGCGAGACGATCCAGGCATTGCTCGAGGCGCCTTCGGTGATGAAGCCATTCTCGTCGACGAGCCACGCCTCGCGCGCGCCGTCGCGGCGCGCGGCATCCTTGGCGAGACACGCGGGCAGCAGCATGACGGTCTTGATGTCGCAGCGGCCCCAGCGGATGTCCGGCATCGTCTTCACGGCGATGCCGACGCGCGCGCTCTCCTCTTGCGAAGCGGTCGACAAGGCGTGCGCCAGGCAAACGACCGTTCGCGACACATCCTCCGGCGGAAAAGCGAACTCGCGCGGGCCTTCGCCGCGCGTCACTTGCAGGTAGACGAGGCCGTCCCTGACGCGGTTGCGGCGGATCGTTTCGCGCATTACGTGGGCGAGCGCGGCGGCGCTCATGGGGCGGGGGATCTTGAGCTCATCGAGCGAGCGCGCGAGCCGCGCCATGTGCCGCTCCTCATCGACGAGACGGCCGCCACTGACTTGGCAAACCTCGTAGACGGCGTCGGCGAACTGAAAGCCGCGATCCTCCACGTGCACGCCGGCAAGCGCGTATGGGAGGTAGCGGCCGTTGACATAGACGATGCGGGTCACGAGCCCCTCAGGTGAATCTGCCGTCGGGCGAGCAGCACAGACGGCATCAGGCCTGCCGCACCTCGGGGCTGCGGTGCTCAGAGGAGACGCCGAGCGCGCGCAGCTTGCGGTGGAGTGCGGAACGCTCCATGCCGACGAACTCGGCCGTACGCGAGATGTTGCCGCCGAAGCGGTTGATCTGGGCCAGCAGATATTCGCGCTCGAAGATCTCGCGCGCCTCGCGCAAGGGTAGCGACATCAGGTGCTCAGCACCCCCGTTCACCGGCAGCGGCACGTTGGAACCGATCTCCTCGGGCAGCATCTCGGCGGTGATGACCGTGTTGGGATCGCCGCCTGCGAGGATCATCAGGCGCTCGATGTTGTTCCTGAGCTCGCGCACGTTGCCGGGCCAATCATGCGCCTGCAGCACCGCGATTGCGTCCTCGCCGATGCGGCGCGGGGCGAGCCCGGAAGCATTGCTCAACTGGCCGACGAAATACTGGATGAGGTCGGGGATGTCCTCACGCCGCTCAGCGAGGCTCGGCACGCGCAGCGGCACGACGTTGAGGCGGTGGTAGAGGTCCTCGCGGAAGCGGCCCTCGCTGATCTCGCGTTCCAGATCGCGGCTGGTCGATGAGATGATACGCACGTCGACCGCCACCTTTTGCGTGCCGCCGAGGCGGAGGAACTTCTGCTCGACGAGCACGCGAAGAACCTTACCCTGGGTCTCCATCGGCATGTCGGCGACCTCGTCGATATAGAGCGTGCCGCCGTGCGCCTCCTCGAGCGCGCCCACCTTGCGCGGGCCCCCGGTGCGGTCCTCGGTGCCGAACAACTCCTCCTCGACGCGGTCTGGCGCCATCGCAGCCGCGTTCAAGACCACGAATGGGGCCTCGGCGCGCGCCGACTTCATATGGATGACGCGCGCGGAAAGCTCCTTGCCCGAGCCCGACGGCCCGCGGATGAGGATACGGCTGTTGGTCGGAGCCACGCGATCGATGGCGTTGCGCAGCTGGTTGATGGCGGAGGACTTGCCGACCATCTCGGCCGAGAAGCTCGAGCGCTCGCGCAGCTCCTTGACCTCGCGCTTCAACTGATACGCCTCGAGCGCCCGCAGCGTGACGAGGATAAGTCGGTCGGCCTTGAACGGCTTCTCGATGTAGTCGTAGGCGCCCCGTTTGATGGCGGTGACGGCGGTCTCGATGTTGCCGTGGCCGGAGATGATGACGACGGGGAGGTCCGGGTAGGTGCGCTTGACGTAGGAAAGCACCTCCAAGCCGTCGAGGCGGCTACCCTGCAGCCAAATGTCCAGGATGACGAGGTGCGGACGGCGCTCCTCGATCGCCCGCAGCGCCTCGTCGCTGTCGCGCGCGAGCCGCGCACTGTGCCCCTCGTCCTCGAGTATGCCGGCGACCAGGTCGCGAATATCGGCCTCGTCGTCGACGATGAGGATGTCTGCTGGCATCGGTCACTCCTTGGATCGAGTCCGGTCAGGCCTGCTGGGCCGGGGCGTGTTGGCTTGGTGAAGTGGTATGCTCGGGAAGCACGGCGCCGTGCGCGTGCTCCAGGGGCAGAGTGATACGAAACAGCGCGCCGCGCGTGCGGCCCGGAGCCTGCGGCGCGTCCTCGAGCATCAGCGTGCCGCCGTGCTGCTCGATGATCTTTTGCACCATGGCAAGGCCGAGGCCGGTGCCCTTGTGGCCCTTGGTGGTGACGTAGGGCTCGAGGAGGCGCGCGCGGTTCTGCTTGGGCAGGCCGATGCCGTTGTCGATCACCTCGATCATCACGCGGTCGCTCTGCGGCGTCACGATCGTCTCGATGCGTCCCTTCCAGCCCTTCGTCTTCCCGTCCGAGTCGCGCGCCGCGGCGATGGCCTCGCTGGCGTTTTTCACGAGATTGGTCACGGCCCGGGTGATGAGACGGCGGTCGAACGACATGAGGATGGGGCGGTCCGGCAATTTGAGGTCGTACTGAATCTCGGGATGGCCCTCGCGAAAGAGCACGACGGGCTCCTGCACCGCATGGCGCAAATCGTGCTGCGCCATCTCCGGCTTGGGCATGCGCGCAAACTCCGCGAACTCGTCGACCATGGCCTTGAGGTCACTGACCTGCCGCTCGATCGTCGTGGTCAGGCGGTCGAAGGTCTCGCGGTCGGTCGTGATGGTCTTTGCGTACTTCTTGCGCAGCCGCTCGGCTGCAAGCTGGATGGGGGTGAGCGGGTTCTTGATCTCGTGCGCGATGCGGCGGGCGACGTCCGCCCACGCCGCCGTGCGCTGGGCGACGACCAGATCGGTGACGTCGTCGAAGGTCAGGACCGAGCCGACGTCGCCGCCGCCGTCGCGCTCGCGCGTGACCATCACTGCGAATGTGCGCTCCTCGCTGCCGACATTGAAGGTCACCTCCTCGAGCGAGCGGCTTTTGAGGGCGTGCTCTTCCTTCTTTTCGAAGACAGCACCGAACACGGGGATCGCGTCCTTCAGCTTTTTGCCGACGAGGTCGCTCTCGCCGAGTCCGAGCAGGCTTGCCGCCGCGCGGCTGACAAGCGTGATGCGGTCCTGGCTGTCGAGCCCTATGACGCCGGCGGAGACGCCGGACAGCACCGCCTCCATGAAGTGGCGCCGCTCCATGAGCTGCTCGTTGGCCGTGACGAGCGCATCGCGCTGGTGCTTCAGCTCGCGCGTCATCGTGTTGAACGTCTTGGACAAGCGACGCAGATCGCCCTCACCCCGCTTCTCGGGCAGCTCGATCATCAAGTTGCCGGTCGAGACCTCTTGCGCGGCGGCAATCAGCCGGCGGATGGGGGCGACGAAACGGCCTGCGAACCACAAGCCGGCCCAGATGGCAGCGAGCAACGCCGTCATCGAGATCATCAGATACATGAGCCCGTGGGCAAGCTTCAGCCCGCCGCGCGCCCTGCGCAGACGATTGAACTCATCGACGTTCTCCGCCGTGAGCTGCAGATGCTCGATCACTATGGGGTTGACGCCGCGCGCCACGTAGAGAAACTTGCCGGGAAACATGTCTAGTTTGCTGACGGCGGCGACCCGATAGCGGGTTGCAGTGGGCATCAGCAGCGGCACCTGTCCGGCCTCAGCCTGGCGGATGACGGACTGGGGCGGCGTTTGGTAGGGCATCTTGTTGTCGGCGCTTGCCTCGAGATCGACCTTGCCCTTGGCATCGATGATGTAGGCGGCTGGCAGGTCCCGCAAACCCGCTTGCACGATCACGGCCCGCTGCAACTTGGAGGGGTCGTTGCCGATGGAGGCGGCGGCCGCGTCGATGTCGCGGGCCATGTTGACGATGTCGGTGCGGATCACTTGCCCGTGCTCGTCGAGATAAGCGTTGGCGACGTCGCGGGAGCTCGACACGATGGCACGCGTGCGGGTGGAGAACCAACTGTCGAGCGAGCGCGAGAACGTCACGGTCGCACCCACCGCCAACAGAATCGTCGGCAGCGCGGCGATGACCGAGAACAGCGCCACGATGCGGATGTGCAATCGCGCACCGGCGATCTTCTCGCGCCAAGCCCGCGCCAGGCCTGCGACCTGCCAGGCGAGCAGCGCGATCATGGCGATGATGAGTACGACGTTGAGGAAGAGAACGATCAGCACCACGTCTCCGCGCGGTGCAATCGGCGTCAGCCCGGTCAGGATCAGGTAGGTAGCGAAGGCGGAGATGAGCGAGAGGACGACGACGCTGAGGCCGATCCAAAATGCGCGATCGCTGGGATTGAGGGGCGAAGGCCCCTCTCCCAGGTCAGGACCTCGCTGCGAAGCAACGGGGACGGCTGGCATCACGCTCTCTATCTCAAGGGCCGGATCGGCCGGGATTTCAGGTTGCCTACAGGCTGCAGGCCCGGGATCGTGTCGGCGGTGCTGCTACACGAGCCACAGCAAAACAACAGAACTGTGACATTTCCGCGACGTGTCCGACGGGTAACACGAGACCCAGAGCGGGGCAAGAACCCGTCTGACTTATCCTTGAATTTCAAGGCTTCGAGCGGCCGCTTCAGGGCTGCGGCGTGCGGAAGACGCGAATATCGAGGGCTCGGATGCGGGAGCGCAGCGTATTGCGGTTCAGCCCCAGGAGCTCTGCAGCGCGGATCTGATTGCCGCGCGTCGCCGCCAACGCCGCCGTCAGCAACGGCAGCTCGACCTGACGGATCACCCGCTCATACAGGCCGGGCGGCGGCAGGTCCTTTCCGAAGCCCGCAAAGTAGCCGCTGAGGTAGCGCTCGACCTGCTCGCTCAAGTCCTTGGCGTCAGCGCTCCCGAGCTCGCTTGTCTTGTCGGGCAGCGCCTCGGCGAGCTCCTGCTCGATGATCTGGCTCGTCAACGTGTCTTGCGTGTACAGCGCGGCGACGCGGCGCACGAAGTTCTCAAGCTCGCGGATGTTGCCCGGCCAGGGATGCGCCTTGAGGCGGTCGATGGCGGCAGCCTCGATCGACTTCTGCCCGAGCCCTTCGCGCGCGGCCTGGCGCAGGAAATGGCGCACGAGGTCGCCGACGTCCTCCAGCCGCTCGCGCAAGGGCGGAATGCGGATGGGCACGACGTTGAGGCGATAGAACAAGTCCTCGCGGAAGAGGCCCTGCTGGATCTGGGCTTTGAGGTCGCGGTGCGTGGCCGCAATGATGCGCACGTTGGTCTTGATCGGCGTGCGCCCGCCAACGGTCGTGTACTCGCCCTCCTGCAGCACGCGCAACAGCCGCGTTTGCGCATCGAGAGGCATGTCGCCGATCTCATCGAGGAACAGCGTGCCGCCTTCGGCCTGCTCAAAGCGACCTTGCGTGCGCGTCTGCGCGCCGGTGAAGGCGCCCTTCTCGTGGCCGAACAGCTCGCTCTCGACCAGCTCGCGCGGAATAGCCGCCATGTTGATGGCGACGAAGGGTCCCTGCCGGCGGCGTCCGTAATCGTGCAGGACGCGGGCGACGAGCTCCTTGCCCGTCCCGCTCTCGCCGTTGATCATCACGGTCAGATCGGTCTGCGTGAGACGGGCGAGCACGCGATAGATCTCCTGCATCGCCGGCGAGCGGCCGATCAGGGGCAATTCTTCGTTCTCGATCTCTTGCGTGGGGCGCTGCAGGCGGCGGCCTGGTTGCGTCAGCGCTCGGCCGACGACCGCCACCACCTCGTTCAGGTCGAAGGGCTTGGGAAGATACTCATAGGCGCCCTTCTCCGCGGCCGTCAGCGCCGTCATCAGCGTGTTCTGCGCGCTCATGACGATGATCGGCAGATCGGGACGGATCTTCTTGATGCGCGGGATGAGGTCGAACGCATTCTCGTCTGGCATCACGACGTCGGTCAGCACGACGTCGCCTTCTCCCTGGCTCACCCAGCGCCACAGCGTGGTGGCATTTCCAGTCGCGCGCGGAGCATAGCCGGCGCGCGCGAGCGCCTGGTTGAGCACGGTGCGGATCGCGGTGTCGTCGTCGGCAATTAGAACGGTGCCACGGGCCATGTCTTACCTCGGGCTCGAGCGGGATTTCGGGGCGGGCACGCGGTCTTGCATGGGCAAGAGGACGCGGAAGATCGTGCGGTTGGGCTCGCTGTCGCACTCGATGATCCCGCCGTGATCGTTGATGATCTTGGCGACGAGCGCGAGGCCGAGCCCGGTTCCGTTGGGCTTCGTCGTGACGAAGGGATCGAAGAGGTGGGGCTTCAGGTTGTCGGGAATGCCGGGACCGTTGTCCTCGATCTGGATCATCAAAGGCAGGCCGATGCGCCGGTCCGAGCCTTGCACCGAAAGGCGGACGCCGGGCCGAAACGACGTCTGCATCACGATTCGACCCTCCTTCTTGTCGTCGCCGATGGCCTCGGCCGCGTTCTTCACGAGGTTGAGGAACGCCTGCACGAGCTTGTCGCGGTTACCGGGTACGGGCGGCAGCGAAGGGTCGTAGTCCTCAATGAAGCGGATGCCACGCGCAAAGCCCGTCTCGCACAGGCGGCGAACATGCTCGAGCACGTCGTGGATGTTGACCGGCTCCTTGGCGAGTGGGCGCTCGTCGCCGAACACCTCCATGCGGTCGACGAGGTTGCGGATGCGGTCGGTCTCCGAGCAGATGAGCTGGCTGAGCGAGCGATCGGCATCCGACAGGTTCTGCTCCAGGAGCTGCGCGGCGCCGCGGATTCCGGACAGAGGATTCTTGATCTCGTGCGCGAGCACGGAGGCGAGCCCCGAGGCCGAGCGCGCTGCGGCGCGATGCGTAAGCTGGCGCTCGATCATCATCGCCATGTTGCGCTGCTGCAGCATCAAAACGACGAGGCCCGGCTGATCGGCGAGCGGGCCGCCGTAGACATCGACGAGCTTCGGAGAGGTGAACTTGGGCGTCGTGACCTCGACGCCGTACTCGTTGACGGTCGACCCGGAGCGGCGCACCTGCTCGACGAGCGCGAGGAGCGGGCAGCCGAAGCCTACGACGTCGTCAAGGCGCACGCGCTTTAAGAGCGCGATGCCCGTGGACAGGAACGCCTCGGCGGCCGAGTTCGCGTAGACGATGCGGTTATCCTCGGCGAGCACGAGAATGGGATGGGGCAGCGCGGTCAGCAACAGATCGTGCTCGACGGGGCGGCGGCTCTGGGCCTGCTGGCGGGCGACCGCGGTCCGGCTCATGCCGCAGCCTCCTGGGCGTCGTCGTAGAAAGCGGCAAGGCCGCGCAGCACCGCGCCGGCATTCTCCTCGGTGCACAACGTGCGGCGCCAGGCCTTGACGGTCGCGATCGCGCGCCCGCTCTTCTCCAGGTACCAGCCGATGTGCTTGCGCGCGTTGCGCAAGCCGAGCCCGACGCCATAGTGCGAGAGCATCGCCTCGATGTGCTCGCGCGCAATGTCCGCTTGGGTGCCGAGCGGCGGTGCCTGCGGATCGCGGCCCGATGCCAGACAGGCAGCGATGCGGCCGGGAAGCCAAGGGGCTCCGTAGGCGGCGCGCCCGACCATGACGCCGTCTGCTCCCGACGCGCGCAAGGCGGCCTGCGCCTCGCCCACCGAGCCGATATCGCCGTTGACGATGACGGGGATCGTGACGGCGTCCTTTACCTCGCGCACGGCGCTCCAGTCGGCGCGGCCCTTGAAGAACTGGCAGCGCGTTCGCCCATGCACGGTGATGAGCTTCACACCCTGAGCCTCGGCGCCGCGCGCGAGCTCTGCGGCGTTGCGGCTTCTTTCGTCCCAGCCAAGCCGCATCTTGAGCGTGACGGGCACCGCGACTGCGCGCACGACGGCCGCGATCAGCACCAACGCTTGATCCAAGTCGCGCATCAACGCGCTGCCGGAAAGCTTGCCCGTCACCTCCCGGGCCGGACACCCCATGTTGATGTCGATGATGTCGGCGCCGAGTCCCTCAGCCATGCGCGCGCCCTCCGCCATCCAGCGCGCCTCTCGGCCCGCAAGTTGTATGACGAAGGGTGTGAGATCGCGCCCAGCGACGCGCCGCTCCACGCGTGCATGCTCGCGCACGAGGTCCTCGCTCGCCACCATCTCAGAGACAACGAGGCCCGCACCCAGCCGATGCGCAAGGCGACGGAAAGGAAAATCCGTCACGCCTGACATGGGGGCGAGCAGGACGGCGTTGGGCAGGAATTGCCGCCCGATTTTGATTGCGGCGCCGGTCATCATCGCTCTGGACTATCTCCTGATATGCCCATTTAATAGGCAGCTTGAGAAGATGCCCTTCATTTGTGCAGAATAGGGTGAACTTTAGCATTTCGCAAGCGCGAACAAGCCCCGTCGCGATTGCTGTTCACATGCGATGCGTCTAAGCAGGCCGAGTTTCCCAAGAGCGTAGGTGGGCGATGGCAACGACGGTAGCGGTTATCGTGGCTGCAGGCCGGGGCACCCGCGCCGGCGGCATTTCGGGGGCGCCCAAGCAGTATCAGCAGCTCGCGGGCGCCCCGGTGCTGGCCCACTCGCTGCGCGTTCTGGCCGGCCACCCCCAGATCGATGCCATCGAGACCGTCATCCACCCCGACGATCGCGAGCACTATGCGGCTTGTGCGAGGCTCTTTGCCGCACGGGTCTCAGAGCCGGTGCCTGGTGGCGCGACCCGCCAAGAATTGGTGCGCCGCGGGCTCGAGGCGCTGGCCTCGCATGCGCCCGATCGCGTGCTAATCCACGACGCCGCCCGTCCCCTTCTCACCGCCGATCTCGTGACGCGCCTTCTCGCCGCCCTCGACGAGGCGCCCGCGGCCATCGCCGCGGAGCCGGTCGCCGACACGTTGAAGCGCGCGTCTGCAGACGGCACGATCGCTGAGACCGTTGACAGGGCCAACCTCTGGCGCGCGCAAACGCCGCAAGCCTTCCACTTTGCGCCGATCCTCGCCGCGCATCGCCGCGCCGCCGACGTGGGCCGTGGCGATTTCACCGACGATGCCGGTCTGGCGGAATGGGCCGGGCTCGCCGTGAAGCTCGTCGCCAGCACCGGTCACAACCTCAAACTGACGACCGCGCAAGACATCGCGCTTGCAGAGCGTCTCCTCGCGCCCGCCGCACCCCTGCTCGAGACACGGACGGGCAGCGGCTTCGACGTGCACGCCTTTGCGCCCGGCGACCACGTTTGGCTGTGCGGAGTCAAGCTGCCCCACACGCACGGGCTCGAAGGCCATTCGGACGCCGACGTAGGCTTGCATGCCCTGACCGATGCGCTGCTCGGGGCCATCGGCGACGGCGACATCGGCCAGCACTTCCCTCCGAGTGATCCGAAATGGCGGGGCGCGCCCTCGCGCCTCTTCCTCGAGGACGCCGCCGCGCGCGTCAGGGCGCACGGAGCGCGCATTGCGAACGTCGATGTGACGCTATTGTGCGAGTCGCCCAAGATCGGTCCGCACCGGGCTCTTATGCGCGAGACGATTGCGGGCATTCTCGGTATCGAGACGGCCCGCGTCGGCGTCAAGGCGACCACGACGGAAGGCCTCGGCTTCGTCGGCCGGCGCGAAGGCATAGCGGCGCTCGCCAGCGCCACGATCGCCACGCCGATCTGATTCGATGCAACTTCGGCAACTGCGCGCGTTGACCCTTACACTAGAATCGCGGCATCAAACCTCAGGGGTTGTATGACCACGAGCGAATGCGGGGGCCACGATGAATCTCATGACACACACGCTGGAACGCAGCCCGGCGGAAATCGCAAGCATCACCGACATTGCCGAGACGACCGCGGGCGCTTGCCTCGCGACGCGGGTGCGCCAGCTTTCGCGCATCGTCACGCGCGTCTATGACGACGCCATGCGTCCGTTGGGGATCACGGCAAGCCAGTACACGCTGCTGGCGCAGCTTGCCGCGCGTGACAGCATCACCGCAGTCGAGATCGGCCACGAGCTCGACATCGAGAAGTCGACGCTGTCGCGCAACCTGAAGCGGCTCTTGGCGCTGGGCCACATCAACATGGATCCTCCGGCGGGACGCCGCGGCCGCGGGCTGCACTTGACCGCCAAAGGCCAGACCGTTCTCAAGGATGCCTTTCCCATCTGGCAGGACGCGCAGAAGCGGACCATCGGCGCCATCGGCCAAGATAGCCGCACCGTGCTCGACAACCTGCTGCATCAGGCTGCCAAGCTCGCCCCCGTTTGACCCTGTCGCGCGTCTGCGGGAGAGTGTCGGCCGCGCGCAAGGACGCGTGACTGGCGCTGAGCTTTGGGCGGCATGAGCAGTTTGTTTCCGGCTGACCTCCTCAACGAGGCACGTGCGCTGCTGTCCGCGCTGCAGGGCCGGAGGATGATGCTCGCGACCGCCGAGAGCTGCACTGGCGGCCTGCTGGCCGGGCTGTTGACCGAGATCCCTGGCGCGTCGGCGACGCTCGAGCTCGGGTACATCACTTACTCCAATGCTGCCAAGACGGCACTCCTGGGTGTTGACGCGCGGCTTATCGAGAGCGTCGGTGCCGTCAGCGAGGGCGTCGCCCGGGCGATGGCCGAAGGCGCGCTCGCGCGCGCACCGGTCGATATCGCCGTTTCCGTGACGGGGATCGCTGGTCCCGACGGCGGCACGCCGGAGAAGCCGGTCGGACTCGTTTACCTCGCGGTCGCAAGCAAGGCGCACGCGAAGACGCTTGCTCGCGAATGCCGCTTCGGCGACGTCGGCCGCAGCGAAGTCCGCCTGGCGACCCTCAGGGAGGCCCTCGCGTTGCTCCGCGCCGCATTGACTTGAGGGGAGCGCGATGGGACGCTTGGCGCAGATGCCGTTGATATGAGGCAGTTGTTGATGCCGACGTGCCGAGCCTTCAAGAGTGCGCCGCGTGCCCTAGCCGTTGCCCTCTTTGGGTTATCGGGGCTCGGACAGATGCACGTCTCCGCCGCCGACCTGACCGTGCGGCAATTGACGGAGCGTCTCTATCACTCCGATGCCGCCCAGCCGCTCGACTTGAGCGGGCTCAATCTGCGCCGGCTCGACATGAGCGGTCTTAATTTCAAGGGAGCCAAGCTCGCCGGTAGCGACCTCTTCGGGGCCGATCTCACCGGCGCCAATCTGTCGCGAGCCGACTTGCATTCCGCCCGCCTCGATCGGGTTGTGATCATCGGCGGCCGCTTCGATCGCGCCAATCTCGCCGGCGTAAGTCTGCTTCGCCCCTCCGCTTTCTCCACGCTTGCAGCCCCGCGGAGCGAGGCGGCGAGCTTCGTTGGCGCCGACCTGCGCGGGGCGCGCATATTCGGGCGCCTCAATCGGGCCAATCTCAGCGGCGCCAATCTCGATGGCGCCACCCTAGCGCCCTTCGGCCGCACGGGCTTCATCGAATATATCTGGCGCACCGAGCTTCTGGGCGCCGACCTGTCGCACGCCACGCTCGTCCGCGCTGATCTCACCTACACGCTCCTCACCTTCGCCAATCTGCGCGGCGCCAATCTCAGCGGTGCCATACTCAAGAAGGCCGACCTATCGCACGCCGATCTCACCGGGGCTGACCTCACGGGAGCGGATCTGTCTGAGGCGGACCTCGACGGTGCGATCCTCACCGGCGCACGCGGTCTCGACACCGCGCTCGGGCTCGCACAAGCACGCAACGTCGACAAGATCGTGCGCTAGCGCTCACCCGGCACGCCCGCTGCGGCGGTGGGTCGGCCATAGATCAGGCGTGCACGCTCCTCAAAGGCCTCGGCATACTTCCTGACCGCCTTGTCGAAGACCGCCCCCATTACCAGCCCCAGCATGCGCGAGGCGAAGGCATAGTCGATGAAGAAATGGATCTGTGAACCGCCCGCTGCGTCGCGAAACCACCAGCGGTTGTCGAGATGCGTGAAAGGTCCGTCGAGATAGGCCACATCGATTTCGTTCTTTAGCGGTCGCAACGTCACGCGGCTCGTGAAGGATTCGCGGATCGCCCGGTAGCCGACCGTCATCGTGGCGGTGAGAACGCTTTCGCCGCCCTTCTCCTCGCGCGAGCGCACATGTAATCCCTCGCACAGCGGCAGGAACTCGGGGTAGCGCTCGACATCAGCTACCACGGCGAACATTTGCTCAGGGCTGAAGGGCACCGGCCGCGTCATCTCGAAGGTGGGCAACGACGTCTCCTCCGCGTCACGGCCGCGAGGTGATCGCGCCGCGCGCAGCCCGCAAACGCTCGAAATCATCGCCGGCGTGATAGGAGGAGCGCGTGAGCGGGCTTGCAGCGGCGAGCGCGAAGCCTTTGGCGAGCGCGATCGAGCGCAGCGCGTCGAACTCCTGCGGCGGCACGTAGCGCTCGACGGCGGCATGGCGCGGGCTCGGCTGCAAATACTGGCCGATCGTCAAGAAGTCGACGCCGGCCGAGCGCAGATCATCCATCACCTGCATCACCTCAGCGCGCGTCTCGCCAAGGCCGACCATGATTTCGGATTTGCTGAAGAGGCGCGGGGCGATCTCCTTTGCCTGCTGCAATAGCCGCAGCGAGTGGAAATAGCGCGCGCCCGGCCGGATCGCAAGATAGAGGCGCGGGACTGTCTCGAGGTTATGATTGAAGACGTCGGGGCCTGCGCTGACAACCGTTTCAAGCGCACCCGCCTTGCGCAGGAAGTCGGGCGTCAGCACCTCGATGGTAGCCGAAGGTGCGGCGGCACGGATCGCCCTGATGACGTCGGCGAAGTGCGCCGCGCCGCCGTCCGGTAGATCGTCGCGGTCGACCGAGGTAACGACGACGTGCTTAAGACCGAGCTCGCACACCGCCGCCGCCACATTGCCCGGCTCCGCCGGATCGAGCGGACGCGGCAGGCCGGTGCGCACGTTGCAGAATGCGCAGGCGCGCGTGCACGTGTCGCCCATGATCATGAACGTCGCGTGGCGCTTGCCCCAGCACTCGCCGATGTTGGGGCAGCCCGCTTCCTCGCAAACGGTATGAAGGCCGTGGGCACGCACGATGCGCGCCGTCTCGGCGTGGGCGGTCGAGACCGGAGCCTTGACGCGGATCCACGCCGGCCGCGCAGGGCGCTGCCCCCGCAAAGCAGTGGTGCTGGCGGCTGTGGTGCCTGCGTCATCGACGGCTGCGGGCGTGGCGGGGATGCTCACCATCGGTGTTCCGAGCGGCTCCTTGAGACTGGCTCAACGTGGCGGCAGCCGCGGTACAAATCAAGGCTCGGCGTGCATGGCGGCTAACGCGCCAGTATCCGCGCAAGGATAACGACGAGGATCGCGCCGACGGTGGAGACCAGGATCTGATGTGCCCAGGGCGAGTCGACCAGGAACGGCACCTTGAGCAATCCCCCCTGGACCAGCGCGCCGCCGACGAACGAGCCGATGATGCCGACGAAGATATTGCGGATGAGGCCGCCGCCGCCGAGCAGGAGCCCGGCCAGCCAGCCGGCGACCAGCCCGTTCACCGCCATGACGATCCACGGCAGATATGGTGAGTAGTCGTCCATGGCCTGATTTCCCCATTACCTTGATTGTTATTGGCCTTCGCTCACGCAATGAGCCGTGCAAGTATGATGACGATGACGGCTCCGACGGTCGCCGTGACGATCTGCGACACGACACGGTTCCTGATCCCGAGCTCGATGCCCATCGCCTCGAAGAGGTAGCCTCCGACAAAGGCTCCTATGAGGCCTGTCACGAGATAGCGCAAAATGCCGCCACCACCGCCGACGAGCAGCGAGGCAATGAAGCCGGCGGCAAGACCGATGCCGATGAAGATTAGAAGTGCGCGCGTCTCAATGTTCATGGACATCCTCACCGATAAATCAGCGTCTGTTCTCTGGTTGCCTCCGCGGCGGCACCTCACGACCGCGAAGCCGGCCGTCCCGGCGGCGCAATATGGATCGCACGCCCATAGGCCGCGAGCGCGCTTTCGCCCATCATCTCCGATAGCGTGGGATGTGGGAAGACCGTCCGCATCAAATCCTCCTCGGTCGCCTCGAGCTGCATGGCGATGACGAAGCCCTGGATGAGCTCGGTGACCTCCGCGCCGAGCATGTGTGCACCGATGAGCTCGCCTGTCGCGGCGTTGAAGATTGTCTTGACCAGTCCCTCCCGCTCTCCCAGCGCGAGCGCCTTGCCGTTCGCCCGGAACGGAAAGCGCCCAATGCGCACTTTCAGGCCCGCGGCCGCCGCCTTCTCCTCGCTCATCCCCACAGAGGCGATCTGCGGCCGGCTGTAGGTACAGGCGGGAATGCGCAGCTTGTCGATCGGATGCGTGTTGAGGCCCTTGATCGCCTCCACGCACACAACGCCTTCATGCTGGGCCTTGTGCGCGAGCATCGGTGGTCCGGCGACGTCGCCAATCGCATAGAGGCCCGGCACGTTCGTGCGCCCCAGCCCATCCGCGTCAATCAGGCCCTTGGTGATCTTGACGCCGAGCGTTTCGAGCCCGAGGCCTTCGACGTTGCCGACGACGCCGACCGCAGAGATCATCCGGTCGGCAGCGATCGTCTCGCGCGCGCCACCTGGTCGCTCGAGGCTGGCAGCGACCCCATCCGCTCCCTTCTCGAGCGCAGTCACCTTGGTTCCCGTCAAGATTCGAATTCCGGCTTTCTCGAAGGCCTTGCACGCGAGCACAGAGATCTCGTCATCCTCGGCAGGCAGGATCTCGGGCAGGATCTCGACGACCGTCACGTCGACGCCGAGCGTCCGGTAGAATGAGGCGAACTCGATGCCGATGGCACCTGACCCGGCGATGAGCAGCGACTTCGGCAGTGCCGGCGGCGCCATCGCCTCGAAATAGCTCCATATGAGTTTTCCGTCGGGCTCCATGCCGGGAAGCGTGCGCGGGCGCGCGCCGGTCGCGATTATGATATGCGCGGACCTATAGCTGCCGGGTCCTAGGACGTCGTTGGGAGGCGCGGCATCCTTGAGCGGGGCTCTCGGCTTGCCCGCCGCGACGACCTCGAGCGCTCCGGCGCCTTTGAGCCGGGCCTCCCCCCAAATGACGTCGACACCGTTCTTCTTGAGGAGGAATCCGACACCGGTGTTGAGCTCGGCTGCCACCGAGCGGGAGCGGGCCACGACCGCAGCGAGATCGACGCGCGGGGGCTCGCTCTGCACGACGCCGAAAGCCGACGCCGTTTGCACCGCATGCAGGATCTCGGCGGAGCGCAGCAGCGCCTTCGTCGGGATGCAGCCCCAGTTGAGACAGATGCCGCCCAGATGCGCGCGCTCGACGACCGCCGTGCGCATCCCGAGCTGGGCCGCCCGGATGGCCGCGACGTAGCCTCCGGGTCCCGCCCCGACGACGATGACGTCATACTCGCGTGAGGATGCCATCGCGCGCGCCTTCCTTCGCCGCAGCAAAGCGCCGGCGCCGCATGACGCCGGGCCCCAAGTCGAGGCCCAACTCGACGCTCAAGTCATGAGACGTGGCAACGCGCCCCGAGGTACTGGTTCAACAGCCGATTGTAGAGGTCGGCCTGCGCCTTCTGTGCAGCCGACACCTTCTTGCCGGCGTTCTGCCGCTCGACGAGCGCGGGCACGCCCTGGTGGTCGAGCTTGGTGAGGTTGGCGCGTATGGACTCGCAGGTCTCGCCGGCGCTCAAGGTCGTGGGGCCGGGATCGCCGTTGGCCGCCGCGCATCCCGCGCAAGCCAACGCCAACACACCCGCCGCCACTCCCTTGAAGGCGCGCGCGCTTTTACCCCTCGCCGACACGATTGCCTCCGCCCGTCACAGAGAAACCAGGTGGTTTTTCACCACACGCAATTGAGGCACGCAACCCCAAAGCGTCTCGTCGCGGCCGAATGCGGCGCTTTCGCCGCCGTGCGATGCAAGCCGAGACAAATGCAGATCAGCGCCGGTGGCAGCGCTATAGACTGCCATCAGCCTCGATTGCAGAGCTGAAGTTGCTTCGCCGCCTCAGGGCTGGGTCGCCGCAGACTGCGCGACGGCCCCCGTCGTCTCCGGCGTAACCGCGGAGGCAACCGGCTTCGCCGCGGGAACGGCCGCCTTCTTCTTGCTCGCCACCTTCGCCGCCGGCTTTTTCGGTTTTTCCACCGGCAGCGGCGTTGGCGTTGCGACGGCGACTATCGGCGGGGGCGGGTAGTCAGAGCACTTCGTCTGGAATTCCGCGTTCGCCTTGTTGAGCTCGTCGACCTTGGCGATGTCGGAGTGCTTCAGCCTGTATTTTTTGGCGGCGGCCTTGGCGACTTTCTCAGGAATGCCATCCTTGTTCAGCGCCTCGATCTGCGAAGCGAGCGTCATGCATTGCGGATTGGCCTTGGCTGTCGGCTGCGTCGCCGCCTGCTGATCGATCGAGGAGGTGTTGATGTCACCGGTAAGGAGTGTGCCGTCCTGGGCACACCCCGCGGCCATCACGGAGAGGAGGACGATGGCGATGGCGTGTGCAGAGTGCGCCTTCATGTCGGATGACTCCAAGCGATTGAGCCCGTCAGTAGAAACGCCCACGCTGATGTTTCCGCTTCTTAGTCTCGACCCTCGTCAGCGGCAAGCAACTGCCCTATTCTTATGCTTCTCCAGCTTATTTGACATGCAATAAGTAGGGGAAATAAGGCGGAAGTGGTCGATCAGCCACAGTTTGAACGGCGCTCTGCAGGGGGCGCATGCAGGGGGTGATTCGTGTTGCAGAGGCCTTATGAAGGGCCTTCAAACCAGCATGCGGACGGGGTCCTCGATGAACGCCTTGAAAGCCGCAAGCAGGGCGGCCCCCGTGGCGCCGTCCACCACCCGGTGGTCGCACGATAACGTCACGTCCATGACGGTCGCCGGCTCCACGCGCTCGCCTGCCACCACGGGCCGTCGCTCGGCCGCTCCAACGGCGAGAATTGTGGCGTGGGGCGGGTTGATCACCGCGTCGAAGCTCTTGATGCCATACATGCCGAGATTGGAGATCGAGGTGGTCCCGCCCTGGTACTCGTGCGGGGCGAGCCGCCGTTTCCGCGCCCGCTCGGCGAGGTCGCGCATCTCATTGGAGATCTCGGACAAGGACTTCATCTCGGCCTGGTGCACCACAGGGGTGAAGAGCCCGCCCTCGACGGCGACGGCAACGCCAACGTCGGAGTACTTGTGACGCAGCATGCCGGCCTCGGTCCACGTGGCGTTCGCGGCAGGAACCTGCTGCAGGGCAAGCGCCATCGCCTTGATGATGAAGTCGTTGACGGAAAGCTTGTAGGCGCGCGGCCCGTCGCGCGGGGCCGCGGCGTTCATGCGCTCGCGCGCGCGTAATAGCTCGTCGAGGCGGCAATCGATCGACAGGTAGTAGTGGGGGATCGTCTGCTTGGCGAGCGTCAGCCGCTCCGCGATCACCTTGCGCATCTTGTCGTGCGGGATGATCTCGTAGGTGCCCTTGTCGTAGAGCGCGAGGATCTTCTCGTCCGACAGCGCTGCGAGCCCGAGCGTGGAACGCGCCACGGTCGCGACCTCCTGCCCGGTCGCTCCGGGCGCTCGTACTCCCTCACCTTGATGAGCCGCCAACGCGGTCTCGATATCGCGCTTGACGATGCGGCCATGCGGACCGGTTCCGGGCACGCTTCCGAGGTCGAGGCTCGCCATGCGCGCGAGCCGCCGCGCCAAGGGCGACGCGAGAATGCGATCGGAGACCGTGCTCATCAAGGCGGCGCCTTTCACGCGTTCCGCGTTCCTCAGTGTTTGGTCTGCCCCTTGAGCCGGCCCGACGCGCCGGTCGCTGTCGTTTCGAAACCGCTCATGAAGGCATCGCGCAGCGCGGCTTGCGCCTCGTCCTCCTGCATGTGGCCGTTGAGCGCCGCCGCCTTGGCGACGTGATGTCCAATCTCGGCCAGCAGCCGGCCCCAGTCCGCCACCTGCTCGCCGAATGCGGAAGCGTTGAGAGAGACGAGCAAGGCGCCGTCGCCGATCCAGGCCCGCAGCACCTCGACTGCGGTCTCCGCCTCTTCGACCCCGTCTGGGGGATCGAGCTCAATGAGAAGCTCCTCCTCCATCGCTCATCCTCCTATTTCGCCTCAAGCCACATAGAGAGCAGATTTGACCGCGGCGACCACCTTCTCGGCCGACGGGTGCGCGAGCTTTTCCAGGTTCGCCGCGTACGGCATCGGCACGTCGGCGCCGGAAACCTTGACGGGCGGCGCGTCGAGATAGTCGAAGGCTTGCATCGCGACTTGCGCGCAAATCTCCGAGCCGACCGAGCACACGGGCCATGCCTCCTCCACGGTGACGAGGCGGTTGGTCTTGCGCACCGAGCCCAGCACCGTCTCGAGATCGAGAGGGCGTAGCGTGCGCAGATCGATCACCTCCACCTCAATACCGTCCTTGGCGAGCAGTTCCGCCGCCTCGAGCGCGTACACCATGCCGCGCGCGAAGGAGACGATCGTGGCGTCCTTTCCGGCTCGCGCAATGCGCGCCTTGCCGATGGGGACGAGCCAGTCGTCGACTTTGGGGACAGGCCCGGTGCTAGCGTAGAGGATCTCGTTTTCCAGGCAGATGACGGGGTTCGGGTCACGGATCGCCGACTTGAGCAAGCCCTTGGCGTCGGCGGGTGTCGAGGGGGCGATCACCTTGAGGCCCGGCACGTGCGCGTACCAGGCCGAGTAGCACTGGCTGTGCTGGGCGGCGACCCGCGCGGCTGCACCGTTGGGGCCGCGAAAGACGATGGGCGCGCGCATGTGGCCGCCCGACATGTAGTGCGTCTTCGCCGCCGAGTTGACGATCTGGTCGATCGCCTGCATGGCAAAGTTCCAGGTCATGAACTCGACGATGGGTTTGAGGCCGGCGAACGCCGTCCCGACCCCGATACCTGCGAACCCCTGCTCAGTGATCGGCGTGTCGATCACCCGCTTCTCGCCGAACTCCTCCAAGAGACCCTGGCTCACCTTGTAGGCGCCGTGGTACTGCGCCACCTCCTCGCCCATGAGGAAGACGTCGGGGTCGCGGCGCATCTCCTCGGCCATGGCGTCGCGCAACGCTTCGCGCAGGGACAGCGTCACCATCTCGGTGCCAGGAGCGATTTCTGGCGCGATCTCCGGCTCTGCTGCGACCTCGGATCGGGATTTGGCGCTCGGGCGGGGTGGCTCCGGTTTGGTCTCGACCGGCGCGGGCGCCGCGTCGCCTTTCTTATCTGCTGGGGGCTCGGGCTTGGCGGCAGGCGCCGGCGCGGTCACGTCCTCGCCCTCGGCGGTGATTAGCGCGATCGGGGTGTTGACCTTCACGCCCTCGGTGCCGGCGGGAATGAGTATCTTGGCGAGCTTGCCCTCGTCGACCGCTTCGACCTCCATGGTCGCCTTGTCGGTCTCGATCTCGGCGATCACGTCGCCGGCCTTGATCTCCTGGCCCTCCTTGACGAGCCATTTCGCAAGCGTGCCCTCCTCCATCGTCGGCGACAGCGCAGGCATCAGAACTTGCGTCGGCATCGCTTCCTTCCCCGCTCGGCTCAGCCGCCTACCAGCACGTCGGTAGTGAGCTCGTCGGCCGCAGGCTCTGGATCGGCCAGAGCGAAATCGGCGGCGGCGTTGACCGTTTCGCGCACCTCCCGGTCGATCGCCTTCAAGTCGTCCTCGCTCATGTCGCCCTTGAGCAGTCTTTGGCGCACCAGCTCGATCGCATCGTGTGTTTCGCGCACGTGCTGCACCTCCTCGCGCGTGCGGTATTTGGCCGGGTCCGACATCGAATGCCCACGGTAGCGGTAGGTGAGCATTTCCAGGATCATCGGCCCCTTGCCAGCGCGCGCGTACGCGATCGCGCGCTCGCCGGCTGAGCGCACCGCGCGTACGTCCATGCCATCGACGTGCTCGCCAGGAATCGCGAACGAGAGGCCGCGCTGGCACAAATGCGTGGTCGAGGAGGAGCGCTCGATCGACGTCCCCATCGCGTACTTGTTGTTCTCGATCACGAAGATCACGGGCAGCTTCCACAGCTCGGCCATGTTGAAGGCCTCATAGACCTGACCCTGGTTGGCCGCACCATCGCCGAAGAAGCAGGTGCAGACGTGGTCGTTACCGCGGTACTTGTTGGCGAAGGCCAACCCGGCGCCGAGCGGCACGCAGGCCCCGACAATGCCGTGGCCGCCGTAGAAGTGCTTCTCGGGCGCGAACATGTGCATCGAGCCGCCCTTGCCCCTGGAGCAGCCGTCGCGCCGGCCCGTGAGCTCGGCCATGACGCTCTTGGGGTCCATGCCCGTGCTCAGCGTGTGCCCGTGGTCGCGATAGGCCGTGATCACCTGATCGCCGGGCTTCAGGGCCATCTGCATGCCGACGACGACCGCTTCCTGCCCGATGTAGAGGTGGCAGAAGCCGCCGATGTGCCCCATGCCGTAGAGTTGACCCGCCTTCTCCTCGAAGCGGCGGATCAGCAGCATGCTGCGGTAGGCCGCCAGCTCCTCCTCACGCGAGAAGGGGCGGATCGCGGGCTCTTGGCCGTTGGTGCGGGCCGGCGACTTGGGCGTTGCCGAGGTAGTGCCGGACCGGCTGCGGGGCGCCTTCGCTGGAGCCATGTCTATTCCCTGCGACGGTGGATAGTGTCGTCGCGCGGCGCGTATCACGCCGGCTGCTGCCTTCCGAGTTCAAACCCTACAAGAGCCCTTCGCAGATGGCCAGAAGCGCTGCCAAAGCGCGGCGAAAGGCCGGCGTTTTCGCACGCGAAGGAGATTAGCGGAGACCTAGGGCCGGGTGATGACGGTGTCGTCGGGATGCACGAAGCCCAGAACCTCGCGCGCGACTTCCTCGACGATATCGGGGTCGGGCTTGTCCGGCGACAGAAGCGCGACGTCGCGTCCGAGTTTGGCGCGCACGGCCTCGAGGCTCTTGATCTCGAACTCCAACAGGGCTGATCGTTCAATCAGCCTGGATCGCGCCTCGAGGCCGTGCCGGCCAGTGATTGCATGATAGGCGAAGTAGGCCGTCAAGCCGAGGCAGAGAAGCAACACCGTCGCCTGCCGTGGCCTCGAACGCCGATCATGATTTGGCTGACGCAGCACAATGGGTACGCTGCACAAAGCTGGTGGACTCCAGCTTTATGCCACGCCCTGATTAATCCGAGGTAAAGCCCTGTGCCGAGCTTGGCGCCGGCCTCACTTGCGCCGCTCGAAGGGCAATACCGAACCCGTGCTCGCTTCTGGCCCGCGGACCGCGCTCTTGCCCGCATAGCGCGCGGTTTCGCCGATCTCGGCCTCGATGCGGATGAGTTGGTTGTACTTCGCAAGGCGATCGGAGCGGCTCAGTGATCCCGTCTTGATCTGCCCGGCGTTGGTCGCGACCGCGAGATCGGCAATCGTTGCATCCTCTGTCTCGCCCGAGCGGTGCGAGATCACCGCGGTGTAGCCGGCGCGCTGGGCCATGGCGACGGCGTCGAGTGTCTCGGAAAGCGTGCCGATCTGGTTCACCTTGACCAAGATCGAGTTGGCGATGCCCTCCTCGATGCCCCGACGCAGCCTCTCGGTGTTGGTGACGAAGATATCGTCGCCGACGAGCTGGCAGCGGCTCCCGAGCGCCTTCGTCAGCGCCTTCCAGCCCTCCCAATCGTCCTCTGCCATGCCGTCCTCGATGGAGACGATGGGGAAGCGCTTAAGGAGGTCCTCGAGGTATTTGATCATGCCGGCGGCGTCGAGCGTCTTACCCTCGCCAGAGAGCGTGTATCTTCCGTCCTTGAAAAACTCCGTCGCGGCGCAGTCGAGCGCCAGCACCACATCCTGGCCCGGCTTGTAGCCGCTCGCCTCGATCGATTTCATGATGAAGCCGAGCGCCTCTTCGGCCGATTTGAGGTTCGGCGCAAAGCCACCCTCGTCGCCGACGTTGGTGTTGAGGCCGGCATCCTTCAAGGCTTTTTTCAGGGTTTGGAAGATCTCCGCACCCATGCGCACCGCGTCCGCGCACGTCTCCGCCGCGACCGGCATGATCAGGAACTCCTGGATGTCGATCGGGTTGTCGGCATGGGCGCCGCCATTGAGGATATTCATCATCGGCACGGGCAGCACGTGGGCCGCCGCTCCACCGATGTAGCGGTAGAGCGGAAGCCCGCTCGTCTCGGCCGCGGCCTTGGCGGCGGCGAGCGACACGCCGAGGATGGCGTTGGCGCCGAGCCGGCTCTTGTTCTTCGTCCCGTCGAGCTTGATGAGGGCGGAATCGATGCCACGCTGGTCCTCGGCATCCATGCCGGCGAGCGCATCGAAGATCTCGCCGTTGACGGCATCGACGGCCTTCAATACTCCCTTGCCGTGGTAGCGCTGCCTGTCGCCGTCCCTTACCTCGACCGCCTCGTGCGCGCCGGTGGAGGCTCCCGAGGGGACAGCGGCGCGCCCCATCGTCCCGTCCTCGAGCACGACGTCGACCTCGACCGTCGGGTTGCCGCGGCTGTCGAGGATCTCGCGGCCGATGATGTCGACGATGGCGGTCATGGGCTTTACCTTGTTGAGCTGGCGGCCGCGTGGGCGCGTGGAAGGGTCCGGCGCCTTTTAGCCGCTCTTGTTAGTGGCGCAAAGTCCTGAAAAGCGGCTGAGCCGCGGCGGCGAATTTGTACATTAAATGGGCAACTGAGGAGCAGATGATGTCTGAGACGGGTACGTATCAGGGCGGCTGTCACTGCGGAAGCGTGCGCTATGAGGCCAAGGCCGACCTCAGCCACGTCATTTCGTGCAACTGCTCCATCTGTCAGAAGCACGGCCTGCTCTTGACCTTCACCCCGGCAGATCAATTCAAGCTGCTGGCGGGAGCCGACGCCCTCACCGACTACCAGTTCGGCAAGAAGAAAATCCACCACCTCTTCTGCCGGCACTGCGGCGTCGAAAGCTTCGGCAGGGGCGCCAAGCCGGACGGCACGGAGATGATCGCGATCAACGTGCGCTGCCTCGACGATGTCGATCTTAATGCGATTGAGCCGACGCCCTTCGACGGCAAGAGCCTCTAGACCCTATGGCGACAAACGCGGCATTGGTGCTCTTTTCCGGCGGCCAGGACTCGACAGTGTGCCTCGCTTGGGCACTCGACCGCTACGAGCGCGTTGAAACCGTCGGCTTCTCTTACGGCCAGCGCCATGCCGCAGAGCTCGGCCAGCGGGACACCTTGCGCGAAGGCCTGAAGCGCATAAAGACGCACTGGGCGGAGCGGCTGGGGCCCGATCACCTGCTCGAACTGCCCGAGCTCGGGCGCTTGAGCGACACCGCGCTCACACGCGATGCCGAGATCGAGCTGACGGCGGCGGGCTTGCCCTCCACGTTCGTGCCCGGCCGCAACCTTCTCTTCTTCACATACGCAGCCGCGCTCGCCTACCGCCGCGCGATTGCGGCCCTCGTCGGCGGCATGTGCGAGACCGACTACTCGGGCTATCCCGATTGCCGCAACGAGACCATCGAGACCCTGGGCAAAGCAATATCCCTCGGCATGGATCGGACGTTTGCCCTTGAGACGCCGCTCATGTGGATCGACAAGACCGGCACCTGGGCGCTGGCCGAAGAGCTCGGCGGCACGCCCCTCGTCGAGCTCATCGTCGAGGATACACACACCTGCTATCTCGGCGTCCGCACGCGCCGCCACGCCTGGGGCTATGGTTGTGGGCACTGTCCAGCGTGTCATCTGCGCGCGAAAGGATGGGAGACATGGCAGGCGCAAAAGAGCTGAGCAGCGCCATCGATTTGGCGATTGCCGGCGACTGGGAGGGCGCGCACGCGCTGGCACAGAGCCTCGAAGGCAACGCGGCGGCCGACTGGCTGCACGCGGTGCTGCACAAGATCGAAGGCGATTGCGAGAACAGCCGTTATTGGTACCGCCGCACGGCGCACGCCTACGAGGACTACACCGATCCCAAGGCCGAGCTCATCGCATTGCGTGCGAGCCTCGCGCGTTTCTAAAGCTCGGCGGGAGCACTTAATGCCGAGACTGAATGGTTCGATGTGGAGTATACGGACGCGCGGCCATCCCCGTGAGTGGAACGTCACAGTTTCTGAAACGTTCCGCTTTGATCTGTGGCTAATGGGCAAAATAGCCCGTTAGCCCCCTCGCAACCTTGCGCGTGCGATCGCATATGGCCGGGTGAGGCAAATCTTGAGGAGTTTTCCCATGGGCGACATGACCAAGGCTGCCGCGCGCCGCAAGGCGCCTCTCGAGACCCCGACCGACCTCACGAGCAACGCCGTTCGCGACGTCTCCGCAGCGCTCAACGCGCTGCTCGCCGACACCTTCGCGCTCTATCTCAAGACCAAGAACTTCCACTGGCACGTGTCGGGCGTGCACTTTCGCGATCTTCACCTGCTGTTCGACGAGCAGGGTGACCAGCTATTCGCCATGACCGACGAGATTGCCGAGCGCGTGCGCAAGATCGGCGGAACGACGCTGCGCTCGATCGGCAACATCGCGCGCCTGCAGCGCGTCGACGACAACGACGCCGACTTCGTCGACCCCTACGACATGGTCGCGGAGTTGCGCGACAACACCAAGGACTTCGTGGCGCGCATGCGCGAGACGCACGATCTGTGCAACGAGGCCCGCGACGTCGCCACCGCGAGCCTCATCGAAAACTGGATCGACCAGGCCGAGCGGCGCTTGTGGTTCCTCTACGAGACGAGCCGCTCCGACCGCGCCGGCTAAGTCACCCCGAGCACAGAGCGAAGCTGGCGCGAGCAGGATTGCCTGCCCGCCGGCGCGCCTGCGCACCCGCCGCCCTCAGCTAAGCAGCAGCGCCCAAGGAGGAGACAATGGCGACCTCCCACGTCAGCAAAACCGCGCTCCCCAAGCGTCGGCTGGGCCGCACGGAGATGACCATCACGCCCGTCGGCTTCGGCGCTTGGGCCATCGGCGGTCCTGATTGGGCCGTTGGATGGGGCGCCCAGGATGACAAGAAGTCCGTCGCCGCCATCCGCCACGCGGTCGAGCGCGGCGTCAACTGGATCGACACGGCGGCGATCTACGGGCTCGGCCATTCCGAGAAGGTCGTGCGCGCAGCCCTGAAAGAGATCCCGGCAGCCCACCGTCCCCTCGTCTTCACGAAGTGCGGGCTGATCTGGGACGAGAACGACCGCAACGCCTTGCCCAAGCAGGTCGGCGCGCCCGACAGCATCCGCCGCGAGGTGGACCAGTCGCTGCGCCGCCTCGGGCTCGAGCGCATCGATCTCTACCAGATGCACTGGCCGGCGAAGGACGGCACGCGCGTCGAGGACTACTGGCGCGCGCTCCTGGACCTCAAGAAGGAGGGCAAAGTACGCGCTGTCGGCCTCTCCAATCACAATGTCGCCCAGCTCGAGGAAGCCGAGCGCACCGGTCACGTCGACACGCTGCAGCCGCCCTTCTCCGCCATCAAGCGGGAGTTTGCCGCGGGCGAGCTGCCCTGGTGCCGCACGCACGAGACGGGCGTTATCGTCTACAGCCCGATGCAGGCCGGGCTACTGACCGGCGCCTTCAGCGAGGCGCGCGCCAAGACGCTTCCCAAGGACGACTGGCGCTCGCGCGACGCCGAGTTCACCGGCAACAGGCTCAAAAGCAACCTGAAGCTTGCGGCGACGATCCGGGCGGTAGCTGAGCGCCACGGTACGACGGCTCCCGCCGTTGCCGTGGCTTGGACGCTCGCGTGGCCGGGCGTCACCGGAGCGATCGTCGGTGCGCGGTCGCCCGAGCAGATCGACGGCTGGATCGATGCGGCAACGCTTGGCCTCACGCGCGCAGACTTGGATGAGATCGCCGCAACGATTGCAGCATCCGGCGCCGGCAGCGGCCCAGCGCTTCCACCTTCCGCCGCCTAGCTCGCGCGGCCGGGCGCCTCAATCGTAGCAGGGCGCTGACAGGCTCGTCACGTGACGCGACCGCCGGCAGAACGGGCGGAAATAGACGTGATGTGTCTTCTCGCTCGCGGCTTTGGACGATTTGGCCGCCTTTTCGACCGTGGTCGGTTGCTCATCTCCCGTCTTGGCGTACGCCGTTGAGGCATGCGCCAGCGCGAGGGTCGGGATCAGCGCCAGCGCCAAGATCGCGTGGCCGGCTCTTCTGCGGCGCATTTTGCTTTCGCACATCTTGGCCCTCCGCTGCAGGATATTATAATATCCGCCCAACGTCGCGTCGACTGAAAAGCTATTGATCGCCCATGTGTCTTGATGAGGGCGCCGGCGGCGACTAGGGATGCGCCATGTATGCCGTCAAGGAAATCTTCTACACGCTGCAAGGCGAGGGCGCGAACGCAGGGCGCGCCGCCGTGTTCTGTCGCTTTGCGGGGTGCAATCTGTGGTCGGGCCGCGAGCAGGATCGCGCTGAAGCTGCTTGCCAATTCTGCGACACCGACTTCGTCGGTGCCGATGGCGAGGGCGGAGCGCGTTTTGCGGCTGCCGCTGATCTGGCCGACGCCTGCGTTGCCGCCTCTGGTGCCGCCGCACCGGACCTCATCGTGCTCACGGGCGGCGAGCCGATGCTGCAGGTGGACGAGGCGCTCATCACCGCGCTGCACGCGCGCGGATTTACCATTGCGGTTGAGACCAACGGCACGCTGCCTGTCCCGCACGCGATCGACTGGATCTGCGTCAGCCCCAAAGCGGGGAGCGAGATCAAACAGCGCCGCGGCGACGAAATAAAGGTCGTCTACCCGCAGGCCGGCCTCGATCTGGCTGCGCTCGAGGAGCTCGATTTCGCCCGCCGCTTTCTGCAGCCGATGGACGGCCCGGACCTCGCCGCGAACACCTCGCTCGCGATCGCCTACTGCAAGGACAATCCCGCATGGCGGCTGTCGCTGCAGACGCATAAACTCGTCGGAATCCCTTGAGGGAGCCCCTGGAAAACAAGCGGAAAATCGCCTAGAGAGCGCCCATGCGCATCTACAAAGAGTTCCAGTTCGAGGCGGCCCATTTCCTGCCGAGTGCTGCGCCCGGCACGGCCAACGCCCGTATGCACGGCCATTCCTTCCGCGCGCGCGTGTCGATCGACGGCGTGCCGGCGCCCGACACGGGGCTTATCTTCCATTTCGACGAGCTCGCCGCCGCGATGGCGGAGGCGCGCGATGCGCTCGACCACAGGCTTCTGAACGAGGTGGAGGGGCTTAAGGCGCCCACGCTCGAGCGGATCGCCATGTGGCTATGGAACCGGCTGCAGAACCGCGTGCCAGGACTGGCCGAGATCGAGATCGCCCGCGACAGCTGCCACGAGGGATGCGTCTATTCGGGGCCGCATCCCGATCGCCTCGCCGCGGAGTGAGCCATGGGTCAGAAAGACAAGCCGGTGACGATCCTCGGGCGCGCGACGAAAATCCCGGCCTCGCCCGGCGAGGCAGTCTTGGAGCGCGTGCCAAACCCGCACCCCGACGCGCACTACGTTGCGCGCTTCACGACGCCTGAGTTCACGTGCCTCTGTCCGGTGACGGGCCAGCCCGACTTTGCCCATCTTGTCATCGACTACGTGCCGCGCGACTGGCTCGTGGAATCGAAGTCGCTAAAGCTCTATCTCAATGCCTTCCGCAATCACGGCGCCTTCCACGAGGACACGACGATTGCCATCGCCAAGCGGCTCGTCGCGCTACTGGAGCCGCATTACCTGCGCATCGGCGGCTACTGGTATCCGCGCGGCGGCATGCCGATCGACGTGTTCTGGCAGACGGGGACGCTGCCCGACGGCGTGTGGCTGCCCGATCCCGGCGTCGCGCCCTACCGCGGGCGGGGCTGACGACCGCAGCGCGGCTCAGCCGCGATCGGGCGGCGCCAGCTCGCTGTGCGCTTCTTTTGCCAGCGCGAACAGCTTCGCGAGCATCGGTACGAGCTTGTCCTCCTCGCCCGACGGCTGGCTGTTGGTCGCAGCCGCCACCAGCACGTCATCCTCAGGCGAGAACAGGAAGGCTGCGCGGTAGCCGAGCGTCTCGCCTTCATAGAACCACACCGCGCCGGTCTCCGGCTTGAAGACGCGAACGAGGCCAAGAGCGAAGCCGCGCGGGTCGTCGGCCGTGACTTTCGCAATGGGCTCGCCCGTTTTGGTGGAGACAAGCGAGAGGAATTCCTTCAACTGCTCGGACGGCAAAATCCTGCCGGCGAGGACCGCGCGGATCCAGCGGGCCAGATCGCGCGGCGTCGAGACGATGCCGCCGGCCGCACCCGCCCAACTGACGTCGGCCTCGCGCATATCGCGGCCGATCATGGGCGCGAGCGTCGCCTCCTTGCAGTCGGGCTCATAAAGCCCGCAGTCGGGATTATTGAAATAGCCGCTCGCCATCCGCTTTATGATCTGTGGCGGGTACGCGACGGGCTCATAGTACGTGTCGCGCAGCTTGGCGGGTGCAAATAGCTTCTCCTCGAGCAAGTCCTTGTAGGACTTGCCGCCGGCCTTCGCCGCGATCATGCCGGCGAGGATGTAGTTCGTGTTGGAGTAGAAATAGCCGCTATTGGGCGGCAGCTTGACCGTCTTGCTGGGATAGGCATAGGCGATCAGCTCCTCGGGCGTGTAGTGGCGCTGAGGCTCGCGCACCCACAGCCGGCTCAGCGGAATGCTTTCCGAATAGGTGGGAAGCCCGCTCGTCATGTCGAGCAGGCGCCGGATCGTCACGTCCTTCCACGCCGGATACTCGGGGAGCCAATCGCCGACGGTCTGGTCGAGGTTGAGCTTGCCCTCGGCCTCGAGTGCGAGGATCAGTGCGCCGGTGAAGCCCTTGGTGTTGCTGCCGATCTCAAAGAGCGTGTCCCCGGAGATCGGCAGCCCGTCTTTTGCCGAGGTCTCGCCGGCGAAGATTTCTATCGCGGGTCCCGGCTCGCCGAGGCTGACGTAGGCGGAAACTCCGGTGATGCGCTCCGGGTCCTTCCGCTCCGCGAGGTAGGCGTCGACGACCTTTTGAAAATCCGCAATGCTGACGGCGAGCGCCTGCTGGCTCCAACCCATCAGGACTGCGCCGAGCGCCAACCACCCGAGCGTTCTTGCACGCGACGTCTGCAACGTTTTGCCTCCCAGCATCGGCTTCATGATGCCTTCTTTGCCGGCAGCGGCACGTCGAAGCACACGTTGATCATGCCGATCAGTCCGTAGAACCCGCACAGCGTCACGATCTCTATCAGCCCGGGAATGCCAAAGGTCTTGATGATCTCGTCCTGCAGCGGCTGCGGGACCGACTTGTAGTGGAGCGCGCAGTCCATGCACGCGCGCACGATCTGGTAGGGCTGATCGAACTCGGTCTGGCCTGCTGCAATCTCCGCGATGAGGTCATCTGAAAGCCCTGTCGCCCGCGCCGCGGCGATGTGATCAGCCCACTCGAAGGCGATGCCGGCGTGCTTGGCAAAGATGAGCACGATGAACTGATAGACGTCGCGCGGCAGCGTCGACTGGTATTTGTAGTAGTAGCCGAGTTGCTCGATGCGCTTGGCGAGCTGCGGGTGGTTCAGAAGCGGAACGTACGGCCCCAAATGGTGCACGCCCTTGGCGCTGCGCCGGGCGAGGATGTCGTCGTAGATCTGGCGCCCCTCGCCAGTGAGCGTCTTCGTCGGATCCGGCAGGCTTGCCATGAGCGCTCCTCTCACGCGTGGTACGACCAGGTGGCGGTCGCTTCCTGATAGGGCTCGACGGGCGTCGTTGCCGTCTTGTCGGTCTTGACGTCGATGAGGCACGGCCTCCCCGACGCGAGCGCCCGCTCGAATGCGGGGGAAAGCTCGGCGGGCTTGCGCACGGTTTGGCCCTCGCAGCCCAGCGCCCGCGCGAAACCGGCCCAGTCCTGATCGGGGGCCTCCGTCAGATGCGCCGGCAACGCCCCTTGCGTGTGCATGCGAAGCCACACGTTGCCGAGCGCCGCGTTGTTGCTGACGACGAAGATGACGGGCACGCCGGCGCGGGCGGCGCTCTGCACCTCGATCCCGTGCATGCGCATGCAGCCGTCGCCCGTGAAGACGACGACGGGCGCGTCGGGCCGGGCCGCTTTCGCACCGATCCCCGCTGGAATGCCCCAGCCCATGGGGCCGAGCCCGGAGGCGGTAAGAAACTCGCGCGCGCCGTAGCTGTCCCAGTAGTGCACGGCGAACGCCCGGTGCGCGCCGCTGTCGACGATGGCGATCGTGTTGCGCGGCATCAACTTGCGGCACTCAGCAATCATGCGCGCGGGATGGATCGGCACGTTCTCGCTCGCAGTGTTGATGATGTCATAGTAACGCGGCAGCGCGCGCACCCCTTTCAGCCATTGCCGGCGCGCCGCGATGCCGGCGCTCAGGGGCTTGGCTGCGTCCTCGGGCGCCCGCGCAAGCCAACGCACAAAGGCGCCGGCATGGCCGCCGATGAACGCTTCCTGGTTGAAGTGGCAGCCGACGTGGACCGCCGAGACGTTGACAGAGACGAGGCCGAGCCTCGGGGCGAGCTTCGCCGACCAGTGCATGGAATCGCGAACGTTCAGTGTCGCGCCCAGGACGATCAGAAGATCGAGCGGCTCCTTGATGAGCGCCTGCGTCGCATGCCGGGTGCCGGCGTAGCCGAACACGCCGAGCGAAAGCTCGTGGTCCTCGGGAAAGAGACCTTTGGCGTGCTCGGTCGTGGCGATCGGCAGATGGAAGCGCTCGGCGGCCGCGAGCAGGTCGGCTGCGCAATCGTCAGCGATCATGCCGCCGCCGACGAGCAGCGCCACGCGCGGGGCTTCGCCTGCGGCTCGCAGCGTGCCCCAGAGCCGTCCCGCCGCCTCCACGTCGAGTGGACGCGATCGCAGGACGTCGGCCGCAAGGGGTTCAACGGGCGCGTCGATGTTCCCGGTTTGGATGTCGTGCGAGACGCTCAAGTGCACCGGCGCGCGTCCGTGGTCGAGCATCCGTTTGATCGCCCCGCGCAGCTTGTGGCCGAGCAGGCGCACATCGGGGACGCTGTAGGACTGTGCGGTGACCGGCGCGACGATGCGCCCGTCGTCGAAGGTGCCGGCGGTGGCGTCCTGGAAGAGCCCCATGCCCTGCATGGCGTTCGACACCTCGCCGGAGAGCACGAGCACGGGCGACTGATCGGTGAAGGCGGTCGAGAGCGCCGTGACCGTATTGGTCAGGCCGGGTCCGCCGATGCACAGGCACACGCCGAACCTGCCGCTGGCGCGCGCGTAGCCGTCGGCCATGTAAGCGGCGCCGCCCTCCTGCGCCGCGACGATCGGCACGACCTCGGGCACGCGCGCGAGCGCCGGCAGAAAGGGGTCGATCAACCCGCCAGGGACCAGGAAGACGCGGTCGATGCCGTCGGCTGCGAGCGTGCGCAGAATGAAATCGGTGCCTTGCATTTCCCAATGAGCTTAAGCCCGCTCGCTAGAGCCGGCGCCCTCGACCTGAGAGGATGGTAGGCCACCACCCTTAACGATCGCCTTTCCGCGCAGCTGCAATTCCCCCGAGACGACGGGCCCCCTCCCCTCCGCATCGTCGCGGACTGGTGAGTTGAGCCCGTCTCGGGTAGGTTTGTTCGATTGCGTCGGAGGGAGACATGATTCGCTCGCAGAGCCTTGCGGTGAGCATATTTGTGCTTGCCGGCTCCGTCGGGTTTGCCCTGGCGGAGTCGCCGACGGCGCCTGCGCAGCCCGTGGTGACGCAGCCCGTGGTGACGCAGCCCGCGGTCACGCAGCCTGCTCCGGCCTCGGCCGATTCCAGCGCCAACGTGGCTGCGAGCCCGAAGCCTCAAGACCCCGTCGCAATGGCCTTGCGCGAGAAGCTCGATGCCTTGCCGAAGGAAGGCTCGGCACAGGAGATCAAAGAGCGCGCCGTGCTGTCCGACTTCTATGCGGCGCGCGGGGATGCTCCCCTCTGGGTGAGCGACAAAGGCTTGAGCGAGAAGGCGGCCGCCATCGTTACCGAGATCGGCAAGGCGCACGATTGGGGCCTCGATCCCCACGACTTCACCCTTCCCGCCATAGCAGCCGACGCCAAGGCGCCGCAGCTTGACGCAAGCGCCGTGGCGGACGCGGAGGTGAAATTGTCGCTCGCCATCCTCAAGTACGCGCGCTTTGCCCGCGGCGGCCGCATCATCGATCCGACGATCCTCTTGAGCCCCGAGCTCGACCGCAAGCCGCAGCTCCTCGATCCGGAGGTCGTCATAAGGGGCATTGCGGCGGCCGACGCGCCCGATGCCTACCTGCGCGGCCTCAATCCCAAGCATCCCCAGTTCGAGATGCTGCGCCAGGCCTATTTGGCGACGCACAACAAGGCGCTGGCCAACAAGCTCCTCGCCAACATGGAGGAATGGCGCTGGATGCCCGACGACCTGGGCGACATGCACATCCTCGCCAACATCCCCGAGTTCATCGTGCGTCTTTTTAAGGACGGCAAGGTCATCCACTCCGAGCGCATCGTCGTCGGCGAGGTCGACAAGCAGACGACGATCTTCACACGCAACCTCAAGACGATCGTCTTCAAGCCGATGTGGCGCGTGCCGGAGTTGATCAAGGTGCGCGAGCTTCTGCCCAACCTGCGCCGCGGCGGCAGCATGTTCCGGCAATATGACCTGGAGCTGCAGTCAAAGGACGGCAAGCCCCTCGACTACCGCTCAATCGATTGGAACACCGCCGACATCCGCGACTATGAGGTGGTGCAGCCGCCCGGGCGCAAGAACGTGATGGGCGTCGTCAAATTCACCTTCCCGAGCCAGTACACGATCTTCATGCACGACACCGTCGACAAGTGGATGTTCAATCAGAAGGTCCGCACGCTGAGCCACGGCTGCATGCGCTTGCGCAATCCCATGAAGATGGCCGAGCTGGTGCTGGCCGAGGACAAGGGGTGGGACGCCGCGAAGGTCGATCAGACCGAGAGCGAGGGGCCGCGCAACAACGAGATCGTGATCGATCACAAAATCCCGGTGCACCTCGTCTACTTCACGGCCTGGGTGGACGATGGTGGCAAGGTGCGCACCTTTGCGGACATCTACGGCCACGAGAAGCGCATCACTCAAGCGCTCCAAGGCAAGTGGGACAAGATCGACGTCGGGCCCAATCCCTTGGCTCCCGTCGAGCCGGTCGAGCCGGCTTCTTCCCTCGTCGCCTCCGGCCCTGGCGGCCGCTACCGGCGCACCAGCGAGCCATCGATCATCGATATCGTCGGCAATGCGCTGAGCGGCGGCCTCTGACGCGATCCGCGCTCTTCTCCAGGGTTTTTTAGCGAATTTGCGCTAGCCTTGAGACAAAATCAAAAGAACACGTGGGAGACGTCCATGTTTGAGGATCTCGTCAACCAATTTCTTACGATGTCGCTCGGTCAAGGGCTGTACACGATCTGCTTCACGGCGTTCATGCTCGGCGGCGGGTTGTGCTGCTTCCTTCGCTCCGATCAGCAGTCTGATCGCCAGCAAGCACCCGAGCCGAAGCCCCGGGCGAAACCCCGATCCAAGCGCTCCGCGCGGCGCAAGCCTCAACTCCTAGCGGCGGCTGTGCCGGCCGTGCGGCGGACTGTGACGCCGCGGCTGCGGGCTATGCCGCCGCTGCAACGTGAGCGCCGCGCGATCGCCTGACGATGGCGGTGATCGCCTCTCAAGCCGCTTCCTGCAAAAGGAACCGCTGTCGTTCTGACGCGCTAGGGATGAAGCGGCTGTCGGCCGCCTCGCTGGCGGGCACAACGGGACGACGGCGACAGGCTGCCAATTAAAAAGCAATCGACCCAGGCAAGGCCTTACTGGTGTTCGTCGGTCATCATTCGACGGCGAAGGAAGCGGAACGTCCGAGGGCTCACAGACGTGGAAGGATATTTTGATAGTGCATCGGCTGTAGAGGCGGCTTCCGCACGGCGGCGGCTTCTGCTGGCACTGTGCGCCGCCGCGTTGTTGGGCACATCGGCCGTGGACGACGAGCTTTACGCAACCATCCTCGGCGAGGACCATCGCGTTCTCGTCGAGCAGCGCGGCGCGCCTTGGGATGCCATCGGCCAGGTCAATATCGGCGGCTTCCACTCGACCGGACAATGCAGCGGAACGCTCGTTGCGCCTGACATCGTTATCACCGCCGCCCATTGCGTTGTCGATAACTGGAAGGCAGCGCCGGTTCCTCTGCACGACATCCATTTTCTGGCCGGACTGCGCCGTGGCAGCTACCTGGCGCATGCGACGGCGAAATGCCTGCACTTTTTCCCCGGCTACGAGTATCCAGAGAAGGCCCTCTCCGCGCGCGACGCCGAAACATATTTCTTCGCGTCAGCAGCTAGGCACGGACGTCGTCGCCATCGTGCTCAACGACAAGCTCGATGTCGCTCCTGTGCCGATCGCCAAGCCTGGCGCTGTCGAGCCCGGACTGTGGCTGACATACGCCGGCTATCCCGCGGACAAACGCTACATGCTTTCAGCGCACTTCGGTTGCCGGCTGATTGGCGTCGAGCACGACCCGCTGTTGTGGCGCCACGACTGCGACACCCTACCCGCAAGTTCCGGCGGTCCCGTGCTGACGAAAGTCGACAACAAGTTTCAACTCGCCGCCGTCAATATTGCCTCGGGCGACGACTTCAACGTCGCGGTGCCTATTGCCGGACAGGTCGAGCTCGCCCGCGACAACAGTTGCCCGTCATCGCGCTAGCTGGGCCGCGCATCCGCGCAGCGCACAGTTCAGGCGGCTTCCTCGCGTGCCTCGGGCTTGCGCTTCAAGTCCGGCGGGACCACCTCGGCGGTGAGCGCCGCGATGGCCTCGGCAAGCCCCATCACCGTCTGCTGCTCGGAGCCGAGGCGGCGGATCGAGACCTTGCCCTCCTCCGCCTCGCGCTTGCCCACAACGAGCAGCACCGGCACCTTGGCGAGCGAGTGCTCGCGCACCTTGTAGTTGATCTTCTCGTTGCGCAAATCGATCTCGGCGCGCAGGCCCGCCGCTTTCAGTGCGGCCACGACGTCGAGCGCATAGGCGTCAGCATCCGAGACGATGGTTGCCACCACCGCCTGCACCGGCGCGAGCCACAGCGGGAAATGGCCGGCGAAGTTCTCGATCAGGATGCCGGTGAAGCGCTCGAGCGAGCCGAAGATGGCGCGGTGGATCATCACCGGCGTCTTCTTCTCGGAGTGCTCGTCGATGTAGAATGCGCCGAGCCGCCCGGGGAGATTAAAGTCGACCTGCGTCGTGCCGCACTGCCACTCGCGCCCGATGGCGTCCTTGAGGACATACTCGAACTTCGGCCCGTAGAAGGCGCCCTCGCCCGGGTTGATCGACGTCTTTATGCGGCCCTTGCCGCGCTTCTCGATCTCGGCCAGGACCTTCTCCATGATCGCCTCGGCGTGGTCCCACTGCTCGTCGGTGCCCACGCGCTTCTCCGGCCGCGTCGACAGCTTGACGATGATGTCGGTGAAGCCGAAGTCCTCGTAGATCGAGAGCAGGAGATCGTTCACCTCCAGGCACTGCTCCTCGAGCTGGTCCTCGGTGATGAAGATGTGGGCGTCGTCCTGCGTGAAGTGGCGCACGCGCAAGAGGCCGTGCATCGCGCCAGAGGGCTCATAGCGGTGCACCTTGCCGAACTCGCCGAGCTTCAACGGCAGGTCGCGGTAGCTCTTGAGCCCGTGCTTGAAGATCTGCACGTGCCCCGGACAGTTCATCGGCTTGCAGCAGAAGACGCGCTCGTCGGGCAGCTCGGTGACGAACATCATCTCGCGGTAGTTCTCCCAATGGCCGGAGAGCTCCCAGAAGTGCTTCTCCATCATGTCGGGAGAGTTGACCTCCTCGTAGCCGGCCGCTGAGAGGCGGCGGCGCATGTAGGCGATGAGCGTCTGAAACAGCGTCCAGCCCTTGGGGTGCCAGAACACGGAGCCCGGCGCCTCCTCCTGGAAATGGAAGAGGTCCATCTCGCGGCCGAGTTTGCGGTGATCGCGCTTCTCGGCCTCCTCGAGCCGGTGCAGGTAGTCGGCGAGCTCGGCCTCGCTCGCCCAAGCGGTGCCGTAGATCCGCTGCAGCATCGGCTTGTTGGAATCCCCGCGCCAGTAGGCGCCGGCGATCTTCTGCAGTTTGAAGGCCTTGCCGACCTGGCCCGTCGAGACCATGTGCGGGCCGCGGCACAGATCGAGCCATTCGCCCTGCTTATAGATCTTGAGGTCCTCGCCGGTAGGAATGGCGTCGATGAGCTCGACCTTGAAGTACTCGCCGTGCTCCTTGAAGTAGTCCTTGGCTTGTCTGCGGCTCCAGACCTCCTTCGTGAACGGAGCGTTGCGCGCGATGATCTCGTGCATCTTCTTTTCGATCTTCGGCAGGTCGTCGGGGTGGAAGGGCTCCTGCTTGGCGAAGTCGTAATAGAAGCCGTCCTCGATCGCCGGGCCGATCGTCACCTGGGTCTTCGGCCACAGCTCCTGCACGGCCTCCGCCATGACGTGCGCGGCGTCGTGCCGGATCATCTCCAGCGCTTCGGGGTCGGTGCGGGACACGAACTTGATTGCGGCATCGGCCGCGATGGGCTCAGCGAGATCGGCGAGGTTGCCGTTAAGGCTCATGGCCACCGTGCGCTTGGCGAGCGATGGCGAAATGGATTTCGCAACCGCGAGGCCGGTGGTGCCGCTTTCGACCTGGCGCGTGGCGCCGTCCGGAAATGTCAGGGTGATCTTCGAAGTCTTGTTCGATGCCTTGGAGGCATGCGGGGCCGCGTCGGCCATGGCCTTCTCCTCTCAATCGCTGCATACCAAGCAGGTAAGATTCAGGAAGGTAGATGCGGCGCATCGGGTTCGAAGTCAAGGTGCGACGATTTTCCCGCCGCCGCCGTCCCCGCTTTCAAGTCCAATATTCAGCGGGCTGACGTTAGGTCGCAGATCCGACGAGGTTTCATTCACGGGCTGGAAACCATGCCTTTCTAGGCATAGCAGCCGCGTTTGAAACATCCTGGCGCAAAAACTATTTTGGTCGCCTGCCGAGGCCCCTGTGCATGACCGTCGTCTCGTGCCTTACCACAGAGCACAATCTGTGGCTCGTCCTTCTCGCTGCCGTCGTCTGTGTCGTTGGAGCCTGGGTCTTCTTTGACTTGATCCAGCGGGCCCGCGAGCGCCACGGCCTCCAGAAGCACGGGTGGACCTTTCTGTCTGCCGTGGCCTTCGGATGCTCTGCGTGGTGTACCCACTTCATCGCGATGCTCGCCTATCGGGTCAAGGCGCCGGTCACTTACGATCCCCTGTTGACGCTCACTTCGCTGCTCATTGTCATCGCCGGCTCTGCCATCGGCATCAATCTGCTGTTGCGGCGGATGGAGGTTGGCCCGCTTCTCGGAGGCGCGGTGATCGGGCTCGCGGTCGCTCTCATGCATTATGCCGGCATGTGGGCCTTCCACGTGAACGGCATCATCGAGTGGGATCCCTATTACGTCGTCGCCTCGATCGTATTCTCGCTCGGGCTTGCCGCGCTGGCGATGCAAACGTTCATGAGCGGGACAACGCCTCTTCAGCAATACGGCGCCCTTGCGCTGTTGGTCGGCTCGGTGCTGCTCCTCCATTTCACCGGCATGACGGCAATGACCGTCATTCCCTTGGCAACGGATGCCGCAACTGCCGCGGGGAACGCGGTGGAAAGTATTGCTGTTGCCATTGCGGCGGCCGGACTTCTGATCATCGCAACCGGAGTTACGAGCCAGTTGATCGATTCCCGCGCGAGCTGGGAGACGATGCAGCGCCTCGAGAAGCTTGCCCACTTTGACCAGCTCACCGGTCTGCCGAACCGCGCCAACTTTCTAGAGTCGTTTAAACGGCTCATGGAACGCGCGGAAAACAGCCGTACTGCGATCGGGATCGTCGTCTTCGACTTGGACAATTTCAAAACCATCAATGACCTTCGCGGCCACGAGGTCGGCGACCAAGCCTTGAAAGCGATCACTCAGAACATTTCAAGGTTGATCGAGGACGGAGAGCTCATCGCGCGCATCGGCGGCGACGAGTTTGTCGCCACAAAACCATTTCGCAAGCGCAGTGAGCTGGAGTCCTTCGTCAGGCGTTTGGAAGCGGCACTATTCCGGCCGGTTCAACTTGACGACCTGCAGTGGGATTCTCGAGCGAGCCTCGGCGTTTCCATCTATCCGAACGATGCGCAGGATCCCGAGCGGCTGCTGATCTATGCCGATCTCGCGATGTATCGTGCCAAGGACGACCCCATGCGACCCGTCTGCTATTACGAGCCGGAGATGGACCAGGCCCTGCGCGATCGGCGCCTCCTCGCACAGGACCTCCGCCGTAGCGTCGAACGCGGCGAGCTGTACCTCGATTATCAAGTTCAAGTGGCCGTTTCGAGTAGCAGAGTTTGTGGCTATGAGGCCTTGTTGCGTTGGAACCACCCTGACCGGGGCCATATCGCGCCATCTGAATTCATACCTCTCTCCGAGGAGACGGGCTCGATCGTCGAAATTGGAGATTGGGTGCTACGAACTGCATGCGATGAAGCCGTCAGATGGACGCTTCCACACAAGGTAGCGGTGAACATCTCCTCGATTCAAATGAGCGGGGTCGACCTTTGCGGACGGGTCGCGCAGATACTCAATCAAACCGGACTACCGCCCGAGCGGCTGGAGCTGGAGATCACCGAGACAGCAATCATCATCAATAAGGAGCGGACGCTGCATCAGCTTCACCGCCTGCGCGAGCTTGGCGTGACCATCGCAATTGACGATTTCGGCACGGGTTACTCTTCGCTCGATACCTTGCGGTCTTTTCCTTTCGACAAGATCAAGCTCGACCGCTCGTTCATGCGCGAGATCGAGCACAGCCCGCAATCCATTGCTTTCCTTCGAGCGGTCATGGCGCTTGGACGCAGTCTCACCACCCCCATCCTGGCGGAGGGTGTCGAGTTGTTGCGCCAGTTCGAGATACTGAGGCGCGAGGGTTGCGATGAGGCTCAGGGCTATCTCCTCGGGAAGCCGTCGCGAACAATCGTCGATATACCAAGGCACATAGGCCTCGACCCCTCGGCGGCGGCCTAGAGGTGGGGGACTTGTGCCGCAACAGGCATGATCGTGCTCACGGCCTCCACGACCAATGCCCGTAGCGCCAGGGCGCGAAAGGGTGATGCTCGCCGCGGATGTCGGGGACGGGGTCGTGGCCGCGCGTGCCAAGAGGATGGCAGCGGGACAGGCGCGAGACGGTGAGCCAGAGCCCGCGCCAAGCGCCGTTTTTGTCGATCGACTCCAATGCGTACTCCGAGCACGTCGGCACGTGCCGGCAGCCCCAGCCGACGTAAGGCTTCAACGTCCAGCGGTAGAGATGGATCGGCGCCTTCAGGATCGCGCCGGCAACGCTCATGGATATGGCTCGCCCGACTTGTGCATGAACACGACCTTGCCCGCTCGCTTCTGCAGGCGCAGGTCGATGTCGGGATATTCGGCGTCCTCGTCGGGACTACGCGTGCCGACCTCGAGATAGGTCGCCGGCTGCGTGCCCTTGTTGATGAGCTGGTGGCCGTTCGCCTCGCCCGCCGGAAAGCTTGCGGCCATCCCGGTCGTAAGCACCTCTTCGCCCGCGTCGGTGACGAGCGTCAGCTCGCCGTCGAGCACGTAGATGAACTCGTCCTCGTTGCGGTGCCAGTGGCGGTGCGCGGACATGGCGCCCGGCTCCAGCGTCGTCAGGTTGACGCCGAATTGCGTGAGCCCGCCAACGTTGCCGAGCGCACGCTTGATGCGCCCTTCGAACCCTGCCGCGAAGACGTCGGGGTAGATTGTTCCACGCCTGCCCTCCACCTTTTTCGGGTCGCGTATCACCGTCATGCCGAGCCCTCCGCTGTGATTACGCCGAGGCCGCACTGGGCTTGCCCGTCGCTTGCTTCTCCTCGATCTCGGCTATTGCCTTCTCGAGCGCGTCGAACGTCAGCAGCACTGAGCCGTGCCGCGCCTTGTAGTGGCGCACGGGCTCCAGGAGGGCGAGGTCGCAAAAGCGCCCGCCCGGCGGTGGGCCCTCCTCCTTCAGCATGCGGCGCATGGCGGCGCCGGCCTGGCGCACCTCGGCTGCCGTCGCCCCGATCACATGCTTGCCGACGATGGAAGCAGCCGCCTGCCCGAGGAGACACGCCTTAACGGTCTGGCCATAGCCGGTCACCTCTTCGCCGATCATCTTGAGGTCGATGGTGACCGTCGATCCGCACAGCTTGGAATGGGCCGTCGCGGTCGCATCCGGCGCCGCCAGGCGCTCCGAGCACGGGATATGCGCGGCGAGCTCCAGAAGCTTCGTGTTGTAGATCTCGTCCAGTTCGGCCATGTCTGCCTTTATGCCTGCCTTTTGGTCTGCTTTGCCGGTGTTTCGCCCCGATCCCTTCCCAATTCGCAAGCCTCTCCCGATAATATAGGGCAGGCGAGACAAATGTGGCAGCAGGAGCCGCCCCACGTGAAGAAGACCTCCGGCGTGAAGCTCGAATCCGCGGCCCCGCGCCGTCCCTCGCGCATAGACGCGGAGGACGCCGTGCGCACGCTGCTCGCCTGGGCCGGTGACGATCCCGCGCGCCCGGGCCTCGCCAATACGCCAAACGCGTGGCGAGGCCTTCGAGGAGCGCTTTTGCGGCTACCGCGAGGATCCGGCAGCCGAGCTTGCCCGCACGTTCGAGGACGTCTCGGGCTACTCCGACATGATCCTGTTGCGCGACGTGCGCCTCGAGAGCCACTGCGAGCACCACATTGCGCCCTTCGTCGGCGTCGCGCACGTCGCCTACGTCCCGCACCGGCGCGTCGTCGGCCTGTCGAAGCTCGCGCGCGTCGTCGACATCTTCGCGCATCGTCTGCAGGTGCAGGAATTGCTCACCGCGCAGATCGCCAACACCATCCAGAGCGAGCTTGCGCCGAAAGGCGTCGCCGTCATGATCCGCGCCAATCACCAGTGCATGACCTTGCGCGCCGTCAATCAACCCACGGCCATGATGGTGACGACGCACTTCACGGGCGTGTTTGAGACGGCTGAGAGCTGGCGCGACCGTTTCCTGCAGGCCGTGCAAGCTTCGCCCGGCGACCGCCAACCCTGACGCTCGCGCGCTCACGCTGATCCAGAAGTAGGTGACATGATCAAACCTGAGACACCACGATTTGCTCCGCGCGGGACCAAGGACGCGATCGAGAGCGGTCTCGAATTGCAGCCGAAGTTCGATGCCGACGGTCTCATCCCAGCGATCGTCACCGATGCCGACACGGGCGAGGTCCTCATGTTCGCGTGGATGAACGCCGAAGCGCTCGCCCTCACGATCGAGACGCGGCTTGCGCATTTCTGGAGTCGCTCGCGCGGAGCGCTCTGGAAGAAAGGTGCCGAGAGCGGAAATCTCCTCGAGGTCGCGGAGATGCGCGTCGATTGCGATCAGGATGTCCTTTGGC
The DNA here is from genome assembly GCA_963724945.1 of uncultured Alphaproteobacteria bacterium. Taxonomy (GTDB): domain Bacteria; phylum Pseudomonadota; class Alphaproteobacteria; order Rhizobiales; family Hyphomicrobiaceae; genus Hyphomicrobium_A. The sequence continues at coordinate 2,532,085 of CAVRWL010000003.1, read as the reverse complement.
TGCGCGCCCGCGTCAAAGGCGAGGAGTTGGCCTGTCATACCGGACGGCGCAGTTGCTTCTACCGCTCCGTGCCATTGGGACAGACACCGAGGGGCGCTTTGCCACTGATGCCGACGGATGAAACCAAGACGCGCTGAGCGCATTGTCATATTGCGCTGCAACTGGCCAATTCCAGCAATCGTGATGGATCGGCTAGTGTAAGGTTAATCTCGGAGCCTTATATTCTTTTGCAAATACTCAGACGATTCGCGCCGCGTTTGCCGACCTCGTGGGCACAGTGCTTGCAGCTCCCCGAGGGCGCACGGCGCGCAATGAAACAGGTGATCGGCTATGGCAAAGACGAAGATCGGCCTGGCGTTGGGAGGAGGTGCTGCACGCGGCTGGGCGCACATCGGCGTCATCAAGGCGCTGACGGCAGCGGGAGTAAAGCCCGACATCATCGTGGGAACGTCGATCGGCGCCGTCGTTGGCGCGTGCCATGCCGCGGGCCATCTCGACGCGCTCGAGGAATTCGCGCGGAGCTCTGACCCGCCGTCGCGTTTTCGGCTACCTCGATTTCAACCTCGCCGGCACCGGCCTCATCAACGGGCAACGCCTGTGCGAGCGTCTCGAGCGGCAGCTCGGCGACCTCACGATCGAGGAGCTCGATCCGCGCTTCACGGCGGTGGCCACCGAGATCGGCACCGGCCACGAGATCTGGCTGTCGCGCGGGTGTCTCGTCGATGCCGTGCGTGCCTCCTATGCGCTGCCCGGCCTCTTCCGCCCCGTGAAGATCAACGGCCGCTGGCTTTTCGACGGCGCGCTCGTCAATCCCATTCCCGTCTCCGTGTGCCGGGCGCACGGCGCGCGCTACGTCATCGCCGTCAATCTCAATTTCGACGTCTGCGGGCGCGGCACGATCGACCCGCATTTCGAGCCCGAGGTGGCGCCTGAGCCCGAGCCGGAGCCGCAGCCGCTGCTGGGCAAGAACGGCACGGCCGTGCGCCGGCTGCTGCAGCGGCAGCTCTTCGGCAAGGGCGAGGCCGCACCCGGCATCTCCACGGTGATGGTGGAGGCTTTCAACATCGTGCAGGACCGCATCGCGCGCTCGCGGCTCGCCGGCGATCCGCCCGACGCCATGATCAATCTGCGATTGTCGGACATCGGCCTGTTCGATTTCCATCGCGCCGATGAGCTCATCGCGCGCGGTGAGGACGCGGCCAAGCGCAGCCTTGCCGACATGCGACGCGAGATCGACGCGCGTCGCGAAGCTCCGGGCCTCTACCCAAGCGTGGTCGAGATCGCATAATCAGCCGTTTGCGAAAGACCGAGCGGGCGCGCGAGCCTTAGCCGGTGGCGAAGTAGTCGCGCATCGCCGTCACTTCCATCTCCACCTCGGCGATGTGGTGCTTGACGATGTCGCCGATCGACACGATGCCGACGAGCGCGCCGTCCTCGATCACGGGGACGTGGCGGAAGCGCCCTTGGGTCATCAGCTCCATGAGCTCGTCGAGCGTGCTCGATTCCTGGCACGAGATGACGGCCGCCGTCATGATTTGCGCGGCGGGCTCCTTGAGGGCCGACCTCCCCGCGCTCCGCTAGCCGCCGGATCACGTCGCGCTCCGACAAGATACCGACGACCTCGCCGTTATCGCCGACGATGACGATGGCGCCGATCTTTTTATGTGCGAGCTTGGCGATGATCTCCGCCAGCGTGGAGTTGGGGCGCGCCGTTGCCACCGCGCGGCCCTTCGACTTCAAGATCTGAGCAATGTTCATGCTGTTCCTCCCGCCGTACCTCATCCCGGTCACTCCCGACAACGCCTGGGATGCGAGGACGGTTCTCTTTTGGCCGGCGCTAATCGCAAACCGGCGAATTCATGGTGCTGCAATCGCAGCTTGGACGCAAGAACTCAGTTCGCAATCCCCCGCTCTGGTGAATGGAGGGTTGGCGGGGGCTCGAAGAAGCCGAATGAAATGAGACCGGCAAAATAACCTCCAAGGTGCGCCTCCCATGCAATTCCTCCAGCGCTGACGCTCCCGAGACCGAACACGCCCAGCAAGTTGGCGAGCAGAAACGCACCAGTCACCAAGCAGCACGCGCTCCGATCCACGAGCGCGCGCCCGAGCGGCATCAGCGGGACCTGTTGCGGGCTATCTCGCAGTGCACCCAAGCCTCCCTTGTCCAGCGCGGTGAACAGGAAGCGCATGGTTCCTCCCATCAGACCGGAGACCGCACCCGAGGCCCCCACCATTGGCGCCACCAGTCCCGGATTGAGCGCGAGGAACGTGACCGCGCCGGCAACAGCGCAGAATGCCGAGAACAGCAAAAAACGCAGGCCGCCAATGCGGTCCGCCACCGCGGCTCCGAAGGCGACGAGCCAAGCCGAGTTTATGGCCAGGTGAAGGAAATTGCCGTGCACCAGCGCGTAGGTGAGAAACGACGTGACCGCCGCCACGTCCCCGCCTGGGATCACCTCGGCATAGCCGGAGTAGCGCGCAGGAACGAAGGCGAGGGCAACCGTCAACCAGGAATTCGGCCGCCTGCGGGAGGATCGCCCGCACCACCTGCACGAGGATGAGCAGACCGATCACGGCTAACACGCTGCCCGGCACGTTGAACATCGGCTCGTGCTGCCTCACCCGCTCCTCCACGCTTGCCCACCCCCCGACGGGCGACCGCCAGAGTTAGCGGCAGGCTTGGCGCGCAGCAACCATGTTTTCGCTTGCAACGCCTGGAGCACGTTCATGGCACGGATGCTGCTCCGCGCTCCGGCGATGGCGGAAGGTGCGGGGAAAGTGTCCCGTTCCGGCACGACCATAAACGATGAGGTTTCTTCGCGCCCCGCGAGGCGCACCCATTCTTACGGGTCAAGGGACATGAAGCACAGGACCAACAAGGCCCTCTTCGCATATTGGAACGGCGTGCGCGCAGAGCGAATCGCCCCCCAGCGGTTCGAGATCGATCCATCGCGGATCAGCGCCATCCTGCCGCACACGTTCATCCTCGAGCGGATCGATGCGGAGACGTTCCGCTATCGGCTTGCCGGCACGCGCATGTGCGAAATCTTCGGGAGCGAGCTGCGCGGCACCAACTTCCTCGACGGCTGGGCGGCCATGGATCGCCTTCCCCTCCTGCGCCAATTCTCCGTTCTCACGAGCCAGGGCGCCGTCATGCTCCTCTACGTGAAGCTCGCAATCGTCGGCGAGGAGAGTGTCGAGTGCGAGGTGCTGCTGCTGCCGCTGTTGCACACACGCGGCACCATCGATCGCATCTTGGGGTCGTTCTCGCCTTTGCAGACGCCACCCTGGCTCGCCGCGGCGCCGGTCTCCAACAAGTATCTCATTGCCAACGAGCTCATTTGGCCCTCGCGCGATCCCCGCGCCGCGCTTACGCGGCCTGTGGAGGCCGTGGAGCCAAACGTCCTGCGCGCGCGCACTGCGCGCGTCGTGCGCTCTGAGCGTCGTCAGTTCCGCGTCGTGGACGGCGGGCTCAGCGGCTCGGAGATTGACGAAAGCTGATGCTGGGGCCCCGCTGATTTCCAGCGGAAGGCGACCCTTTGGGTCTTGCCCTCTTGGGTCTTGACCTCGTCAGGTCTTGGCCTCGTCAGCTCTTGGCTGCGGCGGCGCCCGCTGCCTGCCAGAGTGTAGCCATGTAGAAATGGTGCGCTGATTAGCCCTTCATTAAGGGCCCCTCCTGCATAGTCCGCTACGGAACAGAGCCATCGGTGTACGCGTTCTAAACTTGGCTCGTGCACAGCTGCGGCCGCCACAGCGGCCTATTCGCAGGATTGGCTCATGTCGTCGAGGAGTTCAGCTCCATTGCGGCCTTTTGTGGCCGATCCTGCAAGACTGAAAGCCGCCGAAAGACGCTGCTATCCGCGCTATGCATTGGACCTTCCCGGCCGGTTCATGCGCGCCGACAAGCTCGATTATCCTTGTCGGCTGAAGGACATATCGGTTGCAGGCGCCGCCATGACGACGCCAACCATATTGACGGTCGGTGAAAAGCTTATCGTCTATCTGCTCCATCTCGGCGGCCTCGAAGGCACCGTCGTGCGCCGCTTCGAAGGCGGCTTTGCCATGAGCATCAGTGCCACCCAGCGCAAGCGGGAGAAGCTTGGAGCGCAAATTCTGCGTCTTTCCGAGCAGAGCGTCATCCCAGAGACGGAAGAGCGCGAGCACCCACGTTTGCCAGGCAACCAGATCAGCACGCTGGTTCTGCCCGATGGGACGCGGCTTGAATGTCTGATCCTCGACCTGTCGCGCAGCGGCGCCTCGGTTGCCACACCGGTCCGGCCGGCGATTGGCAGCGAGGTCGTGCTCTCAAACGAGCGCGCCGCCGTAGTGCGCCACCACGAAGAAGGCATCGCGGTCGAATTCATTAATCAGCGGTTGGAGGACGAGGCCGCCTTCGAGCGCTACCGACGAAGCGATGGTTTCCAAAGATGAACGAAGGCCAAGCGTTTTGCATCAAATCCCGAAGCGACGTTTCAGCGTAAATCGAACTCTATCGGGTAGCTTACGAGGAAAGAGTAACGGGGTCTTTTGTTATGCAGCGGGTCCAACTTAGCGCCATCGTACTGCTCGGCGGGATGCTGACGGCAACGGGGGTTTTTGGGCAGGAGGTATCTGCCTTCCCATCCACCGATCCTATCCAGCGTCCAACCGCGCACGGCTCTGCGTTCATGCGTATCTACGGGGCAGCGCAGCCCCCGCACGGGTTCGTGCGCTTCTGCGAGGCGATGCCGAAGGAGTGCAACTCCGACCACGGCCAGGAAGCCCGCTTTGATGCCTCCGCCGAGCGCCTCAAACAGCTCGACGACATCAATCGCTCCGTCAACAAGGCGATCGCTCCCGCTACCGACATGGAGGTCTACGGCGTGCCAGAGTATTGGACGCTGCCGCGCACGAGGGGCGATTGCGAGGATTACGCGCTTCTCAAGCGTCACGACCTGATCAAGAAGGGCTGGCCGGTGAGCGCGATGTTGATGACGGTCGTGCGCGATGAGAAGGGCGAGGGCCACGCCGTGCTGACCGCGCGAACGGTGCAGGGCGACTTCATCCTGGACAACAAGACCGACGAGATTCGCCTCTGGAACAAGACGCCCTACGAGTACGTCATGCGCCAGTCCTACCTCAACCCGCGCATCTGGGTTGCGCTCGACACGCGCCAGAACCCGGTGGCGACGGCGCTTTCGGGCCTCGAGCTCGACCCCTAGCCCCCTCTTCTGCCCCGGCCGCGCCACGGTCGGGGTGCTGCTTCATTGCTGCGGCTTCAACCCTTGCGCAAAGCGCTTCCAGTTCTTGACGTAGCGCCCCGCCGCCCCGCCGAAGCGGGCCGCGTCCTCGCTCGTCAACTGGCGCACGATCTTGCCCGGTGAGCCCAGCACCATGGAGCGCGGCGGGATCTCCTTGCCCTCCGGGATCAGCGTGTTGGCGCCGATCAGGCACTCCTCGCCGACGCGCACGCCGTTGAGAATGATCGAACCGATCCCGATCAGGCTGCCGCGGCCGATCGTGCAGCCATGCAGCATGACCATGTGGCCGATGGTGCAGTCCTCGCCAACGGTCAGGGGGAAGCCGGGGTCGGTATGCAGGACGCAGCCTTCCTGAACGTTGGAGCGGCTGCCGATGCGGATTGGCTCGTTGTCGCCCCGCAGCACGCTGCCGAACCAGATGCTCGCGTCCTCCTCGATGACGACCTTGCCAATCACGACCGCCGTCGGCGCCACCCAATAGCGGCCGGCACCGGGCGTCGTGACGCGCGTCTCATCGAGCTCGTAGAGCGCCATGCGCCGGCCTCAGGTCCGCCTCAAACCCCCTCGAGGTCGAGATCGAGGATTGCCATCTGGAACTGGTAGGAGACCTCGCCGTCCTCCTCCTCGCGGAAGAGCACGGCGATGAACTCATCGCCGATGAAGACCTCAGCGGAGTCCTCCTTCTTCGGACGCGCGCGCACCTCGAGGTTCTTCGTGCCGAAGACCTTGCGCAGATAGGCCTGCAGGCGGGCCACTTCGTTGCTTTTCACTTGCCTAATCTCCCTTGTGCGGCACGCGCCAGGCGCGAGCGGCTTTCTCCAATCGCGAGATCAAAGACCGCCGAAATTGTCGACCCAGGTCTGCTCCATCTCGAGCGCCGGCTCGGCGCAACCGGCCGAGCCGACGACTTTCGCGGGGACGCCCGCCACCGTCACGTGCGCGGGCACGTCGGTCAGCACGACGCTGCCGGCCGCGATGCGCGAGCCCTCGCCGACGGTGATGTTGCCAAGCACCTTGGCGCCGGCGCCGATGAGCACGTTCTCGCCGATCTTGGGGTGACGGTCTCCCGTCTCCTTCCCGCTTCCGCCGAGCGTCACCGCGTGCAGGAAAGAGCAATTGTTGCCCACGACCGCGGTCTCGCCCACGACGATGCCGGTGGCGTGATCCATCATGATCCCCTGCCCGAAGCGCGCGGCGGGATGAATGTCGACGCTGAACGTGCGCGAGGCCTGGCTCTGCAGGAACAAGGCGAAGTCGCGCCGTCCGTCGTGCCAGAGCGCGTTAGCGAAGCGGTGCGCGACGAGCGCGTGAAACCCTTTGAAGTAGAGCAGCGGCTCGAGGTAACGGTTGCAGGCCGGATCGCGGTCGAACACGGCGGCAAGATCGGCACGGAAGGCGGCACTGAGCTCCTGGTGCGCTACGAGCAGCGACAGGAACGTCTGGTTGGTCAGAACCGGATCGACGTCGGAGTGATCGAGGCGCTGGGCGAGGCGATGGCAGATCGCGTCCTCGAGCCGGTTGTGGCTCAAGACGGTCGCGTAGACGAAGCTGCCGAGCGCGGGCTCGGCCGTCATTGCCGCCTGCGCCTCCTTGCGGATTTCCGACCAGATCGGATCGTAGGCTCTGACCTTGCCTTCGGCCGCCGAGCGTGTCTTGGCTGCCATGTAATCGCTCCGTCCTGCTCTCATAGCGCGGCCCCGAGCGGCTGCGCCGGCCCGACCGGGGTACAAAGATGCTGCCTCCGCGTCAACGTCTAGAGGCCGCGAATTCCCTTCCGTTGTCTTAAAGCCAAGGCTTCGGGCAACGTGCGCAATTGCTGACTTGCCCGTTGGCGCTCTATAGGACTGAATGAGGCTTTAGGATTTTCATGCAGGACACCCCGCCGACCGCTGCCCTTAGGCTCCAGCGCATGGGCGCATGCGCCTTCATCGTCGCCGCCAACCCCTCGCGCATGAACGCGCTCACCGCCGCGATGTGGAAAGCGCTGCCCGATCTCGTCGGTGCCTGCGAGAGCGATCCCGATGTCCGTGTCGTCGTCTTGCGAGGCGAGGGCGAGCGTGCCTTCTCGGCCGGCGCCGATATCTCCGAATTCGATAGCGTGCGCTCGGGCGACAACGCCGCCGCATACGATGCGCTCAATGACGCCGCCTTCATGGCTTTGAGCCGCTGCAGCAAGCCGACCATCGCCATGATCCACGGGTTCTGTCTCGGCGGCGGTTTGGGCCTGGCGCTGTGCACCGACATCCGGCTCGCCGACGAGAAGGCGGAGTTCGCCATCCCCGCCGCCAAGCTCGGGCTCGGCTACAACGCCCGCTGGGTGCGCCCGCTGCTCGCGGCCGTGCCACCCTCGCGCGCCAAGGAGATGCTGTTCACCGCGCGCCGTTTCAAAGTTGCCGAGGCTTTCGCGATGGGCCTCGTCAACGCGGTCGTACCGGCGGCAGAGCTCGAGGCGCGCACGCGCGCGCTCGCCGACGAGATCGCGGCCAATGCGCCGCTCACCGTGCGCGCGGCCAAGCTCACGATCGATGAGCTCGTTCGTCATCCCGAAGAGCCCGACGTAGGCGCGCTCGATGCCGCGGTGGCGGCCTGCTTTGACAGCGCCGATTACGCCGAAGGACGCCGCGCGTTCCTCGATAAGCGCAAGCCGCGATTTGAGGGCCGCTGAGTGGTCGCAGCTTTACGCCCGGCGCGCGAGGGAGTATGCGGTCTGAGCCTCGGAGGTGATGAGTGACGGCGTATCTGTACGTCCGACGTGCGGGAATGGCGCTCGCAGCCGCCGGGTTCGGCATTAGTCCGGCGCTTGCCGCGCAGCCGCAATCCTTGCTCGATGCCTGCTGGGCTCCCGCGGCGCTTGCGGCCAATCCGGCCGAGAAGCCACCGAGAAAAGGCATCCACAAATACGACTTGCCGCCGCCCCCGGACCCGCTCGCGACGTCCGCGCCTCCCAGTGCCATTAAAGGCGTGATCCGCCGCGTCGACCTTCCTGGCGGCGCTAAGCTCATCGCCCTCACATTCGACTTGTGCGAGCAGCCGGGCGAGGTCGCGGGCTATGACGGCGCAATCATCGACTATTTGCGCAAGGAGCACATCAAGGCCACCTTCTTCGCCGGCGGCAAGTGGCTGCGCTCGCACGCCGAGCGCGCACGCCAGATGATGGCCGATCCGCTGTTCGAGATCGGCAACCATAGCGAGGCACATCGCAATCTGCGCAGGCTCACGGGCGCACGCCTCACAAACGAGATCCTCGGTCCGCAGCGCTCCTACGCGACGATCCGCGCTTCGCTTGCGCGGGCCCAGTGCGTGCGCGCGCTTCCCGACGCGATGAGCGCGGTTGCCCCACTACCCTCGCTCTTTCGTTTCCCCTATGGCGCCTGCAATGCCGCCGCGATCACTGCCGTCAATGATCTCGGACTGACGGCAATCCAGTGGGACGTCTCCACCGGCGACCCCGCTCCCGGCCAATCGGCGCGCGCCATCGCGCAGGCGATGCTGCGCCATGCCCGTCCCGGCTCCATCCTTCTCGCGCACGCCAATGGCCGGGGATGGCACACGGCGGAGGCGCTGCCGCTGGCACTGCCGGCCTTGCGCGCCAAAGGCTACGAGTTCGTCACCGTCTCCGAGCTGCTCGCGGCGGGGCGTCCCGTCGTCGTGCAACGCTGCTACGACAACCGCCCCGGCGATACCGATCGCTACGATTTTCTCGTCGCGCACCGCGCGCACCCCGCCGACGGCTGGATCACCACGATCCACCCATGACCGCCGCAGCCCCCTTCGCTAAGCTGCGCTACGAGGTACCGGTCGAGGGCGCAGACGCGCCGCTCATCATGGAGCCATTGCCGACCGCGGAAGCTGAAAGGCTCGGCGCCGCCTTCGCGTCCATCGATCCTTGGGCCACCTACGCCTATCCGGCGTCGGCTTTGACCGCCTATCTCGCCGGGCGCGAGCCGGGCGCCCCGCGTTTTCTACTGACGTTCGGCGGCGCCATCGCCGGCGCAATGGGGTTGAGACTGGCGTGGTTGCGCGGGCCCTATATCCAGTTCCTCGCGATGCTTCCCGATTTTCAGCGCCGGGGCTTTGGCAGCGCGGTGCTGGCGTGGGCCGAGTGCGAGACGCGCAACGCGAATGAGCGCAATCTCTGGGTTGCGGCCTCCGCCATCAATGCCGACGCCATCCGCCTCTATGAGCGCCATGGGTTCCGTGACGTCGCGTGGCTGGACAGCCTGGTGTGCGAGGGCCGCACGGAGATCCTGATGCGCAAGCGGCTCTAGGCGACCTCCAACACCACACGCCCGCGGATCTTTCCGGCAAGGATCTGCGGCGCGAGCGCCATGACGTCGGCGAGCGGATGCGTCACCGTGAGCGCAGCAAGCTTCTGGCGATCGAGGTCGCGCGCCAGCCGCTGCCAGGCGAGGATGCGCTTCTCCCTCGGCGCCATGACGCTATCGATGCCAGCGAGCGTCACCCCGCGCAGGATGAACGGCGCTACCGATCCCGGCAGGTCGATGCCTTGCGCGAGTCCGGCCGCGGCAACGGCTCCGCCGTATTTCGTCATGGAGAGAGCATTGGCGAGCGTGTGCGAGCCGGCGACGTCGATGGCCCCGGCCCAGCGCTCCTTGGCGAGCGGCCGCGCTGGGCCCGCGAGCTCGCTGCGATCGATGACATGCGCGGCTCCGAGCCCTTTGAGGTAGTCCGCCTCGCTGAGCCGCCCGGTTGCGGCGATGACCTCGAACCCAAGTTTGGATAGAAGCGCGATCGCGACGCTGCCGACCCCGCCCGCAGCTCCCGTGACGAGCACGGACCCCTTGGCGGGCGCCACCTCATGCGCCTCGAGCGCCAGCACCGCCAGCATCGCGGTATAGCCGGCCGTGCCGATGGCCATGGTCTCGGCGCTCGTGAACGTGTCGGGGCGCTTGACGAGCCAGTCGCCCTTGACGCGCGCGCGCTCAGCGTAGCCACCGTGGTGGCGCTCGCCGCACCCCCAACCGTTGAGGATGACGTCGTCGCCGGTTTTGAAGTCGGGGTGCTGGGACGCGATGACGGTGCCGGCGAAATCGACGCCGGGAATGAGCGGAAGGCGCAAGCCCGGCAGCTTGCCGGTCAGTGCCAGACCGTCCTTGTAATTGATCGTGGAATGCGTGACGCGCACGGTCACGTCGCCCTCAATCAGATCGGCGTCGGTGAGCTGCGTCCAGGACGCGCCAACGCCGGCTTGCGCCTTCGTCAGCAGCAGCGCGTTGAAGCTCGCCATCGATGTCTCCACCAAATTTTTTTGGGCGCATCATCTCGTCAACAGGATTTGTTTCGCGCCGCAACAGTCGCAAGGGGCTGCGATCAAAAGATGGAACAACATTGCAGCTGATGCTTTTCTGCTCAATCTGCCTGTCGTCGCAGCAAGAGCCTATGTAAGCGTCGGCAAATCGATCACACATCTGTGGCGCATTCGCCGACGATGATTAGTGTTTGACCGCATTCGATTAGAAAGCGATCAGGCTCCCGCATCGCAATAACTTTTTCGCTTGGCAATGGCCGCTGCTCACTCATAGCCTGATGAGGTTGGCACGGACGCCCTTATCCGTGCCGCAAGGAGTCGCCAGCCAAGGCGACCGGAAGGAGGCAACGATGGAACTCACGATGCGACTGAACGTGCTTGCTGCGCTTCTGTCATTCGGCTTCATCGCTGCAATCGTGTTTGGCATTGTCTGAGGCGTAACCGACGACCAGACGCGATTAGCTTCTACTCCTAGCCCCGGGCCCTCCCCCGAGCCCGGGTATGGCAAAGCAAAGCGAGACAAGAGAAGGCGCGGAGCGATCTCCGCGCCTTCGGTGTTTTCTGCAACAGCCTAAGACCTAGCGCTTGATCAGGTAGCCGAGAATGGCGCCGGCCAGCACCAGCGCACGCGGTGATACGCGGTGGATCTGCGGCAAGAATTGCGGGCCCCACGTGGCGAGTGCGGCGCCGATCAGCGCGAAGATGAGCGCCCACGTCAACGCCGCGCTGCCGGGCTGGCCGATATCGCGCAGCACCTGCGCGGCGATGATGCCGACCAGGAAGACGATGATGGCGCAGATGATCGCGAAGAGGAACAAAGAGAATGCGCCCGGCACAGGGACATATCCCGCAATGATCGGCGCGGCGAACCAGGCGATAATCGCCTGCAGTAGAATAAGGATTAGGCGTCCAAGCATCGGTTTCTCCCCCAAGAAGTAGCGCTTGTCCGTCGACGGCGGTCGAACACGCTAGATGCTATTTATCACGCGCTTGCGCCCGAGGCGATGCAGCACGCATGATCAGGCCGCCGCCTCGCGCAATGCGCGCGGATCATAGTTCAGCACCGGTGCGAGCCAGCGCTCGGTCTCGGCAACCGTCCAGCCTTTGCGTCGCGCATAGTCCTCCACCTGGTCGCGCTCGACCTTGCCGACGCCGAAATAGTGGCTGTCGGGATGCGACAGATAGAGACCGGAGACCGATGCGCCGGGCCACATCGCATAGCTCTCGGTGAGCGTGATGCCCGTCGTAGCCTCGACGTCCATGAGCCTCCACAGCGTCGCCTTCTCGGTGTGGTCGGGCTGCGCCGGGTATCCTGGCGCCGGACGGATGCCGCGGTATTTCTCGCCGATCAGCTCTTCCTTCGAAAGCTGTTCCGTTGGCGCATAGCCCCACAGCTCCTTGCGCACGCGCTCGTGCAGGCGCTCGGCGAAGGCTTCCGCAAAGCGGTCTGCCAGAGCCTTGAGGATGATGCGGCTGTAGTCGTCGGTCGCTGGAATGCGCGCTTTCAGCGCCTCTTCCTCGCCGAGGCCCGTTGTCACTGCAAAGCCGCCGACATAGTCGGCAAGCCCCGTCTCCTTCGGCGCGACGAAGTCTGAAAGTGCGGTATGCGCGCGCTCGCGCGAGGGATCGCGCGCGATCTGCTGGCGCAGCGTGTGCAGCACCGCGAGGCGCTTTTTGCGGCCCTCGTCGGTGAAGACCTCGATGTCGTCGCCGATGCTGTTGGCCGGCCAGAAGCCCACGACACCGGCCGCCTTGATCCATTTCTCTGCGACGATGCGCTTGAGCATCGCCTGAGCATCGTTGAAGAGCTTGCTCGCTTCCGCGCCGACCTTGTTGTCCTTGAGGATCGCGGGATAGCGGCCGGTGAGCTCCCAGGCCTGGAAGAACGGGGTCCAGTCGATATAGCGAGCAAGCTCGGCCAGACTGTAATCGCCGAAGGCCTCTACGCCGAGGAAACGCGGCTTGGGCGGCTTGTAGGCCTGCCAATCGATCGCGAACTTGTTGGCGCGCGCCGCGGCCAGCGTGATGCGCCGCTTTGCGGCCTCGCTCCTCACGTGCGCCTCGCGCACCTTTATGTACTCGGAGCGGATCTCGCCCACGTACGACTTGCGCTCCGCCTCCGACAAGAGCTTAGAGACGACGCCGACGGCGCGGCTCGCATCGAGCACATAGATCGCCTGCCCCTTCTCGTAGTTGGGGCTGATCTTGACGGCGGTGTGCACGCGGCTCGTGGTGGCACCACCGATCAGAAGCGGACAATCGAAGCCCTCGCGCTCCATCTCGGCGGCGACGAAGCACATCTCGTCGAGCGAGGGCGTGATGAGCCCCGACAGCCCGATGATGTCCGCCTTCTCCCGCTTCGCTGTCTCGAGGATCTTCGCTGCCGGCACCATGACCCCGAGGTCGATCACCTGGTAGTTGTTGCACTGGAGCACGACGCCGACGATGTTCTTGCCGATATCGTGCACGTCACCCTTGACGGTGGCCATGACGATCTTGCCGGCGGCCGGGCGCGCCTCGAGGCCGGACGCCTTCTTCTCGGCTTCGAGGAAAGGTTGCAGATAGGCGACGGCCTGCTTCATCACGCGCGCGGACTTCACGACCTGCGGCAGGAACATCTTGCCTGCACCGAACAGGTCGCCGACCACGTTCATACCGGCCATCAGCGGCCCCTCGATCACCTCCAAGGGCTTTGCCGCCTTCTGGCGCGCCTCCTCGGTGTCGGCCTCGATGTAGTCGGTGATCCCGTGCACGAGCGCATGCGAGAGGCGCGTCTCGACCGGGGCCTCGCGCCAGGAGAGATCCTTCTCCTTGGCTTTGGCTCCGCTGACATCACCCTTGAACTTGGCCGCGGCCTCGAGCAGCCGGTCGGTGCCGTCGGGACGCCGGTTCAGCACCACGTCCTCGCACAACTCGCGCAGCTCCGGGTCGATGTCGTCGTAGAGCGCAAGTTGGCCGGCGTTGACGATGCCCATGTCCATGCCCGCCTGGATCGCATGGTAGAGGAACACCGAGTGCATCGCCTCGCGCACGGGCTCGTTGCCGCGGAAGGCAAACGACAAGTTCGACACGCCGCCCGAGACATGCACGAGCGGCATCCTCTCCTTAATGGCGCGCGCCGCCTCGATGTAGGCAAGGCCGTAGTTGTTGTGCTCCTCGATGCCAGTCGCGACCGCAAAGATGTTGGGATCAAAGATGATGTCCTCGGGCGGAAAGCCGACCTTCTCGGTCAGAAGCTTATAGGCGCGCTCGCAGATCGCGACCTTGCGCCCGGCGGTATCGGCTTGGCCTTCCTCATCGAAGGCCATGACGACGACGGCGGCGCCGTAGCGCAAGATCTTGCGGGCGTGCTCGAGGAACGGGCCCTCGCCTTCCTTGAGGCTGATCGAGTTGACGATGGCCTTGCCCTGCACGCACTTCAAGCCGGCCTCGATGACGCTCCATTTCGAGGAATCGATCATGATCGGCACGCGCGCGATGTCGGGCTCGGTGGCAATGAGGTTCAAGAATATCCTCATCGCCTCCTCCGAGTTGAGAAGGCCCTCGTCCATGTTGACGTCGAGGATCTGCGCGCCGTTCTCGACCTGAGCGCGCGCGACGGCGAGCGCGGCCTGATAGTCGCCCGCCTCGATGAGCTTGCGGAACTTGGCCGAGCCGGTGACGTTCGTGCGCTCGCCGACGTTGATGAAGCTCGTTGCCGCGCTTGTCGTTGTCATTTGTTCTCAAGCATCCTTGTTATGCTGGCGCACTGCGCTCGTGCGCGCGCGTCGGTTCGGCGTGCAACCGCTCGGACACTCAAGCGTTGATCGAAAGGGTGCGGCCTTCAGCGCGGCATGGGCGCAACGAGCGGAGGCGCCGAAACCCCGTGCGGAACGGGCGGTGGCGCCGAGGCCGCATGCGGAACGGGCGGAGGCGCCGAAGTCCATTCCGTGACGTGGGGCTGCACGAGAAGCCAGAAGAGCGACGTCAGCAGTATCGTCACGATGATCAGAACCACCGGATCCTTGTAGCCGCGCGTTGGCGCCAACACGGAGATCTTTGCGTCCTGCTCTTTGATATGGAACTTGACGCCCGGCATCTGGCTCGACATCGCTTCCCTGACCACGTGGGCAAAGATCGGAATGAAGAGCCGCCAGGCCGAGCGCGTTAAGAGCCCCGCCGGCCAGCGCACGTTGGGATCGACGATCCACAATGTCGTCGAGGTGCGCACCCGGTCGGGATCGGGCACGGTACGCACGAAGACAGAATAGGCCTCGGGGAAATAGGAGCGTGCCCGTTCGCGCACGTTCTCGTTGATCTGATTGTCGAGGTTGGCAAGCTCGCGATAGAGCTGGGCGCGAATTTCGTCGGATGCAAGGCTTAGTTCCGGATCGACCGGGGTCAAGGTCGCCGGCAGATCGATCTTGATGACACGCATGACTTTTTTCCCATCCCCGGTGGGCTGCCCCGCGGCTGTTGTCTAGCATAACGGCTCGGGCTCCCTCAGCCATGAACGAATGGCTCCAAGCCCGACAATCGCAACTTTGCCGGAAGTGTTGGGATTTTGTGCGGCGAACGACCGGCGACGTGCCGGGCGATGTGGCGGATGTGGTCGGGCGTGGAGCCGCAGCAGCCGCCGACGATATTAACGATACCGTCCTTGGCCCAGGGCTCCATCTGGCAGGCCATGTCGTCCGGCGTCTGATCGTACTCGCCCATGGCATTGGGCAGCCCGGCGTTGGGATAGGCCGAGATGCGGGCGTCCGCATGCGCCGCCAGCTCCGCGAGGTAGGGGCGCATGAGCTCGGCCCCGAGCGCGCAATTGAGCCCTATCGAGAACGGCTTTAAGTGGCGCATGGAGTACCAGAAGGCCTCCGGCGTCTGGCCGGACAGCGTACGGCCGGAGCGGTCCGTTATCGTCCCCGAGATCATAATAGGCAGCTCGAGGTCCTTCTCCTCGAAGACCTCGAGCGTGGCGACGCCGGCGGCCTTGGCGTTGAGCGTATCGAAGATGGTCTCGATCAGGATGATGTCGACGCCGCCGTCCATCAGCCCACGGATCTGCTCCTTGTAGGCCACGCGCAACTCGTCAAAGTCGACGTTGCGAAAAGCAGGATTGCTGACGTCGGGCGAGATCGAGGCGGTGCGGTTCGTCGGCCCGACGGCGCCCGCCACGAAGCGCGGCTTATCCGGCGTCATCTTCGTCCACTTGTCGGCGGCCGCGCGCGCGATTCTTGCCGCGGCGACGTTGATCTCGTAGGCGAGCTTCTCCATGCCGTAGTCGGAGAGAGAGATGGCCTGCGCGTTGAAGGTGTTGGTCTCGAGGATGTCGGCGCCAGCCTCGAGATAGGCCTCGTGGATCTCGGCAATGATCCGGGGCTGGGTCAGGACGAGCAGGTCGTTGTTGCCCTTGACATCGCGCGGCCAGTCCTTGAAGCGCTCGCCCCGATAGCCTGCCTCATCGAGCTTGTGGCGCTGGATCATCGTGCCCATCGCGCCGTCGATGATGAGAATGCGGTCGTTGGCGGCCGCTTCGAGCGCGGCATAGCTCGGTTTTCTTTTCATGCCTGTCGGCCTCCTCGACCCGCTCGTCATGCTGCGCTCGCCTTCGCCCGCGGATGCGGTCTCAGACCCAACAAGTAGCAGATCGCGTAGACAAGGTCGGCGCGGTTCAACGTATAGAAGTGGAACTTCTTCACGCCCTCGTCGACGAGGTCCATCACCTGCTCGGTTGCCACCGCGGCGGCGACGAGGTGACTCGTCGCGGGATCGTTCTCGAGCCCTTCGAAGCGCCGCGCAAGCCAGGAGGGCATAATGGCACCGGCGCGGGCGGCGAAGGCCGCGACCTGCTTGAAGTTGTGGATCGGCACGATGCCGGGCGTGATCGGCACCCAGATACCGGCCGCGCGGGCGCGCTCCAGGAAGCGCAGATAGTGCGCATTGTCGAAGCCGAACTGAGTGATGATGCGGTCGGCTCCGGCGTCGACCTTGGCTTTGAGGTTGTCCATGTCGGCGGCGAGCGAGGGGCTCTCGGGGTGCTTCTCGGGGTAGCCGGCCACCGAGATCTCGAAGCCGGCGATCTTCTTTAGGCCCGCTACGAGATCGGCGGCGTTGATATAGCCGCCTGGATAGGGCTCGTATTTCGTTCCCGGGCCGCCGATCGGATCACCGCGCAGCGCCACGATGTGGCGCACGCCGATATCCCAGTAGGAGCGGGCAACCGCATTCACATCCTCCTTCGTCGCGGCGACGCAGGTGAGATGCGCAGCGGGCTTCAAGTCCGTCTCGCGCACGATGCGCGCAAGCGTTGCGTGCGTGCGCTCGCGTGTCGAGCCGCCCGCCCCGTAGGTAACCGAGACGAACTCGGGCTTCAGCGGCGCGAGCCGCTCGATCGCCGCCCACAGCGTTTGCTCCATCTTCTCCGTCTTGGGCGGAAAGAACTCGAAGGATACGTCGATCTCTCCGGACCCGACGAGCCGGCTCTTGCGCTCGGGCGTGCCAGCTATCGTGTTCGCCATCGCCATCAGGGAGCCTCCTCTAGGGCGCGCGCCGGCGCCGATTTCGGCAATGCGCCGACGCTAGGGCGCTCGGCAAGCCACAGCGAGACCGTGAGCTTTTGCGCATCCGCCCTGCTTTCGGGCGCCAGGTCGCGCTGCTCGATCGGCTTAAGGCCCGCATCCTGCATCCATTGCCTCACTTGCGCCGGCGCAAATCCCAGCCGCTCGTGCGCGAACTTCTCGCGCAGGAACTCCAGATCGTGCGGAGCGAAATCGACAATCAGCAGCCGGCCACCCGGGGCCAGCACGCGAGCCGCCTCGCGAATGGCAAGCGCCGGGTCGGACAGGAAATGCAGCACCTGGTGCATGACGACTGCGTCGGCGACCGCGTCGGGGAGCGCCAGCGCGTAGATGTCGCCGTGGCGGACCTGGGCGCGCGCGAGCTCGGACTTCGACAGCTTGCTGCGCGCGTAGGCAAGCATCGCCTGGTTGAGATCGAGGCCAAGCCCGCGCTCGTAGCGGTCGGCGAAAAGCTGCAGGATCCGCCCCGTCCCGGTGCCCAAATCGAGCAGAAGCTTGAAGGGGCCACGTCCGAGCGCCTGCCCCATGGCCGCCTCAACCTCACTTTCCGCCACGTGCAGCGTGCGGATGCGGTCCCAATCAGCCGCATGCGCGCGGAAATAGCCTTGCGCGGCCGCCTCGCGCTCGCGCTTCAGGGCGTCGGCGCGCTCGCGGTCGCGTACGAGCGTCGCATCGCCTGTATCGACGAGGGCCAGGACGTCGAGCGCGAGCCGGCCCCCGGGCGTGCGATCGGAGACGTGAAAATACACCCAGCTGCCCTCGCGGAAGCGCTCGATGAGGCCGGCTTCGGCCAGCAGCTTCAGGTGCCGGCTGAGGCGCGGCTGGCTCTGGCCGAGGATTTGGGTGAGGTCCTTGACGTTGAGCTCTCCGGCCGCGAGCAGCAACAGGATGCGCAGGCGCGTCGGCTCGGCCGCAGCCTTGAGCGCGGTGACGATGGCATCGCTGGCGAACGAACCGGACAAGGGGCCTCCTTGTCGGCGATGATATAAAGATATGTTTATGTGTCAAGGGCCAGAGTGGCCAAAACCACCCGGCGGCCATTTTCGGGACGCGGATTAACCGGAAAGTAAGCGTGTTTTTCTACTCTCGCACCTGCCAGTCACTGAGAGATGGATCCCCCGATGCGTGTTGCCATTTTCGACCGGGTCGAGCCGCCGGTGCCCACCGAGCTTCCCTTCCGTCTCACCGAGACCTGCTCCCATACGGCCGCCGCGGTCATGCTCGTGCTAGCGGTGCCGGCGGTCCTGGCGGTCGGCTTTGCCTCGGTGCTGCTGATCCTGCAGGCTCTTTTCGCCCCTGCCATGCGCGCCATCATCGGCCAGCATCCCGCACTCGGGCTCGAGATCCTGGCCGCGATCGCGTTCTGGGCCTATTTGCTTGGAATGCCGCTGAAACGGCTTATCGACCGGCTCACCGTCACGCGCACCGTCGAAATCGACGCAACCGCCGTGAAGGTCACCGAGCGCGGCCGTTTGCGCGCCCGGAGCTGGTTGGCCCCGCTCGCCTCGTATACGGGCGTCGCCCATCACCTGCGGGCCTCGCTCTCGGGCACACGCCACGAGCTGATCCTTGTGCATCCGGAGCGGGCAAAGTCGGTGCTTCTCGCGCTTGCCGACCGGATGATGCAGAGCGAGGTCGATCGCGTCGCTGCCCTCGTCGGCCACAAGGAAATCCCCGCCAGCACCCTCTATCGCTTCCGGGCGCAATGGCCGCGCTTTGTCCTGCCGACATGGAGGGATCCTGCGCATGCATGAACACATGTCTGTCCAAAAAACCGTCTTTATCCTCGGCCACCCTTTGACGGCGAAGCTTTTGCCATGGCTTAGTGAGTTGAAGGGGCAACGGTCGGCCGGAGGAGGCCTCAAGACCCGTCATTGTCCGCAGCCCCAATGAGGGAGCACGTTTGTAAGATGAGCACAATTTCGATGCGGTCCGCCCAGCGGCGCATTTCAGCGATGGCGCGCGCGATCGCGTTATCGAGCCTCGCGCTCGTCGCCATGTGCGCCGCCGTCAGGGCCGAGTTGCCGGCCGCCTACATGAAACGGGTCGGCAACGAGCTGCTCGCGGCCTCCCGCTCCGGCTCCGCCTCCCAGTTCGCCATGGTGCTCAACGCCAACGCCGACGTCCCCTCGATCGGCTTGAACGCGCTCGGCTCCTATGCGCGCGTGCTGCCGCGCGCCGACCGGCCGATCTACTACAACGGCATGATCAACTTCATCGCGCGCTACGCCTCCAAGGAGGCGCCAAAGTATCCAGTGGCGCGCTTCATCGTGACCGGCGCAGTCCGATGAGGACGTGCGCGGCACCTACGTCGACAGCCACATCACCCTCGTCTCCGGCGAGAGCTACGACGTGCGCTGGCTCATTGTGCGGCGTGAGCAGGGCTACAAGGTGCGCGACGCGCAGGTCATCGGCTTCTGGATGACCTCGTTCCTCGACAACCTGTTCCAGAACTACATCAGCGAGAACGGCGGCAACCCCAAGGCGCTCGTCGTCGCTCTCAACCGCTAGTCCGTTTGTTGCGTCGGTGAGCGTAAGCGTACATCGGTGTCAGCCCCGCCCTGCTGGAAGCTTCGGCTTGAAGCGCGCGGGTCTGACACCGACGAGGCCCTGATTCCCTCAGCCCTCAATGCTCAGGGCGTGAGGCAGAAGAGCCCCGCCGTCGGGCTCGCCGGATAGACGGTCGAAAAGCCCAAACCGCGCGATCGCAAGCCCGATGAGGCCGCGCGCCAACCCGCGCGCCTCGATGCGCGCGAGCATCGTGATCCCGAGCGCGGTCGCCGTCACTGCCGGCAGCGTACCGAGCCCGAAGCCCGCCATCAGGGTCGCGCCGCCCGCGGACGAGCCGGTCAACATCGCGGTGAAGAGCGCCGCATAGACCATCGGACACGGGATCGTGCCCCAGCCCAAGCCGGCCGCGAACGGTCCCGCCACGGGAAAGCGCCGGAAGCGGGACAACACGCTGCTTAAGCGCGCCGACAGCGCCGCGACGCGCCGGTCGAGCAGCGACAAGGAGGGTAAGAGGCCCGCGACCGACAGCCCGATCCACATGAGCGTTACGGCGCCCGCCCACTGCAGGAGCCGGTAGGCGGCGGTGCGGTCGAAGCCCACGTAGAGCGCGGCGCCGGCCGCACCGAGGATCGCGCCGGCGATCACATAGGCGAGGATGCGCCCGGCTTGCGCGCTCATGAGCACGCGCACGCGCTCCCCCGGTCGATGCGGATCGAAGAGGAATACCACCCCCGACGCGATGCCCCCGCACATAGCCGCACAGTGCAGCGAACTCGCCAACCCCAACAGCACGCCGCCAAGCAATCCGTACTCGTTGATTTCCATGCGCGCTCCGCGTGCATCCTGATCACTGCATTCTAGCAGCTAGCAGGGCCGCGGCGCACCGCTTTGACCTGGATCATATGGGTGATCCGCGGGGGCAGCGCCTTGGCGCGATCATTCGGCGCGATCAATCGGCGCGATCAATCCGGTTTGGTGTTGCTCGCGGCGCGCCAGTCGCTGCTGTAAAGCGGCAGCGTGCCCTCGGTGAATGCGCGCGCATCGTAAGCAAGCAGCGAGCGCTCGAAGGTCACGGTCGGCTTCGCGTTGCTCTCGGCAACATCGAGCGCAAGCGCGAAGCGGTAGGGACCCGCGTCGCGAATGAGTTCGTCTGGCTTTTCCTGCTGCCCGCGCGTGTAGAACAATACCTGCTCGGTGCGGCTCGTGCGGCGATATGGGCGCAAACGGCTCATAGGCGCCCGCTCGCGTTTTCTCCATGGTCCAGCGGCCGAAGTCCGCCGCATAAAAGTGCTTGGTCTGCTTGCTGCGCGGGTCGGTGACGCTGAGCTCCATGGAGAGCACGGTCGCCGTGCGCGCGCCCTCGTTGGTGAGGGTGATCGGCACGGCGATCACCTCGAAATTGGAGTTTTGATAGGGCGCGGAGAATTGGATGACGGGGGGCACGAAGGCGCGCAGATCGGCGGCCTTGAGCGAGGTGTCCCACAGACTGTAGCCGGAGAAGAGCAGCGCGATTGCCGAGACGATCACGGCGAGCGTGCCACCAGAGTTTCCGGAGGCGGCCTGCGTGGCGATCTCGGCATTATCCTCGACGGCGCTATTTCCCCTGAGCCAGCCCATGACACTCCCCCCCGTTACGCGACTACGGACCGGCTACCGATGTGCCGGGCAATTTGGGCTCTGGGATGGCGCAAGGCCGGCAGGCAAACGGACGGCGTTGCTCGTCGCAATCCGAGAGGCCGTCAGATACGGGTCGCTCTGCTCGCCATATATGTACCTATATAGGTCCTTGAGCCTGGAAACCGTGATCGGCCGGAGTGATGATAGCGCCAACACGAGTTGAGGAGTGCTGCCATGCAAGTCGCCAACATACTGAAAGTCAAAGGGCATAGCACGATGACCGTGAGCCCCGCGGAAACCGTCCAAGCATTTGCAACGCGTCTGAAATTAGAGCGCGTCGGGGCGATGCCCGTGAGCGAGGATGGCAAGACACTCGTTGGCATCATTTCAGAGCGCGATGTCGCGCATGGTTTCGCTGCTCACGGGAACGCATTGGTCAACATGAAAGTTGCCGACTTGATGACGACGGGGGTCGTCACATGCACGCCAACCGATACCATCATGCACGTTGCCAGGCTCATGACGCATAGACGTATTCGCCACCTTCCGGTTATCGAGCATGGCCAGCTTGTCGGCCTGATCAGCATCGGAGACGTCCTCAATCAGCGCCTCGGCGAGATCGAGCTCGAAGCGGATATCCTGCGCGATATCGCGATTGTGAGACGATAAGGCCGGACCACAGCCGGTGAGGCGCACCGAGTGCACCTGTGACCTTTGATCCTCCTTGAATGAAATTCATGGGAATATCCACAGGCTTCCCAGAGGGGAATGCAGAGCCGCTGTGGAATAGTCGCTAGGATCGCAGCACTGGCGAAATCTGACATTGAGGGTTGCGTCATGCATGAACTGGACAGCAACGAGGCTGCAATTCTCGCGCTGCTCGCCGTCAGACCGATCTCGTATTTCCCGCCCCAGCCCTACCTCATCGCGCGCCGGCTTGCCCGTCGCGGTCTGGTGGCGTTTAGCGAGGGCCAATGGCATCCAACCGCGCTGGGGCTGGACTTGGCCCGGCAATCGCTGCATTGAAGCTTCACGTTGCGCCCCGGCCAGGTCGCCGGCCGCTCGCGACCTGAAAGCACGTATCGCTCTGGCGCGGTTCCAGGCGCTCCAGCCTCCTCACGCCCGCTCGAAGCGCTTGAACTTGATGCGGTGCGGCTCGATTGCCGCGTCGCCGAGGCGGCGCTTCTTGTCCTCCTCGTAGTCGGCGAAGTTGCCCTCGAACCATTCCACGTGGCTGTCGCCCTCAAAGCTGAGGATATGCGTCGCCATGCGGTCGAGGAAGAAGCGGTCATGGCTGATGATGACGGCGCAGCCGGCGAAATCCTCAAGCGCGGCTTCGAGCGCTCCGAGCGTCTCGGTGTCGAGGTCGTTCGTAGGCTCGTCGAGCAGCAACAGGTTGCCGCCCTCTTTCAGCAGCTTGGCGAGGTGCACGCGGTTCCTCTCACCGCCCGACAAGAGCCCCACCTTCTTCTGCTGGTCGGCACCCTTGAAGTTGAACCAGCCGCAATAGGCGCGGCTCGGCACCTCCTTCTTGCCGCCGAGCAGCATCTGGTCGAGGCCGCCGGAGATCTCCTCCCACACCGTCTTCTTGTCGTCGAGGTGGGCGCTGGACTGGTCGACGTAGGAGAGCTTCACCGTATCGCCGAGCCGGATCGTGCCCTTGTCCGGCTTCTCAGCACCCGTGATCATCTTGAACAGCGTCGTCTTGCCGGCACCGTTCGGCCCGATCACGCCGACGATACCGCCCGCCGGTAGCTTGAAGGAGAGGTCGTCGATCAACAGCCGGTCGCCGAACCCTTTGGAGAGCCATTCCACGTCGACCACGAGGTCGCCGAGGCGCGGTCCGGCCGCGATCTGCAAGCTAGCCTTCCCGACCTCCTCGCGCGCGGCCTCCGCGGCGAGCTTGTCGTAGGCCTGGTAGCGCGCCTTGGACTTGGCTTGACGCGCCTTGGGCGAGGACCGGATCCATTCCAATTCGCGTTTAAGCGTGCGCTGGCGCGATTCCTCCTGGCCCTTCTCGACCTCGAGGCGCTTGGCTTTCTGCTCCAGCCAGCTCGAGTAGTTGCCCTTGTAGGGAACGCCCTGCCCGCGATCCAATTCGAGCGTCCACTCGGTGATGTTGTCGAGGAAGTAGCGGTCGTGCGTGACGAGGATCACGCAGCCCGGGTACTCCTTCAAGTAGCGCTCGAGCCAGGCGACGCTCTCGGCGTCGAGGTGGTTCGTCGGCTCGTCGAGCAGCAGGATGTCGGGCTTGGAGAGCAGAAGCTTGGTCAGCGCCACGCGCCGCTTCTCGCCGCCTGAGAGTTTCGTCACCGGACTGTCTCCAGCCGGGCAACGGAGTGCGTCGAGCGCCTGCTCGACCTGCGTGTCGAGGTCCCACAGGTTCTGCGCGTCGATCACGTCCTGCAGCTTCGCCATATCCTCGGCCGTCTCGTCGGAGTAGTTGGCGGCGAGCTCGTTGTAGCGGTCGACGAGCTCCTTCTTCTCCGCGACGCCCTCCATGGCATTGCCCAGCACGTCCTTATCGGGATCGAGCTCGGGCTCCTGCGGCAGGTAGCCGACCTTGATGCCGTCGGCGGCCCAGGCTTCTCCGACGAAGTCGGTGATCTGCCCGGCGAGGATCTTCAGAAGCGTCGACTTGCCCGCGCCGTTCAAGCCCACGACGCCGATCTTGGCGCCAGGCAGGAACGACAGCGAGATGTCCTTCAGGACTGTCTTGCCCCCCGGATAGGTCTTGGAGAGCTTGGACATGTGATAGACGTACTGCGGGTTCGCCACTTGGGCGGCCTCCTCCAAACGATCCGATTTTGCTGCGGGAGCCTGGCGGCCTTCTAGCGAAATGCGCACTCGCCCGCAAGAATGGTGCGCCAGCACCGCAAGAATGCTGCGCTAGCGCCAGTTCAATATGCCGACGCCGGTGAAGAAGAACTGCCCCAAGCCGACCGTGAAGACGAGCGCACCCCACAGCGTGTGCTCAAGGAACACCGCCCAGTAGGAGCGCGTCATCGCGTAGCGGGTGGCGAACAGCACCCCCGTCGCCATCGTTCCGAGCACGGCGAGCTCGGTGCCGATGACGATGTGCCCGAGCCCGAACAGGACGCCGTTGAGCAGTATGGCCGGCCAATGGGCGCGGCCGAACAGCACGCCGTAGCGGTGGAAATAGAACGTGCGGTAGACGAGCTCCTGCGCGACGACCGACATCGCCGGATAGAGCACCATGATCCTCTTGTAGGTCTCGGGCCGGTGGCGAGGAAACTCTAAGAGCCAGTCCGGATGATAGTGCGCGATCCAGATCGTAATGGTGCTCGCCCCGATGGCGAACACGGCGAGGATTGACACAAGCGTGCCGAGCCCGAAGCCGCGCGAGAGCTCTTGGCGCAGCGAGAACGTGGGATCGACCAGCAGAAACGCGAGCACAATGGCGAGTACGGGAAGAAGCGCGATGAACACGGGCACGTTGTGGTCGTGGACGGCGGCCGAGACCGCGAAGGGGACAGCGAGGTAGATCAGCGCCATCTCGAAGCCGAGCCACAGGCGCCGCGCGGGCGACGGCGTGCGAACGATGAGCGTCCCGCCCGCGCACAAAACCTCGCTATCTGGGCTCAAGCGCTGCACGACGACCCCGGCCCTTCGTCCTTGAGGCTGATCCTAGCCTCGCTTGCCTTTCGCCTGCACGCGCGATCGCAGAGCGGCGCGCTCCTGCCAACGGCGTTCGATCTCGCGCGCGATCTCGTCGGCCGAATGCAGCGGCTCGTAGCTCCAGTCCGGTATGGCATCGAGGCGATCGGGCAGCGGCCGCGTGGCGCCGCGCGCCTCGAGGTCGGCATGGAAGCGGTGGAACTTCGCCGAGCCTCCGGAGGGCTTAAAGACGAGCACCGGTCGCCCCGTGCCACAGGCCTCGCCGGTGATGTTGACGCTGTCAGCCGTGACAACAAAGAGGTCGGCGTGGGCGAGGAAATCGCCGTACGGGTTCGCCCCGCTCCCGTCCCAAAGAATGCGCGGGAATGCCCGCGTCGCCTGCTCGGTGGCGGCGAGAAGACGCCCGTGGGTGCGCCGCGACGGCGTAATGAGAAAGCTCGCGCCCAGCCGCCCCAGCGATTGCAGCGCGCCGACCAGCCGCTCGTCGTCCTCGTCGCGGAACTTGTAGACGGCGTTCTTGCCGCCGAGAAGCACCGCCACGCGCGGTGACGGCAGTTCGCCGATGGCCGGGGGCAGACTGAGCCGCAACTGGGCGAGGCGATCGGCCGTCAAGCCGTGGGGCGAGGTGAGCGTCGTGAACACGTTGGGCCCACGCAGGCTGTCGTGCTCGGGCACCCAGATGAAATCTGCAGTCCCAAGCCCGGTCCTGGGATCCTGCATCACGACGGTGAAGGTCCGATCTCCCGCCCTGCGGCGCAGAGCGCGCAAGTAGGGAATGCTGCCGCGCCCCACCGAGATGGCGACATCGGGCCACGGCGGCGCGAACTGCGACTCCGACTGCCCGAATCGCTCAGCTGGCGCCACCGGCCCCCAGGGGGAGGCAAGCTTCCAGATCCCCTTGGGGTCGACGTGCTTCATCACAAAGTCGAGACCGAGCGCGCGAGCCACGCCTCGCGTCTGCACGTCCATCCCCACCAATCCGGGTGTGATCAGCCACGCCTTGAGCCCCGCCAGCGGGCGCGCAATTTTTGCGTCGTCCTGTAATCTCGCCGTCATCTGGGTCTTTCTCTCTGGCGGCGGCGCCAGTGTCGAGTCGACCTGCCGCCGCAGGATAAGCCCGGCAGAACGCCCCCGACAGCTAGCCAAATGCTCTCAACTGGTGCAACGTCCGACGGCGGAACACCATTCAGTGCGGCACCTCGGCGGGTCCGCTCGTAGGAAAGACGATTTGGATGCCCGTCCGCCTCGACCCGCTCGATTGGCGCATACTGAAAGAGCTGCAAACCGACGGCCGCATGACCAACGTCGCGCTCGCCGCGCGCGTGGGGCTGTCCGCGCCGCCCTGCCTGCGCCGCGTGCGCGCGCTCGAGGAGGCGGGCCTGATCGCCGGCTATACGGTTCTGCTCGACGAGGCTGCGCTCGGCTTCAAGCTCATCGCCTTCGCCATGGTCGGGTTGCACAACCAGGGCGAAGCAGAGCTGCGGGCGTTCGAGAATCTGGTGCTCGGCTGGCCGATCGTGCGCGAAGCCTACATGCTGTCGGGCGAGAGCGACTACATGCTCAAATGCGTCGCCGCCGACCTCACGGCTTTCCAGGAGTTCGTGCTCGAGGTGCTGACGGCGGCGCCCAACGTCGCGAGCGTCAAGACGTTCCTCACGATCAGGCGCGCCAAGCGCGAGCCCGGCGTGCCGATTGCGGCGATCGACAAATGAGTTGATCGGGAGGCCCAGCGCCTACTTCCACTCGATCTTGAGGATCTTGTAGGAGCGCGCACCCTTTGGCGTCGTCACCTCGGCGGTGTCGTTCTTCGTCTTGCCGATGAGCGCGCGCGCGATCGGCGAGGAGATCGAGATCTTGCCGTCGCGCACGCTCGCCTCGAAATCGCCGACGATCTTGTACTTAACCTTCTCGTCGGTGTCCTCGTCGACGAGCGTGACGGTGGCGCCGAACTTCACCGTGTTGCCTGACAGCTTCGCGGTGTCGACGATGTCGGCGCGGCCGATGCGGTCCTCGAGCTCGGCCACCCTCGCTTCGTTGAAACCCTGCGCCTCCTTGGCGGCGTGATACTCCGCGTTCTCGGAGAGGTCGCCGTGCTGACGCGCCTCCGCGATCTGCTGAATGATACGGGGACGCTCTTCCGATTTGAGACGGTGAAGCTCGGTCTCGAGCCTCTTGAACCCCTCAATGGTCATCGGCACCCGTTCCATAGTCATTTCCTAGCATCTCCCATAGGCCCTGGCAGCGCTGCCAGAACCACGACGACACACAGTCTCTCAACTCGTGTGGAGCGACCCGCCCCGACGACGCGAGAGGGGTCCAATGGATTAGGCTGGGTGTGTCACGAAGCTTTGCAAAGGCGCGACTCTCAATGTGCCCGCTTTTAGGGCCTTGATGGCCCGGGTGACCGCCACCGCACCGGCTAAAGTTGTATAATATGGAATGTGATGAAGCAAGGCGGTCCGCCGGATGTCCTTGCTGTCAGACAGCGCCTTTGCCCCCTCCGTCGTGTTGAAAACCAGGGCCACATCGCCATTCTTCATGGCGTCGACGATGTGCGGGCGCCCCTCCAGCACCTTGTTGATGACGTCGCACTTAATACCGTTCGCTTCGAGATGGCGCTTGGTGCCGCGCGTGGCGATGATCTTGAAGCCCATCGCCTCCAACTGGCGCACGGGTGCGACCATGCGATCCTTGTCGGCATCCTTAACGGAGACGAATACCGTGCCGCTCGTCGGCAGGCTTTGCCCCGAGCCGATCTGGCTCTTGCCGAATGCCATGGCGAAGTCGCTGTCGATGCCCATGACCTCTCCGGTGGAGCGCATCTCCGGCCCCAGGATCGGATCGACGCCGGGAAAGCGGGCGAACGGAAACACCGCCTCCTTCACCGCGACGTGGCGGAGCGCGGCGGGCTCGAGCTTGAAATCGCGCAAGGGCCGTCCCGCCATGATCTCCGCTGCGATCGCCGCCACCGGCTTGCCGATCACCTTGGCGACGAACGGCACGGTGCGGGAGGCGCGCGGATTGACCTCGAGCACGAAAACCGAGCCATCCTTGATCGCGTACTGCACGTTCATGAGGCCGACGACCTTCAGGGCGAGCGCGAGCTCGCGCGTCTGGCGCCCGAGCTCGGCGAGCGTCGCAGGCGTCAGCGAATAGGGCGGCAGCGAGCAAGCGCTGTCGCCGGAGTGGATGCCCGCCTCCTCGATGTGCTCCATGATGCCCGCGATGAACGTGTCGGTGCCATCGGCGAGACAGTCGACGTCGACCTCGACTGCGTCCGTCAGATAGCGATCGATCAGCAACGGACGCCTCTCCGAGACGACAAGCTCGGAAGGACGCTCGAGCGTCGCCGACAATTTCGCGACGTAGCGGTCGATCTCGGCCCCGTCGTGCACGATCTCCATGGCGCGTCCGCCGAGCACGTAGGAAGGCCGGATCACGACGGGATAGCCGATGCTCTCGGCCACCGCGCGCGCCTCCCCTGGCGTCTTGGCGATGCCGCTCATCGGCTGCTGCAGGCCGAGCCTCTCGATCAGCGCCTTGAAGCGGTCGCGATCCTCGGCAAGGTCGATGGCGTCGGGCGAGGTGCCGAGGATGGGCACGCCTGCCGCCTCCAATGCGGCCGCAAGCTTCAAGGGCGTCTGCCCCCCGAACTGCACGATGACGCCGTGCAGCGTGCCGTTTTCCTGCTCCTTGGCGATGATCTCGAGCACGTCCTCCGCCGTCAGCGGCTCGAAGTAGAGCCGGTCGGAGGTGTCGTAGTCGGTGGAGACCGTTTCCGGGTTGCAGTTGATCATGATCGTCTCGTAGCCGACCGCCGTCAGCGCGAAGCAGGCGTGGCAGCAGCAATAGTCAAACTCGATGCCCTGCCCGATGCGGTTGGGACCGCCGCCGAGAATGATGACCTTGCGCACGGCGCTCGGATTGGCCTCGCAATCGGGCGCCGCGTCCTCATTGCCGGCCTCCGAATGGAGAAGCCCGCGCTCGTAGGTCGAGTACATGTAAGCCGTGGGCGCCGCGAACTCGGCCGCACAGGTGTCGATGCGCTTGAACACGGGCGTCACACGCAGCGCCCTGCGCCGCGCGGTGACATCGGCTTCGCTCAGCCCCGCGAGCGTTGCGAGCCGCGCATCCGAGAAACCCATTGCCTTCAAAGAGCGCAGTTGCTTTGCCGATGCAGGGAGTCCGTGCGCGCGCACGCGTGCCTCCGCGTCCACGATCTCTTGCAATTGCGCGAGGAACCAGGGGTCGATCCGGCAGGACTGATGAACCTGCTCGACGT
Source organism: uncultured Alphaproteobacteria bacterium (assembly GCA_963724945.1). GTDB lineage: Bacteria > Pseudomonadota > Alphaproteobacteria > Rhizobiales > Hyphomicrobiaceae > Hyphomicrobium_A. Next base: position 2,502,970 of record CAVRWL010000003.1, on the reverse strand, counting down.
CGAAGCCAAGCCGCAAGGCCTGCGCCACCTTCAAGATGCGGTCGGGCGTCGGCTTGGAGACGGCGGCGCGGATCACGTTCTTGTCGTCGCCCGCGCCCAGTCCCTCGAGCGCAATGTCGTCGAGCCCGGTGAGGCCCGTCTCCATGGAGCGCAGCGCCTTCTGCAGGCTTTCGGCGAAGGTGCGCCCGATTGCCATCGCCTCGCCCACCGATTTCATCGACGTCGTCAGCGTCGTATCGGAGCCGGGGAACTTCTCGAAGGCGAAGCGTGGGATCTTCGTCACGACGTAGTCGATGGTCGGCTCGAAGGAGGCGGGCGTCGCCCCGCCGGTGATCTCGTTGGCGAGCTCGTCGAGCGTGTAGCCGACGGCAAGCTTGGCGGCGACCTTGGCAATGGGAAAGCCGGTCGCCTTGGAGGCGAGCGCGGAGGAGCGCGAGACACGCGGGTTCATCTCGATGACGACGAGCCGCCCGTCCTCCGGGTTGACCGCAAACTGGACGTTGGAGCCGCCGGTCTCCACGCCGATCTCGCGCAAGACCGCGATCGCGGCGTTGCGCATGATCTGGTACTCCTTGTCGGTCAGCGTGAGCGCCGGCGCGACCGTGATCGAGTCGCCAGTATGCACGCCCATGGGATCGACGTTCTCGATCGAGCAGATGATGATGCAGTTGTCCGCTTTATCGCGGACCACCTCCATCTCGAACTCCTTCCAGCCGAGAACGCTCTCCTCGACAAGAACCTGATGGGTCGGCGAGGCATCGAGCCCGCGCTCGATGATCGTCAGGAACTCCTCGCGGTTGTACGCGATGCCGCCGCCTGTGCCGCCGAGCGTGAAGGAGGGGCGGATGATGGCCGGCAGGCCCACGACGTCGACCGCGCGCTCGGCCTCCTCGCGGTTGTGCGCAAGCATCGAGCGGGGCGTGGCAAGCCCGATCCGCTGCATCGCCTCGCGGAAGAGCTGGCGGTCCTCCGCCATATCGATCGCCTCAGCGCGGGCGCCGATCATCTCCACGCCGAGCTCGCTCAACACGCCGCGCTTGTGCAATTCGAGCGCGGTGTTGAGCGCGGTCTGGCCGCCCATGGTCGGCAAAAGCGCATCGGGACGCTCTGCGGCGATGATCTTGGTGACGATGTCGGGTGTGATCGGCTCGATGTAGGTGGCATCGGCGAGCTCGGGATCTGTCATGATCGTGGCTGGATTGGAGTTGACCAGCACGATCCGGTAACCCTCCGCCTTGAGGGCCTTGCAGGCTTGCGTCCCCGAATAGTCAAACTCGCAGGCTTGCCCGATGACGATGGGCCCTGCCCCGATGATGAGGATGGACTTGATATCCGTGCGCTTGGGCATGAGGCGGCCTTTTATTGCCGATCACCGGCTTTGGCTATAGCAGTGCGACCGCAATTCAGCATGCGTCGGCACAACCCGCGGCAGCCTCAAGTATGCGCTTGCCGGGATCCGCGAGCAGCTAGTGCGAAGGAAACCCGCTATTTCGAGTTGGTTACCGTACCGGGTGGCGGACCGGGTAAAAGCTTCGGTGCTTCGATCGCAAGGTCGATGGGATAGCTGAAGTTCGACTCGAAGATCGGCTTGTCGAGGTTGTTGGCGTGGGCGAAAATTGAGCGCATGGGCAGCCCCGTGGTGGGGTCGACATAGATGACGCGCACGGGGCGGTCGGGAAGCTTGGGTTTGTTCTTGGCGCTGGGATCCTTGGCGTTCGGATCCTCGTTCTCGCCCTCGTAGGCGAGCATCTCCTTGCCGTCGAGCGACTTCTTGCCGAGGCAGGAGAAATCGCCGATCGGAGGCGGGTGGTCGCCGAGCGTGTCGTGCATCTGATCGACGAGCTCGCTAGTCAACTTCGGGTTGAGCGGAGCCCACGGCTGGCCCTGCTGGTGGCTCCAGGCGTTCTGCCCGACGACCACGGTCTCGACCGGGTTGGGATCCTTGGTCGACTTGACGATCTGGCGCATGCGGTCGGGGAGAGCGTAGTCGACCGTCATGTCGACCTTGCCGTCCTCGCTGATCATCGTCGTCTGCATGCGGAAGCCGCTGGTCTTGCGCTGCCGCTCGAGCGCGGAGGAGACCTCGCCCTTGCAATCGGCGTAAGCGGCGGTGCTCACCGCAATCGTCAGGGCAACGGCTGTCAGCATCCGACGCATCATCTGTTACTCCTCATCCTCACTAGAGCGGGCGCTCACTAGCGCCCGAATTGTTTGATCTCTCGGCGTCTCGCCGCGGCTCGCGGCCCATCCCTCACCTGACCTTGCCAAGGGACGCTTCCGGGTGTCCCTCGATGACGAGGTCCGTCGGGTAGGTGTAGACGCCCTTGAAGAGGGGCATCGCGCCTGGCAGCTCCTCGGCGACGATGTTGATCGCCGGCAAGCCGGTCGCGGGATCGACGTAGACGGTGCGGTGCAGCGGCGCGCCGCCCGCCCCCTTGGCGGCGGCTTCGGGTTTCTCGACGCTGCGATAGGCGAGGTACTCTTTGCCGTCAATGGTCGCCTTGCCCAGGCAGTCGAACTCGCCGACGTCCTTGGGCGGGTCGACCACGCCCTCGCGCACCTGCGCGATGATCGTTTGCGCTATTGCCGGCATCAGCTCCTCCCACGCGCCGCCCTGGCGGCTCCAGGCGCGCGTGCCGACGAGGACGGTCTCCAGCGCCGGTTGACCGGGCGCCATGATCGTCTGGTGCATGCGGTCGGGCGGCAGGTACTCGGCGGTGATCTGCGCCGGACCGCTCTCGCCCTTGACCTCGGCCGTCATGGTGAAGGCCTTGGAGGCCCGCTGCTTGGCGAACGCGGCAACGACGGCCTCCTTGCAAGAGGCATCCGCGCTCAAGGCCGGCCCAGCCGAAAGGACCAATGTGATCAAGCAAGCAACGGCACACCGGTTGATCCGGTACATCAAGTCCTCCCTAGCCCGTGGCCGCGGCGCCCCTGGCTCGACCAGGACGAGTTCCCGGTCACCCCCCGGGTCAACTTCCCGGATGCGGCCGTGGGCTGTTACCACACTATAGGCGGCGCTGCACACGTCGGCAGCCCCGCCGGGGTTAATGTTTTGTAGGGTTGGAGCGCTGCTGCAGCGCACTCAGGGCGCCTTCACCTTGCGCATCATCGCAACGAAGCGCTCGAAGAGGTAGTGGCTGTCCTGGGGGCCGGGCGAAGCCTCGGGGTGGTACTGCACGGAGAACACCGGCCGTCCCTTCATCTGGATGCCGCAGTTGGACCCGTCGAACAGAGACACGTGCGTCTCCTCGACCTCGACGGGAAGCGTCTCGCGATCGACCGTGAACCCGTGGTTCATGGAGGTGATCTCCACCTTGTGGGTGGTGAAGTCCTTCACGGGGTGGTTCGCGCCATGGTGCCCCTGGTGCATCTTCCGCGTCTTGGCGCCGAGCGCGAGCGCCAGCATCTGATGGCCGAGGCAGATGCCGAACACGGGCAGCCCCGAGGCGATGAGCTTCTTGATCTCCGGGACCGCATAGCGTCCGGTGGCGGCGGGATCGCCGGGGCCGTTGGAGAGAAAGACGCCGTCGGGCTTGCGCTCCAGGATGTCCTCGGCCGCCGTCGTCGCCGGCACCACCGTCACCTTGCAGCCGGCGCTCGCAAGACAGCGCAGGATGTTGCGCTTCAAGCCGTAGTCGACGGCGACGACGTGCAGATCGGCGTGCTCTTGGCGCCCGTAGCCGTTGCCCCACACCCAGCGCGTCTCGTCCCAGCCGTAGCTCTGCCCGCTCGTCACCTCCGGCACGAGATCCATGCCGTCGAGCCCAGGCCACGCCGCCGCCTGCGCTTTGAGTTTGGCGATGTCGAAATTGCCGGAGGGATCGTGCGCGATGACGCCGTTCGGCATGCCGTTGGCGCGGATGCGCGCGGTCAGTGCGCGGGTGTCGATGCCACACAGCGCGATGATGCCGCGCGCTTTGAGCCAGCGGTCGAGGTGCTCGGACGCGCGATAGTTCGAGGCCTCCGTGATGGGCGCGCGCAGGATGCAACCGCGCACGCCCGAGCGCGCCGCGAGATTGGAGGTCTCGGTGTCCTCGTTGTTGGCGCCGACGTTGCCGATGTGGGGGAAGGTGAAGGTGATGATCTGGCCGGCGTAGGAGGGATCGGTGAGGATCTCCTGGTAGCCGGTCATTGCGGTGTTGAAGCAGACCTCGCCGACGGCCGAGCCGGTCGCACCGAGGCCGGTGCCTGCGATCACAGTGCCGTCGGCCAAAACGAGCCGTCCCGTCAACGGCGCATCCGCCCACGGTGCGGGCGAGGAGGCGGCGAGCGGTGTCGTCGTGCTCAAAGTGACGGGCTCCGGGCATCCGCCGGGAGGTCGCGAGCGCTGCGCTTGGTGAGGAACTGGCGGAATGCGCGCGGACCCTAGGAGAAGCGCGCGGCAAGGTCAACCGGCGCGCCGGCGCAGGCGACACCGCGGCGACCATGGCGCCGTGCGTCTTGCACCCCCCGTCCGGCGGGCCTACACAGGCGCCCGATACGCGAAGGAGGCCCCATGCGCGAGAAGATCAACGCCGATCTCAAGGTGGCGATGAAGACCGGCGAGAAGGACCGCGTCGGCACGCTGCGCTTGATCAACGCCGCCATCAAGTCGGCCGACATCGACGCGCGTCCCTCGGGCAAGGACAAGATCACGGACGCCGACATCCTCGGCGTGCTCGCCAAGATGATCAAGCAGCGCCGCGATTCCGTCGAGCAGTTCACCGCCGGCGGACGCCAGGACCTCGTCGACAAGGAGACGGCCGAGATCAAGGTCATCGAGGGCTACATGCCCAAGCAGATGAGCGAGGCCGAGGCGAAGGCGGCGATCGGGGCCGTGATCAAGGAGACGGGGGCCGCAGGGCCTAAGGACATGGGCAAGGTGATGAGCGCGCTGAAAGCCAAGTACGCGGGGAGCATGGACTTCGGCAAGGCGAGTGGCCTGGTGAAAGAGCTGTTGAAGTAGCCGCCGCCCGGGCCTTGCAGCTGCCTGTTTCTAAGACTGTTCAAAAGGGGACAGCGCGCTTGCGCCGCGTCCGCTGGGACGCGAATCAGGGCAAAAGGATGCATAGGCCCAATTCGTTCCCTCAAGAGACGCCAATGCGCTTCCCCCCGCATTTCCTCGACGAGATCCGCGCCCGGCTGTCCGTGAGCCAGGTGGTCGGGCGCAAGGTGCCGCTCAAGCGTGCGGGCCGCGAGTTCAAGGGACTGTCGCCCTTCAAGGTCGAGAAGACGCCGTCCTTCACCGTCAACGACCACAAGGGCTTCTATCATTGCTTCGCCTCCGGCGAGCACGGTGACATCTTCACGTTCCTGATGAAGACCGAGGGGGTGTCGTTCCCTGAGGCCGTGGAGCGGCTTGCCGGTGAGGCCGGGGTGCCGATGCCGAAGGTGTCCGAGCGCGATGAGGCACGCGAGGACGAGCGCGAGCGGCTTTACCGCCTCATGGAAGCGTCCGCCGTCTTCTTCACCGCTGCGCTGTGGAGCGGGCCCGGGGCCGAAGCGCGCCGCTACCTGGAGAAGCGCGGCCTCGCGCGCGAGACGATCGAGGCCTTTCGCTTAGGCTATGCGCCCGACGACAAATCGGCCTTGAAGCAGCACCTCGCCAAGGCGGGCTTCGCGACGGAGGAGATGATCACGTCCGGCATGCTGATCGGCGGCGAGGACATCCCCGTCGCCTATGATCGCTTCCGCCACCGCGTCACCTTTCCCATCACCGACTTGCGCGAGCGCGTCATCGCCTTCGGCGGACGCGCACTCGACGCTAGCGCTCCCGCGAAATATTTGAACTCGCCCGACACACCGCTCTTTCACAAGGGCCAGGTGCTGTTCAATGCGGCAAGAGCGCGTCGAGCGGCGCACGACAAGGCCCGCATCATCGCCGTCGAAGGCTACATGGACGTCATCTCGCTCTATGAGGCGGGCTTTCCCGAGACGGTGGCCCCGCTCGGCACCGCGCTCACCGAGGAGCAGGTGAAGCTGTTGTGGCGCTTCGCGCCCGAGCCCATCCTCTGCTTCGACGGGGACGCGGCCGGACAGAAGGCGGCGTTCCGCGCGGTCGAGACGGTGCTGCCGCTGCTGAAGCCGGGGTTCTCCATCCGCTTTGCCTTCCTGCCCGGCGGCCTCGACCCCGACGACCTCGTGCGCCAGAAGGGCGCGCAGGCTTTCGGCGACGAGATCAAGAAGACGCGCGCGCTGTTCGACGTCCTGTGGGCGCGCGAGGAGGAGGCGCAGGATCTGTCGACGCCCGAGCAGCGTGCTGCCTTCGAGGCGCGGCTCAAAGCCATGGTCGCCAAGATCGGCGACATGAGCGTGCGCGCGCACTACGAGCGCGAGCTGCGCGAGACGCTGTGGACCTTGAGCCGCAGGGTCGTGCGCGAAATCGCGCGCGGGGAAGGTCAGCGCCGCATGGGGCGCACCGGCGCGCGCCGTAATAACGTTACGCCTGACTGGCGCGTGCGCGAGCGCGCCCGGCTGGGGTCGAGAGGGCAGTATGCCCAAAGGCCCCACCAACAGGCCGCTGCCAGCCAGGAGCTGAGCCAGCGCACCGAGCTTGCCCCGGCGCGCGAGGCCCTGCTCATCAAAACCGTTTTGAACCAGCCCTGGCTCATCGAGGAGCATTCCGAGGCGATCGCGGCGCTCCCCCTCACCTCTGCCCCCGTCGCCAGGCTGCGCGACGCGATCCTCTCGGCCCATGCGCTGGAAAATGCTCTTGACAGCTCCGGCCTTCGCACCCAATTGAGCGTATCGGGCCTCGGCAAGGTTATCGACCTTGTCGAGCGTTCCGTTACGCATAGAAGCGATCGTTTCGCAGAGCCCGATGCCCCGCACGACGAGGTGGAAGCTGGCTGGCGCCACGCCCTCGCGCTGCATGAGAGGCAGGTCGGTTTGCAGAAGTCGCTCGACGCTGCCGTCCAGGCTTACCACCAGGACGGCTCCGAGGACGCGCTTGCGCGCATCTGCGAGATCCAGGGCCTGCTTGCTCGGTCAAGCCAATCGCCCCCTTTCGCAGAGCCAGGCGAATGAACTTGGCGCGCCACTTGCTCAGGTCCCCTTGTTGGGGGTCTGGGAAGCGCCCAGGGGCCCCGCTCCAAGGCGTGCGGGGGGAAGTCGGAGGGGATCGACTGAGGTGGGACGCCAAACGGCCGAATTGGAGCGTGCGCTACCAGTGTCTTTCAGGGAGAGATCGGCTCTCTGCGACAGGTTGCCGCACACACTTTGGACGCTTTTGTAGAGCGGGATAAGAGCCCTTGAAAACCATGGCCCTGAAATCGAAAGCCGCACAGTCGGGTTCACGCGCGGGATCGCGATCGGGTTCGCGCAAGGCTGCGCCCCAACCCAAGACCGAGGAGCAGGCGGGAGCCGCCACGGAGACCCAGGAGCGCGACAGCCCGCTGCTCGACCTCTCCGACCAGTCGGTCAAGAAGCTTCTGAAGACGGCCAAGGCCCGCGGCTACGTCACCTACGACCAGCTCAACTCCGTGCTCCCCTCCGAGGAGGTGTCCTCCGAGCAGATCGAGGACACGATGGCGATGCTGTCCGACATGGGCATCAACGTCGTGGAGACCGAGGAGAGCGAGGAGGCGCACGAGGAGGCCGACGAGCCGGAGGAGGAGGATGGCGGAGGCCGCGCGGTCGCCACTCAGGCATCCGTTCCCGCCACGACGACGCGCGCCGAGCCGACCGAGCGCACCGACGACCCCGTGCGCATGTACCTGCGCGAGATGGGCTCGGTGGAATTGCTTTCGCGCGAGGGCGAGATCGCCATCGCCAAGCGCATCGAGGCCGGCCGCGAGGCGATGATCGCCGGGCTGTGCGAGAGCCCGCTGACGTTCCAGGCGATCATCATCTGGCGCGACGAGCTCAACGAGGGCAAGATCCTCCTGCGCGACATCATCGATCTCGAAGCCACCTACGAGGGCCCCGAGGCCAAGGCCCCGCCGCCGGCGCTGCCGGGCGAGGCGTCGCAACCGGAGCCGGTCGAGGCCCCCGAGGGCGAGACGCCGCCCGAAGGCGAGATGGACGATGAGGACGACTACGAGAACGCGCTGTCGCTCGCGGCCATGGAGGCCGAGCTCAAGCCCAAGGTGCTCGAGACGTTCGACAACATCGCCGGCACCTACAAAAAGCTCAGAAAGCAGCAGGACAAGAAGCTCGAGCAGCAAGTCGCGGGCGAGACGGGCTCGAAGCAGCAGCAGAAGACCTACGACAAGCACCGCGACGAGATCGTCGCCGCGGTCAAGAGCCTGTCGCTCAACAACAACCGCATCGAGAGCCTCGTCGAGCAGCTCTACGGCATCAACAAGAAGCTTGTCGGCCTCGAGGGCAAGCTGATGCGGCTAGCCGAAGTCCTATGGCGTGCCGCGGCAAGGATTTATCGATGAGTACTTCGGCAACGAGCTCGACCAGACCTGGCTCGACCGCGTCGGCGCGCTGACCCGCAAGTGGGGCCAGTTCATCAAGCACGAGAAGAAGCAGATCGAGAACCTGCGCGCTGAGATCCACACGCTCGCCTCCGAGACGGGCCTGGAGATCTTGGAGTTCCGTCGCATCGTCAAGCACGTGCAGAAGGGCGAGCGCGAGGCGCGGCAGGCCAAGAAGGAGATGGTGGAGGCGAACCTGCGCCTCGTCATCTCGATCGCCAAGAAATACACCAACCGCGGCTTGCAGTTCCTCGACCTGATCCAGGAAGGCAACATCGGGCTCATGAAGGCGGTCGACAAGTTCGAGTACCGCCGCGGCTACAAGTTCTCCACCTACGCGACCTGGTGGATCCGCCAGGCGATCACCCGCTCGATCGCCGATCAGGCGCGCACCATCCGCATCCCCGTGCACATGATCGAGACGATCAACAAGATCGTGCGCACGTCGCGCCAGATGCTGCACGAGATAGGGCGCGAGCCGACGCCCGAGGAGCTCGCCGAGAAGTTGGCGATGCCCCTGGAAAAGGTGCGCAAGGTCTTGAAGATCGCCAAAGAGCCGATCAGCCTCGAGACGCCGATCGGCGACGAGGAAGATTCCCACCTCGGCGACTTCATCGAGGACCGCAACGCGGTGCTCCCCATCGACGCCGCCATCCAATCGAACCTGCGCGAGACCACGACGCGCGTGCTCGCCTCGCTCACCCCTCGCGAGGAGCGCGTGTTGCGCATGCGCTTCGGCATCGGCATGAACACCGACCACACACTCGAGGAGGTCGGCCAGCAGTTCTCGGTCACGCGCGAGCGCATCCGCCAGATCGAGGCGAAGGCCTTGCGCAAACTGAAACATCCGTCTCGTTCAAGGAAGCTCAGGAGCTTCCTCGACAACTGATCCCGCGTACTGCGTTTCCTCTCAGCTGACTGAAGCGGCGGGCTCCCCGGTCCGCCGCTTTCTTTTGCGGCGTCCGCGCTCCCCGTTGTGAGGGGGCCGCAAATTGAGGCATACTGTCTCGCCCGCGGGAGCGTGGGCGATACTTTGTAACGATGCTTCGAAACTCGAAGCCTTTGGGGGGATACGCGCCATGCGCCGCTCGTCGCCGATCATCGCTCTCGCCGCACTGGCAGGCCTCGGCTTTGCACCGGCGCTCGCCGGCCCCGCCTGGGACGACGTGCGCGCGAACGTCTTTGCCGGCCGCGCGATTCTCGACGCGGGCGAGCTCGTGCAGCTCTCGGCCCCCACGCGTCCTACCGATCAGCGTGCCGTGCCGATTGCGGTGGAGGCCGCCTTCAAGGACGGGCGCACGATCAAAACCCTGACGCTCATCGTCGACGAGAACCCCACCCCCGTCGCCGCCGTGTTCGAGCTGGGTGCCAAGCGCGATGAGTTCAGGGTCGCGACGAACCTGCGCCTCAACGCCGCGACCGACGTGCGCGCAATCGTGGAGGCGAGCGACGGGCAGCTCTACATGGCCGACCGCTTCGTGAAGTTTGCCGGCGGACAGGCCTCATGCTCGGCACCGCCCCAGGGCGATCCGAAAGAGATCGCCGCCAACATGGGCAAGATGACTTTCGAGCCTCTACGCAAGACGGCTGCAGCCACCGAGATCACGCCGCGCGCACGTCTCACCGTCAGCCATCCGAATGATACCGGCATGGTGCTCGACCAGCTGACGCTGCTCTACGTGCCCTTGCGCATTGTCACGGATATGGAAGTGCGCCAGGGCGATGAGCGCGTATTTGCAATGCGCGGGTCTATGACCCTGTCGCAAAACCCGACGATCGACTTCGATTACCGCGTCAACGGCGCGGAGACGATGCGCGTCTACGTCAGCGACAGCGACGGCGCGTCGTGGCAGCGGAGCTTCCCCATCGGGCAAGGGAGCTAGCCTGAACTATTCATCAGGCCCATTGGCGGATGTGCGCGGCAGAACTGCCTCGACAGCGCAAAATCCTACGTCCAAGTCAACGGCTAGGTCGCCACCTCACCGCTTCACATCACACCGCCGCATCAATACAAAGGGCCTCGTTCGAGACCTTCGCTGTCTTCACCTTATGCCTCGAAACCAACGCTCCAAAAGTCGAGGCCAATGGTCTAGAAGTTCGTAACCGTCAAGAGGTTAGTCGGGCAACGGTTTAATGAGCAGCATGTCGTTCTTGCTCGCCCATTGTTTTCGATATCCAGTAGTTAGAAGCGCAGAAACGCAGTCCGTTTTCCACAATCTGTCATTCGCGATTTCTATAAGAATGCGTCGGGGCCACAAAGCTTCGGGCGCATCGCGCAGAAATGGCACAAGTACCCGATCTTCGTAGCCCTCTACGTCAACTTTCATCGCATCTATTCTGCGTATCCCTGCGAGCGTGACGATGTTGAAAAGAGTGTTCACTGGTACATTCACAGAGCTAGGCCCCGGACGCGGCGCGAGGCTCGATTGGCCGTGTTCCTTTGGATTGACATAGAACGGCATGGTCCCAACGCAATCACCGGCCGCGGTAGGCAAAATTCTAACTTGATCAAAGCTATTGGCCGCAACGTTGAAATGCAGGCGCGGCAATAGCACTTGCGACGGTTCTATGGTAACTACATTTCCCGATAGACCAACCTTGCGGGCCGCGATTAAACTAAAAAGGCCGCAATTGGCCCCGATATCTACGAACGTGTCACCTTGCTGGAGGTCTTTGGTAATTAATCGCGTCAATTTGTCGATGCGGCCTGCAATAACTTTATTGTCCGTGTGATTATCGCCTATCTGGCACCTGAACTTCAGCCCTTTAATCTTCACGTCATAGGTAGGACTGTGCAAAAAAAGCAAGATGCGAATGGGCTTTTTCAGGAACCCTCGCAATATACCGCAATGCATGAGATATATAAGAAAAGCCCAAATCCCAGTTGCTTTATAGGAACCCCAGGGATGATGGGGCTCGGGGGTACCCGTGCCCGTCTGATGGCCATGCTCACGAGATTGGGGAATATCGCGGTCGAGGGCCGATACGCTGGCCATGGCAATCACTCCAAAATGTACCGGAGCGAGTCTAATCTAGTATGTCGATAACTTACAACTTGCGCTTGACGCGGCGAAAGGCGGAATAGGATGGCGTGTGCTTCATTGGCAACGCCAGAGCATCGATTGGTGGAGCCCCAAGAATTCTGCTTGGCAACAGAATCATATGCCAAGTCAATGGGTTGGGCGCCGCCCCATAAATAAAAGGGCGCTAGCTCCGTTAGCGCACCAGCCGGCTTGCCTCCCAGCGGTCGAAGCGCGCCTGCTCTTGTGGGCTGCACCACGGATTGCCGTAGTAGCCGTCGCGCCCGTTGAGGCGCGTGCAATCCTTTACCGGCGCCTCGTGGACATAGTCCCGGACATAGCCGCGCTTGTAAGCCCGATGGGCTTCGGCGCTCGCAGCTGCAGCCGCTAAGAGCACCGCCGAAGCCAAGACAATGCTGCCGACGCGAAAGATCCGATGCATGAGCGCTCTCCTTCAGGCCGGCCTCGTCCCCATCATGTAAGGATGCCGCGGCTTCCTGCAAGCGCGCTCATTTGACCTTGAGCACCTCGACCTCGCCCTCGCCCACGCGCACCGTATCGCCCACGGCCTTGCCGACGAGGGCGCGTGCGAGCGGCGCCACATACGGGATCGTGCCCTTTGCTGGTTCCGCCTCATCCTCGCCGACGATGCGGAACGTCTGGCGCCGCCCGTCCTCGCGCGCGATGGTGACAGTGGAGCCGAAATGTACGTGCCCCGGATCGGCGGGCGGCGTGACGACCTCGGCGCTCTGCAGGCGCGCGGTCCAATAGCGCAGGTCACGCGCGGTGGCCGCCGTGCGGTCACGGTCCTCTGCCACCTGCGCTTTCCCGTGCTCGGCGGTAAGGCGCTTAACCTCGGCCTCGATCTGTTTGAGGCCCTCGCGCGTCACGAGGTTGGGGTGCTCAGAGATCAGCCTGTCGGGCAGCTCCTCCGGGCCCGCATCTTCCTGCTCTTTGACGAAGGCCCGGCTCATAGCGTTTCCTGGGCGGTATTCCGCTCTCGTTTCAGGTTGTAACGGCCTACTCCGTATCGATCAGTATAGTCACATGCCGGAGGAAACCGAAGCAAAAGCGCGCGCCATCGCACGCTTCCCTCGCTGCAGTGCGAGACGTTGATCGCCGCCCGGCAAGCGATAGAATGCGCGCTCATCCTTCGGCAGGGACGCCCCATCAAGCTGAGCCTCACATCGTTCGAGCAGCGCCGCGACAAGGTCATCTCGCGGCACGTGTTCGCGTGGCGCATGGTGCGCGCCATCGCCTTGTGGTTCGTCCTCATCGGCTGCGGGCTCGCCTTGGGGATGGCCGGCTATGCCTACTTCGAGGGGATGTCGGCGACGGACGCCTTCCTCAACGCGTCGATGATCCTCTCCGGCATGGGGCCCGCCGCCGAGCTAAAGACCACCGCTGGCAAGCTGTTCGCGGGCTCTTACGCGATCCTCTCCGGCCTCATCATCATCATCGCCACCGGCTTCGTGCTGGCGCCGATCTTTCACCGCGTCCTGCACAGGTTCCACGTGGAGACCAGCAAGGACCAGTGACGGCCATCGGGGCCATCGGCCCGCCCTCAATCCTCGTCTAGCCTTCGCCATGCCCATCGCCCTCGACACTCCCGCAGCCGAAGTCGCTATCGCCGCCACGACCAACGCCTTCCGCAAGGAGCACAAGCTGCCGGCGTTGAGGCTCAACGCGCAACTCACAGCCGCCGCGCGTGCCTACGCGAAGGTGCTGGCCGCGCGCGCAGAGCTGACGCACACCGCGAATGGCACCACCACCACCTCGCGCGCCAAGGCCGCGGGCTATGCCTTTTGCGAGATCGCTGAGAACCTCGCCGCAATCCACGACCGGCGCGGCTTCACGGCGCCGGGCTATGCCAAGCGCGCGGTTGCGAGCTGGGAGGCCTCGCCTGCGCACCGCGAGAACCTGTTGCGGGCGAACGTCACCGAGATCGGGGTGGGCGTCGCGGGCGCGCCCAATAACGATCCGCGCTACACGGCGGTACAGCTCTTCGGCACCCCGCTCGCGCTCCGATACACGTTCACGCTGACGAACAGAGCATCGCAGGCCGTCGCCTACGTCTTTGCCGGACGGCAGACCAACATCCGCCCGCGCGAGACCATCCGTCACACGACGTGCGCGCCCGGATCGATCGCGATCACGACCGAGCCGCAGACGGGCACGATAGCCCGCTACGAGGCGCGCGACGGCCAGGTGTACACGTTGAAGCCGCGCGCGGGCGGCGGCGTGACGGTGGAGGTCAGCGGCCCCACGGAGCCCGCCGCCTCGCAATGGCAGACGCGCGTCAACCCTTGATGCCGGCCAGGAGATCGGTGTGGTGGCCGATCACTTTCCAGGCGCCGTTCTCCTTGCGGAAGAGATTGGTGACGCGGATGTCGACCTTCTCGCGCTTGCCGCCGATGTTGGTGTTCTCGCCCACCTCGCGAGCATACATCACAGCGATGTCGTCGCCGATGGCGAAGTGCAAGTCTTTGGCGTCCACTCTCCCGCCGAGCTTGCGGGCAGCCTGGCTTTCCCAATCTTTGAGGACCTTGTCCCAACCGACCTTGATTGAGCCGCCGGGCCCCATGTAGACGACGTCCTCAGCGTGCGACCAGATCGCCTTCATGAGCGAGATGTCGCCTTTGAACATCGCGTTCAAAGCATCATAGAACTCATCGGCCGCCTCGCGCACGGCCATCTCTTGTTTGCTGCCCATCCTGGATCTCCCTTGGGAATGATGTCCTCAAGGCCGCGCCGCGGCCCGGACGCATCCTTGGCGGAGATCGCTAATGGCGCCTTACGCCGGCCGGTCGTCTTTGAAGCGTCGGGTGCAATGGGGTTTGCCCCTCAGGATCGGACGCCGCTATGCGCCGCGCTCAGGCCTGGCTCGCGGCGCGGGCGACGAGGTCCCTGAAGCGGACGCGGGCCTCGGGCATCGCCTCCTCGCGCGGGTCCAACACGCGCGCTTTGAGAAAATGCCCGGTGAGCTCCAGGCCGGCGGCGACATCGGCGTCGACCGCGTGACCCTGCCTGCCCTTGGCGAGAAACAGCGGCAAGCGCAACAGCCGCTCCTTGTAGGGGGCGCCCGCGGCAGCGGAGACCGCGCGCCCCGACTTCGGCGACACGTAGATGAGATCCTCGCGCACCCCCGTCGCTGCGCAGCTCGCAAGATCGAGCCCGAAGCCGAGCTCGTCCAAGAGCGCCAGCTCCCAGCGCACCATCAGCGCCGGCCACACCTCGGGCTCGTCGAGGAAGCCAAGCACAAACAGTGTAATCTCATAAAGGCTCGGATGCGGATCGCGCTCGGGCAGGAGGCGGGCGAGCGCGCACAAGGAGGAGAGGCCGGCGAGCGCCAGGGGATCCTCCATCGCCTGCGCCGCATAGCCTTTGCGCAGCTCCAAGCTGACGTGTCCGAGGTGCTCTGCGAGCCGCGCCTTCCACACCGCGTCGATGTGGTTGCCGGTCTGCAGCACAGGCCGCAGCTTGCGCGAGCGCCCGCCGTGCACCAGCGCGAGATGGCGCCCGTGCGCGCGCGTGAAGATCTCGGCAACCGCCGCCGTCTCGCCGTGCGGCTTCACCGACAGGATCACGCCTTCATCCGCCCACTGCATCGCTGGCCCGCGGCGTCATTTCTTGGGAGGCCCCATCTTTGGGCGTTCCAGGCCCATCTCGCGGTAGCGCTCGGGGTCGTCCTGCCAGCCCGCCCTCACCTTGACGAAGAGGAAGAGATGCACCGGCCGCTCGAGGATCTGGCTGAGCTCGACGCGCGCCTCCGTCGAGATCTGCTTGATCGTCTGGCCGCCTCTGCCGAGCACGATCGCCTTCTGGCCGTCGCGCGCGACGTAGATCGTCTGCTCGATGCGAGCCGAACCGTCCTTGCGATCTTGCCAGGAGGTCGTCTCCACCGTCGTCGCGTAGGGTAGCTCCTCGTGCAGACGGTTGAAGATCTTCTCGCGCGTGATCTCGGCCGCGAGCGAGCGCAGCGGCGCGTCCGAGAGGTCCTCGGCCGGGTAATGCCACGGTCCTTCCGGGACGCGGGCCGCAAGGTAGGCCTTGAGATCGGCAACGCCGTCGCCCGAGAGCGCGGAGATCATGAACACTTGCGCAAACGGTGCGCGGCTTTTCAGCTCCTGCGCCAGCGCCAGCAGCCTCTCCTTGGCCGCCACCCGGTCAACCTTGTTGAGGGCGAGGATAAGCGGCGGCGCCGCCTCCTTGAGCCGCTCGAGGATGCGCTCGAGCTCCTCATCGAGGCCCTTGGCCGCGTCGACGAGGAGGACGACGAGGTCTGCGTCCTTGGCGCCGCCCCAAGCCGCATCGACCATCGCCTTGTCGAGGCGGCGGCGCGGCGCAAAGAGCCCCGGCGTGTCGATGAACACGAGCTGGCTATCGCCATCGGTCGCGATGCCGCGCACAGGGGCCCGCGTCGTCTGCACCTTGTGCG
Source organism: uncultured Alphaproteobacteria bacterium (assembly GCA_963724945.1). GTDB lineage: Bacteria > Pseudomonadota > Alphaproteobacteria > Rhizobiales > Hyphomicrobiaceae > Hyphomicrobium_A. Next base: position 2,487,107 of record CAVRWL010000003.1, on the reverse strand, counting down.
AGACGATCGACACCTTGGCGCCGACGAGCGCGTTGACGAGCGTCGACTTGCCGGCGTTGGGGGCGCCGATCACGGCGATGAAGCCGCAGCGCTGCGGGCCGGCAGCACCGCTCGCGCTTTGCGTATCATGCGGCTCATTCATGGGCGGAGGCTCCGTGCACGCCTTCGCGCTCGAGAAGCGCCTTCGCCGCCGCCTGCTCGGCGGCCCGCTTGGAGGCGCCTTCCCCGCGCGCCGGCGGCTTGCCGGAGATGCGGACCTCGGTGGTGAAGCGCGGGGCATGATCGGGCCCCTTGCGGGCGACCTCGACGTACTGCGGCAGCGCCAGGCCCTGGCCTTGCGCCCATTCCTGCAGCGCCGACTTGGCATCGGGTCGCGCCGTCGTCTGCAGCTCCTCCGACGGGCTCGTCCACAGCCTGCGCACGGCTGAGCGTGCGGCATCGAATCCCGCGTCGAGGAAGATGGCGCCCAACAGCGCCTCCATCCCGTCGGCTAGGATCGTGCCCTTCGCCCGCCCGCCGCTGCCGGCCTCGCTCTCCGACAGGATGAGGTGCGGCCCGAGCCCGAGCGTGCGCGCGACCTTGGCGCACGTCTCCCCGCGCACGAGCCGGTTGTAGCGGCGCGCGAGCTCCCCTTCGCTTGCTGAGGGAAAGCGCTCGCTTAAGAGCTCGGCGATGGCGAGCCCGAGCACGCGGTCGCCGATGAACTCCAGGCGCTCGTTGTCGATGTGCGGGCCCTTGCCACCGCGCATGCTGGCGTGCGTCAGCGCAATCTCCAAGAGCTCCTGGGTCTTGAAGCGGTGGCCGAGGGCCTTCTCGAGATCCTTGAACTTGCGTGGGCGCAGCATGACCGCCGAGACTAGCGCATCGCCGCCGACAGCGGAGAGGAATATGGACCGGCGCACGAACGAAGTGCGCACGCCCTAATGCACGAGCGTAAAGAAGCGGTTCCAGCGGATGTCGAACGGCCACATCCACGGCTGCCACCAGCGGAAGGCTCCCGGCTCGTCGACGGCGGCGGAGAAGAAGATGATCTCCGCCCGCCCGATAAAGTTGTCGTAGGGCACGTAGCCGACGCCCCAGGAGGCGCGGCTGTCGGTGGAGTTGTCGCGGTTGTCACCCATCATGAAGTAGTGCCCTGGCGGCACCTTGTAGGGGCCGACATTATCGAAGGGGCCGTTCTGCTCGGAATCGAGCACGGTGTATTTCACGCCGTTCGGCAGCGTTTCCTCGTAGGCGGGGATCGCGCGCGGCGGCCCGCCGTCCTCCCTGGTGACGAAGTCGCCAATGCGCCGGCGCGGCACCTCTTTGCCGTTGATGTAGACCACGCCGCCACGCACGTTGATCTCGTCGCCCGGCAGGCCCATCACGCGCTTGATGTAGTCGGTCGAGTTGTCGCGCGGCAGCTTGAAGACGGCGACGTCGCCGCGCTTGGGCGGGGCCCCGAATATGCGGCCGTCAAAGGGGATCAGGTTGTAGAACGAGAAGCGGCTGTAGCCGTAGGACAACTTGGAGACGAACAGGTAGTCGCCGATCAGCAGCGTCTCCTTCATCGACCCCGACGGAATGTTGAACGGCTGATAGAGAAAAGTGCGCACCAGCATGGCGATGGCGAGCGCCTCGACGACGATTGTCGCCGTCTCGAGCCAGCTGCTTCTTCTCGTGTTGGTCGATACCGCCATCGCTCATGCTCTCCGATCGCAGGTTTGCCCTGCTGTGCGCTGGGCCGCTATAGCCATTTTGACGCCGCCGCGCAATTCGCTTGGGCTCCATGTCGCATGGCGCACGCCGGCGGCCTCAGCGCCGATCACCCTTTTCCGGCAGCCCCGAAATGATCACGATCGCCGCGGCGAGCGGAAAATCGTCGGTCAGCGTCAAATCGATGCGCGCCTCGAAGCCATCGGGCGTGATGTCCTGAAGCTGCCGGGCGGCCCCGCCTGTTAGCCGCAGTGTGGGGCGACCCGATGGCAGATTGATCACGCCCATGTCGCGCCAGTAGACGCCGCGGCGCAAGCCGGTTCCCAGCGCCTTCGCACAGGCCTCCTTGGCGGCAAAGCGCTTGGCGTAGGAAGCCGCACGCTGAGAGCGCGCCTCCGACTTCTGCCGCTCGATCTCGGTGAAAACGCGGGCCAGAAAGCGCTCCCCGTAGCGCTCGAGCGTCCGCTCGATGCGGCGGATGTCGATGATGTCGTTGCCAACCCCTAGGATCAAGCCGGCCTCACGCGCACGCGCGCAGGCGCGGCCTCCTTGCGCGCTTCGTCCATCAGCGCCCGCATGCGTCTGACGGCGCTCGGTAAGCCGCACGAAGATCGCCTCACCGATGAGGAAATGCCCGATGTTGAGCTCGACGATCTCGGGCAGCCGCGCAATTGCTCCAACCGTGTTGAAGGTGAGCCCATGGCCCGCGTGCACCTCGAGTCCACCGGCCGCGGCCAAACGCGCAGCCTCGCTGAGCCGCTCGAGCTCGACAGCGACCCCGCCAGCGTCATCCAGAAGCGCCTTCTCGCAATAGGCGCCCGTGTGCAGCTCGACGATGTCCGCGCCGATACGCTGCGCCGCCTCTACCGTGGACGCCTCGGGCTCGATGAACAGGGATACCCGGATGCCGGCGGAGCGCAACTCGCCGACGATGCGCGCCAGGCGGTCGCCGCCGGCGACAACGTCCAAGCCCCCTTCCGTCGTCCGCTCCTCGCGGCGCTCCGGCACCAGGCAGCAGGCGTTGGGCACGTGGCGCAGCGCGATGTCGAGCATCTCTTGCGTTCCCGCCATCTCGAGGTTGAGCGGGCGGGTCAGCTCGGCCTTCAAGCGCGCAATGTCGTGATCCGAGATATGGCGGCGATCCTCGCGCAGGTGCGCGGTAATCCCATCGGCCCCAGCCTCGACCGCCAGGTGCGCCGCACGCAGGGGATCGGGATGGCGGCCGCCACGCGCATTGCGGATGGTGGCGACGTGGTCGATGTTCACGCCGAGGCGGAGATAGGGACTCTTGTGCACGTGCGGCATGCCAGGACGGCCATCAAGATAGGTATGAGCGGGATGAGCACTAGTCCGCCGCGGCCATACGACGAACCCGCCACGCAAGGACGACGTTCCTGGAAATATAGTAGACGATCGCGGCGGTGAGCAGCCCAATCGGCAGGCTGCCGGCCAGCATCGGCAGTAGCAGCGGCCAGAGCAGGGCGGCGGTGGCATCGAGCAATTGCGGCGAGCGCTCGATCAGCGCGCCCCACACGTGCAAGACGCTGCGCTCGAAGGCAACGGGGTCGAGCATGCCCTCGAGCCCGATTATCTGCAGCCCGATGGCGTAGGTGGAGGCCCAGATGAAGGGCCAGCTTAGCGGATTGCCCACGAAGGTGCCGACGATGGCCGCGGGAACGCTCGCCCGCAACAGGATGGCAAGGGCAACGGCCAAAAGGGTCTGGAAGCCGATCAGGGGCGTGATCGAGGCGAAGGCGCCAGCCGCGCATCCCAGCGCTATCTCGTGCGGGCTCGCGCGCAGTCGCGACAGCCGGCGCACACCGAGCCGCAGGTGCATCCTCCACCTGCGCCGGGCAGCGCTTGCCGCATTGCCCCGGCGGGGGCCGCCACTTACCTCACGACGAGGCCACATTGCTCTCAACTCCGATCGCCACGGCCCCCTCGCCACAGACCGCGCCTATGGCCGATTTTCCTATCAATCGAACACGCGCTCAACCTTATTGACCACGGCTTTAGCACGAAGGCCAGCGATGATGTGGTTTAGATGCACCAGGTCGAGAACCTCCAATTCGATACGCATTTCCGTGAAATCCGAAGCCCGGCGCACCATGCGCACATTGTCGATATTGCCCCCGGTCTCCCCGATTACCTTGGCGATCTGGGCGAGCGTTCCCGGCTCGTTGAGCGCCGTGACGCTGATGCGGGCTGGAAAGTGCTGCGGGGTGTCCCGGTCGATGTCCCAGGTGACGTCGATCCAGCCCTCGTGCTCGAACTCCTTGAGGCGGGGCGAGTGGATCTGGAAGATGCGGATCCCCTCGCCAGGGATCAGCACCCCGACGATGCGGTCGCCGGGGACGGCGCCGCCCGGCTCGAAGCTCACCGGCAAATCGTCCTTCACCCCGCGGATGGCAAGGGACCCGGTGCCGCGCCCGCCCTGGTCGGTGCGGAACTTGAGGCTCATGACGCGGTCAATGTTGAACCAGCCCTCCTGACCGCGCGCGCGTCCGAAGCGGCGCGTGCGGCGGTAGGAGACCTTTTTCGGCTCGCGCTCGATCGCGTCGGGAACGGCGGCGCGCAGCACGTCGTCGATCGCAAGCTCGTTGCGCCCGACCGCGGCAAGCGCGTCCTCGAGCGTCTTCTGCCCCAATCGCGGCAGCGCCTTCTTGAGCAGCTCGTCGTTGAGCTCCTCGCCGACCTGCTCGAAGCGGGAGGCCAAGAGGCGACGTCCGAGCTCGCGGTACTGTTTGCGCACCGCATCGCGAGCGGCGCGGCGGATTGCGGAGCGGGCGCGCCCGGTGATGACGAGGTTCTCCCAGGCCGCCGGTGGGACGTGGCTCTTTGCCGTCTCGATCTCCACCTCGTCGCCGTTGCGCAGCTGCGTGTCGATCGGCACGTGCCGCCCGTTGACGAAGGCGCCGACAGCTCCGTTGCCGATGTCGGTGTGCACCGCGTAGGCGAAGTCCAAGGGCGTGGCCCCGCGCGGAAGCGCGATGAGACGTCCTTTCGGCGTGAAGCAGAAGACCTGGTCCTGGAACAGCTCGAGCTTCGTGTGCTCGAGGAACTCCTCCGGGTTCGAGCCCTCGAGCAGCGTCTCGACGAGGCGCCGCAGCCAGACGTAAGGACCGCTGTCTTTCTGCAGCGCGCCGGCGGTCTTGCCGCCCGGCTGGCCGTTCATGTGGACCGCATCCTTGTAGAGCGCGTGCGCGGCGACGCCGTACTCGGCGATATCGTGCATGGCGCGGGTGCGGATCTGCAATTCGACGCGCTGGTGGCGCGGGCCGACAATGGTCGTATGGATCGATTGATAGTTGTTCTGCTTGGGTGTCGAGACGTAGTCCTTGAAGCGTCCCGGCACCGTCCGCCACGTGGTGTGCGCCACGCCGAGCGCGCGATAACAGTCGTCGATCGAGCCGACGATCACGCGGAAGGCGTAGATGTCGGAGAGCTGCTCCAGGCTGATCTGCTTATTCGCCATCTTGCGCCAGATCGCGTAGGGCTTCTTCTCGCGGCCGGAGACCTCGGCCTCGATGCCGACCTCGGCGACTTTGGCGGCGAGTGCGGCGCGAATCTCCTCGACGAGCCCCTCGTTCGATTTTCTCAGCTCTGCCAGCTTCGCCGTCACCGCAGCATAGGCCTCCGGATGCAGCCAGCGGAACGCGTGATCCTCCAGCTCCTCGCGCATCGCCTCCATGCCCATGCGGCCGGCGAGCGGCGCATAGATGTCGAGCGTCTCCTCGGAGATGCGCTTGCGAGCGTCGGCCTTCATGTGCTCGAGCGTGCGCATGTTGTGCAGCCGGTCGGCGAGCTTGACGAGCAGGACGCGGATGTCGCTCGAGATGGCGACGAGAAGCTTGCGGAAATTCTCCGCCTGCTCGGCCTTCTTGGAGACGAGATCGAGGCGGCGGATCTTGGTGAGGCCGTCGACGAGCTTGCCGATCTCCGGCCCGAACAGCTGGTCGATCTCGGCACGCGTGATGGGCGTATCCTCGATGACGTCGTGCAGAAGCGCGGTCACGACGGTGGCGTCGTCGAGCTTCAGGTCGGTGAGGATGGCGGCGACCTCGAGGGGATGCGAGAAATAGGGGTCGCCCGAAGCGCGCTTCTGGCTGCCGTGCGCCTTCATCGCGTAGACGTAGGCGCGGTTGAGGAGGGCCTCATCCGCCTTGGGGTCGTAGTTGAGAACTCGCTCGACGAGCTCGTACTGCCGCATCATGGTCCGCCGCGCTCCTTAGGCGGACGCCGTCAGAGGGCCAAAGATCGAAGCTCCCTTCGAACGCCGTCAGCGTCAACCGCCCGCACCCGCGCAAGCTCCGACAAGCGGCTCAACGCCCGCGGTCGCGATCCCGGTCGCGATCACGATCGCGCTCGCGCAAGCCGTTGGGGCCGCCGTTGGCCGACGGCTCCGTCGGGGTCATGCTTTCCAGGCCGCGCAAAAGCTGCTCCTCGGTCATCACGTCGACAACCGTGTCGCCGCCCTGATCGTCGCGGCCAAGCACCGGCGCGCGGCGCTCGGGCGGCATGAGTGGCGCGGCCGCCGCCTCCGGCTCGTCCACCTCGACGTTCTTCTGGATCGAGTGGATCAGCGCCTCGCGCATGTCCTCAGGCGGGATGGTCTGGTCGGCGATCTCGCGAAGCGCGATCACGGGGTTCTTATCGTCGTTAACGGGCACGGTGATGGCGCCGCCGTCGGCAATAGCGCGGGCCCGGTGCGCGGCAAGTAGAACCAGCTCGAAGCGGTTCGGGACTTTGTCCACGCAATCTTCGACAGTCACGCGTGCCATGTTCGAGCACCCCTTTCGCCGCAGGCGGATTGACTTGGGAGAGTAAGTCGTGCGCCGGAAAACCGAAAACGGCTCGGCGCAGCCTCTTCGCACGTAGTCGCATGAAACAGTGGGTAAAGCAAGACTAGCGGCAGTTTGTCCGGTGCACCACTTCGACAGCGACCAACCGATACCATATATATGCTGATCCCCAAGAAGAGCCGGAGCAAAGGGCCCTGCAGTTTGTTGGCATGTTAACGGTCTGAGGTTTAGCATTTTGGGATCATCGGTGCTTCGAATTGTCGCAAAATTACCAATCAGTAGAATGTCTTGCCGTGTGCGGTTAGTGACATAAAACAAGCGTTGCGCGAGCGGTGGGTTACCTCGCAGGAACCCATCTGAACGAAACAAAAACTACTCAGCCGCTGCTCGGCCGGCCCTCGCGGCGTGAAAGGTACAAAGGAATGCATTTCTACCCGAACGAACGTATTGCCCTCTTCATCGACGGGGCGAACCTGTACGCGACGGCAAAGTCGCTCGGATTTGATATCGACTACAAGCGGCTCCTGGCGCACTTCCGCCAAAAGGGCCAGCTCGTGCGCGCCCTTTACTACACCGCACTTGCCGAAGACCAGGAATACTCCTCCATTCGTCCCCTGATCGACTGGCTCGACTACAACGGCTTCACGATGGTGACCAAGCCGACCAAGGAGTTCACCGACGCCTCGGGCCGCCGCAAGATCAAGGGCAACATGGACATCGAGCTCGCCGTCGACGCTATGCGGCTTGCCGAGTCGCTCGATCACATCGTGCTCTTCTCGGGCGACGGCGATTTCCGCAGCCTCGTCGCCGCCCTGCAGCAGATGGGCAAGCGCGTCTCCATAGTCTCAACGTTGCAGACGCAGCCTCCGATGGTCGCCGACGAGTTGCGCCGCCAGGGCGACCAGTTCGTCGACCTCGCCGACCTCGAGCAGCTGATCTGCCGTGATCCCGCAACGCGCCCCGTGCGCGAGGGCCGCCCCTTTGCCGGCCGCGGTCAGGGCTATGCGCGCGACCCCGGCTCCTTCCAGGACTCCGACGATCTCTCCGAGGAGGTCTAGTCGCGCCATCCCCGGAGCGCCGCTCCCATGTGTCCCGGTCCTATGGGTCTTGAGACCTCGGCAGCGGACGTTCCGGAGCCTCCGAGGCTGTGCGGCATCTGCCCGCGTCTCGTCGATTTCCGCAACCACAACCGGGAGAGCGCGCCCGATTGGTTCAACGGCGCCGTTCCCTCGTTCGGCGAGGCGGACGCGCGCCTCCTGATCGTCGGCCTGGCGCCGGGGCTTAACGGCGCCAACCGCACGGGCCGACCCTTCACCGGGGACTTCGCGGGCGAGCTTCTTTACGCAACGCTGTTGGCGTTCGGCTTCGCCAAGGGGCGCTATCAGGCCCGCAGCGATGACGGGCTTGAGCTCGTCGACTGCATGATCACCAATGCGGTGCGCTGCGTCCCGCCGCAGAACAAGCCGACGCCGGCAGAGATCGCCGCGTGCTGCAGCTTCCTGAAGGCGCGCATCGCGCACTTGCCCAACCTCAAGGCGGTCCTCGCGCTCGGCCGCATCGCCCACGACAGCACGCTCTCAGCGCTCGGGTGCCGCCGCTCGCAATTCCCGTTCGGCACGCAGCCCGCCACGCGCTGCCGTCGGGGCTGGCGCTCTTCGACAGCTACCATTGCTCGCGCTACAATACCAACACGGGCAAGCTGACGCCTGAGATGTTCGAGGCCGTCTTTGCCGCCGTACGCGACTCTGCTCCCGGCCGCGCCGCAAGCAGCGCGTGCACGGCCTCGCGACCGATCCCGCCGCGCCGGCCGTTGATCGCGGAAGCCTTTCGCGCGCTCGGGCCCGGTGCTATTGGACGATAGGCCCGCGCTGGGCGGGCCCGGCTCGCTTTAAGCCTCGGTTAGGCCGGACTGCTATTCTCCCCCGGTCAAGCTCGGAGAAATGATCGCCATGCCGATCGACATCGCCCCTGAGAAGGTGGCCCACGTCATTATCAAGGCGCGCGAGTATGACGCCAAGGTCGGCGCCTGGAACGACACGCCCGAGGAGGGCGACGCCGAGGAGGATCCCGATTCCATCCTCGAGGACTTCAATAACGACCCGACGCGCGCGGAGATCGCCGGCTTCATCGCCGGGCTCAATTACGACGAGCAGGCGAACCTCGTGGCGCTCGCCTGGGTCGGGCGCGGCACGTTCGAGAAAGAAGAGTTCGCCGAAGCGGTTGAGACGGCGCGCGCCGAGCGGGTCAATGCGACCGCGGCCTATCTCCTGGGCATGCCGCTGCTTGCCGACTATCTCGAGGAAGGCCTGGAGAAGATGGGCTACTCGGTCGACGAGATCGAGGGTGACGTGCTCTAGGCCTCAAGAGCGCGCTTTCTTCAACCAATCGAGCACCTTGGCCGCGTGCGTCTCGGGCAGATGCACGGGATAGAACACGTGCCCGATGTGTCCATTCTCGACGTAGAGCGTGAGACGTTTCAGATAGCGGGCGTCGCCGGCCTCGAAGGTCGGCAGACCCAGTGCAGCCTGGAAGCCGAAGCCCTCATCGCTCAGGAGCGCAAACGGCACGTCGAGCCGCGCGACGAGCTCGCGCTGATGCGCGCTGTGCTGCGTGCTGAGCCCGAGCACGTCGACACCCAGCGCCTGAAACCTGCGATAGCTGTCGCGAAAGGCGCCCGTCTCCGGAGTCGATCCGTGCGCGCCGGGAATGTCGTCCCAGCCGGGCGGATCAGCGAGGCCGGGGCGCCCCGTCCAGGGATAGACGTAGACGATGGCCGCACCCGCGCGCCGCCGCAGGTTGACGGCGCCGCCCGTCGTGGCGGCGAGCGCAAGATCGGGCAGGGCGAGGCCGACGAGATGGCGCGCTGCCCCGTCGTCGACGGGCGGCGGAGCGCTCGCCGCCATCAGCCTTTCTCGCGCAAGAGGCGCGCCTTCTCGCGGTTCCAATCGCGCTTTTTCGCCGTCTCGCGCTTGTCGTGAAGCTTCTTGCCCTGCGCGAGTGCCAGCTTCAGCTTGGCGATCCCCCGCGCGTTGAAATAGAGCTCGAGCGGCACCAGCGTCATGCCCTGGCGCTCGACCGCGATGGCGAGCTTGTGCATCTCCTTCTTGTGCAGCAGCAGCCGGCGCTTGCGCCGCGGCTCGTGCTGGAAAAAGCGGCCGGCACCCTGGTACTCGGGGATATAGGCATTGACCAGCCACAGGCCGCCGTCCTCGGCGCTAGCGTAGCTCTCAGCGATGTTGGACTGGCCCCTGCGCAGCGACTTGACCTCGGTGCCGGTCAACTGCAGGCCGACCTCGAGGGTGTCGGTGAGGAAGTATTCATAGCGGGCCTGCCGGTTCTCGGCGACGATACGGCGGCCATCGTCCTTTTTGGCCGCCATGGCCCCACACTCCTTGTAACGCGTCTCCTCGGGCGCGGCGCGCTAAGCTTCACTCGGCCGCGCGTGCCTGAACAAGGCCAACCCTCGCAAGGGCGGCGTCGACGATCTTCTTGGAGGCCTCCGCGATCGGCGCCAGCGGCAGACGCGTGTCGGGCTCGCACAGCCCCAGGCGCGCGGCGGCGTATTTCACCGGCCCCGGGTTCGCCTCGCAGAAGAGCGCGTCGTGCAGCGGCATGAGGCGGTCCTGCAGAGCGAGCGCGGTCTTGAAGTCGCCCTTGAGGCACGCGTTCTGGAAATCGGCGCATAGCCGCGGGGCGACGTTGGAGGTGACCGAGATGCACCCCTTGCCGCCGTGCGCCATGAAGCCGAGCGCGGTCGCGTCCTCGCCCGAAAGCATGATGAAGTCGGGTCCCATGGCGGCGCGCTGCTGGGATGCGCGCGCCAGGTTGGCGGTTGCGTCCTTCACGCCGACGACGTTCTTCAACGCGAAACAGCGGGCCATGGTCTCAACCGACATGTCGACGACCGAGCGGCCCGGGATGTTGTAGATGAAGATGGGGATATCGATCGCCTCGTTGATCGCCTTGAAGTGGCGAAAGAGGCCCTCCTGCGTCGGCTTGTTGTAGTAGGGCGTCACGACGAGGACGGCGTCGGCGCCGACCTTGGCGGCATGGCGCGCAAAATCGATCGCCTCACTCGTAGCGTTCGACCCGGCGCCGGCGATCACGGGAACGCGCTTCTTGGCGATCTCGACCGTCAGCTCGACGATGCGTTTGTGCTCGGCATGGGTGAGCGTGGGACTCTCTCCCGTCGTGCCCACCGGGACTAATCCGTGCGTGCCCTCCCCGATCTGCCATTCGACGAGCCGGCGGAACGCCTCCTCGTCGAGCTGACCGTTTCTGAACGGCGTGATCAGCGCGGTGAATGACCCTTTGAACATTTGCTCGTGATCCCTGAGCTTCGTGGCTCAATTTTGCGTCTTGGTTGTCAATCAAGCTGAATTGGGCGCCTCGGGTGCCATGCTCTCGCCGCATCCGTTGGCATTTTGCGTCAGGGTGCGCCTTGTCCCTCGCCAGCGTGCTTGATAGTTTTGCCGCGCGTCGTTGATCTGCCGGAATCGCTGCGCTTTGTCGAATGCGACATTAGGACCTTGACCTGCACCCCGCAAGCCAGCGCGCAATCGCCGCGTGTGGAAGGATAACCATTGCCGCAGCCGAAGCGATGCACCAGCGGCCGTTCCAAGGGACCGCCCACGGGCAGAGGGACAGCGTGCCGGCGGGCTTCACCTCTCCTCGCCGCCGCCCTGCTCGCCGCGGCAGCTTTGCTCGCCTGCTCTCCGGCCGGCGCCGACGAGCCCGGGCAGGCTGTTGAAACGCGGCAGGCCGCCAACGTGGGGCCGGCCGTGGCAGCCGCACCCAGCGACACGGGCGCGCTCGATACGCCCTCCAAGCCCGATGCCCCGACCGCCCAGAGCAGCAGCGAGAGGGAGGCCGCCTATACCGCGCGCCTCGATGAGGTCATCGCGCCGCTGCGCACCTATCCACTGTCGGAGTCGGATGCCGGCCATGTGCGCGCGGCCATTCAGGCGCTCTATTCTGGCAAGCTGGAGGATGCCGCCGCCCACAAAGCCCAGGTCAAGGACGCACTCGCACGCAAGCTCCTCGACTGGTATCGCCTGCGGCAGGGATATGGCGAAGCCGCCGAATTCCGCACCTTCCTCGATCAGAATCCCGATTGGCCGAGCCGCGAGGTTTTGCAGCGGCGCATGGAGGAGGTTCTCTTCGTCGAGGGCGGCTCTACCGACGTGATCACGTCCTATTTCAAGGACGGCGCGCCGCAGAGCCCTGCCGGCATGGCCGTGCTCGCCTCGGTCTATCTCGCGCACGGTGAGACCGAGAAGGCGCGCGCGCTCGCCGCCAAGGTCTGGCGCGAGCACGATTTTCCTCCAAACCTGGAGCGCGGCTTTCTCGCCCGCTTCGGCCCGCTGCTGACCCAGGCAGACTATAAATGGCGCCTCGACCGGCTCTTGATCGACGACGTGCGCTATCGGAGCGCGCGCGAGGAGCGGGCGAAGCTGGTCAAGCGCCTCATCCCGCTGTTATCGAAGCCCGAGCAGAGGAAGGCGCGGGCGCGCCTCGCCGTGTTCCTGCACGCCAAGGGTGCCAAGTCGAAGCTCAAGGCCCTCCCGGGCGGCAAGACCACCGACTGGGGTCTCGTCTTCCACAAGATTCAGCAGCTGCGCCAGGCCGAGAAGCTCGACGCCGCCGCCAAGCTCATGCTCGAGGCCCCAACCGATCCCAAGGTGGTCGTCAATCTCGATGACTGGTGGACCGAGCGCCAGAAGCTCGGCTACCTCGCGCTGAAATCCAATAAGCCCAAGCTCGCCTACGAGCTCGTGCGCGACGGCGGACCCTTGAGCGTCAATCCGGGGAACGAGCAGGCGTTCATGGCGGGCTGGATCGCCCTGCGCTACCTGAAGGACTTCGACGCCGCCGAGAAGCACTTCAGGGCCTACACCATGACGGCGGACGGTCCGCTGAGCCGCGCCAAGTCACACTATTGGTTGGCGCGCGCGCTCGAGGAGAAGGGCGAGCGCGCTAAGGCGATGCAGGAATATCGCGCCGCCGCCCGCCAGACCGACACGTTCCACGGACTGCTCGCCATGCAGAAGCTCGAGCCCGGGCGGCACCGGCTCAGGATCGAGCCGCCGGATGAGCCGACGCCGGCGCAGATCGCGCGCTTCAGAAGCCTCGAGCCGGCTCGGGTTGTGGCGCTAGCTGAGGCTGCGAAGCTCTCGAGCTCCATCCCGCGCATCATGCTGCAGCACTTGGCCAAGCTCGAGGACAGCGAGGCCTGGTCGGCCATGGTCGCCCACCTCGCGCGCGCCGTCGGCGACAACCAGGCGAGCATCCGCATCGCCAAGGCGGCCACCGCTCAGGGCCACAATCTTCTCTACTATAGCTATCCGGTCCATGGCCTCCCCAAGTACAAGCCGCTCAGGCCGCCGCCGGAGACCGCATTCCTGCTGGGGATTGCGCGCCAGGAGACGGAGTTCGACACTTCGATCGTGTCGGGATCCGGCGCGCAAGGGATCCTGCAGGTCATGAAGGGAACGGCCAACCACGTCTGCCGCGAGTACAAAATCAAGTGCAACCAAAAGAAACTGCTGGAGGACCCCTCCTACAACACCATGATCGCGTCGGCCTACATCGCCGACCGCATGGCGGAATTCTCCGGCTCATATATCTTGGGACTGTCGAGCTACAACGCCGGCCCCGGGCGCACGCGCGAATGGATAGCCGAGTTCGGCGACCCCCGCAGCGGCAACGTCGATCCGCTCGACTGGATCGAGCGCATCCCCATCGAGGAGACGCGCCGCTACGTCGTTAAGGTCCTCTCCAACATCCAGATCTATCGTGCCAGGCTCGGCGAGGAGGAAACGGCGCTGCGGCTCGATCAGGATCTTAACCGGGCGCGCGAAGCCTCGCTCGCTCCGCCGCGGCACGAGAAGAATGGCGGCACGGATACGGCCACGTCCGGCAACTAGCAGCATGGGCCCGGCGACCCGCCCTCCCGGCGCGCGCGGCCGCGGACGCGACCTGCGCATCTCGCCTCCCGTCCCGAGGTACGACCAATGACGCCCCAAACGACAGTCTTCGAAGAGATCTTTTTCACAGCGCGCGACGGCCTCAAGCTGCACGGGCGTCGCTATCCCGCCGCCGGCTCCACGCGCCGGCCGGTTCTGTGCCTGCCCGGCTTGACGCGCAACGGGCGCGACTTTCATGACCTCGCCGTGGCGCTGAGCCAGCAGTCCGCCGGAGCGGCGCGCAGCGTCTATACCTTCGACTATCGCGGCCGCGGCCTTTCCGAGTTTGACCCCAACTGGCAGGACTACACGGTTCCCATCGAGCTGCTCGACGTCCTCGACTTCACGACGCTCGTCGGCCTTAACGACGCGGCCGTGATCGGCACCTCGCGCGGCGGAATCATCACCATGCTGATGGCGGCCGCCCAGCCCACCACCATTGGCGCAGCCGTCTTAAACGACATCGGCCCGGTCATCGAGCACGACGGCCTCGTGCGCATCAGCGGCTACGTCGGCCGCATGCCGCTGCCGATCTCCTGGGCGGACGCGACCAAGATGGTGCGCGACCTCAACCGCCGGCATTTCCCCGACGTGCCCGAGCCGCAATGGGAGGAGGTGGCGCGGCAATGGTACAACGAGCGCAACGGCAAGCCGGCGCCGGGCTACGACCAGAAGCTTGCCAACGCGCTCTCGGTCCTGTTCGAGCCGCTGCCGGCGCTTTGGCCTCAGTTCGAGGCGCTGAAGCGCGTGCCTGTCCTCGTCGTGCGCGGGGAGAACTCGGATGTGCTCGCGGAAGGGACGGTGGACGACATGCGCCGGCGGCATCCGGCGCTGGCCAGCATTACTGTCGCCAACCAAGGCCACGCACCGCTCCTCAAGGACGGACCGACGATCGAGGCGATCCGCCAATTTCTCGTGGCGGCCGATGACGGCCAGAGCTTCGCGACTCTCGCGATCGCCTGACGCTTAAGGGCTAGGGAATAGCGCGTTGCTGCGCCCGAGGAGCCGGTAGGCCACGAGACCGACCCATTCGTGCAAAGCGGTCTCGAGCCGCCGCAATCCTTCCGACGGCGCCTCGAGCAGGCGCCAGCGGTCGCTTACCCCCGCAGTGCGGTAGTCGACCGGCCACGGCTCGACCGCAAAGCCCGCCTTGCGGAACGCGCCCATCGCGCGCGGCATGTGCCAGGCCGACGTCACCAGCAGCCAGCGCTCACCCGGCTTCGGCTTGAGGAGCGCCCTGGTGTAGAGGGCGTTCTCCCACGTGTTGCGCGCCTTCGCCTCGAGCACCAGGCGGTTCCTCTCGGTGATGCCGAAGTCCTGCAAAAATCGCTTGGCGGCATCGGCCTCGATGGACGGCGGGTACAGCACGGCGGCCGCGCCACCGGTGAAGACGAGCGTCGCCTGCGGAAAGCGCCGGGCGAGCGCCAGCGCCTCGGTCATGCGCTCGCCGGCTTCGTTGAGCGCATGCACGTTGCGGGCCTTGGCGATGCGCGCGTCCTCCCCGCCTCCCAGAACGATGATCCCGTCGATATCGCGGCCCGTCAGATCGGCGCGCTGGAAGCGCTCCTCCAGGGGCAGGATCAGCCAGGTTGAGAGCGGCAAGAGACCGCCGACGAGTAAAAGCACCGCGCTCGCAACGACAAGCCCGCGGGCCGCCTTCTGGTGGCGCGTCCACAAGAGGACGCTAGCGGCGAGCAGCAGGATCAGCAGCAGCGCCGACGGCTGC
This sequence comes from uncultured Alphaproteobacteria bacterium, assembly GCA_963724945.1. Taxonomy (GTDB): domain Bacteria; phylum Pseudomonadota; class Alphaproteobacteria; order Rhizobiales; family Hyphomicrobiaceae; genus Hyphomicrobium_A. The sequence goes on along the minus strand of CAVRWL010000003.1, from coordinate 2,471,919 downwards.
AGACAGAAGTCGACGACTTTCGCGATGTAGAACAAGGCAACAATCCCCTGCATGCTGTCGGACGCGGTTTGCGGCTTGCTATAGCACTTCCTTGAAAACTAAATGTGGATAGCCGGCCGGCGCGGGCAGGCCGGCGCCGCGCGCGATGCTAGGGAAGCAACATGCAAGCGCTCGCACGCCTCTCCAGCCAGATCCTCGAAGGCGCAAGCTTCGCCGTCATCCTTCTCGGGCTCACGATCGCGACGGCGGTCTACCTCGTGCGCGCGTGGCGCGAAGGGATTGCCGCGCCCTATCGCGACTATCGCGCCAATCTCGGGCGCGGGATCCTGCTCGGGCTCGAGCTCTTGATCGCCGCCGACATCATCAAGTCGGTCGTCATCGACCCGACGCTCGAGAGCATGCTAGTGCTCGGGGGCATTGTCGTGATCCGCACCTTCCTGTCGATCTCGCTCGACGTGGAGATCAACGGCAACTGGCCGTGGGAGAGGACGCGGCTCGCGCAAGCGGCCGCGCACGAGGGCGAGACAGCACCCGCCGCCGAATAGCCGCGCCGCGGGCTCTGACGGGTTTGAGCGATCGGCCTGCGGCGAACTGGCGCGGCGGGCGCGGCACCCAATAGACCCACTTACGTGGTGACCGCTGCCGCAAGGCTGTCACGCCGGTGGGCTAGCTGCGAAACATGCAGACCGCATCTCCCCAGTACACCCGAGGCGAGCAGATCGCCGACGGGTGCATCCACGTCCTCGGCGTCACAGCGAGCCTCATCGCCGCGGCGAGCCTGCTGGCGGTGGCGTTCGGGCGGCTGCCTCCCGACGCCGTCGCCAGCGCCGTCGTCTACAGCGTCGGCCTCCTCGCCGTTTTCGGCTTCTCGGCCGCCTATCATCTCACGCGCGGGCCGCGCTTGAAGTCGCTCTTGCGCCGCTTCGACCACGCCGCGATCTACGTGAAGATCGCCGCGACCTACACCCCGTTCGCGGTGGTGAAGATGGGCGGCGGGGCCGGCATCGGCCTCCTCGCCGTCGTCTGGGCCATCGCCGTCTTTGGCGCGGCCGCCAAGCTCGCCGTGCCGCGGCAATTGGCGCGCACGGCCTACGTGCTCTATCTCGCCCAGGGCTGGGCCGGCCTCGTCCTGCTCAAGCCCCTCATCCTCGCGCTTTCGACGACGGCGCTCTTGCTTCTCCTTCTCGGCGGGCTCCTCTATACCGTGGGCGTTGCCTTCCACCTGTGGCGCAGGCTGCCCTACCATAATGCGATCTGGCACGGCTTCGTGCTGTCGGCCTCGGCGTGCCACTTCGCCGCGATCGTCGATGCGCTCATGAGCTGAGCGGCGCTGCTTAACAGGTAAATCAGCAGGGTTCTTGAAACGGTCACGCTTGCCTGCCACCTAACCGCTAAGAGCAAAGTCAGCCAATGAGGGCGAACCCGATGCCAGTGAGAGCAGCCAGCGTACACGTCTGCAGCTTGCGGCACGTGCCCACGGTGATCGAGCGGATCGGCGCGCGCCGCCTCGTCAGCGCCATCAACGCCGAGCTACTTCCAGACACCCCGCCGGCGATCGCGCCCGAGCACCACTTGAAGCTCGACATGCACGACATCAACGAGGCAGCGCTCGGCGCGACGGCCCCCGCCACCCGGCACGTGGCCGACCTCCTCGATTTCGTGCGCGGCTGGGACCAAGAGGCGCCGCTACTGATCCACTGCTTCGCGGGCTTGAGCCGCTCCACGGCGGCGGCGTTCATCACGCTGTGCGCCCTGAACCCCGACACGCCCGAGGAGATCATCGCGCGCGCTTTGCGCCGCTCGTCCGATACGGCCGTGCCGAACCGCCTGTTCGTCACGCTCGCGGATCGTGCCCTGCGCCGGCAGGGACGCATGGTTGGGGCGCTCGCGTGCATGGGCCCCAACCGGATGGTGATCGAGGGAAGCCCATTCGCGGTCGACGCGCGTCACGGCGATGAGGATCAGGACAGCGGCGTTGTGACCCTCGCAGCGGTGCGCCGGGCCGGGCACTGAGTGCCGCGACCTATCCGCAAAGCTGCGCCCCGCGCCTTAGCGTTCACCCGGTGCGGTCGAGAGGAAACCTCTCAGAGAACGCGCTCACACTCCGGAAGGTTAGACGACCTTCAAGTTTACGGCGGCCACCTTGCCGTTGCGGCCCGTCTCGGTATCGAACGAAACCTTCTGGTTTTCGTTGAGCCCGCTTAGCCCGGCTTGTTCGACAGCGCTGATATGCACGAACACATCGTTGCCGCCGCCGTCAGGCTGGATGAAACCGAAGCCTTTTTGAGAATTGAACCACTTCACTGTGCCCTGCTGAGCCACGGGATATCCTCTTAGTTGAAATGCCAAGGAAGCATGGTTATCGCGACCGAGCCGGGCTGTCACGCAATTCTAGCGCCGCGCGCCATCACTACTGCAACGGATAGGCTCGCGTCTGAGCGCAAACGGGGAGGCTGGGCCAGGGATGATAATGCGCTTAGTTGGCGTCGGACTGTTGCTAACCATCTGCGGTGCGGTCGCCCACGCCGACGACATAGCTTGTGTCAGCACCACCTTCCGCTTCATCGGAGCCAACGACAAAGTCTGCGTGAGCGCATTCGATGATCCGAAGGTTCCCGGTGTGGCCTGCCACATCAGCCAGGCGCGGCAGCCTTCCCGAGCGCGAGAAGGTCTACTCTGAGAGCACGTCGATTTTTTTAAGCACACGCACGTATTTCGCGTCGTGGACAAGAAGCGCAACACGCTCGTCTACATCGCCATCAGCGATAAGATCATCGAGGGCTCACCGCAGAACGCGCTCTCGACGGTGCCGATCATGCCGTGGGGCGATGATAGAAAGTGAGTCAAAAAGGTGACGCTCCGCGGCATCTCGGCCAAATTGCGCTCTCAGCGTCCTAATTCGTTCGCCTGGTGCAGGCTCGAGGACGTCTTTCGAACCGAATCCCGCTCGATGGTTTGACGGGTCACGCAGAAAGCATGCCTCCGGCATTGCATCGCGCCAACAAAAATGGTGCGGTCGAGAGGACTCGAACCTCCACGCCTTTTGGGCGCTACCACCTCAAGGTAGTGCGTCTACCAATTCCGCCACGACCGCATGCCGGGAGAACGACCGCTCATATAGCCAACTCGCCCCTCGGGAACAAGCATGCGCCTCTGCACCCCTTGGGCGATGCGGGACAGACCGCTCAAAGGCGCCCAATCGCTCGCCATGCGGCGCGTGCGCTAGCCAAGAGCCCCGTCCCCTCCTACATTTCCCGCCATGCAGCAGCATAAGGGCACATTCCGATCGGCAGGCGACGAACTTCGCAGCGGCCGACCCGTCGCGTGGACGGTGAGCCGGGAACCCGTCGGCTACCTGGCGGCCGTCGGCGCGATGGAGGCCCGTGCCGAGCAGATCGCGCGCGGGGAGGCTGATGAGCTCGTCTGGCTGCTCGAGCATCCCGCGATCTACACCGCCGGCACGAGCGCACGGCCTGAGGACCTCCTCGCAGCCGATCGATTCCCCGTCTTTCCCACCGGCCGCGGCGGCAAGTTCACCTATCACGGGCCCGGTCAGCGCGTGATCTACGTAATGCTCGACGTAAAGCGGCGCTTCGGCGACGTACGCGTGTTCGTCGGCGCGCTCGAGCACTGGATCATCGAGGCCTTGGCGCGGCTCGACGTCGCCGCCGAGATCAGGCCGGGCCGGGTCGGGATCTGGGTGCGCCAGCCTGGACGCGGAGCTGGGGCGGAGGACAAGATCGCGGCCATCGGCCTGCGGCTCAAGAGGTGGGTAAGCCTGCACGGGATCAGCCTCAACGTGAGCCCCGACCTCGAGCACTACGCCGGCATCGTGCCGTGCGGCATCGCCGACCACGGGGTCACGAGCCTCGCCGAACTCGGCCGGCCGACCGCGATGGAACTTGTGGATAACGCGCTGCGCGCCACATTCGAGGCGCGCATTGGGGCGACGCGCAAGGCCCCTGCGCCGCTCGAGCCGGGCACCGTCGCGGCCATCGGCGTGCTCTAATCAAAGAGGCGCCCGGCCCACATCTCGCGGACCGGGCGCCCAAACCATAGCGGTTTTCACCTGCCTCTACTTGCCGGGCGCAGCTGGCTGAGCCGCATCGTCAGCCTTCGGCACCGCCTTCGCGGCAGGCCCGTCGTAGTAGAGGTAGCCGTCCTCAATCGACACGACTTCCGAGCCATCGAGCTCGTACTCATCATTCTCGCTGTCGTTGAGGCGGATCACGCAGCCCTTTGCACAGATCCCCTGAAGCACCGCGGACGGCTTCAAGACCTCGGTCTTTGCCGCTTTTCCCTCGATGATAGTGACCTTGTAGTCCTTATCATCCCGGTTGGTGAGCGACGACGCGTACGCGGCAGGAACCCAAAAGAGAGCTGCGATCAAAGGCGCCGCAACGGCCCTGACGGACATTACGGCTGCTCCTTGTGATCTCCTGAAGGAGATCGACTACCTCTTCTTCTTCTTCGCGGCTTTCTTCGCAGGCTTCTTGGCTGCTTTCTTTTTGGCCTTCATGATGAGTGTCCTTCCATTGTGAACCCGAACCAATAGAGCCGAATCGGATTCGAACTCTGTCGGGACGTCGGACAATTTGGTTAGAATCAAGGTCGGCATCAAACGGATTTTTCCGGTGACCACTATCGGAAATTTCGATAGATAGGTTTGACGAGCGTTTTAGCGGTCGATCACACACGATGGACGTCAATCTCGCGCGCACCTTCCTGATGGTTGCGGAGACCGGAAGCTTCATCGATGCCGCGCGCAAGATGAACATCACGCAGTCAACCGTCTCAGCGCGCATCAAAGGCCTCGAGGACATGCTCGGACGCCCGCTTTTTGAGCGTTCGAAGTCCGGCGCCGAGCTCACCGCCGCCGGCGAGCAGTTCCAGAAGCACGCGCTCGCCCTCGTTCGCGTGTGGCAACATGCCCAGCTCGAGGTCGGCCTCTCCGATCAGCACCGCGACCACCTCGCGGTCGGCGCGCCAACCGCTTTGTGGGACGGTTTCCTGCTCAAATGGGTGTCTTGGCTGCAGGTCAAACATTCCAGATATTGCCGTATCCGCCAGCGCCAGCCTCGCCGTCGTGCTCACCCAGCGCCTCATCGAAGGCACGCTCGATCTCGCCGTCATGTACCGCCCGACCCAGCCGCCCGGCCTGATGATCGAGCACCTGTTCGACGAGGAGTTCGTATTGGTGACGAGCGTGCCGCCGACGCAGCGGCGCTCTTCGGCTGACTATGTTTTCATCGACTGGGGCCCGGATTTTCAGCAGGATCACGCCGCGGCCTACCCCGAGTACACCAATCCGGGCCTCAATCTCGACCTTGGCTCGGCCGGGATCGACTATCTGCTCGCCAACGAGTGCTCGGGCTATTTCCCCCAGCGCCTGGTGCGCAGCCACGTTGCACGCGGACGGCTGCGCCAGCCGCGGGCCCGCAAGTTCGTCTACCCCGTCTACATGGTCTATCCGGCAGCGCGCAACGAGGAGGCCTACGAGCCGATCCTCAAAGGGCTGAGGCGGCAGGCCGCGAAGTACGCCTGAGCGGGTCTTAAACCGTCGGGCGCATCTCGAAGGCGAGAAATGACCCGACCCCCTCGCCCATCGTCTCCACGCGCTTGACGATGGACGCCGGCGGCCCCATCGCGCACAGGCGCAGCATCTCCTCGACGGCCGCGTCGGGGCCCTGAAACACCGCCTCGACCGCCCCGTCGCGGCGATTACGCACCCAACCGCGCAGCTCGAGCTCGATGGCGTTCATCTCGACGAAGGCGCGGAAGCCGACACCCTGCACGCGGCCCTCGATCCGGATCTGCACGGTGCGTATCGCCATGGTTGCCAGCGTGCCAGCCATAGGCGTCCGCCTTATGCGAACTCCAGGATCACCGCATCGACGGCGAGGCTGTCGCCGGGCTTGGCATTGATCTTCTTGACCGTCCCGTCGCGCTCGGCGCGCAGGATGTTCTCCATCTTCATGGCCTCGACCACGGCGAGCGTGTCGCCCGTCTGTACCTCCTGGCCCTCGGCGACGTGGATCGCCTTGACGAGCCCCGGCATGGGGCAGAGCAGGAACTTCGAGGTATCGGCTGCCGCCTTCTCCGGCATCAGCAATGCCAGCGCCGCCTCGCGCCATGTGTAGACGTAGACCGGGACCTGGATGCCGCGGTAGGCGAGCTTGACGCCGTTGAGGATAGGGCGCACTTGCACCGCCACCTTTTTCTTGCCGACCCAGCCGGTCCATACCGGCTCGCCCGGACGCCACGACGAAGCGATCTCGATGGTCTTGGCAGGCCCTTGGTAGAGGAACCCGACGCGATAGGGCTCGCTACCTCCGCCCGAGACGGAGAGGCGCAGTTCGGCGTCCTTCACCTTGACCACGCGCTGGCTGGCGAAGCGTACGCGCTCTCCCGACATCTGGTGCGTGATCTCGCGCCGGCGCAGGTTGTTCTGATGGTCGATGACGGCCGCCACGGCGGCAACGACCTCCAGGTCGTCGCCCTCCGGCGTGCGCGGCTTGAAGCCGTCCGGGTACTCCTCGGCGATGAAGCCCGTGGACAATGACCCCTTCAGCCAGCGCGGATGCTGCATCAGGGCGGAGAGAAACGGGATGTTGTGCTGGATTCCGTCGATGTAGAAAGCGTCGAGCGCGTCGGCCTGCGTCGCGATCGCCTGCTCGCGCGTTGGCGCGTGCGTGACGAGCTTGGCGATCATCGGGTCGTAGAACATGGAGATCTCGCCGCCCTCGAATACGCCCGTGTCGTTGCGCACGGTTATACCGTCCTTCGAGCCCTCCGGCGGCGGCCGATAGCGCACGAGCCGGCCGATCGAGGGCAGGAAGTTACGATAGGGGTCCTCGGCGTAGACGCGGCTTTCGACCGCCCAGCCCTTGAGCTTGACGTCCGCTTGCTTGAGGGCGAGCTTCTCGCCCGCCGCCACGCGGATCATCTGCTCGACGAGGTCGATGCCGGTGACGAGCTCGGTGACGGGGTGCTCGACCTGCAGGCGCGTGTTCATCTCCAGGAAATAGAAGCTCTTGTCCTGGCCGGCGACGAACTCAACCGTGCCCGCTGAATCGTAGCCGACGGCCTTGGCGAGAGCCACCGCCTGCTCGCCCATGGCTTTGCGCGTCTTTTCGTCGAGCAAAGGCGAGGGCGCCTCCTCGATCACCTTCTGGTTGCGCCGCTGGATCGAGCATTCGCGCTCGCCGAGATAGATGACGTTGCCGTGCTTGTCGCCCAGCACCTGGATCTCGATGTGGCGCGGGTTGACGATGAACTTCTCGATGAAGATGCGGTCGTCGCCGAAGCTCGATTTGGCCTCCGAGCGCGCCGAGCCGAATCCCTCCTCGCACTCCTTGCGGTTGAAGGCCACGCGCATGCCCTTGCCGCCGCCGCCCGCGGAGGCCTTGATCATCACCGGATAGCCGATCTCCTCGGCGACCCTCACGGCCTGCTTGGCATCCGCGATCTCGTCCATCGAGCCCGGAACGGTCGAGACCTTGGCCTTGGCTGCCGCCTTCTTGCTCTCGATCTTGTCGCCCATGGCGGCGATCGCCTTGGGGTTGGGCCCGATGAAGACGACGCCCGCCTTGGCGAGCGCGACCGGGAAGGCCTCGCGCTCGGACAAGAAGCCGTAGCCCGGATGCACGGCCTCAGCCCCCGTTGCGCGGGCCGCCTCCACGATCTTGTCGATCAGCAGATAGGATTGCGCGGCCGGCGGCGGCCCGATGTGCACCGCCTCATCCGCCATGTCGACGTGGAGCGCGTCGCGGTCCGCGTCGGAGAAGACCGCCACCGTCTTGATCCCCATTTTCCGCGCGGTCTTGATGACGCGGCAAGCGATCTCACCACGGTTGGCGATCAGGATTTTTTTGAACATTGCCGGTTGGGGCCCATTTGGCCGGGCGTCCCTAGAAGGGGCGCCGGTCGAGATTGCGGTGCTTGCCGTTCTAGACGGCCCGCACGGCGCCGTAAACCGGCGCGAGCGCCGCGTCCTGCCGCAGAAGCGGGCAGGACGAGCCGCGGCGGCCGCTCTCGTCCACGCCAAACCGCTTGCCGACGCCCCAACCGGGGTGCGCTCAGGCCGCTTCCGCAAGCCGGTCCACGGCCGCTTGCAGATCAGGGTGGATGTTGGGGCTTTCCTTCTTCAGGTAGGCGACGAGCGCCGCCTCGTTCGCCGTCAAGTGCCCGTCGCGCCCGATGCGGTCGCACAGCCATGCGGCCTCGGCCTGGGATATCACCTCGTTGGTGATGATCTCGATGCGCTGGTGCTCGAGACGGGCAAGCGCCCGCTCCTCCGACGACTGCTCCTGGTAGGCGCTCCTCACTGCATCGAGGCTCGAGGTCACGAGGGCCGCCAGCAGCGCCTGCGGCGACAGCTCGCCGCGGTCGTGCAGCCAGGCATCGCGGCGCATGGCCTCCTCCCGCGTCGGCACCGCCTGCCCCGACGCCGCCATCACCACATTGGTGACGGCCTTGACGAACAGGTCGGTCCAGGCCGGGTTCGCCTGCGGATCAGCGATGGCGTCGTTGATGTCGAACAGCACCTCGGCTTCCGCGCGCGTCACGGCCACGTTGCCGTCGCCGCCGAAGGCGTAGAGGATGCGCCGCACCAGCTCCACCTCCGGCTCGCTGATCTTGCCCTTCTCCGACATCTCGCCGGCACGCAGGGGGCCGTCGCCGCTGACGACGGCGCGTTTCACCTGCGCAAGCGCCACGCGGGCGAGGCTGACGGGCGACCAGCGCGACTTGTCGAGCACGTTGACGATGAGATCGAGCTCGGTCTTGCGCTTGACGTTGCCGTCCTTGGCGACGCGCTCGATCAGCCACTGCGCGCCTTCCGCCGTGAGGTAGCCTTCTGGCAAGGCCTGATTGACGACGTAATCGGTGACCGCCTCGATGAAGAAATCGGGCCAGGAGGGGTCCTGGATGAGGCAGGCCTCGTTGAGGCGCAGCAGCGTCTCCGCCTCCTGCTCCGTGATCACCCCGTCATAGTGGTATGTGCTCTTGAGCCGCAGAACATCGACATTCTTAATGCTGCCCCGCCGGATAATCTCGTCGACCGGAAGCGATCTCAACACGCCCATTTCAAAACCCCGCATCTCAACAACGACCCTGCGTCCGAGATTATGAGGACGGCCTTACTATTTGCCTAACGAGTGCCCCGCGCCGGAGCGCGCCGGCGCAAGCAGGTCGCAAGCAGGTCGCAAGCGTGGCCGAAGGGCCTCACCACGTCCCAACAAAAAAGAGCCGCCCGTAGGCGGCCCAGAGGGAGGCTTGCAATGGAAGAACCTTAGGAGGGCTTAGTAGCCGACGCGCGGCAGCCACCACACGCGGTGCCAGCCGTTATGCTTCTCGTCGGCGATGTGCTCGGCGGCCTCCTCCTGCATCGCGTGCAGCTTGCGGTACTCCCGCGTGCTGAGGTGACCGTCGGAACGGAACTCGGCCTCCTTGCGCGCGATCTTCCTCTGCTCGGCGCGCAAGGTCAGACCTTCGGTCCAGGTGATCTGACCCGTCTCACGGCCGTACTCAATGCGCTTCTCCTGCCGCGCCTGCGCCTTGTCGATACTGTTCGCGGAGGCGACGGCCGTGGTCGCCATCAGAGCCGACGCCGCGATGAGAAAAACCTTCTTCATGATCCACCTTCCTCGGTTGCGAGGCGTCCCACCCGCGGGCCCGCGCCTCAATTCGATGGGGCGGAGAATGGCGGAGGCGGATTGAACTCGTTCTGAACGCAAATTACAGGCGCCGTTCATGTTGCGAATCGGGCGCAATCGCCCGTTTCACGGCCTCTTACGCAATGGAGCGCACGACGCCGCCGTCGACCCGAAGCGCTGCGCCGTTGGTGGCGGAGGCTTCCTTCGAGGCGACGTAGACGACCATGTTCGCGACCTCCTCGACGCTGGCAAAGCGCTCGAGCAGCGAGCTGGGGCGCAGCGTCTTGACGAAGCTCTTGGCGAACTCGTCGGGGGATTGGCCTTTCTCTTTCGCCAACGTGACGAGGAAATCCTCTACGCCATCGGACCGGGTCGGCCCCGGGCAGCACCGCGTTGACCGTCACGCCTGTGCCCGAGGTCAGCTCGGCAAGCCCGCGCGAGAGCGCGAGCTGCGCTGTCTTGGTGAGCCCGTAGTGGATCATCTCCTTAGGCGTCTGCAGCCCGGATTCCGACGAGATGAAGATGATCCGCCCCCAGTTGCGCTCGAGCATGCCCGGCATGTAGGCGCGCGACAGGCGCACGCCCGACATCACATTGGTCTCGAAGAAGCGCGTCCAGTCCGCGTCGAGGATCTCGAAGAAGTCTTTGGGCTCGAAGATGCCGGCGTTGTTTACGAGAATATCGACGTCGGGCACGGCGGCAACGATCGCGGCGCATCCCGCAGCGCTCGAGACGTCGGCTGCGATGCCGCGCACGCTTCGCCGCCGGCGCGGCCGCCTTCACGGCGGCGACCGCCTTGTCGACGGTTGCTTGCTTGCGGCCGTTGATGAGGACGCTGGCGCCGGACTTCGCCAGGCCCTCGGCGATGGCGCGGCCGATGCCGGCCGTGGAGCCTGTGACGAGCGCGGTCTTGCCGGAAAGATCGATGTTCATGGGGTGCTTCCGATTGGAGGAAAAGGTAAGCCCTCAGATCGGGAGCGTAGCCGGTTCTGTCAACGCCCCCTCACAGCGGGATGTTGTCGTGCTTCTTCCAGGGGTTCTCGATGTGCTTGTTGCGCAGCATGTTGAGCGCGCGGCACACGCGCCGGCGCGTCGTGCGCGGGAAAATCACCTCGTCGAGATAGCCGCGCTCGGCCGCCGCGAACGGGCTCGCAAACCGCGTCTCGTACTCGTGGATGCGCGCCTTGATCTTTTCGGGATCGCCGAGCTCGGCGCGGTAGAGGATCTCGACGGCACCCTTGGGGCCCATCACCGCGATCTCGGCCGTGGGCCAAGCGTAGTTCACGTCGCCGCGGATGTGCTTTGAGCTCATCACGTCATAGGCCCCGCCGTAGGCCTTGCGCGTGATCACCGTGACTTTCGGCACGGTCGCCTCGGTGAAGGCGTAGAGCAGCTTGGCGCCGTGCTTGATGAGGCCGCCGTACTCCTGCGCAGTGCCCGGCAGGAAGCCCGGCACGTCGACGAGCGTCAGGATCGGGATCTCGAAACAGTCGCAGAAGCGTACAAAGCGCGCCGCCTTGCGCGAGGCATCCGAGTCGAGCACGCCCGCCAGCACCATCGGCTGGTTGGCGACGATGCCGATGGTCGAGCCTTCCATGCGCGCAAAGCCCGTGATAATGTTCTTGGCGAACGCCTCCTGGATCTCGAAGAAGTCGCCCTCGTCCACGACCTTGTTGATCAACTCCTTCATGTCGTAGGGCTTGTTGGGGTTGTCGGGAATGAGGGTGTCGAGCGAGACCTCCTCGCGGTCGGGGCTGTCTTTGGTCGGCAGCACGGGCACGCCGGATTCGTTGCTCGAGGGCAGGAAGTCCATGAGGCGGCGCATCTGCAGGATCGCCTCCACGTCGTTCTCGTAGGCGTGGTCGGCGATCGAGGACTTGGTCGTGTGCACCTTGGCGCCGCCGAGCTCCTCCGCGGTCACCGTCTCGTTCGTCACCGTCTTCACGACGTCGGGTCCGGTCACGAACATGTAGCTCGTGTCCTTCACCATGAAGATGAAGTCGGTCATGGCGGGCGAGTAGACGTCGCCGCCGGCGCAGGGGCCCATGATGACGGAGATCTGCGGGATGACGCCGGACGCGAGCACGTTTCTCAAGAACACCTCGCCGTAGCCGCCGAGCGCGGCGACGCCCTCCTGAATGCGCGCGCCGCCGGCATCGAAGAGGCCAATGATGGGCGCGCGGTTCTTGAGCGCCATGTCCTGGATCTTGGTCATCTTGGCGGCGTGCGTCTCCGACAGCGAGCCGCCGAACACCGTGAAGTCCTTGGCGAACACGTAGACGACGCGGCCGTTGATCGTGCCCCAGCCGGTCACCACGCCGTCGCCGGGGATCTTCATCTTCTCCATGCCGAAGTCGGAGCAGCGGTGCTCGATGTACATGTCGAACTCTTCGAACGAGTTCTCGTCCATCAACAGCTCGATGCGCTCGCGCGCGGTCAGTTTCCCGCGCTTGTGCTGGGCATCGATGCGCGCCTGCCCGCCGCCGAGGCGGGCGTTTTCCCGGCGTTTCTCCAGCTCTTCGATGATGTCTTTCATGGCCGATCCCTAAAAGGCGGCGCCTTGCTCAAGGCCCGCGACTTTAGGGCTCATAGCATGCGCTGATGCAAGCGCAAGCGGCAAGACCGCCGTGAATCGGGCGCAACTAAAGGGAGCTAACGCGCCGTGCAGACCCAGCGGATGACCGCGCAGTTGCTCGTGTGCTCGCCGCACGTCCGGCGCGCGAGCCGCTCTGCGATCCGATGGCTAGAGCCCCAAGCCGTGCCCCAACCACCGCCATTGCCGACGGCCAGCGCCCCGCACGCGTTGCGAAACCACACCGGCAACTGGCAGTCAGCGGCGTGCTTGCTGCACCCGGCGAGCGCCGCGGCCTCCGCGTTCGCGCGCGAGACGTGGTCGTAGGAATAGCCGTAGGCGCCGGTCGAGGGTGAATAGGCGATGGCGCCGTAATAGTCGCGCGCTTCGGCCGCTCCGGCGAACGCCAGCGACGCGACGAGCACCGCGGCCGCGCTGAGGCTCCAACGCATGACAGCCTCCCTTCCCACCGGCGCATGCTAGACGAATTTATTCTCCACCAGAAGCGCTGCCGGAAGGGCCGATTACTTTTGAACTCCTGGGCGGGGGGCTAAGCCTTGTACAGCTTCCTGGACCGCCAAGCCTTCCAACCGGCTCTGACGGCAAGGACGATCACGGCCACCGAGGTGAACAGAAAGGCAATTCCGAGGCCCGTGGAGGCGGCGTCGGCCGTATTGGGTGCGATCACGCCGAAATGGCCCATGAGCTCCATCGCCGAATAGATCGTGAGCAGGATGAGCATTGCGAACGAGGCGCGCACGAAGTTGGGATGCTCGCGCCAGAAGTACATCTGAATCGGACTTTGCGCGGCGCCCAGCCTCAGGTTGGCCAACATAATGAGCGGCATCATTACGACCACGAGGATGTTGGTGACGAGATCGTAGGTGTCGAGCGGCTGCATGGTCGTCTCCTAGGGTTTGCGCCAGCAACGCGCAGGCCGGAGCCGCCGCGCCGAGCGCAGCGATCACAGGGCGGCGCGGATAATCAGGGGTATCGCCGCGACGAAGATAATGGTCATCACCAGGTCGAAGGGGCTGATAGGCATGGGATCCTCCACATCCAATTTGAGGCCGGAGGATGCCGCAGGGCCCGGCGCAGCGCTGTTCCCTTGGGAACAGGCTGTCGCCATGGAAACAGGGCTGGCGTCCATGCCGTCAGCGCTCAGGGGGCGGCGAGCAGCTCGAGGAAGCGGCTTGCCGCCTGCATCTCGCGCAAGCGCTTGGCGCGCCGCTCGGCCGCCTCGACATCGACACCCCACTGGCTGATCTGCCAGTCCTCATCCACGTGCGCGGCCGCCCATGCCACATCCGCGGAGATCTCCCCCTTGGCGTGGGCGAGCGCCAGTAGGGCTGAGCCCAGAAGCGTGGTCATCACGTGGAGGCTCGTGAGCGGCATGGCATCGAAGGGCTCAATCGCGGCCGCAATCTTCTCCAGAGCCGCGGGGCTCTGCTCGACCGGCATGACGCCTGCGCCGAGCCGGAAGCGCGCGCCGAGCTCGTCTTGCGCCCAGCGCAGCACCGGGTCCCAGGCCTGCGCCTGCAGGTCCGCCAAGGCCACAGGTGTCTCGGCGCGGTAGCAGAGGAGATCGCTGCCGGCGAACTTGACGATGTCGGCGGCCACATCCGCGATGTTCTTGGCGACGCCGTCGATGGCGGTGATGGCGAGCTTAGACAGCGGCATCGCGGCGGGATTGATTTGCTCGCCCTGCGCCGCCCATTCGGCCGCGATCGCGTCGGCGAGCGCCCGCGTCGGGAGGACGAGCGGTGCCTTGGCGGGCGTGCGCACGGGGCGCCCATCGAGCAGGACCGCGAAGCCCCGCTCTGCGTCGCCGACGCTGACGTCCTTATAGAAGCGCTTCGGCAATGGCGGCGCCAAGGCCTCCTTGCCCGGAATCTTGATCGGGCCGGCAGCCTTCTCGTCGTCCGCCGTCACGCTGGCTGCTCCTGCCGCTTGAAAAACGCATCGACGTCCTCGGCCAAGCTCTCGCCCGCCGCGATGACGCCGTGGGCGCCCGCCGCGCGCAGGTGGACGGCCGGATGATAACCCCAGCCGACGCCCAGCGCGCCGACGCCGGCGGCGCGCGCCATCTCCATGTCGAAGGTCGTGTCGCCGACCATGACCGTGCGCTCAGGCCCGACAACGGCCTCGGCCATGGCAGCGAGGATCATTGCGGGATGCGGCTTGGAGGGGTGATCATCGGCCGTCTGCACCGTCACAAAGCGGCTCTCCCAGCCTTCGCGCCGAATGAGGCGGTCGACGCCGCGGCGCGACTTGCCAGTCGCCATGCCGAGCACGATGTCCTCGCGCTTGCCGAAGCCCTCGATCGCGGCCGCGATGCCCTCGTACAACGGCTCCTGCAGGGTCGGATCACGTCTGAGCTCGAGGAAGGCCTGACGGTAGCGCTCGGCGAGTGCTGCACGCGTGCGCTCATCGTGCGCCGGCGCCAGCGCGGCGAACGCCTCGGGCAGCGACAGGCCGACGATGGCGAGCGTCGCCTCGCGCGCAGGCGCCTCGAGCCCGAGCTTAGTGAAGGCATACTCCATGGCGAGGCAAATGCCGTTCTGGCTGTCGACGAGGGTCCCGTCGCAGTCGAGGATGACGAGCTTCATGACGCCTTGTCCTCGTAGCGCTCCGCATCGAGGCCCAGCAGGTCCCACGTTTTCTGCATGTGCTCGGGCAACGGCGCCGTTACGTCGATCTTGCCGCCCGTGTAGGGATGCGGCAGCACCAGGCGGCGCGCGTGCAAGTGCAGCTTGGCCTCGATCTCGGCGCCCGGCAGGCTCTTGTCGCCGCCGTACTTGTTGTCGCCGACGATCGGATGGCCGATCAGCGCCATATGCGCGCGCAACTGGTGCTGACGCCCGGTGACGGGCTTCAAGGACACCCAGGCGGCCTTGCTCGCCACGCGGTCGATAACCGAATAGTGGGTGGTTGCGTGCATGGCTTGCTCCTGCTCGCCGGGGAGCGCCTTTCTCACGCGGTCGCCCTCCGGGCCGGCGGCCTTCACGAGCGGGGCCTCGACCTTGCCCTGCGCGGGCTTGGGGACGCCCTTGACCAGCGCCCAGTAGGTCTTGGCGGCAGAGCGCGTGGCAAAGATGCGGCCGAGCTTGGCGGCGGCGTCGCGGTGCTTGGCGATAAGCAGAACCCCCGTCGTGTCGCGGTCGAGCCGGTGCACGAGGCGCGGACGCTCGCCGAAGCGATCGGCCATGCCGGCGAGCATGCCGTCGATGTGCCTCTTGGTGCCGGTGCCGCCCTGCACGGCGAGACCGAACGGCTTGTTCAGGACGAGGACGTGCTCGTCCTCGAAGAGGATCATGCGCTCGATGCGGTCGCGGTCGGCCTTGGAGAGCCCCAGCGGGGGTGCGAGCGACGGCGCGCTCTGCTTGCCCTCCTGCACTATTTTAGGGACGCGCACCTGCGCGCCGGCTTCCAGGCGATCGTTCGCGGCGGCGCGCTTGCTGTCGACGCGGATCTGGCCGGTGCGCAAAAGTTTCTGCAGGTAGGCGTAGCCGACGTCGGGGAAGTGCAAGCGAAACCAGCGGTCGAGCCGCACGCCCCCCTCACTGCCCTTCACCTCGATCGTGGCAACCCGCTCGCTCATGCCCGTGGCTTCATATAAATAGCCCCATCTGCGACACTCCCACATAGAGAGAGCCGGCCCCGACCACAACGGGGCGCACGCCCAAGTCGCTTTCGACTTGCAGCGGCATCTGGGGCGGGAAAGGGCGCAGTTTGCGGGAAAGTCTTACGTCGGGCGCTTGCTGGCCGTGCCAGCGCCGGAGATGACCCAGCCGACCAGCCAGCCGACGATGAGGCCCGCCACGTTGGACCCCATGTAGGCCAGCATGTGCAGGCTGTCGGCGTCGTCCGGGCTTTCGAAGGTCTGGCGCGCGACGACCCAGTCGGCGGCCTGCGAGCTCAGGAAAACGGCAGCGAGCGCCGCCCCGATCACGGCAAAGACCATGGCCACGACGTAGCGCATCAGACCTCCCCGGCGCGGCTTAGCGCCTATTACTTGACTTCCCAGAACCAGATCTCGCTGGCGTGGGCGTAGTTGGAATAGTAGCCGAGCCAGGAGAACCACTCGAGCAGCCACTTGGCCGACGAGCGGTAGCCATTCCACACGTCGATGTGGTCGCCTGTGGGGTGGTCGCTGTCGGATGTGCGGTTCCAGTAGTCCTGGAAGTAGACGATGCCCGTGCGCCCGAACAGCTTCGGGTAGTAGTGGGCCGTCTCCGTTCCGGTGATCTTCTCCACGGGGGCGACACCCGGCAGATGCGCACCCTCAATCGAATGCGCGAGCTGCGTCGCGTTGATGAAATGCATGTCCGAGCGCGGGTGCACCGAGCAGTAGGGGCATCCGGAGATTTGGCTGTCCTTAACACCGGCGCGCCGCAGGGCGACGCCCATGCGGATTGCGCACTGGTTGTGGAACACGGGGAAGCCCATGGGGATATGCTGGCCTTCCATGTTCGTAAGGTCGTGGGGCGCGATGCACGGCGTCGATATCGACTCGTTGATGGGATGCCCGCGCCACAGATCGACGAACTTGACCATCTGACCGCCCCTTACTTACCGAATGCGCCCGCTCCACCCCCACGCAGGCCCCAGTATAAGCGCGGATGCGGCCAGGGGCCAACCGTAGTGGGAACGGGGCCTCAGGCGGGCTTGCGAGCGCCCTCGTAGTCGGGAAGCTCGATGCGATCGAGAAGGCTCGACCCCATCGTCATCTTTGCCACATAGGGGATTGCAAAGGCCTTCGTCACCTGGTTGCGCAGGAAGAGCCCGAGGCGGGTCTTCGGCGCGAAGCTGCCCGCGAACTGCTCTGCTGCCTTCTGCTTTGTCGCCATCAGAGGCCGCAGCAGCGCCTCGTAGCGGCGAAAGGCCGCTTGTGGATCGGCGCTGCTGCGGCCGAGCTCGCCCGCCAGCGCGTAGGCCGCAGTCATCGCCAGCGCGGAGCCCTGGCCGGCCAGCAGCGACACGCAGAACGCGGCATCACCGACGAGCGCGACGCGTCCCTTCGACCAGGCGTCCATGCGGATTTGCGCAACGGGATCGAAATAAAGATCGTTGCACTCGGCCAGTGCCCGCAGGATTTGCGGACACTCCCAGCCGGCGTCGCGGAACTTCGCGTTGAGCAACTCCTTTTGCGCGGCCATATCGTGCGGCTCGATGCGTGGCGGCTCATCGGCGGCAAACACGAACAGGAACATGGTGCGATCGCTGCGCATGGCAAAGCGCGCCACTTGGCGCCCCGGCAGGCCATAGCTCACGTAAACGAGGTCGTCGCGCGGCCGGTAGCCTTCGGCCTGGAAGGCCGCGACCATGTAGCCGAGGTATCTCTCGAACCGCCCCTCGTCCCTGAAGGCGAGGCGGCGCACCTCCGAGTGCAGGCCGTCGGCCCCGATCACGAGGTCGAAGCGCCGCGTTTGCGCATGCTCGAAGCTGACCTTAACGCCGTCGCCTTGCTCTTTGAGCGCCGTGATGCTGTCGCCGAATAGCGTCTCACAGCGGCCCTCGATCTTCTCAAACAACAATTGGGCCAACTCGCTGCGCGCAATGCTGACGTAGCGGCCGCCCGTGAGCTCGCGCATCACCTCGACGCCGAAGCCGCCGACCCGGTGTCCCTCCTCATCGACGAGACGCAGCTCCTGGACGTCGTAGCCGATGCGGCGCAAGGCCGGCACGAGCCCCATCCGCTCGGCCACGTCGTAGCCGAGCCCCCAGAAATCGATCACGTAGCCGCCGCTGCGCAGGTGCGGCGCGCGCTCGATGAGCGTTGGCTTGAAACCGTACTCCATAAGCCAGTAGGCAAGCGTCGGCCCGGCAATGCCGGCGCCGGAAATGAGGATCGATTGGGTCTGCATCGCTCGACCTCCGCGCCCCCGGCCTGTAGTCAGGCGCGGAAGCGCCTTTGCCATGACCGGCGCGAACCAGCTATAACGCTATTGGACCATACTTGTGTACCAACTGGTACAAAGCATGCCCCCGCCTAGCCCGAAGGTCAAGACCGAATGAATCCGCGGCGCCTGGAAAACCTCGATGCGAAGCGAAAGGAGCGTCTGTTTCAGAGCGCCGCGGAGGAGTTTGCAGAGCACGGCTACGACGCCGCCTCTCTCAACCGCATCATCGAGAAGGCGGGGATCGGCAAGAGCTCGCTCTATTACTATTTCGACGACAAGGCCGACCTATTCACGACCATCGTCGAGCGCGCGGTGGCACTGCTCATCACCGAGGTCGGGGGCCTGGACCCGAGCAAGCTGACCGCGCAGACCTATTGGCGCGAGCTCGAGGCGTTCTGCCGCAAGGCGACGGAGCTGAGCGCAAGCAACGCCTGGTACGTGCGGCTCGGGCGTCTTTTCTATCAGCTGCGGGGAAACCGCAAAGAAGCCCGTGCCACCGATCGGATGTTTCGTTCGGCAAGAGGCTGGCTGCAGACGCTCATTGAGCACGGGCAGGAGCTCGGCGTCGTGCGCAGCGATCTGCCGACCTCCATGCTGGTCGACGGCACGTTGGGCCTCGGGGAGGCGCTCGACCGCTGGTTCATGACCCACTGGGACGAGTATTCCGCCGAGGAGCGCGTCCGCCTCGCCGGCGAGCAGCTCGCCCTCTTTCGCCGCATGTTACGGCCGGAAGCGCAAGCTTGAGACTTTTCCAGGATTCAGGGCGCGCGCGTCACTTCTTCCCGCGCTCGGCGCGCAACTTCGCCCAATGCTCGAGCCGCTTCTTCAACTCGCGCTCAAAGCCGCGGTCGGGCGGATCGTAGAACTGCGGGCGCGTCTCCATCTCGTCGGGGAAGTAGTTCTGCCCCGAGAAGGCCTCCTCGGCGTTGTGATCGTAGGCGTAGCCGGCGCCGTAGCCTTCGTCGCGCATCAATTTGGTCGGCGCGTTGAGGATGATCTTGGGCGGCATCAGGCTGCCGTGCTCCTTGGCCGCGCGCATGGCCGCATTGTAGGCGCGATAGCCGGCGTTCGACTTGGGCGCGGTGGCGAGATAGATCGTCGCCTGCGCCAGCGCCAGCTCGCCCTCGGGGCTGCCGAGAAAGTCGAAGACGTCTTTCGCCGCCAGCGCCTGCACGAGGGCCTGCGGATCGGCGAGCCCGACGTCCTCGATCGCCATGCGCACGAGCCGGCGCGCGAGGAAGAGGCGGTCCTCGCCGCCATCGAGCATGCGCGCGAGCCAATAGAGAGCAGCGTCGGGGTCGGAGCCGCGCACCGCCTTGTGCAGCGCGCTGATCAGGTTGTAATGGCCTTCTCGCGACTTGTCGTAGAGCGGCGCGCGCCGCTGCACGAGGCGGGTCAGCCCCGCGCGGTCGAGCGGGGCCGATCCCGGGGCCACGGCCGCGAACACCTCGTCGGCGAGGTTGATCACCGCGCGCCCGTCGCCGTCGGCCATGGCGATGAGCCCCTCGCGCGCGTCCGCATCGAGCGGCAGCGCGCGTTTCTCCTCGCCCTCGGCGCGCGTGAGGAGCTCCTGCAGCGCCGGGGCCTCGAGCCGGTTGAACACGAGCACGCTTGCGCGGCTCAGAAGCGCGCCGTTGAGCTCGAAGGAAGGGTTCTCCGTCGTCGCCCCGACGAGGGTGATGGTGCCGTCCTCCATGTGCGGCAGGAAGCTGTCCTGCTGCGCGCGGTTGAAGCGGTGGATCTCGTCGATGAAGAGCAGCGTGCCGCGCCCCTGCTCGCGCCGTGCGCGCGCCCGGTCGAAGGCTTTGCGCAGGTCCTGCACGCCCGAGAAGATGGCGGAGAGCTGCTCGAACTCGAGCTGCGTCTCGCCGGCAAGCAGGCGCGCGACCGTCGTCTTGCCGGAGCCGGGCGGGCCCCACAGGATGAGGTTGGGCAGGCGGCCGCTCTTCAGCATCCGCGTCAGCGTGCCGTCGGGCCCGACCAGCTGCCCCTGGCCGACCACCTCGGCTAGCGTCTTCGGGCGCAGACGGTCTGCGAGAGGGCGGGGCGCGCCCTTTTCCAGACCTGCGGCCTCGAAGAGGTTCGCCACTAGTGTCCCGATTCCGAAGTTCGCCTGCGTTCGATGCTAGGTCCTGACGCGAACTTCGGAATCAAAAGGGACACTAGCCTCATAGAATTGCTCGTGGGATTCAGATCGAGAAATTCGCTCTGAGCCTTGCCGCACACGATTGCGAATTTCTCGATCATCACACGATGCTACCCCGAAAGCTGGAGCTTCATCACCTGGCCGCCGCGCTTGATGGAGATGCGCCAGATGCGCTGCGGCTCACGGGTGATCTTATCGAGGGTGACGACGTCGTTGATCTTGGTGTCGCCCACCTGCAGGATGACGTCGCCGGGCTGAAAGCCGAGCCGCGCTGCGATGCCGTCCTTGCGCACCGCCACGATGACGACGCCCTCGGTGTCATCGAGGTTCAGCTCATCGGCCACGCTCGGCAGGATGTTGGACACGCGCGCGCCGTCGAACGGGTGATTGCCCGACAGATTGCGCACGTCGTCGCGCCCTGGCTTCGGCGCAGCCTCGAGCCCAATCCCGACTGCAATCAGCTTGCCCTTGCGGATGACGCCGAGCCGGCTCGTGTTGCCGATGCCGCGCGTCGTCAGGCGGTAATTCACCGAATGCGCATCGCCCACCTCGAAACCGTCGACGGTGGTGATGACGTCGCCGAGCTCGAGCCCCGCCTTCTCCGCCGGGCCGCCGCGCGTGAGCCGCATGACGACGGCGCCGGAGATGCGCTCAAGCCCCAAGTTCTGCGCCATATCGCGCGTCACCGTGTCGAGCTGCGCGCCGATCCACGGCCGCTCGATCTTGCGTCCGGCCATCGCGTTGTCGGCAAAGAGGCGCACGAGGTTCGACGGGATGGCGAAGCCGATGCCGACCGAGCCGCCCGACTGCGAGAAGATCATGGTGTTGATGCCGACGAGCTTACCCGCCATGTCGACGAGGGCGCCGCCCGAGTTGCCGGGATTGATGGCGGCATCCGTCTGGATGAACACTTGCGTATCGGACTGCGCCATCTCCGTGCGCGTCAGCGCCGAGATGATCCCGCTCGTCACCGTCTGGCCGACGCCGAACGGATTGCCGATGGCGAGCACGATGTCGCCGACCTCGAGCTTGTCGGAATCATCGAACTGGAGAAACGGGAAATTGCCGCTCCCGCCCTCGATCTTGAGTACGGCAAGGTCATTGCGCTCGTCCTGGGCCACGATGCGGGCGTCGAACTCGCGCTTGTCGGCGAGCGCGACGCGAATCTCGGTGTGCGCCCCGCCCTTGATCACGTGCGTGTTGGTGACGATCACGCCATCGGGGCTGATGATCACGCCCGAGCCGAGCGAGCTCTGGATACGCTCGCGCGGCAGCCCGAAATTTCCGCCGAAGAAGTGCTGGAAAAAAGGATCGCTGGCGAAGGGTGACTCGACGGTGCGCACGTGCGAGCGCACGTAGACGTTGACGACGGCGGGTGCCGCCTTCTTGACGATCGGCGCGTAGGAGTACTGCACGGCCGCGCGCCCAGGTGGGAGCTCGCGCAATTGGGCCAGCGCCGGACCGGCAGCGCCGATGAGGAGCGCGCAGGTGGCGGCGACTGCGGACAGCAAACGTATGGCGGGCGTCCCTGGGCTCATCATTCTATCTGGCTCCCCAGCTCGTGAAGGCGCGGTCTCGCCGCTTCCCGAAGCATCCCTTCGCGTTCTATAGGCCAGGTGCCGTTGCCGAGAAAGCCTCGCAGGCGTCGCGCCTTCCACACCCTGCGACAAACCGCGCCTTCTAGCCTCGTCTTACGCATTCCCGAGGCGCCAAGAGGGCGACACCGCAGTCAGATGATATGCAGCTCCCGCAGGCTCGCGGCGGCCGACCGCACGGCCTCCTGGGCCGAGCGGAACGATTGACCCAGCACGCCGTGGGCCTTGGCGTTCGAGACCGGACGCGGGTGGCCCAGATCCGTCAGCACGGCCTTGAGGCGGTGGTCGACGTAGGAGAGCGCCCGCACGACGAAATCGTGCATCTCGAACTTCGGCGCTTTGCGCTTGAGGTCGGGCAGCTCCTCGGCCATGAGCCGCCCCACCTCGATGAGGCGCAAGAAGCCGTTCGCCGACAGGAAGCGCTCGCCTGCCGCCTTGGGATGCTCCATGGCGAGGGCGTGCGTTGCCGCCACGTCGCGTACGTCGCTGATCGGAAATCCTATCTTGGGGGCCGCGGGATAAGCCCCGATCCCCATGAGGCGTAGCACCTCCTGCGAGGTCGAGAGATCGGCGTCGGGCGCCGGCCCGAGCACGAAGGCCGGGTTGACGACGGCGAGCTCGGGCGCGGCGCGCTCGCTCTTGACGAAGTCCCACGCGGCGCGCTCGGCGAGCGTCTTCGACACGACGTAGGTTGTGATGTCGGGCCGCTCCGGATTGGTCCAGTCGGCCTCGGTAAACACGTGCCCGAGCGGAGCGTCGGGCCACGGCAGGTCGATGGCGACGATCGAGGAGGTCATCACGACGCGCTTGACGCCGGCGCGGCCGGCGGCGCGGATCACGCGCACGGCCCCTTCGCGCGCCGGGCGGATCACGTCCTCAGGATTGCGGGGCTCCGTCAGGGGGAATGGCGAGGCGACGTGCTGCACATACGTGCAGCCCTGCATCGCCTCCTCCCAGCCCTCATCGCTCAGAAGGTCGGCGGCGACGAGCTCAACCCCACTCGCATCGGCGCCAGCACGGGCGATGCTTGTGCGCACCTCCTCTGCCCGTCCGAGGTTGCGCAGCGTTCCCCTGACGGCGAAGCCGCGCCGCAACAACTCGGCGATGCAGTGCTTGGCGATGAAGCCCGACGCGCCCGTGACCAGAACTTTGGTCATAGCCTCTCCCTTTCATCGCCGCCGATGGCGTTCCACGGCGCCCGGCGCCGGCAGCAGACCATTAGCGCCACCGCCGTGGCAGCGCCAGGACCCCCTTAGATCAGGGTGCCCAAGCTCAGGATTCAATTCGGGAATCGGAGAGGCGGCTCGCCGGGCCTCCGCGCGGGGAGCGTCCCCGCCAGGACGCGCCCCATCGTGCGCCCAAGGTCGTGCTCACAACGCGTGCGGGACGAGTTAGGCCTCAGCCTTCTCCGCCTGCGCCGCTGCGTGCCGCTCCTTGTCTTCCTTGCCTTTGACGGTGGTGTCGCGATCGACGAGCTCGATCACCGCGCGCGGAGCACTGTCGCCATAGCGGAAGCCCGCTTTGAGCACGCGGGTATAGCCGCCAGCGCGGTCCTTGTAGCGGGGTGCGAGGGTGTCGAATAGCTTCTTGGCCATGTCCTCGTCGCGCAGCCGGCTCGCTGCGAGGCGGCGCGAGTTCAAATCCCCGCGCTTGGCGAGCGTGATGTACTTGTCCATCACGCGCTTCAAGTCCTTGGCCTTGGGCAGCGTCGTCACGATCTGCTCGTGACGGATGAGGGCCGCCGCCATGTTGGAGAACATGGCTTGGCGGTGAGACGGGTCGCGGCTGAAGCGGCGCCCCAATTTCTTATGTCGCATCGTCGTTTCACTTTCTCTGAGGTTGTTACGGGGAGGTTCTTTGGCCTCACCTCGTAGTGGGCAGTCGGCAATGGGGCAGTCGGCAGTAGCGAGGTCGCATTTACGACTGCCAACTGCCTTTGCCGACTGCCTAATACTGGTCCTCGAAGCGCTTGGCCAGCTCCTCGATGTTGTCGGGCGGCCAGTTGGGCACCTCCATGCCGAGATGCAGCCCCATGGACGCCAGCACCTCCTTGATCTCGTTCAAGGACTTGCGGCCGAAGTTGGGGGTGCGCAGCATCTCGGCCTCCGTCTTCTGGATGAGGTCGCCGATGTAGACGATGTTGTCGTTCTTCAGGCAGTTGGCGGAGCGCACGGAGAGCTCCAGCTCGTCCACCTTCTTCAGAAGCGCGGCATTGAAGGCGAGCTCTGGGTGGCGCTGCTCCTCGACCGCCTTGGTCGGCTCCTCGAAGTTGATGAAGACGGCGAGCTGGTCCTGCAGGATGCGGGCCGCAAGCGCGACCGCGTCCTCCGGCTTCAACGACCCGTCCGTCTCCACCGTCATGGTGAGCTTGTCGTAGTCGAGGATCTGGCCTTCGCGCGTGTTCTCGACCTTGTAGGAGACCTTTTTCACGGGGCTGTAGAGGCTGTCGACCGGGATGAGGCCGATCGGCGCGTCCTCGGGACGGTTGCGCTCAGACGGCACGTAGCCCTTGCCGATGTCGGCGGTGAACTCCATGCGGATCGAGGCGCCCTGGTCGAGCGTGCAGATGACGTGCTCCGGGTTCAGGATCTCGACGTCCGAGCCGGCCTCGATGTCCTTGGCGCAGGCCGGGCCGCCGCCCTCCTTCTTCAGGACCATGCGCTTGACGCCCTCGGAGTGGATGCGCAGCGCGATCTCCTTGATGTTGAGGATGATGTTCGTCACATCCTCGCGCACGCTCGGGATCGAGGAGAACTCGTGCAGCACGCCGTCGATCTGCACGGTCTTGATCGCCGCGCCCTGCAGCGAGGACAACAGCACGCGCCTCAACGCATTGCCGAGCGTCATGCCGAAGCCGCGCTCCAAGGGCTCGGCGACCACGGTCGCCACCTTGTTGCGATCGCGGCCCGGCGTCACCATGAGCTTGTTGGGCTTGATCAGATCTTGCCAGTTCTTTTGCAGCACGTTCACCACGGGGAGCCTCGCTTGATGTGTTGCCTGCGCCTATTGCGGGCGCGGACGCATCCATCTCGGTTCAAGGTCAGTCGCGTAATCGCAACGAATCCGGCGCCGGCTATCCCGGCGCCATCAACTCAAACGCGCCGGCGCTTGCGCGGCCGGCAGCCATTGTGTGGAATAGGGGTCACGTCGCGGATGGAGGTGATCTGAAAACCGACGGCTTGCAGCGCTCGCAGCGCCGACTCCCGACCCGATCCGGGGCCGCACACCTCGACCTCGAGCACCTTCATGCCGTGCTCCATCGCCTTCTTGCCCGCGTCCTCGGCGGCGACCTGGGCGGCGTACGGTGTCGACTTGCGCGAGCCCTTGAAGCCCTTGGTCCCGGAGGACGACCAGGCGATCGTGTTGCCCTGCGCATCCGTGATCGTGATCATCGTGTTGTTGAACGACGCGTTTACATGGGCAACGCCGGAGGTGATGTTCTTCTTCTCGCGCTTGCGCACCTTGGCGCGACCTGCGGCTTGCTCTTTGCTCATTTCTTCTAAATCTCCCAAAACCGCGTCCAGCGCGGCTCCTCGTGCATGCACGAACGGGGAGCGGCACCTGCCCTCCCCGATGAATGAACGATCAAGCTTTCTTCTTGCCCGCGATCGGCTTGGCCGGGCCCTTTCGCGTGCGCGCATTGGTATGCGTGCGTTGGCCGTGCACGGGCAGCCCCTTGCGATGGCGCAAGCCCCGGTAGCAGCCCAGATCCATCAGGCGCTTGATGTTGGTGATGACCTCGCGGCGCAGATCGCCCTCGACCATGAAGTCGCGGTCGATCGTCTCGCGGATCTGCAAGACTTCCGCGTCGGTCAACTGATTGACCCGGCGCTCGGCGGGAATGCCCACCTTGCCGCAGATGTCCTTTGCAAACTTGGGGCCGATCCCGTGAATATATTGAAGCGCGATGACGACGCGCTTCTGCGTCGGAATGTTGACGCCTGCGATACGGGCCACACGTCTCTCCTGAAGTCTCGATTGCCGCCGCCGGGGGACGCCCGCGCTCTTCGCCGGCCTCCGCCACTGCTCTTTTCCCGCGCCAAAAACGCGCCTCTCCGGCCCGACTACCACCAGGCCGGATTCCTGAGAGAGGTGCGTTAAGAACGGGGTGTTGTAGCCGAGCAATAGGCGCCCGTCAATCGGCGGATAACGGTTTTTTTAAGGCCCTGTGCCTTGGGTCAGCAGGCCCCCAGGATGGCCTCGATTTGCCCGGAAACATCGGCAATTGGTGCCATTCCGTCGACGCTTTTGAGCTTGCCTTTGCAGAAGTAGTAGCCGATCAGCGGCGCCGTCTCCCGGTAGTAGGCCATGAGCCGGTTCTTAACCGTCTCCGCGTTGTCGTCGGCACGGCGCACGAAGTCCGTGCCCCCGCAGCGGTCGCACACGCCGGCCACCTTGGGCTTGCAGTTGGTGTCGTGGTAGCCGGCCCCGCAGTTGGCGCAGATGTAGCGTCCGGAGATGCGATCGATGATGGCGCGATCGTCGACCTTGAGCTCGATCACGCAATCGATCTGCTTGCCTTGCGAGGTGAGCAGCTCGTCGAGTGCGGCCGCCTGCTTCAACGTGCGCGGAAATCCGTCGAGGATGAAGCCGTTGGCGCAGTCGGGCGCCGCGATGCGCTCGGCGATGATCTTTATGACGACGTTATCGGGAACGAGGCCGCCCGCCTCCATGATGGCACCGGCCTCCTGGCCGATGGCCGTGCCGGCCTTGACCGCCTGGCGCAGCATGTCCCCGGTCGAGAGCTGAATAAGACCCCGCTTTTCGGTGATGGCCTCGGCTTGCGTTCCTTTGCCTGCTCCGGGGGGACCAAGCAGGATCAGGTTCATCTCCGGCCTCTCGATGCGCCTCTGAGCTTTGCTTTCTTGATCAGGCCTTCGTACTGGTGGGCGAGCAGATGGCTCTGCACCTGAGCGACGGTGTCCATGGTGACGCTCACCGCGATCAGCAGCGAGGTGCCGCCGAAATAGAATGGCACGGCGGCATAGGAAATCAAAAATTCCGGCAGGACGCAAACGCCAGCGAGGTAGAGGGCGCCGACGACGGTGATGCGGGTCAGCACGTAGTCGATGTACTCGGCCGTCTTCTCGCCCGGGCGGATGCCAGGCAGGAAGCCGCCGTACTTGCGCAAGTTGTCGGCCGTCTCCTTCGGATTGAACACGACGGCCGTATAGAAGAACGCAAAGAAGATGATCAGCGCCACGTAGACGACGATGTGCAGCGGTTGCCCGCGTCCCAAGGAGGCGACGATGGAGTTGAGCCACTCGGGCCCCTGCCCGGCCGTGAACTGCGCCGCAGTGATGGGCAGCAATAGCAGCGAGGAGGCGAAGATGGGCGGGATCACGCCGGCCGAGTTGAGCTTCAGGGGAAGGTGCGAGGAATCGCCCTGGAACATCCGGGTGCCGACCTGGCGTTTGGGATACTGGATCAACAGGCGCCGCTGCGCGCGCTCCATGAACACGATGGCGGCGACGACGGCCAGCATCATGACCAGCAGAGCGACCAGCAGCCCCATCGACAGGGAGCCCGTACGCGCGAGCTCGAACAGACCCGCCAGCGCCGACGGCAAGCGCGCTACGATGCCGGCGAAGATGATGAGCGAGATGCCGTTGCCGACGCCGCGCTGCGTGATCTGCTCGCCGAGCCACATCAGGAACAGCGTGCCGCCGACGAGCGTGATCACCGTCGTGATGCGGAAGAACCAGCCGGGATTGATGACCACCGCGCCCACGGTGCTGTGCGAGCTTTCTAGCCCGATGGAGATGCCGTAGGCCTGGAAGGCGGCGAGCAGAACCGTCAGGTAGCGCGTGTACTGGTTGATCTGCTTGCGCCCCTGCTCGCCCTCTTTCTTCAAGGCCTCGAGCTTCGGCGACATCGAGCTCATGAGCTGCATGATGATGGAGGCCGAGATGTAGGGCATGATGTTCAGCGCGAAGATCGCCATGCGCTGCACCGCGCCGCCCGAGAACATGTTGAACATGCCGAGGATGCCCGACGCGTTGGCGTCGAACGTCTGGGCGAAGGCGGCCGGGTTGATTCCGGGAAGCGGAATGAAGGTGCCGAAGCGGTAGACGATGAGCGCGCCCAGCGTGAAGTAGATGCGCTTCTTGAGGTCCTCGGCCTTGGCGAAGGCGCCGAAGTTCAGGTTGGCGGCAAGCTGCTCAGCAGCGGATACCATGGTTCGTCTCTCCCGACCTTCGCGCCTATCGCGGCGCGCTTTGCCCGTTGGTTGTCAACCCCGGCTAACATGGGAGCCCCGGCCAACCGAGGCAACCGTGACCCCGAGCCCCCACCCCCGGAGCACGCCCCCGCGAAGGTCTATTCCTCGTCCGCGTTCGCCGCGGGCTTCTTGGCCGACGTCCCCTTCTTGGCCTCCGACTTCTTGCGCTTGGCCTCGTCCGCCGGCAGCACCTTCTTCTCGATCAGCTTGATCGACCCGCCGGCCTTCTCGATCGCCGCCTTGGCCGAGGCCGAGGCATGGTCAACCGTCAGTGCGAGCTTCGCCTTGATCTCGCCGTCTCCGAGGAGGCGCAGGCCGTCCTTTTCCCGGCGCAGCACGCCAGCGGCTACGAGCACCGCCACGTCCACAGGTTTGGACGCATCGATACGCTTGGCGTCGACCGCGCTCTGCAAGGCGCCGACATTGATCTCGTTGTAGTCCTTGCGCCGCCACTTGTTGAACCCGCGCTTGGGCAAGCGCCGGTGCAGCGGCATCTGGCCGCCCTCGAAGCCGCCGATGGCGACGCCCGTGCGCGCCGTCTGGCCCTTGCCGCCGCGGCCGCCCGTCTTGCCGAGGCCGGAGCCGATGCCGCGCCCGATGCGCACGCGCTCCTTGCGCGCGCCCACCTTGTCCCTGATCTCGTTGAGCCGCATGGCGCTTCCTTAGCCTTTCTTCGCCGCCGGCTCGTCGATACGAACGAGATGGGCGACCTTGCTGATCATGCCGCGCACTGCGGAGGTGTCCTCCAGCGTGCGCGTGCGGTGCATCTTGCCGAGGCCCAGACCCAGAAGCGTCTCCGCCTGGACGCCAGGGCGGCGCGCCGGACTTGCGATCTGCGTAACGGTAATCGTCTTCTTGGCGGCCATGTCACGCGCTCTCCTGCCTCATGCCAACACCGGCGCCGATCATGCCTCGGCGGCGGCCTCTCCGGCCACCGATCCGTCGCGCCGGCGCGAAACGATCTCGCTCACCTTCTTGTTGCGCCGTGCCGCAACGCCGCGCGGGTTCTCTTGGTGCGTCAGCGCGTCGAAGGTGGCACGCACCACGTTGTAAGGGTTGGTGCTCCCCATCGACTTGGCGACCACATCGTGCACACCCAGCATCTCGAACACCGCGCGCATGGCGCCGCCGGCGATGATTCCGGTGCCCGCGGGAGCCGAGCGCAGCACCACCTTGCCGGCCCCATGACGTCCCTGGCTGTCGTGGTGCAGCGTGCGCGCGTCCCTGAGCGGCACGCGAATGAGGGCCCGCTTGGCCGCCTCCGTCGCCTTGCGGATGGCTTCGGGCACCTCGCGCGCCTTGCCGTGGCCGAAGCCGACCCGGCCTTTGAGGTCGCCGACGATGACGAGCGCCGCGAAGCCGAAGCGCTTGCCGCCCTTCACGACCTTGGCGACGCGGTTGATGTGCACCAGCTTCTCGGTGAACTCGCTGTCGCGCTCCTCGCGATCCCGGCCGCGGTCTCTTCCCTGGGGACGTGCCACGATAAAATCCTCTTCCCTTAAAAGTTGAGCCCGCCCTCGCGGGCGGCGTCGCCGAGCGCCTTGACGCGCCCGTGGTAGAGATAGGCGCCGCGGTCGAAGACGACCTCCTTGACGCCGGCCTTGATGGCGCGCTCGGCGATCAGCTTGCCGACCGCGGTCGCCGCCGCCTTGTCGGCTCCGGTCTTGAGCGAGCCTTTGACGCCCTTGTCGAGCGTCGAGGCCGCGGCAACCGTCTTGCCGGCGCTATCGTCGATGATCTGCGCGTAGATATTCTTGGACGAGCGGTGCACGCAGAGCCGCGGCCGTCCCGCCGAATGCGAATGCAGCGCGCGGCGAACGCGGGCCCGGCGCTTGTCGAACTGTTCTTTGAGCGTGCTCATGGCCAGCCGTCCTTACTTCTTCTTGCCTTCCTTGCGGAAGATGTACTCGCCCTTATAGCGGATCCCCTTGCCCTGATAGGGCTCGGGCGGCCGCGAGGCGCGGATGTTTGCCGCCACCTGACCGACGAGCTGCCTGTCGATGCCGGAGACGGTGATGATCTCCTGCTTGGCGCCGGCGACCTTCACCTCGACGCCCGTCGGGATCTTGTGCACCACGTCGTGGGAAAAGCCGATGTTGAGCTGCAGCTGGTCGTTGCCCTTCATCGCCGCGCGGAAACCGACGCCCTGGATCTCGAGCGTCTGCGAATAGCCATCGCGCACGCCGCGGATGAGGTTTGAGACCATGGTGCGCGACATGCCCCACATGCTGCGCGCCATCTTGGTGTCCTCGACGAGGCTGAGATCGATGCTGGTGTCCGTCTTGGCGACCTTGATCTCCTCGGGCACCGTGAAGGAAAGCTCTCCCTTCGGCCCTTTCACCTTGACCGCCTGTCCCGTGACGGTCGCCGTCACGTTGGACGGAACCGGGACTGGTCTCTTACCGATGCGCGACATGAGCGTTTCCAAACCTTAGCAAGTCTGCCGGCTGGCGCCGGGAGATCGTGACCTAGAAGATGGAGCAGAGAACCTCTCCGCCGACGTTCTCCTCGCGCGCCTTGGAGTCCGACATCACGCCCTTGGGCGTGGACAGGATCGCGACGCCGAGACCGTTGGCGACGGTGGGGATGTCCCTGACCGGGGAATAGACGCGGCGGCCGGGCGTGGAGACGCGCTTGATCTCGCGGATGGCCGGCTGACCGTTGTGGTACTTGAGCTCGATCTCGAAGGTCGGAAGGGCGCCCTTCTGCTCGACGCGCATGTAGCCGCGAATGTAGCCTTCCTCGGCGAGCACGTCGAGGACGCGCCCGCGGATGCTGGATGCCGGCGTCACCACTTTCGGACGCCGCCGCATCTGCGCGTTGCGGATCCGGGTCAGCATGTCGCCCAAAGGATCGTTGATTGACATTTGCTAGTCCCTCACCAGCTCGACTTGGTCATGCCCGGGATGAGACCCTGGCTCGCCAGGTCCCGCAGCTGGTTGCGACACATCCTGAGCTTGCGGTAGTAGCCGCGCGCCCGACCCGTGAGCTCGCAGCGGTTTCTGATGCGCGTCGCCGAGGAGTTACGCGGCATCTCGGCGAGCTTGATGCGCGCCGCAAACCGCTCCTCCGCCGGCCGCTTCAGGTCGTCGGCGATCGCTTTGAGACGCTTGCGCTTCTCCGCGTATTGGGCAGCCAACCTGCGGCGCCTGTTGTTCTTCTCAACCGAACTCGTCTTGGCCATTCTTTAGTCCTCCAAAGGCCTTTCGGGGTGATCCCGAGGTCCTCTAGCTGCGAAATGGAAAATTGAAGCCGCGCAACAATTCGCGCGCCTCCTCGTCCGTCTGCGCCGACGTGCACACGATCACGTCCAAGCCCCAGATCTGGTCGACCTTGTCGTAGTCGATCTCCGGGAACACGATGTGCTCCTTGAGGCCGCACGCGTAGTTGCCGCGCCCGTCGAAGCTCTTCGGGTTCAGCCCACGAAAGTCCTTCACGCGCGGCAGCGCGATCGTCACGAAGCGGTCGAGGAACTCGTACATGCGGTCCCCGCGCAAGGTCACCTTGGCGCCGATCGGCATGCCCTCGCGCAGCTTGTAGGTGGCGATGGCCTTGCGCGACTTCGTCTGCACCGGACGCTGGCCGGCGATCAGCGCCAGGTCGCCCGCGGCGCTGTCCACCTTCTTGCGGTCGTTGACCGCCTCGCCGACGCCCATGTTGATGACGATCTTCTCCAGCTTGGGCACCTGCATCGGGTTCTTGTAGGCGAACTTCTTCGTCAGCGCCTCGCGCACTACCTTCTCGTAATGCGCCTTCATGCGCGGCTTGTAGTCTTTCGGGCGCGGCGCGGCGGGGCTCGCGGCCTTGGCCGGCGCATCCTTCTTGCCGCGCTTGCCCTGAGCCTGCTTGTCGGGCTTGGGGCCCTTGGCAGCCTTGTCGCCGGATGCGTGCGCGGTCGCGCCGGCCTCTTTGGCCGGTTTCCCGGGGCGATCCTTGTCAGCCATTTTGTCTTTGTCAGCCATGGCTCATTACTTCTCCGGAATGACCTCGCCCGAGCGCTTGGCGAAGCGCACCTTCTTGCCGTCCTCGAGGAACTTGAAGCCGATGCGCGTCGGCTTGCCGTCCTTGGGATCCTCGAGCGCCAGGTTCGAGATGTGGATCGGCGCCTCCTTGGAGACGATGCCGCCCTCTTGCGAGGCCGACTGGCGCTGGTGGCGGCGCACGACGTTGACGCCGCGCACGAGCACGCGGCTCTCCTTGGGCAGCATCTCGATCACCTCGCCGTGCTTGCCCTTGTCGCGGCCGGCAACCACGATCACGTGGTCGCCCTTCCTGATCTTGAGCGATGCCATCTAGAGCACCTCCGGCGCGAGCGACACGATCTTCATGTGGTTCTTGGCCCGCAGCTCGCGTGTCACGGGGCCGAAGATGCGGGTGCCGACCGGCTCGCCCTGCGGGTTGATCAGCACCGCCGCGTTGCGGTCGAAGCGGATGAGCGAGCCGTCGGGGCGGCGCACGCCCTTAGCGGTGCGCACCACCACGGCTTTCATCACCTGGCCCTTCTTGACGCGCCCCTTCGGGATCGCCTCCTTGACGGAGACGACGATGATGTCGCCCACGGTCGCGTACTTGCGCTTGGACCCGCCCAGCACCTTGATGCACTGCACGCGCCGCGCGCCCGAGTTGTCGGCGACGTCGAGATTTGTCTCCATCTGGATCATCGCGCCAGTTCCTTATCCACCACCGCCAAGCGGTCCTTCATCCTCAACGGGCCGGCAAGGCCCCGTGAAATTCCAGCGCGGCCTCAGCCGCCCTCGCCCACGACCACCCAGCGTTTGTTCTTGGAGATCGGAGCGCTTTCAATGATCTCGACGCGGTCGCCGATCTTGAAAGCGTTCTTCTCGTCGTGCGCGTGGTACTTCTTGGTCCGCCGCACCGTCTTTTTGAACAGCGGATGGGTGTAGCGGCGCTCCACCTCGACCACGATCGTCTTGTCGTTCTTGTCGGAGACGACCACCCCGTAGAGCACGCGCTTGGGCATTGTTGTTACTCCTTCGACGCGCTTTTGGGGCCGCCTGCGCGCTTGGCGCGGGCAACCGTCATCAGCCGCGCGATGTCGCGCCTGACGGCGCGCACGCGCGAGGTGTTCTCGAGCTGGCCCGAGGCCCGCTGAAAGCGCAGGTTGAACTGCTCCTTCTTGAGCTTGTCCAGCTGGTCGTCGAGCTGGTCGAGCGACATATCCCGCAACGCGTCCGCCTTCATCGTCCGTCCTCACCAATCATCGTCAGCCGACCCGCGTCACGATGCGCGTCTTGATCGGCAGCTTCGCCGCCCCGAGATAGAGCGCCTCGCGCGCCAGCGCGTCGGGGACACCGTCCAACTCGAACATGATGCGCCCTGGCTTCACGCGCGCGCACCAAAACTCAATCGAGCCCTTGCCCGAGCCCATGCGCACCTCGGCCGGCTTCTTGGTCACGGGCACATCTGGGAAAATGCGGATCCACACGCGCCCAGCGCGCTTCATGTGACGCGTGATCGCGCGCCGCGCCGCCTCGATCTGGCGCGCGGTGATGCGCTCTGGCTCCACCGCCTTGAGGCCATGCGAGCCGAAGTTCAAGGTGGTGCCGCCCTTGGCGGCGCCGTGGATGCGGCCCTTGAAGGTCTTGCGGAATTTCGTCTTTTTGGGTTGCAGCATCGTCGAAGTCCTTGTTCCGCGCCCTTTAGCTCTGCTCGGCCGGCTTCTCGGGTGCGCCGCGATCGCCGCCCCCGCGCTCGCGCCGCTCGCCCCGGTCGCGGTCGCCGTCGCGGCGCGGACGCCCGCCCCCGCCACTCTCCTGTAGGTCGGCGTTGCGCTTCTCGGCCGCCATGGGATCGTGCTCCATGATCTCACCCTTGAAGATCCACACCTTGATGCCGATGACCCCGTACGCGGTCTTGGCGATGCCGTAGCCGAAGTCGATGTCGGCGCGCAGCGTGTGCAGCGGCACGCGGCCCTCGCGGTACCACTCCGTGCGCGCGATCTCAGCGCCGCCCAGGCGCCCGGCGACGTTGATGCGGATGCCGAGTGCGCCGAGCCGCAGCGCCGACTGCACCGCGCGCTTCATGGCGCGGCGGAAGGCGACGCGGCGCTCCAACTGCTGGGCGATCGTCTCGGCGACGAGCGTGGCGTCGATCTCGGGCTTCCTGATCTCGACGATGTTGAGGTGCACCTCGGAACTGGTGAAGCGCGCGAGCTGGCTCCTGAGCTTCTCGATGTCGGCGCCCTTCTTGCCGATCAGCACGCCGGGGCGCGCCGTGTGCACGGTGACGCGGCACTTCTTGTGCGGGCGCTCGATGACGACCTTGGCGATGCCGGCCTGGCGCCGCTGCTGCAGGATATGATCGCGCATGCGCATATCCTCGTGCAGCAGGCGCCCGTACTCGCCGCGCCCAGCGAACCAGCGGCTGTCCCAGGTGCGGTTGACGCCGACACGCAGGCCGACGGGATTGACCTTCTGACCCATTATTCGGTCTCCTTGCCGCCCTTGCCGGACTTGCCGGCCGGAGCGCTCTTCTTCGATTTCGCCGTCGGCTTCTCGATCTTGGCCTCAGCCTTGGCGCCCTTGGGCGGAGCGGCGGCCTTGGCCGACTTGGCGCCCTTGCCGTCCTTTGTCGCCTTGCCCGCGGCCTTCTTGGCGGCCTTGCCCTTCGCGCGACCCTTGTCCTCGCCGTCCCCTTCCGTCTGGCGCACGATCACGGTGATCTGCGAGAACGGCTTCAAGATCGAGCTGGCGCGACCGCGCCCGCGCGCGGCAAAGCGCTTCATGACCAGGTTCTTGCCGACGAAGGCCTCAGAGACGACGAGGTCGTTGACGTCGAGGCCGTGGTTGTTCTCGGCATTCGCGACCGCCGACATCACGCATTTCCTCACGTCCTGCGCGATGCGCTTCCTGGAAAACTCCAGGTCGGCAAGCGCGGTGTCGACCTTCTTGCCGCGGATGAGGCCGGCGACGAGGTTCAGCTTGCGCGGCGAGACGCGCAGGTTTCTCGTGACGGCCTGCGCCTCGTTATCGGAGAGTGCGCGCTGGTGTTTGGGCTTGCCCATCTTATCTCGCCTTCGACGCTTTCTTGTCGCCGCTGTGTCCGTGGAAGGTCCGGGTCGGCGAGAACTCCCCGAACTTGTGGCCGATCATGTCCTCGGTCACGGACACGGGAATGTGCTTGTGCCCGTTGTAGACGCCGAAGGTCAGCCCGACGAACTGCGGCAGGATCGTCGAGCGCCGGCTCCACATCTTGATGATCTCGTTGCGGCCCGAACCGCGCACCCTCTCCGCCTTCTTGAGAAGGTAGCCGTCGACGAATGGGCCTTTCCAAACTGCGCGTGTCATAAGCTCTCTCCTCGCAAGCCGCTCGGCTGCTACTTCTTCTTCTGCTTCGCCCGGCTGCGGATGATGTACTTGTCGGTCGCCTTGTTCTTACGCGTCTTGTAGCCTTTGGTCGGCTTGCCCCACGGCGTCGCCCAGTGCTTGCCGCCCTTGGTGCGCCCACCGTTCGGGTGGTCGATGGGGTTCATGGCGATCGAGCGCACCGTCGGCCGCCGGCCCTCCCAGCGCGTGCGTCCCGCCTTGCCCGTCACCGTGTTGGAATGGTCCGGGTTCGAGACGGCGCCGATCGTCGCCATGCATTCGGCACGCACGCGCCGCGTCTCGCCCGAGTTGAGCTTCAGGATCGCCCAGCCGGCGTCGCGGCCGACGAGCTGCACGAAGGCGCCGGCGGAGCGCGCGAGCTGGCCCCCGCGCCCGGGCTTTAATTCGACGTTGTGCACGATCGTGCCGATCGGCATGCCCGAGAGCGGCATGGCGTTGCCCGGCTTCACGTCGACCTTCTCGCCGGCCACCACCTGATCGCCGACGGCGAGCCGCTGCGGCGCCAGAATGTAGGCGAGCTCGCCGTCCTGGTACTTGACGAGCGCCAGGAACGCGGTGCGGTTCGGATCGTACTCGAGCCGCTCGATCTTGCCGGGAACGTCGTGCTTGCGCCGACGGAAGTCGACGAGCCGATAGCGCTGCTTGTGACCGCCGCCGATGTGGCGCGTCGTGATGCGCCCGTCGTTGTTGCGGCCGCCCGACTTGGTCTTGCCCTCGACCAGCGTCTTGATGGGCGCGCCCTTCCACAGCTGGCTGCGGTCGACCACGACGAGGTGGCGCAGGCTGGGTGTGGTCGGACGGAATGTCTTGAGTGCCATGGTCCCGGTTCCTTAGAGGCCCGTCGCAAGGTCGATGGAGTGACCCTCCTCGAGGGTCACGATCGCCTTCTTGTTGTCGCTCAAAAGCGCACGGTGGCCTTTGAAGGTCTTGAGCTTGCCCTTGCGCACGAGCGTGTTGACCGCCTTGACCTTGACCTTGAACAGGGTCTCGACGGCGGCCTTGATCTCGGTCT
This sequence comes from uncultured Alphaproteobacteria bacterium, assembly GCA_963724945.1. Taxonomy (GTDB): domain Bacteria; phylum Pseudomonadota; class Alphaproteobacteria; order Rhizobiales; family Hyphomicrobiaceae; genus Hyphomicrobium_A. The sequence continues at coordinate 2,435,469 of CAVRWL010000003.1, read as the reverse complement.
TCGTCGCCTTGCGGGCCACGTTGAAGATCACCTGGTTCGCTTCCGAGACGAGCGTCGACTTCTCGGTGATGACGGGGGAGAGGATGACGTCGTAGGCGCTGCGCTTGATCATCGCTTGCCCTCCCCGGCGGCCTTGGTCTTCTCTTGGGCCTTGGCTTTTTCTTGGGCTTTGTCAGGGACCTTGTCTTGCGGCTTGGCCTTGTCTTGGGACTTGGCCTTGGCCTGGGCGCCGTTGGTGGCACCCGCGAAGCGCTCTTCGAGCGCAGCGACCGCTGCTTTCGTCAGCACCAAGGTCTTGCGCCGCAGGATGTCGTAGACGTTGATGCCCTGAACGGGGAGAACGTCGATGTTGGGCAGGTTGCGCGCCGCCTGCACGAAGGCCACCTCGATATCCGCCCCATCGATGATGAGCACGTTGGTCCAAGCGAGCTTGGCGAACTGGTCCTTGAGGCCCGAGGTCTTGCCGTCCTTGGAGACGGCCTTGTCGAGCACCACGATCTCGCCGGCTTGCGCCTTGGCGGAGAGCGCGTGGCGTAGCGCGAGCGCGCGCACCTTCTTGGGCAGCTCGATGGCGTGGCTCCTCGGCTTCGGCCCGAACGCCTTGCCGCCGCCGCGCCATTGCGGCACCGACTTGTCGCCGTGACGCGCGCTGCCGGTACCCTTCTGCTTGAACATCTTCTTGCCCGTGACGTTCACCTCGGAACGGTCCTGGGCGTGGTGGGTGCCGGCCATCCGCTTCAGGAGCTGATAGCGCACCATGCGGTGGATGAGATCGGGACGCGGCTTCAGGCCGAAGATCGCGTCTGCGAGCTCCACCGTGCCGGCCTTGGCGGCCTCGAGCGTGGTGACGTTGGCTTTCATCACGCGGGCTCCTTCGGCTCTGCCGCTTCAGGGGCCCCGCCGGAGCGCGCCTTGAACGCACCCGGACGTGGCAGGTCCTTCGGCGGCTTCTTCAAGACCGCATCGCGCACCAGCACCCAGCCGCCCTTGGAGCCCGGCACGGCGCCGCGCACCATCAAGAGCCCGCGCTCGGGGTCGGTCTTGACGACGACGAGGTTCTGCGTGGTGATGCGCTCCGAGCCCATGTGGCCGGCCATCTTCTTGCCCTTGAACACCTTGCCAGGATCCTGGCGCTGGCCGGTCGAGCCATGGCTGCGGTGGCTCAAGGAGACCCCGTGCGTCGCGCGCAGGCCGCCGAAATTCCACCTCTTCATGGCGCCCTGGAAGCCCTTGCCCTGGCTCGAGCCCGTCACGTCGACGAACTGACCCGGGATGAAGTGGTCGGCCGTGATCTCGGCGCCGACCTCGATCAGGTTCTCCGGCGTCACACGGAACTCGACGAGCTTGCGCTTGGGCTCGACCTTGGCGACGGCGAAATTCTGCCGGTCGGCCTTGGTGAGGCGGGCAGGCTTGCGCTTGCCCGCGCCGAGCTGCAGCGCGGTGTAGCCGTTCTTCTCGTTGGTGCGGTGCGCGATGACCTGACAATTGTCGAGCTTCAGCACGGTCACCGGGATGTGCTCTCCGGCGTCCGTGAAGATGCGGGTCATGCCCACCTTCTGCGCTATCACTCCGGAACGCATGCGAAGCATTCCTTCCTTCTCGCTCTGGGCGTCGGGCTAAAGCGCCCTCGGCCCGGAAAACCCCTCAAAGCTTGATCTCGACGTCGACGCCGGCCGCCAGGTCGAGCTTCATAAGCGCGTCAACCGTCTGCGGCGTGGGATCGACGATGTCCAAGAGGCGCTTGTGCGTGCGCATCTCGAACTGATCGCGGCTCTTCTTGTCGATGTGCGGCGAGCGGTTGACCGTGAACCGCTCGAACCGGGTCGGCAACGGGATCGGCCCGCGCACCTCCGCACCGGTGCGCTTTGCCGTGTTGACGATCTCCCGCGTCGAGGCATCGAGGATTCGATGATCGAAGGCCTTGAGCCTGATGCGTATGTTCTGGCCGTTCATGTCCCGCACTCTTTCAAAAGAAAGAAGCGCCCGAACCTGGGCGCTCTCTCAGCCGCTTTGCCCTACTCAGTAATCTTGGCGACGACACCGGCCCCGACCGTACGACCGCCCTCGCGGATGGCGAAGCGAAGCTTCTCCTCCATGGCGATCGGCACGAGTAGCTCGACGTCCATCGTCACGTTGTCGCCCGGCATCACCATCTCGGTGCCGGCCGGCAGCGTCACTACGCCCGTCACGTCGGTCGTGCGGAAGTAGAACTGCGGCCGGTAGTTGGTGAAGAATGGCGTGTGGCGTCCGCCCTCCTCCTTGGTCAGGATGTAGGCCTCCGCCTTGAACTTCTTGTGCGGCTTCACCGAGCCCGGCTTGCACAGCACCTGGCCGCGCTCCACCGCCTCCTTGTCGATGCCGCGCAGGAGGCAGCCGACGTTGTCGCCCGCTTCGCCCTGATCAAGCAGCTTGCGGAACATCTCGACGCCGGTGACCGTCGACTTCTGCGTGTCCTTGATGCCGACGATCTCGACCTCCTCGCCGACCTTGACTATGCCGCGCTCGATGCGGCCCGTAACCACCGTGCCGCGGCCGGAGATCGAGAACACGTCCTCGATCGGCATCAGGAACGGCTGGTCTTTCGGGCGCTCGGGCTGCGGAATGTACTCATCGACCTTCTGCATCAGCTCCAGGATCGCGTTCTTGCCGATCTCGGGCTTCTTGTCCTCCAGCGCGCACAGCGCCGAGCCGCGCACGATCGGGATATCGTCACCGGGGAACTGGTAGGAGGAGAGCAGCTCGCGCACCTCCATCTCCACGAGCTCGATGAGCTCGGGGTCGTCGACCATGTCGACCTTGTTGAGGAAGACGACGAGGGCGGGCACGCCGACCTGGCGCGCGAGCAGGATGTGCTCGCGCGTCTGCGGCATGGGGCCGTCGGCGGCGGAGACGACGAGAATGGCGCCGTCCATCTGCGCCGCGCCCGTGATCATGTTCTTCACGTAGTCGGCGTGGCCGGGACAGTCGACGTGCGCGTAGTGGCGCTTCTGCGTCTCGTACTCGACGTGCGCGGTCGAGATGGTGATCCCGCGCTCGCGCTCCTCGGGGGCCTTGTCGATCTGGTCGTAGGCTGTGTATGTCGCCCCACCGGTCTCGGCCAGGACCTTGGTGATGGCTGCCGTCAGCGACGTCTTGCCATGGTCGACGTGACCGATGGTCCCGATGTTGCAGTGCGGCTTGTTCCGCTCGAATTTTGCCTTGGCCATCTTTGGCTCTCCACTCTTAGTTTCGGCCCCTTGCGGGACCCGTCATCTCACTCTGCTCGGTGCGCGAGCCTTGCTAGCTCGCCGCGCTTGTCTTCCTATCAGGCGTACTTGGCCCTCACCTCGTCGGCGACGTTGCGCGGCACGTCAGCGTAGTGCGCGAACTGCATGGTGTAGGACGCCCGCCCCTGGCTCATGGAGCGCAGCTGGCTCACGTAGCCGAACATGTTGGCGAGCGGCACGTTGGCGCGGATCACGGTGGCGTTGCCGCGCATCTCCTGATTGCGAATCTGGCCGCGGCGGCTGTTGATGTCGCCGATGACGCTGCCGACGAAGTCGCCCGGCGTCACCACCTCCACGTCCATGATCGGCTCCAAGAGCTTGACGCCGGCCTTGTCGCAGCCTTCCCGCATGGCCGAGCGCGACGCGATCTCGAAGGCGATCGCAGACGAGTCCACCTCGTGGAAGGCGCCGTCGTAGAGCGTCACCCTCGTGTCGACCATCGGGAAGCCGATCAGCACACCCGAATCCCAGACCGAGTTGATGCCCTTCTCGACGCCGGGGATGTACTCCTTGGGCACCGAGCCGCCGACGACCTCCGATTCAAACTCGTTGCCCTTGCCCGTCTCGTTGGGCTCGAGCCGCAGCTTGACGCGGGCGAACTGGCCCGTGCCGCCCGTCTGCTTCTTGTGCGTGTAGTCGATCTCGGCCGGCTTCACGAGCGTCTCGCGGTAGGCGACCTGCGGCGCGCCGACGTTGGCCTCGACCCCGTAGGTGCGCTTCAGGATGTCGACCTTGATGTCGAGATGCAACTCGCCCATGCCGCGCAGGATCGTCTCGCCCGACTCCTGGTCGACCGCGACGCGGAAGGAGGGATCCTCGAGCGCCATCGTCGACAGCGCCATCGACATCTTCTCCTGATCGGCCTTGGTCTTGGGCTCGATCTTCATCTCGATGACGGGGTTGGGGAAATCCATCTTCTCGAGCAGCACCGGCTTTTGCGGATCGCACAGCGTCTCGCCGGTGCGCGTGTCCTTGAGGCCGGAGAGCGCGACGATGTCGCCGGCATAGGCCTCCTTGATCTCCTCGCGGTCGTCGGCGTGCATGAGGTACATGCGCCCAACGCGCTCCTTCTTGTCGCGCGTCGTGTTGGCGAGCGCCATGCCGCTGTGCAGCTTGCCCGAATAGATGCGGCAGAAGGTGATCGAGCCGACGTGCTCGAAGCTCATGATCTTGAAGGCGAGCAGCGAGAGCGGATCCTCGTCCGTCGGTTTGCGCAGAATGGGCTCGTTGTTCTTGGGATCGATGCCCTTGAACGCCTCGCGATCGGCGGGCGAGGGCAGGAAATCGACGACGGCGTCGAGCAGCGGCTGCACGCCCTTGTTCTTGAAGGCCGAGCCGCACATCATCGGATAGAAGGCGGTGGTGATGGTGGCCTTGCGGATGAGGCGGCGCAGCGTCTCCTCGTCGGGCTCCTTGCCATCGAGGTAGGCCTCCATGGCCGCGTCGTCCATCTCGACGGCGGCCTCGATCATGCCGGCGCGGTATTCGGCGGCGCGGTCCTTGAGATCGGCAGGGATCTCCTGCACGTTCATCTTTGCGTCCTTGCCGTCGCCTTCCCAGACGCAGGCCTTCATCGTGATGAGGTCGACGACGCCGGTGAAGTCGCTCTCGGCGCCGATTGGCAGCTGGATGGGAACGGTACGGGCGCCGAGCTTGTCCTTGATATCCTTGACGCACATGTAGAAGTCGGCGCCGGTCTTATCCATCTTGTTGGCGAAGATGATGCGCGGCACGCCGTACTTGTCGCCTTGGCGCCAGACGGTCTCGGTCTGCGGCTCCACGCCCTGGTTGGAATCGAGCACACACACCGCGCCGTCGAGCACGCGAAGCGAGCGCTCCACCTCGATGGTGAAGTCGACGTGGCCGGGCGTGTCGATGATGTTGAGGCGGCGCATCTTGCCGTCGCGACCTGGCCAGAAGCAGGTGGTCGCGGCCGAGGTAATGGTGATGCCGCGCTCGGCCTCCTGCTCCATGAAATCCATGGTGGCGGCGCCGTCGTGCACCTCGCCGATCTTGTAGGACTTGCCGGTGTAATAAAGGATCCGCTCGGTCGTCGTCGTCTTCCCGGCATCGATGTGGGCCATGATGCCGAAGTTGCGGTAGTCCTTGATCTCGTAGTCGCGGGCCATGTGTTGAAGCTCCTCCGATCACCAGCGGTAATGGGAGAAGGCGCGGTTCGCCTCTGCCATCTTGTGGGTGTCTTCCCGCTTCTTCACCGCCGTCCCGCGGTTGTTGGCGGCGTCGAGCAGCTCGCCCGACAGCCGATCGACCATGGTGTTCTCGTTGCGCGCGCGTGCCGCCGTGATGATCCAGCGGATGGCGAGCGCCTGGCGCCGCTCGGGCCGCACCTCGACGGGCACCTGATAGGTCGCGCCGCCGACGCGACGCGAGCGCACCTCGACCGCCGGCATCACATTGTCGAGCGCCGCATGGAAGAGCTGAACGGGATTGGACTTCGCCTTCGTCTCCATGCGTTCGAACGCACCGTAGACGATGGTCTCGGCGGCAGACTTCTTGCCCTCCTTCATCACCGCGTTCATGAACTTAGTGATGACGATCTCGCCGAACTTGGGGTCCGGATTGACCTCGCGCTTGTCGGCTTTATGACGACGGGACATCTGTCCTAGGTCCTTCGCTTCCGTCTTCTCAAAAACAATGGGCCGCATTCCCGGCCCCTTAATCCCGCTTCAGGCGGGACGACCGCCCTCGCGGCGGTCACTTCGGTCGTTTTGCTCCGTACTTGGAGCGGCGCTGTTTGCGGTCGGCGACGCCTTGGGTGTCGAGCACGCCGCGCACGATGTGATAGCGCACGCCGGGCAGGTCCTTCACGCGTCCCCCGCGGATGAGCACGACTGAGTGCTCCTGCAGGTTATGGCCCTCGCCGGGGATGTAGCCGATCACCTCAAAGCCGTTGGTCAGCCTGATCTTGGCGACCTTGCGCAGGGCCGAGTTCGGCTTCTTCGGCGTCGTTGTATAGACGCGCGTGCAAACGCCGCGCTTCTGCGGGCAGCCTTCCATGTGCCGCGACTTCTCGCGGTACGTCTTGTGACCCCGGGGCTTCCGGATCAACTGCTGTATCGTCGGCATGCGCCTCGTCTCGTCAGCTTGTCGGTTAAGCGCGTGCGCCAAACCGAACCTGCCGAGCCACGCTTCGCTTAGCGCGCGCGCCCAGCACGAAAAAACCAGAGGATCTTACGGCTCGCCTTGGAGCCGCAGATCGTGGTCCGAATTGTTCCTCTGCTTTGCAACGGCAGCGTTTAAGCCAAGGGCATCAGAAGATGCGTAGCCGGCCTACTACCTACCGTGAGAGTGCGAGAGCTATATACAGAGCGCGGAATCGGGTCAACACCCGGCATGGCGCCCTGGCGATTATTTTTTGAAGGCCTCTTCAGCTTGAGGCAGCGCCTGCGCAGGCGCCGGCCGCCCCGTGGGGGCCGGGAGCTGCGCGAACGCCACCGGCGCCCGCGCAGCGATTGGGTTGGCAGGCCGCTACTCGACCGTCTCCTCCGTGGTCCGCCGCCGGCGGCGGATCGGAGCGGCACTGGGGCCCGAAAGCGCCTTTTCCGCGTCGACCTTGGCCTGCTCGCGCGCGATGAGCTCGTCGCGCTTGCCCGCGATCTTGCGCAGGCGCCGCAGCGCTCCGCCCGTGCCCGCCGGGATCAGGCGCCCGACGATCACGTTCTCTTTGAGACCCTCGAGCGTGTCGACCTTGCCGTTGACGGCAGCGTCCGTCAGCACCCGCGTCGTCTCCTGGAAGGAGGCCGCCGAGATGAACGAGCGCGTCTGCAGCGACGCCTTGGTGATGCCAAGCAGCACCGGAACCGCGGCGGCAGGCTTCTTGCCGGCCTTCTCGATCTCGGCGTTCCTCTCGTCGAGCTCGACGCGGTCGAGCTGCTCGCCCTTGATCAGGTCGGTATCGCCCGTATCCGTCACCTCAACCTTCTGCAGCATCTGGCGCACGATGACCTCGATGTGCTTGTCGTTGATGGTCACGCCCTGCAGCCGGTAGACGTCCTGGATCTCGTTGATGAGATAGTTGGCAAGCTCCTCGACGCCCTTGATCGCGAGGATGTCGTGCGGCGCGGGATGGCCGTCGTAGACGAAGTCGCCCCGCTCCACGCGGTCGCCGTGTTGCACCGCCAAGCTCTTGCCGCGCGGGATCAGGTACTCGACCGCCTCCTCCTTGGCGTTGTCCGGCCTGATCGAGATGCGCTGCTTGTTCTTGTAGTCCTTGCCGAACTCGATCGTGCCGGAGATCTCCGCGATGATGGCGTGGTCCTTGGGCCGGCGCGCCTCGAACAGCTCGGCGACACGCGGCAGACCGCCGGTGATGTCGCCCGAGCGCGCCGACGACATGGGGATGCGCGCCAGCACGTCGCCGGCCTTCACCTCGGCACCGCGATCAACCGAGAGGATCGCGTCGACGGGCAGGAGATAGCGGGCGTCGCCGCCGCGCGCGACCTTGATCGCCTTGCCCTTGGAGTCCTTGACGATAATCGCGGGCTTCAGGTCGGCCGAGCGCGGGGAAGCGCGCCAGTCGACGATGACGCGGTTGGTCGTGCCCTTCATCTCGTCGGTCTGCTCGCGCACCGAGGCGCCCTCGATCAGATCCTCGAAGTCGACCTTGCCGCTCGCCTCGGTAAGGATCGGACGCGTGTAGGGGTCCCACTGGGCGAGCTTGGTGCCGCGCGTGACGGCATCGCCCTCGTCCACGTGCACGCGGGCGCCGTAGGGCACCTTGTGCGTCGCAAGCTCCTTGCCGCTCTGGTCGACGATAACGATCGCCATGGTCCGCGTCATGGAGATGACGCGGCCCTGGCCGTCCTTAACCACGGCGCGGTTCTTGATCTTCACCTTACCGTTGAAGTTCGACTCGATGAACGACTGATCGACGACGTTGGCGGTGCCGCCGATGTGGAACGTACGCATGGTGAGCTGGGTGCCCGGCTCGCCGATCGACTGGGCGGCGATGACGCCCACCGCCTCGCCAATATTGACCGGCGTGCCGCGCGCGAGATCGCGGCCGTAGCACTTGGCGCACACGCCCGTGACCGTGTCGCAGGTCAACACCGAGCGGATGCGCACCTCCTGCACCTGCGCCTTCTCGATCAACTCGGCGTGGCGCTCCTCGATGAGCTCGCCCTCCTTGACCAGCACCGACTTGCGGTTGGCAGGGTCGACGATGTCCTCGGCCGCGGTGCGGCCCAAGACGCGGTTGGCGAGCGAGACGATCACCTGTCCGGCGTCGACCACCGCCTGCACGTTGATGCCGCCCTCGGTGCCGCAATCGTCCTCGGTGATGATGGAATCCTGCGCCACGTCGACGAGACGCCGCGTCAGGTAGCCGGAGTTCGCGGTCTTCAAGGCCGTGTCGGCGAGGCCCTTGCGCGCGCCGTGCGTCGAGTTGAAGTACTCGAGCACGCTCAATCCCTCCTTGAAGTTGGAGATGATCGGCGTCTCGATGATCTCGCCCGAAGGCTTGGTCATGAGGCCACGCATGCCGGCGAGCTGCTTCATCTGCGCGGGGCTGCCGCGCGCGCCGGAGTGGCTCATCATGTAGATGGAGTTGACCGGCTTCTCGCGGCCGCTCTTCTCCTTGTGCACCGCCGAGATGCGCTCCATCATCTCCTTGGCGATCTGATCGGTGCACTTCGACCAGGCGTCGACGACCTTGTTGTACTTCTCGAGCTGCGTGATGAGGCCGTCGTTGTACTGCTGCTCGAACTCGCGCACCATGTCGCTCGTCTGCGCCACGATCTTGGCCTTCGAGTCGGGGATCTGCATGTCGTCCTTGCCGAACGAGATGCCCGCCTTGAAGGCGTGGTGGAACCCGAGCGCCATGATCTGGTCGCAGAAGATGACGGTCTCCTTCTGCCCGCAGTTGCGGTAGACGGCATCGATCATGCCGGAGATCGCCTTCTTGGTCAGAAGCTGGTTGACGAGCGCCGGCGTGATGCCCGCGCGCTTCGGCAAGAGCTCGGCGAGGATCATGCGGCCGGGCGACGTCTCCAGCACCTCGACGACTTTGTTGCCCTCATCGTCAACGGTCGTGAAGCGGCCGCGCACCTTGGCGTGCAGGCTGACGACGCCAGCGTCGAGCGCGTGGCGCGCTTCGCCCACCGAGCCCAAGATCATGCCCTCGCCCGGCTCCTTGTCGCGCATGATCGACAGGTAGTAGAGACCCAACACGATGTCCTGGCTCGGCACGATGATGGGCGAGCCGTTGGCCGGATGCAGGATGTTGTTGGTCGACATCATGAGGACGCGCGCCTCGAGCTGCGCCTCCAGCGACAAGGGCACGTGCACAGCCATCTGATCGCCGTCGAAGTCGGCGTTGAAGGCGGCGCACACGAGCGGATGCAGCTGGATCGCCTTGCCCTCGATCAGCGTCGGCTCGAACGCCTGGATGCCGAGGCGGTGCAGCGTGGGCGCGCGGTTCAGCATCACCGGGTGCTCGCGGATCACCTCATCGAGGATGTCCCAAACCTCCGGCTTCTCCTTCTCGACGAGCTTTTTCGCCTGCTTCACCGTCGCCGCCTGCCCCTGCGCCTGCAGGCGCGCGTAGATGAACGGCTTGAACAGCTCGAGCGCCATCTTCTTGGGCAGTCCGCACTGGTGCAATTTAAGCTCGGGGCCGACGACGATGACGGAGCGGCCGGAGTAGTCGACACGCTTGCCGAGCAAGTTCTGGCGGAAGCGGCCCTGCTTGCCCTTCAGCATGTCGGCGAGCGACTTCAAGGGGCGCTTGTTGGCACCGGTGATGACGCGCCCGCGGCGGCCGTTGTCGAACAACGCGTCGACCGCCTCCTGCAGCATGCGCTTCTCGTTGCGGATGATGATGTCGGGCGCGCGCAGCTCCATCAGCCGCTTCAAGCGGTTGTTGCGGTTGATGACGCGGCGGTAGAGGTCGTTCAAGTCGGACGTGGCGAAGCGGCCACCGTCGAGGGGGACGAGCGGGCGAAGCTCCGGCGGGATCACCGGCACCACGGTCAGGATCATCCACTCGGGCCGGTTACCCGACTCCAAGAACGCCTCGATGACCTTCAGGCGCTTGCCGAGCTTCTTCGGCTTCAGGTCGGTCGTCGCCTCGGCGATCTCCTGGCGCAGGTCTTCGCGGATCTTGGGCAGGTCCATCGCCGACAGCATCTCGCGGATCGCCTCCGCGCCGATGCCGGCGGTGAAGCTGTCGGGACCGTGCTCGTCGAGCGCGCGGTTGTAATCCTCCTCGGAAAGCAGCTGCTTCTCCTTGAAGGCGGTGATGCCGGGCTCGATGACGATGTAGTTCTCGAAATAAAGGACGCGCTCGAGATCCTTCAAAGGCATGTCGAGCAGAAGACCGATGCGCGAGGGCAGCGACTTCAGAAACCAGATGTGGGCCACGGGGGCGGCGAGCTCGATGTGGCCCATGCGCTCACGGCGGACCTTGGCGAGCGTCACCTCGACGCCGCACTTCTCGCAGATCAGCCCCTTGTACTTCATGCGCTTGTACTTGCCGCACAAGCACTCGTAGTCCTTGATCGGTCCGAAGATGCGCGCGCAGAAGAGGCCGTCGCGCTCGGGCTTGAACGTGCGGTAGTTGATCGTCTCCGGCTTCTTGATCTCGCCGAACGACCACGACAGGATGTCGTCTGGCGAGGCGATCGAGATCTTGATCTGATCGAACGTCGGGATCGGCGCTTGCGTCTTGAACAGGTTGGTAATCTCGTTCATCCGGTCTCTCCATTCGGGGGCGGAGGGCGCGCGCCCCGTATCACGCATTCGAGGATCGGGTGGCGCGATCCTCTGGAAATCGGGCTCTGGCGGCGAGCCCTTCATCGTCATGCGCTTCAGCGCACTGTTGCTCCCGGGGCCAACGTCGGGCCCCGGGGGCGGCATCACTGTCTCATTCGGCGGCCGGCGGAAGCTGGGGCTGCTCGGCGGCAGGCTTGCCCTCCTCCTCCGGACTCGGAAGCCTGGCGACGTCCACGCTCTCGAGCTCCACGTTGAGCCCCAGAGCGCGCATCTCCTTGACGAGCACGTTGAAGCTCTCCGGCACGCCCGCCTCGAAAGTGTCGTCACCTCTGACGATCGCCTCGTAGACCTTGGTGCGTCCGGCAACGTCGTCCGACTTGACGGTCAGCATCTCCTGCAGCGTGTAGGCGGCGCCATAGGCTTCGAGCGCCCACACCTCCATTTCGCCGAAGCGCTGCCCGCCGAACTGCGCCTTGCCGCCCAACGGCTGCTGGGTGACGAGGCTGTAGGGGCCGATCGAGCGCGCGTGGATCTTGTCGTCGACGAGGTGGTGCAGCTTCAACAGGTACTTGTAGCCGACCGTCACCTTGCGATCGAACGGCTCGCCCGTGCGCCCGTCGAACAGCGTGACCTGGCCGGAGGTGTCGAAGCCGGCCGCGATCAGCATCTCGACGATGTCAGGCTCCTTGGCGCCATCGAACACCGGCGTTGCAATCGGCACGCCGCTCCTGAGCTTGTCGGCGATCTGGACAAGATCATCGTCCTTGGTGTGACCCTTGATCTCGTCGTTGGTGTAGATCTCCTGCATCACCTCGCGCAGTTGCTTGGCCTGCCCACTCTCGTGGAATTGCTCGAGCGCATTGTCGATGATGCGCCCCAGACCCCGGCAGGCCCAGCCCAGATGCGTCTCCAGGATCTGGCCGACGTTCATGCGGCTTGGCACGCCGAGCGGGTTCAACACCACGTCGACATGCGTGCCGTCCTCCAGGAACGGCATGTCCTCGCACGGAACGATCATCGACACGACGCCCTTGTTGCCATGGCGGCCGGCCATCTTGTCGCCCGGCTGGATCTTGCGCTTCACGGCGACGAAGACCTTCACCATCTTCATTACGCCGGGCGGGAGCTCGTCGCCGCGCTGCAGCTTGTCGACCTTGTCGACGAAGCGCCGCTCCAGGCTCTTCTTGGCGTCCTCGTACTGCTTGTTGATCGCCTCGATCTCTGCTTGCGCCTTCTCGTCCTTGAGGCCGAACTCCCACCACTGGCTGCGCGGGATTTCCTCCAGCGCCTCCTCGGTGATGTGCGCGCCCTTGCGCGCCGTCTTCGGTCCCTTGGCGACCTCCTTTCCGAGGAGGGCCTCCTTCAAGCGCGCATAGACGTTGCGGTCGAGGATCTGCATCTCGTCGTCGCGGTCCTTGGCGAGACGCTCGATCTCCTCGCGCTCGATCGCCATGGCGCGCTCGTCCTTCTCGACGCCATGCCGATTGAAGACGCGCACCTCGACCACCGTGCCCGAGACGCCGGGCGGCAATCTCAGCGAGGTGTCGCGCACGTCTGAGGCCTTCTCGCCGAAGATGGCGCGCAGGAGCTTCTCCTCCGGCGTCATCGGGCTCTCGCCCTTGGGCGTGATCTTGCCGACGAGGATGTCGCCCGGGTTAACCTCCGCGCCGATATAGACGATGCCCGCCTCGTCGAGGTTCTTCAGAGCCTCCTCCGAGACGTTGGGGATGTCGCGCGTGATCTCCTCGGGCCCGAGCTTGGTGTCGCGGGCCATCACCTCGAACTCCTCGATGTGGATCGAGGTGAAGACGTCGTCGAACACGACGCGCTCGGAGAGCAGGATTGAATCCTCGAAGTTGTAGCCCATCCACGGCATGAACGCGACGAGCACGTTCTTGCCGAGTGCGAGATCGCCCAGATCGGTCGAGGGCCCGTCGGCGATGATTTCACCGGCCTTCACCGCGTCACCCACGTGCACCAGCGGACGCTGGTTGATGCAGGTGTTCTGGTTGGAACGCTGGAACTTGCGCAGCCGATAGATATCGACGCCGGGCTTGGACGGATCGGTCTCCTCGGTTGCGCGGATGACGATGCGGGTTGCGTCCACCTGGTCGACGACGCCGGTGCGCCGCGCGGCGATCGCCGCGCCGGAATCGCGCGCGACGACCTCCTCCATGCCGGTGCCGACGAGCGGGGCCTCCGCCTTGATCAGCGGCACCGCCTGACGCTGCATGTTGGAGCCCATCAACGCGCGGTTGGCGTCGTCGTTCTCCAGGAACGGGATCAACGCGGCGGCGACGGAGACGAGCTGCTTGGGCGACACGTCGATGTAGTCGACTTTTTCGGGCGCTACGAGCACGACGTCGCCCGAGAAGCGACAGGTGATGAGATCGCCCGTCAGCTTGCCCTTGGCATCGATCTCGGCGTTCGCCTGCGCAACGTGGTGGCGCATCTCCTCCATGGCCGACAGGTAGACGACCTGGTCGGTCAGCTTCGAGTTCACGACCTTGCGGTACGGGCTCTCGATGAACCCGTACTTGTTGACGCGCGCGAACGTGGCGAGCGAGTTGATGAGGCCGATGTTTGGCCCTTCCGGCGTCTCGATCGGGCAGATGCGGCCGTAGTGCGTCGGGTGCACGTCGCGCACCTCGAAGCCCGCCCTTTCACGGGTCAGGCCGCCCGGGCCCAACGCCGAAAGGCGCCGCTTGTGCGTGATCTCGGACAAGGGGTTGGTCTGGTCCATGAACTGGGAGAGCTGCGAGGAGCCGAAGAACTCGCGCACGGCGGCGGCCGCCGGCTTGGCGTTGATCAGGTCCTGCGGCATCACCGTGTCGATGTCGACCGAGCTCATGCGCTCCTTGATGGCGCGCTCCATGCGAAGGAGCCCGACGCGGTACTGGTTCTCCATGAGCTCGCCGACCGAGCGCACGCGCCGATTGCCCAAGTGGTCGATGTCATCGATCTCGCCCTTGCCGTCACGCAAATCGACGAGCGTCTTGATGACGGCGAGGATGTCCTCGCGGCGCAAGACGCGCATGGTATCGGGCGCGTCGAGCTCGAGGCGCATGTTCATCTTCACGCGGCCGACGGCGGAGAGGTCGTAGCGCTCCGAATCGAAGAACAGCGCCTGGAACAGGTTGGTCGCCGCCTCGATCGTCGGCGGCTCGCCGGGCCGCATGACCCGGTAGATATCCATCAACGCCTCTTGGCTGTTGGCGTTCTTGTCGATGTTGAGCGTGTTGCGGATGAAGGGCCCGATGTTGACGTGATCGATGTCGAGGATCGGGATCTCCTTGACCTTCTGCTCGCGCAGCTCGGCAAGAAGCTCCGCGTCGAGCTCATCGCCGGCCTCGGCGTGGATCGTGCCCGTCTCGAGATCGACGATGTCCTCGGCGATGTAACGGCCGGCAAGATCATCGGCGGAGACGAGCACCTCCTTCAAGCCGCCCTCGGCGAGCTCGCGCGCCTTGCGCGCGGTGATCTTCTCGCCCGCGCGCGCCACGACCTCACCGGTCTTGGCGTCGGCAAGGTCGGCCACCGGCGTCATGCCGCGCATCTTCTCGGGCACGAACGGCATCTTCCAGCCGCGCTTACTCTCCTTGATGAGGATGTGCTTGTAGAAGATGCTCAAGATCTCTTCGTCGTTGAGGCCCAGCGCGTAAAGGAGCGTCGTCACCGGCAGCTTGCGGCGCCGGTCGATGCGTACATAGACGATATCCTTGGCGTCGAACTCGAAGTCGAGCCAGGAGCCGCGGTATGGAATGATGCGCGCGGCGAACAGGAGCTTGCCCGAGGCGTGCGTGCGCCCGCGGTCATGATCGAAGAACACCCCCGGCGAGCGGTGCATCTGGGAAACGATCACGCGCTCGGTGCCGTTGATGACGAAGGTGCCGTTCATCGTCATGAGCGGCATGTCGCCCATGTAGACGTCCTGCTCCTTGACGTCCTTGATGGACTTGGAGCCCGTCTCCTCGTTCACATCGAATACGATCAGGCGCAGCTTGACCTTCAACGGCGCCGAGTAGGTCATATCGCGCTGCATGCACTCGTCGACGTCGTACTTGGGCGGCTCGAACTCGTAGCGCACGAATTCCAAGGTCGCGCGCCCGGAGAAGTCCGAGATCGGGAACACGGACTTGAATACCGCCTGCAGACCATGATCGTCCGAGCGGCCGCCAGGAGGCTCCTTCACCATCAGGAAGTCGTCATAGGAGCTCTTCTGAACCTCGATGAGGTTCGGCATCTCCGCGACTTCCTTGATCGATCCGAATTTCTTCCGGATGCGCTTGCGGCCGTTGAACGTCTCAGCCATGTCCGCTCCTTTGATTATCCGCGCGAGCGACAACTCCCGCGCCTTGCTGCGTCATCGGCGAGGGCCGCCATCCCTCGCTTGCCTTTGAAACGGCTCACCGGAGCGTCCGTTTGAGGGTTGCATCGGCCCCCAAAAGACGCTCCGGAGAAACGTTTCGATGTCTTCCCTCTCCCCGCCCGAAAGCGGGGAGAGGGAACGAGAGTGTCACTTCACTTCCACGGTCGCGCCCTGGTCCTCGAGCTGCTTCTTGAGCTTGGCCGCCTCGTCCTTGGAGACGCCCTCCTTCACGGTCTTGCCGCCGGCCTCGACGAGGTCCTTGGCTTCCTTGAGACCGAGCCCGGTGATGGCGCGAACCTCCTTGATGACGTTGATCTTCTTCTCGCCGCCGGCTTTGAGGATGACGGCAAACTCCGTCTGCTCCTCGGCGGCGGGCGCCGCGGCGCCGGGAGCGGCGGCGACGGCGACGGCAGCAGCCGCCGACACGCCCCACTTCTCCTCGAGCATCTTGGCAAGCTCTGCCGCCTGCAGAACGGTGAGCTTGGAGAGGTCGTCGACGATCTTTGCAAGATCGGTCATGGCTTAATTTCCTTCCGGTCTGAACCTTTGAATTGCAGCTCGAAGAACTGCGCTAAAGCTAGCTTGCGTGGCGCTCTGCGCGCCGCCCTTGCCGTCATGCTGGGCCGTCATGCGGCCTCACCTTGCGATGCCTTCGCCTGGATGACGCGCGCGAGCTTGGCTCCCGGCTCCATCACCGTGCGGGCGATCTTGGTCGCCGGCGCGTTGAGGAGACCGATGAGCTTGGCTCTGAGCTCATCCAGCGATGGCAGCTCGGCCAGCGCCTTGACGGCGTTCGCGTCGAGGACGGTCGCTCCCATCGCGCCGCCGAGAATGATGAGCTTGTCATTCCCCTTGGCGTATGTGACCGACACCTTCGCCGCGGCGATCGGATCTTGCGAGTAGGCCAAGCACGTCGGCCCCTTGAAGAGATCGGTGATCGCCTCGTACGTCGTGTCCTTCAACGCGAGCTTTGCCAGCCGGTTTTTGGCCACCTTGACCCTGCCGCCAGCTTCCTTGACGCGCTGGCGGTAGTCGGTCATCTGGGCGACCGTCATGCCGGCATAGTGGGCGACGACAACCAACCCCGTGTCTTTCAACACGGTGTTGAGCGACGTCACGAGCTCACGTTTCGCGGCTCTGTCCACCTGCTCACTCCAGTTTGCGGAAAGAGCCTCTCGAGCGCTTTCCGCGGGGTTGCACCTTGCCGCCGTGAGCGGAGATCCGCTTTCGGGCGACGCTTCGCTCTGTCCTTGCCGCGCGGCCCAAACAGGCGACACGGTGCTGACCCAGGTTCAAACCGGCTGTGGCACCCGCCTGCGCGAGCACTGGAACCGGGTTCTTCCCTGTCTCATGCGGGCCCTTCTGGCTTAAGCCGCCGTCGTTGCCGACGTCGGCACCCGCAATCTCGGACAGTTCCCGGATGACGACCGATTGGGTCTCACCCGGAGTACCCGGACGCCCGCCCGTTGCCGGACCGGCGCCCGAATTCTTGTTGCCCCCTAGGGCGCGGCCTGCCCGCCCCCGAAGCCCGCGGCGTCGAGCTTGACGCCGGGCCCCATGGTCGAGCTGACCGAAACCTTTTTCACGTAGGTCCCCTTGGACCCCGCCGGCTTGGCCTTGATCACGGCGTCCACGAAGGCCTTGATGTTCTCCGCGAGCGCCTTCTCCGAGAAGCTCGCCTTGCCGACGCCGGCGTGCACGATGCCGGCCTTCTCGACGCGGAACTCCACCGAGCCGCCTTTGGCGCCCTTGACGGCGGTCGCGACATCCATCGTCACGGTGCCGACGCGCGGGTTCGGCATGAGGCCGCGGGGACCGAGCACCTTGCCCAGCCGCCCGACGAGACCCATCAGGTCCGGCGTCGCGATGCAGCGGTCGAAGTTGATCGTGCCCTTCGACACCTGCTCGACGAGATCCTCCGCTCCGACGATATCGGCACCGGCCGCTTTCGCCTCCTCGGCTTTGGGCCCGCGCGCGAACACGGCGACGCGGGAGGTGCGGCCCGAGCCGTTCGGCAGATTGCATACCCCGCGCACCATCTGGTCGGCGTGCTTGGGGTCGACTCCTAGGTTCACCGCCACCTCGATCGTCTCGTCGAACTTGGCCTTGGCGCGCTCCTTGACGAGCTTCACCGCTTCCTCGACGGAGTAGGCCTTGTCGCGAGAAACGCCGTTGCGCGCCGCCGCGAGCCGCTTGCCGCCGGCTACGCGCGTCGCCTTGATCGCCTCAGGGCTCATCTTCTGTGCCATCGCCCTACTCCTTAACCTCGATGCCCATCGAGCGCGCGGACCCGGCGATCGTCTTGGCGGCCGCCTCGACGTCGTCCGTGTTCAGGTCCTTGAGCTTCACTTTCGCGATCTCGCGAACCTGCGCCATCGTGACCTGCCCGGCGACCGTGCGGCCCGTCTCCTTGCTGCCCGAGGTGACATTCGCCGCCTTCTTCAAGAAGAAGGAGGCGGGCGGGGTGCGCATCTCGAAGGTGAAGGAGCGGTCGGAGTAGACCGTAATCTTCACCGGAATGGGCGTGCCCTGCTCCATGTCCTTGGTCTTGGCGTTGAACGATTTGCAAAACTCCATGATGTTCACGCCGCGCTGGCCGAGCGCGGGTCCGATGGGCGGCGAAGGATTGGCTGCCCCCGCCGGCACCTGAAGATTTATGTAGCCGTCGATTTTCTTTGCCATGGTCTCCCCTGAGCACTTGACGGGAAGGCACTTCCTTCCCAGGGTTAGCGGTCAACGGGCTCATCAGGCCCTCCCGCGGATTCCGCAGGGAGGCCTCGTGTGAGGTTGTCTCTCTGCGAGCAGGCGCAAAAACGCGGCACCCGGCGCATTCTTTAATTCTTTGCCTCTGTCGTCCCTTCCCCGGCTCAACGCCGACCGGCAGCTAGCCGGCAACCTTCTCCACCTGCCCGAACTCGAGCTCGACCGGCGTCGGGCGTCCGAAGATCGACACCGCTACCTTGAGCCTTGAGCGCTCCTCGTCGACCTCCTCCACGTGTCCCTGGAACGAGGCAAACGGACCGTCGGCGACCTTGACCTGCTCGCCGACCTCGAACGTGATGGAGGGCTTGGGCCGCTCCACGCCTTCCTGCACTTGATGGAGGATGCGCATCGCCTCATCCTCCGAGATCGGCATCGGCTTGTTCTCCGCGCCGAGAAATCCGGTCACCTTGGGCGTGTTCTTGATCAGGAGAAACGCCGGGTCCGTCATCTCCATCTTCACGAGCACGTAGCCGGGCAGGAACTTCCTCTCAGCCTGCACCTTGCGTCCGCGCTTGACCTCGATCACCTCCTCGGTGGGAACGAGCACCTCGTCGAATAGGTGCTGCAGCCCCGCCGCCTTGGCGCGCTCTCTTATGGCATCGGCCACCTTGCGCTCGAAATTGGTGTAGGCATGGACGATGTACCAGCGCTTCGCCATTGCCTCTTTCTCGGGGCGCGTCTGCGCAAGATTTGTGGGCACGTCTTCTTTATCCCGCTCAGGCCGCTTCTAGCGGTTCCCGCCCAGCACGAGCTGGACGAGCCATCCGATCACCAAGTCTGCGACAAGAAAAAAAATCGAGGCTAGCGCAACCATCAGCAAAACCATGAGGGTGGTGATCCACACCTCCTTCCAGGTCGGCCAAGTAACCTTGGCCACCTCCTGGCGAACCTCCTGAATAAACTCGATGGGGTTGTATTTGGCCATCAAAGTGACTTTCCCGAGCACACTGCGACAACTTGACGCACAACAGGTCTCTGTTGCCGGCCACCCCGATGCCCTCGCCCCGGATGCGACCAACACGATCTGGCAGGGGCGGAGGGTCTCGAACCCCCAACCTTCGGTTTTGGAGACCGACGCTCTGCCAATTGAGCTACACCCCTAGTTCGCACGAGGATATTTGCGTGGATGCGCACTGCCCTCACGCGGGGGCGGCATACTTAGCGGAAGTTTTCCCATTTGTCACTTGCCCGTGGCTTTCAAGCCTCAAGGGCGCGTGCGCTCCTCCTCGACCACCACCGCCGTGCCGTAGGCCAGCACCTCCGTCACCGCTGCCGCGATCTCGTTGGCGTCGTAACGCATGGCGAGGACGGCATTGGCCCCGAGATTGCTGGCATTCTCGATGAGCGCCTCGTAGGCCTCGCGGCGGGCCTGCTCGGCGAGCTTTGTATATAGTGTGATGTTGCCGCCAAAGAAGATTTGGATCGCCGCGCCGATGTTGCCGACGATCGAGCGTGAGCGCACGGTCAGACCGCGCGCGACGCCGAGATGCTTAACGACGCGGTAGCCGGGCAGGTCGTTGGTGGTGACGACGATCATGAGACGCTCGCAGGTGGAGGCAACAGGCAAGAGGTACTAGGCAAGAGGGTGGTTCGCAGCGCGATCGTCATTGCCTATTGCCCACTGCCTAGTCGATGGAGCGGGTGAAGGGAATCGAACCCTCGTCATCAGCTTGGAAGGCTGTTGCTCTACCATTGAGCTACACCCGCTAAGGATCGCCGCTCTTGCGCCGCTCGGAGACTTTGGTGGAGGGGGCTGGATTCGAACCAGCGTAGGCGAAGCCAACGGATTTACAGTCCGTCCCCTTTAGCCACTCGGGCACCCCTCCTTGAGCACCAAATCACTTTAGGGCAGCCGCACTTTAAGTCAGCGATGCCCGCAAATGAAATCGCCCCGCGCGGGTAGGCGGCAGGGCCCTCGGTTTATGGTGAGCGAGCCCTTGGATGTCAATTGGAAAAGCGGCAGGATGCGGGCCCCGCAACGACCTCTAGCCCATCGCGCATGAAACCCAGCTCCCCCGGCCGCCGCACCGCGCCGCGCCACAATGCGCCGCACGCGCCGCGCGGCCGCGCGCGGGGCCATTCGCACCCGCGCGAGGATCAGCGCGACGCCGGCGTCGTGCGCCTCTTCGGGCTGCACGCGGTGGAGGCTGCTCTCTCCAATCCGCGCCGGACGATTGCGCGCCTGCTGCTGACCGAGAATGCCGAGAACCGTCTCAAGACCGTCGTCGCCGCGCGCCAGATGGCGCCCGAGCGCGTCAGCCCGCGCGAGCTCGACCGCATCCTCGGCCCCGACACCGTGCACCAGGGCGCACTCATCGAGACCGAGCCTCTGCCCGAGCCGAGCCTCTCCGACATCGCGGCTGTTGCCGAGACGGGCGGCCCGCTCGTCGTCCTCGACCACGTCACGGACCCGCACAACGTCGGCGCGATCCTGCGCTCATGCGCGGTGTTCGGCGCGTGCGGCCTCGTCATGACGCGCCGCCACAGCCCGCCGCTCGACGGCACGCTCGCCAAGTCCGCGTCCGGCGCGCTCGAGCTCGTCGCGATCGCGCTCGAGCAGAACCTCGCCCGTGCGCTCGCCGAGCTGAAGGATGAAGGCTTTCTCGTGCTCGGGCTCGACGATACGGCCGAGGCGCTGATCGAGGAGGAGCCGTTTGCTGGTCGTGTCGCTCTCGTGCTCGGCGCCGAAGGCAAGGGCCTGCGCGAGCTGACGCGCGAAAGCTGCGACCGGCTCGTGCGCATCGCCACCGGCGGCCCCATCGCGAGCCTCAACGTGTCGAACGCCGGCGCCATCGCGCTGCACCTGGCAGCTTGGCGGCGGCGCTAGCAAACGAAAGAGGACGGCTCGCGATCACGCGGCCGCCCTCAATCTAGATCCTTGGCCAAAGCGTCGGGCCTGGCCGTCCGTCAATCGCAGACGAGCGGACGGTGGCAGACGCGCTCGCCGCCGCGGCACACGGTGTCGCCATAGCTGTTCTCGAAACAGCGCCGGCCCTCCCAGTGGCAACGCGGGCGGCCGCGGTAGCAGTCGCCGCGCTCGTCGTCATCGTAGGCATAGCCGGGGCGCGAGGCGGCCCCCAGGATCGCAAGACCGAGGATGCCGGCGGCGACACCTGCGGCGATGCCAGCCCCACGGCCGGCCTGCGCCTGTTCAACCGACGTCGTGGCGAGCCCGGCGGCAAGCGCCAGCGCCAGCACGGGGTGCAAGATCTTTTTGATCATGCGCTGTCTCCGAATTCATGCGCCGCGGTTGCGGCCCGATGCATCATGCGGGAGAACGCAAAACGGATGTCCCCGTTCCCCCGCTTGATGCAAAGCCAGACCACATGAATGCGGCCTGAACGCGGACGCGATTGCGGCGGCGTTCGACTCACCGCGCCGTATCGGCCGGCCTATTTCAGGCGGCCCACCGGCACCGGATAGGGCGCCGGCACGGGATAGGCCCGCGCCATGCAGCAGCGACCCCACCGCCGCCGCGCCCAATAGCGCCGACCGTAAGCGGCGTAGGGGCGCTCGTAGCGCGGCCAGTAGCCGAGCGGCACATAGACGAGCGGGTAGGGATCGGGCGCGAACGTCGCCATGTAATAGACGTTGTAGTAGTTCGGCGAGTAGATGTAGTGGGTGACCGGCACTGGTCCCCACCAGCCCGCCGGCGGTCCGCGCCGGCAGCAGGCCTCGGCGGGAGCCTGGCTCATCACCGCCAACACGGCGACGGCGGCGACGACGGCAAGCGTACTCTTCAATCGCATGCTGAAACCCTCAAACTTGATCGACCCAACGCAACCTTCATTCACCATACCGAAAATGGATAACGAACCTCTAAGCGCGCGCCGAAATGGCGCAAATATCGCGCTTTCCGCGCTGAGGTTCTCCCTGTTTGCGGCCGCTCGTCTCGTCTGCGGCGCGCCGCACTTAAGCGGATCTTAGGCTCGTTTCGGCAGCATGGGCCGCGTTCCCTTTACGCGCTGAGCGCCGCGGCGCGCGCCGCCGCCGGCCGGCTCACCGCACCTGTCTTGCTCCATTGGGAAGGACCTTCGAGGATGGATATGACCCTCGTTACCAAAGACTTGAGAGAAGTCACCACGAAGAGCAGCTTGCTCTGGGGCTTTGCGGTCGCCACGCTGGCGATCCTGTTCCTCGATCATTTCCGCCAGACGACCAGCATTCCCGCGGACTGGTACTGGGTGCTGCCGCTCGTCGCCGCCTTGAGCTGGGGCATCATCGCAGCGGGCCTCGTCTCCATGGCGATCCCGCACATCCAGCACTGGATGGAGGCGCGCGCCGAGGAGCACAGCCGGCGCAAATACGCCCAGCGCAATTTCCAGTCGGCCGACAAGCTCGAGAAGGGCGTGCTGCTCTACTACAAGGGCCGCGACCAGCAGCGCTTCAAGGCGCGCGGCAACGTGCAGGCGCTGCAGGAGATGGTGCGCGAGGGGCTGCTCGACAACGACAGCCTCGATAAGCGCGCGATCATGCAGCACTACGTGATCCCCGACACCGTGTGGCAATTGCTCGAGGACGCGCCGGCCGGCTGGGCCGATGGCGCCGTCGCCGAGGTGACTTGGGAATAGGCTTGGGGACGCTTCGAGCGTCTCGCCACGCACACGCGCCGGCTGAAGCGTCTCGGACGCTTGAGCCGGCGCTTTCGTTTGTGACGGTCCGCGGACCGGCCGGACTGTCGCCCCTTGCCACCTGGCCGCGCGCGCGCGCGGACTGGCCCTTGCCGCCCGAGCGCGATATAAGGCGCGCAAGTGCGCACAGTTTCGCGCGCGCGTCTCGCCGGACGCCGGCTTAGCTCAGTTGGTAGAGCACCTGATTTGTAATCAGGGGGTCGGGGGTTCAAATCCCTCAGCCGGCACCAATAAACACGTGGGAATTCCGCGCGTTGACTACGTCAGCTGGAGTCATCTTCAGAAAAGCAAAGACCCTCGTTAGGAAGGACTCTGCGCAGAGCCACGAGTAACCAGCAACCGAGGGTTAAGATGGGCGTTGATGCATCAGCTCTGACTGTGCTTGCAGGGTTGGCCCGCGCGGGGCGGCTGAAGGGACGCGTCCTGATGCTCGGCCGACAAAACACCTTCTTCAAGACCCGCGATTTGCGCAGAGTCTCTCGCGCGTTTGATTTGGGACGCTTTCAGGATCCTCCTGCGAAGAAATCTCCTCGCCAGCGCTTCACGGAGGATTTGTTTCGGGCCCTTGGCGCAGCGGATTGTCTGTCGGTGGATGCATCCGATTATGAAGGCGCATCGTTGATTTGGCGGACCTGAACCGGCCCCTTAACGCCGCTCCTCAAGAGAAGTTCGATTTCATATTCGACGGTGGCACGACGGAGCACATTTACGACGTTGCTCAAGTGCAAAAGAACATCGCCGCGATGCTCAAAGATGGCGGAACATACGTAGGCGCGTGCCCAGCCAATTGCGAAAGCGGGCACGGCTTTTACCAGTTCTCTCCGGAATTCTATTACCGCTCGCTGCAGGCCGCCGGCTTTCACATAGAAAGATTGTATCTCTCAGCCGCGCAGTTTCCCGCTCAGTGGTACTCGGTCAAAGATCCGGACGACATCGGCGGTCGAATAACGTTCCGCAGCGCGGAGCCGGTGTATGCCTTGGTAATCGCGAGGAAAGGGGGCCGGAAGGCCTCTGACGCGTCCCTATGCAGAGCGACTACGAAAAGGGCAACTGGGTAAGCAAAGTAGACCATCTGACCTGGGACCGCTCGCCACAGGCGAAGGTCCTGCGGCTAGCAAACCGCATTGTCCGGCTGCGATTGCTTTGGTCACTCAACGTTGCAGCTCGCAATCTGCTTCTTGTCGGAGCCGCTGTCTGGCCTACGAGCAGAGGTATTGCCAGAGTGAATATTTTTGAAGACTTGCGCCAGGTCGCCAGCCTTGAGGGCTAGACGAGGCTCGCTTTAGCGCGCGGCGAGCCGCTGGCGCAGCATCTGGGCGCTTTCGATCACGACGGCGATCCCGCCTGCGAGCAACAGGGCCGCCAGTCCATATTCGCCAAAGCCGTCCGCGCGCATGCCGAGCGAAACGCCCTTGACGAGGACGACGAGGCCGAGCGTACCCTTGCCGACGTGCCACATGGCCGGCCGCGCCTTCGCGGTCTCGAGATCCTTGGCGTTCTGGCGGTCGGCCCAGGCCTCTAGGCCATTCAGCTTATCTTGGAAGGAGAGCATGGCGGTCTTCTCCGTGAGAGGGCGCCGCGGCGCCTGACGTGAAATTCAATAGCGGGATCGGCGGCTCCGCTCTGTTCCGCCAGAGACAAGCGATTGCGGATCTGACGCCGGAAGGCCGCAAAGGACTTGGGCCGCTCGCGCCGGGCGCGCGCCCTTCGCAACGCAAAATCTTGGCTAATGCCGCCAGCGCCGCTTGGCCGTCTCGCGGCCCCCGCGCCGCGTGGCCGCGGCGCCCTAAGCGTTCACCGCAATCCCAAAATCCGTCGCATTGTGTGGACAACGCCGTTGTGATGGATTTCATGATGCTCGGGATACCCGGGGGCGGGCAGCGCCACGCGGGGGCCAACAAACGTTTCGGGAGGAAAGAGGCTGCCATGGTGATGCGACCCGACCCCAGGATGGGGGCCCTGACGATGGTCCGCCGCCGCAACCTCGGGCCCTGGTGGCTGTGGTCGGTGGTCGTGATCCTCGCCCTCGTCGCCGGCTATGCCAGCTACATCGCGCGCTTCTCCAATCAACGCCTCACCGATGCGGATACCGCCTACGCCACGCTCGCCGCGCAAGGCGCTAAGCTCAAGGACGCAGTGGCGGAGCTGACTGATCAGCTCGACAAGACAACGCAACGCGAGGCGAAATCGCGTGCCGATGCCGAGGCGGTCTCCGTCCTCGTCGGCAAGCTGCAGAAGCGCATGACCGAGCTGCAGGCGGAGCTCGCCGCGGCACGCGAGGAGGCGGCTGCGAGCAAGAGGGAGGTCGCGGCAAGCGAGAAGGAGGCCCAAGGCTTGCGCGACAAGGCAGCGAGTGCCGATACCGCTTTCGAGCAGGTGCGCAACCTGCAAAGCCGCATCGGCGCCCTCAAGACCGAGGCCGACGCCGCGCACGCCGATAGCGATGCTGCCCACAAGAAGGCGGACGAGCTGGAGGCGGCGAAGGCCGTGCTCGAGCGCGAGGTCGCCGGCTTGAAGAGCGACCTCAGCGCGACGCAGAAGAAGCTCGAGGCCGCGACCACGGCGGCGGCCCAGGCCGCGCCCCAAGGCGGAAGCGCCTCTCCGCACTGAGGCGCAACCGACGCCCTTGCCCCGTCCGCGCCGTTGTGGCACTCGACGGTGAGCGCCGGTAGCGGCAGGAGCCCGTCATGGACTTGAAGAGCGTTCTCATCATCGTGCTGGTCGTCGCCGTCGGCGTTCTCGGCTACCTTTATTACGAGAGCCAGCAAACCTCCGTCAGCGTCGACCTGCCCGGGTTGAAGATCCAGGCCAAGTAGGCGCCCGTCCAGAGCCCCAGGTTGTTACGGCGGCGCATGGACGCACTTTGCGTCGGCCCGCTGTGCCCTGGATGTCATGGCGCGGGCCCGGTCCCTGCTTTAGCATTGGGCCCTCAAGCGCCCTTCCGGGGTGCACCGTGCAGGGGCCAAAACCATGGCGATTGATACCCAACTGGCTGCCGAGCGCACCGCCGCGTCCGCGGTCAGCGTCGAGATCGCGTCCGTCGCCACCGCTGTCCCAGAGCACGTCGTGACGCAGGAGGACGCGAAGTTCCGCGCCCAGAAGGTCTACCCGCAGTACGCCCGCCTCGAGGCGCTCTACACCAACACCGGCATCGAGACGCGCTACTCCGTCGAGCCCGTGCCGTGGCACCTCACCACGCACACCTGGGAGGAGCGCACCGAGATCTATCAACGCAACGCGCTCGATCTTCTCGAGCAGGTCGCCTGCCAGGCCGTCGCCGAGGCCGGCCTCGAGCTCGCCGACATCGACACCATCGTCACCAACACCATCACCGGCCTTTCGATCCCGAGCCTCGAGGCGCGCCTGATGAATCGCCTCGGCTTCCGCCCCGACGTGGAGCGGCTGCCGATCTTCGGGCTCGGCTGCGGCGGCGGCGTCGGCGGGCTGGCGCGCGCCACGCGCATGGCCGAGGCGCGGCCCGGCTCAAACGTGCTGTTCCTCACCGTCGATCTTTGCAGCCTGTGCCTGCGCGTCAACGACCAGAGCCTCGCCATGTTCGTCGCCGCGGCGCTGTTCGGCGACGGCGCGGCCGGCGTCGTGCTGCGCAGCCATGCCGGCGGCCGCGCGGGGACAGGCCAAGGGCCGCGCCCGCATCGGTGCGATCGGGGAGCACTTCTGGGCGAAGACCGAGCACATCATGGGCTGGGACATCAAGGACGACGGCTTCGGCGTGGTCTTGAGCCCCGAGTTGCCGACCTTGATGCGCGAGCGCATGGGCGAGGCGCTGTTTCCGTTTCTCGCCCGTGCCGGCCTGTCGATGCAGGACTTCAACGGCTTCCTGTTGCACCCGGGCGGCAGCAAGGTGCTCACCACCGCCGAGGAGTCGCTCGATTTGTCGCGCCCGCAGCTGCGCTACTCCTGGGAGGTGTTGCGCAAGTACGGCAACATGTCGTCGGCAACTGCGCTGTTCGTGCTCAAGGAGGCGTTCGCCGACAACGCGCACGGACGCTATCTCTTGGCGGCCTTCGGTCCCGGCTTCTCCGCTTACTTCATCGTGCTCGAGCTCTAGCCCGTAAGCGCCGCGACGTCCTTGACTCGCGTCAAGCTCGCGGCGAGCCGCGCGAGCGAGGGCAGTACAGCCACCGCGCGCACGCCCAGCGCCCGCGTCGGCGCCGACTTGAAGGCGGCATCGACGACCTTCGCGCTCAAGAACTGCGCGCTGGTGCGCTTCAGGAAATCCCGCTGGAACTCGTCGGCGCTCACGCCCATCAAGCGGGCGCGCGCGGCTATCGCGCCGGACGACAACGCCAGCGACGTCCCGTCCCCCGTGAACGAGGGGATGACACACAATTGGTCGCCGACCGGATAAACGTTGGGCGCGATTGTAGCGCGGCGGCGGTAGCCGAAGGGGATGGCGGAGACGGCGGCGGGGCGCGCCGAGAGGTAGCGCGCGCCGATCAGCAGGTCGCCGATCGCCGAGGAGCCGCGCGCGATGTGAGTGAGCTGCGCCGTCCAGTCGGGCCCGACCTCGTGCATGGTGCGCGCATCGAGCATCCAGCAGATCGTCGCCTGGTCGTCCTC
Source organism: uncultured Alphaproteobacteria bacterium (assembly GCA_963724945.1). Taxonomy (GTDB): domain Bacteria; phylum Pseudomonadota; class Alphaproteobacteria; order Rhizobiales; family Hyphomicrobiaceae; genus Hyphomicrobium_A. Next base: position 2,408,128 of record CAVRWL010000003.1, on the reverse strand, counting down.
TATGTTGCAGGCGCCGATATAGCCGCCGCGGTAGCCGACGAGCTGCACGACGTCCTTCAAGAGCCGCGCGGCGAGAGGAGACGGCGCCAGGCTGATCTTGTAGGCGGTCGTGGCGCCGTGCGCGCGCGCAAAGCCCCGCAGGTTATGCTTGCCCGTCGCCAGCGCCGCGCAGCCGGCGGTGAGGACCTTGGCGCCGACGCGCACGCGCACCTGCGTGCCCGAAGGCTCGAGCGCGCTCGCCCCCTCCCCGCGCACGATCTCGGCGCCCGCCGCCTCTGCCGCTGCGAGCAGCGCTTCATCGAGGCGGAGCCGCGACAGACCCGCCGCCGCAAACGGCAACTCGGCCAGCGCGCGCTGCTCTCCGGCGACGAGCCGCAGGGTCCTGATCGGGGCCGCACCCATCGCCGCCACATCGAGACCGAGGTGGAGAAGCATCTCCTGCGCCTCCCGGCTCAGGAAGTCGCCGCACACTTTTAGGGTCGGGGCCGCCGTGCGCTCGATGATGGCGACGCGCGCACCGGTGCGCGCAAGCTCCAGCGCGAAGGCCGCGCCGGCGAGCCCGCCGCCGACCGCGATGGCATCGAAGTCCCCCCTTTGCATGCCCCGATTACGGCACGCCGCACGCGCGCGCGCAATGAGCGGGAGGACACAAGCATGAAGATAATGTCCTCAAGATAATGTCTGGCCCCGCCAGCGCCCGCGCAAGCCCTCGATACCCCGTCCGATCCCAACGAGCGCGAGCTCGAGCACGAGGAACGCCGCAACGAGCCCGGCGATGTTCAGGAGTGTCCTCGGGTAGCCGAGCTCGCCGACGTCGAGGAACGGGTACGGGTACCAGCCCGTGAGCGCGCCGTGGATCAGCGTCCAGCCAGCGTAGGCCGCCGGAAACTCGAGCGAGGCGAAGCCGACGCGCCAGTCGACGCCGCCCTTCGCCACGAACAAAAGCCAATCGAGCACGAACAAGGGCGGCGTCACGTAGTGCAGCGCGCGCTCGAAGAGGAGCTGGGCCCCCGTGGCGTGGCTGATGTTGCGCAGCAAAAGATAGTACACGACGCCGACGATGATGATGTAGCCGGTGATCGCCGTGCGCACCGATGGGCGCTCAAAGAAGCGGCCCGCGCGCGCGGTGGGCGCGACGACGGGTGCGAGCAGCGCCGCACCGGCGAGAATGTTCGACAAGATCGTGAAGAAGCTGAAGAAATGGATCGTCGTCGTGAGAAGCGCCGCGCCGCTTTCATCACGCGTGACCAGGCCGTACTGAATAACGACCACGCCCAAGACGATGACGCCCGCGACCGCGCGATAGAGTGTCCTAGCCTGCATCTCTTCGCCCCGGCCGCTAATCGCCGCGGCGCTCGGCGAGCGCGGCGTCCTCCAGGAGGATCTTGTAGTAAAGCACCGCGCTCCACACGCACCCGAAGATGACGGCTATGGCCGCGTCGCCGAACACGAGCGGCAACAGGAACGTCTCCGCGATTGTCACCACGTAGTTGGGGTGACGCAGGTAGCGGTAGGGCCCGCCGCGCACGATCGGCGCATCGGGGAGCGTGATGATCCGGTGCGTCCAATAGCGCCCCAGCGTGGCGATGATCCAGTAGCGCGCGACCTGCAAGAGCAGATAGAGACCGGCGAGCGGCCACAGGACCGGCGCCGACGGCGGGATCAAGAGAAAAATCGCGGCGATCCAGGCAAGATGCGTGATGGCGACGACGGGATAGTAGTCGCGCCCCGCCTCCTTGCCGCCCTCAGCGAGGAGCCTTGAGGTGTTGCGCGCCGAGTAGACCTCCTCGAGCCCGCGTTGCAGAAGGATGAGAAGCGCGGCGATCTGCGCCGCTCCAAGGCTTTGCTCCAGCATGGCGTCCTTGTGGCTCGAATTGATTCGGCGCGCGGGCGCGCGATCACGCAGTCCTATACGTATGCACGATCCATCGCGGATCGAAAACGCCAATGGCCGTGCACCAGCAATCTCCTTGGCTTGGCGCGGGATTGAACGTATTGAGGCCCCCTTCAGTTGGCCTCGGCAAGCGCCAGGACCCCTTCGCGATGCGCGTCAGCCCCTTCTCGCCTCCGCCGATTATCGAGCACGCCGGCACGCTGCTTGCGCGCTACGACGTGGTCTTCTGCGACGTCTGGGGCGTGCTGCACGACGGTCACCGCGCCTTCGTCGACGCGTGCGAGGCGCTGCAGCGCTTCCGTGCGCAGGGCGGCACGGTGGTGCTGGTTTCGAACGCCCCGGTGCCTAAGGAGCGGGTGGCGGCGATGCTGGAAGCGCGCTCGGTGCCACGCTCAGCCTGGGACGACATCGTCGCCTCGGGCGAGATCGCGCTCAACCACATCGCCGAGAAGGGCTATCGCCGCATCTACCGCATCGGCCCCGCCGACCGCGATGCCGCTACCTTCGCGCGGCTGACGGCGGAGTTCTCCTCGCTGGAGGAGGCGCACGCAATTTTGTGCACGGGCCTCAACGACGACCTTACCGAGACGGCCGACGACTACCGCCCCCTGTTGCAACGCGCGCTTAAGCGTCGCCTGCCATTCGTATGCGCCAACCCCGACCTCGTGGTCGACGTCGGCGGCCGGCAGTTCATTTGCGCGGGCGCCATCGCCGATCTCTACGAGCGCATGGACGGCGAGGTGTACTGGGCCGGCAAGCCGCACGCCAACGCTTACGACGCCGCACGCGCCGCCGCCGAGGCCTTGCGCGCGGCGCCCGTTGCGCGCGAGCGCATCCTCGCCGTCGGCGATTCGCTGAGGACGGATCTCAAGGGCGCGGAGGCGGCCGGTATCGACGCGATCTTCATCGCCTCGGGTATCCACCGCGACGAGACGATGGGCTCGGGCGAGCTGTCGCCGGCTAAGCTCGCGATTTTGTTCGCTCCTCCGGCGCCGCCCGCGCTCGCCGTCATGAGCAAGCTCGTGTGGTAGAGGCAGCGCCATTGCCGGCCGCCGATCCCGGCGCTAGTGTTCGCAGTCTGGGGATTTTGGGGACATCATCATGCAGCGCAGCGCTTCTCTCGCCTTGGCGGGCCTCCTTACGCTTGCCGCGGCACCGGCCACCATGCCCACCGCCTGGGCCGACGACACGGGCCTTGCCTCCATGCACGAGCTGCGCCGCGAGCGCGGCCGGTTGTGCATGTCCGACCACTGGCACATGGGCTCGGGCGAGGGCCGCACGAGAGCCTCCGCACGCGCCGCCGCGATCCGGTCGTGGGCCGAGTTCACGGACTTCGAGTACGGCAGCGCTTGGGCGCACTTCTCGCTGGCGGCGAGCCCTTCGACCCGCTTCACCAAGGCCGCCGGGGGCTGGAGCGCCGATGTCGACGCGCGTCCCTGCCGCGGATAAGCACTCCGACCTGTCCCGTTGAGGTTCTTTTGAGGTTTTAGCGGTCTCGCCCACGGCGCGGGATGCGATGGCTCGTGTGCGAGCCGCCGTCGACAGCGGTCTTTACCGCGCGGTTACCATAGCCGGGCCATTGTCTTCCCATCACGTATCGGGCCGCGATGAGTTGGGGCAGTTGTCCATCGCTTGTTTCGTTCGAGCTCGCGAGTAACCCGTTCCACTGGGAACAGCCGCGTACGCGCGCCTTAGGTGAGTGAGTGATCCCAAGGGCATATCTGCCCTCGAAAGGAACGAAGTATGATAGTAGCGTCTCCTTGTACGAAAACCGCAAAGCGCCTCAACGCGCTTCCGGTCGCCCTCGCCGCCGGGGCACTCCTCGGCTCCGTCTCACAGGCGGGTGCCGTCAGCAGTCAGGTGCGGTACGCTTGCGCTGGCGACTACCTCTCCTACTGCAGCTCGTTTGCACCCGACAGCGCCGACACAAGACGCTGCATGCGCACGGTCGGCTACAAGCTGTCGAAGGGATGCGTTGCCGCCCTCATCTCCGCCGGCGAGGTCTCCAAGACCGAGGTCGCTCGCCGGTCCGCGAGCCAGCGCTGACCCAGGTTCAGCTGCATCTCAGCTGGATAAAGGCGGCCGCGCACACCCAGGCGCGGCCGTCCCGCGTTCAACCGTGGCACGTGCATTAACCGGTTGCTAAGCGAGTTCGGGCCTCTCCTGGCGGCAGATAGCCGGCGGAGGGACCCATGCATCGCGTGCTCTACACCCTTGAGGACTACTTCGAGGATCGCGCGCTCGAGAGCGGCGCCCGCTCGTGGATTGCGCGCCTCATGCGCGCACTCGCCCGCACCTTCGGCGAGGCTGGCGACCTCGTCGCCTTTCATTGGTAGCCGCAGGCGTCACCGTTGCGCTTGAGCTGCCTCAACGCGGGCCGCGCCAAGCGTCGGCATATTTCCTTGGGGTACTCCCTGATCTTGAGGAGGCGACCATGACTGCCAAATCTTTCTCGCTTCTCGCCGCCGTGATCTTTGCCGTCGTGGCGGCGTTGCATGTAATCCGCGCCGTCTCCGGATGGCCCATCGCGATCGGCGAGACGTCGATGCCCATCTGGGCCAGCTGGGTCGCCGCTATCATCACCGGCGGGCTTGCCTGGCTCGGCTTCACCGCCCGCGACTGAAGCCGAAAGGCTTTTTCGCGCCCTTTGTCGCGCTGTCGCGATGGGGCGTGGCACCTTGCGTCTCGACCTGCTAATGAGCGCTCCAAACGCAATCTTGGAGTTCCCATGAGCGACGCCGAAAGCAAGACGCGGATCGAAACCGCCGCCCTCATCCGCCGCTACTACGACGCCTTCAACGCCGGCGACGGCGAGGCCATGCTCGCCTGTCTCACCGATGACGTCATTCACGACGTCAATCAAGGCGAGCGGCGTGTCGGCAAGGAGAAGTTCCGCGCCTTCAATGCCCGCATGGACCACCACTACAAGGAGCGCCTGGAGGGCATCGCCGTCATGGTGAGCAAGGACGGCACGCGCGCGGCGGCTGAATTCAACGTCAACGGCAAGTACCTGGCAACCGACAGCGGCCTGCCCGAGGCCAAGGGTCAGACATATATCTTGCCCGCCGGCACGTTTTTTGCGATCCGGGACGGGAAAATCGCGCGGGTGACCACATATTACAACCTGACCGATTGGATCACGCAGGTCTCGAGTTAGTGTGATGATCGAGAAATTCGCCGGTGCAAAGTTTGCTCCCAAGGCCAGCATCGATCACAGGCGAGCTTCGGAATCGGGACGCTAGGCGCGCTACGGAGTTCGGACTGAACGGAATGCTCGTGAAGATTCTGAGATGCAAGCTGCACCGCGCCAGCGTCACGCAATGCGACCTCCACTATCAGGGCTCGCTCGCGATTGACGCTGAGCTGATCAGCGCTGCTGGCCTCCTCGTCAACGAGCACATCGAGATCTACAACATCGACAACGGTGAGCGCTTCACCACCTACGTGATCGAGGGCAAGGCCGGCTCGGGCGAGATCGCCCTCAATGGCGCTGCGGCCCGCAAAGCCTCCGTCGGCGACAAGATCATCATCTGCGCCTACGCCCAGATGACCATGGAGGAGGCCAAGGCGCACAAGCCGCGCGTCGTGGTCCTGGGGCCATCGAACAAGATCGAGCGCATAACCAGCACGCCCGGCTCCAACTAGAGTGCTTCCGGAAAAGTGGGAAGCGGTTTTCCGATAAGAAGCACGACAAGACAAAGAACTAGGGTCGTTCCGCGATTGGGCCAAAGGTCGCGACGAGCTAGCCAAGGATCCGCTAAGATGGCGCTCGAGGTGACATCGCTCGTCGGCGGGGAGATCGGGACGGTCTTGTCCGACCTGGCGCGCCTGCGCATCGTCGTGTTCCGCGACTGGCCTTATCTCTACGATGGCACCATCGAGTACGAGGAGAAATACCTCGCCAAACTTGCCGCGGCCGAGCATGCCGTATGCGTCATCGCGAGGGACGGCGACAGAATTGTCGGTGCCTCCACCGCCGCCCCGATGGTCGAGCACGCCGATGAGTTCGCCGAACCCTTCGAGCGGGCCGGCTATGACATCGCCAAGATCTTCTATTGCGGGGAGTCTGTGCTTCTGAAGGAGTATCGGGGGCATGGACTAGGCAACGCCTTCTTCGATGGGCGCGAGGCGCACGCCTACCGGCTCGGCGGCTTCACGCACTCAACCTTCTGCCGCGTCGTGCGCGCCGAGGATCACCCTTTGAAGCCCGCCGACTACCGCCCGCTCGACGGTTTCTGGAGGAAGCGCGGCTATGCGCCGGTCGACGGGCTTGTCGCCACCTACTCCTGGAAGGACATCGACGAGCCGGAGGAGACCGAGCACTTGATGCAATTCTGGATGAAGGCGCTCTAGCCGGGCCGGCTAACGCTCCCCATTTTGGGAGCCTGCAAATCGCCTAGCAACCCGGAGGAGAGGACATGGTGGCGCGCGAGACGCTCACGGTTGCCGCCGCGCAGTACCCGATCGATCAGCCCGCGACGCAGGAGGCGTGGCGGGACAAGATCGCACGTTGGGTCGCCGAAGGTGCCGCGACGGGCGCCGATCTCCTCGTCTTTCCCGAGTACGCCGCGATCGAGCAGGCGTCGACGTTCGGCCCGAAGGTATCGGGAAGCCTCGAGGCCACGCTCAAGGCCGTCGCCGACCTCGAGCGCGAGCGCGTCGCCGTCCACCGCGAGCTCGCGGCCAAGCACAAGGTGCACATCCTCGTCGGCAGCGGCCCCGTCCGTAGGGGCAACGCCCGCTACGTCAACGCCGCGCAGCTCGTCACCCCCTGGGGCAGCGTCGGCGTGCAGGAGAAGCGCATCATGACGCCGTTCGAATGGGAGTGGGGGATCGCGCCCGGCGGCCCCACGTGCGTGTTCGACACCGCGCTCGGGCGCATCGGCGTTGCGATCTGCTACGACAGCGAGTTCCCGCTTCTGGCGCGCGCCATGGCGGAGGCCGGCGCCGAGGTCGTCCTCGTTCCCTCGTGCACGGAGCGCGTATCGGGCTACCACCGCGTGCGCACGGCGGCGCGCGCGCGTGCGCTCGAGAACCAGGTCGCGACCGTCGTCAGCCCGACCGTTGGCGACGCCTTATGGTCGCCCGCGGTCGACCGCAACGTCGGGGCGGCGGGCATCTACGTGCCCTCCGAGCCGTCGGTGTCCGACGACGGCGTCCTCGCCGAGGGCACGCTCAATCAGCCGCAATGGGTCACCGCCATAGTCAACCTGCGCCGTCTCGGTGAGCTGCGCTCGGAAGGCGAGATGCGCAACTATGTCGACTGGGCGCACCAGCCCGGCGCCGCCCCGCTCAAGGACAAGGCCGAGGTCATCGCCCTCAACTGAAGCGGGCGCCTTCCCTACTTCAAGGCCCAGGTGATCGTGACCTGGGCCGAAAGGGTCTCGGTGCCGCGCTCGATCGGCACGGCCGCCTTCATCGCGCGCGCCATCGGCATCGCCTGCGGGCCAAAATCCGCGCCGCCCTCGTCGATCTTCAAGACATCGCCCAGCTCCACGCTGGCGGCCGCAGCGTAGAGCTCGGCGCGGCGCTTGGCGTTGGCGACGGCGTCCTTGCGTGCCTCATCGCGCAGCGTCTCGGCCGCGCTCACTTCGAAGGCGAGCCCACCCATCTCGTTGGCGCCGAGGCTCACCACCTTGTCGAGGATCTCGCCGAGCTTATCCAGGTTGCGCGCGGTGATGCCGACCTGGTTCGTCACGCGGTAGCCGTCGATCTTGGGCGCCTCGCCCTCCTTGGGCCGCGTATAGCGCGGCTCGACGCGCAAGGACGAGGTCTGGATGTCCTTGGCCGCGACGCCGCTCGCCTTGAGGCCGTCGATGAGCTTCTGCATGGCGGCGGAGTTCTCAGCCAAGGCTTCCTTCGCCGTCGCCGCCTCCGTGGTGACGCCGCTCGAGATGCGGGCCTGATCGGGCACCGCCTCGACCTGCCCGCTCGCCGACACGGTGATGCGGCGCGCATCGGCGACGCTCTCGGCGCGCGCTCCCGGTGCCGCGAGGACGAGCCCCGCGAGTAGAGGACTGAGCAAGAGGGGCAGGATGCGCATCTTCGGCTCCATTGTTTTGGGCTCCATGTGTGGCTCGAGCGAGCCTAGGCCGCGTTCGCGGAAGAATCGGGCGGAGCGGCCGTTTCGAACGGCGCGCCGGACTTCTATCAGGGCAGCTTCCACGCTATAGAGGCGCGCGGCCCGAGTTTTTGCTGGGCCCGTAGCTCAATGGTTAGAGCTGGCGGCTCATAACCGTCTGGTTCCAGGTTCGAATCCTGGCGGGCCCACCAACCTTTGCCGCATAGTCTCGGTTGGTAGGCGCCCGTTCACCGCACCTCATCGACATCAAGGAAGCGCGCGGGGATCAACTCCTTGTAGGGGAAGAGCGGAAAATAGGGACGCGCTTCGGCGATGACGCGCTCGAAGGAGGGACGCTCGAGGAGGCGCTCAAAATAGGCCGCCACATTTGGGTGGGCCGGTGAGAACGGCTCGACAATATCGGCGAAGAACAGCGCCGGCGCGGCCGCGCAATCCGCCAAGCTAAAACCCTCGCCGATGACCCAGGGTTTGCCCGCCACCTCCTTTTCCAGCATGCCGTAGGCGGTCTTTAGCGTCGCCCTCGCCTCGGCCACGCCACGCGGATCGTGCTCGCCCGCCGCCCGCAGCCGATCGGTGACGATCTTCTGCATGGGAAACTGCACGTAGTGATCGAAGAAGCGGTCCCACAGGCGCGCATCGAGGCATGGGCCTCCTCTTTGGGCAGCAACTTGCGCGGACCGGGATAATGCCGGTCGAGGTACTCGATGATGATCGACGATCCGGGAACGGTCCGCTCGAGGCTTTCATCATGCAGAAGCGGCATCTTGCCGATGGGCCACAGGCCGAAAAAGCGCTCGTGCGCGCCCTTGTTCCCCAAGTCGACGATCTCGCCGCTAAAGGGCGTATCGTTCTCGTAGAGAGCGATGAGCACCTTGTGACAGAAGGAGGACAGCGGGTGGTAATAGAGCTTCAGCGCCATCGAAGGGCACCCACACGGTTCAGCTGAATGGGGCGCGGACACCCCTTGGTCGTGCTTGCGCCGCCGTCAGCGCTTGCGGCCGTGCCCGTTCGCCTCGACGACCGTCACGTCCTCGCCCGCGTGCACCGACTTCAGGGAGCTCACGTCGTCGAGCGCGAGCGCCCAGATGTTGCAGCGGCTCGCCATGCGGATCTCGCCCTTCTTGGACATCGGCGTCGGCCCGAAGCCGATGGCGATCGCGTTGCCATCCGGCCAGAAGGCGATCTCGCCGGCGCTCACGACCTCGCGCGCCTCCGGCTCGCAGTCCGAGGACACCGGTGCGCCGAAGTAGACCTCATGCCCCCACATCTGCGCCTGCGCGCGGATGGGCAGCGCCGCCCATATCCGCTCCGCCGTCGGCGTCTTGAGGAGTCGGGCGCGGATCGCCACTTTTCCCGCCCGGATCAGAATCTCCCGCATCGCGCGCCTCCCTGGGGCCCGTCAGTCTTCCGCTGGCGTTAGGGATACTTTCTCACCTGGACGCACCGCCTTCAATACCCCGACGTCATCCAACGCAGGGGCCCATAGGTTGCAGGGGCGCGCCAACCGGAGCTCGCCCACCCGCGAGATGGGGGTCGCCCCGAAGGCAATAATCACCCGGTCGTCCTCGACGGAGAAGCAGATGTCGCCCGGCGCTACGAGCAGGCGGGCATTGCGCTCGCGCCCTGATTCCACGGGCGTCTCGAAGCGGATCGACCGCCCCCAGGTCTCGGCCGTCGAATGGAGCGGCAACGCCTGCCAGAGCCTGTCCGCCGTCGGCGTATCCAAGAGCTCGGCGCGGATTATGACGCGGCCGGCGGCGATGAGGACGCGGCGGCCTTGCGGCTTTGTGGCGCGGCGGTTGGTCGCCACCGTCAGGCCGGGGGCGGCCCGAACACGATGACCGCGTTGAGGCCGCCGAAGGCGAAGGAGTTCGACATCGCGTAGTTGACCTCGAGGTCGCGCCCGACATTGGGGATGTAGTCGAGGTCGCACTCGGGGTCCGCCTCGTCGAGACCGATCGTGGGCGGCACCCAGTTCTCCCGCATGGCGCGGATGCAGGCTGCCGCCTCGATGCTGCCGCTGGCGCCGAGCGGGTGGCCGTGCATCGACTTGGTGGAGGAGATCGCCAGGTTCTTGGCGTGATTGCCGAACACCCCTTTGATCGCGCGCGTCTCGTTGGCGTCGTTGATCGTGGTCGCGGTGCCGTGCGCGTTGAGGTACTCGATGTCGGACGGCGCCAACCCAGCATCCGCCAGCGCGTCGCGCATGGCCACGATCGGTCCCTCGATGTCCGGGTTCACCATGTCCTTGGCGTCCGACGACATGCCGTAGCCGACGATCTCGGCGAGGATCTTGGCGCCGCGCGCTTGCGCGTGCTCGAGCGATTCCATCACCAGGATGCCGGATCCCTCGCCGAGCACCGTGCCGTTGCGTCTCTTGGCGAACGGGTAGCAGCCCTCGGGCGAGAGCACGTGCAGCGCCTGCCAGGCCTTCATGGTGCCGTAGGTGATGACCGCCTCGGAGGCGCCCGCAATCGCCACATCGACGACGCCGTGACGGATATAATCGCGTGCGATGCCGATCGCATGCGTCGCCGTCGAGCATGCGCTGCAGGTGGCGAACGTCGGCCCCTTGATGCCGAACTCGATGCCGACATGGGCGCTCGCCGAGGAGCCGATGATGCGCAACAGTGTCAGCGGATGCGTCGCGCGCCGTCCTTCCAGAAACAGGTAGCGGTAGGACTGCTCGAAGGTGACAAGTCCGCCTGCGCCAGAGCCGATGATGCAGGCCGCGCGGTAGGGGTTGGCGACGGGAAATGCGAGGCCGGATTCCTTCACCGCCTCATCGGCGGCCGCGGCGGCAAACCACGAGTAGCGGTCGGCGTGCATGACGAGCTTGTCGCGTTGAAAATGCTTCAACCGCACCTTGGGGTCGAAGTCCTTGATCTGCGCCGCGATTAGGATCTTCAAGTCCTCGAGCGGAAAGCCTTCGAGCGCGGTGACGCCGCACTTTCCGGCTTTCATCGAGGCCCAGAAGTCGTCGACGGTGAGGCCGATGGGCGTGACGACGCCCGTCCCCGTCACCACGACGCGGCGTGCGCCGTTCGCCTTTGCCATAGCTGCCATTTACCTGCGGTTGTGGGCGCCATGCGCGGCGCCGGGGGATGAGCACACACTGCGGTCTGACGTCTGCCGACTGCGAGGTTTGCTGCGCTGGCCTTGCGGACCGACCGTCAGGCCTTGGCCCCCGCCGCTGCGGGCCCTTTGGCCATCAAATCCTTGACCCGATCAACGACCGAGCCGACGGTCTTGAAGTCCTCGACCTCTTCGTTCGCGTTGTAGGGAATTTCGATGCCGAAAGTATCCTCGATGTCGAAAACGATCATCGCAAGGTCGAGCGACTCAATCTTGAGATCCGTGAGCGGCGTCGACAAGGAGATGTCGTCGCGCGGCTCCTTCATGTGCTTTTTTAGGATCTCGATAATCTTGGTTCCGACTTCGTCCATGTCACTCTCCCACCCCCGCGCAAACCAAGCCGGAGGCCCGTGCTGCTTCGTTCCTACCTAGTGCCAGGCCAGTAGCACAACAAGCTGACGCGTCACATATCCTTAAACGTCAATCAAGTCCAGCTGAAGGCCCGGCGGCCGGCCCTGAGGGCCAAGCCGGCAGACGCATAGGAACCTTTCCTTACGTCCGCTGTCTCGCACGTTACAGGAAAACCTCTTCACAACCGTTGCGGCTCTAAACTCTCTGCCGGTCCCCGCTATGGCCATCGGCTTGAAAACGTGTTCAATAACAAGGCGGATTTCAAGGTCCTATTACCCTAGTCTCGCAACGGACCGGCGCGATCCGCCAACGGGCTTAGGCGGCGCGTTCAGGGCCGCCCTGGGAGAAACCCGCGAATGGCAACGCGAGGCCGCCGCAGCAACCTGGAGACGCCCGCCCTCGCCCCGCCGTGGCTCAAGCGCTACCCGCGCGGGGTCGATTGGCGCATGCCGCTCAACGTGGCCCCGCTCTATAGCCTGCTCGACGACACGATAGCGCGCCACGGCACGCTCCCCTGCACCAACTTTCTCGGCAAGACGTTGACCTACACCGAGCTCGGCCGGCTCGTGGACAGAGCGGCGGCCGGACTGCAGCGCCACGGCGTCAAGAAGGGCACGAAGGTCGGCCTGTTCCTGCCCAACTCCCCGGCCTTCATCGTCTACTTCTTCGCCGTGCTGAAAGCGGGCGGCACCGTCGTCAACTACAATCCCCTCTACACGGTCAGCGAGCTCGCGGGCCAGGTCAAGGACAGCGACACCGAGCTCATGGTGACGCTCGACTTGAAGGTCCTGTTCGACAAGGTCGACGCGCTTCTGCAATCGCAGGTGCTGCCGCGCGCGCTTGTGTGCCCGTTCCCGCCGCTGCTGCCCCCCGCAAAGGCGGCGCTGTTCCGGCTGTTCAAATCGAAGGACCTCGCCCGGCCGCAGGCGTCGCCGGCGCGCGACCGCATCATCCTCGAAGGCGACCTGCTCGACGGCGCCGGGCGCCTCGCTCCAGTGGCGGTCGATCCTTTGAGCGATGTCGCCGTGCTGCAATACACCGGCGGCACCACCGGCACGCCGAAGGGGGCCATGCTCACGCACGCCAACATCTACGTCAATGTGCAGCAGGTCGCCTCCTGGGCCCCCGATCTCCTCAATGGCGAGGAGCGCGTCTTGGGCGTCCTGCCCTTCTTCCACGTCTTCGCACTCACCGTCGTCATGAACTTCGGCATCGCCAAGGGTGCCGAGATCATCATCATGCCGCGCTTTTCGCTCGACGACGCGCTGCGCCTCATCGACCGGACGAAGCCGACGGTCATGCCGGGCGTGCCCACGCTCTTCAACGCCCTCATGAACCATTCCAAGATCAAGAGCTTCGACCTCTCCTCGCTAAAGTTTTGCCTCTCGGGCGGGGCCGCGCTTCCCGTCGAGGTCAAGCAGAAGTTCGAGGCGGTCACCGGCTGCAAGGTCGTGGAAGGCTACGGGCTCTCCGAGACCTCCCCCGTCGTCACCTGCAATCCGCTCGAGGGGCCCGTGAAGCCCGGCTCTATCGGCCTGCCGCTGCCCGGCACCATCATCTCGCTACGCGACCTCGCCGATCCAACCAAAGAGGTGCCCATCGGCGAGAAGGGCGAGATATGCATCAAGGGCCCACAGGTCATGCTCGGCTACTACAAGAGGCCGCAGGAGACCGCAGAGCAGACGGTCGGCGACTTCCTGCGCACGGGCGACGTCGCCCGCATGGACGCCGACGGCTTCTTCTTCATCGAGGACCGCATCAAGGACCTCATCATCTCCTCCGGATTCAACGTCTATCCGCGCCGCATCGAGGAGGCGATCTACGAGCACGCGAGCGTCGCCGAGGTGACCGTCATCGGCATCAAGGACCAAAAACGCGGGGAGGCGCCCAAGGCCTTCATCAAATTGAAGCCCGGCATGACCGCCTCGGAGCACGACATCCTCGAGCACTTGAAGCCGCGCATCTCCAAAATCGAGATGCCGGCCGTGATCGAGTTCCGCGACGAGCTCCCCAAGACGATGATCGGCAAGTTGTCGAAGAAGGAGCTCAAGGCCGAGGAGGCCAAGCGTAGCCGGCCGGCCAAGATCAAGACTTAGCGGTAGAGGTCGGCGCGGGTGGGCGGCGTCGCCGGGGGCCGCTTGGCCGACTTCGACACCAGCGTCTGGAAGATCCTGAGCGTGCCGCGCGAGAAGGCGAGCGACACCCCCGCCAAATACGCTACCCAGATGCGGTACTTCTCCTCGCCCACGAACGCGATTGCGCGCGCGCGCTCCGCCGTCAGCCGCTCGCACCACAGCTTACACGTCAGCGCATAATGCAGCCGCCAGGCTTCCACGTCCTGGATCTCGAAGCCGGCGCGCTCCATGGCGACAAGCGAGTGCCCGATGTCGTCGAGCTCGCCGCCGGGAAAGATGTACTTGGCGATCGCCTTCTGCTCGGGCCGCATACGCCGCTTGAGCCAGCCCTCTTTGGGCGCGCGGCGCGAAATCGCGTGGTTGAGGAAGAGGCCATCACGCGTAAGCAGGCTCTGCATCTTCGCCATGTAGGCGGGGATGTTTTTCAAGCCGATGTGCTCGTACATGCCGATCGAGGCGATCTTGTCGAATGCGCCCGTCACGCCCGAGTAATCCATAAGCGCAATCGTCACGCGGTCGGCAAGCCCCAGCCGCTTCACTTTCGCGCGCGCGTATTCGAGCTGGTTCTGCGACAGCGTGATGCCGTGCGCGGTGACGCCGTAGGTCTTAGCCGCGTGGCAGACGAGCCCGCCCCAGCCGCAACCGATGTCGAGAAAGCGCTCGCCCGGCTTCAGGCGCAATTTCCGACAGATCATCTCCAGCTTGTCGGCTTGAGCTTGGGCGATTGTGTTGCCCCAGTCCGTGAAGTAGGCGCAGGAATAGACCATCTCCGGATCGAGAAAGAGCGCGTAGAAGTCGTCGGAGAGGTCGTAGTGGAACTGGATGTAGTCCTTGTTGTCCTCGCGCTTGCGCTTCTTGCCGATGATGTCGCCGCCAAAGCCTTGATCGTCTTGGGTGGTCTCGCCGCGCGCCAAGAGAAAGGCCGAGAGCCTCATCGCGAGCGCCAGCGCCTCGCGCCCTTTGAGCTTCACCGAGCGCTCAGCCCGGTTGAGCTCAGACCCCAGATCGATCAGCGTGCCGCCGGAGAAGTCGATGCCCTTCTGCACGTAGTGGCGGATGAAGTTGTCGAGGGTGGGCCGGCGCAGAAGCGAGCCGATGACGCCGGGCGAGGCAATTGCGATCTCGAAGGGGCCGGTGACGTTCGACCCCAGCGGCGTGCGCGAGCCGTCCCACAGCTTCAGCGACGCGTTGAGGTCGAGCTTGCCGGCAAGCTCGGCGGCGAGCCCGCGTGCCGCTTCGAGCCGCCGCGCGTCCTTGTCGTTCTTCATTGCGCACCCGTCATGCCGGTCCGTTGCGGGTGCGTGGCATACCGCGCCGAGCCTGTCGAGCCCTCACGCCGCCTGGTGCATCTCGGCGGCGTCGCGCGTCTCCATGATCGCGGCGACGCCCATACCGCCGGCCGTGCAGATGGAGATGAGACCGCGGCCGCCGCCGCGCTCCGACAACAGCTTGGCGAGGTTGGCGATGATGCGCGCGCCGGTGGCCGCGAAGGGATGCCCGAAGGCGATGGAGGAGCCGCGGATGTTGAGCTTTGCTCGGTCGATCGATCCCAAGGGCTCCGGCCGTCCGAGCCGCTCCTTGCAATAGGCCGGGTCCTCCCAGGCTTTGAGCGTCGCCAGCACCTGCGCGGCGAACGCCTCGTGCAGCTCGTAGAGATCGAAGTCCTGCAATTTCAGCCCGGCGCGCTCGAGCATCTTCGACACCGCGATCGTCGGCGCCATCAGCAGCCCGTCCCCGCCCACGAAATCGTTGGCGGCCGTCTGCGAGTACGTCAGGTAGGCCAGCACGGGAAGCCCGCGCTTTTGCGCCCACTCCTCCGAGGCGATGAGCACGGCAGCCGCACCGTCGGTCAGCGGCGTGGAGTTGGCAGCCGTCAACGTGCCGCGCTCGCTTCTGTCGAAGGCGGTCTTCAAGGTCGCGAGCTTCTCCAAAGTGGCGTCCGCGCGAATGTTGTTGTCGCGGAACACGCCGGAGAACGGCTGCACGAGGTCGTCCATGTAGCCCGAGCGGTAGGCCTCTGCCGCCTTCTTATGGCTCTCGAGCGCGAAGGCGTCCTGATCGGCGCGGCTGATGTCCCACACCTGCGCCATCAGCTCGGCATGCTCGCCCATCGACAATCCGGTGCGCGGCTCGGTCACCGACGGCGGCTTGGGGATGAGCTCGGCCGGCGAGAAGCCCTTGAACACCTTGAGCTTGTCCAGCGTCGATTTCTGCATGGAGGCCTTGGTCAGGCGCTGCGCCAGCTTCTTGGAGATGACGATCGGGGCATCCGAGGTGGTATCGGAGCCGACGGCGATGGCGCAATCGATCTCGCCCGCCGCGATCTTGGCCGCGCTGCCGAGCGCGCCCTGCAGGCTCGTGCCGCAGGCCTGCATGATGGTGATGCCGGGCGTCGACGGGCTGAGGCGCGTGCCGAGCACCGCTTCGCGCGTCAAATTGAAATCCTTGGAGTGGGTGACGACGGCGCCGCCCGTCACCTCGTCGATGTGCTCGCCCTTGAGGTTGTAGCGATCGACGAGCGCATCGAGCGCGCCCGTCATCATCTCGAGATTGGACAGATCGGCATAGAACGTGTTGGAGCGGCAGAAGGGAATGCGCATTCCGCCGATGACCGCCACGCGCCGCAAGAATTGCTGCATGCTTCCGCCCTCGCTCTAACGTTCAAGTCATTCCGCCGCGGCGCGCTCGGGCGCCGTGAGCGCATGCGCAGTCTTGTAGTGCAGCGGGCCGCCGCGGAACGGGGCAAAGCCGGTGCCGAAGATGACGCCGGCATCCACGAGGTCGGCGTTCTCCACGACGTGCTCGTCGAGGCAGCGCTGCGCCTCCACGATCATCGGCTCGACGAGCTCGCGCCCGAGCCGTTCCATCTCAGCCCCGTCGAAGGTCCGCTCGGACTTCTCGACCTTGCCGTCCTTCCACGCATAGAAGCCCTCGCCCGTCTTCTTGCCGAGCTTGCCCGCCGCGACGAGGCGGCTGAGCTGGGAGCCCTCGGAGGGGAACTTGAGGATCCGCGCCACGTGCGCGCAAACATCGAGGCCGACGGCGTCGGCGAGCTCGATCGGCCCCATCGGCATGCCGAACGTGCGCGCGGCCTCGTCGATGCGCTCCTTGTCCTCGCCCGTCTCCAACCGTTGCATGGCGCCGAACATGTAGGGGGTCAGCACGCGGTTGACGAGGAAGCCCGGAACGCTCTTGGTGATCAGCGGGAACTTGTCGATCGCGGCGACGAACGCCGCCCCGCGCTTGACCTCGTCCTCGCGGCTCGAAGACCCGCGCACCACCTCCACGAGCGGCATCAAGGCGACGGGATTGAAGAAGTGCAGCCCGATGAGGCGCCCGGGATCAGGCAGCCCTGCGGCGATATCCTCGATCATCAACGATGAGGTGTTGGTGGCGAGCAGCGCGTCCGATTTCAGCTTGCCCTCGATCTCTTTCAGGACCTTCTGCTTGATCTCGAGGTTCTCCACGATCGCCTCGATGACGACGTCGGCGCGGGCAAGCCCGTCGCCGTTGGGGTCGGCGATGAGGCGCGCTCTTGCCGCATCGCGCTGCGGCTTGGCCTTGAACTTGCGGGCAAAGAGCTTGCCTTGCGCGGCGATGCCCTTCTCGATCTGCTCTGGCGAGATGTCCTGCAGCGTCACTTGCATGCCGGAGGCGACGCACCAGCCGGCGATGTCGGCGCCCATGGTGCCGGCGCCGATGACGTGCACGCGAGAAGGCCGCCAGGGAAACTTCTTGGGCGCCTGGCCTTTGAGCAATTCGGACAGCCAGAACACGCGGCGCAGGTTCTTGGACTGCTCCGATACCATGAGCGGGGCGAAGGCGCGCGTCTCGGCCGCCTTCATCGCCTCCTCGTTGCCGCCGTAGCGCTCGAAGAGATCGATCAGCCGGAAGGGCGCGGGATAGTGGTCCTCGCGCACCTTCTTGCGCGTCTCGCTGCGCATGCGCGCGGCCACGAGACCGCGCGCCGGCCACATGGAGAACACCGACTTTGCCAGTCCCGCCGGCTTCGAGTTGCGCTTGCGCAGGATCGCCTTGCGCGCGGCCCACAAAAGCGAGCCGCGGGCCGCGACGAGCTCGTCGACAATGCCAATACCGCGCGCGGCCGAGGCACTGAGCATCTTCGCGGTCAGCATCGTTTTCATGGCGGCGGGCGCGCCGGCCTGGCGGATCGAGCGCGCGGTTCCATTAAAGCCGGGGAAGATGCCGAGCTTGATCTCGGGGAAGCCGAGCTTTGTTGAAGGGTCGCGCGTTGCGATCCTGTAGTGGCAGGCAAGCGCGAGCTCGAGCCCGCCGCCGAGACAAAAGCCGTTGATGGCGCACACGACCGGAACGGGCAGCCGCTCGATGCGGTCGAACAGCGCGGTAACGGGGCGCAGCTTGTCGATGACGTCCATCTCGCTCGTCAAATCGGCGAACTCGCGGATGTCGGCGCCGACGATGAAGCCCCGCTCCTTGCCGGACGAGATGACGAGCCCGCGGATCTCACGGCCGCGCGCGCCCTCCTCCACCTTCTCGACGATCTGCGCCAACTCCTCGAGCGGACGGCGCCCGAGCGAGTTCTGGCTCTCGCCCTCGCGGTCGAGCTCGGCCCAGGCGATTCCCCACTGGTCGACCATGAGGCGCCAGTCCTTGAGGTCGGGAAGCGGCTTCGACACGGCCTTGAACATGCAAAATCCTCTCCGCACGGGGCTCCACTCCTCCTAGCGCCGCAAGCCGCGGGCGCGTCAAGAGGCGCTCGTTGCCAGTCTACTCCGCGGCGGCGCTCTCTACGCCGCGCGAATTGTGACCTACACCCCCATAGTTGGGCTTCACCTCGGCCGGATCAAAGTGATCGACCGCGATCACGCGGGCAACGAGCGCCTCCACCTCGCGCAGCAGTTGCCCCTCGCTCTCGGTCACGATCCCCTTCGCCATCGCCTCGCCGATCCAGTCGATGCCATGGAAGCGGCGCAGCGTGCCGGCACGGACGGCGCGCTCGAGCTTCTTCTCGGCCTCCTCGGCGGCGACGACCTTCGCCAAAGTGACCTCCAAGAGGCCGGTCGGATCGTCGGGGTCCTTGGAGACGTAGATGTGCCGCGTCAGACGATCGCGCACCTCGGGCGCCTCGAGCACGAGCTTGACGACGCGATGTGAGACTGCGTCCCGCGCCGGCCGGTAAGGGCTGCCGAGCGGGAGCACGATGGCGCGCATGGCCCAGCGCGCGGGCGCGTTGGGGAAATTGTCGATGACGCCGCGCAGCGCCTCCTGGAAGCGATAGAGCCCGTTGGCGGCGGCGAGCGCGACGATTTCGCGGTCGCTCGACAGGCGTCCGTCATCCTCGTAGCGCTTCAGGACGCAGGCGAGGAAGTAGAGCTCGGAGAGCGCGTCGGCGAGCCGACCGGAGATCTTCTGCTTCATCTTCAGGGCGCCCCCGAGCACAGCGACCGTCAGATCGGCGACGAACGCGAAGTTGCGAGCCGCACGCCCGAGCTGGCCGTACCAGTACGCCATCTCGTAGGCCTCATCGGGCGTGGCCACGAAATGGCCGCCGGTGATGTTGTGGAAGAAGGCCCCCGTCGCGTTCGACACCGAAAAGGCGATGTGGTCGGAGAAGGCCGCCGCGAACGCGTCTTCTCCGCGCTCTGAATTCGGGATCCTGCACCGCCTGAATCTCGCGGTAGAGGTAGGGGTGGGAGCGCAGCGCGCCCTGCGCGAAGGTGATCAGCGTGCGCGTAAGGATGTTTGCCCCTTCGACCGTGATGCCGACGGGCACCATCTGATAGGCCGACTGCAGGTAGTTCGACGGTCCATCGCAGATGGCGCGCCCGCCGTGGATGTCGAAGGCGTCGTTGACGGACCGGCGCATGCGCTCGGTCGTCTGGTACTTCATCAAGGCCGAGATCACCGAGGGTCGCTCCCCGCGCGCCACCATCGCCGCGGTCACCGCGCGCGCCGCCTCGTTCGCGTACGCCGCCTCGATCATGCGCGCTAAGGGCTCTTCCACGCCCTCCATGCGCGCCACCGGAAGCCCGAACTGCTTGCGGATGCGGCCGTAGGCGGAGGTAAAGCGCAGCATCGCCTTGGTGCCGGCGGTCGCCGAGGACGGCAGCGAGATCGCACGCCCCGCGGCGAGGCATTCCATGAGCATGCGCCAGCCCTGGCCCACCATCTTCTCCCCGCCGATCACCCAGTCGATGGGAATGAACACGTTCTTGCCCCAGTTGGGGCCGTTGGGGAACGCGTTGCCCGAGGGCAGGTGCCGGCGGCCGATCTCGACGCCGGGATGGTTCGCCGGGATCAGCGCCAGCGTGATGCCGAGATTTTCGCCGCGGCCGAGAATGTTGTCGGGGTCGAAGGCGCGGAACGCGAGCCCGACGAGCGTCGCCTTGGGACCGAGCGTGATGTAGCGCTTGTCCCAGGAAAGGCGGATGCCGACGGCATCATCATGCTCGCCGCGCACGATAGTGCCGATGTCGCGCATCGTTGCCGCATCCGAGCCCGACGTCGGCCCGGTCAGCGAGAAGCAGGGGATCTCATCGCCGCGGGCAAGCCGCGGCAGGTAGTAGCTCTTCTGGCGCTCGGTGCCGTACTTCTCGATGAGCTCGCCCGGCCCCAGCGAGTTCGGCACCATGACGATGGTGACGACGTCCGGCGAGCGCGAGGCGATCTTGCCGATGATGAGCGACTGCGCCTGCGCCGAGAAGCCCAAGCCACCGTGCTCCTTGGAGATGAGCATGCCGAGGAAGCCGTGCTTCTTCACGAAGTCCCAGATCTCGTCGGGCACCTCGCGCATCGTGTGGCGCACCTGCCAGTCGTCGATCATGCGGCAGAGCTCGTCCGTCGGCCCGTCGAGGAAGGCCTGCTCCTCGGCCGAGAGCACGATCGGGGCGATCGAGCGCAGCTTGTCCCAATCGGGGGTTCCGGAGAACAGCTCCGCGTCGAAGCCGACGGTGCCGGCTTCCAGCGCCTGCGCCTCGGTGTCCGACACCTTGGGCATCGTGTCCTTGACGAGCCTGAAGGCCGGCGCGATGAGGAGCGCGCGGCGGATGTCGGGAACGGCGAGCGCCGTGAAGGCGAGCGCAAACAGCCACAACAGGAACCCGAAGAGGCCCATGTGCCCGTGGATCGCGGATTGCCAGAGGAGCGCTGCGAGCGCCAGGGCCGCCGCCCACAGCCACAACGGCGCCTTGTACATGCCGAGCGCCACCACGCCCGCCAGTACGCCTAAGCAAAAGAGGACCTCAACCATCCTTCGAATGCCTCCGCGGGCCGCGCCGTGGATGGGCGCGAAATTTGACACAAGCTAATTGTGGCACGTTTCGTTGGCGTTAAGCGCAACGCAAGCTTGCAGCGGGTTCCAAATACCGTCCGCGACCCATAGCATTGGGCCGTCTTGAGTGCTGTTCCTGCGGCCGTCCCGGCCCTTGATCGGCGTCCACTATAGCGCGTTTCTGTGCGAAAGGAGAAACGCGAAGGCTGCTGTCCGGGGGGACTTTCCGGTGCGCCGCCACGTTGCCGGAAGGACGCGCATCATGGCCCGGTCTGCGGCCGCAATCTTGCTAGCGCTCGGGCTTAGCGCCGGTGCCGCCGCCGCGGGTGCCGACAGGCCATTGGCCTATGGCCGGCATCTCGCGCAGGAATGCACCGCGTGTCACCGTTCCGACGGTGCAGGGAACGCGATCCCCGCCCTCGCCGGGCGCCCAGCCGCGGAGCTTTCCGCGCTGCTTGCCGACTTCCGTGCAGGCCGCAAGACCAATCCCATCATGGTCTCGGTCGCAAAATCGCTCGACGAAACTGAGACGGCGGCGCTCACCGCCTACTTTTCCTCGCTGCCGAAGCCCGCGCGCCGGTCTGAGCGCTAGTGGTTCCCGTCGTGTCCGCTGTCGGTGTTGCAGTAGTTCTGAATGCGGATGTCGCTGCCGAACTGGCGGCAAAGCTGGTCCTTCAGAGCCGGGCTGTTGCGGACGGCGTCGTCGCTGACGTCGCGACCGTAGGACCGCACCACCTCTGCCACGTAGGCATCGTTGCAGTAGGGCGTCGAGATGGCGTTCCCATCAACGATCTGAAACCCCTCGCGGCAAACGATGCCCGCTTCCGCACCACCACCGACGCTCAACGAAAGCACCACCGTTGCGCCGAGGAATGCGCACCACCTCTCGAGCATATTCGGCCTCCTGTCCCTCAATGACGAATTCCCGGCCCTGACATGGGCTGCCTGGCGCGCGAGCACAAGTTTGCCCTACGTCGGCCGAGCTTTGCATGAGACATTCCGCGCCCGCCGGGCGCCACCCGAATTTGCTATGAGCGCCCACGCGTGAGACGCAGCCCCCGGGAGATGAGCGTGGCACAAACCCTGATCGAGAACGTCTCCGACACCGCCTTCTGGGTCGCGCACTACCGCGCGGTGGAGACCTCGCGCTCCGACGCGCTCTTCCGCGACCCTCTTGCCGCCCGTCTTGCCGGAGAGCGCGGACGGAAGATCGCCGAGGCGATGCCGCAGTCGTTCTTCACGGCATGGACGCTAGCGATCCGCACCTTCATAATTGACGACTACATCCGCTGCGCGGTGGCCGAGGGGGTCGATACGGTTGTAAATCTAGGTGCCGGCCTCGATACGCGTCCCTATCGCATGCAGCTTCCGAGCACGCTCTCCTGGATCGAGGTCGACTATCCCGACGTCATCGCTTTCAAGGAGAAGGCACTCGCGCAAGAGAAGCCGCGCTTTGCGCTCACGCGCGTGAAGCTCGACCTCGCTGACGGCCCCGAGCGCCGGAAGCTCTTCGCCAGCCTCGATGCGCGCGCCAAAAAGATGCTGGTTCTGACCGAAGGCGTGGTGCCCTACCTGAGCGTCGAGGAGGCGAGCTCCCTTGCCGATGACCTCAAGGGCCTCGATCACGTGTGCTACTGGATCGTCGACTACTTCTCCCCCGAGGTGGCCAAGTACCGCCAGCGCCTGATGGGCGGCAAGATGCGCAATGCCCCGTTCCGCTTCCTCCCCGACGATTGGTTTGGCTTCTTCGCGGCGCACGGCTGGCGCTCTAAGGAGCTGCGCTACCTGCCCGAGGAGGCCCGGCGGCTCAACCGGCCGCTGCCGTTGTCGCCGTTCATGAGATTGATGTGGTCGGTGCGCAGGCTGTTTGCCTCTAAGAAGCGCCGCAACGCGTTCCTCAAATTCGCCGGCTACGCGCTGCTCGAGCCCGCGCCGGCCGCCGCTGGCAGAGCCGGGACGCGCTGAGCGCTGTCGGAGCCCACCAGCACTACTTTGCAGGCAACGTCATGATGGCAATGCCCATCGCAACGCTGGAAAAGGTCAGCACGTTGAAGCCGTAGAGGAGCAGGAGCGGCAAGACGGGATCATCGGCCCCGGTCAAGAGGTCGTGCAGATGCGCCAGGTTCAACAGCACCATGACGGAGACGACGGCGACGCCGATCGCCGCCCCAAGCACCAGATGCAAGCCGAGGAAACGCAAGATCGGCGGAAGCCGCCACCGCTTGCCACCTTGCTCGCCGAAATCGCTTTTCATCCTCGGGCTCATGCAAGGCCTATCGTCCGGCAAACACGATCATAATAGCGCGAAGCGCCATTCCTTGGGGGCAAGCCCGGCCACGACGCAGCGCTTTCGCAAGACGGCCTGCACCCTGCTCGAGGCGGGAAAAAAGGGGGGCTTGACTATTAGGTAAGCTTCAGCTTACCGTTAGTCATGGCTTACACAAGCGCCCTCGCCGTTCTCGCCGACCCAACCCGCCGCCAGGTGTTCGAGCGCCTGCGCGGCGGTCCGCGTCCGGTGAACGCGCTCGCCGCCGGCCTGCCGGTGTCGCGGCCCGCTGTCTCCCAGCACCTGAAGGTCCTGAAGGACGCCGGCCTCGTCGCGGAGCGCAGCGAGGGAGCGCGCCGCATCTATTCGCTGCGCCGCGAGGGCCTCGTCGAATTGCGTGACTGGCTCGACAGCTTCTGGGACGACGCGCTCGAGGCGTTCAAAGCGGAAGCGGAGAAATCGCAAGGAGTAGATCCATGACCGCCACTACCGTCATCGCCCCCGTGCGCAAAAGCGTTCGCGTCAAGGTGCCGATCGCCCGCGCGTTCGATGTGTTCACCAGCGGCCTGACGCTGTGGTGGCCGCTCGAGCACGGAATTGGCAAGACGCCGAGGGCGAAGGTTGTGATGGAGCCGCGGCTCGGCGGCCGCTGGCTCGAGATCGCCAAGGACGGCACGGAGACGACGGTTGCCACCATCGTCCTCTGGGAGCCGCCCCAGCGCGTGGTGCTCCTCTGGCAGATCAACGCGCAATGGAAACCCGACGCCGCCATGAAATCGGAGGTCGACGTGCGCTTCACCGCCGACGGCCCGGACGCCACGCTCGTCGAGCTTGTGCACCACAAGTTCGAGACGATGGGGGCGGACGCCGGCGCGTCGCTGCGCAAGGACGTCGACCGCGGATGGCCCGGGCTTATCGAGCGCTATGCGCGCGAAGCCGAGCGCGCGTGCTGAACGGAGCGAGCATGGGCAAGCTGCCCCAGCCGTCGCGCAATCCTCGGGGCAAGTCCAAGGATGACAGACGAGGCGCGGCGACGGGAGAAAGCAACCCCTCAGCCCTTGTGGCCGGCGTCGGTGTCGTCGTTGAAGGCGTCGGCGATGATCGCGTGGTACCAAGCGAGGCCTTCGGCAGCGTTCTTCTTGCGCTCCTCCGCGCTCTCGCCCGGTTTCGAGACGAAGCCCCCCGACGCCTCCAGCAATGTCTTGCCGTCCTTCTCGCCCGGCTTGTAGCTCGCGCCGACCTTGATGCTGTCGTCGGCGGCGAGAAGCGACCAGCACGTATTGCGGTAGCGCGCGGGGAAGCGCTCGGCGCCGGCGAGCTCGGCGAGGATGTCGGCGGCGACCGCCTTGCCCTGGCTGTTGGCCGCGAACGCCGACTTCGGCATCTCCGTTGCAATCGCAGAGTTGCCGAGGACGTAGACGCCCGCGACCTTGGTGGAGGCGAAGCTCTCTGGCTTGATCGGGCACCAGTCGCCCTCGGTGCAGCCGGCCTGCGCGGCGATTCCGCCCGCCTTCTGCGGAGGAATGATGTTGGCAACCGCCGCCTTCATGCGCGTGCCCGACTTCGTCACGACCTCCATCGTCTTGGGATCGACGCTCGTGACGCGGAAATCGTCGATCTCGTTGGTCAGGTTGAGATCGATGATGCCGTCGTAGTATCTCGCGAAGGCCTCCTCGAACGCCGGCTGCTTGGAGAACATCTTCTTGGCGTCGAAGATGACGAGCTTCGACTTGGGCTTCTTGGTCTTCAAGAAGTGCGCGATCATGCACGCGCGCTCGTACGGCCCCGGCGGGCAGCGGTAGGGGTTGCCCGGTACCGCCATGACGACGACGCCGCCGTCGTCCATCGCTTCCAATTGCCGCATCAAGAGCAGCGTCTGCGGGCCAGCCTTCCAAGCGTGCGGCATGATCTCGGCGGCTTGCGGCGAATAGCCCTCGATCGCGTCGTACTTGAAGTCGATGCCGGGCGAGAGCACGAGCCGATCGTAGGCAAGCGTCTTTCCTTGAGCGAGTGCGACTGTCCGCTTGGCGCTATCGATGCCGCTCGCAGTGTCGGTGATGACGTTGACGCCGAGCTTGCGCAGCCCGTCGTAGGAATGCTGCAGGGAAGCGAAGGTGCGAAAGCCGCCGAAGTAGTGGTTGGAGTTGAAGCAGGTGGTGTAGATCGGCTGCGTCTCGACGACCGTCACGTCGAGCTGCGGCGCCTCGCTTCTGAGGATGCGCGCCACCGTGGCGCCGCCCGCACCGCCGCCGACGATGACGACCTTGCCCCCGCCCTTGGCGATGGCTGGTGTGGCAAGAAGGCCGGGAGCGAGCCCGGCAAGCCCCACGCCCCCGATGAGCCGCGTGAACTCCCTGCGATTAATCATGGTCATGATGCCTTGTCCCCGGCGCGCCATTGCCGATATCGTTAGCGGGCCTGGCAACATGCGGCAATGGACAATCCCCGCGATGGCGAAGACGACCCGCCTCCTGATGCTCGATCGCCGCGATTTCGTGGCGGGCGCCGGCGCGGCGGCGCTCGTCGCTGCGCTGCTCGCCGTGGTGCCGGACGCGGACGCCTCCGAGCGCAGCGCACAATTTGACGCCGCACTCGCGAGCCTGCTCGCAGGTGCCGAGCCGAAAGTGGGCGGCATCGATATGGACCTGCCCGAGGCCGTGGAGAACGGCGCATACGTGCCGGTGGGCTTGAGCGTGGCGAGCCCGATGACCCCGGAGAACCACGTCAAATCCATACACCTGCTCTCGACTTTGAACCCGCACGCCACCGTCGCGACGTTCCGCTTCACGCCGCTGTCGGGCAAGGCCAGCGTCACGAGCCGCATGCGGCTTGCCAAGTCGCAGGACGTGATCGCAGTCGCGGAGCTTAGCGACGGCACGTTTCTGATCGGCACGCGTACGGTCGCGGTGAAAATCGGCGGCTGCGGGATGTGAGGAGCGACCCATGAAGAAACCGCCGCGCGTCAAGGTTCCCCAGAGCGTCAATAGAGGCGAGGTCATCGAGATCAAGACGCTCGCGACCCACATCATGGAGACCGGCAACCGCAAGGACGCCGCCGGCAATGTGATCCCGCGCGACATCATTCATACGTTCACCGCGACGTTCGCCGGCGAGGAGGTGTTCTCCGCCCAGCTAGGGCCCGGCATCGCCGCCAATCCCTACATCGCGTTCTACCTTAAGGTTCCCGGCCCCGGCGCGTTGCAGCTCGTGTGGATCGACGACACCGGCGAGCGCACGGTGGCGAACGTTCCGCTCAATGTCGCTTGATATCCGCCAAGGCTTCGAGCCGCCGCACCAGGCGTCGGCCGGCCTCGGCACCCTGCGCCAGGAACGCGCGCGTGCCGACGCGCTGGCGATGCGCGTGCGCCGACATTTGCGGCTTGAGGCGCGCCCATGCCGCCTCGAGCTGCGGGCGCAGGAGAGTCCAGGAGCGCCGCACGTAGGCGTTGGCGCGCCGCTTGGCGACGTGGCCGGTGCGCCAGGCCCAGGTGGCCCGAACTTTGGTGAAAAGCGCCTCCTGCCAAGGCACGAAGGTGTCGAGGGTACGCTGGAACCACGCGATCTGCATGAGCTGCGGCTTGGTGAGAATGAAGATGCGCGCGACAAGCGCCGTGCCGGCGAGCTTCGCGCACAGGATGAGGGCCGTCGCGGTCATGAAATGGCCGGTCGCCAGCAGGTAGACGCCGATGAGCTTGGTCGGGATGACAATCGCGCTCGGCACCGCGAGCGCCGTCAGCGCGCCGTAGGGCGGCAGCCCCGCGATCCACAGCTCGGCAAGCGCCCAGACGCGGAAGCGGGCGAGCTGGGCCAGCAGACTGGAGAGCGGGCGCCAGCCCCACTCCTCAAACAGCAGGAGCAGTGCCAGCAGCACATTGAGCGCAAAGATGAGCGACGGGCGAAGGAGCCACCACGCCGCGCGCGCGCCGTGCGCTAGGAGGCCGAAGGCAACGAGGAGGCCGCGCAAGAGGCGGCGCCCCTGCTCCTTCAACCAGTGCTCACGTTGCGCCGACATCCTAGTTCATCTCCGTGCGCACCCGGCACCGGCTGCGGCGGCACCAAGCGTAGCCCCCTGCCCCTCTCGCCGCAGTTAAGCTTAGAGCCCAATGCGGAGCTTCGCGCCTGGCAGCTCTATTTCGCCGCAACGAGCTTTGCCTCCTCGGGCCTCAGTGCGCCGCTGCGCTCGGCTTCCTCGAGCGCGTGCGCCAGCTCCTCGCGCGCCTTCTCGGCCTGGCGCTGGCGCGCCCACAGGCTCGCATAGAGTCCGCCCTTGGCGATCAGTTGGGCATGCGTGCCCTGCTCCACCAGGCGCCCCTTCTCGAGCACGAGGATGTTATCGGCGTGCACGATGGTCGACAGGCGGTGCGCGATGACGAGCGTGGTGCGGTTGCGGGCGACGCGGTCGAGCGCGTCCTGGATCTCCCTTTCGGTGTGGCTGTCGAGCGCGCTCGTCGCCTCGTCGAGGATCAGGATCGGCGGCCCTTTGAGGATCGTGCGCGCGATGGCGACGCGCTGCTTCTCGCCGCCCGACAGCTTCAGGCCCCGCTCTCCGACCATCGTCTTGTAGCCGTCGGGGAGCGTGCGGATGAAGCCATCGATCTGCGCCAGCCTGGCCGCGGCGTAGATCTCCTCATCCGTGGCGTCGAAGCGGCCATACTTGATGTTGTAGAAGATCGTGTCATTGAACAGCACTGTGTCCTGCGGCACCACGCCGATCGCGGCGCGCAAGGATTCCTGCGTCACGTCGCGGATGTCCTGGCGATCGATTGTCACCTGCCCC
This sequence comes from uncultured Alphaproteobacteria bacterium, assembly GCA_963724945.1. Lineage (GTDB taxonomy): Bacteria > Pseudomonadota > Alphaproteobacteria > Rhizobiales > Hyphomicrobiaceae > Hyphomicrobium_A. The sequence goes on along the minus strand of CAVRWL010000003.1, from coordinate 2,380,236 downwards.
GCCTCGATGTCGTAGAAGCGGAACAGGATGCGGCTCAACGTCGACTTGCCAGCCCCCGACGGGCCCACGATCGCCACCATCTTCCCCGCCGGCACCTCGAAGGACAGGTCCTTCAGGATGCTCCGCTGATGCTCGTAGCGGAAGCCGACGTTGGCAAAGCGGATCTCGCCTTTCGTCGCGCTGAGCGGCTTGGCACCGGGCTTGTCCTTGACCTCCGGGTGCTCGTCCAGAAGCGCAAACATGGCCTCCAGGTCGACAAGCCCCTGCTTGATCTCGCGGTAGACCATGCCCATGAAGTTCAAGGGCATGTAGAGCTGGATCATCAGCGCGTTGATCATCACGAACTCGCCGATCGTATGCGTCCCGGCCATGACGCCGCGCGCGGCCAGCAGCATGCAGGCGGTCATGCCGATCGTGAAGATGAGCGCCTGGCCGGAGTTGAGCACGCCGAGCGAGTGGAAGGTCTTGATCGCGGCTCTCTCGTAGCGCGCCATGGAGCTGTCGAAGCGCCGCGCCTCGAGCGCCTCGTTGCCGAAATACTTGACCGTCTCGAAGTTCAAGAGGCTGTCGATCGCCTTGGTGTTGGCGTCGGTGTCGCTGTCGTTCATCTCGCGGCGGATGGCGATACGCCACTCGCTCGCGGCGAACGTGAACCACATGTAGACGGCGACGGTCACGATGACGATCGCGACGTAGCGCCAGTCGAAATAGTAGAGCAGCAGCCCGGCGACGAGCGCGAGCTCGAGCGCGGTCGGCACCACGTTGAGGATGCCCATGCGGATGATGAGCTCTATCCCCCGCGTCGCCCGCTCGATGACGCGCGACAAGCCGCCCGTGCGCCGCTCGAGGTGGAAGCGCAGCGACAAGCGGTGCAAGTGCATGAACGTGCGGACGTTGAGCTGGCGCACCGCATGCTGGCCGACCTCGGTGAAGATGACGTCGCGGATCTGCGTCAGCACCATCGTCAAGACGCGCCCCGTGCCGTAGGCGATGAGGAGCGCACCGACGCCGAGCATAAGCCCTTGGCCAGTGTGAATGGCCCCGGCGCCGGCGGTGAGCCGGTCGGTCGCGTCCTTGTAGAAGATCGGCACCGCCACCGTGACGAGCTTTGCCAACAGCAGCACGGCGAAGGCGACGACGACCCGCACCCTGAGATCGGGACGCCCTTGCGGCCAGATGAATGGCAGTAAGCCGCTCAGCACCGTCCGATGGCTCGTACGGGCCGAGAGGTAGTCCTCCTCGCGGTCGTCGGTGGGAGCGGCCGGCATCGCGGGTGGAAAGGACATGAGACCTGCTTTGATGGAGACCGAACTCCTCGGAAACGCGACGCGGACGGCGTCAGCGGCGAGCGGCGACGTCTGCGGCGGCCCGGGGTGAGCGGGGCGCCCTTACCACCCGCGACTATGAATATAGAGGCGCCGACGCCGATAGATAAGCCTCGGTGCGTTGCCCCGATGGCTCCGGTAGATCCTGCTGAAGCGCCCACCCGTCACGTAGTAGCGCGGCGCCTCCTCAATAATCACCTCGCGGCGACGCACGGCATAAGGCTGCTCGACGCGCACCCAACGGCTCCTCACACGGTGGCGGCAGCGGTATACCCGCTCGCAGTTGCAGGCCGGCACGCGCACATAGCTCCGACGGTGGCGGCGCCCGTGCATGGCGTGAGCCTTGTGGCGGTAGCCGTAGACGCGCTTGCGGTGCACCCTGTGCGCATGCCTGTAGGCGCCCATCTGCACCACGTAGCGCTTGCGGCGCGACCTGTGCGCATGCCTCGTGGTCCGCCGCATTTTGCTGACGGCCGCTTTGACCCTCGGCGGCGGCTCCTCGGCCGCCTCCGCCTTGCGGGCCTCGCTCATCTCCCCGCCTGCACCGGCGGCAACCGTCTTGCCGGAGGAAGCGGGCTTTTCGGGGCGCTCCGGCCCCATCGCCGTCATGCGCTTGGCTTCCGCCTCAGCCACGGCCTTGTGCTCAGCCTCGGCCTCCTCGGCGAGGCGCTTGGCCTCTGCGGCGCGCGTCGCCTCGGCTTCCGCTGCGACGCGTTTGGCTTCGGCCTCCGCCTTGCGCTGCTCCTCGTCCTGTCGCTTGGCCTCTGCGGCGCGCTTGGCCTCGGCCTCCGCCGCGCCGCGTTTGGCTTCGGCCTCCGCCTTGCGCTGCTCCTCGGCCTGTCGCTTGGCGTCCGCGACGCGTTTGGCCTCGGCTTCCGCCGCGACGCGTTTGGCTTCGGCCTCCGCCTTGCGCTGCTCCTCGGCCTGTCGCTTGGCGTCTGCGGCGCGTTTGGCCTCGGCTTCCGCCGCGACGCGTTTGGCTTCGGCCTCCGCCTTGCGCTGCTCCTCGGCCTGTCGCTTGGCGTCTGCGACGCGTTTGGCCTCGGCTTCCGCCGCGACGCGTTTGGCTTCGGCCTCCGCCTTGCGCTTTTCCTCCGCCTGTCGCTTGGCCTCAGCCTTGCGTTTGGCCTGGGCATCCGCCGCTGCGCGCTTGGCGTCGGCTTCCGCCTTGCGCTTTTCCTCGGCCGTCTGCGCGGCAGGCTTGGCTTCCTGTGCCGCGGGTGCAGCGGGTGTCGCAGCATTGGGCGGCGCAGCGGTCGGCACCTGCGGGGTGTTGGCGAGGCCTTCAGCCGCCTCCGGTGCGGAGGGCCGCACGAGCTTCTTGACGATCTCGTTGCGGTAGGAGCGATTGGCGCGCGCGAGCCAGTCGCGCGCTCGTTCCACGATCGACCCCCAGCTCAAGGGCGCCGTCGGCTCGGCCTCATGGGGCGGCGAGGCGGCACCCATCGCGGAGGTTCCCGCCGCGACCTGACCCACAGGCGCCTTGACGGTAATCTCACCCGATGGGTTCCTGAATTTTGCGACGATGGCGTCCCGATAGCGGTCGGACGCGCGCGCGAGCCAATCCCAGACGGGCGCCAAAGCATCGTTTCCGCCCGCCTTGGCGGCCGGCGGGGTGCTTGGCGCGGCCGGTTGCGCCCCTTCCTGCGCCAGGATCTCGGAGAAGCGCTCGGATGCCGCGCGCGCAAGATCCTCGGCGCGCTGTCGCGATATGTCGTCGGCCGGCGTATGCGGCACGGGCCCATCGTCGGCGAGCACGAGGGCGCGCGCGCTCGATGCGTCCGGCGCGGCGGCGACCGCACCCGCCCCCAAGCCTTGCGCCGTGAGCAACACCAGCAGCGCTATGGGGCATCGATTGCCCGTCATTGCACTTCTGCTCCCCTGGCCATCGACAGCTGATCGGCCGCGATTTCCGATGTTTATCCCGCGTTTCTAAGACTGCGGGCTAACCCCTCGCGGACACATTAAGCACAACTCCACGGGTACGCCAATCTGACATGCAAAAGGCGGATAAGGGACAGAGCGCGGCACACCTCGATATTGCGCCGCACTAGCGCGCGATCTGGGCGGGACGACCAGGCGCCAAAATTTCAGCCGCAGTGGGCTCTACGATTGAGGTGTCACCGAAGCGCGACAGTCCCCATATAAGCGACCCGGCGACTGCAAGACAGGAACGGAACGTGTCGATGAGCAAGAAGCGCGTCAACGGAAAACGCATCGTCAAAGGCACACGCAGCATCTGCGTCTACTGCGGCTCCGGCCTTGGCGTGAACCCCGCCTATGCGGCGGCCGCCCGCACGCTTGGCAAAGAGCTCGGCGACCACGACATCGGTCTCGTCTACGGCGGCGGCAGCCTCGGCCTGATGGGCGAGGTCGCGCGTGCGACGCTCGACAGCGGTGGTCGCGTCACGGGCATCATTCCGAGCTTTCTCACCGAGAAGGAAAGGATGATGCGCGATGTCGACGAGCTCATCGTCACCGAGGACATGCACGAGCGCAAACGGCTCATGTTCGAGCGCTCGGACGCGTTCGTCGCGCTTCCCGGCGGCGTCGGCACGCTGGAGGAGCTCGTCGAGCAGCTCACTTGGGTTCAACTCGGCCGCCACAAGAAGCCGGTCATCGTCGCCAACATCGAAGGCTTCTGGAACCCGTTCCTTAGCCTGCTCGCCCACATGAAGGCGGACGCCTTCATACGCCCGGGGCTCGATCTCAACTTCACCGTCGTCGACGACGCGACAAAGATCGTGCCCGCGGTTCTCGCCTCTCTTCAAGAGAGCGCGCATGCGAAGGACGCGGCCGTCCTTGCCAAGTTTTGAGACGGGCGCCGCAGCGGCTTAAGCGCAGCGAGCCTCAGACTGCCGTCCCGATGAGCTGGTAGTGGACCGGATTGTCCGGGCACGCGGAAAATCCGCATTGAAGGAGCGTGCTCGCCGCGTTGAGAATGGTGAGCGCAAGGACGAGCCAGATCGCACCTGTCTCGAAGAGGCCGAGCTGCGGCGGCTCGGGCGCCCCGGCAAACTGCGCATCGAACAGGAGGACGACGGCGCTCGCCAGGATGGCGGCGGCAAAGCAGAAAAAGGCCCACGTGTAGAAGTGGTAGCCGAAAAGCGCCGATCCATAGCCCGGATCGCCCGGCGCGATGTGCAATAGGATCTGGCGTGCCGCGATGCCGGCGCCGAGAAGCGCCGCCACGACCGTTATCCCGTAGTGGCTGGGCCGCGGTCCGAGCTTCAGCGTCAGCACCGGCCCGACCGCCAGCGCGGTAAAGGCCGCGCGCTGCAACAGGCAGAGCGGGCAGGGAAGCTCGTCGAACGCAATCTGGAAAAAGAACGCCGCGAGCAGCACGAGGCCGATGGCGTAGAGCGCCAAGGCGTTGAGTTTGACGGCGAAACGTGGGCTCATTGGCCGCTCGGGTTAGGGTTAGAATGAGACAGGAAGCGTCTCCGTCGCGTGGTGAAGGTAAACTGCGACGGTGAGAGCCATGCCGACCCCGTAGAGAAGAATTGCCTTGCGCCCTTGGCGCTGCCACGCGACCCATAGGCTCGCGGCGAAGATGAGAAAGATGGCGAAGAATTCCATGCGAAGGCTCGCTCGGCTCGGCCCTGGGACGCTAACATGCCTTTCAAAACAGTTCGTAACCTGCACGTGAGCCTGGCCTGGCTCGATGCGAGAGCCAATCCCTTTCAGGCGGGCGTGCTGTTGGCCGCCTTCGGCACGCTCATCACGCTCGCCTTCTGGCCCGAGCTGGGGGCGCTAGCGGCGCTCCTTGCCCTCCTTGCCGTCGCCGCCATCGTCGGCCTTGCGCTGGCCCTGCCGCCCGGCGCCGTGATGCGCCTCTACGGCGCGCGCCCGCACGAGCCCGCGAGCCTCCGCCAAGTCGATGCGCTCACCGCCGAGCTGGCGCAGCGGGCGGCGCTGCCGCGATCGCCGGCCCTCTTTGTCGTTCCCAGCACCATGCTCGCCGCCTTTTCCGTCGGCACGCTCGACCGGTCGGCAATCGCGATCACCGAGGGGCTCTTGCGCCAGCTCACCATGCGCGAGATCGCCGCCGTTCTCGCACGCGAGGTTAGCCACATCGGCCTCAGCGATCTCTTCGCGCTGAGCGTCGCCGACTTCGTGACCCGCTTCGCGCAGGCGCTCTACTACCTCGGGCTCGGGCTCGGTGCGCTCAACCTGTGGCGCCTTTTGACGGACGAGGAGCTCGTCTCCTGGTGGACCGTCGTCCTCCTCGTGGCTGATGCCGCTCCTCTTGAACCTGTTGCAGCTCGCCCTGCCGCGCGCCCGCGAGTTCGCCGCCGACCGGGCGGCCGCCCTGATGACCGGCGACCCGCTCGGGGTCGCCGCCGCCGTCTCCCGCTGCGACCCCTCGACCGGTGCGATCTGGGATGACCTCTTGCCGCCCGTGCCGGCGCGCAAGGTGCCGCAGCCATCCATGTTGCGCTGCCCGCCGGCCGCCGCCAAGCGCATCGACCGCCTCAACGCGCTGCAGACGCCGCCGATGCCGCCGCTCGACGTCGAGGAAGGCCCGCGCATCTCGCTGATCGGCCTCGGCCCCATCGCAATGCGGCCGCGCTACCGCTGGCCCGGCGTCTGGTTCTGACGCGAGCGTTGGGGAAGGCTGCCCCCGCCCGCTTGCGCGCGCTGCCCGTTTGCGCGTATCAGCCGCGCATGGCCGAGCAAAAGAGCACCAGGTCCGCAACCGACATTGCCGCCGACGCCGCCGCCCTCATTCAGCGCATGCGCGGAGGCGAACGCCGTGCCATCGCCACCGCCATAACCGAGCTGGAGCGCCTCTCGCCGGCGGCCCCGGCTCTGCTCAAGGCCATGCAGCCCTACCTCGGCCGCGCCCTCGTCGTCGGCTTCACCGGTCCGCCGGGCGCCGGCAAATCGACGCTCGTCAATTCCGTCATCGCGCACGTACGCGCGGCTGGTCGCACGGTCGGGGTCATTGCGGTCGATCCCTCGAGCCCGGTCTCGGGCGGGGCCATTCTCGGCGACCGCATTCGCATGACCGCCGCGCTCGATGATGAGGGCGTGTTCGTGCGCTCGCTCGCAAGCCGCGGCTATCTCGGGGGACTCTCGCCCGCGGCCGTGCGCATCATCGACGCCCTCGACGCCGCCGGGCGCGACCTCATCATTCTCGAGACCGTCGGCACCGGCCAGAGCGAGATCGACGTTGCCGAGGTCGCCGACGTGCGCATCGTAGTGTCCGCACCCGGTCTCGGCGACGACATCCAGGCCATGAAGTCCGGCTTGCTGGAGATCGCCGACATCCTCGTCGTCAACAAGGGCGACCGGCCGGGCGCGGAGCTCGCTCTGCAGCAGCTCATCGGCGCGCTCTCCATTCGCGCACACCGAGCCGGACGCATCCCCGTCCTCAAGACGACCGCCACGACGGGCGAAGGCGTCGCCGAGCTCGTCGCGGCAATCACGACCGCTGCCCGCAAGATCGGGGCCGAAGGGCCGGCTGCGAGACGGCGGCGGCGCGCCCGCTATCTGATCGCCAGGGCGGCTGCCGACCTCATCGCCCAGCGCGTGCGCGAAGGCGGCGAGCAAGCCTTGGACGGGCTTGCCGACCAAGTGCTCGCTGGCGATCTGGCGCCCGACGACGCGGCCAAGCTCCTGCTCGAGCGCAAGCGACCAGCCTGAATCTGATTCCCCCCTTGTCACGCGCGATTAGCGTCCGTAGGCGCTCGTTAACGACGATGCGACGCGCACGCATTCTCAGCGTCCTGATTAATACGCCCCTTACCAGTTTGGCGTACACGAGCCCGAGAACCGCCGGGCGTAAGAGGGTCACGACGTGAAGTCCCCGTCCAAAGCGGCCGCGTCGAGTAAGCACCAAGCTCCCGCCGGCACCGCACGCGAGACCAGCCAAACGCCAACCGAGTTGGCGCGCGCGCTGTCGGCCCTCAAGCTCAACACCGAAGAGATTCTGCAGCACAAGCAGCAGCTCGAGCAGCTCAACGGCTGGTTCGAGATCGCGCTCGACAACATGGCGCGCGGGCTGTCGATGTTCGACGCCGAGCAACGGCTCATCGTCTGCAACAAGATGTACAGGGAACTCTACCACCTCCCCGAGGAGCTGACCAAGCCCGGGACGCCGCTTGCCGAGATCGTGCGCTATCACGTCCGGCGCGAGACGGGTAGCGAGTGTCTGGAGGATATCGACAAGCAGCGCAAATGGATCGATCAGCACGTCGCCGAGCTCGCGCGCGGCAAGACTTTCTCCTACGTGCAGGAGCTGCACGACGGCCGCACCATCCTCGTCTCCAACCAGCCGCTCGCCAACGGCGGCTGGGTCGATCTGCAGGAGGACATCACCGAGAAGCGGCGCGCGGAGCAGAAGATCACCTGGCTCGCCCGCAATGATACCCTCACCGAGATCGCCAACCGTTTCCATTTCCGCGAAGAGCTCGAGCATGCCCTGCGTGATCTGCAGCCGCACGACGGCTTTGCCATCCACTGGATCGATCTCGACAAGTTCAAGGACGTGAACGACACCTACGGGCACCCCGTCGGCGATCAGCTCTTGAAAAGCGTCGCCCGGCGCCTGCGCGAGACGGCGCGCGGACTGGATCTGGTCGGTCGCCTCGGCGGCGATGAGTTTGCGGTCCTGCAGCGGCAAACCAAGCGCGTAAGCGACGCCGAGCGGCTGGCAGCGCGTCTATTGCGCGCCGTCAGCGAGCCGCACCACGTCGCCGGGCATTCCCTCCACGTCGACGCCTGCATCGGCATCGCGCTGTCGCCGGAGCATGGCCGCACCATCGACGAGCTTCTGAAGAACGTCGACGTTGCCCTCTACAAGGCCAAGTCCCGCGGCGGCAATTGCTTTGCCTTCTTCGAGCCGGGCGAGGACGAGAAGATCAAGGAGCGCCACCAGCTCGAAACCGATCTCAAATTCGCGCTCGAGCGCAACGAGCTTATGTTGCACTACCAGCCCATCATCAACCTCAAGGCCAACGAGGCGACGAGCTGCGAGGCGCTGATGCGCTGGAACCATCCCCGGCGCGGCTTGATCGGACCTAGCGAGTTCATCCCGATCGCCGAGCAGACGGGCCTCATCGTGCCGATCGGCGAGTGGGCGCTGGAGCGGGCGTGCGAGGACGCCGCGAGCTGGCCCGAGCCGCTCAAGGTCACGGTGAACCTATCCGCGGTGCAGTTCGAGAGCGGCGATCTCGTTGCCGCCACCAAACGGGCATTGCGGCGCTCGGGCCTGGCTCCGGGACGTCTCGAGCTCGAGATCACCGAGAGCGTGCTGCTGCGCGATGCGCCCAACACACATGAGATCCTGTCGAAGCTCCAGGAACTCGGCGTGCGCGTCTCACTTGACGATTTCGGCACGGCGTTCGCGTCGCTGAGCTACCTGCAGAGCTTTCCCTTCGACAAGATCAAGATCGACCGCAGCTTCGTGCGGGAGATGCCGGCGCGCGCCGACTGCCTCGCAATCGTTCGCGCCGTGACCAATCTCGCCAGAAACCTCCACATCGAGACGGTGGCGGAGGGCATCGAGACGCGCGAGCACTACACGACCATCACCGAGGCCGGCTGCGACGAGGTGCAAGGCTTCTATTTCAGCCACCCCGTGCCGTCGAGCGATGTCGGCGAGGCGCTGGCGCTCTGCCGCCTCAAATGTCTGGTGACGGTGCCTCCTCGCGCGCATGGCCGCGAGCCGATGATGAAGCGGGTCCGCCGCGGCCGCCCGGGACGCTGAGCTCGCTCAAGCCGGCAATCGCTTTCCTCGTCATAACGGAATCCTTTCCTGAGCTGCCGCCGCAAAATGCGATGGTTTGTGCTCCGTAAAATTCGCTCGCGTTATTGGCTCCATTGCGCGACAACTGCGGCCCGCGATGTCCGACCCTCGATCCCATCCGCCCCACGGCACCGAGAGCCTGCGCGCCGCAGACGGCGCGGCATTCGGCGGCCATCCGCGCGGGCTCACGACGCTGTTCCTCACCGAGCTGTGGGAGCGCTTCTCCTATTACGGCATGCGCGCGCTGCTCGCGCTGTTCGTCGTCGCGCCGATGGCGGCTGGCGGACTGGGCCTTTCCACGCTCGACGCCGCGCGCATCTACGGCAACTACACGATGGCCGTATACATGCTGTCGATCCCGGGCGGCTTCATTGCCGACCGCTATCTCGGCGCCCACCGCGCCGTTCTCGCCGGCGGCACCATCATCGCCCTCGGCCATTTCACGCTCGCCATTCCTTCCGCCGCCGGTTTCTACGCCGGCCTCACGCTGGTGGCGCTCGGCACCGGGCTCTTCAAGCCGAACATCAGCGCCATGGTCGGCGCCCTCTACCCCGAAGGCGACGAGCGCCGCGACGCCGGGTTCTCCATCTTCTACATGGGCATCAACATCGGCGGCCTCATCGCGCCGCTCGTCACCGGCTTTCTCGCCCAAAGCGTGGCCTTCAAAGGGTGGCTTGCGGCGTGGGGCTTCGATCCCGCCTTGAGCTGGCACTGGGGGTTCGGCGCGGCCGGCGTCGGCATGACGCTCGGCCTCATCGCCTACGTTGTGCAGGGACAGCGCCTCGCCGACGTCGGGCGCGCACCGGCCGTTCCGGCAGCTGCCTGGGGCATGATCGCGCTCGTCCTCGCCGGCACGCTTGCCGTCATGCTCCTCACCATGCTCTCCGACAGCGCCGACTTCCAATGGCTGCGCGCGCTCTTTCTGCTCGTCCCCGTTGCCGCCATCGCCTGGTTCGCCGCCAAGGCCGATCTCGATTCCAAGCGTATCGCCGCCGTCTTCGTTTTCTTCATCGCCGCCATGATCTTCTGGGCGATCTTCGAGCAAGCCGGCATTACGATTGCGCTGTTTGGCGCCAAGCTGACCGACACCGAGATTTTTGGCTGGCCATTCCCGTCCGCCTGGCTCCTGTCACTCAACTCCCTGTTCGTGATCCTGCTCGCACCGCTCTTCGCCTTGGCGTGGGTGCGCTTGGGCGCGCGCCAGCCATCGAGCCCGATAAAGTTCGTGTTCGGGCTCCTCTTCCTCGGCCTGTCGTTTCTGCTGATGGTGCCGGCCGCCATGCTGACCGCGAACGGCCGCGTCAGCCCGCTGTGGATCGTCGGGCTCTTCTTCCTGCAGACGGTGGGTGAGCTGTTCCTGAGCCCGGTCGGCTTGAGCACCATGACCAAGCTCGCGCCCATGCGGCTCGTCGGGCTCATGCTTGGCGTGTGGTTCCTCGCCGCAGCGTGGGGCAACAAGCTCGCGGGCGTCTTGGGCGGCGGCTTCACGGCGAGCGATCCGGCGCGCCTTGCCACCCTTTTCCTGCAGCAGGCCGTCATCGTCGGCGTCGCGACGCTTGCTCTCTTCGCGCTCGTCCCTTGGGTGAAGCGGCTGATGGGCGGCGTGCACTGAGGCAGCGCTCACGCGGCTTGAGCGTTGTCCTTCATCAGCTTGTAGTTGATCGAGTTCGAGCAGGGCCTCGAAGCTCGCGTCGATGATGTTGGGCGAGACGCCGACGGTGAACCAGTGCGCGTCCGACACCGTGTCGTGGCTCTCGACCAGCACCCGCGTCACCGCTTCCGTGCCGCCCGTCAGGATACGCACCTTATAGTCGATGAGCTCCACGCCATCGATGTGCTTCTGGTAACGGCCGAGATCCTTGCGCAGCGCGGTGTCGAGCGCGTTGACGGGGCCGTTGCCCTCGCCCACCGACCACAACGGCTCGTTGTCGCCGTTGATGTAGACCTTGACCGTCGCCTCCGACACGGTGACGAGCTTGCCGCGCGCGTTGTGGCGGCGCTCGACCATCACGCGGAAACTATCGACCGTGAAGTAGCGCGGGACCCTCTCGAGCATGCGCCGCGCCAAAAGCTCGAAGGAAGCTTCCGCCGCCTCGTAGGAGTAGCCGGCCGATTCGCGCGACTTGACCTCATCGAGCAACGCGGAAACGCGCGGGTCATCCTTCTCGATCGCGATGCCAAGCCGCTCGATCGTCGCCAGGATGCTCGACTTGCCCGCCTGCTTGGAGACGAGCAAATGGCGGCGATTGCCCACGCTTTCCGGCGCGACGTGCTCATACGTCGCCGGCTCCTTGACGATGGCGGAGGCATGGATGCCGGCTTTGGTCGCGAACGCGCTCTCGCCCACGTAGGGCGCATGCCGGTCGGGCGCCTGGTTCAGCACCTCGTCGAGCACGCGGCTCGCGTGCGTCAGCGCACGAAGACGCTCAGGGCTCACGCCCGTCTCGAAGCGGTCGGCGAACTCGCTCTTCAAGAGCAGTGTCGGGATAATCGAGGTCAGGTTGGCGTTGCCGCAGCGCTCGCCGATGCCATTGAGCGTGCCCTGAATCTGCCGGCACCCGGCGCGCACGGCGAGCAGCGAGTTGGCGACGGCGTTGCCGGTGTCGTTGTGGGTGTGGATGCCGAGATGCGAGCCGGGCACGACCCTGACGACCTCGGCGACAATGCGCTCGATCTCATGCGGCAGCGACCCGCCGTTGGTGTCGCACAAGACGACCCAGCGGGCGCCTGCCTCGTAAGCGGTGCGCGCAACGGAAAGTGCGTACTCGCTATTGCCCTTGTAGCCGTCGAAGAAGTGCTCGCAGTCGATGAGCGCCTCCCGGCCAGAATCGACGACCGCCTTCACCGACTGCTCCAGCGCCTTCAGGTTCTCCTCGTTCGTGATGCCGAGCGCCACGCGCACGTGGTAGTCCCAAGCCTTGGAGACGAGGCAGATCGCGGACGCGCGCGAGGCGAGCACGGCCTGCAGGCCGGGGTCGTTGGAGACCGAGCGACCCGAGCGTTTGGTCATGCCGAAGGCAGTGAGCTTCGCCGTCTTGAGCTTCCCGGCCTCGGAGAGGAATTGCGTGTCGGTCGCGTTGGCGCCCGGATAGCCGCCCTCGACATAGTCGATCCCGAGCTCGTCGAGCACAGACGCAATGCGCCGCTTCTCGGCGACCGAGAAGTCGACGCCTGTCGTCTGCGCACCGTCGCGCAAGGTCGTGTCGAATAGGTACAGACGTTCTTTGCTCATAGCGATCTCATACATACCCAAAGGTGCGCACCGCCACCCAAACCGCAAGCACGACGATGCCGATCTTCACGACGAGATAGAACAGCCAGTGGCGCGGAAATGGTAGGTCCTTGTGCCAGTCACTCTTCATTGCGCTACCTCCGTCGGGCCCTGGGCCTTCACTTCCCACGTGGTTACGATCTCGCCTGTTTCAGGATCCTTGGAATCCTTCAAGGCGATGCCCATCGCCGCGAGCTCGTCGCGGATGCGGTCGCCTTCCTTGAAGTCCTTCGCCTTGCGCGCCTTGCTGCGCGCCTCGACGAGATGCTTCACACGCTGCGCCATATCGGGATCGGTGACCTCCATGAGTCCGGCGCTTCGCGATGGCGCGGTCCAGCGGCTGACGTCGAAGCCTAAGAACTGCGCCGAAGCGAGCCACTGCTGGGCAATCGCGAGGCCGCCGCCCTTCGCTTCCTTGGCAAGCTCGTGCAGCTTGGCGATCGCCAGCGGCGTGTTGAGATCGTCCTTCAATGCGTCCACGACCTCGCCGCTCGGCAGCAATCCCTCGGCCGGCTGCGCACCGAGGCTGTCGTTGATCTCCGCCCAGCGGTCGAGCGTTGCCCGCGACTCCTCGAGCCCTTTCCTGGTCCAGTCGATCGGCTGGCGATAGTGCGTGCGCAGCATATTGAAGCGAATGACCTGGCCCGACCAGTCCTGCAACAGGTCGTGAATCGTGATGAAGTTGCCGAGCGACTTGCTCATCTTCTCGCCTTCGACCTGCAGGAAGCCATTGTGCAGCCAGAAGCGCGCCATCAGCGGAGTGTCGTGGGCACAGCGCGACTGCGCGATCTCGTTCTCGTGGTGCGGGAACACGAGATCGATGCCGCCGCCGTGGATGTCGAAGGTATCGCCCAGGTGCTTCTCCGCCATCGCCGAGCACTCGATATGCCAGCCCGGGCGCCCGGGCTTCTTGATCCCGCAAGGGGAGGGCCACGACGGTTCGCCTTTCTTCGACGGCTTCCACAAGACGAAATCCATCGGATCCTTCTTGTAGGGTGCGACCTCGATGCGAGCGCCCGCCTCCATCTCCTCGATCGAGCGGTTCGACAGCTTCCCGTAGTCGGGCATGGAGGGCACGTGAAACAGCACATGGTCCTGCGCGACGTAGGCGTGCCCGTTGGTGACGAGCGCCTCGATCAGCTCTTTCATCTCGTTGATGTGCTCGGTCGCGCGCGGCTCGATCGTCGGCGGCAGCACGCCCAGTGCCCTGACGTCGTCGTGGAACTGCTTGGCCGTGCGCTCAGTCAGCTCGCGGATGGGCACGCCCTCTTGCGCCGCGCGCGCGTTGATCTTGTCGTCGACGTCGGTGATGTTGCGCACATACGTGACGTGGTCGGCTCCATAGATGTGGCGCAGGAGGCGGAACAGCACGTCGAACACGATGACGGGGCGCGCATTGCCGATGTGCGCGTAGTCGTAGACCGTCGGACCGCACACGTACATGCGCACGTTCGACGGATCGAGCGGCTCGAACGGCTCTTTCCGACGCGTCAGCGTATTGTAGAGCATCAATGGATGCGCTTCAGCCATGACAGTCCCTAAAACGGGGCCCATAAACGGCCCCCATAAACGGCTTTAGGCCGCTGGCGGGAGGCGTTTCTCTGTCTCAGGCTTTGGGCAAAGAAGCGGGCCGCGCGCCAGCGATGGTGCTAGCTCGGAATAATGATGCCGCAACGAATGTTGACGGCAGGTATGCACGACGTCCGCTTCATCGCGCCCTTATGGGCGAGATCGACTGCTTTCGTCAAGCGCACGATCGACGCGCGCCAACCGCACCGTTTCTCTTATCTTTCCTTGGGATGGCGCCACGAGCTGCCCCAATTCTCCCGCATTGACCCCCTATTCGCTGACCGTCATAGTTGCATCCCAAACGGCCCGCTTTTGGGGCTCCATGGGCGATATGAACCATCACTCCGGACACAAGCGGGCAATCACGGCGCGCAGGCGCGGCTACCGGCTCGCGGGTGCTGTTGCGGCTGCTGTTCTGCTCGCGGCAGCTCCCGCACTCGCGCAAGGCTGGTGGCCGTGGAGCAATTCCCAGCCCGAGGAGCCACCGCCAATTCCGCAAGAGCCCGTCTACCGCGAGCCGCCGCCGCCCGCGGCGCCGCCGACTGCCGACTGGTCGACGAAGAACCCGATCTGCCTGCAGCTCGAGCAGCGGCTCGTGCAGGAGGGCCAGCGCAGCAGCCAGTCGCGCGACCAGCTGCCGCGGCTCGAGGCGGACATCCGCCAAGCCACCCAGACCGCCCAATCGAGCGAGCAGGAGCTCGAGCGGCGCAGGTGCTATGAGTATTTCCTCTTCTCAAAGACGTTACGCCGCACGCGCGCCTGCGTCGACCTCGCGCAACAGAAAGACCAAGCGCAGCGCCAGATGAGCGATCTGGAGTCGCAGCGCCAGCAGATCATCGGCTCCTCCGAGCAATCCTATCGCGACGACATCGTGCGCGAGCTCGCCCGCAACAACTGCGGCGCCAACTACGTGCAGGAGGCGCGCCAGCACGATCGCGGACCCGCCTCCTCCATTTGGCAGGACGAGGAAGGCGGCGGAAACTACAACAACAGCTGGGCCCCGTTCGGCGCCGCGCCCTCCTCGACCACGTACCGCACGTTGTGCGTTCGGTTGTGCGACGGCTACTACTTTCCAGTGAGCTTCTCCACGTTGCCGAGCCACTTCCAGCAGGATGCAGCGGTGTGCCAATCGAAGTGCGCAGCACCCGTCGAGCTCTACTACTATCAAAACCCGGGCGCGGCCGTTGATCAGTCCGTGGCGCTGCGCAACCAGGAGCCCTACACGAGCCTGAAGACGGCGTTCCGCTACCGCAAGGAGCTGGTGCCGGGCTGCTCGTGCAAGGAGACTGAGTACGTGCCCCAGGACGCGCCCGAAAGCGGAAAGCGCGCGGAGGGCGACGCGGGCGGATGGGAAGCCAGGTCGGATGGGGAAGCAAAGTCGCAACCGCATTGACGCCGCAAAGACCGCCAGCCTGCGCACGGCGGTCGCGCTCTATTGACCGCTTGATCGTGCCAGCCCGCTCCCCGCCTCAGTCACCAACCTTGCGAACTCCGCTATGCATTCGCTCCGTCCGCCCACTACTCTTGCGCACATGGTGACGCTTCGCCCCCTCAGCGTCGACGAGCTGTCGACGGCCCGCTACATCCATACGGCGTCCTTTTCGGGCGCTGCGGCGGAGTACTACGCGCCCGACGACATCGCGGCCTTTGTCGCCTTCGTTCGCTCTCCCCGCTACGGCGACCTTCTGCTCGGCAACCACGCCGTTGCCGCTTGGATCGGAGCGGAAATGGTGGGGACCGGCGCCTGGAGCCCCGGCGAGGCGCTAAGCCCGACCGCGCGCATTCTTGCGCTATGCGTGCGTCCGCTTTTCACCGGCGAAGGCATCGGCCGCCTGCTGCTCGATCACATCGAGGCGGAGACCCACGCCGCCGGCTTCCGCGCGCTCGAGGTGGCCTCGACGCTCAACGCCATGGGCTTCTTTGAGGGTCTCGGCTTTCGCCTCGTGCGCAACGGCGGCTGGGCGCTGCCGTTGGGGCACGAGATCCCCGTCGCCTACATGCGCAAGGCGGATTTCGCCGGACTGCAGACCCTGCGCTGACGCGAGGCTCTAGGCCGCGCGGCCGAGCAACCGGCTCTGCGCTCGTGCGCGGCCGATCAACGGCAAGAGAACCTTCAATTCGGGTCCGTCCTCGAGGCCGGTCAGCGCGAGCCGCAAAGGGTGGAACAGAGCGCGGCCCTTGCGCCCCGTCGCCGCCTTGAGCGCGCCGATCCAGACATCCCAGGTCGTGTCGTCCCACGGCTCCTCGGGCAAGAGTGCCGCCGCACGCTGCGTGAGCTCCTGGTCCTCGCTCAGAGGCTGCACCTCGCCGGCGATGATGCGCCACCACGTTTGCGCATCCTCGAGCACCGCGAGGTTGCCGCGCACCGCCGTCCAGAATTCCGCCCCTCCCTTGACGCCGAGCGCCTTGAGCCGGTCGGCCACCACCGCGTAGGGCAGCTTGTGCAGAAGCCGCGCGTTGAGCCCCTGCAATTCCGCGAGGTCGAAGCGCGCCGGCGCCATCGAGATCTTCTCGAAGGCGAAAAGGCGAGCAAGCTCGTCGAGCCCCGCGTGCGGCTCGATCGCGTCGGAGGTGCCGATCAGCGCCGTGTAGCTGGCGACCGCCATCGGCTCGAGGTCTGCCTCGCGCAAGCTCTCGATCGAGAGGGCGCCGAGACGCTTGGACAGCGCGTGCCCATCGGCGCCGACGAGCAGGCTGTGGTGGGCGAAGGCCGGCGGCTCGTGCCCCAGCGCCTCGAACAGCTCGATCTGCACGCCCGTGTTGGTGACGTGATCCTCGCCGCGGATGACGTGGCTGATCTTGAAATCGGCGTCATCGATGACGCTCGTGAAGGTGTAGAGGAAGGTGCCGTCGGCGCGGATGACGACGGGATCGGAGAGCGAGCCCACGTCCACCGTCTGGTCGCCGCGGATGAGGTCGTTCCACGAGACGATCGTGGGGAGCGGCTCGAGACCCTCCTCGGAATTGTCGAGACGGAAGCGCCAGTGCGGGCGCCGCCCCTCGGCTTCGAGCCGCTCTCGTCCGGCATCGTCGAGCTTGAGGCCGGCGCGGTCGTAGATGGGCGGAGCCCCGCGCGCGAGCTGACGCTTGCGCTTGCGGGCAAGCTCGTCCTCGGTCTCGTAGCAGGCGTAGAGGCGGCCCCGCTCCTTCAGGCGCGCGGCGGCCTCCTCATAGTGCGCCACGCGAGCCGACTGGCGCTCCTCGCGATCCCAGTCGAGGCCGAGCCAGGCGAGATCGCGGCGGATCCCCTCCGCGAAGGCCTCGGTGGAGCGCATCACGTCGGTGTCGTCGAGGCGCAGCCAGAACGTGCCGCCCTGGCGCCGCGCAAACAGCCAGTTGAGAATGGCCGTGCGCACGTTGCCGACGTGGAGGCGGCCCGTTGGGCTCGGCGCGAAGCGGACGGTGACAGCCATGTTTGGAGCAGGGCTCGTCTGATGGGTGAAGTGGAATCGGCCGTCACCCTATAGACGGACGGCGCGACAACTCAAGGGCCGCGCGACCGGCGCCACCGTTAGAAGTTGATTTTGGCACCAACGACCAGCTCTTGGAACGCATCGAGCTTTGAGGTGCCGACCGGCGCGCCCGCCGCGGCCGTGGCGGCGTTGCCCACCACCTCGCCGTCGGCATACTCGTAGACCATGTAGAGGCTCATGTCGGCGTTCTCCAGGCGCTGGACCGCCCCGGCCTGCCAGAAGTTGACGCTGCCATCCACGGTCCTGTTGGGATTGGAGCCGGGGTCGTCGTGCCGGTACTCGGCAAACAACGCCGTCTTACCGAGCGCGAGCCATTGCTTCTCGATGCCGGGCTGCAGGAACCACGTGGTGCTGTTTGGCAGGAGCACGGTGTCGCGGGGAAACACGTGGTCGGTGTGAACGCTCATCGAGCCCCAACCGCCGTAGAGGAAGAGACCGGTCGGCTTGTGCCAGACGGTCGCTGCCGCGCCACCCCATTCGCACAGGAAGTTCGGCAGCGAGGTCAAGTTCGTCGCAGACGAGATGCAGGGCGTGCCGCCGCTGACGTAGGGCGTCACCACCGACATCAAGTTTCCAGGATCGTTGCTGTGGCCATAGCCGGCTCTGCCGGTCAAGGTGAAATCGCCGATGTCCCCCTTATAGTTCAGCATGGCATCCCAAATGTCGTCCTCGCCCCAGGTGGTGGCGGCGGAAAATCCGAAAAGCTCGGGCGTGTCGTAGCGCACGATGCTGCGCCGCGCGCTGTCGCCCGGCGTCGAGTTGTTGAAGCCGCGCAGGATGTCGACCCAGCGCAGACCTTTGACGAACTGCCCGTTGATGCGCACCCGGAACGCGGCGAGGAAGACTACCGCGCCTTCCGAATCGTCGACATTGCGCGTGAGCGTCGGGTCAGCGTCGTCGAGCATGTGGTAGGTCGCCATCGCGTTGAGGCCGAGCGCGACCTGGCCGAGCGTCTTGCTCTTGAGGTACCAATTGGATTTGCGCACGACGACGCGGTCGTCGCGATTGAATTCGTTGACGCTGGCAGAGCGCGCTGAATCCTGGTTCCACTGGCTTGAGTTATGGCCGACGAGGCCGATCTCGGCCAGGTAGCCAGCCGACCAGTCCTTGTCGATCTTGGCCTCGCCGACGAAGCGGAAGCGCGATTGCTCGACCGCATTGGTGCCGATGTAGGTCCCTGATTGGGTTCCGTCGTCCCACGCGAAGACGGCCTCGTTGGCCCAGCCGGAGACCGTCACGCTGACCTTGCGATTGCCCTTGCGCGCGGTCATCGCCTCGAGCTCGGCAATGCGCGCCTCGAGATCGGCGCAGCAGTCGCCCGCCGCACCGGCGCGTGCCGGCGCCGGCGCGCCCGCGAGCAGCACAACGGCCAGGAGCGCGGCCCGGCCGAGGTCATGGTGCAACCTGTCCCGGAGCATTCTCCGCCGCCGGCCTGTTCCGTTTCGGCAGCATTACATCCGATTCGTGAAATCTGGCGTGGTGGCCAAAAAGAACGGAGAATTCTCGGAGCGGCCGCTGATTCTCTCCAGAGCGCGACGGGGCTCAAGATCGCCCGCTCTTGGCCGCTGGAGCGGGCTCGCGTACGCCTGCTGCAGACTGTGCCGGCGCCAGCTCCTCCCGGAACTTGTTGACGATAGGATAGCGGCGGTCGCGCCCGAAGTTCTTCGCCGAGATCTTCACGCCAGGCGGGGCCTGCCGGCGCTTGTACTCGGCGAGATAGAGCATGCGCTCGATCCTTTTCACCATCTCCGCGCCATGCCCGCGGGCAACGATCTCGGCAAGCGGCATCTCCTTCTCGACGAGGCAGGCGAGGATGTCGTCGAGCTCGGCATAAGGCGGCAGCGAGTCCTGATCGGTCTGGTTGGCGCGCAATTCGGCCGAGGGCACCTTGGCCAGGATCGCCTCGGGGATGACGATGCCGCCGGGGCCGAGAGCACCCTTGGGGACGTGGACGTTGCGCCAGCGCGCTAACCGGTAGACCTCCATCTTGTAGAGGTCCTTGATCGGATTGAAGCCGCCGTTCATGTCGCCATAGAGCGTGGCATAGCCGACCGACATCTCCGACTTGTTGCCGGTCGTGACGACCATGCCGCCGAACTTGTTGGAGATCGCCATCAGGATGATGCCGCGCACGCGCGCCTGGATGTTCTCCTCCGTTGTGTCGGGCTTGGTGCCGGCGAGCACGGGCGCAAGCGTCTCGGTCACGCCCGCGACCGCCGCCTCGATCGGCAAAGTCTCGTAGCGCACGCCCAGCGCCTTCGCGCAGGCGGCAGCGTCGCGCAGGCTGGCATCGGAGGTATAGCGATAGGGCATCATGACGGCGCGCACGCGTTGGGGTCCGAGCGCATCCACCGCCAGCGCAGCCACGAGCGCGCTGTCGATGCCGCCCGAGAGCCCGAGGATGACGCCGGGAAACCCGTTCTTCTCCACGTAGTCGCGCAAGCCCAGCAGACAGGCCTGGTAGGCGGAGCCATCGCCCCGCTCGACCTCGGCGCAAGCGCCCTTCGCGCAGATCCATCTCCCCTCGGCCTGGCGCCACTCGCTGAGCGCAACCGTCTCCTCCCAGGCGGGAAGCTGCACGGCACGGCTACCGTCGGCGTTGAGCACGAAAGATGCCCCGTCGAAGACGAGCTCGTCCTGGCCGCCGACCTGGTTGAGATAGAGAAGCGGCAGTCCGGTCTCGGCGACACGCGCGGCCGCCTTGTCTCGGCGCACGTCGGGCTTCGTCCAGTCGAAGGGCGAGCCGTTCGGCGTGATCAGAATCTCGGCGCCACGCTCGGCGAGGCAGGCGGCCACATCGGGGGCCCAGATGTCCTCGCAGACGGGGACGCCGAGCCGCACGCCGCGAAAGGCGATCGGCTCGGGCATCGGCCCTTGCGCAAAAACACGCTTCTCATCGAAGACGCCGTAGTTGGGGAGGTCGACCTTGAGACGGACGGCGGCGACCTTGCCGCCATCGAGCAGCGCGACCGCGTTGTAGACCTTGCCGCCCTCGGGCCAGACGGTGCCGGTTAGAACGGCCGGGCCCGGGCCCAGCTCGGCGGCGAGCCGCTCGACGCGCCGGCGCGCCGCCGCCTGAAAGGCCGGCTTCAGGACCAGGTCCTCGGGCGGATAGCCGGTTATGAACAGCTCGGGAAACACCACGAGATCGGCGCCGAGCGCGGCTGCTTGCGCCCGCATGGCGATAAGCTTGGCGGCGTTGGCCTCGATGTCGCCCAGGGTCGGGTTCGCTTGCGCGAGCGCGATCTTCAGGCGCGTCGGTGCGGGCTTGGTCATGGACCGACCTCACGGGCGAAACGACAGCAGGCCAACCCAACCTTCATGTCCGGCGGCTTCGACCTTCCGCACTCCGATCAGCCGAACGCGGAGATGGGCTGCGGGGGCACCTCAGCGCCGTCGCGGTCCTGCTTCAACCGCTCCGCGATCAGGAAAGCGAGCTCGAGCGCCTGGTCGGCATTGAGGCGGGGATCGCACAGAGTGTGGTAGCGATCCTTGAGCTGAGCCTCGGAGATTTGCGCCGTGGCGCCGCCGGTGCACTCGGTGACGGGCGAGCCGGTCATCTCCACGTGGATGCCGCCCGCGTGCGTGCCTTCCGCGCGGTGGATGGCGAAGAACGTCTCGGCCTCTTTGAGGATGCGGTCGAAGGGGCGCGTCTTGTAGCCGTTGGCGGCGGAAATCGTATTGCCGTGCATGGGATCGCACGACCACACGATCGCGCGGCCCTCCTTCTCAACCGTACGGATGAGCTTGGGCAGGTGCTTCTCCACCTTGTCGGCACCGAAGCGGCATATGAGCGTCAGCCGGCCCGCCTCGTCGGCCGGGTTGAGGATGTCGATGAGCCGGATCAAGCCATCGGGCTCGAGCGACGGCCCGCACTTGACGCCGATCGGGTTCTTGATGCCGCGCAGGAACTCCACGTGCGCGTGGTCGAGCTGGCGCGTGCGGTCGCCGATCCACAGCATGTGGCCGGAAGTGGCGTACCAGTTCTGCGAGCCGCCGGCCTCGTCGCGGCGCACGAGTGCCTCCTCGTAGCTCAAGAGTAGGCTCTCGTGGCTGGTGTAGAACGAGGTGCGCCCCAGCGCCGGCACCGTCACCGGTGTCACGCCGCATGAGCGCATGAAGCGCAAGGCGGTCTGGATCTGTTCGCCCATCTCGCGGTACTTCTTGCCGAAGGGGCTTCTCTGCTCGAAGTCGAGAACCCAACGCAGCACGTTGTCGAGGCTCGCGTAGCCGCCCTCGGAGAACGCGCGCAACAGATTGAGCGTCGCCGCCGACTGACGGTAGGCATCGAGCTGGCGCTGCGGATCGGGGATGCGCTCCTCGGCCGTGAAGCCCTCGCCGTTGATGATGTCGCCGCGGTAGCTCGGCAGCTCATTGTCGCCGCGCTTCTCAGTGGGCGAGGAGCGCGGCTTGGCGAACTGCCCCGCGATGCGTCCGACCTTCACGACGGGCGAGCCGCCGGCATAGGTGAGCACCACCGCCATCTGCAAGAATACGCGGAAGAGCTCGCGGATGTGATTGGCACCGTGCTCTGAGAAGCTCTCGGCGCAGTCGCCGCCCTGCAATAGGAAAGCCTCGCCCACCGCCACATCGGCGAGCGCCTTCTTGAGCTTGTCGGCCTCGCCCGCGAAGACGAGCGGCGGGTAGGAGGCAATCTTGCCCTCAACCTCGGCGAGCGCCACCTTGTCGGCGTAGTCGGGCACCTGGACGATCGGCTTCGACCGCCAGCTGTCAGGGGACCAGGGTGCCGCCATGCTCGTTTCTCCATCACGCGGGCGGCTGGGGTTCACCGCGCTAGCAAGCCACAGCCCGCGCACTTGTGCGCATCGTATTGAAGCCATTATGCCATTTGTCAGGGCTTATAGGCTACCCTCGTGCGCGAGGCCAGCACCGGCCGCACGAAGAGTTGCATGAGCCGAGCCATAGACCGCAACATGGGCCTCAAGGAGCCATCCTTCACCTTCGGCATCGAGGAGGAATACCACCTCGTCGATCTCGCCACCCGGGGCTTTGCCGCGGCGCCGGCGGCCCTGATGGAGGCGTGCGAGGCCGCGCTCGGCAAGCAGGTCGCGCCCGAGTTCTTCCGCTCGCAGATCGAGATCGGCACCGGCGTGTGCCGCGACTTCGCAAGTGCGCGCAGCGAGCTTGCACATTTGCGCCGCACCATCGCGGAGGCCGCGCGCGAATACGGCCTCGCTCCCATCGCCGCCTCGACGCATCCGTTCGCCGACAAATCGACGCTCGAGACGACGCAGAAAGCCCGCTACCAGGCGCTCGCGCGCGACTTCGCCGGGATCGGCCGGCGGCTTGCCATCTGCGGCATGCACGTCCACGTCGGCCTCGACGACGACGAGCTGCGCATCGATCTCATGAACCAGGCGCGCTATTTCCTGCCGCATCTGTTGATGCTGTCGACCTCCTCTCCCTTCTGGCAGGGCGAGGACACCGGCCTCAAGAGCTACCGGCTCGCCGTGTTCCACGAGCTGCCGCGCACGGGCCTGCCGCAGCGCTTCGAGAGCTTCGGCGAGTTCCAGCGCACCGTCGACGTGCTGGTGCAGAACGGTGTCATCGAGGACGCGACCAAGATCTGGTGGGACCTGCGCCCTTCCGCGCGCTTCCCTACGCTCGAGATGCGCGTGACCGACGTGTGCACGCGCATCGACGATGCCTTGTCGATCGCGGCGATCTTCGTGTGCATCACGCGCATGCTCTACCGTCTACGCCGCTCCAACCAGAAATGGCGCTCCTACCCCGCCTTCCTCATCGAGGAGAACCGCTGGCGCGCGCAACGCTACGGCGTCTCGGAGGGGTTGTTCGACTTCGGCAAAGGAAAGCTCGTGCCGTTCGCCGCGCTCATCGACGAGCTGTTGGACCTCATCGCCGAGGATGCGGCCGTGCTCGGCTGCGAGAAGGAAGCCAAGCACGCGCTTCTGATCGCCACCGGCGGCACCAGCGCCGACCGTCAGGTGCTCTGCTACGAGCGGCTGATCGGCAAGGGCGCGAGCAACGAAGAGGCGCTGACCGGCGTCGTTGACCAGCTCATCGCCGAGACGATCGCCGGGACGTAGCCGCGATCACAATGCCGCTGCCATGCCGCCATCGATGGCGAGCTCGGCCCCGGTGATGAAAGCGGACTCATCTGAGGCGAAAAACAACGCCGCCATCGCCACGTCCTCGGGTGTGCCGAAGCGTTTGAGCGGCGTCTGCTCCAAGAGCGCCTCCGAGAACGCCTTGACGCGCAGCACGCGCTCGGTCAGCGCCGTCTCAATGAAGCCCGGTGCCAGCGCGTTGACGCGGATGTTGTAGGGCGCGTACTCGACCGCGAGCCCGCGCGTCAGCGCCGAGATCGCGCCTTTGGTCGCCCCGTAAGCCGCCAGCGTGCGCATGCCGCGGTGGCCCATGATGGAGGCCATATTAACGAGGGAGGCGCGCCCCGACGCCTTCATCAGCGGGAAGGTGTCGCGCGCGATGCGGATGATGCCGTCGAGGTTCACCTCGCGCAGGCGCACCCAGTCGGCGTCCGACATGTTGCGAAAGTCCGAGCGCACGTTGATGCCAGCGTTGTTGACGACGACGTCGAGGCGGCGGTGCTTCTGCTCGATAAGCCGCATCAGCGCGGTGACGTCCTGGCCGCGCGAGACGTCGACTGCCATCGCCGTCACCGCATGGCCGGTGGCGGCGAGCTCGGCCGCACCCTTCGCGGCCCCCTCGCCGTCGATGTCGGTGATGTAGACGTGCGCGCCCTCCTCGGCGAAGAGCTTCGCCACGGCGCGGCCGATGCCGGCGCCCGAGCCAGTGACGAGCGCGATTTTCTCTTTCAGCCGCTGCATGGGGGCCCTCTCTGCCAACTGCCGCGACCTAGCACCGGGGCCCGCAGCATTCAACTCGCACGCCTTCGGCCTCGCGGCGGTGACGCCCGAGGGTTTGTCAAAGAGCGAGGGAGCGCGGGCGCCGAAGCGCTGCGATCCTGTCGCGACACAGGGCAGCCTTGCGGCGCCCGCGCCGGTTGCGTACCGTGCCGAGGGTGCGGTCACATCGTCAGCGGGCTCATCGGTCCGGCCCGGGACGCTTCGCCCGAGCCTCACGCGTCCAGAACCTAGAGCTGCTGCGCGCCGAATGCATCCATGCGGAGCATGGCTGACAAGTGGAGCGCCGCTGCCGACGGGCGTCCGTGCGCTCTGTTGCCATTGCGCACAGCCTCGATCCGCGGCCCCGGAATCCGAGGAGAGCTAATCCTCGCGGCAGACGCCCGCGACGGTACGGACGAAAGCCTCAACCGGGCACCGCCCCCGCCCCGCAAAGCCGCTCAGCTGATGCGTCCCATGACGGGCAGGGGTGCGGGGAGTATAGGGGAGGTGGGACGGGTGGGGATAAGTTTCTTGAGCGCAAAGCTGGGCCCACCCACCCCGTCATCCCGGCGTCATGGCGGAGCCATGCTTCGCATGGACGGCCGGGACCCACGCAAGTGTCCGCGCGCACAACGACGGCGCTTCTCGTTCCGCGATCGGCCGCTGCTGCTGCGTTTCAAAGTCTCGGCCGGCAGAAGCGATTGTGGACGCTGGCGTGGGTCCCGCTCTACAGCGGGATGACGTTAGAGAGGAGGCACGCGTCGTTGCCCTCGCGGCGTCGCCGCCCCGTTCTTACCCGTCATCCCGGCCGACCCCGGCCTTGAGCCGGGGGAGAGCCGGGATCTTGCCGCGGGCGCCGGCGCTCGTCGCAAGATCCCGTGTCTGCGTCGCACCGCTGCGCGTCATGCTGGAAGCATGCCTCCGGCATGACGCGCACGGGCCGCCGGATGGTGGCAAATGCGGCACGCTTTCCCGTTCCTTGCGGGAGAACCGGCTTGCCGCAGGCCAATTCTGTTGTCGAGGGCCACGCGCTCAACTAGTTTCCAGACCGGGATGGATCATTTTTTGGAGGGGCAAATGCGCTCTTTGAAGCTAGGCTTAGCCGCCACGGCGGTGATCTGCGCACTTTCGGCGACGGCTCAGGCCAATTGCATCAAGGTCGAGGCGGTCGGCGAAGCTGTGACCCACGATATCGCCTACGTCTTTGCGACGCACGGTCTTGCAAACGTCATCTATGGGAAGGGTCGCGTGGGTAAGGGCCCTGTCCACACGACGTGCAAAGACGGCTCAGCTACAACGACGTGTCGCTCCTCGCAGACGGCGTGCAGCGCGACGGCACCCCATGCCTGCTTGGGCGCTTGGCTTTGCATGCCCTTCTGACCCCGATACTCGGCGCAAACGAAGATTAGCGCGACTTCGGAAGAGGGCTTCGATCCGTTTTAGGGACGCTTCGTGCACTGGGTCGGAAGAGCATCGCAGGCCGGCGATGAAGCTCATCGCGTTGGGCCCCGTTGCTTTCGACCCGGAGCGCGCTTGGCGACGTCACCGAGGTTAAGGATTCCGTTCAGGCTAGCCCCGGACTTCGTTCAGCGGCGGTACGCGCCTTACGCAGACTTTGCGAGGTCAGCCGCCGCACGTCCCGCAACTAGCGGCGCCATGTCCGCAGTTGGGATCGAGCGCCAAAGGTGGGCGATCGCACATCGCAAGCCTCGATATCCGCTCCTGGCCCTTCGCGGCCGTCGCGCCTCAGGCGTTCTCACGTCCGCTCAGCCGCGCAAAGCGCCCTCACCCGGCCGCCTCGGTGGGCGCCACCCACTTCTCGCGCATGGTGACGAGCTCCTCGGCCGCCGTCGGGTGCAGGCCCATCGTGGCGTCGAAATCGGCCTTCGTGGCGCCGAGCCGCATGGCGATTGCGGCCATCTGCACGATCTCGGCGGCGTCCTCCCCCAGAACATGGCAGCCGATGACCTTGCCGCTGTCCTCCGCGACGATGAGCTTCATGAGCATCTTCTCGTCGCGTCCCGACAGCGTCGCCTTCAAGGGCCGGAACGCCGCCTTGTAGACGTGGAGCTTGCCGCAGTGCTCCGCCGCCAGGTGCTCGGGCCAGCCCACGGTGGCGATCTCGGGCGTGGAGAACACCGCCGTCGGCACCATCGCGTGCTCGACGAACCAGGGCTTGCCCCCGAACTCCGTGTCGGCGAAGGCGTGGCCCTCGCGGATGGCAACGGGTGTCAGCGCCAGGCGGTCGGTCACGTCGCCGACGGCAAAGATCGTCTCGACGGAGGATCGTGAATACTCGTTGACGGCGACGTGGCCGTTCCAGCCGAGCTTGACGCCGGCCGCATCGAGCCCGAGCCCGGCAGTATTGGGCGCGCGGCCGATGGCGAACATGATCTGGTCCGCCTCGATGCGCGAGCCATCGTCAAGGCTGGCCGACGAGCCCCCCGCCCGACTTTTCAATGCTGGTGAACGTGCGCTGCGTCAGGATGCGGATCCCGCGCCTGGCGTACGCCTCGCTCAGCGCGTCGCGCAAGTCCTCGTCGAAGCCGCGCAGGATCTTGTCGCCGCGGTAGATGAGCGTCACCTCCGACCCGAGGCCGGCGAAGATGCCGGCGAACTCCACCGCGATATAGCCGCCGCCGTAGACGGCGATGCGCTCGGGGAGCCGCTCGAGATCGAACGCCTCATTCGAGGTGATGACGTGCTCGAGCCCCGGGATCGGCTCGCCGAGCGCCGGCTTGCCGCCCGTCGCGATCAGGATCTTGCCGACCTCGAAGGTGCGCCCCGACGTCTTGAGCCGGACGCTCGTGGGCCCGGCGACCTCGGCCCGCTCGGTGAGGATCGTGACGCCCGATACGCTCCAGGTTGGCGCGGTAGATCTGCTCGAGGCGGGCAATCTCCTTATCCTTGGCCGCGATCAGGGCCGGCCAGTCGAAGACCGGGCTCTCGATGTGCCAGCCAAAGCCGCGCGCATCCGCGAAGTCCTCGGAGAAGCGGCTGGCGTACACCAGAAGCTTCTTGGGCACGCATCCGCGAATGACGCAGGTGCCGCCGATGCGGTACTCCTCGGCGATCGCGACCTTGGCGCCGTGACCCGCGGCGATGCGCGCCGCGCGCACGCCGCCCGAGCCGGCGCCGATCACG
This sequence comes from uncultured Alphaproteobacteria bacterium, assembly GCA_963724945.1. GTDB lineage: Bacteria > Pseudomonadota > Alphaproteobacteria > Rhizobiales > Hyphomicrobiaceae > Hyphomicrobium_A. The sequence goes on along the minus strand of CAVRWL010000003.1, from coordinate 2,352,853 downwards.
AAGAGATCGAAGTCAACCTCGGCCATATGCCCCGCGCCCCAGTCGAGCCTTACACGTCGCCGTCTTGCGACCCGACGAAGCTGATCCCGTCCTCGCCGGCAACGATCGCCAGATCGGCGATGCCGAGGAACATACCGTTCTCGACCACGCCCGGGATCAGCTTCAGCGCCTCGTCGAGATCCTCCGGGTCGGCGATCGAGCCGAAGGCGCAATCGAGAATGTAGTTGCCGCTGTCGGTCACGAACGGCTTGCCGTCGGCGCCTTTCCTGAGCGTGATCTCGCCTTCGCAGCCGGCGTCGGCGGCCATCGCGACGACCATGTTGCGCGTGGCGGTCAGGCCGAACTGCACCACCTCGAGGGGGAGCGGATGGGAGCCGAGCGTTGCGACCCGCTTGGAGGCGTCCGCGATGACGATCATGCGCCCCGACGCGGTCGCCACGATCTTTTCGCGCAGAAGCGCCCCGCCGCCGCCTTTGATCAGGCGCAACTCGTCGTCGAGCTGGTCGGCGCCGTCGACCGTCAGATCGAGGAACGGCATCTCGTCGAGCGTCGTCATCGGGATGCCGAGCGCCTCGGCGCGCGCCTGCGTCGCCCGCGACGTCGCCACGCAGATCACGTCGAGCCCGGCTTTGACCTTGGGACCTAGGAGATCGACGAACTTGGCCGCCGTCGTGCCCGTACCGAGCCCGAGCTTCATGCCCGGCTCCACGTACTGCAGCGCGCGCTCGGCGGCCGCCAGCTTCAAGGCGTCGTTGCTCATGGATGCCCTCCCCGCACTGCGCTCCGCTTGGGAAGCGCGTCATAATTGGCGACGCCTCTAACGAAGGAAGCGACGCGAGCCTCTTGGCCTCTCGGCTCGCGCCGCCTAAGCCGCCGCTGCCGCAGCGCACGGCTTAATCCTATGCGATCACAGACCGCCCATAAGCATGTACTTGGTCTCGAGGAACTCCTCGATGCCGTGATGCGACCCCTCGCGCCCGATGCCGCTTTCCTTGAAGCCGCCGAACGGCGCGATCTCCGTCGAGGTCAGCCCCTCGTTGACGCCGACGATGCCGTACTCCAACGCCTCGGCCACGCGCCAGCAGCGTCCCATGTCGCGCGTGAAGAAATAGGCGGCAAGGCCGTAGGGCGTGTCGTTGGCCATGCGCACGGCTTCCTCCTCGGTCGCGAACTTGAAGAGCGGGGCCACGGGGCCAAAAGTCTCCTCGCGCGCAACAAGCATGGCGGGCGTCACCCCGGTCAGGATGGTCGGCTCGAAGTAGGTGCCGCCTTGCGGGCTGCGCTTGCCGCCAACGACCACGCGCGCTCCGTGCTTCACCGCGTCAGCCACGTGCCGCTCCACCTTCGCGACGGCCTCGGCGTTGATGAGCGGACCCACCGTGACGCCGGCCTCGGTCCCGGGACCAACCTTGAGCTTGCGCACGGCCGCGGTGAGCTTCTCCGCGAAGGCGTCGTAGGCGCCGGCCTGCACGAGGATGCGGTTGGCGCAAACGCACGTCTGCCCGGCGTTGCGGAACTTCGAGGCGAGCGCGCCCGCCACCGCCCTGTCGAGGTCGGCATCGTCGAACACGATGAACGGCGCGTTGCCGCCGAGCTCCATGCCGACGCGTTTCACGCCTTTCGCCGCCTGCGCCATCAAGAGCTTGCCCACCTCGGTGGAGCCCGTGAAGGTGATCATGCGCACGAGTGGATTTGTGGTCATCTCGGCGCCGACCGGGACCGGGTCCTTGGCCGTGACGACGTTGAGCACGCCCTTGGGCATCCCGGCGCGCTCGGCGAGCTCGGCAAGCGCCAGAGCCGAGAGCGGGGTATCCTCGGCCGGCTTGACGACGACGGTGCAGCCCACGGCCAGCGCGGGCGACACCTTGCGCGTGATCATGGCATTGGGGAAGTTCCACGGCGTGATGGCGGCGACGACGCCGACCGGCTGCCTCATGACGATGACGCGCGCGTCCGCCTTATGCGTCGGGATCGTCTCGCCGTAGACGCGCTTGGCCTCCTCGGCGAACAGCTCGACGAAGCCGGCGCCATAGACAATCTCCCCCTTCGCCTCGATGAGCGGCTTGCCCTGCTCCTTGGTCAGAAGCAGCGCCAGCTCGTCGGCGTGCTCGAGGATGAGCTCATACCAGCGGCGCAGGATCTTCGACCGCTCCTTGGCGAGCATCCGCGACCAGGGGCCGAAGGCGCGATGCGCCGCCGCGATGGCGGCTTTGGTCTCGGCCGCGCCGAGCGCAGGCACCCGCGCGATCTCCTCGCCCGTCGCTTTGTCGGTCACGGGCAGTAGCGGCTTTCCGACCCAAGCCCCGTCGATATAGGCTTGCGTCCTCAGAAGCGTGATGACCTTCTTGTCCATCGATCCACCGCGGCAAAATGCTGCGCTCGTTGATGCTCTCTCTAAGGTGCGGGGGCTGCAGTTTCAAGGGACATGCGGCTGCGGATGACACGGGCACCGCCAACGGCTAGCGTGCCGCGCGTGCCGCAGCCCAAAGATCCCCCGAAGATCCCATGAACGACTTAACGCTCGTCTTCGACCTCGACGGAACGCTCGTCGACACGGCGCCCGATCTCATCGCCGCGACCAACCATGTGCTGGAGCACATGGGGCTAGCCCGCGTCGACGAGAGGAGCCTGCGACCCTTTATCGGCCACGGCGCCAGGTACATGGTCGAGCACGCCATGGGCTCGGCGGCCGCAAGACTTTCGGACGAGGAGCACGAGCGGCTGTTGGAGCGCTTCCTCGATTATTACGGGCACAACATCGCCGTCGGCAGCCGCCCGTTCGAGGGCACGGTCGAGGCGCTGCAGAGCTTTCAGCGGCAAGGCGCCAAGCTCGCAGTGTGCACCAACAAGATGGAGGCCATGTCGCGGTCGCTGCTCGAGGCGCTCGGCATGAACCGCTACTTCGCCTCGATCGCCGGCCGCGACACGCTTTCAAGCTTCAAGCCCCACCCTGAGCATCTGCTCGGCACCATCCGTCTGGCGGGCGGCGATCCCGCCCGCGCCGTCATGATCGGCGACAGCAGGGTCGACGTCGCGACCGCGCGGGCGGCGAACATCCCGGTCATCGCCGTGAGCTTCGGCTACACGGACACGCCCGTCGCCGAGCTCAAGCCCGATGCCATCATTGACCATTACCGCGAGCTCGAGCCGGCGATCGCCGCCTTGATGCGCTGAATTCGCCATCCGCGTCCAGTTTGCGTCGCAGCGGGACAAGCTGACGGGCGGTCTGCAAATTGAGTGCCTGCGACGTTTCATCAAATGCCAGTGGCCTGCGACGCACTTTGTTAGCCATGGGCTCGCTTAGGCGCGCCGCCGTGCGCATTTTGCGAATTTACCGCGCTTTTCTGAGCGCGCCTTGGGAACTCGACGCGCCCCCGCGCATTTCGCCCGACCTTTCTTCATCTACGCCACGCGAGCCGTTTGAAGAGCACGCGTAACTATCGCCGGCCCTCAACCGTAGCATCGGGAGCGAACGCGTTCGCTGAGTGGCAATGATCCGCCAAATCGAGAGGAGGCCGAAGATGCTCAACTTCAATCGCTGCATCCTCCTCGCTGCCACCAGCGCAGGTTTGCAGCTGCAGCCGACACCTTTGTCGGCCGATCAATTGGATGACACGGCACGCATCATAGAGGCGCAACTGCACAAACAGGGCGTTGCCTGCACCATGGCGCGAAGGGCGATGCGCGACGCCATCAAGTCGGTTCCCCACGAAGCGGTGTGGATCGTGCACTGCGACGAGGCGACGTACCGCGTCAAGCTCATTCCCCGGCGCCAGGCTTTCATCACACCGATTGGGACGAGCGACCGAGCAAAGGAGGATCAAAAATGAATCTCCGCATTGCGATGTTGATCGCTGCAGCCTGGCTCGGCATCGGGAATGGGGCGGCGCACGCTGCCCTGCAGGCGGCAGATCCGGACCACGCTTCGGTTGCTTCGGTTGACCGCTACAGCGACAGAGCCGGGACGCTCTTGAAGCGTTCAGCCGACGCGCGACTTCCGGGTCCGAATGAGCCAATCGATTTCGACGCACAGCCGCTCAACACGCTCGGCCTGTCGCCCAGCGGCGAGCCGGTGCTCTACTATCATCTGGACGTTCAGAGCACGACGCCGGCGCCTGTCTACGTCCTCTACCGGGAAGGCCAGGACAAGCCTGTCGGAGGGCAGCTCGACATCATCGACACGTTGCCTGGCGAGAAGGGCTACAACGACTTTCGCCAGGTTTGGAAAGTCGAGGTGCCGAAGGGCTATGTAGCCAACACGATCACGAACGCGGCCGAGCTGGCCAAATCAGGTTACAGGGCCGAGAAGACGGCCAAGCTCATCAACATGCCGGTCGTGCCCGATAAGTCGCATGCGCGCGTACGCTTCAACGGCGGAAAGAACGAGCTACACGGCGCCTGGTACAAAAGCGAGATCGCGAAATATTTTGTGTTCGACGAGGCGCCGTTGTCGGTATCGGGGGGCGAGGTGCCGGTATCACCGATCTATGATGGCTTCACGATCAATCCCGGGGAGCCCAAGGGCGGGGTGGCATTCCGCATGGAGCCCAACTCCATGCAGACCCACAATGTCGTGGCCAGCGTTCCCGGAGATAAAGATTACTCGCCGCTCTGGCTGCGTGTCGTCTACGACAGTGCCGCTTGGAGCAAGGTGCACGACCTCGATACGGCGCAGAACGCAAAGGTCATTCCCGCCGAGACGCTGCTGATCAACTGCCCGATCGCACGGATTGAGCCATTAGGGCGGCGAGCATCGCATTGACTGAAGATCGGAGAAACGCCATGACCGGCATCAAGTATCGCACTGCCGACGTGGACGGATTCAAGCATCTTCTATCGCGAGGCCGGGCCGCCGGATGGCCCGAAGCTTCTGCTGCTTCACGGCTTCCCAAGCGCGAGCCATATGTTCCGCGACCTCATCCCGCTTCTGGCCGATCGCTTCCACATCGTCGCCCCCGATTTGCCGGGCTTCGGAAATTCCGACATGCCGGCGCCGCGGCTGCACTTTCGACGGGATCGCAACGACGATCGATCGCTTCACCGAAGTCATCGGTTTCGATCGCTATGCCGTCTACGTGTTCGATTACGGTGCGCCCGACCGGATTCCGGCTCGCCGTGAAGCATCCGGATCGGATCACCGCGATCGTCTCCCAGAACGGCAACGCCTATGAGGAGGGCCTTAGCGACGGGCTGGAAACCGATCCGGGCTTACTGGGAAGATGCATCTCAAGCCAACCGCGATGCACTGCGCGCTTTTCTCAAGCCCGAGACGACCATCTGGCAATATACGCACGGCGTCCCCGACCGAAACGCGGTTTCTCCGGACGGATACTCGCTCGATAACTTTTACCTGGCTCGCCCCGGCGCCGATGAAGTGCAGCTCGACCTCTTCGGCGATTACAAGAGCAATGTCGCGCTCTACCCGACCTTCCAGAAGTATTTCCGCACTTACAAGCCGCCTTTGCTGGCCGTGTGGGGCAAGAACGATCCGTTCTTCCTGCCGCCGGGTGCCGAGGCGTTCAAGCGCGATATCCCGGACGCGGTCGTGCGCTTTTTCGATACCGGCCACTTTGCGCTGGAGACCCACGCCGCGGAGATGGGCGCAGCGATCCGCGACTTCCTCAGGAGCTGATTTCGCAACCTCGCGCCCGGCCGCGGTGCCGCGTGAACGGATAATGCGCTAGCGGCGCGGCCACAGTCGCCGGCCCACCATGATGAACGCGGGCAGGAACACGAGATCGGCGATCAGCGAGGCGAGCAGCGTGAAGCCGCAGACGAGGCCGAAAGTCCTGAGCGAGGGCAAATCGGAGAACACGGTGACGCCGAGGCCGAAGGCGAGCACGATTGTCGTCAGGATGATCGCCGGCCCGACCAGCACGCGCGCGCGCCTGATGGCAAGCTCGGGTGGATCGCCCGTGCGCTCCTCCAGGCGCAGCCTATTGAGGAAGTGGATCAACGCGTCGATGCCGAGCCCGAACACGACGAGGAGTGCCACGACGGAGGCGAACTCGAGCCCATCTCCCTCGGCCCAAAGCAGCGTTCCCGACGCCACCACTGGGAACAGCCCCGGCAAGAGGCTCACCACCGCCACGAAGGGCGAGCGGAAGGCCATGCCGAGCAGCACCCCGGCAAAAGCGACGCAGACGGGAATGCTCACCTTCAGCTGATCGATCATGCGCTTGGAGTTGCGCGCCGCGATCGCCGGCAGCCCTGTCACCGAGATGCGAAAATTCGGATGCGCCTTGCGAATGGGATCGAGCGAGCGGTCGATCGCCTCCACGACGGGCAGGATCTTGCTCGAATCGACGTCGGGCAGCCGCCCCGTCACCAGGACCGCCTTCTCATCCTTGGCGATGAAGCGGCGCACGAGGTGCTCGGGCAGGATGCCGACGTACTTCTTCACCGTCTCGATGCGATCATCGCCCGCCTCGTGCAGCCAGCGGCGCAGGCTCTCCAAAGACCACACGTTGCCGAGGCCGGCCTTCTCCTCGAGCGCGTCGTGGACCTTGGCGATCACATCCATGACGGCCGGCGAATAGAGCGAGGTCCCGTCGTTCCACTCGATCATGACGTGCACCGGGTTGGCGCCGGTGAGCTTCTTGTCGATGCGGCTCGTGGCATCGAGCGCCTGCTCGCGATCCGGCACCTGGTCGGCCAGCCGGTAGCGCGAGGGCAGATCGATGAAGGCGGCGGTGAAGAGCGCAAACAGCGCCAGCCCGAATAGCGAGTAGATGTAGGGTCGCTTGACCACGTGGTCGACGATTGAGCCGACGATCGTCCCGAGCCCGTCCATCAGCGCGTCCGCCGGTGTTCGGTCCTTGGCGAGCGCCGCCTCGTTGCGGATGAGCGTGACGCCGAGGATCGGCAGCACCAGGATCACGGCGCTGAAGGAGATGAAGGTGGCGATCGCGCCCGCGAGCCCGAACGTACGGATCAGATCCGATTGGGAAAGCAACAGCGCGCTGAACGCCAACAGCGCGGTGCCGTGCGCGAGCACGCAGGCCGGCCCGACGATGCGCACGGCGAAGCGGACGGCCTCATAGCGACTGTCGCCCTCGCGCAGCCTTATGCGGATCGCCGACACCATCTGCATGCTGTCGGCGAAGCCCATGACCATGATCAAAGGCGTCATGACGTTGAGGAACAAATTGAGCTTGAAGCCCAGCCATCCCAAAAGCCCCAGCGACCACGTCACGGCGAGAACGGGCGGCAGCGCCGCGACCATCATCAGCGAGACGCGCCGGAAGAAGATGACGGCGATCAGCGCGCCGAAGAGCAGGCCGAGGCCGTTGTAGACGATCTGGTCGCGCTCGACCGCGTTGCGGATCTCGAGTTGCATCACCGGCGCGCCGGTGAGCTTGGCCGTCAGGCCGGTACCCTTGAGCAGATCCTTCACGGTGTCGTTGATATCGCCGATGACGACGCGCGCCGTCTTCTCGTGCACGACCTCGCGGTCGAGCGCGATGAGGATGAGCGCGAGCTGGCCGTCGTCGGACAGGAACTTGCCCTTGACGATGTCGTTCGACTTTAGTGCGGAGATGATCGCGTCGTAGGCCGGGCCGGCGGACGGCAGGTCATCGGGAACGATGGGCGCGGCGTAGCCGGAAGCATCCGGCGCCCCGCGCGCCGACAGCATGGAGACGAGCCCCGAGACGCCGTCGATGAGCTGCAGCTCCGTGGTCAGCCCAGCGAACGCCTCGAGTTGACGGCGTTTGAGGAGATCGCGCCCCTCGACGACCACGAGCACGTCGTACTCGCTCGAGGGAAACCGCTTGTCGATCTCCTCGTAGCGGTGGAACTCCTCCGTGTTGGTGCGGAACAGCTCCGACAGCGAGTCGTCGACCTTCAGCTTGCTGACGCCGATGGCCGCCAACACGGTGGCGAGGACCACGAGCGCGGCGACGACTTTCGGCGCCTTGAGGGCGAGCAGCCCCAATCGCTCCAGGCCGAACGAAAACACGAATGTCCGGCGCGGATCCTCAGCGCTGCCCATGCTCCCCCCTCGGCACGCTTCGGGCTCTGACTTGCAGCGGCCGGCCGATGTTTCGTTTTCGCACGTAAGCTAGCGCCGTTCCATACGGAATTGGCCGCAGGCGGAGGTGATCGTGGCATTTGGCGCACAGCCTGTGCAAGGGCTCCGGGGAGGCCGTCTGGCGCCGCAATCTGGCCGCAACGCGCGCGTCCCTTGCGCTGCCCCATCGACGACCCAAAGTAGTAGCTCGAGGCCGAAAGCTAGAGGCGTCCGGCGAGATGACGATGCGTTGCACGCCCCCGAGCCCGAGGGCCGAGCCCGCGCGAAGGATCCGCGCGGGGCTTGGCATATTGTTGGCGATCCCAGCGCTTGCCGCGTTATTCGCGATAAGCGCGCCGGCACAGGTCGCGGCGACGCCGCAGCAGGCCCCCAACAGCCGGGTCGTGCTCGACCTGCCGCCGGGCTACACGCCCTCGCCCCTCTTCTCAGGCTTCCAGGACGAGGCGCTCGGCGTGTCGTTCATCATTCTCGAGGCCCCCGTCACCGAGTACGACAAGATGGCGCAGGGGTTCACGCCCCAGGAGCTCGCCAAGCGCGGCATCACGGACGTGCTGCCTGCGTCCATCGCGCGCTCCGACCCGCACGTCTACATGCGCGCCACACAGACGTCCGCCGCCGGCACCTACGACAAGTTCTTCGTCTTGTTCCGCACGCACGACCAGACGATCCTCGTCTCCGTCAACGTGCCCGCCAAGGAGATCGAGGACGGTAGCGTCGACCCGGATGAGATCGCGCGCGTCCTTGCGAGCGCGCGGACCACCGCGAAGCCGGCGGTGCGCGACCTCTACTCGCTCTCCTATCTCGGCCCCTTCAAGGAGGCGGGCACGCTCGTCGGCACCAGCAAGGTCTACACGCTCGACGGGCGCCTCGATCCGGAGCGGCGCGGTGTGACGCGCTCCGCGTTCATGGTGGCACCCTCCCTCGACAAGCGCCCCATCGGCGATCCCGACAAGCTCGCCGTCGCGCTGCTGGCGAGCCTGCCCGGCTACAAGGACGTCAAGCCGGCGGAGCCGCACGACATCAAGATCGGCGATCTAGATGGCGTGGAGGTCTCGGCGCGTGCGGTCGATGAGGACGACAACACGCCGGTGCACCTCTACCAGGCCATGCTGCTCGGCAAGGACGGCGGCTATTTTCGGCTGATCGGCATCGCCACGGACAAGGACGCGAGCCGGCTCGAGCCCGAGTTCCCCAAGATCGCCAAGAGCTTCGCGCTCATTCCCTGAGGCTTTTGGGGCGCGTGGCGCGCGGCTTGACAGCGGCGGCTGCAGCCTCGCATAAGCGCTAGAAGGCGGGCGGTTAGCTCAGCGGTAGAGCACACGCTTTCACACGCGTGGGGTCACAGGTTCAATCCCTGTACCGCCCACCATATTTACCGATAATTTTTGGACCAGCTCCCCGGCGCATCGAACGACGCTCGATGTTGAATGCCGGCGGCGCGAGCTTCAGAGCTAGCCCTCTCGGTGCAGCGCCCCTCCACTCTCCGCCTGCTACAATAGCCGGGCAAGGAGTGAATGTTGGAAACGCCGCCAAAGTGGCAAAGCTGGACGCTTATGGAAGGGTGCTACGCCGCAATCGCGGTCGTCGCAGCCTGTCTCGCTGCGTACGGAGCAGCGCAAATAGTTGCGGCGCCCTGGGTCATGTTCATCGTCTTTGCAGTTACGTTGGCGGTCTTGCTGGCGGGCATCTTGCATGGCCAGACCAAGCGGCGCACGGTCTACGAGGAGGATCATGCTGCATGGCTTGAACGTCGCGTCGGTGGTCCGCCAAAGAGAAAGGGGCGGACTTTGTGAGCCCTTAAACACCGAACAGCAAAACTATGCACAGACATACGTGTGCCGTTGCTGGCTGGCTTCGAGATAGAGCACGCACGCATGTGCGCCTCCCCTTCTCTCGCGCGTGACCCTTGATGAACCGTATGCCGCGCGTTAGGCCAGCGGTCGGGGGGCTTCGGTTTTAAAGCCCCGTGGTGCCCCCTTACGCTACGGCTACTCGTGCCGGCATATGGGGGTGCGGCGCGGTCAGCGCAAGAGAGAGGGCTCGCGCGCACCGTCGTCCTCGTGGAGCGCGTCGCAGATACCTCGATGATAGCAACTACGCCTCGACCGACTTCAGAAAATCCAAGTCTATTCGAAGCGCGACGATCCGCTCGACCGTTAGGCAGTCATCTCGCTCCAGTAGAGCAAGGGCTGCATGTGCCGCCCTCCGCTTGAAGCGAAGCAAAATTACTTTGCACTTCTCTGTAGGTATCCCAAGCCTTTTGACTCGCAACGAGCTGGCGGCTGTGTTCGGCGGCGAGCCGCGCAGTTAGCTGCTCGATCGTGTCGCCGAGGATCACTTCGGCGCGTCGGAGCTGTTCAGCTTGCGCACGGTTCATTTGTTGCTGGGTCATGCCGCTAGAATCAAAGCTGCCCAGCTGTTTTTCAATGCTTGCTTGTATCCCAGCTTAGATCCTGATCGCGGAGAGTTTCCACAAAGACATCATCTTCAACAGACCGGCGAGCCACACGTTCGGCGAGCAAATTCTCTTCAAACTCATTTAAGGCGCTCACGAGATGCCGTGCTCTTCCATTTACGCTTAAGTTCGAGCAGGTTTCCCTTGCGTTGAATCGTCTCAAGTGGCTCTTTGAGCCACCTCGTCACGAGTATCCCACCGCCCAGATTAGCCACAACGCCACCGACAGCGATATCAACGTCATAATCCCCTATGCCTATCTACAAATAGGTGTCGTGCTGCGCTTCCTTCGTCCGTCGTGCCACCGCGCGCGAAAAAAAGAGCGCCGGGTCAGTATAGGGGGGCCTGACCGGCGCTCTCGAATGCAGAGCCTCGAGGGATCGGAGGCTCTCTCCGTTGGGGGACAACGGAGATGGCGAAGAGGATGCTGCCCGAAAATCGATTCGCCCGTAAAGAGCAAATCCCCGGAAGCACAAAACGAGTTGTGGAAAAAAAAGAGCCCGGCCGCTCGAACCGGGACTCCAAGCTTCCAAGTTTGCGCTCCCGACGTGGTGGCAAGTGTGACGACGGGCGACGCAAGTGGCGGCTTGTTAGCGGTCCTTCGTGGCGAAATTTGAGCGCGTTGTAAAGCGCTTAAGCGTTAAGCGGCTTGCGCGGGCTCGGGCGCAGCTGAGCGCGGGAACGGCTCGGCGGCAGCAAGCGCGGTCGCAACGGCGCCGGCCTCGGGCACCGGCACGGTTATCCCCGCCATCACGGCCGCCAGCTCGCGGCGCACCTGGTAGCACTCGTACTCCGCCTTGGTGATGATCCGCTCGACGTCGGCGTGGCGGTCCGCGGTCTCGCGCGCAGACCCCGCGTGCTCGGAGAACTCCGGCTCCAGCCGAGCGAAGAATTCTTGTCCTGGCATCACGTCCCCCTGAGATGCGCGTCTCAAGAGACCTACTGTGATTCGCCTGTGGACAGGAGGTGGATAGTTTGTGGACGCTGAGGCGCCGCCCCTAGCGTTGCGCGGAACGCGGCTCCGCGATTTGCACGCCGTACATGCTGAGCATCGGCTCGTCGAGCAGGATCACCTCGTCGTACTCGCCGTAGCCGTTGAAGTGTCCCGCAATAGCGCGCCCGTAGGCGCCCATGTTGCCGATCTCGAGGTAGTCGCCTTCCTTGACCGAGGGCGGCAGCAGGAAGGGGCCTTTCATGTAGTCGATGGAGTCGCACGTTGGACCCCACAGCTCGAAGGGGAGGAGCGGCTCCGCCGGATCGACGTCGCGGCTGACGAGACGCACCGGGAAGACGAAGCCCAGGTGCGCGGCGTCGAACAGCATGCCGTAGGAGCCGTCGTTGATGTAGAGGTCGTTGCCGCGGCGCGCATCCACGCGCACGATCAGGCTCTCGGCCTCCGCCACCAGCGCGCGCCCGGGCTCGCACATGAGCTTGATGTTCTCCTTGACGGGGAGCTCCTCCACGCCGGCGACGATCGTATCCATGAACGCCTGCAAGGGCGCCGGCTCGCTGTCGGGGTAACGCGCGGGAAAGCCGCCGCCCACGTCGAGCCGGTCGATCACGACGCCGGCCTTGACGATGAGCTTGTGCACCTCGCCGAGCGCCGTCACGAAGGCGTCGGGCGTCGTCGTCTGCGAGCCGACGTGAAAGGTGAGCCCGAGCTCGGCGGCAGCCTGGCGGGTCTTGACCAGAAGCTTGGCGGCCTTCTGCCCCGATACGCCGAACTTGCGCTCCAGCGGGATGCGGCTGTTGATCGCCGGCACGGCAACACGCACCCACAACAGAAGATCGCGGGCGTTGTCGGTCGCAGCGAGGATCTTCTCGAGCTCGTCCTCGCCGTCGAGCGCGAAGGAGCGCACGCCGAGATCATAGGCGCGGCGAATGGCGTGGCGCGACTTGACCGGATGCATGAAGTGGAGGTGCGCGTCGGGGATCGTCGCTGCGTCCTCGATCTCGGGCAGCGAAGCGACGTCGAAGTGGCGGATGCCGGCGCCATAGAGCGCGCCGACGAGGAACACCGAGCTGTTCGCCTTATAGGCATAGGCGACGTCGCCGGGGAACCGCTCGAGGAACCATCGCGCCGCGCGGCCTGCCGCGTGCGGACGCAACCCGCGCACCGGCCGCTCGGGCCGGCACTTGTCGATCAGTGCTGCCGCAGAGGAGAGTTTCTCCATCGCATGGAACCTCCACCGCCCATGAGGCGAAAAAGGCGCTGCTTCAAAGCAGAAGACCGCCGAGCCGAAAGAGCGCTGCATTTAGGGCGCGCACGCCCCCCTGTAAAGACCCTTTTTCCCAATGCGCCGCCGCCGCCGCCCCAAGCGATCCCGGCGCCCCGCAAACCGCGATCCTGAGCGCGGGGCATTTGCGCGCAGCGGGGGTGCCTCCTAACCCAACTGCCCGTTTGTGCTGTTCGCAAGCCCGCCGGCTTGCCTAAAAGATAAAGTGCAATGCGAGCCGCCAAAGGGATCTTGATGCGGACGGGGGGAAAAATCCTAATCGACCAGCTCGTCGCGCACGGCTGCCGTACGCTCTTCACCGTTCCCGGCGAAAGCTTCCTGCCGGCGCTCGACGCGCTCTTCGACGAGGGGCCGATCCGCACCATCGTCTGCCGCCACGAGGGCGGCGCGGCGATGATGGCGGAGGCTTCGGGAAAGCTCACCGGCGCGCCGGGCGTTGCCTTTGTGACGCGCGCGCCGGGTGCGGCCAACGCGGCGAGCGGCGTCTACGTCGCCCACCAAGATTATACGCCGATGCTGCTCCTCGTCGGCCTCGCTCAGCAAGCGCACGAGGATCGCGCGGCCTTTCAGGAGATCGACCTTGGTTCGCTCTACGGCGCGATCGCCAAGTGGGTCGCGATCGTGCGTGCGCCCGAGCGCATCCCCGAGTACGTCACGCGCGCCTATCACGCCGCGCTCAGCGGACGACCAGGCCCGGTGGTGCTGGGTTTTCCCGAGGACGTCTTACGCGCCGGCGCCGACGTGAAGGATGCAACGCCCGCGCCGCCGCCGCGCCCGGCGCCGTCCGCAGCCGACATGACGCGGCTCAAGACCAGGCTCGCTGCCGCCCAGCGCCCGCTGGTCCTTATCGGTGGCTCGGGTTGGAGCGGCGAGGCGGCGGAGAGCCTCAAGAGCTTCGCCGACGCCTTCGACATCCCCATCGCCGCGGCCTTCCGCCGTCAGGACCACTTCGACAACCGCCACCCCGCCTACGTCGGGCATGCCGGCTTCGACGTCGAGCCCAAGCTCGCTGCCGCGCTGCGCTCAGCCGACGTGCTGCTCGTCATCGGCGAAACGCCCGGCGAGGTGACGACGGGCGGCTACTCGCTGCTATCGCTCCCAGATCCCGGCAGGTTCCTCGCGCACGCGCATCCGTCGGCAGCCGAGATCGGACGCCTCTACCGTACGGACTTAGCGATCGTCGCCGCGGCCGGCCCCTTCGCCAAGGCGCTTGCCCGCTTGAAGCCGCCCCCGAAGCACCGCTGGGCGCGCCTGCGCCGCGACCTGCGCGCAAGCTACGAGCGATCGCTCAAACCGGTGGCGACGCCAGGCAGCGTCCGCCTCGAGGAGATCGTCACGACCTTGTCGCGCGAGCTGCCCGAGGACGCCATCGTCAGCAACGGCGCCGGGAACTACACGGCGTTCCTGCATCGCTACTTCCAGTACAAGAGCTACCCGACCCAACTGGCGCCGACCTCCGGCTCCATGGGCTACGGCCTTCCGGCGGCGATTGCGGCCAAGATCGCCTATCCCGAACGCGCGGTCGTCGCGCTGGCTGGCGACGGCTGCATGCTCATGACCGCTCCTGAGCTCGCAACGGCCGTGCAATACGGCCTCGCCATCGTGCTCATCGTCGCCAACAATGGGATGTACGGCACGATCCGCATGCATCAGGAGCGCCACTATCCCGGCCGCGTGCTGGCGACGAGCCTCGTTAACCCTGATTTTGCCGGCCTCGCCCGCTCCTTCGGCGCCGCCGGCGTCACCATCGCCAAGACCGAGGAGTTCTTGCCTGTGCTGCGGCGCGCGCTCGCCGCCCCGATTCCGACCATCATCGAGCTGAAGCTTGATCCCGAGGCGATCACTCCGCTCAGGACCCTGAGCGAGATCCGCGGCGCCAGGAATTCCTAAAGCTGTGGCGCAATGAGGCGGCGCTGCCCAACACGTAAATACTTTCTTAAACCTAAAATTGTCCGATTATCCATAGGTAGAGCCTTGGTTAGACTAATGAGATCTTATCGGTTACAAAAGGCTCAACTCAATCGCACACCCCAATCCGCACAAGGATTAAGGCATGGATTTCCGGGCTGCCAAGGGACAGAGCGCTCCGAAATGGGCCTGGGCGCGTACGGGGGCGCTGATCGTCTTCTTAGTGACAGGCGTCCTCCTCCTTGCCTCGCTCCACTCGGCACGAAGCGAGCGCCTGCCGAGCGAAACCCACACCGCAACCCTGCAAAATCGCTGACACAAGGACCTCCACCTCACCATTTACGACTGACTGACCATCAACTCTCCCCCCAAGACCTAAGGCCTCGGATCCGCCCGATCCGAGGCCTTTTTTCCATTAAGCGTGGGCAATGCCCTCGGCCTTGCACCCGCCGAATTGGGCCCCGGCAATTGCGCTCCCTCCGCCACGGATGCTAAGTGGCGCCAGGCCCTCTGATCCGTCAGAGCGCCCGGGGGTCCTCTGCATCCGCTCGGTCGGCGCAGGCGCGCATGCAGTCCCCGGGACCGGGGCCCGCGAGGCGTCTCAAGAACCCGCCCCGCTGCCTAACCCAGGGAAGCAACGCCACATGGCCATCACGTCACAAGCGATCGTCGAACTCGATGCTCAAGAGCATCGACACGTCCAAGCGCATGGACAAGCCTTACACGTATTGGCTCCTTTCCCACTGCCTTCCCGACGGCACCGTTGACGCCATCCTCGACCTGCCGTTCGAGGCGCCCCCGCTCGACGGCGTCTCAGGCAAACGCGAACTGCACAACAACACGCGCCGGTACTTCGACGCCGAGAACATGGGCCGCTTCGGCGTGTGCAAGGCGTTCAACGATGCCTTCCAGAGCAAAGCCGTCACCGAGCGCATCGAGCAGCACTTCGGCACCAATCTCGATGCAACGTATCTTCGCGTCGAGATCGCGCAGGACACCGACGGTTTCTGGCTCGAGCCGCACTCGGACCTGGGCGTGAAGCTCTTCACGATGCTGCTCTACACATCCAAGGACCCGAGCCACGCCGACCTCGGGACGGATATCTACGATGCGGACAAGAAGCACGTCGGGCGCTCCCCGTTCGAGAGCAACGCGGCGCTCGTGTTCGTTCCCTCCGCCATCACCTTCCACGGCTTTGAGCGGCGCAAGATCGACGGCGTGCGCAAGTCGGTGATCATCAACTATGTCACCAACGAGTGGCGCGCCCGCGAGCAGCTCGCCTTCCCCAACCAGCCGATCGCGCATTGAGCCCGCGCATTTGAGTCCGTGGCCGGCGCCACCGCGCCCCGCTTGCCGGTCTGAGCGGCGGAGCATGAGGAGACGAGCATGGCCAAGGTGGCGTGGATCGGCCTCGGCGTCATGGGCTCCCCCATGGCCGCGCACCTTCTCAAGAAGGGCGGCCATGACGTCGCCGTCTACAACCGCACGCGCGCGAAGGCCGAGGCCTTCCTTAAGCGCAACGGCGGCGGGCGCATAGCCGCAACGCCGGCCGAGGCCGCGGCCGGGGCCGATTT
The DNA here is from genome assembly GCA_963724945.1 of uncultured Alphaproteobacteria bacterium. GTDB lineage: Bacteria > Pseudomonadota > Alphaproteobacteria > Rhizobiales > Hyphomicrobiaceae > Hyphomicrobium_A. The sequence continues at coordinate 2,336,647 of CAVRWL010000003.1, read as the reverse complement.
CGTCCTCGCCTGCGTCGGCAACGACGAGGACCTGCGCCAGGTGACCATCGGCGCGGACGGCGCCTTCCAGGCCATGGGCGCGGGCACCGTCTTCATCGACCATACGACCGCCTCGGCGCACATCGCGCGTGAGCTCGCGAGCGCGGCGGCGGTCCGGGGCTTCGCGTTCCTCGATGCTCCGGTCTCGGGCGGGCAGGCGGGCGCGGAGAACGGCGCGCTCACCGTCATGGTCGGTGGCGAGGAGGAGCCCTTCGCGCGCGCCGAGCCGCTGATCAAAGCCTATGCGCGCGCGGTGGCCCTGATCGGCCCCTCGGGCGCCGGCCAGCTCACCAAGATGGTCAATCAAATCGCCATCGCCGGGCTCTTGGAGGGGCTTTCGGAGGCGATCCGCTTCGCCGAGAACGCCGGGCTCGATCTCGACCTCGTGATGGCGACGATCTCCAAAGGCGCGGCGCAGTCCTGGCAGCTCGAGAACCGCTGGAAGACCATGAGCGAGGAGCGCTTCGATTTCGGCTTCGCGGTCGATTGGATGCGCAAGGACCTCGCGATCTGCATCGAGGAGGCACGCCGCAATGGCTCGAGCCTGCCCGTCACCGCGCTCGTCGATCAGTTCTACGCAGAGGTGCAGGCAATGGGCGGCGCCCGCTGGGACACCTCGAGCCTCATTGCACGGCTGAAGCGCGCCAGCGGCCCCTAGGATCGCGGACGGCCCGGCGTGCTAGCATCGCACGGCATTGCCGGAGGAAGATCCATGACCATCACCGCCTTCTACGCTTCGCTGCTCGCAGTCCTTTTTCTGTTCTTGAGCGTGCGCGTCATTGGCTGGCGCCGGGAGCGCCGGGTCGAGATCGGCCATGGGGACGACACGGAGCTGCTGCGCCGCATGCGCGTGCACGCGAACTTCGCCGAGTACGTCCCCTTCACGCTGCTGTTGATGGCGCTAGCAGAGAGCATGGCGCCGCCCCGCCCGATGCTACATCTCGTCGGCATCATTCTCGTCGTTGGCCGGCTATTTCACGCCTATGGCCTGTCGCAGACGCCGCACATCCTGCGCTACCGCGTATGGGGCGTGACGCTGACCTTCGCCGCGCTCGGCATCGCGGCACTCATGTGCTTCTCGCTCTCGGCGCTGTTCCTGCTTGTCTAGCCCTTGGCCGTGCGCTCGCTGGCGGCCTTGGCGAACTGCAGGGGCAAGGCGGTCGTGTACTTGATCTGCTCCATGGCGAAGGCCGAGGACACCTTGGCGATCTCGATGCGCCCGATCAGCTTCTTGTAGAACGCATCGTAGGCATCGATGTCCGGCACAACGACGCGCAACAGATAGTCGACGTCGCCCGACATCCGGTAGAACTCCACCACCTCGGGAAAGTCGCCCACGGCGTTGTGGAAGCGCTCGAGCCACGCCACGCTGTGCTGGTCGGTCTTGATCGACACGATCACGGTGACGCCGGCGTTGACCTTGTGCGGGTCGAGCAGCGCGACGCGGCGCTCGATGACGCCGGCCTCCTCGAGCTTCTGGATGCGGCGCCAGCAGGGCGTGGTGGATAGCCCCACCTCCTTGCCGATGTCGGCCACCGGACGGGTGCAGTCCTCCTGCAAGATGCGCAGGATCTTGATGTCCATGTCGTCGAGCATCGGCGGACCCGCTTGGAAAATTCTTTCCTCGTATCGCGATCCGCGCGAGTAGGCTTGCGTTGCCTGCGGCCGTCAAGGGGCTTCTTAGTAAATTTTTCTTCGCGCAGAGGCGCGTTGCCGGGCGTCCAAGAGCCGGCGCACCTCCTCGCGCAGCGTTGGAACAAGCTCGGCGTCAAACCAGGGATGGGCCCTGAGCCAGGCGTTGTTGCGCCAGGACGGATGCGGCAGCGGCAGGTAGCGCGGGCGACGATCCTCGCTCAGCACCGCACGCCAGTCCGTGACCGTGGCGGTGACGCTCGCGCCCGAGCGCCCCTCAAGGTGCCAGCGCTGCGCGTAGCCGCCGATCAGCAACATCAGCTCGATCTGCGGCAACTCCTTCAATAGGCGTTCGCGCCATGCGGCCGCGCATTCTCGCCGCGGCGGCAGATCGGCGCCGGCGGCATCTTGACCCGGATAGCAGAAGCCCATGGGGATGATTGCGACGCGGCGCTCATCGTAGAACTCCTCCGCGGTGACGCCCATCCAGTCACGCAGACGCTCGCCGGAAGGATCGCTGAAGGGGATGCCCGAGGCGTGCACGCGCGTGCCCGGCGCCTGCCCCACCACGGCGAGACGCGCGTGCGCACTGACGCGCAACACCGGACGCGGGGCGTGTGGCAGCGGGGCACCGTCGGGTGCCTCCACGCACTGCCTGCAGGCGCGGATCTGGCTCACCAATCGATCGAGGCTCGAGGCCACGGGCGTCGTTCTCAAATGTCGATCGACATACCGTCCTTGGCGAGAAGGACGCGTGGATCGTCGACCTCGCTCGCGTGCGCCAGCATGTCCGCGTTCATGTGCGTGAGCATCACCCGCTTGGCTCCGAGCCGGTCGAGGTTCGCCTCGATCTTGCGCCACGCCATGTGGTAGCCGACCGGGATATCGAAGCTGAAGCACTCCGCGATGAAGAGATCAGCGCCGCTCGCGGCCGGCACCAGGCTCTCGACCCACTCGGTATCGCCAGAGAAGCTCAAGATCTTGCCGTCGCATTCGAGCCGCAGGGCAAAGGGCGGCGCGCCGGAAGGATGGCGCACCTCGAAGGGCGTGATGCGCACGGCCCCGACCTCCATCGGCGCGCGCTCGGCGTACTCGAGAAAGTGCATCTTGAATCGCCGCTCGATGTGGGTCGAGCCCGGAAAAAGCGCTTCCGCCGCCACCGCGAACCGGTCGGCGATGCCGACGGGGCCGGTGATCGTGAGCGGGGCAGTGCGCCGGGTCACGTAATGCGCGTGCAAGAGCCACCAGACGAGCCCAGCGAAATGATCGCCGTGAAGATGCGAGACGAAGATAGTCGACACGCGGTCGGGGTCGAGCCCGAGCTTCTGCATCCCGATGAGCGCGGTTGCTCCGCAGTCGATGAGGACCTCGCCCTTCGACGTGGCCACGTGATAGCAGGTCTGCAGCCGGCCACCCGAGCCGAACGCGTCGCCAGAGCCGACGACGGTGAGCTTCATCTGCCATGCCTCCTCTGTCGGCCACCACTCCTTGTAGCGCTCATTGGCGCTGTTCCCTCCGGAACAGACAAGCTGCAAATCACGCCGCAGCGCTCGGGCGCCCAGCGACCTCCCGGTACCAGCGATCCAGGTTGGCGAGATCCTTCGGCCGCTCGATCCGCGCCGGCTTCATGAAGTCGATGGCGACGAGAGCGGTGATGTCCGCGATCGAGTACGCCTCTCCGGCGATGAACCGACGGCTGGCGAGCTCGACATCGAGCAGCCCGAGCATCGCCACCACCTTCGGCTTGTTAGCCTCGCCCCAGACGGCGACCTGCGGCACCTCGAGGTGACTCATCTTTGCATTGAGGTGGCGGAACGCGTGCGCGACCGTGCCAAAAAGCCCGAACTCCACCCGCCGGTTCCACATCTCGACGACTGCCTTTCCAACCGCCCCCTGCCCGAACAGGGCCGGCTGCGGATGCAGCTCCTCGAAATACCGGCATATGGCGACCGACTTCGAGATTGCCGTCCCGTCGTCGAGCACCAGAACCGGCACCCGCTGCATGGGATTGAGTCCGGTGAACGCGAGCGTCCGCGCCGCCCCGGACATGATGTCGATCTCCTCGAAGGGAACCGAAATCTCCTTTTCGGCAAGGAAGATGCGCACCCGGCGGGGGTTGGGCGCGCCCCGCGTCTCGATGATGCGCATGGCCAGGGGCGTTGAAGATTGATTCCCACAGACCGTAGCCGCGCTCACCGTCAACCACAATGCGGATGGCGTCTCGACAGCCCGCGCGAGCTTCGTGTTGCATCAACACGCACTCGCAAAGAACCTTTTGTTAAACACTTAGTTACGAAATTACGTGGAGATTGTCCGTGAGGGCCTCGGTTGCCGCGGCCCGCCCCCCGGGACCCCAGACGGCGGACGCGATGAACAGCAGTGCCATCGGCGAGGAGGTTGCGCGACGTCGCGGCCTGCGCGACGCGCGAAAGCGCGCTGCTGACGACCTTAAGGCGGCGCGCGCGCGGCTGGCCGCCGGCACCAGCTTCGAGCCGGAGTTCGAGTACGAGCTGTTGGCGATGTTCGCCCGCAGCGAGCTCGGTGCGGCCGTCACCATGCCGGCCCTCTATGCGCTCTTTGCGATCGCCTCCATGTTCTGGGCCCCCGTGCTCGATGCAATCGTGTGGCTGGTGATCGTCATCGGCGCCAAGGTGATCCTGCTCGACCAGGGGCGCCGCTTCCTGGCGCTGGCGCCGGCGCAGGTGAACGTCGGGCTTTGGCGCCGCCGCTTCTTCATCATCGAGCTGATGAATGGCGTTGCGCTCGCCGGCTTCGCCCTTGTGGGCATCAATCAGAACTTCGGCGTTGGCGGCGACATTCTTTTTGCCTCGCACGTCTTCATCTTTGCGACGCTCATCGTTGTGCTCGCGATCCGCACGATGTTTGCGGCGACGCTGCCGGCGATCCTGTTTGCCGGCACCGTGCCCATGACGGCCGCCGTCGTGCTGCGCCTGATGCTGCTCAACGAGCCGTTCTACCTGGCTCTTGCCTCGATGGCGGTCGGCGTGCACCTTTATTTCATCTTCCTTGCGCGCGGCTTGCGCACGACCGTGCTGTCGATGCTCGAGTTCCGCACCGAGAAGGACGCGCTCATCGCCGAGCTCGAGGAGGAGAAATCTGTCTCCGACGAGGCGCGCCGGCGCGCAGAAGCCGCCAACAGGGCCAAGTCCCGCTTCCTCGCCACGATGAGCCACGAGCTCAGAACGCCGCTCAACGCCATCCTCGGGTTCTCGGAGGTGATGAAAACGGAGCTGTTCGGCCCGTTGGACAACCCCACCTACCGCGAGTATGCCGGCAACATCCTGGAGAGCGGCCGCCACCTGTTGCACCTCATCAACGAGATCCTCGATCTGACCCGCATCGAATCCGGCCGCTACGAGCTGCACGAGGAGCCGCTGCGGCTGGCCGATACCGCCGAGGAGTGCCATCGGCTTCTGAAGCTCAAGGCGGACACCAAAGGACTGCAGCTCATCGAGGCGATCGAGCCGGACCTTCCCGTGGTGTGGGCCGACCAGCGCGCCATGCGCCAGATCTGCCTCAATCTGATGTCGAATGCGCTGAAGTTCACGCCCTCAGGCGGACGCATCACCATCGCCGTCGGCGCAACTGAGGACGGCGGCCAGCACCTCAGCGTGCGCGACAACGGCCCCGGCATCCCGGAAGAGGAGATTCCCAAGGTGCTGCAGGCCTTCGGCCAAGGCACGCTCGCCCACCAGAACGCAGAGGGCGGCGCCGGCTTGGGCCTCGCCATCGTCCAGAACCTGATCGAGCTGCACGGCGGCAGCCTCGCGCTCACGTCGGAGTTGCGCAAAGGCACCGACGCCAAGGTGATTCTGCCGGCCTATCGGGTGCTGCAGGCCATGGCGCCCTTGCAGCCGCTCGGGCAGGAGTTGCACAAGCTCAAGGATATGGCCACGCGCCCGCCGAGGCCGGCGCGTCTGCGCAAGGCTGCAGCGGCAACGGCCGCCGGCGGGGCGGCCTCTCATCCCTGACAACGCCCGCGCATTGTGCCGGAGCGCCACCACGGCTACATAAACGGCGCACGAGGAGCGCCGCAGAGAGCCGGCGTGCGCGTTAGAGCGTAGGGCCGATGGAGACCCCTTGCATCGACGTCTGCGAGATCGACCGGGCCTCGGGCCTGTGCCGGGGGTGCGCGCGCACGATCGATGAGATCGCCAATTGGGCGGCAATGACCAGCGCCGAGCGGGCCCGCATCATGGCCGAGCTTGCCGGGCGCAAGGCCCGTATCGCGGAGGCAGCCCGATGACGGCATGGCTGCTGCTCGCGTTCCTTATCATCGCCGGGCTGCTTCTGCTCTTCCGCGGCGACATCGCGTTCCTGTCCGACATGGGCACGTTCGAGATCATCATCGTCGCAGCCGGCCTCCTACTGATCGCGGTCTATATACTCATGCTCCTCGGCGGCGCACGCGCCCGCCCGCTGCAGGCCGCACGCTATCTGCTGATCTGGGCCATGATCGCGCTCGGCCTCGTCGCCGCCTACAGCTACCGCGAGCAGCTGTCCGGCGTCGCCACCCGCGTGGCGGGCGAATTGTTGCCGCCGGGGCAAACCATCGCCCTCGAGACGGAGAACGGCGAGAGCGCGGTGCGCGTTCGCCGCCGGCTCGATGGGCATTTCGCCGTGCGTGCCACTGTCAACGGCCAGGCGATGATGCTGCTGGTGGACACGGGCGCCTCGACCGTCGTCCTGAAACCGTCCGATGCGGAGCGCGCCGGCATCGAGACCAGCAGTCTCGACTACACGGTCGCCGTGCAAACGGCCAACGGCACGACCTACGCGGCGCCGGCGCGGTTGCGCTCGATCGCCATCGGGCCCTTAATCGTCGAGAACGTCGACGCGCTCGTCGCGCGCCCCGGTAGCATTAACGAAAACTTGCTCGGTATGAGTTTCTTAAGGCGTTTGCGGTCCTATGAGTTCTCAAAGGACTTCCTGACTCTTAGAGGCTAGAGCTCGGTCGTGACGGCGGCACGCGAGGGCGGATTTCTTTAACATGGCGTTGACACCGGGCACCCGACAGCTCTTGCGCGAGGTCGCAAGCTGGACCGTCGTCGTGTTGATCGGCGCGGCCGCCTTGAGCCATTACGAGGAGCTCAAGACCAGAGCCGAGCGGGTTTTAGGACTTCCCACCTCTGCTGACATCGCCGCGCGTCGGAGTTCGGCCAGCGAGGCCGATGCCGCGGTCAATCTCGGCTCCCTCGTCGAGATCAAGGCCGGGCGCAACGGCCACTTCAGCACCGAAGCCGAGATCGACGGGCGCGACATCGGCGTCATGGTCGACACCGGAGCGACCATCGTCGTGCTCAGCTACGAGGACGCGGAGCGGGCCGGCATATATTTGAACCAGGGCGATTTCACGCAGGCCGTCACCACGGCCAACGGTGTGGCGCGGATCGCTCCCGTCACGCTCGACCGCGTCTCGGTCGGCGACATCACCGTGCGCAATGTCCCGGCTGCCGTTGCCGAGCCGGGGCGCCTCAAGACGTCGCTTTTGGGCATGAGCTTCTTGAGCCGGCTATCCCGCTTCGATATGCACTCCGACGTGCTCGTGTTGCAGGAATAGCCTGCAATCCCCCATTTTCGCCCGTCTTGCCCGCGACACAAGCGTGGGATCGACTTAGGCGCGTGCGGCGTTTAAACCTGCCGCTCGATCAGAGAACCCTGCCACGGACCTCAGCATGCTGCCTCGCCCGCGCGCCGATTTGAAGCCGAACACCGCCGACTTCGAGCGGCTGCCCCTCGTCAAGCCGACGGGCTTTCGCGAGTACGACGCGCGCTGGCTGTTCCCCGATGAGATCAATCTCATGGGCCTCAATGCCGTGGGGCTCGGCATCGCCACGCTCTTTGCGCGCCGCGGCGTGCCCAAGCGCATCGTCGTCGGCCACGATTACCGCTGGTACTCGGGGAGCGTGAAGCAAGCGCTGATGGTGGGGCTCATGGCCGGCGGCGCGGAGGTGCACGACATCGGCCTCGCGGTTACGCCCATGGCCTACTTCGCCCAGTTCGATCTCGACGTCGAAGGCGTCGCCATGGTGACGGCGAGCCACAACGAGAACGGCTGGACCGGGATCAAGATGGGGTTGCAGCGGCCTTTGACCTTCGGCCCCGATGAGATGACCGAATTGAAGGAGATCGTGCTCGGCGGCACGTTCGCTACGGCAGACGGTGGCCGCTACATTTTCGAGGCCAGTGTGGCCGAGCGCTACATGAGATCGCTTGCCGATCGCCCGAGGCTCAAGCGCCGCTTGAAGGTCGTCGTCGCGACCGGAAACGGCACCGCCGGTCCCTTCGCGACGCGGGTGCTCGAGGCCGTCGGTTGCGAGGTCGTGGCCCTCCACACCGATCTCGACCATTCCTTCCCCAACTACAATCCCAACACCGAGGACATGGCCATGCTGCACGACGTAGCGGCCAAGGTGAAGGAGACGAAAGCGGACGTCGGTCTCGCCATCGACGGTGACGGCGATCGCTGCGGCGTCGTCGACAATCTGGGCCGCGAGATCTTCGCCGACACGGTCGGCGTCATGCTCGCCCGCGACATCTCGAGCCTGCATAAGGGCGCCAAATTCGTCGTCGACGTAAAATCGACGGGGCTGTTCTTGACCGACCCGGTGCTGAAAGCCAACGGCGCCACGACCGCCTACTGGAAGACGGGCCACTCCTACATCAAGCGTTACAGCCACGAGATGAAAGCGCTCGTCGGCTTCGAGAAGTCGGGGCACTTTTTCTTCAATCCGCCGCTCGGGCGCGGCTACGACGACGGCCTCATCGCCGCGCTCGCCATCTGCGACATGCTCGACCGCAACCCCGATAAGAGCATGGCGGACTTGCGCGACGCGCTGCCCAAGACCTGGCAATCGCCGACCATGTCGCCCCACTGCGATGACGAGAAGAAGTACGGCGTCGTCGACACCATCGTGGCGCACTACAAGAAGCTCGCCGCGGACGGCGGCAAAATTGCCGGCCAGAAGATCCGCGACCTTATCACTGTCAACGGCGTGCGCGTCGTTCTCGAGGACGGGACATGGGGGCTGGTGCGCGCCTCCTCCAACAAGCCCGAGCTCGTCGTCGTCGTCGAGAGCCCGACATCGGAGGCCAACATGAAGGCGATCTTCGCCGACATCGACCGCGAGCTTGCAAAGTTCCCCGAGGTCGGCGCCTACAATCAGAAGATTGTGGCGTGATCGCCTAAGGCGCTGACGGCAAGTCCGGTTTCCTGCGCGAAAAATTCTCAGATTGCAGCCGCACCATGCCCGGTGCGATATTGAGGTGTGGACGTTGCTCTCGATACTGGAGGGACGACTATGAAGCTGAAATTTGTGCTCACCGCACTCGCCGCGTTGCTTATTTTGGGGCTCACCGTTTCCTCGATCGTCCTGGCGCCGGCGCGCGCCCTCGCGGGCGATGAGGCCAGCGGGTCGGGCGGTGACGGCACGGGCGGCGGCTCTGGCGAGTCCGGCGGCGACGGCACCGGCGGCGGCGCGGGCGGAAAATGAAATCGAGAGCGGGGCGCAGCGACATCGTCAGCGGTGGGGGAAACCATGACGGGCACCACCTCCACTGATGAAAAGCGTCGGGACAAGTTCCCGATCGTATCGCTTCTCATCTGCTTGGGGTGCCTCGCCGCTGCCCTCGCCCTCTTTTATCGGCCCGTCCAGGAGCGCCTCGACAGGATCCAGTATTGGACCGCCGACTGGCGCACCGCGCTCCTCGCCGACCGGGTCCCCGATAAAGATGAGCGCGTCATCGTCGTCGTCTTTGATCCGGCAACGTTCGACGGCAACGTGACCTCGCCCATTCCGCGCGACACGCACGCTGCGGTTCTGCGCGCGCTCGACGCTATGGGCCCCAGCGCCATCGGGCTCGACTTCTTCTTCGTCGCCTCGCAGGGCCCAAGCAAGGACGCTGCTATCCTGAAAGCCCTGCACGAGATAAAAACTCCGATCGTGCTCGGCGCCGTCGACCAGCACACGACCGAGTTCAGCGAAAAACAGCTGGCCTACCAGCGGCAGTTTCTTGCCGAGGCCGGGCGCACCGTCGGCTATCTCGCGCTCAAATACGACCCCGGTCACATCGTAAGGCGCACGTCGCCTCCGCTCCCGCAGTCGCCCTTCCAGGAAAGCTTCGCGCGCCAGATCGCCGTAGCCGCGGGCGCGAAGCTCAAGGGACCTGACGCTGCGTCGGCCTCCATGCCCATCGCCTGGATTCTGGGCCCGGGCTACGACACGCAGCCGTTTCTCACGGTGTCGGCCAAGCAGCTCCTGCCCGGAGCGGACGCAACGCGCTTACGGGAGCTGGCGCAGAAGGTCAAAGGCAACATCGTGCTGACCGGCATCGACATGCCCAACTCCGACCGGCACGACACGGCGCTGTCGGTGTGGACGGGTGAGAAGATGCTCGGCGTGATGATCCACGCGCACATCATCGCGCAGATGCTCGACGGACGCTATTTCTACGAGCTCATGGGACGCGAGCGCGCAATCTTTCTGCTCGCCATCGGATTAATCGGCCTGGTGCTCGGCTGGGCCTTGCGCGGTCGGCGCGCCTCCTTCCTCAACCTCTCGGTCGCAACCGCGATCCTCGTCGCGGTCGACGCCACTTGCTATTATTTCCTGCGCACCGTGCTGCCCTTCACGCTGGTGCTCTACGTGTGGTTCATCAGCGTCGTTGCCGGCCAGCACCTGCGCTCGCTCGAGCAGTGGGCGGTGGCGCGGCGCGTCCCCGCGCTCGCCGGATAAGCCTCAACCTAAAAGATCGAAGAGGAAGTGCACTGATACGGTGCCGAGGAAGGCGGCGAACGCCAGCTCCAGCTTGCGGCGCGGAATGTTGTGGGCAAGGCGCACGCCATAGGGCGCCGCAAAGACGCTGAGCGGCGCTATGATGGCGAGACCGATGAGGCTCACGTAGCCGACCGACAACGGCGGCAGGCCGTGCGCGTCCCAGCCCGCCCACGCGTAGCCGATGACGCCCGGCAGCGCGATCATCGGGCCGATGCCGCTCGCGGTTGCAACGGCGGGCAGGATCGCAAAGCCGTAGAGCGTCAGTAGCGGCACCGTGAATGTCGCCCCGCCGATGCTCATCAAGGTCGACAGCAGCCCCACGGCCATTGCCGCGATCTCCGGCCACGGACGCGGCGGCAGGTGGTCGCCGAGGCGCCAGTCCTCGCGCCCCAGCGCCATCTTGATCGCGACCAAACCGGCAACCACGGCCCAGACCCATTTCAGCTCCGTGCCGCTCGCGACCTTGGCGATCAAGACGCCGATGACGACGCCGCCGACGATGAACGGCGCTACGCGTTTGAGAAGTGCCATGTCGACGGCGCCCTTGGCGCGATGCCCCGCGAACGATTTGAGCGCCGTCGGCAGGATGACGGCGAGCGTCGTGCCGAGTGCCATTTGCATGCGGATCGCTGGATCGATTTCGAGCACGCCGAAGATCTCGTAGAGCACCGGCACCAAGACGCCGCCGCCGCCGATCCCCAAAAGCCCGGCAAGAAACCCGGCGATCAACCCGGCCGCGATGAGTGCTGCGGCGAGCGCGGCAAGCTCGCCCGCCGAGACACCGCCGAGATCCATGCTGCTATTCCCCTATTCGGCCGCACCGGCAAGGCGACGCCACGGCTCCGCTATCTGCAGCGCTTCGATGAGAACGTCCACGCCGGCGCCATCCTTGACTGCCAGCTCGCTCAAGTGGCGGCGGAACGCGCGGGCGTGCGGGCAGCCGTGATAGAGGCCGAGGATGTGACGCACGACGTTGTTGAGACGGCCGCCGCCATCCAGATGGCGCACGACGTAGGGAACGAGCCGCTCGATCGCCTCGGCCCGTGAGACGGGCGGCGACCGCATCGCCGAAGAAGAGCCGGTCGACCTCGGCCAAGAGATACGGCGTCTGGTAGGCCGCGCGCCCGAGCATCACGCCGTCGACGTGGAGCAGGTGCGCTTGCGCCGCCTCGAGGTCGGCGATGCCGCCGTTGAGCACGATCGTCAGGTCGGGCCGCGACGCTTTGAGCCGGTAGACGCGCGCATAGTCGAGTGGCGGCACCTCGCGGTTCTCCTTCGGCGACAAACCCTCGAGCCACGCCTTGCGCGCGTGCACAATGAAGGTGCGGCAGCCCGCGGCCGCTACGGTGGCGACAAACCGCTGCAGGCCTTCCTCGCTGTCCTGGTCGTCGATGCCGATGCGGCACTTCACGGTAACGGGCACGCTGACGCGCGCGGCCATCGCGGCGACGCACGCGCCGACGAGCTCGGGCTCCTCCATCAGGCAGGCGCCGAAACGGCCCTCCTGCACGCGATCGGACGGGCAGCCAACGTTGAGGTTGATTTCGTCGTAGCCGAAGCCTTCCCCGATCGCCGCCGCCTCGGCGAGTGCGGCAGGCTCCGAGCCGCCGAGCTGCAGCGCGACCGGGTGCTCGGCCTCGCCGAGTGCGAGCAGGCGCGCGCGGTGGCCGTGGAGCACGGCTGGCGCGGTCACCATCTCGGTGTAAAGCCGCGCATGCCGCGTCAGGATGCGATGGAAGGCCCGGCAGTGCCGGTCCGTCCAGTCCATCATCGGGGCGACGCAGAACCTATGGCCTTGAAATTGCACTGATTATCCTGTTCTATCAGTGTGCACGGACGAGAACATGCACACTTTTGTTCGCCACCTTCAATAGGCTACCGTCCGGCTACTGGCGAGCCCAGGTGCGTCGCAAGGGGCAGTATGCCTCGCGGTCCTTTAGACTGAAGTCGGACGCCGAGGCCTGGGCAGTCGACGTCGAGCGCACGGTTAATCTCGGCAAGAGCCCGGATGCCGTCTCAGTCGATGACAAGACCACCTTCGCCGCGCTCATCAAGTTGCGCATCAAGGATTTGACGGAGGTAGGCAAGCGCTTCTTCGCAGCAAGGCGCTTTGTCTGGAGAAGCTCAAGAATGACCTCGGTCGCGTGAAACTCAACGCGCTGACGCGTGAACGGCTGATCGCCTACGGCAAGGGGCGCGCCAAGCAAGGTGCCGGTCCCGTGACGATCGCAATCGACATCGGGTACATCCGCACGATCCTCGTACACGCAGCTGCCGTTCACGGCATTGAAGTTCCGACCGAGAGCAGGGTCATGGTGGCGTGCGTGGCGCTGCGGCGCCTCGGACTCGTCGGAAAGAGTGGTGAGCGCGACCCCTCTGTTCGCTCCTTCTCCTTTCCTTTGTCGCTTCTTCGCTCGCGCTGTTCGTGATTCCGCCGCGCGCACACGCGGATGCGACAATCATCTTCCTGACCACAATGGTGCCAACACCTGGACCGTCCCATCGGACTGGAACTCATCCAACAACACGATGAAGTTAGCGGTGGCGGTGGTGCCTGCGGAGGCGCAAACACGAGCGACGGTGGAGGGGGAGGAGGTACCCTGACCCTGCCCACCTTCTCACAGATTGAACGCAATTGACGCAAGTGCCCAGTCCGCCCGTCTCGACGTAAGGGACAAGCGGACCGGCCGCGCGTTGGTCAGCCCAGGCGCCAGCTGAGTCTTGCGCCGATGTTGTACAACGGCACCGGGTCTCTCGGCTAAGTGCTTGAAAATGGTGGGTGATGAAGGACTCGAACCTTCGACCCGCTGATTAAGAGTTAGCTGCTCTACCAACTGAGCTAATCACCCGCGCCGCCCTCGCCTCGGCCGGCCCGCGGGCCCGCCTCGTGCGGCACCCGCACGGGCGCCATGACGGCAAAAGGGCCCGCCGCGCGAGCCCCAATGTTCAGTGCCTCTAGCACCCCGTGGCGCCCCTGTCCAGCCGCGCAAGGCCCGCTCGCAGGGCGGCATCGACGGGCACGGCAGTGGCCCCGAGGTGCGGGCCGCGCTCCTCCCCAAATCGATCCGGCGACTGTTATGGGCGTGCCCGAACGCGTCTGCTAAACAAGACGCAAAGCCGCGCGAATCACCATCCTGCTCATTGTTCCGCGCCAGCTTTCACTGGCTCTAGCCCTGCTCAAACATGGACGACAAGCGCAAAGCTACCAGACGCCGCGTCTTGAAGGTGGGCAAGATCGTCTTTGCCGATGGCATGCGCGTGATCGACTGCACGATCCGCGATTTGTCGAAGGAGGGGGCGCGTCTGATCGTGGGCAATGCCATCAACGTGCCCGATACCTTTCAGCTGTTTGAGAAATCGACCGGGATGCTGTATCGGGCGAGCGTGATCTGGCGCCAGAGCGACTCCGTCGGCGTCAAGTTCGAGGGCGAGCCCACGAGCATCTACGATGCTTCGAACAAGCGCTTCGCGAGGCTGAAATTCTGAAATTGCGGCCCACCCGGCGCTAAGGCCGCATGAGCAGGTGCGCGTGCTCGTTGAGGCCGGCGAGCACGGCGGCGGAGCCTTTGACGACGCAGTGCATCGGGTTCTTCTGCACGTGGAACTTCACCCCGACGCGGCGCGTGAGCGCGGTGTCGAGGCTGTTGAGCAGGGCGCCGCCGCCCGTCAGGTGAATGCCGCGCCGCATGATGTCGCTCAAGATGTCGGGTGGAAGCTCCTCGAGCGCGCGCTGGACGAAGTCGGCCATGGCCTCCACCGGCTCGGAGAGAGCCTCGGCGATATCCTTCGGCGTCAGCACCGCACTTTTCGCCGTGCCTCTGCGCAAGTCGCGGCCGCGAATATGCACCTCCGCGGCGCGCCCGTTGAGGCCGGCGTGGGCGGTGCCGGCCTCTATCTTGATGCGCTCGGCGTTCGCCTCGCCGATCAGCAGCTGGTGCTTGCGCCGCACGTAGCGGATGATCGCCTCGTCCATGGCGTTGCCGGCGCAGCGCAGGGTGCGCGCGGCGACGATGATGCCGCTCGAAAGAACGGCGATGTCGGACGTGCCGCCGCCGATGTCGAGCACCATGGCCCCGCCCGGCTCCTCGATCGGCAGGCCGGCGCCGAGCGAGGCAGCGACGGGCTCGGCGATGAGGTAGACTTTGCGCGCGCCGACCGACACCGCGGTGTCGTAGACCGCACGCCGCTCCACCGGCGTCGCCCCCGCCGGCACGCAGATGAGGATGCGCGGCCGGCGGAACCCCAGCATAGTCTTGGTGCGCTTGATGAACTGGCGCAGCATCTCCTCGGTGGCGACGAAGTCGGCGATCACGCCGTCGCGTAAGGGACGCACGATCTCGAGGCTCTCGGGCGCCCTCCCGATCAACGCCTTGGCCTTGCGGCCGACGGCGAGGATCTCGCGCACGCCGCGAAACGGGCGCACGGCGACGACGGAGGGCTCGTCGATGATGATGCCGCGTCCGGCGACGTACACGAGCGTGTTCGCGGTCCCGAGATCGATGGCAATGTCGTCGGAGAAAGCGCTTGCCATGGTGAGCTGCTTGCCCTGCCCGCAACCTTCAACGCCCGCGCGGCGCAACCAGCAAGTCTCGCGCGGGGCCCGTCAAGGCAGGTTTAACGCCGGCGCCGGCAGAAGCCAACGCAGCACGCGCACGCGGGGCCCGGATCGGAACCCGGGCGCCGCAAGGCCATGCGCGTGCGCGAAGCTTCTATCGGGTCAAAGCGCTTGCTGCTGCACCCGTGCCGTCTTCTGGCGCTTGACCAAGAGCTTGTTGAGCGCGGAGACATAAGCGCGCGCCGAGGCGACCATGGTATCGGTGTCGGCGCCGCGGCCCGTCACCATGCGCGAGCCCTCCTCGAGCCGCACCGAGACCTCGGCCTGGGCATCCGTGCCCTCGGTCACGGCGTGCACCTGGTAGAGGTCGAGCTTGGCCTCGTGCGGCACCAGCATCTTGATGGCGTTGAAGGTCGCATCCACCGGGCCGTTGCCGGTCGATTGCACGGTGTGCTGCACGCCGTCGATGTCGAGCGTCAGCGTCGCCGATTGCGGGCCCATGTTGCCGGCGATCACCGTCAGCGACACGACCTTCATGCGGTCGTGCATGTGCGCGATGCCTTCATCGACGAGAGCCTCGATATCCTCGTCGTAGACGTGCTTCTTGCGGTCGGCGAGATCCTTGAAGCGCACGAACGCGTCCTCGAACGCGTTCTCGCCGAGCTCGTAGCCCAGTTCCTTCAGCTTGACGCGGAAGGCATTGCGGCCCGAATGCTTGCCCATGACGAGTGAGGTCTTGCCGACGCCGACCGATTCCGGCGTCATGATCTCGTAGGTCTGCTGGTACTTGAGGATGCCGTCCTGGTGGATGCCGCTCTCGTGCGCGAACGCGTTGCGCCCGACGATCGCCTTGTTGTACTGCACCGGGAAATTGGTGACCGCGGAGACGAGCCGGGAGGCGCGCGACAGCATCGTTGAATCGATGCGCGTGTCATAGGGGAGCGCGTCGCGCCGCGTCCTGATCGCCATCACGATCTCTTCCAGCGCCGCATTGCCCGCCCGCTCGCCGATGCCGTTGACGGCGCATTCGACCTGGCGCGCGCCCGCCTCGATGGCGGCGAGCGAGTTGGCGACGGCAAGCCCCAGGTCGTTGTGGCAATGGGTGGAGAAGATCACCTTGTCCGCGCCCGGCACGCGCTCGCGCACGGCGCGGAACATGGCAGCGTACTCGGTGGGCGTCGCGTAGCCCACGGTATCGGGCAGGTTGATCGTCGTGGCGCCGGCCTTAATTGCGGCCTCTACGCACGTGCACAGGTAGTCGATCGGCGTGCGCGTGGCATCCATCGCCGACCACTCGACGTCCTCGACGAGGCCGCGGGCGCGGGCGACCGTCGCGGTGATGATCTCCAGAACCTGGTCTTCCGTCTTGCGCATCTGGTGGGCGAGGTGGATGGGCGAGGTCGACACGAAGGTGTGGATGCGCGGGCGCTGAGCGTGGCGCACCGCCTCGCCGGCGCGGTCGATGTCGGCGGCAATAGCGCGCGCGAGGCCAGCAACGGTGGCGTTCTTGACGCGCTTCGATATGGCGCTCACGGCCTCGAAGTCGCCCTCCGAGGCGATGGGGAAGCCCGCCTCGATGATGTCGACGCCCATGGCGTCGAGGCAGTCGGCAACCTCGAGCTTCTCCTCAAACGTCATGGTCGCGCCGGGGCATTGCTCGCCGTCGCGCAGCGTGGTGTCGAAAATCCGCACCCAGTCGGCGTTGGCTTTCTTCTGGTCCACTTCGGAATTCGTGCTCATCGGTCTCGTCTTTCGCTCCGGCCAGCCCTCAGCGGGAGCTGGCGTTGATCCATCAGCTCGGCTTCTTATCCCCTGAGCGCCCGTCCCGGATCGTCCCGAGACCGTCGAGGCTCAGGGGCTCATAAGGAGGAGGATCAGAGCGGAAAGCGCGCAGGCCGATGGGTCGCGGCGGGGGCTCCGCGCGCGGTCAAAAATACGGCCATCGATGGCGATCGGCTGACACATAGGCCAATTTCATAATACATCCCGCCGACTTGCGCCAGAGCCAAGAGCGGCCAAATCGGCGCAGCGGGGCCTTGAGCGGGGACGCCGAGCCCGGCTCAAACGGCCATCTGGCCTTCGGCGACGCGGACCGCGTTGCCGCCGATGCGCACGGTGTCGAGCTTGCCCCCCTCGATGATCAGCGTGAGCTGAATTGCGCTCGGGCGGCCCATCTCCAGGCCCTGCTCCACCACCTGCCTGTGCGCCCCGTCGGGCAGGCCATCGAAATCGTGCACCACGCCGGCGAAGCCGACGGCGGCGGCCCCGGTCGCCGGGTCCTCGGGCACCCCGAGTTGCGGGGCGAACATGCGCGCGTGGAAGGCCGAGTCTTTGTGCACGCACTCGCGCGTATAGAGGTAGACGCCGTCGACCTCGGTTCCCGGGAAGGCCGTCGCCCAGTGCGCAGCGTCGATGCGGGCCTTGGCGATCGCCTCCAGGCTCGTCACCGGCACGTAGGCGAACGTGTTGCCGGCGGAAAAGCGCAACGCTGTATGGTTCTCAAAACCGATCTCGCGCGGGAGCAGGCCGAGCGCATCGGCGAGGCGATCGCGCGCGGGAAGCGTCCCGCTCTTCTCCGGCAGCTTCGGCGCGTCGAACTCGGCGAAGGGCGCCTGCCCGGATTTCAGCCGCACGCCCACGCGAACCGCGCCGATCGCCTGCTCCAGTGCGATGATGGCGTCGCGCTCGCCGTTGACCAACGGTGCGCGCAGCTCGGCGAGCAAGATAGCGGTGCCGACCGTCGGATGGCCGGCGAAGGGAAGCTCGCGCCCCGGCGTGAAGATGCGCACCTTCGCCGAATGCGCGGGGTTCTCCGGCTTCAGCACGAAAACCGTCTCCGACAGGTTGAGCTCGCGCGCGATCATCTGCATCTGGCGCGTATCGAGCCCGTCGGCATCGTGCACCACAGCCAACGGATTGCCGCCGAAGCGGCGGTCGGTGAACACGTCGAGCGTGTGGTAGGAGAGCGCCATGAAGCGAGAGATCCTTGCGGGGTCGGCGGCGCACTCTGCCGAATTTGCGCCGACCGTCAAGCGGGCATCACGAGCCGCAGCATCGACACGGCATAGTCCTGCACGGGGAAATTGCCAACGTCGGTTGGCGAGCGCACGATCACGATGTCGGCGAGCTCGGGCGCGTCTTGGCTGCGGATGTGGGCGAGGATGCGCTCGCGCAGCGCTTGCGCGTCGAGCGCGCTGCGCCATTCGATCGCGATCGCCACGAAGGGATCTGAGATCGCCAGCACATAGCCCGGCGTGCGCTCGAGATCGGCTGGCGTAAGCCCGGTTTCCTCGGCGAGCTCGCGGACGATGCTCGCCTCGATATCGACTGCGCCTGCGCGCACGTCATCGTCATCGATCATGCCGCTCGGCGGATAGGCGAGGCCCGTATTGAGATTGCCTTCGGACTGCACGCCGAGCAACACGTAGCCCTCCGCGGAGCGGATGAGGGAGGCGCCGAACGCATCGTGCATGCAGCGGTCGGCATAGCCGTGCTCGCGCCAGTAGAGGAAGCTCTTGAAGTCGGTGCGCACCAACGTGCCCGTCAACACCTGCTCCTCGATCGCGTAGGACCGCAGCAGATAGATCGCGCCGTCGAAGAGCTTCGGGCGCGCGCGGCGGCTCGCCCCCCAATGGGCGGCGATCTCGGCCTTGTTGCGCTCCGCATAAGGCCAAGGCTCTGCGCTCACGGAAAGCGCGCAGTGCGCAAGTCTGCTGGCCCCTCCCCCGCTCGCCGCAATCACCCGAAATGCATCCTCTTTTGGCCTCTTCGAGCACAATGCCGCCGCCGGCCGCGACGCGACGATTGGCTACGGAAATCATCTTTCCGCCGCGAGGCGACCACGCTTCTTCCCAGATCGGGAGTGAAATTCCTATGCGCATGTAAGCGGCCTGCCGAGGGGTAAGACATCGGGCAGCTCCCGCGCAAGCGTCGATAGTGAAGTGACGGCAGTCCGGGCTTGCCCCCGAGCGCCGCCGGGCTGCCCGGCAATCTGCATGAGCTGCAGCTTCGCCCTACGGGATGCGGGCGGCAGGCTTTCGAAAATCCGGCGGCGGCATGGAACCATGGCGCCGCTGGAGCGGACGGCGGAGATCCCCGCTTCTCTGCCGTCCGTTTCTTGCGCTGCCCCGCTGCGAAGTCTCCCCAGAGCTTTGCGGAGGAGCCCCGCCTGGTAAGGCCCGCGCGGCCGCGGCCACACGCTACCTCCCCAAAGCGGCTGCGCGGGCCTTCCGGTTGCTTGCGATATGCGCCCCGGGCCGAGGGGATGCAGTTGCGGCCGCGCCTCAGTTGCGCTGCTTATCGACGAGCGCCTTGGCCTTGATCCACGGCATCATGGCGCGCAGGCGTTGGCCCACCTCCTCGATCGGGTGGGCGTCGTTCATGCGCCGCGTCGCCTTGAATTTCGGCTGTCCCGCCTTGCACTCGCGGATCCACTCGGAGGTGAAGGCGCCGGTCTGAATATCCTTTAAGATGCGCTGCATCTCCGCCTTTGTCTCTTCATTTATGACGCGCGGCCCCGACACGTACTCGCCGAACTCGGCCGTGTTCGAGACCGAGTAGTTCATGTTGGCGATGCCGCCCTCGTAGATGAGGTCGACGATCAGCTTCACCTCGTGCAGGCATTCGAAGTAGGCCATCTCGGGCGCGTAGCCGGCCTCCACGAGCGTCTCGAAGCCGGCGCGGATCAGCTCCACGAGGCCGCCGCATAGCACCACCTGCTCGCCGAAGAGGTCGGTCTCGCACTCTTCTCTGAACGTCGTCTCGATGATGCCGGAGCGCCCGCCGCCGATGGCCGAGGCGTAGGAGAGGAAGAGGTCGTGCGCGTTGGCGCTCTTGTCCTGATGCACAGCCAGGAGGCACGGCACGCCGCCGCCCTTCAGATACTCGCCGCGCACGGTGTGGCCGGGGCCCTTGGGCGCGACCATGCCGACGTCGAGGTCAGGCCTAGGCTCGATCAGATTGAAATGCACGTTGAGGCCGTGCGCGAACATCAGGGCCGCGCCCTGCTTCATGTTGGGGCCAAGGTGATCCTTGTAGATGTCGGCCTGCAGCTCGTCGGGCGTGAGCATCATGATGACGTCGGCCCACTTGGCGGCATCCGCGACCTCCATCACCTTGAGGCCTTCCTTCTCCGCCTTTTGCGCGCTGGCCGAGCCCTTGCGCAGGCCGACCGCGACCTCCTTCACGCCCGAATCGCGCAAATTGAGCGCGTGCGCGTGGCCCTGGCTGCCGTAGCCGACGATCGCGACCTTCTTGGCCTTGATAAGATTGATGTCGGCATCACGATCGTAATAGACGCGCATGGCTCCCTCGTGGGTTGGGACTGGTCGGTGTCGTTTCGGAACGAGCTGCGCACGGCAGCGCGACGGGCGGGCTAGAAGCGAGTTGCTCCTTTAAAGATTGGCCGGGCCGCGGCCGATGGCGGCGACCCCGGTGCGCGCGACCTCGACGAGGCCGAGCTCGGTCATGATCTGGATGAACTGCTCGATCTTGGAGGTGCGGCCCGTGATCTCGAACACGAAATGCTCAGTCGATGCGTCGATCACGCTGGCGCGGAAGATCTCGGCCAAGCGTAGCGCCTCGATGCGCTTCTCGCCCTTGCCCGAGACCTTGATGAGCGCCAGCTCGCGCTCGAGCGATTCACCCTCGACCGTCAGATCGTTGACGCGGTGCACGGGAACCAGCCGCTCGAGCTGATGCTTGATCTGCACGATGACGTCGGGCGTGCCCCGCGTGATGATGGTGATGCGCGATAAGTGCTTCTCGTGCTCGGTCTCGGTCACGGTGAGCGAGTCGATGTTGTAGCCGCGCCCGGAGAACAGGCCGATGACGCGCGCGAGCACGCCCGGCTCGTTGTCGACGAGCACCGAGAGCGTGCGCGAGACGACCGCCTGCGCAGCGCCCGGGCCCACGTAGTGGCTCTTGGAGAGGGTCTTCACCATGGCTCGCTACTTTTGCTTGGGCGCGGTCCCGTGCTTGGGAACGGGCAGCTTGACGTTGGGAAAGAGCGCCTCGAAGAAGACGGGGAAACCGTGCTCGTCGACGAGCTTCTTGAAGGCTTCGACGCGGGACGTCGGCACGTTGTAGGTCCTGAACGCTTGCGCGACACGCTCGCCCATCGTCTGCGCCAACAGCTCGGGCGACGGCGCGCCCATCTTCTTCAAGGTCTCGGGCGGCAGCCGCGAGTAGATGAGAGCCAGAACTTGCGTCTCCATGTAGTCCTCGGCGATGCACGCCTCGAACGCCTTGGTGTATTTCGAGTTGAGGCTCTGCGTCTTGTAGCAGGCGTCGATGAAAGCGAAGGCGCGGGTCGCGCCCTGCGTGCGCTGCATCTCGGCAAGCCGGTTTGCCGCCTCCTTGATGTTGGCCACCTGGTCCCAGTCGGGATCCTCGGCGGCAGCGAGCGCGCTCACGCCCCCGGCAGCGAGGGCAATGCCGAGGAGGGCGCCGATGATGTGCCTGCCGCCTCTGTGCTGCGCCATTAGACCAGGACCTTGCCTTCCTCGCCGATCGCCTTCTCGACATCCTCCTCGCTGACGTCCTCGCCGAGCAGCATCTCGTTGTGCGCCTTGCCGGACGGGATCATGGGGAAGCAGTTGGCGAGCGTGGCCACGCGACAATCGAAGATGACGGGACCCTTCGTATCGATCATGGCGCGGATGGCGTCGTCGAGGTCGGCGGGGTCCTCGCAGCGCATGCCGGTCCAGCCATAGGCCTCACCGAGCTTGACGAAGTCCGGCAGGCTCTCGGTGTAGCTGTGGGAGAGCCGGTTGCCGTGCAGGAGCTGCTGCCACTGGCGCACCATGCCCATGTACTGGTTGTTCAGGATGAACACCTTGACGGGCAGATCGAACTGCACGGCGGTCGAGGCCTCCTGGATGTTCATCAGGATCGAGGCATCGCCGGCGATGTCGATGACGAGCGACTTGGGGTGCGCGAGCTGGGCGCCGATGGCGGCAGGCAGCCCATAGCCCATGGTGCCGAGGCCACCCGAGGTCATCCAGTGGTTCGGCTCCTCGAAGCGATAGAACTGCGCCGCCCACATCTGATGCTGGCCGACCTCGGTCGTGATGTAGACGTCACGGTCCTTGGTGAGCTCATAAAGCCGCTCCACCGCGTACTGCGGCATGATCACGTCGCGCGATTGCTTGTAGGAGAGCGATTTCTTGGCGCGCCATTGATCGATCTGCTTCCACCACGCCTTGTGCGCCGCCTTGTCGAGCTGGGGCGACTTCGATTTCCAGATGCGCAGCATGTCCTCGAGCGTGTAGCCGACGTCGCCGACGATCGGGATGTCGACCTTGACGTTCTTGTTGATCGAGGAGGGATCGATGTCGATCTGGATCTTCTGCGAGCCGGGCGAGAAGGCGTCGATGCGGCCCGTGATGCGGTCATCGAAGCGCGCGCCGACCGCGATCATGACGTCGCAGTCGTGCATGGCGAGGTTGGCCTCGTAGGTGCCGTGCATGCCGAGCATGCCGAGCCACTGCTTGTCGGAGGCGGGATAGGCGCCGAGCCCCATCAGCGTGGAGGTGATGGGAAAGCCCGTGAGCCGCACGAGCTCGCGCAGGATCTGGCTCGCCTTGGGGCCGGAGTTGATCACCCCGCCGCCGGTATAGAAGACGGGACGCTTGGCGTTCGCCATCAGGTCCACGGCCTCGCGCACCGCCATCTGGTCGGGCTTGACGCGCGGCTTGTACGTCTTGTGCGCGATGTTGGAGGGCCCGACGTAGTTGCCGGTCGCGAATTGGATGTCCTTGGGCACATCGACGACGACGGGACCGGGACGGCCGGCCTTGGCCACGTAGAACGCCTCATGCAGCACGCGCGCTAAGTCGTTCACGTTCTTGACGAGCCAGTTGTGCTTGGTGCAGGGGCGCGTGATGCCGACGGTGTCGCACTCCTGGAAGGCGTCATTGCCGATGAGGTGCGTCGGCACCTGCCCGCTGATGCACACGACTGGGATCGAATCCATGAGCGCGTCGGTCAGGCCGGTCACCGAGTTCGTCGCGCCGGGGCCGGAGGTGACGAGAAAGACACCGATCTTGCCGGTGGAGCGCGCATAGCCCTCTGCCGCATGCGCCGCGCCGCCCTCCTGGCGCACGAGGATATGCTTGATCTTGTCCTGCTGGAACAGCTCGTCGTAGATCGGCAGCACGGCACCGCCGGGATAGCCGAAGATGTGCTCAACGCCTTGGTCGATGAGCGCCGCGATCACCATCTCGGCGCCCGTCATCGTGCGTGCCATCGCGAAAACTCCGCAAAACAATGCCGCCAGCCGCGCTCGGGCGTGCTGAGACGGCACCACCCCCTCGCGCGTCGGCGGCGCGATCTTGTGCGGGGCAACATAGGGCTGGGAGCCTGCCCGGTCAATGCTAACGATCAATAAAAGCTATGATATCTCTCTCATTACTTTTCATTTCTTTCTCAGAAAGCCACGTCCACGCAAGCATATTGCCCCTCGCCCAGGTGAGCTGCCGCTTCGCGTACTGCCGCGTCTCCGCCTGCGCGGCCGCCACCGCCTCCTCGCGCGTAAGCACGCCGGCGAGGTGGCGCAGCAGCGGGCGCACTCCGAGCGCGCCCATGATCGGCAGCGCGGGGTCGAGGCCAAGCTCGGCGAGGCGCCGCGCCTCTTGAAGCGCGCCGGCCTCCAGCATCGCGCTAAAGCGCTGATCGATGCGCCGGATGAGCTCAGCCGCGCTCGGGCGCGACGACAATGCGCGCGGTCTTTGCTGCGTCGAGCACCGGCTCGCGCGGGCGGCGCTGCCAGTCTGAAAGCGATACCCCCGTAGCCTCGAGCACCTCCAACGCGCGCACGATCCGCTGCGTGTCGCCGGGCTTGAGCCGCGCAGCCATCTCGGGATCGCGTTGCGACAGGATACGATGCAGCGTGCCGGGTGCAGCCTTTGCGGCTTCGGCGCGCCAGTGCGCGCGCACGTGCGGAGAGACGGGCGGCATCGGCGACAGCCCGTCGGTGAGCGTCTTGAAATAAAGTCCCGTGCCGCCGACGATGATCGGCCTCAGGCCCTTTTCGCGCGCCTCATGAAGCGCGCGCGCGACGTCGCCGGCGTAGCGGCCCGCCGAGTAGGGCTCGGCGCCCGCGACGAACCCATAGAGCGCGTGCGGGATGCGGGCCTCCTCCTCGCGGCTCGGGCGCGCGGTGAGGATGCTGAGCTCGCGATAGACCTGCATGGAATCGGCATTGATGATGATGCCGCCGAGCCGCTCGGCGAGGCGCACGGCCAGGCCCGACTTGCCGCCGGCCGTCGGTCCCGCGATGAGAATGGCGTGGCTCTCGCTCATGCGGCCAGGGGTAGCGCACAACGCGTCTTGCGGCCACGCCTCAGCGCGCGGAATTTCCGCGAAGCTTAATAGTTGATCGTCGTGCGCAGGCCGAACACGGCGGCGTTCGCCACCGCCTGCGTCGGGTTGTCGGGGTCGGCCACGTGCCCGCCGGGGTTCCAGAAGTATTGGAAATCGGGCTGCAGGTAGAAACCCGGCACGATCTGCGCGGTATAGCTCAGCTCGGCCATCGCCTCGTAGTTGGCGATGATCGCGTCGCCTTGCGACTGCTCATAGGCCGAGACCTGCGAGGACACGCCCGCGCGCGCGAAACCGATGGCGAGGATGTCTTCGGGGCGTTGCGCCGAGAAACCGGTGAAGGTGACGCCCCCGTCGAAATAGAACTCGATCAAGTTGCCTTGGGGCGGGGCGCCGAAGATGCGGCCGAAGACCGCGACGCCTTTGGGATCGCCCGTTCCGGGAAGCCGGTAGAGCATCTGATCGAGGATCGCATAGAGCGCGTAGTCCTGATCGGCGACCTCGCCCGGAATTGCCGGCAGCGCAATGGGAAGCGCGTTGTTGCCGAACCCGCGCTGCTCAGGTGCGCTGAACAGGCGCCAGCCCCCGACCTTGAGAGTCCCTGCGAGCTCGCCTGCGCCCTGGTTGTACTTGTAGGCGCCCTCGACGAACAGGAGAGGATCGCTGAAGGGAAACGACAGGCCGTTGGGATTGCACACCTGCGGAAGGCCGGCAGCGCATGCGTCGGCCGGGTCGCCTGTATAAAGACCCGTGCGCAGACTGAAGCGATCGTCGGGGGCGAAGAGGACGCGTACGCCGGGCGCCGCCATGGGATAGGACGGCCCTCCGTCGGGAAGGTTGACGCCGGCGATCGAGGCCCAGCCCCAGGTGCCGTTGAGGAGGGCCTGGGCACCCTGGCTGATGAGGAAATCGGAGTCCGCAGACAGCTGTCCGAAGCGGATCGATAGCCTACCATCGAAGAGCTTCTGCTGCAGCCACAGCTCATAGAGGCGCGTGTCGGGCAGCGCCTCGATGAAGCTCACCGGCATCAGCACGCCGAGGTTTTCCGCCGAGATGCTTTGGCCATGGATCTGATAGCCGTTGGAAAAGAAGCTCAAGCCGGGCCATCCGATCAGCTGCTCGAGGTTGGCTTCGACGGCAAGCTCGAGCCGGCCGTCATAGAAGGTGCTCTGCCTGATGCCGCCGGTCGCATTGCCGAGCACATCACCGATGTAGTTGACCTGGAAGGTGACCCCCTCGCGCCCGAGCGCGGAGCGCACCCCTCCGGGATCGGCCAGCGCGCGCGGCAGGCTCTGCGCGATCGAGGGCTCACGCAGACCGGGGATGCGGTCGCTCTCCTGCTCGATCGTTTGCGCCGCGGCCCCATGGATCATGGCCGGGATCATGGCGGGAGCCGCCGCCAGGGCGGCGACGATCGCCAACAGCGCTCGCGGCCTCGTGCGAGGCCGCCGCAGGTCCGAGACCATGCCAGCACGTCCGCTTCGCCGCACGCATACCCGTTGTCCTCAATGCGCGCTCGAGAACGCGAATCGAGCCGCCCAGCCTCTACTATCGCAGGATTGCCCGACCGCCCAAGTACGACAGGGGCGTGCTCAGTAGTTGATCGTGGAGCGCAGGCCGAATACCGCGGCATCGCGCACCGCTGTGGTCGCCGTCGGATCGTTCGGGTCGGCGGCACGTCCACCCGGGCTCCAGATGTACTGGAAGTCGGGCTGAATAGTGAGACCCGGCACGATCTGCGCCATATAGCTCACCTCGAGCAGCGCCTCGTGGTCCAGGATCACCCGTTCGCCGTCGGTGATCTGCCTGGCGCTTGCATCATCGGAGATGCCTGCGTGGGCAAAGCCGATGCCGATGAGGTCGTTGGGGCGCGAGCCGATCATGCCTGTGAACGTCAATCCCGCCTCCCAGTACATGTCGACGAAGCTGCGATCCTCAGGAGCACCGATCACGCGGGCGAAGGCCGTGACCCCCTTCGCATCCCCCTCCCCCGGCAGCCGGTAGATCATCTGGTCGATGATCCCGTAGAGCCCGTGCGAGGAGTCCTCGATGACCGAATCGTCATAGAGGTGCGGCGTGTCGCCTTCCTGATGCCAGCCGCCGAGCTTCACCGTGCCCGGCAGTCGGCCAAGACTGTACCTGTAGGAGCCTTCAGCCATCAGCAACACCGGATCGCTCAAGCGGAAATTGAGCCCGTGCTCGTTGCACACCTGCGGATCATTGCTCTCGCAGGTGCCGGCGGGATCACCGTTGAAGACGGCGCCCATGATTGTCAGCTGATCGTTGGGCGTGAACGCCACGCGCACGCCGGGCGTCGCCAGGGGATAGGCCGGTCCGCCGCTCGGCAGGTCCGCCGCCGTGATCGAAGGCCAGCCCCAGGTTCCATTTATGAAGGCGCCGCCGCTATCGGTGAGAATGAACTCGGAATCGGCTGCGATCTGGCCGAAGCGGATCGACAGCTTGTCGTCGAAGCAGCCTCTGCTCGAACCAGATCTCGAACAACCGCGTCGCCGGCGTCGCCTCGATGAAGCTCACCGGCATCAGCGCGCCGAGGCTCTCAGCCGTAATGCCCTGACCGTGGATTTGATAGCCGTTGGCGAAGAAGGTGAGCCCCTTCCAACCGATCATCTTCTCCATGTCTGCGGCCACCGCGACCTCGAGACGGCCGTCGTAGAAGGTGCCTTGCTTGAAGCCGCCCGAGGCGGTCCCGAGCACCTCGCCGATGTAGTTGATGCCGAAGGTGACGCCGCGGCTCGCCAGCGCCGCGCGGACGCCGCCGGGATCGGCAAGCTCAGCGGGCAGGCTCGTCGCGATCGAGGGCTCGGGGATGCCGGTCGGGGCCTCATCGGCTCTTGCGGGGCCATCCGCAAACGCTGCGGCCACGGCTGCCAGCCCGTACAGGGCCCCGTCTTGCCACCAGTCGCCCCCGCCTAACCGTCGCAACCATGCCGGACCGGCGTCGCCCTCACCCCTACGCACACGCAGCACGCACCCCATTACGCGACCTCACTCACCTTCACGCACCGACCAGTCCGATTTCTATACTATAAAAGTCATCAATCATAGCAAGCCACCACATCGTCCGGCGGCCGCGTCGTCCCGCTTTGCGCCAATGTGTGGCTGTCAAAGCACGACCTTGATCAGGAACGGCGCACGTTGCCGCAGGCAACGGCGCGTGCCGGGCTTGTCGCAATGCGGCGAAGCCGGTAGCCATTGAAATTACGCCTCAGCGCGCGGGCAGACGAAAAGACGCGCCAACCGATGGAGGTGCGCATGGCAGACGATGCGGTCGTCGCCCAAAAGGGGCCCTATCAGGTCGAGCTCTCGGAAGGAAAACCGTATTTCTACTGCCGCTGCGGCCGCTCGAAGGCCCAGCCTTTCTGCGACGGATCGCACAAGGACACCGGCATCGAGCCTCTGCGCTTCGTCGTCGATCACACCGGCACGTTCAACATCTGCGGCTGCAAGACGACGGACGACGAGCCATTCTGCGACGGCTCCCATCTCTTGCTTTGAGGCGCCCGCGAGCCCGCGGCAAAAGGACAGGGGGACATGGAATACTTCGTCCAGCAGCTGATCAACGGGCTGACGCTCGGCTCGATCTACGGGCTCATCGCCATCGGCTACACGATGGTGTTCGGCATCATCGGCATGGTGAACTTCGCCCATGGCGACGTCTTCATGGTCTCGGCCTTCATCGCCCTCATTTTGTTTCTGCTCTTGACGCAGGTGCTGGGCGTCCTCGCCATCGGGCTCGCGCTTTTGATCGTGCTCGTCTTGGGGATGGCACTTACTGCGTTGTGGAGCTGGGTGATCGAGCGTGTCGCTTACCGTCCGCTCGCGGGCTCGTTTCGACTGGCCCCGCTCATCTCCGCGATCGGCATGTCGATCTTGCTGTCGAATATGGTGCAGGTCGTGCAGGGACCGCGCAACAAGCCGGTTCCGCCCATGCTGAACGAGGTGATCTCGCTCCCCGTGGGCGCCGGCAACGTCACCTTGTCGATGAAGCAGATCCTGATCTTCGTGCTGACTGGAGTCCTGCTCGTCGCCTTCTGGGCCGTCGTGCAAAAGACACGTCTGGGGCGCGCCCAGCGCGCTTGCGAGCAAGACCGCAAGATGGCGGCGCTTCTGGGCATCAACGTCAACCAGACGGTGTCGATGACGTTCGTCATCGGCGGCGCGCTCGCCGCCGTCGCCGGCCTCATGTTCATGGTCTACTACGGCGTCGTCACCTTCACCGACGGCTTTACGCCGGGCATCAAGGCGTTCACGGCCGCCGTGCTCGGCGGCATCGGATCGCTGCCGGGCGCCGTGCTCGGCGGCATTCTCATCGGCCTCATCGAGACCTTTTGGTCGGCCTACTTCTCCATCGACTACAAGGACGTCGCCGCCTTCTCCATTCTCGCCATCGTGCTGATCTTCATGCCGTCGGGCATCCTCGGCAGGCCGGACGTCGAGAAGGTGTGAGCCAATGGGTGCCGGCAGCAAGGGCGCGCTGCCGCCCCAAGCGGCTTCGATGCGGGAGATGCTGAGGGATGCCGGCCTGTGGGCGCTCGTCGCCCTCGCCCTTTGCTTTCCCATCGTCCTCTATCGCACCGAGCAGGACTTCTCCAACCGCATTGTGCTGCAGGCGCGTCCGTGGCTCGTTGCCGCCATCGTGCTCATGGTGTTTGCAGGGCGCCTGTTGTGGCGGCTGGCGAAACACCCGCAACGCGCAAAGTCGCTCAACTTTCCCCGCCTCGACCTCTCCGTCGACCACAAGCGCTGGCTGCCGCGCGCCGGTCTCGCCGCGCTTCTGCTTTTTCCGTTCGCGGCGCTGGCGCTCGCAGGCCCCTCGGGCGCCATCAAGTGGGTCGACAATTTCGGCGTGCAGATCCTGATCTACGTGATGCTCGGGTGGGGCCTCAACATCGTCGTCGGCCTCGCCGGTCTCCTCGACCTCGGCTACGTCGCCTTCTACGCGGTAGGCGCCTACACCTACGCGATCCTCGCCGCCTACGTGATCCCGGCGACGGTGCCGGCACTGGGGCCGTGGGCGTTCTGGATCTGCCTGCCGATCGCTGGGATGCTCGCCGCCCTGTGGGGCATCATCTTGGGGTTTCCCGTGTTGCGGCTGCGCGGCGATTATCTCGCCATCGTCACGCTCGCCTTCGGCGAGATCATTCGCCTCGTGCTCATCAACTGGGTGGCGCTGACCAACGGTTTTGCCGGCATCCAGACCCCGCGCATCACTTTCTTCGGCCTGCCGTTCACGACGCGGGGAACCGAGACCACGTTCGGCCAAGTCTTCGCGCTGCCCGGCAGTCCCACCGTGCACCGCTCGATCTTTCTCTATTACGTCATCCTCGGCCTCGCGCTCATCGTCGCGCTCGTCACCCAGCGCATGCGCCGCCTTCCCGTGGGACGCGCCTGGGAGGCCCTGCGCGAGGACGAGATCGCCTGCCGCTCGCTCGGGATCAACACGGTCAACACCAAGCTCACCGCGTTTGCCATGGGGGCGCTGTTCGGCGGGCTCGCCGGCGCCTTTTTCGGCGCGCGTCAGGGTTTCATCAACCCGCGCTCCTTCGAGTTCCTGGAATCGGCAACGATCCTCGCCATCGTCGTCCTGGGCGGCATGGGCTCGCTCGTCGGCGTCGCCGTCGCCGCGGTGGCGATCATCGGCGGTGTCGAGCTCCTGCGCGAGCTCGACTGGCTCAAATCCATCTTCGGGCCCGACTTCGATCCCGCGCAATACCGCATGCTGATCTTCGGCCTCGCCATGGTGCTGATGATGGTGTGGCGTCCGCGCGGGCTCATCGCCGCGCGTCATCCCTCGATTACGCTCAACGAGGCCAAAGCCGTCGCCGCCGACCACGTCAAGGAAGGGCGCGGCTGATGCGCTGGCTCAGCGACCCCCTGCTCGTCGTCGAGGGTCTAAGCATGCGCTTCGGCGGCCTCCTAGCCGTGCGCGATCTTTCGTTCTCCGTCGGCCGCGGCGACATCACCGCTCTTATCGGCCCCAACGGCGCCGGCAAGACCACGGTCTTCAATTGCGTGACCGGATTCTACAAGCCGACGAGCGGCCTGATTGCATTGGCCCCGAGCGGCCGCGTCGATCCCGAAGCGGTCGCAAACCTGACCGAACTCGAGCCGACGCTTTCGCCGCGGCGGCGATCCACGCGAGGACCTCTATCTCCTGGAGCGCATGCCCGACTTCGAGATCGCGCAAAAGGCCAAGGTCGCGCGCACGTTCCAGAACATCCGCCTCTTTCCCGGCATGACGGTCTTGGAGAACCTCATCGTCGCCCAGCACAACCGGCTGATGCACGCCTCGGGCTGGTCGCTCCTGGGTCTGATCGGCGCGGCAAGCTACGCTAGCGCCGAGCGCGCGGCGATCGAGCACGCCAAGTATTGGCTCGACCGCATTGGATTGACCCCACGCGCCGACGATGCCGCGGGCGCGCTGCCCTACGGCGACCAGCGCCGGCTCGAGATCGCGCGCGCCATGTGCACCGAGCCCGTGCTTTTATGCCTCGACGAGCCTGCGGCCGGCCTCAACCCGAAGGAGAGCGCCGCGCTCAACGCGCTCCTGCTCGCCATCCGCGACGATCACGCCACCTCGATCCTGTTGATCGAGCACGACATGACCGTCGTCATGGAGATCTCCGACCACGTGATCGTCATCGAGTATGGTCTCAAGATCTCCGACGGGACGGCGAAGACTGTCAGGAACGATCCCAAGGTGATCGCCGCCTATCTCGGCGTGGAGGACGACGAGGTCGCACTGGCCGAGGCGGAGGTCGGCGCATGACGGCACCGCTTCTGTCGCTGGAGCACGTCACCGCCTGTTACGGCAACATCGTCGCCTTGCGCGATGTCGATCTCACCGTTGCCAAGGGCGAGATCGTGACGCTCATCGGCGCCAACGGCGCGGGCAAGACCACGCTCATGATGACGATCTTCGGCAATCCGCGCGCGCGCGCCGGCCGCATCGTGTTCGAGGGGCGCGACATCACGGGGCTGCCGACACATGAGATTGCCCGGCTCGGCCTCGCCCAATCACCGGAGGGGCGCCGCATCTTTCCCCGCATGACGGTCGAGGAGAACCTGCGCTTGGGCGCCGAGTTCGCGCCTGGCGCCGACTTCGATCACGAGCTTGCCCACGTCGCCCAGATCTTTCCGCGCTTGCAGGAGCGGCTTCAAGCAGCGCGGCGGCACGCTGTCGGGCGGCGAGCAGCAGATGCTCGCGATCGCGCGCGCGTTGATGAGCCGGCCCAAGCTCCTGCTGCTCGATGAGCCCTCGCTGGGCTTGGCCCCGCTCATCGTCAAGCAGATCTTTGCGGTGATCGCCGAGCTCAATCAACGCGCGAAGGGCTCACCGTGTTCCTCGTCGAGCAGAACGCCTACCATGCGTTGAAGCTCGCGCACCGGGCCTACGTCCTGGTCAACGGCGCCATCAAGCTCGAGGGAACGGGGGCTGAGCTACTCGCCAGCCCCGAGGTGCGCTCAGCCTACCTCGAAGGCGGGCGGCATTAGGAGATCGTTCATGCAGCTCCTGCTCGAGGGCGGCGACAAAAGCTTCTGGGTCTATATGCTCGTGACGGTGGCGTTGGGCGGCGCCGCGTCGAGCGTCAGCGGGTCGGCGATCGCGTCGACCTGGCGTTCGCCGTGGCAGCTTCTGGGTGCCGCACTGCTGCTCGCCTGCGCCGTGCGCTTTTTCCATTACGCGCTCTTCGCCGAGCCGCTGTTGTCGCTGCGCCGCTTCCTCCTCGATTACGGTGTCCTGCTCTTGTGCGCCGCTTCCGGCTATCAATTGACCCGCGCGCGCCACATGGTCGCGCAGTACCCGTGGGCCTACGAGCCGGCCGGGCTTCTGTCCTGGCGCCGCAAGCCCGGCTAGGTCTTGGGCGCGGGGATGACTTTTGCCGCGTTTCGGGGGAACATGCGCCGCGCCGGTGCGCCGTTGCGCTACGGCCCAGGGCATTGCGGCATTTGCTCACGAAGGGATCTCCATGAAACCAGCGACACTGGCGGCGCTCGCGCTCGCATTGGCTCTCGGGCTTGGCGGCTGCGACAGCGGCCCGGCCAAGCTCAAGATCGGCGTCGCGGGTCCGATGACGGGGCCGGACGCAGCCTTCGGAGCGCAGCTCAAGAACGGCGCCGAGCAGGCGGTCGCCGACATCAATGCAGCCGGCGGGATCATGGGCCAGCAGGTCGAGCTCAAGGTCGGCGATGACGCGGGCGATCCGCGCCAGGGCGTCTCCGTCGCCAACGATTTCCTCGGCGACGCCGTGCATTTCGTCGTCGGCCACTTCAATTCCGGCGTCTCCATGCCCGCCTCCGAGGTCTACATGGAGAACGGCATCCTCATGATCACGCCGGGATCGACCAACCCGAAGATCACCGACCGCGGGCTGTGGAACGTGTTCCGCATCTGCGGGCGCGACGATCAGCAGGGAAGCGTCGCCGGCACCTACATCGCGGAGCACTTCAAGGGCAAGAAGGTCGCCATCGCCAACGACAAGACCACTTACGGCAAGGGGCTCGCCGACGAGACCAAGAAGGCCATGAACAAGCTTGGCGTGCAGGAGGTGCTGTATGAGAGCGTGAGCGCCGGTGAGAAGGACTTCTCAGCGCTCGTCTCCAAGGTCAAGAACGCGGGCGCCGACGTCTTCTATTGGGGCGGCGTGCACACCGCGGGCGGCCTCATCCTGCGCCAGATGCGCGACCAGGGCGTGCAAGCGATCTTCATGTCGGGCGACGGCATCGCGTCGGACGAGTTCGCAGCGATTGCCGGCCCGGGGGCCGAAGGAACGCTGATGACGTTTGGCCCCGATCCGCAGAAGCGCCCCGAGGCCAAGGCCATCGTCGACGAGTTCCTCGCGCACGGCTACAAACCGGAGGCCTACACGCTCTACAGCTACGCCGGCGTGCAGATCATCAAGCAGGCGATCGAGGCGACGAAGTCGCTCGATCCCAAGTCGGTCGCCGCATACTTGCACTCCGGCGTGACCTTCAAGACGGTGCTCGGCGACATTGCCTTCGACGCCAAGGGCGACATCAAGCAGCCTGCCTACGTCATGTACACGTGGACGAAGCAGCCGGATGGGCGCATCACCTACGTGCAGAACTGAGCTCAGCAGCGTGCGCAGCTCTCAGCGCCACCGCCTGCGTTGCCATCTCCTGGTGGCGCTCTTGGCCGCCGTGCTTGCGCCGCATGCTACGGCCAAAGTCCTGATCGGCGTCGCCGGGCCCGCGCACGGTGCGAGCGCCGCGGTCACCCGCGACATCGCACGTGCCGTCAGGCTTGCCGCGAAGCGCATCAACGCGGATGGCGGCGTGAAGGGCGAGCCGATCGAGGTCATCGAGGCCGATGACGGCTGCGCGCCGGGCGCAGCCGCGGCGGCCGCAAGTGCGCTCGTGGCGAAAGGCGCAAATCTCATCGTCGGCCACCCATGCGCCGGCGCTGCCATCGCCGCCGCCAAAGTCTACGCGCAGTCGGGCACGCTCTTCCTTGCGCCAGCGACGCGGCATCCGGCACTGACCGCGCCGCGCATCGGGCCCACGATCTTTCGGCTCTCCGGTCGCGACGACCGCCAGGGTGCGACCGCCGGCGCCTATCTCGCGCGCGCGTTTGCGGGAAAGCCCGTCGCGGTCGTGCACGACACGACACGCTACGGGGCGGTGCTGGCCGATGGCGCCGTGGCGGCGCTGAAAGAGGCCGGCCGCGCCGACGTCCTGACGGCAACGATCGCCGATGGGCAAAAGGACTATGGCACGCTCGTCGCCAAGCTCGCCGGGGCCCACACGCAGGGCCTCTTCTTCGCCGGCTTTCCCATCGAAGGTGGCCTCCTCCTGCGCCAGATGCGTGCAGCAGGGCTCGCCACCGTCTTTCTCGGCTCAGACGCGCTCGCACCATCGCAATTCGCCGAAACGGCGGACGAGGATGCGACCGGGGCGGGCGTGCTGCTACCCTCCGATGCGGCGTACGGCGCCGCGGCCAAGGTGGCCGAGATATTTCCGGAACAAACGCCGACGGGCGCGTTCGTGGCAGCCTATGCCGCGGTCGAGGCTTGGCGTGCGGCTGTCGCCGCGGCCGGGTCGCTCGAGCCGGCAGCGGTTGGAGCTGCCTTGCAGAAGGGGAATCTCGACACGGTGCTCGGGCCGCTCTCGTTCGACGCCGATGGGGACGCCGACGTGCCCTCCTATGACATCCTCTGGTGGGCGGACGGCGGCTGGCGCCGCAAGAATTGAGACCGCAGAAAAATAGCGGCCGTCGCAAAGCACGACGGCCGCATCATGTTCGTTGCCGCCCTAAGGCAGCTTGGCTCTCGTCGAGGTCTCAGTCGCGCCCTTGCGAGGCGGCCATGCACTCAGTCATCAGCCGCTTCTCGATCAGCACCAGATCCTCGGGCACCTTCTTGCCCGCCTGACGGTAGCTGCGGACTTTCGCCTGCACCTTGGCGTAGGCCTCTCTCGGATCGTCGGTTTGCTCCAGCTCCACATTGAGCTGAGCAATCTCACTTTGCATTTGGTTCGGCATACCGTGCCTCTGCCCTCTCGCTTCCAACCTTGGTGTCGCGCCCCGTCTCACCGGGGGACGTCAACACTCACGCATATAAGACTCCAATAGCGTGCTCTAAGTAACTTTTCGTTTCACTTGGTCACTTGCAAGACTACTTACTCGATTTCATTTCGCACGTGACAATGTGTCCACAGTCGACGCGCGCTGCGGCGGCGCGCGATCAACCAATCCATTGTGGCCCAATCTTGACCTTGCTATGGGAATATTGCTGCAGCGCACGCTCTCCTTGTGTGCGTTGCAATGACGTCACGCGCCACTGTGCACAGCAACATCGAGCTTCGAGTCGCGCCCGCAAACCGTTAAGCACGCACCTTCCTGCACATGCGTCTTCGCCCACGCCGATTGAAGGGCGGTTGCCCCTCTGCTAGGCCTCCGCTTTAGCTACCCGAGGCCCTGGTGTGATGATCGAGAAATTCGCCGGTGCTCGCGGCGAGGCCAATCGCGAATTTCTCGATCTGAATCACTCCAGCAACTTTATAATTCTAGTGTCCCTTTTGATTCCGAAGTTCGCTCGGGGACCTGGCAGCAAAGGCAGGCGAACTTCGGAATCGGGACACTGGATGATTCCCCGCTACAGCCGCCCCGAGATGGCGTCGATCTGGGCCCCAGAGACGCGCTTTCGCATCTGGTTCGAGATCGAGGCGCACGCCGCCGCCGCCATGGCCGAGATCGGGATGATCCCGAAGGAGGCGGCCCAGGTCATCTGGGACAAGGGCAGCAAGGCTAAGTTCGACACAAAGCGCATCGCCGAGATCGAGGAGGTGACGAAGCACGACGTCATCGCCTTCCTGACGCACTTGGCCGAGCTCGTCGGCCCCGAGGCGCGCTTCGTCCACCAGGGGCTCACCTCCTCCGACGTGCTCGACACCTGCCTCAGCGTGCAGCTCGTACGCGCAGCCGACCTCATCATCGCCGATCTCGATTCCCTCCTCGCTGCGCTCAAGAAGCGCGCGTTCGAGCACAAGATGACGCCGACCATCGGCCGCAGCCACGGCATTCACGCCGAGCCCACGACCTTCGGCCTGAAGCTCGCCTACGCCTATGCCGAGTTCGCGCGCGCCAAGGAGCGCATGATCGCGGCGCGCAAGGAAGTGGCGATGTGCGCGCTTTCCGGCGCGGTCGGCACCTTCGCCAGCATCGATCCGCGCGTGGAGGCGTACGTCGCCAAGAAGCTCGGGCTTGCACCCGAGCCGATCTCGACCCAGGTGATCGCGCGCGACCGCCACGCCATGTATTTCGCGACGCTCGCCGTCATCGCCTCCTCGGTGGAGCGGCTCGCGACCGAGCTCCGCCACTTGCAGCGCACCGAGGTGCTCGAGGCGGAGGAGTTCTTCGCGGCGGGGCAAAAAGGCTCCTCGGCCATGCCGCACAAGCGCAACCCCGTCCTGAGCGAGAACCTGACGGGTTTAGCGCGCCTCGTGCGCGCCTACGCGCTGCCCGCACTCGAGGACGTGGCGCTCTGGCACGAGCGCGACATCTCGCACTCCTCGGTCGAGCGCGTCATCGGCCCCGACGCCACCATCGCGCTCGACTTCGCGCTCCATCGCCTGGCGGGCATCATCGACAAGCTCGTCATCTACCCCAAGGCCATGCTGCGGAACCTGGAGCGGCTCGGGGGCCTGCACAATTCCCAGCGCGTGCTGCTGGCGCTCACCCAAGCCGGGCTCGCGCGCGAGCAGGCCTACGCCATCGTGCAGCGCAACGCCATGAAGACCTGGGAAGAAGACAAGGACTTCCTCGCCTCGCTCAAGGCGGACAAGGACGTGACGGCGAGGATCAGCCCTAAGAAGCTCGAGGCCATGTTCGACCTTGCCTCCTATCTTGCGCACGTCGACGCGATCTTTGCGCGCGTGTTCGGCAGCGCACATCCATGAAGACCGTGGGGACGCTGCTGTTCCCCGGCTTCGAGCTGCTCGATGTGTTCGGGCCGCTGGAGATGTTCGGTGCGCTTCCCGACGACTACCGGCTCGAGATGGTCGCAGAGAGCGCTGGTGCCGTCGCGAGCAACCAAGGGCCCAAAGCGGTCGCCGACGTGGCGCTGGCCGAGGCGAAGCCCTACGACATCCTCCTCATCCCCGGCGGGCTCGGCACGCGCCGCGAGGTCGACAATAAGGTGCTGATCGACTGGATCGGCGCGCATGCGGAAAAATCGAGCGTCGTCGCCACGGTCTGCACCGGCGCCGCGCTGCTCGCGCGCACCGGCCTTCTCGATCGCCGCAAGGCGACGAGCAACAAGGCCGCCTTCCGCTGGGTCATAGAGCAGGGCCCCAACGTGCTCTGGCAGGCACGCGCCCGATGGGTCGCCGACGGGAAGTATTTCACTTCCTCTGGCGTCTCCGCCGGCATCGACATGGCGCTCGCGCTCATCGCAACCCGCAACGGAGAAGAGACAGCCGAGCGGGTCGCCACGCACGCGGAGTACCGCTGGAGCCGCGATCCTAATGACGATCCGTTCGCAGCACTCTATGATTTGCGATGATTTGAGCGCTACGGCCCGCGGCGACTGAATCGGGGGAACCCAGAAAGACTTGACGCATGTTGGATCTCGGAGGCGTGCGCAATTCTGCCGAGCTCAGCCGCAGGCTCGCCGTCACGGCGGTCGCGCTCATCGTCTATCGCCTGGGCACGCACATCCCGCTGCCCGGTCTCCACCCGGCGGCTTTCGCGCGCATCGGCGGCGGCGCTGCCATGGAGCGGATCTCGATCCTGGCGCTCGGCGTCGCCCCGCTCGTCACCGTCCTGATCCTGGCGGAGCTCGTCAAGGTCCTGGTGCCGGCGTGCCGGCGATGGGAGTGCGCCGATGAGCGCAACCGCGACAAGCTCAACGGGATCGTTCTTGCTCTGGCGCTCCTCGCCGCTGCCGCGCAGGCCTCCGGCCTCGCCGTCGCGCTCGAGGGCGTGGACGGGCTCGTCGGCGAGCCCGGCACCGCGTTCCGGCTGCTGACCGTCGCGACGCTGGTCGCCGGAACGGCGATCGCCATCTGGCTCGCCGATCAGATCACGCAGCGCGGACTGGGAAGCGGCGTGTGGCTGCTCTTCCTCGCCCCGCTGCTTGCCGATCTGCCGCATCGGATCGCGGCGCTCGCATCCCTGCAAAGCGATGCGGGCCTGCTCGCCGAGGGGCTGCTGCTGGCCTGCGCGTTCGCGGCCCTCGTATTCGCTGCGGTCGCGGCCCTCGTGCGCGCCGACGGCGGCGCGCTGGCAACGGCGGCAACCTGCCTCTGGTCGGTGCTGCTCGCCGGCGCGGCGTGGCCGTGGCTCATGCTGAGCATAGCCCTGCTCGCGGGCGCGGGCAGCCTGGGGCAGGCCGCGTCTTGGATCGGGCCCACCAATCCGCTCGCCCTGCTGCTGCTCGCGGGCCTCGTCGTGCTCTTTGCTTATCTTTATGCGCGCTCGCAGCGCGTCTCGGGCGCCACCGCCCTGGCTCCGGTGCCGACCGTCCTCCTCGCAGGCACGCTGGCGGCCATCACGCTTGCGAGCATTGGTCTGCCGATGCTCCTCGCCCGGCTGCTGCCGCGCAGCGCCCATCTCGTCGTCATCGCTGTCGTGGCGCTCGTCATCCTCGGCCGTTGGTGGATGCCGGCTTGCACGCAGGCCGTCGAGAGCAGGACTGCCGATTGAACGGATTGGGCGCGGGACTTCGGAGCTTAGTCCTCGGGCCTGAACAGGTAGCTCGCGCGCACCATCAACGTCGACACCGTCGCGTCGCCCGAGACCGCAGCGGGCGAACCGCCGGCGATACCGGATGCGCACAGCGGGCAGGACGGCACATCGCCCATGTTAAGAGTGATGTAGTCGTACTCGAGCCCGAGCACGATATTCGACCAGCACAGGTAATCGAGGCCTCCGCCGATGGTCCATCCGCTGTAAAAGCCTTCGTTGGTCGACGTGGCGCCGCTGGCGATGGCGGTCCTGCTGCCGGCGACGAGGGTCAGGTTCGCTTCGCCGCCAGCCCAGCCACCCTTGCCGTACAGGAGATATTGATCCCACGCATAGCCGATGCGCCCCTCGACGGTGGTGATCCACTTGATCTGCGTCGAGAACACGTCGGTTGCCGGAAAGAACGGGCTGGCGATCGACTGGGAAAAGTCGAGCCCGGAGAACGTCACCTCGGCGCCGAACACCCATTTGCCAACCTGCAGATTGGCGCCGCCGATGGCACCGCCGGCAAATCCGCTCGGCGAGAGGTTGGCAGAGGCGGTTGGCGCTACCGCGCCGCCATTTGTGAAGATGTTGACATCCTGCGTCCAGTCGACGTTGCCCCACGCGCCGCCGAGCTTGCCGCCGACATAGAAGCCGCTCCAATCGGCCTCGCCCTGCAGATCCGACACGCCGATGGCCCAAGGCCTCGGATCGGCTTTGGCGCCGTCGTGCGGAACTGTCAGCAGCCCCACCGCGGCAACGATCAGCGCGAAAGTGCGAATCCCCCGCATGGTATCTACCATAGCCTGCCCCCGGTCCTGGTTGCAGAGCTACGTGAGTCGCGGCGCGCCGTACATGCCAATCCTGCCGACTCGCGTTCAATCCTCTATTGATGGAAGGTCAGGCGCGCCATCACCGACTGCACCTTGATGTCGCCATTTACGACCGGCGTGCCGTAGCCGGGCACTCCCACGGGACCGCTGCAGTTCGGACACGTGATGCTCTTGTTGGCGACGCTTAGGTCGGCGTAGTCGTAGGCGACTCCGAGCGAGGTGCACTTCCAGATCATGTACTCGAGCCCGCCGCCGACGGTCCATCCGTTGGCCCACTGGTTCTCGGCGCCATAAACAGAGACGTCCTCGTCAAGCAGGGTGACCCCGACCTGGCCGCCCGCCCAGCCGCCCTTGCCGTAAAGGAGCCAGCGGTCCCACGCGTAGCCGAGCCGGCCGGTCACGCTCGTCAGCCATTTGACGCGCGAGGTCGTGGTGTCGAGCTTGGGGAACAACGGGCTGGGAAGCTCTTGGTTCATGTTGGCCGCCGACGCCGCAAGCTCGAGCCCCAACAGCCAAGGGCCGGTCTGATAATTGTAGCCGCCGACAATGCCTCCGATCACGCCGTTGGGGTTGTGGCTGAAATCGTTGCCGACCACATTGGAGCCGAGCGTGTTGAAGTAGTTCGCGTTCTGGAATTGCCAATCGATGTTGCTCCAGGCTCCGCCGAGCTGCGCGCCGGCATAGAAGCCATTCCAGTCGGCGTTGGTTCCGCCGGCGCGCGCAGTCCCAACACCCAACCCGATCGACGCAGCACTCACACAGACGAGCGCCAGACGGCGCAGCGCAATGCGGCCTCGCATGACTTCATTACCCCGCAATATCGCAACTTAAGAGCGGCCCTCACTCGCTCCTGTCGTATACTCAACCGCCGCGCCGGGTTAGGCTCGCCCCCGCCCTCATCCCCGACAATCCGCACTTTTTCACCGGTTTCCATGCGCTCAAGCGACGTCGACATCCTGATGGTGCCGGGCTGGCTCGGCTCGGGCCCCGAGCACTGGCAATCGCGGTGGGAGCGCAACTTGAGCACCGCGCGGCGCGTCGAGCAGGAGGACTGGGTCGCCCCCGACAAGGACAAATGGGTGGGCAACATCATCAAGGCGGTGGCGGCAAGCTCGCGCCCGGCCGTGCTCGTTGCGCACTCCGTGGGCGCAGTCGCCGTCGCGCACGCTGGACTGAAGCTGCCGAAGGGTCTCCTCGCCGGCGCCTTTCTCGTGGCGCCTGCCGACGTCGACAACGCGCAGCATTGGCCGATCTCTGAAGGCTATGTATGGCCCCAGTCGGCTCGTGACTTCGCGCCGGTGCCGCTGGCACGGATGCCCTTTCCCTCAATGCTGCTCGTTTCCTCCGACGATCCCTATTGCCGGCCTGAGCGCGCGCGGCACTTCGCCGCCGCCTGGGGATCCGAGGCGGTCGAGGTGGGCCCTCGCGGCCACGTCACGACCGCGACCGGCCATGGCCCATGGCCGGAGGGGGTCTTGCGGTTCGGCAGCTTTTTGGCCCGGCTTTGAGGGGCCTCAGGGCTTGTGGGTGGAGGCCTCGATCTCGCCCACCGCCTTGGCCAGGAGCTCGCTCATCATCTGCCGGATCTCGGCGTCGGGAACGTTGACCCCGCCGTCATCGAAGTCCTTGCGAATCTTACGGAAAACGTCGTTGTCGCCCTTCTCCTCGAGGTCCGCCCGCACCACCGCCTTGACGTAATCGGCCAGCGCCGACCCCATAATCCCGAGCTTGGCGGCGGCCCACTCTGCCAGGAGCTTGTTGCGCCGCGCTT
This sequence comes from uncultured Alphaproteobacteria bacterium, assembly GCA_963724945.1. Taxonomy (GTDB): domain Bacteria; phylum Pseudomonadota; class Alphaproteobacteria; order Rhizobiales; family Hyphomicrobiaceae; genus Hyphomicrobium_A. The sequence continues at coordinate 2,295,492 of CAVRWL010000003.1, read as the reverse complement.
CGGCCCGGAACTTAAGGTCTTGATCGAGCGCAAATTTCTTCTCGAATGCTTGCTCGCGATCATCGAACGTAGTCATTCAGATCTCCACCTGAGGACGTGATGGCAGCCCCTGCCGGGCGCCAGGTTGCAGCTACGCGGGGTGCGAAACGGCCGTTGGCGGGCAGCCATAGCCCGGGGGCCGCCGCCGATCAATCGTCTGTCGATGGGCGTTAGCAACACCCTACGAAGATACGATCCTTAAGATTGTTTCTGAGGCCCGCTTCGGCTAGTGTCCGGCCTGGGTGTCCGACCACGCGAGCCGACCCCCCATGCGTCGTCCTCTGGCAAGAATAAATCGTAATTTCAACGAGTTGGCCTGAGCCCGCGCGTAATGTGTGCCCTCGCAAAACTGAGAACTTCGAGACAAAGGACCAAGGCTCAATGAACAAGCGTCGCCGCATCTACGAGGGCAAGGCCAAGGTGCTCTACGAGGGCCCGGAGCCGGGCACGCTCGTGCAGCATTTCAAGGATGACGCGACCGCCTTCAACGCCAAGAAGCACGCGTTGATCGAAGGCAAGGGGGTGCTCAACAATCGCATCTCTGAGTACATCTTCCTGCGGCTCGGCGAGATCGGCGTGCCGACGCACTTCATCAAGCGCCTCAACATGCGCGAGCAGCTCATTCGCGAAGTCGAGATCGTTCCGCTCGAGGTCGTCGTGCGCAATGTCGCGGCAGGTTCGCTCGCAACGCGCCTCGGGCTGGAGGAAGGCATGCAGCTGCCGCGCTCCATCATCGAGTTCTACTACAAGGACGATGCGCTCGGCGATCCCATGGTGTCGGAGGAGCACATCACCGCGTTCGGCTGGGCAACGCCGCAGGAGATCGACGAGATCATGCAGCTCGCGCTGCGCATCAACGACTTCCTCGTCGGCCTCTTCCTCGGCATCGGCATCCGTCTCGTCGACTTCAAGGTCGAGTTCGGCCGGCTGTGGGACAACGAGGTCATGCGCATCGTGCTCGCCGACGAGGTCAGCCCCGACTGCTGCCGCCTGTGGGACATCGCAACCTCCGACAAGCTCGACAAGGACCGCTTCCGCCGCGACCTCGGTGGTCTGCTCGAGGCCTATCAGGAAGTTGCGCGCCGCTTGGGCGTGTTCACCGGAAACCGTCCGGCAAAGGGTATGGGACCGGTGCTCGTCGCCTCCAATCCCGGCGCCAACGGCAAGCCCAATTGAGTGCGGCAGCAGACCGTCGGCATTAGGCAGTAGAAGCGGAATTTTTCCTACCGACTGCCTCACTGCCGACTGCCTCACTGCCGACTGCCTTTCGCGAGAGCGAACCATGAAAGCGCGCATCCGCATCACGCTCAAAAACGGCGTCCTCGACCCGCAGGGTAAGGCGATCGAGCACGCGCTCTCAGCGCTTGGCATCGGCGGCGTCAACGACGTGCGCCAGGGCAAGTACATCGAGGTCAAGCTCGAGGAGACGAACGAGGCGAGAGCGCGCGAGACGGTCGAGCGCATGTGCAAGGACCTGCTCGCCAACACCGTCATCGAGAACTACTCCTACGAGCTGGTGGCGTGACCATCGCGAACGCGAGGCCGGCACCTCGCAGCTAGCCGCCAATGGCGAATGCAGGGACATCTGCTCAAGAAGGCGCGCCGCCTGATCCGCCGCGGCATGGAGCGTACCGGCCTCATCGGTCCCTACTACCATGCCGTTGAGCGGCGCCTCGCAGGCCAGCCCACCGAGACGGTGGACGATGGCCGACCGATGCCGCCTCCTTACTTCCGGGTGGCAACGAGCGGCACCGCGCGGCAGGCCTGGTTCTCCGAGCGGGGCCGCGCCGATGCGGCAAAGTTCGTCGATCTGGCGCAGGCGCACGGCATCGACACGAGGCTTGCGCGCAACGTGCTTGATTTCGGCTGCGGATGCGGCCGCATTGCGCGCTGGCTTGCATCCGACATCATCGCCGCAGGCGGCGCCTTTCACGGATCGGACGTCAACCCAGACCTCGTCCGCTGGTGCGCAGATAATCTTCCGGGAAGCTACGTCACCAATGCTCTGCATCCGCCCCTCCACCTGGATGACGCCGCGATCGACCTCGTCTACGCCCATTCCGTTCTGACGCACCTGTCCGAGCAAACCGCGCAAGCCTGGCTCGCCGAAATCCGGCGCATCCTGCGGCCGGGTGGCCTGGCGCTCCTCACCTTCTGCGATGAGACCTACACCGCGGCACGTGCCCCACCCGAAGTTCGCATCAAGCTTCAATCGCAGCCCTACGTCGTCTGGAACAACGCGCTCGAAGGCTCCAACTACCTATCGGCCTGGACCACGCGCGGGCATTTTGCAGCGCTAGCCGCACCTGTGCTCGAGGTCCTCCAGATCCTGCCGGGCGGAGCGAAGGAGCCGGACCAGGCGGTCGCGATCCTGCGCCGCCCGAAGACATAGCCGCGTTTAATCGGCACCCGTGGGGGGCATGGCCAATGGCGTTGCATTCTGGCATAGATCGCACCTGCCGCCCCCCTGTGCTAAATGTCCGCAAGAGGGACCCCCGCATGATTCGCGCCGCCGTTGTCGTCTTTCCCGGCTCCAACTGCGACCGCGACATCAAGGTCGCGCTGGAGCAGGTCACGGGCTTTCCCGTGAAGATGGTCTGGCACGGCGATGCAAACGTGCCTGCGTGCGATCTCATTATTTTGCCGGGCGGCTTCTCGTACGGCGACTACCTACGCTGCGGCGCCATGGCCGCGCACTCGCCGATCATGCGCGACGTCATCGTCAAGGCCAAGGCCGGCACGCCCGTGCTCGGCATCTGCAACGGCTTCCAGGTCTTGTGCGAGTCGGGGCTTCTGCCGGGCGTCTTGATGCGCAACGCCTCGCTCCGCTTTATCTGCCGCGACGTGTGGCTCAAGGTCGAGAACGATCATACGTTCTTCACCAAGTGCTACCGCAAGGACCAGGTGATCCGCCTGCCGGTGGCGCACGCCGAAGGAAACTATTTCGCCGACGCAGCGACGCTCGATGCGCTCGAGGAGGAGGGCCGCGTCGTGCTGCGCTATTGCGACGAGGCCGGCGAGGTCACAGACGCCGCCAACCCCAACGGGGCCCAGCGCAACATCGCTGGGATCTGCGACGAGACGGGGCGCATCATGGGGCTGATGCCACACCCGGAGCGGCTGTTCGAGCTGGCGCTCGGCGGCGCCGACGGCCGCCGCATGATCGAGAGCGCGCTCCTGAGCGTGCTCGAGGCTGCGGCCTGAGCTCGGCCGCGAACGCGCGCTTTTCCGACCAAAGGGAACATCGGCGCGAAGGTGAGCAACTTCGCCTTATGATCCAAGCCGACTTGAGGCCAAGGGGAGGCAGTCGTCTTGGGACTCTCCATCGCATTGCTCTAAACACGCGCCCACAGAGAACTCTTTCCAAACTATCTCCGAAGATTAGCTGAGCTGATGAGCGGCCTACCCTCACATATGCGGGTAGCCAGCAACCCCACTTTGGCATGATCGAGTATTGGCAATGCTCCCGCCGGAATCTGCCCGCTCACCGACGCGCAAGTGCGCCAATAGCCGCCCCAATGAACCGGAGTAACTTCGCCATGAGCTTTAATCCCAGTGCCGCCGAGGCAGTCAATCTTCTGGAGGGATATTTTTACTGGAACGGTATTCCGAAGCTGCTCGGGTGCCCGATAGAAACAGATTTCAGCAAAGCCGACATCGCCCTCGTCGGCCTGCCGTTGGCGATCAACCCCATCGAGCGAACGCAATATCTCGCGCCGCGCGCGGTTCGCCATCGCTCCCAAGCATACCATCGCAGTCATCGCGAGTTCGGGGTCAACCCTTTCGAGCTCGCGCGCATTTGCGATTTTGGCGATGTGCCGATCCCGACTCCAACTCTTGCCGACCAGGCGACGATTGATATCGAAAAGTTCTATGCGAGGATGGACGCCTCCGGCACCATTCCTTTCACGATCGGCGGCGATCACGCCTGCACTCTGCCGGTGCTCCGCGCTATCGCGGGGCCGAATTCCCGGCGCAAGCAGCCGGTGGGTATAATTCATTTCGACTCGCACACAAACTCCTACGGCGACTCCGCGGGCGTCCATTGCCACGCAGGAAACGGCTTCCGGATCGGCTTCGAGGAGGGCCTGATCGATGCATCACGCTACGTGCACGTCGGCCTCAACGGCCCGATGGTGCACCCGCACATGGATGAATGGTCGCGTTCGGCCGGCTATCGCCTGCTTTCGCTGGCCGAAATCGAGAACATCGGCATTCCCGCGACCGTGGCGGAAATTCGCAAGATCATCGGCAACGGTCCGGTGTTTGTGACGGTCGATCTCGACGTTATGTCGCTGAGCGACGCGCCCGCGGTGGCCGATCCCGAGGCGGGCGGACTTACCATCCGCGAGATGTTGCAGATCCTGCGCGGCTTCCGCGGGCTGGATATCATCGGCGGCGACATAGTCTGTTTCGTGCCGCATCTCGACCCGTCTCAAATCACCGCACTTCACATCAACGGGATCATGCACGACCTCGTGACGGTCATGGCCGAGGGGGTCGCGCGCAAGAAGGTCGCGGGCCCGGCGCGGGAGACGTCCGAGAACGAACCCCGGAAGAAGGTGTACTAAGCGGAAGGACAAGACGGGTCTGCGTCGACGGAACGATCTCGCCAACTTGCAGACGCTTGCCGTTGAATAGCCTTTCCGCGGCAGTGACCGGCCTTTTACGAACCGCCACGGTCGGCCCCGGACGTTCGCTTCTGGCCCTGAGGCGACCTAGCCCGACGGCCAAACGACGGCCGCTTCTGGATTTGGAGCAGAAGCTCACGGGCACTTCGGAATCGAAAGGGGCAGGAGGTGGATCCTCCTGCCCCTTCCCGAGCGCCGAATGATTACTTCTTCGGTGTGGTGTAGGCCACCTGCTTCAGCGGCACGACCGACATGGCGGTGGCCTCGGGCCCGCAGGTGAACTGCAGCTCGGTGCCGCTCCCTGTGTCGAATCGGGCGGTCCTGCCGGCGTCGACGGCGGCGCGGAAGCGTGCCGAGACCGTGGCCGGGAGCACGTCGTCCTGGCTGATCTCATCGCCCACGACGAGCGTCAGCTGACAGGCGCCGTTGTCGGTGAGAAAGTAGCCGACGGCGTGCTTGGAGCCCATGTGCAGGCTCACGCCTTGAAGGGGTTTGAAGTTGACCGCGTCCTCTTCCGAGGCGGCGTTCACCGCTCCGACGAAGGTGGACAAGGCAAGCACGGCGGCAACGCCAGCACCTTTGATGATCGCGGACATGCTCGAGCTCCTTCTAATGGCCTCTACGAAACGAAACCGGACCGGCGGGCTCGGCAATACGAAGGGGGCGCCCGCTCGGCACCGGGGGCTTAATTAACCGAAGGAGTCGCCTGCAAAAACGGGATATATTGCAATGCAGCAATGTGCATGCTGCAGCGCGCAACTGTCGCGGGTAGGTCCCCCTTCCCACCCGTTTGGGCAGTACGCCAGATCAGCCTTCAGCCCCGCGCCGGCGGACGCGCTCGGCGCGAGGCGACAAGGGCGCCCCTGCCCGCTATAAGCGCTCGTTTCCACCTCTGAGTCTTCCGCCAAGAGCCGACGGAATGGATGCCAAGCCCGACAGCGAGACCCAGATCACGCCCGAGATCGTGGCCGAGCACGGGCTCACCGCAGACGAGTACAAGCGCCTCCTCAAGATCCTCGGCCGGAGCCCTAGCCTCACCGAGCTCGGCATCTTCTCCGTCATGTGGAGCGAGCACTGCTCCTACAAGTCCTCGCGCGTGTGGCTCAAGAGCTGCCGACCATCGGGCCCGCAGGTCATCCAGGGCCCGGGCGAGAACGCCGGCGTCGTCGACATCGGCGACGGCTGGTGCGTCGTCTTCAAGATGGAGAGCCACAACCACCCGTGCTACATCGAGCCCTACCAGGGCGCGGCGACCGGCGTCGGCGGCATCATGCGCGACGTGTTCACCATGGGCGCGCGCCCCGTCGCCAACTTGAACGCGCTGCGCTTCGGCGCCCCCGACCACGCGAAGACCCGCCACCTCGTCGCCGGCGTCGTCGCCGGCATCGGCGGCTACGGCAATTGCGTGGGCGTGCCGACCGTGGGCGGCGAGACCAACTTCGATACGGGCTACGACGGCAACATCCTGGTCAATGCCATGTGCGTTGGGCTCGCCCGCGCCGACAAGATCTTCTACTCGGCCGCCAAGGGCGTCGGCCTGCCGGTCGTCTACGTCGGCTCCAAGACCGGCCGCGACGGCATCCACGGCGCCACCATGGCGTCGGCCGAGTTCGACGACAAATCGGAGGAGAAGCGCCCGACCGTGCAGGTCGGCGATCCCTTCACCGAGAAGCTGCTTGATCGAGGCGTGCCTCGAGCTGATGGCGACGGACGCGATCGTCGCCATCCAGGACATGGGCGCGGCCGGCCTCACCTCGTCCTCCGTCGAGATGGCGGGCAAGGGCGGCGTCGGCATCGAGCTCGACCTCGACCTCGTGCCCCAGCGCGAGGAGGGCATGACCGCCTACGAGATGATGCTGTCGGAAAGCCAGGAGCGCATGCTGATCGTCCTGAAGCCCGGGGCCGAGGCCGAGGCGCAGGCGATCTTCGACAAATGGGGTCTCGACTTCGCCGTCATCGGCGCGACGACCGACACCGGCCGCATGATCGTCACGCACGCAGGGGCGCACGGTCGCCGACATCCCGCTGGCGACGCTCGCCGACTACGCGCCGCTCTACGAGCGGCCCTGGTTCCCATCCGCCAGCGCCGCAGGATGATCCTGCCCGAATGGGTGCCGGCCCCCAACGCCATCCTCGATGCGCTGAAGGCGCTGATGGGCGGCCCCGCGCTCTGCCTCGCGCCGCTGGATCTGGGAGCAGTACGACCACATGGTGATGGGCGACACCGTGCAGCGGCCGCGGCGGCGGACGCCGGCGTGGTGCGCATTCACGGCACGACGAAGGGCTTAGCGCTGACCTCCGACGTCACCCCGCGCTACGTCGCCGCCGATCCCGTGCATGGGCAGCAAGCAGGCCGTGGCCGAGACCTGGCGCAACCTCACCGCGGTCGGCGCCGACCCGCTCGCCATCACCGACAACCTCAACTTCGCCAATCCGGAGCGGCCCGAGATCATGGGCCAGCTCGTCGGCGCCATCGAGGGCATGGGCGAAGCCTGCCGCGTGCTCGACTACCCCGTCGTCTCCGGCAACGTCTCGCTCTACAACGAGACGAACGGCGTCGGCATCCCGCCCACGCCGGCGATCGGCGCCGTCGGCCTCATTCCCGACATCGCGCGCATGGCCGATCTGCGCTTAAAGCGCGAGGGCGATCTCGTGATCGTCATCGGCCGCGAGGCAGGCCACCTCGGGCAATCGCTCTACCAGGAGCATGTCGACCGGCAAGCTCGAGGGCGCGCCGCCGCCCGTCGACCTCGCCGACGAGATCAAGGCCGGGCGCCTCGTGCGCGCGCTGATCCGCGAGGGCAAGGTCGCGGCCGTGCACGACGTCTCCGACGGCGGGCTGATCGTCGCCGTCGCCGAGATGGCGCTCGCCGGCTCACATCGGCGTGGAGCTCTTCGCCTACGAGGGCCGGCTGCCCGCGCACGCCATGTGGTTCGGCGAGGACCAAGGCCGCTACGTCGCTCTCGGTCGATCCCATGCGCGCCGAGGAGGTGCTGGAGCGCGCGCGGCTGTTAGCGCTTCCCGGCCGCATCATCGGGCGCACGGGCGGCGACGCCATCACGGTGAAGGGCGAGCCGGCGCTGGCGCTCGCCGATCTCAAGGCCGTGCACGAAGGCTGGCTGCCGGGGTATATGGCGGATGATCGATGTTCCCGTCTTGTTCTTGACGGGTATTTCGTGGCATGACACGATGCCGGAATGACGGAAGAAATGACCAATCTGATGCTCGGGCACCTGCGCCACATCCGCACGAAGGTCGATACGCTCGATGATAAGGTCGGGCGGGTCGAAGTGCGCCTCTCGGCCGTCGAGGGGCATTTGGGTAGCCTGCTCACGTCCGAGTCCGCCCAAAATGCCGAGCTCGACAAGATCGGCCGCCGCCTCGGCCGGATCGAGCACCGTCTGGAGCTGTCCGAGAGCTAGCGCAGAGTGCTGCCGCCCCGATGGCGGTCGCAGTTTTTCGGATTTTGCTAGGCACTCAACTCTCTCCTGGGAGACGCGCCCGATGGCCATGGATGCCGGCGAGATCGAGCGGATGATCAAAGCCAAGTTCCCGGATGCGAAGATCGAGATCCGGGATCTGGCGGGCGATGGCGACCACTACGCCGCCCACGTCGTCTCGTCGCCTTCAAGGGCAAGACCCGGGTGCAGCAGCACCAGATGGTGTACGAGGCGCTCGGCGGCCGCATGGGCGGCGTGCTGCACGCGCTCGCATTGACGACGGCCGAGGCCTGAGATTGACTTCGCGCCAGCCAAAGCACACATAGCGATAGCACAATGGCAAGGCACACTACCTCCGAGAATGCGCGGGCGCCGACCCAACACCAGCATTCGCAAAGGACCGCACATGAACCCGCAACAGGACGTCCAGGACTGGATCCGCAAGACGATCTCGAGAACGACGTCGTGCTCTTCATGAAGGGAACAAGGCAGATGCCCCAGTGCGGGTTCTCCGCGCAGGTCGCCCACATCCTCGGGCTCCTGGGCGTCGACTTAAAGACATCAACGTGCTAGCCGACATGGGCATCCGCGACGGCATCAAGGCGTTCTCCAACTGGCCGACCATCCCGCAGCTCTACGTCAAGGGCGAGTTCGTGGGCGGCTGCGACATCGTGCGCGAGATGGCGGAAGCCGGCGAGCTCGGGCAGCTCTTCGAGGCGAAGGGCGTCGCCTACGACAAGTGGAAGAAGATCGCCTGACAACTCCCTCTCCCCATCACACTTGCGATGGGGAGAGGGTGGGGTGAGGGGCAGAAACTCGCGCTGCGGCGTGCGGCTGCCTCTCACCCTAACCCTCTCGTCGTGCCGAAGGCACGCTTTCAGCATGACGCATGCGGGGAGAGGGGATGATCGGTACGAGGCCGTCGGCGCCCACGCGGCGGGACAGTGCTTTTGCGCGCGCGCGCCGCAACGTTCCTGATCGCCCGCGTCAGTGCTGCGGCGCGTAGTTCGGTGGCGCAAGCCCGCGGACCTGGTCCGCCGTCTTCGTGATCACGATCCGGTCGCCCTCCTGCTTGAACTCGTCCGCGCCCATGCCCACCGTGCCCGAGCTCATGCCGAGGAACCCGTTGATCTCGGCTTTGATGTCTGTGACTTTCCCGCCCGCGTCGACGTCGACGGAGGTGACCTTGCCGACCTTCTGCTTGTCCGAGCTGTAGATCGGCAGGCCGATGAGAGGGCTCTGCTGCGCTTGGGCGGAGTCGGCGAGGCACGGTGGCGTACCACACAGTGCCGTGCCGACCAGCGCCAAGAAAATGATCTTCCGCATGGGCGTTCTCCTCCGCGTTGCCACGCTTCCATTAATGTGCCCCGGCAGCGGCAAATTCGTGAGGGGTCGCGTGCTCAAAATTGCGCGAGCGGCGCGCAGCTCTACGTGACGGGCGAGCTCGTGTGCGGTTGCGAAATCGTCCGCGATGGCTCCTGTGTGCGGCGAAGCCGTTTCGCCGGCATCGTCGTCGTGCCTCCCGTTGCGGGCAGCAGGCGCTGATGGCAATCACTGCGGCGCGGCGCGGCAGTCAGCCTCAAACCAGAGTATCGGCGCGACCTTGCGCGGGACGGCTATGTGCTGGTGCGGTGTGAGCTCGCGGTGTTCTCATGCGGGCTTGGCCTCGCCGGCTCGCAAGTTGATCGAGGCAATCTCTGATGACGACAACGCTCGAACGGTGCATATGGCCACGTCATCTGAGGCTCCAGCTTTCTTCCTGACCGCTTCGACGGCCTTATCGGCCGCGCCGATTGCGACATTGAAAAACTGGAAGGTCGGGGCACTCGTCGTGGCGGGTCGCCAACGGCTGCCCTCTACAGGAACAATCGGTCCTCCGGGGATGGTTATCTGAACAACCCAGCCGGCCGCTGATTCTCTATCGATCATGAAGGACTTATGGGCTGCGCCAAAACGTAACGCAATAGGTTGCTTGTGGTTCAAGCTGGCAGCTCGGCGATCGGCCAGGAGCGGCACTTGCAATCACGGCAGCGGGGCGGTCCGGAATAACGTCACCCGCAGTCCGCCGTGCAACACCGGCTCAGCACTCAGTGTGAAGGGAAGGCAGGTCGCCTCTGCGAGCGAGACCTCATTCGTTATGAGACCGACGCGCCAGCCGGCGAACCGGGTCAAGAGCGTTTGCCCGAGCGAGCGGTAGAGAGGCCTGAGACGCGCCTTCTCTCCGATGCGGTCGCCGTACGGCGGGTTGACGATGACGAGGCCTGGCGGTCCGATCGGCGCGGTGAGGTCCTCGATGGCGCGCTCCTGGAACTCCGTAAAGGCGGCGACGCCCGCTCGATCCGCGTTGGCGCGGCTCATGCGGATCGCGCCCGCGTCCAAGTCGCTACCGTAGAACCGGGCCGCGGGCTTAATGCTGGTCTCGGTGCCACGCATCCGTTGCCAGGCGGCCGGGTCGAAGCTTGCAAGCTGCTCGAACGCAAAGCGCCGTGACCGGCCTGGCTTCAAGCCGGCAGCGATCTCCGCCGCCTCTATGACGAATGTGCCCGATCCGCACATGGGGTCGACGACGGGTTCGGCGCCATCAAACCCGCATTGGCGGAGAAATAGAGACGCCATGGTCTCTCGCATGGGCGCCTTGGCGACGGCCAGCTTGTGGCCGCGTTTATGCAAGAGCTCGCCCGACGTATCGACACCGATGGTGCAGAGATCCTTCTCGATGCGCGCCTTGACGCAGACTTCGGCCTCGGGCGAGGCACGCGCGCCCAGTTCCTCAGAGATCGCCCGTTCAATCCGCTGCGCCGCGGCCCCCGAGTGATAGATCTTCGAGCTCTTGCATGACACCTCGACGCGGAAGGCCACATCCGGGCGGAGCACGTCGCCCCAAGCAAAACGGCGCGCGCGCTTGTCGAGCTGTGCCAGATGGAGAGCCCGGAACGCGCCAATGCGCGCGAGCACGCGGCTCGCACCTCGGATCTCCAGGTTCGCGCGCCAGACCTCGGGCCAACCGCCCTTGAGCGTCGTGCCGCCCGGGACTGCCTTGGCCTTGAATCCCTTCGCCCGCGCCTCTGCGCAAAGCGGGCCTTCCAAGCCCGGAGTGGCCACGAGGAAGATCTCGAACTCGCCGTCTGCCGTCATTCCGCCTGAATATCGGGAAGCCACGCCCTCTTCGACATGTTTCTCCTAGAGCGAGCCCTGACGCAGAATGGCAGCTTCGGGTCAGGAGCTGCCGTTCTTGGCGCCTCGATCGCGACCGGATTTCGCTCAATACCGGACATTCTGACGGCATGGTCGATGTCGTAGGCACCTGACAGGTGACCGTTCGGTCGCGGCTCTGGGGAATGCCGACAGGCGAATGTCTCGTGGGGAACTGCGCAGTCGAGCTGGCAAGGCCACACCAGGGTATCACCCCTCATAGGAAAGCTGCCCATGCCCCCGAAATCAAACATGCTGGTCGCCAGCCTGAGCATTTGGATGTACGCCGCGATTACGTGCGCGGCGCTGCCGTTCCTCTACGCCGTACCTCAACTCAAGACTGTCGGATCGATGGCGCCGTTGATCGCGGCACTGATCGTGGGCGCTCTCGTTGGCGTTCCGTTGAGCATCCTCGTGCGCCGTCTGAGCGGATTTAGCGCGCCCCAAGGGAACGTGTGGGCGATGCTGACCGCGCGCGAGGCGGTGTTCTTCGGCATCATGTGCTGGGGCATTCCGCTGGGACTGATGTTCGCGGTCAACGAGTTCCTCGAGCACTCCGACCCGTTCGCCGTCGTGACGTCAGCCATCGTTTGGCCGGCGAGCGGGGTTGCCTTCGGGCTCTTGGCGCGTTGGCGGGGCCAGCGGCGCAGTGGCGGCGAGATGGCCTGAACGACACCGCGAAAACCGGCCTGCCTCAGGGCGGCTCTCCGACTGGCCGACGATCCCGCAGCTCTACGTCAAGGGCGAGCTCGTGGGGCGGCGGCGATAGCGTGCCGCGAGGCGGCGTGAGCGCGGCTGCTCAAACAATTGCCATGGTTGTCCCGCAGGTCAAAAAGCTGATTTGGGGGAATCGGCTAGCGCCACATGCCAGGGAAGAAGCGGCCGCTGCGCGCTGCAGCCTCGGCTATTATCGCAGGTTGGCGGCGTGCGCCGCCGGCTTTGGCCGGCGCCGCCGCGGTCTTCGTCGTCGCCGTTGCGATCCCGCCGACGGCGGATGCCAAGTCCCCCGGCACCCGCTACTGCTTCCATGGGCTTTGCTACCGCGTCGGCACGCTGGCGCAGACGGATACCCTTGTCGGCTGGCGCGGCTACTTGCGCGCGTCCTACTACGACGACTGCCATCATGATCCCTTGAACCCCTGCGGGCTGACGAGCTCGGGCGCCGTCTTCCGCGCCGATCACCCCGACAACGCCGCAAGCCCGCTCTTGCCGGACGGCACCGTCATCCTCGCCTACAATCCGAAAACCGGCGACGCTAGCGTGCTGCGGGTCAACAACGCCGGCCCCTATAGCGGCGAGCGCAAGCTCGACGTATCGCGCGCCGCCGCGGAGAAGCTCGGCTTCCTCGAGCAGGGGACGGCGTCGCTCGTCATCGTTGTCCTGCAATCTCCGACCAAGTCCGAGGCGACCTACGTGAGCCGGCGCGTCTACCCGAAGGTTCCCGGCTACCTCGGCAGATTCGCGACCGTCGACATCGCGCTCAAGACGGCGCAAGCGTGCTTCGACCTGCGCGGGGAGGACGAGCAGCGCGCCGACGGCACGCAGGGGACCCTGGAAGTTGCCGCGCTGGAAACCGGATCCGTTCCGCGGCCGCAGCTCGCGGTGTCGCCATCGCTCGCCCGGCAGCTCGTCATGCTGCGCTCGCCCCCGCGGCGCATCAGTCAGCTCGCGCAGCTCCTGCAGGGCCCGCGTCTCGTCAGCCGAGCGCCGCGGCTTGTCGAGGGCCCCAGCCTCGTACAGGGTCCACGTCTCGTGAGCCGAGCCGCATTCGTGGACCAGCAGCCACCTGCACCGACCGGCGCGACGCAAGGCTTCTGGTCGGGTCTCAAGCGCTATCTGCTTGGTGCGCCCGGCGCCGGCAACTGATCGGCGCTGCCCGCGACGATCCCGCGGCTCTACGTCAAGGGCGAGCTCGTCGGCGGGCTGCGACATCGTCCGCGAGATGGCGGAGGCGGGCGAGCTGCAGCAGATGCTGGACGCCAAGGGCGTCGGCTACGCAAGTCCAGGAAGATCGCTCTAGATGGCTAGATGGAAAGTCGTCATTCGCTATCGGGTCGGGAGAACATCGGGAAGAAGCTCTTCTGATGCTTCAGCCATGGTGTCGCCCACGGCGATCGTGTTGGCTCTGCGCCGTCTCCTCCCCGCGGGGTAGATAAAACTCTTGGACCGAGATGACGTCGCCACGTAGCAGAGACCAGCCGTGGAATGTCGTCGAGCAGCTGCGCTTTTGAACGCTGTCGGCCATTGTCATCGAAGAGAAAGAGGTCTGGGCATCATGGCTGGATCATAGGCAAGCATATCGAGGCCGGAACGGCCGAAGTGTGCTTGGATGGTGCTATTGTCGTGCAGAACGTTGTTATAAACCTGACGGGCGCCCGAGGAGAAGAATTGGCGAAATGGATAAGCCAATAGCGCCATGCCATCGGGATTGTTGATCGAGAACGGGCTGACGTAGGGCGCGCACCCCTTGAAGACATCGCACACGATACGCTCGGCGGCTCCCAGCCATTCTTGTCTGCTCAAAATGGCACTTTGCAGAGAGACGATCTGCTCTGGCGTCATGCCAAGCGGCGTGAGCCGAGCCTGCAATATCGCCGGGTTCGACGTGTTGAGGAAGGTGACTCAGGGTGTCTATGACGAAAGTATAGAAGATCTCGGCGGAGCGGAAGTGAGCACCTGAAACTGGTGCCGGTGCGCGACGCTCCATTGCGCCCCGTCGCCGCTACTGATTCCAAGGGTACGAGCCTCGTGAAAATTGCCCGTCAGACAATGTCGATTTCGATAGACGAGCCTCGAAGGTTCTTCCATACTCGAGACGCAGCGCTGAGGGGATCAGGATTGATTTCTATTTTTGCTGTCTAGGGGGCACCGCCGCCCGACTTCAATGCCGCTCTCCCGGTCTTGAACATGCCATGCCTCAGTCGAGCGTGCCATCCGTTTGGCGCGCCAACGTGCAGCCGGGCGAGATCATTGAGCAACCTGCAACTGGATTCCAGGTTGCATCGGTCCATTGATGTCAGAACCGCCTGCCAAGTTCATTCCCTCAAAAGGTGATTTGCGATCGCCATGGAGGTGGATTGTGCTGCCCGCGACGGATTTGAACATGCGAACATTAATGAGAAGAGTACCCGATCCCGTCTCTGAGGTGCAGTACGTTTCGAGCCACGCCGTGGAATCCAGCAGCTCGCAATCGATCCTGTACCTCCTGATCGATCATCTCGAGGTGGCGACCTTCACGCCTCTGGTACCGAACAAATTGACTTGTCGAGAAGGCTCATAGAACTTGTCTCGCCAGCCGCTGTAACTTAAGGAAGGCATCGATTTTGGCCTCCCAACTTTCCGGCATCCGTTCCCTCCTTCTCGTTGCGAGCCGTTGCACGCCCATTGCAGTTGGGACCAGCAGCCAGAGATCGACGCGCGGACATTCCGCGATCGCCTGCAAAGTGCGCCACTCTAGCTGCATGCCATACGGGTCGACGAATACGACTGCCCTGTGTTTCGATGACAGTCTTTCCAGGAGCCGTGGCAGGATGTCGTTTACGTCGCCTGTATGAAATCGCACGCGGTCCATACGATCTGGATAGCGCGCCTCGACTTGCTCACGCAGGCGGTTCACGGCCCTCTTCGACTTCTCAACCAGATGATACTCAGAGAAGGGCGTATCGAGCCCCAGCGCCTGAAGGGCGGACCCGTCTTGTCCGCGCCGTCGCGCCCCGAAGCATAACCGCGCCGCTGCCACTGAAGGCATCAATATAGACTGTCTTAGCCCAGCTCTGCCTACTCATCGCCTTTTGGTAGGCATCAAGGTACTCACGCACCTTCGCAAGCTTCGTCGTCGTCCAGGGTCCGCCTCGGCCTTTCACGAATTCCACCCTATGGGTATACGGCGGCTGACATCGCACTCGCGCTTCAACTTCTAGGAATGCGCATACGCACCTCGCTCAGCGCGCCGGCTCGTGCTCATGCCTCCCCCGCAGTCGCCCTCCGCAGCCGGATGAAGCCGTAAAAATACGCGAGCCACAGCACGATCGAGAGCGCGTAGAAGACGATCACGCGCAGCGACCACCACGGCCAATGGCCGGCGTTCGCCGATGGCGATCACGTTGGGGTACTTGGACAGAAGCGTCGAGCGCCAGCGGTTCCACAACAGCGTCATCTCCGTGTTGCGGTCCTGCGCGGTCTTGGCGTCGTTGAACACCCGCTCGCTGTTGCGCTTCAACCACCACCAGCTGTCGTCGTTGATCAGCTCCATCCCGCGGTCGGAGCGGTTGCGCATGTAGATGTACTCGATGTCGCTGGTGTTGCCGCGCTTGTCGGGATCGCTGCGGCGCACTTCCGTTCCGGTGATGAGGCCGCTCGTCCACGTCGGGCGCGCGTATTCCCAGCCGAACCACAGCGGCACGCCAACGACGAGCGCGGCGACGGCCAGGAGCGGGCTGCCCTGGCGCCACAAGACGAAGGCAAGCAGCCCAACTGCGATGAGGACGAGGTACCCGAATGACAACCATGCCTGGAGCATCGCTCACACCTCTCCCGTAGGTTGGACTTCAAGCGGCCGCGCCGCTGCCACCGTCGCCGATGACGCCGGCAGACCGATCCGCTGCCGGCCGGTCCCGATCTTCGCACGGGGCTCGCGCCAAATCTAATCCCGGCCCCCGCATGCCCCTACGCTTCCCGCAACCGCATAGCCTGAGCGGCGGCCCCCTGGGATGCCCGTTGCGCGGGCCAGCCGAGCTCGGGCAAATTGCCCGAGGATCTGCGGGACGAAAGCCCGTGCAGGGTCCTGGGGATTTTCCTAGTCTGTCTCCCAAACAGAAGCCGACCCAAGGAGACGCACCTTAATGCTCAGCATCATCCTTTCGGCGTGCCTGATCGCCGATCCCAACCAGTGCAAGGACTTCAAGATCCCGGTCGACTTCAAAATGCCCGCCAAGTACTGCACGGCGGCGGCGGCGCCCGTTTGCGCGCAGTGGGCCAACGAGCATCCGCAGTGGCAGATCAAGCGCTGGATGTGCCGGCCGGCGTCGGTAAACGACATCTGAGCGGCGCACTGCGCGAGAAAGCCCCAGCGCGCCGAGACCGCTCAGGCCTTTCTCTCTTTGAAGTCGATCACGATGACGAAACACCCTTTGCTCCTGTCGTGGTAAGCGCGGACAGGCGTGCCAAAATCCTCACCCAGTCCCAGAACGACATCCATGCTGTCCGGGGCATCTGCGAGTGCTTTCCTCAGGTCAGCGACCTTCATCTCGACGCCTCCTTTAATCTCCGTCACCCAATTCCCGGGCTTAGCCTGACATTTTCGCCATTACTCGGGCTCATCGCCCAAATCTTACCCCCGTCCCTCCGGCCTCGCGCATACTGCTCGCACCCCTGTCCGTCATGGGACGCAGCAGCTGAGCGGCTTTGCGGGGCGGGGGCGGTGCCCGGTTGAGGCTGGCGTCCGTACCGTCGCGGGCGTCTGCCGCGAGGCTTAGCTCGCCTCAGATTCCGGGGCCGCGGATCGAGGCTGTGCAGCGATGGCAACAGACTGCACGGACGCCCGTCGCGCAGCGGCGCTTCCATGTAAGCTGGCGCGCAGCAGCTCTAGGTCCTGGACGCGAGAGGCTCGGGCGAAGCGCCCCGGGCCGGACCGATGAGCCCGCTGACGATGTGACCGCACCCTCGGCACGGCATAGCAACCGGCGCGGGCGCCGCAAGGCTGCCCTGTGTCGCGACAGGATCGCAGCGCTTCGGCGCCCGCGCTCCCTTCGCTCTTTGCAAACCCTCGGGCGTCACCGCCGCGAGGCCAAAGCCGCATGCGCACATCCGACCCGTCATCCCGTGCGCGGCGCAGCACGTCAGTGATGCGGCGCAGCCACGGGATCTTGCGGGTAGGCGCGGCGCCAACAGCAAGATCCCGGCTCTCCCCCGGCTCAAGGCCGGGGTCGGCCGGGATGACGGGTGGCATTGCGCGTGGTGCCTCGCCATTCGCGTTGTACCCGCATGCCGTGCACGTGGGATCATCGGCGTGCAAGCAATGAGAGCGCGGCATGGCGACGGCACGCAGAGGCAAGGCGCACGGCTTGATGGCGTCTTCGAAGGACGCCCCGGAGGCCCCGGACGCTCCCAAGGCGATCGAGGCCGAGCTCCTCGCTCGCCTCGTAGCGTCCGCCTCGGGCCTGCCGCGCGTGTGCCTCCGCAAACGCTGCCGGCGCGCTAAGCGCTGCCTGGCCCCCGTCGCCGGCGGCGGGCTGCCGTGCATGCGCCATCACAACGGGCTCGCGAACGCGCGTTTTCGCAGCGCTCTGAAAGTGCTCGGCTGGCCGAACCGCGACGAGACGGAAGCAGAGCGGTAGGCAGTAGGCAGTCGGCAGCGGGTAGTCCAGCGCCGCCACCGCCGATTTCCAACTGCCTACTGCCTACTGCCAACTGCCTACCTGCCGACTGCCCCTATCGGCCCTAGTTTTGCCCACGCCGCGGCCTTCACTGGCGACCGAAAAGCGGGAGCGGGCAAAGTCATGCACTTGGGTGGCCGGCGGTTTCTCTTGAGCTTCGCCATCATCGGCGCCGCCGTCTGCCTGGCGCTCGGGCTCACGCTGCCGATCCTAAAGCTGACCAAGTTCTATTTCTGGTCGAGCGAATACTCGCTCATCTCCACCGTCAGCGTGCTGCTGCACGATGGGCAGACGTTCCTCGGCCTCATCGTGCTCGTCTTCTCCATCATCTTCCCCATCGTCAAGCTGACCTACCTGCTGGTCGCCTCGACGCTGCCGGCCGCCGAGGTGCGCCGCCACGCCAAGCGCCTCAAGGCCATCGAGTGGATCGGCAAATGGTCGATGCACGACGTGCTGGTGCTGGCGCTGATGATCTTCTTCTTGAAAAGCCAGGGCATCTACGACGCCGCCAGCCTGCCGGCCGTCTATCTGTTCACGGCCGCGGTGGCGCTGATGATCCTCTCCTACGCCTGGCTCAAGACCGACGTCGACGCGGCAGCCGGGCTCGCCGAGGAGCGCGAGACGCCGAAGCCGCTGTCGCCCTTGCGCAATTTTCTTCTGAGCTTCCTCATCATCCTCGCGACCGTGTTCTTCGCGCTCGGCATCATCCTGCCGGTGATCCGCTTCACCACGGTCTACGTGTGGACGGCGCAGCACTCGATCGCCACCATCATCTACGCGCTCTACGAGAGCAACGAGTACTTCCTGTGCGCGGTCGTGTTCGCGGTGTCGATCTTCTTTCCCTTCCTCAAGCTGTTCTATCTGTTGACGCTCGTCACCTCGCCCGACCTGTCGCCCGAGTTCCGGCGCCGCTCGTTCTCCACCATGGAGTGGCTCGGGCGCTATTCCATGACCGACGTCATGGTGCTGGCCTTGATGATCTTCTACGTGAACTCGTCGGGCTACACGGAGGCGGTGGTGATGCCGGGCGTGTATTTCTTCGCAGCATCCGCGCTCATCACCATGCTCGCCTACGGCTGGGCCAACACGGTCGCGCCGCGCGCGCGGCCGGCATCGGGCGAGGTGGTCACGCTGCCGACCAATCCCGGCCGCCGTCACCGCCCGGCGTGAGCCTCAATGCCGCCGAGTGGTGAAATCAGTCGTTTCTGTGCTTCAGCCACTCCTTCTTGAAGAATGGCATCGTCAGGGTGGAGATCATAAACGCAACGGTTGGCACGATGCCGTTGAGCCAAGGGTCCGCAACCCCTATCGCCCAGAGGTACGTGCTCATTGCGAGATATGTAAACAGCATCACCAGGGCGCGCCGCGTCCAGCTTGTCTCCCACGCCTTGTCCGCCTCGACGCTCGTGTTCCTCGTCTCGATCCTCGACACGCGTTCTTCAAGGTCCATCGTCTACATCTGCTTTGCTGAAGAGCCTCCGGTCGCGCAGAACCGTTCCGGCCTAACCCCGTCGCATAAACAGAATCTAAAAAAGCGCCGGACCAATACTGATTTAATGGCGGCGACGGGTTGGATCTGCATATAGGGTCCGACCAGCCCCACTGAGACGGAGGTGATTATGACCCCCTGGGAGATCGAAGGCCGCGAGTTCGGCAACTGCAATTGCGCCTACGGCTGCCCCTGCCAGTTCAACGCGCTCCCCACGCATGGCCACTGTCGCGGGCTGGCCGTGTTCGACATCGAGCAAGGCTTCCACGGCTCGACCCGGCTCGACGGGCTCAAGGCTGCAGGCATCTTCC
The DNA here is from genome assembly GCA_963724945.1 of uncultured Alphaproteobacteria bacterium. GTDB lineage: Bacteria > Pseudomonadota > Alphaproteobacteria > Rhizobiales > Hyphomicrobiaceae > Hyphomicrobium_A. Next base: position 2,276,015 of record CAVRWL010000003.1, on the reverse strand, counting down.
GCTGGCCCGGTCCCATTCACGAGGGCAAGGGCGAAGGCGTGCACGTGATCGACAGCCGTGCCACCCCGGAGCAGCGGGCCGGCCTCCGGCGCATCCTCAGGGGCGAGGACAGCGAGCCCGGCGCCACCGTGTTCAGCATTTTCGCCTCCACCTGCGATATCCTGCACGAGCCTCTCTACGGCGAGATCGAGTTCGAGATCGACATCCCCGCGCGCACCGCCCGCGCGCGCATCGACGGCATCCTGGAGATGCGCGGCGCACCTATCCTGAACCCGATCACCGGCGCGGAGCACACTGTCCGCATCGAGCAGCCGCACGGCTTCGAGTTCGCCGTCGCCGAGATCGGGCGCGGCTGGTCGAAGCACGGAGGGTCCGGTGAGCTACGAGCTCGCCGACAGCTATGGCCAGTTCGCCCGCATCCATCTCAACCAGAGCGGCATCGTGCGCTAGCCGCCCTCAGGAGACGCGCCGATGCCGCAAACGACGCTCACCGAGCGCATCGTGCGCCGCGAGCAGGCCCTCATCGCGCTCGCGCTTGCCGGCATAACGGGTCTCGCCTGGGTCTATGTCCTGACCGGTGCCGGAACCGGCATGAGCACGATTGCCATGACGACGTGGCAGTTTCCGCCGCCGCGTCCGGCGCTGCCGATGCCCGGCGACTGGGATGCAGCCTACTGGCTCACCATGCTGCTCATGTGGTGGGTGATGATGATCGCCATGATGATTCCCAGCGCCGCGCCGATGATCCTGCTCTATGCACGCGTCTTCCGCCACGGGCAGGCGCGCGGGCAAATCCTAGCGCCGCTCGTCCCCACGGCCGCTTTCGCCGCGGGCTACCTCGCCTGCTGGCTCGCATTCAGCGCCGCCGCGACCGCTCTGCAGTTCGCGCTCGAACGGCTCGGCCACGTCGACGGCATGATGATGTGGTCGACCGATCGCTGGCTGACCGCGGGCCTGCTCGTCTCAGCCGGCCTCTTCCAGCTGAGCCCGCTCAAGACCGCCTGCCTCGCGCATTGCCGCACGCCTGCGGCGTTTCTGTCGCGCCACTGGCGATTAGGGCGCGCAGGCGCCTTCCGCCTCGGGCTCGTGCACGGCGCCTATTGCCTCGGCTGCTGCTGGGCGCTGATGCTGTTGTTGTTCGCGGCCGGCATCATGAACCTCGTGTGGATCGCCGGCCTGGCGATCCTCGTGCTCATCGAGAAGCTCAGCACATTCGGCGCCCGCCTCGTGCCGCTCGCAGGCGCCGCTCTCCTCTGCGCCGGACTCTACGTCGCCGTTGCGGCTTGAAAGCGAAGAGGGCCCGCGCCGAGCCGGGCCCTCCTATGCGCGCGGGCGCCAAAGCGTCAGCGCGAGTAGAACTCGACGACCAGGTTCGGCTCCATGTGCACCGGATAGGGCACGTCCGAGAGGGCGGGGATGCGATTGAACTTCGCCGACATCTTGTTGTGGTCAGCGTCGATGTAGTCGGGCACGTCGCGCTCGGGGCTCTTGATCGCCTCCAGCACCAGCGGCAGCTGGCGCGCCTTCTCTTTGACCTCGATCACGTCGCCGACCTTGCAGCGGTAGCTCGGCACGGTCACGCGCCGCCCGTTGACCGTGACGTGACCGTGGCTCACGAACTGGCGCGCGGCGAACACGGTCGGCACGAACTTGGCGCGATAGACGATCGCGTCGAGGCGGCGCTCCAAGAGGCCGATGACGTGCTCGGACGTCGAGCCCTTGAGCCGCACCGCCTCCGCGTAGACGCGGTGGAACTGGCGCTCGTTGATGTTGCCGTAGTAGCCCTTGAGCTTCTGCTTGGCCTTGAGCTGCTGGCCGTAGTCGGACAGCTTCTGCATGCGCCGCTCGCCGTGCTGGCCGGGCCGGGATTCGCGGCGGTTGATGGGGCTCTTGGGACGGCCCCAGATGTTCTCGCCGAGCCGGCGATCGATCTTGTGCTTGGCGCGGATGCGCTTGGTCATTAACAGCACTCCAACGGTTGTATTTGCGTTACGTGGAGCGCCCCCTCCTCTGCCCGTAAAGCCGAAGCCCCAGGGCCGACAGGCAGCGCTCACTTTCAGCGCTGCCGCAGGTGCGCAAGTAAGGACGCGGGCCATTACGCATGGCCCGCGTCGCGACCGCTAGATACCGGTGAGCGGCGCCGGCGTCAACCGAAGGCCGCGGGTGGGCCGCAAAGGCTGGAAAATGGCTATTTACTTGGGAACCGATGCTTGGTCCGTGGGCGCGTCGACGGCGGTCGTCGCAGGAGCCGTCACGGGGGGCGGCGGGGGGCTCGTGGAGGCGAGCGCGGGTCCGGACTTAACGTAGGCCGTGATGAGCTCCTTGATCTTCTGCTTCTGCTCGGCCGTGCACGTCTGCGTCTGTTTCGGGCCCTCTTCGATCACCACGTCCTTCTCTTTGCCGCCCTCCTTCTCAACGAGCTTGATGCGTCCCGTCAGCAGCATGACCACCGTCAGGTGCAGCTGATTAATGTAGACGATCTGCTGCGGCGTCCACCTCTTGCTGTCGATCTCTCGGCGCATCAGAGAATTGTGATTGTCCGCTTGCTCCTTCGGCAACTCGCACACCTGCGCATGCGCCGAAAGCCGGCCCGCGTAGATCACCTCGCGCGCCACGTCGAGCGGGATCATCACCTGATCCTTCTTCGTCTTGTCGATCTGGATCGTCTCTCCGTTCGGCTTGGTGAAAGCCTCCGGGGTCAGCGACCAAGCGTATTCCATGAAGGCGCGCGTGGCCTTCTCGCTCAGCTCCTGCGCGTTGGCGGGCGCCATCGCAGCACCGAGGGTCAGCAAGGCTGCCGCGCACGCCCAACTCATCCCCGCCCTTCTCATGATCCGCGTCTCCCGAGCTGTCCTTGAGTGTTATCTTATTACTGTTGCGTCCGGTCCACGATCATAGCCCCGACCGTGGAGCAAAAATGCCCTTCCGTCGCGACCGGCATCGCTCAGCCCAAAACTTGGCCAGATGATGGCGGCTATGTTGGCGGCTTGCGGGCATGTCCGCGCCCTTTCGCAAGCGTTGCAACAATACCACGCAGCGTGCGCACCTCTTGCTCCGTGGCGCCCATACGCGTGAGCATCGTGCGCAGATTGCGCACGACCGTTGCACGCTTGTGCGGCGGATTGAAGAAGCCGAGCCGATCGAGCTCGCCCTCCAAATGCGTAAAGAAACCGAGCAGCTCCTCCTTGGTCGCCGGCCGGTCGTCGCCCAGGTTCAGTCCGGTTGCGATCGGTGTCTCGTAGGTCGTCACCCGGCCCAAGCTTTGCCCTTCGCTCCCGCGCAGCCATTCGTAGCCGAGGATTAAGACCGCTTGCGCCAGATTGAGCGAGGCGAAGCGCGCATTAACCGGAATCATAATGAGCGCATCGGCGTTGGCGACCTCGGCCGTCTCCAAGCCATTGCGCTCACGGCCGAACAGGACGCCGCACCGCTCGCCAAGCGCGATGCGCGCGCGCATTTCCGCCACCGCCTCGATGGGGGTCATCACCGGCTTCCTCAGATCGCGCTGGCGGGCGGTGGTGGCGGCGAGCCAGTTGAGATCGCCGATGGCGGCGGCGAGCGAGGGGAAGGCGGCCGCATCGTCGATCACGTAGTTGGCACCGGACGCGGCGATGCGGGCTTTCTCGTTCGGCCAGCCGTCACGCGGGGCGATGAGCCTCAACTCGTCGAGCCCGAAGTTGGCCATGGCGCGAGCGACCATGCCGACGTTGTCGGCAAGCTGCGGCTCCATGAGCAGAATCGCCGGCGTCTCGCCTGCCCCGGCAAAGGCGGTGCCTTGGATGTGGGCGCGGCGGATGCCGTGGCGCAGCTTGCGCAAGACGCGCCGCGCCCAATACCAGTATTTCTCCCCCGACCAGGCGGTGGTGAGCGCCTCCAGGCTCTCGACGCGCTCTACCCGCTCGCCCTTGCCGAAGAGGCGCACGTCCCCGCCTCCGACCACGATCTCCTTGTGGCGGGCGATGAACTCATCGAGGCTGCCAATACCCTCCATTTGCGTACGCCGCCGGCATCCGGGGCAGCTCGCCGCGTCCGCGATGCAGCGCTCCTCGGCGCAATAGGTCAGCACGCCTTCGAGCGTGTCCCGATCGAGGCCGGGGATCGCCAAGCGCGCAAGCCCGGCCTCGATCGTCAGCTCGTGGCAAGCGTGCACGACGTCGGCAACCGCCGCCTCGCTGCCGGCAAGCCGCGGCACGCGTCGCCCTTCGGGGTCCTCAGCAATGGTGATAGGCGATCCCAAGGTCAGCGTCTCTGCTCTCTTGTTGCATCGCAACAGCACGGATATTGTGCCATCGGAACAATACCCCGCCCCCGATCCGAGGCCACTCAATGCAAAAGATCAAGGTGACCGGCACCGTCGTAGAGCTCGACGGCGACGAGATGACTCGCATCATGTGGAAGCTCATCAAGGACAAGCTGATCCAGCCCTACCTCGACCTTCCCCTCGAATCCTATGACCTCTCGATCGAGAACCGCGATAAGACAAACGACCAGGTCACCGTCGACGCCGCCAACGCCATCAAGAGGCACGGCGTCGGGGTCAAGTGCGCGACCATCACGCCCGATGAGGCCCGCGTCAAAGAGTTCGGGCTCAAGGAGATGTGGAAGAGCCCCAACGGCACCATCCGCAATATCCTCGGCGGCGTCATTTTCCGCGAGCCGATCATCTGCCGCAACGTGCCCCGCCTCGTGCCTGGCTGGACCGAGCCCATCGTCATCGGGCGCCATGCCTACGGCGACCAGTACCGCGCCACCGACTTCCGCTTTCCCGGCAAGGGGACGCTCACTCTAAAATTCACCGGCGCCGATGGCGCCGTGATCGAGAGAGAGGTTTTCAAGGCGCCATCGAGTGGCGTTGTCATGGCCATGTACAATCTCGACGACTCGATCCGCGACTTCGCGCGCGCCTCCTTCAATTTTGCGCTCGCGCGCAACTATCCGCTCTTTTTGTCGACCAAGAACACGATTCTCAAAGCCTACGACGGTCGTTTCAAGGACCTGTTCCAAGAGGTCTTCGACGCGGAGTTCGCCGCCGAGTTCGCCAAGCGCAAGCTCACCTACCAGCATCGGCTGATCGACGACATGGTCGCCTCTGCATTGAGATGGTCGGGGGGCTACGTATGGGCGATGAAGAACTACGACGGCGACGTTCAGTCCGATATTGTCGCTCAAGGGTTCGGATCGCTCGGTTTGATGACAAGTGTTCTGTTGACGCCCGACGGGAAGACCATGGAGGCCGAGGCAGCGCATGGCACCGTCACGCGCCACTACCGCGAGCACCAGAAGGGCAAGGAGACCTCGACCAACTCCATCGCCTCGATCTTCGCCTGGACGCGTGGCCTTTCCCACCGCGCCAAGCTCGATGGCAACGAGGCGCTCGCCCGTTTTGCCGCAACGCTGGAAAAGGTCTGCGTCGACACGGTCGAGGCAGGCTTCATGACCAAGGACCTCGCGCTGCTCGTCGGCGATCAGCAGAGGTGGCTGTCGACGACGGGCTTCCTCGACAAGGTCGACGACAACCTCAAGGCCGCCATGACGAAGGTCACTTAAGCGTCCGCCGGCGTTCTTCGCCCTCATTCCGCGGGCCCAATGAGCAAAGGCACCCGCGGGATCCATGCGCACGGCTCGATGATGCGGCCGATCCTTAGTGCGAGGCGCGCAGCTGCAATTGGGAAATGCCCACGGCGACGTTGAGGCCTTGCTGGCCCTGCACGCTCACCGGCTGCAACGCCACCGAGTTGTTGGAGCCGCCGACGAGCGCGTTCGCGCCGACGCCCAAACCGACCGTCGCTTCCGCCGAGACGCCGCCGTAGTTGCCGGCGAGCGCACCAGCAGGGACATCGGCGGACGGAGCGAGCACCGTCCAGATGATGTGGCTCTGGCTGGTGAAGCCGAGATCGAGCCCGAACTTGGTGATCGCACCGTGGTAGTACTCGGTGCCGCCGTTGGTGCCTTTGAAGGTGCAGTCGAGGTCCTTGCTCGAGCCGAACACGAAGCCGGCGCCGCCGTGGACGATGCAGTTGAGGACGCCGGCCTCGACGTGGGCGGCTCTGGCCGGCGTCGCCGCAGCGAGCGCGGAGAGCACCGAGAGCGCGAGCGGCACAAGAACGGCGCGCGGGCGCCGACTCATGAGCGAAGAGAGGGTGCAAGGCATCAGGTTCTTTCCTTGTTGGTTCGGCGCGCCATCGAGCGGCGTTTCCAATTCCGTGCCCCGCCAAAATGCCGCGCAAAAGCGGCAATTATCGAGCGCGGAACTGCACAGTTGCCTCCTTATAGCCGCTGTCGCGCCCCCGCCCTGATCCAGATCAACCTCTGGGCCGCTGCAATGCGGTGCCTCAAGCCTACTCGGAGCGCTTCAGCTGGCTTGCGCGCAAGCCCCGCGTGGGCCGCCCTGCCGCACCCTGCAGGGCCTTGCGGAACTCGTCGCGCTTCTCGTGGATCGAGGCGATGACGGGACCGGTCGGCACGCCGAGCCCGACGAGCGTTGCCTCGGAGAGCTGCAGGCTCGCCTCAATCGTCTCTGGCACTGCGTCGGTCACACCGAGCGTGTAGAGACGGCGGGCGTGCGCCTCATCGCCGGCGCGCGCAACGATGACGATGTCGTCGCGTAATTCGCGCACGCGTGCGACGATCTCATCGGCGACGGACGGCTTGTTTGCGGTGATGATCACACCCTTGGCCTGCTGAATGCCGCAACGGCGCAGGAACGCCGGGCTCTTGGCGTCGCCGAAATAGACCGGCCACCCGTCCGCCCGGCACTTGGTGACGACGGCGGCATCGCTCTCGATGATGATGTGGCTCACCTTGTGCTGCGCGAGCATCTCCGATACGAGGCGCCCCACGCGTCCGCAGCCGATGACGATAGCGGCCGCCTGATCGCCAGGCGGCGCGAGCGTCAAAGCGGGGTTGGGCTCCTGCGCCGCGACGAGCTCCCTGGCGATGCGGCGCCCGAGGATGTCCATGAGCGGAATGATCGCCATCGAGAACGAGGTGATCGCCAGCACGAGGGTGCCGGTGTCGCGGGCGACGATATCCTGGATCACTGCGAGCCCGATAACGATGAACGCGAACTCGCCACCCGGGCCGAGTAGCAACGCCGTCTCCGCCGTCGCGGGCCAGGGCACGCGGAACAGCCGCAGCAATCCGGTCAGCACACCCGCCTTGATGACGATGAGACCGGCAATGCCGGCGATGATCGGCAGCGGATTGGCGATGAGACCGCCGATGTCAAGGCTCATGCCAACCGAGAAGAAGAACACGCCGAGCAACAGCCCTTTGAAGGGATCGATGGTGGCCTGGATGGCCCGGTGGTACTCGGTCTCCGCGAGCAACAGACCCGCGACGAAGGCGCCGAGCGCCATCGATAGGCCGGCCGCCGCCGTTGCGAGGCCGCTGCCCACGGCGACGAAGAGCGCCGCGGCCACGAACAGCTCGGTGCTCTCGACCGAGGCGACGAGGCGGAACAGCGGCCGCAGGACGACCGTGCCAACGAGCACGATCGCGGCGATGATGATGATCGCCTGTCCAAAAGCGAGCAGCAGGCCGCCGAGCAGCGAGCCTTTGCTTTCGGGGCTAAGGATGGTGACGAGGAACAACAGCGGCACGACGGCGAGGTCCTGCAGCAGCAAGATCGCAAAAGACGTGCGCCCGGTTGTGGTGCTGAGCCGCTGTTGGCGGGCCAGCACCTCGATGACGATCGCGGTCGAGGACAGCGCCAGGCTGAGCCCGATCAGGACGGCGCCCGCGGGCCGCGCGCCGAGCAGACTGGCGACGAGCCCGATTACGACGGCCGAGATCGCCACTTGCGCCACGCCGAGCCCGAACACCAGGCGGCGCATGGTGACGAGCCGCTTAAAGGATAGCTCCAGGCCGATGAGGAACAGCAAGAACACCACGCCCAGATCGGCGATGGCGCCGAGCCCGCGCTCATCCGTGATGGCGATCCAGCGGACAACGGGGAAGCTGTACCAGAGCGCGCCGAGCCCACCCGGCCCCAGCAGAGCGCCGGCGAAAAGGAAGCCGAGGATCGGGCTCAGCTTGAAGCGCTGGCCGAGCGGGACCAGCACGGCCGCCGTCGCAAGCACGATCATCGCCTCGCGGTAGATGCTAAAATCGGGGCCTTCCGTCATACCCTCGCCTACGCCGGGTTCGCGCGCTTGGCACCATCATGTGCTGCCTGCACTACGGCGAGGTTAGCGGCCATCCCACGCGGGGTCACGCTGCGGCGCTCAAGCGCGCCTCGATCGCCTGCAGCGCGGCGTCGGCGCGTGAGCCGTCGGGGCCCCCTGCCTGCGCCATGTCGGGCCGGCCGCCGCCGCCTTTGCCGCCCAAGGCCTCAGCGCCGGCCTTGACGAGGTCGACAGCGTTCCACGTCGTCGTGAGGTCCTCAGTCACGCCCACGGCAAGGCCCGCCTTGCCGTCCTCCGTGACGCCGACGATGGCGACGATGCCGGAGCCCACCTGCTTCTTGCCGTCGTCGATGAGGCCGCGCAGGTCCTTCGGATTGAGGCCCTGCACGGTGCGGGCGATGAGCTTCACCTTGCCGACGGTCTTGATGCCACCGTTGGCAGCCTCGGCGGCGTTGGCCCCGGGGCTCGCGCCGCCGCCGAGCGCGATCTGCCTTTTCGCATCGGCGAGCTGGCGCTCGAGCTGCTTGCGCTCCTCGACGAGCGATTTAACGCGCGTCACGACGTCCTCAGGCCGCACGTGCAAGGCCGCGGCCGCCTCCTTGAGGCGCCCCTCCTGCTCGGCCAGATAGGCGCGCGCCCCGTCGGCAGTCAGCGCCTCGATGCGGCGCACGCCGGACGCCGACGCGCTCTCGGCGACGATCTTGACGAGCCCGATGTCGCCGGTGCGCTTCACGTGCGTGCCGCCGCACAATTCAACCGACCATCCCTTATTGCTCCGGCTCCCTGGTCCGGCGCCCGGATCTTCGCCCATGGAGACGACGCGCACTTCCTCGCCGTACTTCTCGCCGAACAGCGCCATCGCGCCCGATTCCAGAGCATCATCGAGTGCCATCAGCCGCGTCTCCACGCTGGCGTTCTGCAGCACGATGGCGTTGGCGCGCGCCTCCACCTCGGCGATCTCCTCCGCCGTCATCGGCTTTTGATGCGAGAAGTCGAAGCGCAAACGGTCGGGTGCGACGAGCGACCCCTTCTGCGCCACGTGCCGGCCCAGCACCTGACGCAGCGCCTCGTGCAAGAGGTGCGTCGCGGAATGGTTCGCACGCGTTGCCGAGCGACGCTTGTGCTCGACCTCGAGATCGACCGTCTCGCCGAGCTTGAAGGTGCCCTTCTCGACTAAGCCCAGATGCACGAAGAGCCCCCCCGCCTTCTTCTGCGTGTCGGTGACGCGAAAGAGCGCGCCCTTGGCGCCGCGGATGACGCCCTCATCGCCGACCTGGCCGCCAGACTCGCCGTAGAACGGCGTCTGGTTGACGATGATCGCCGCCTCATCGCCGGCTTTCAGGCTCTTGGCCTCCTTGCCGCCTTTGACGAGCGCGGTAATCTCGCCGGCGCCCGTCTCCGTGTCGTAGCCGAGGAACTCGGTGGCGCCGAGCTTCTCTTTGAGCTGGAACCAGATGGCCTCCGTCGCCGCCTCGCCCGAGCCCTTCCAGGTCTTGCGCGCTTCCGCTTTCTGACGCTCCGTCGCCGCGTTGAACGCTTTGGTATCGACGACGATGCCGCGCGGGCGCAGCGCGTCCTCGGTCAGGTCGAGGGGAAAGCCGAACGTGTCGTAAAGCTTGAAGGCGGTCTCGCCGGAGAAGACATCGCCCTTCTTGAGGCTGGCGGAGGCTTCCCCCAGAAGGCCAAGCCCCTTCTCCAGCGTCTTCTTGAAGCGCGTCTCCTCCAGGAGCAGCGTCTCGGTGATGAGCGCCTGCGCGCGGCCGAGCTCATGGTAGGTGTCGCCCATCTCGTGCATAAGCGCGGGCACCAGCCGGTGCATCAACGGCTCCTTCGCGCCCAAGAGATGCGCATGGCGCATGGCGCGGCGCATGATGCGACGGAGCACGTAGCCGCGACCCTCGTTGGAGGGCAGCACGCCGTCGGCGATGAGAAAGCTCGACGCGCGCAGGTGGTCGGCGATGACGCGGTGCGAGGCCTTATGCTCGCCCTTGGCGAGAATGCCGGTCGCCGCCACGGAGGCCGCGATCAGCGCCTTGAAGAGGTCGATCTCGTAGTTGTCGTGCGTGCCCTCGAGCACCGCCGCCATGCGCTCGAGCCCCATGCCGGTATCGACCGAGTGCTTGGGCAGGTCGACGCGCTCGCCCGGTGCGAGCTGCTCGAACTGCATGAACACGAGGTTCCAGATCTCGACGAAGCGGTCGCCGTCGGCATCCGCGCTGCCCGGCGGGCCGCCGGGGATCTTGTCGCCGTGATCGAAGAAGATCTCCGAGGAAGGTCCGCACGGTCCCGTGTCGCCCATCTGCCAGAAGTTGTCCGACGTCGCGATGCGCAGGATCTTGTCGGTGCCGAAACCAGTGAGCTTCTTCCAGATGCGGAAGGCGTCCTCGTCGTCATGGTAGACGGTGATGACGAGGCGCTTCTTGTCGAGGGCGAAGTCCTTCGTCAGCAGCCCCCAAGCAAGCTCGATGGCGCGCTCCTTGAAGTAGTCGCCGAAGGAGAAGTTGCCGAGCATCTCGAAAAATGTGTGGTGGCGCGCGGTGTAGCCCACGTTGTCGAGATCGTTGTGCTTGCCGCCGGCGCGCACGCACTTCTGCGAGGACGCCGCCGTCGTGTAGGGGCGCGTCTCCTGGCCGGTGAAGACATTCTTGAACTGCACCATGCCGGCGTTGGTGAACATCAGGGTCGGGTCATTGTGCGGCACGAGCGGAGACGACGGCACGATCACGTGGCCGTTCCTGTCGAAATAGTCGAGGAAGGTTTGGCGAATCTCGTTGACGCTCGTCATCTCATCGCTTTCGGAAGGACGCCTACGGGTATCAGACACTCCGGGTCTGACACCAAGCCGGCCGCCGACGCCGGCACATTGACGGTGTCAGACCCAGAGGGTCTCAACACCCGGGTCTCGAGCGGCTATCCGATGGGGTTGGCAGGCCGTCCTGTCAAGCGTCCGCGGCAACAACTCTCTTGTTTGTCGCGCCTCGGGCTTGGGGACGCCGCTCCCACCTTCTCTCTGGTCGGAGCTTGCAGGGAACCGGCTTCGTGATTCACGCACCCGGCTTGGCGTAGGCGGCGAGGAAGGTGCGTACGGCCGTGCCGACGACGTGCAGGATGCGCTCCTCGCTCGGAGCGCCACCGGCGTTGAACATCACCGGCTTGAACATCGTCGATTGGCAGGAGTTCGAGGAACTGGGCGGCGGCGACCTCGCAGTCGTCGATCTTGAGCACGCCGGCCTTCAGCTGATCCTCGAGATATTTGGCGAGGCGGCCGATGCCGCACTGGGGCCCGAACTCATAGAACTTGCGGCCGATCTCGGGCATGCGCTCGGCAATGGCGATGACAGTGCGGATCGCTGAAACAGCCGCCGGGCGCGCGAGGAAGCGCACGTAGGCCACGCCCAAGCGCGTCAGCACCGCTGCCACGTCGTGATTGTCCGAGTCGAGCGAGAACACTTGCTCGGCCTGGGCGCGCCGCTCGTCCTCGACGATCGCCTCGAACAGGCTCTCCTTGCTGTCGAAGTAGACGTAGAGGGTGCCCTTCGAGACGCCCGCCGAGCGCGCGATCTCACCCATGCTGGCGGCATCGAAGCCCTGGGCCAAAAACAGCGCCCGCGCACCCTCGATGATCTGGCGCCGCTTGGCACTTTCCTCGGCTTGCGGCGCCTCTGCGACCTTGGTGGACATTTCGCCGACACGCTCCTCAATAAAAGTTGACCGAACGGTTCGGTCACCCTTGACATAGGGCTATTCGGGGACTAGGTCAAGCGGTGACTGAACCGTTCGGTCAATCGCGTTGGGGGCAAGACCAGATGTTCAAGCACCGCAGCAACAGGGTCCTGAAGCCCGTCGGCGAGGATGCCGTTTTGCAAGAGACGTTAACCAAAGGCAGCTCCGACGTCGTGGCGCACATGGCGGCCCAGCGCGCCAGCGACGTGCAGCCGGCCGCGCGGCAGCCCGAGCCGCTGCAGCTCGTTCCGCCAGGTGCCGCGCCCGACACTGCAACCAGCCCCTCCCCGCCGAAGCCGCGCAGTGCCAGGAGGCTCGTGCTTGGGTCCATAGCGCTTCTCGCATTGGGCTTTGGCGCCTGGTACGGGCACTATTGGTGGACGGTCGGCCGCTTCATCGTCTCGACCGACGACGCTTACGTCGGCGTGCACACGGCGACATTATCGGCAAAGGTCTCGGGCTACGTCGCCGCGGTCGAGGCGCGCGACAACGAGGAGGTGCATACAGGCGCCGTCGTCGCGCGCATCGACGACGGCGACTACCAGCTCGCAGTCGAGGACGCGCGCGACAGGATCGCCGCCCAGCAGGCGACGATCGAGCGGATCGGCAAGCAGATCGCGGCGCAACAGGCCGCCGTCGACGCGGCCAAGGCCCAGCTCGCGTCCGCCAAGGCCGGGGACACGCGCGCCGAGCTCGAGCTCAAGCGGCAGCGCGAGCTCGCTGGCCACGAGTTCGCAAGCCAGCAGGCGCTCGAGCAAGCGCAGGCCGCCCGCGACCAGGCGGTCGCATCCGTGCAGGGCGCGAACGCGGGCGTCGAAGAGGCGCAAGCGAACGTTGCCGTCCTCAAGGCGCAGAAAGAGGAGGCCCAGCGCACGCTGAAGCAGCTGCAGACCGCGCTCGCCAAGGCAGAGCGTGACCTGTCGTTCACGGTCATTCGCGCGCCTTTCGACGGCGTGATCGGCAATCGCGCCGTGCAGGCGGGCGACTACGTGCAGCCCGGGCAGCGGCTCGCAAGCCTCGTCCCGCTGGATAACGTGTACATCGATGCAAACTTCAAGGAGACGCAGCTCGCTGGCCTGCATCCAGGCCAGACGGCTGTCATCTCCGTCGATGCGCTGCCCGACCACGACATCAAGGGCCGCGTGGTCAGCGTGGCGCCGGCCTCGGGCTCCGTCTTCTCGCTGCTGCCGCCCGACAACGCCACCGGCAACTTCACCAAGATCGTGCAGCGCATCCCCGTGCGCATCCGCGTTCCCGCAGCCCTCGACAAGCAGCAGCTGCTGCGCCCCGGCATGTCGGTCGTCGTCAGCGTGAACACCAAGCCCAGCTCGGCGGAGACAAGAGCCGCGCCGTCGGCTGCGTCGGCGATCGGCGGCGCCTACTGAGCGGCAAGAGGCGCGCCATGGCCGACAGACACCCACCGACACCAAGTGCGAGCGCCGCCGGCAACCCCGCCGGGGGCACCACGCCGGGCGGCCTCGAGCGCATCGAGCCGCGCCGGCTGTTTGCCTTCCTCGCCATGGTGTTCGGCATGTTCATGGCTATCCTCGACATCCAGATCGTGTCGGCGTCGCTGACCGAGATCCAGGCCGGCCTCGCCGCCAGCTCCGACGAGATCGTCTGGGTGCAGACGGCGTACCTCATCGCCGAGGTGGTGATGATCCCGCTGTCGGGGTTCCTGTCGCGCGCGCTCGGCACGCGCATCCTCTTTGCCGCCTCGGCCGCAGGCTTCGCCGCCGCGAGCCTGATGTGCGGACTGTCGAGCTCGATCAACGAGATCATCATCTGGCGCGCGATCCAGGGCTTCATCGGCGGCGGCATGATCCCGACGGTTTTCGCCTCCGCCTATCTCATCTTTCCCCGCTCGCGCATGCCCGTGATCATGCCGCTGATCGGCCTCGTCGCGACGATGGCGCCGACGATCGGCCCCACCGTCGGCGGCTATCTCACCGACACGCTGTCCTGGCACTGGCTGTTCTTCATCAACGTCGTGCCCGGCATCGCCGTCACCATCGCGGCTTTGGCGCTGATCGACTTCGACGCGCCCGACTTCTCCCTGTTTGAGAACTTCGACTGGCTCGGGCTCCTGTTCATGGCGGGCTTCTTGGGCGCGCTCGAGTACGTGCTCGAGGAAGGCCCGCGCAACGACTGGTTCGGCGATACGACGATCCTGACGCTCGCCTGGATCTCGGCCTTCTCTGCCATCGCCTTCTTCGCGCGCGTCTTGACCGCGCGTACGCCGATCGTCGATCTCTCCTCCTTCTCCAACCGCAACTTCGCGGTCGGCTCGCTGTTCTCCTTCGTGCTCGGCATCGGGCTCTACGGGCTCACCTATATCTATCCCATCTACCTGGCGCAGATCCGCGGCTACGACGCACTCATGATCGGCGAGACGATGTTCGTCTCGGGGCTTGCCATGTTCCTCACCGCGCCCGTCGCCGGCCGTCTCATGACGCTCGTCGACAAGCGCATCATGCTGATGGCGGGCTTTCTCTTCTTCGCGGTCGGGACCTGGTGGATGACCTATCTCACCAGCGATTGGGATTTCTACGAGCTCCTGTGGCCGCAGATCTTCCGCGGCGTCGGCCTGATGCTGTCGATCATCCCCATCAACGACATCGCGCTCGGCACGCTGCCGCCCGAGCGCGTGAAGAACGCTTCTGGCCTTTATAACCTCATGCGCAACATGGGCGGCGCCTTCGGGCTTGCCGGGCTCACCACCATTCTCAACGACCGCACCGACCTGCACTTAGCGCGCCTGCACGAGGCGATCACGTGGTCGCGCGTGCCGGCGATGGAGACGTTGAAGGCGCTCACGCAGCGCTTTCAATCCTACGGCAGCGACGCCCACGACATGGCGCTGAAGCAGCTCATGCTGATCACGCACCGGCAGGGCGTCGTGCTCGCCTTCGAGGACGTCTTCTTTTTGCTGACGCTGCTCTTTGCCGGCCTCGCGCTCTTGGCGGTGCTGGCGCAGAAGCCCGCCGCGCCAGCCGCGCCCGGAGGGCACTAACCCGCAAGTTCCCATCAGGCACAATTTATCGGCCTCGCGGCATCGCTGCCCGAGGGGATGCGGGAAACAAGGGAGCGCGGGCGCCGAAGCACTGCGATCCTGTCGCGACAAACGGGCAGTTCTTCGGCGCCCGCGCCGGTTGCGTGCCGTGCCGAGGGTGCGGTCACATCGTCAGCGCGCTGTCGGTCCGGCCCGGGGGCCATCGCGCCCGAGCCTCACGCGTCCAGGACCTAGAGCTGCTGCGCTCCAACTAGATAGAGCGCCGCTGCGCGACGGGCGTCCGTGCAGGGTGTTGCCACCACATGCACAGCCTCGATCCGCGGCCCCGGAATCCGAGGAGAGCTAATCCTCGCGACAGACGCCCGCGACGGTACGGACGCTGCCTCAACCGGGTAACCGCCCCCGCCCCGCAAAGCCGCTCAGCTGATGCGTCCCAGGTGGACAGGGGTGAAGGGAGTATGGGGGAGGCCGGAGGAGCGGGGAAAAGTTTAGCTTAGATCCACAAATAGAGACCGAGGCAAGCAAACATCAGCCCTAAAACCAGGACGTCGGCGATGCCGAAGTGCATGAGCCATCCTGGCGGGTCGCTGTTGCGCGGCACGACACGCATCAGTGTCAGTCCGCCATACATAAACCAGCTGACGACGAGGCCGGTGAGCTCGAACGCCTTGTCCTCGTGGCCCTCGCCGGTGCCGCGCGGCGGCAGGGTCAAGACGAGCAACACCACGCCAAGAGCGCAATAAACAAAATAGGCAACGAGCAGCTCCAACGCCTTGATCGAACCGGCCCGATCCCTGCGCCACTCTTGCCTCACCGCCGGCACGTTCGCGACAAGAACGGCAAGAACGACAAGCAAGACCCCTAAGGCACTCATCGCCTCTCTCTTTCGCGAAGCCCCCGTCCGTCAGCCTTGCACGTTCCCGATTGCTGGGCGCCTCGACTTTGACGCCGGCGTCCCCAGGCCTAGAAACCAGACGACTGCAACGTGTTCTCGTAATCGTCGGCCTTATTCAGATCCGGACCCGCAACGGCGAAAAAGACGATCCCGTTGCTGGGGACGCAATCTATGATAGCGGTATAGTCGCCGCGTATGCCGAAAACAGACGTCTTGGAAATCTCAAGCTTGTCGGTGAAGCCCTGCTTTTTGACAGCATCCTCGCCCCTGCGGAGGCACTCAGCCTGGTCGACCGAGAGCGGGACCCAGCCCCAAGACATGCTCGGCCCGGCCATTGCCGGTGAGGCGAGGAGGAGGACGACGGAAAGAGCCAACGCCAGCTTTCGAGATACAATGCCCATGGCACCGATACCCTTCATGCATGCAAGAGCCGTCTCAGCCTGAGAGCGGCTGACCCTCTATTTCGGCTCGACGCGGCGGACTGTGTGCTTCGCCTCATTGCAGCACAACCCCTCTTTCCCGGCACACCTCATCCGTGATGCGGACAAGCGCCGGGCTATTGGGTTGCGCTGCGCTCAACCCAACCTACGTGTGGGATCGGTCAGCATGCACATCCGCCACCATGAGGCCGACCGCCCACCGACCAGGCCGGGCGCGCGCCTTGATCGGCTTCGGCTGTGTGGCCAAGCGGAGATCGTGCTCGGCTCACGGGCATAGCGCCGCGAACCCTTGGGCCATCGCACCCGCCCCCATTAGACGGAGATCGAGCAAAATCGCTGAAATTGCGCGCGGCATTCTCCGAACTGCGCGAACCACGTTTTCAGACTTGGCCGCTCCCAATTGCGTCGGGTCTGCGCCGTGCGTCGGCGCTGAGCCTCTACCGCTCGTGCTGCATGGAGGCATGTAACATATGTCGAAGATATACATTACTCGAGCTATTCTCGAAGCGGGCCCCAAGCTGCTTGAAGCAGCAGGACATGAGCTGGTAACGAGCACGAAAGACGGCGTGCTCACGCATGACGAGCTCCTTGCCGCACTCAAGAAGACCAACCCGGATGCAGTCATCAGCCAGCTGAACGACAAGATCTCTGGCGATGTATTTGATGCTGCGCCGAACGCGAAGATCTTTGCGAACTATGCGGTCGGCTTCGACAACATTGACCTAAAAGCTGCCGCCGAGAAGGGCGTTACCATCACCAACACGCCGGGCGTGCTGACCGAATCCGTCGCCGAGTACGCGGCGGCAATGATCCTTGCCGCGGCAAGGCGCATAGCGGAAGGCGATCGCTTTACCCGCGCGGGCAAATACCAGAGCTTTGCACCGATGCTCCTTCTAGGCACGGATATCAAGGGGAAGACTCTGGGCATTTTGGGAGGCGGGCGCATCGGATCGCGCGTGCTTGAGATCATGACCAAAGGATTCGGCATGAAGGGCATCTACTACGATATCAAGCGCTCTGAGCCGCTCGAGCACGCGACTGGCGCGGAGTTTCGCGCGAGCGTCGAGGACGTCCTGAAGGAGGCGGATTTCGTTTCTGTGCATGTTCCGCTGCTTCAATCCACACGGCATCTCATCGATGCGGAGAAGCTGTCGCTTATGAAGAAGACCGCATATCTGGTGAACACGTCGCGCGGACCGGTCATCGACGAAGCGGCGCTGGTCAAGGCGCTGCAGGACGGTGTCATCCGCGGAGCCGCGATCGACGTCTACGAGAACGAGCCCAAGCTCACTCCAGGCCTTGCGGGCTTGGACGACGTGACGCTCACGCCGCACACGGCATCTGCTACGGAGGGGACGCGAAGCACCATGAGTGAGATGGTCGCCAAGGATGTGATCGCTTTCCTCAAGGGCGAAGCGCCCGTGAACGTAGTCAAGGGGCCGAGCTCAAGAGCGCGCGCGAGCGCCTTGGTTCCATGAGGAATGCGCACGATCACGAAGACTTCCTGGCTCGGTCAACGTAAATTGTGTTTGCGACGGCGCCAGAGCCACGACCGGCACCTGCGACGACGTGCAGTACCCGTGCAATTGCCCGAGCGGCAAGCTCATCTGCAGATGTAGGTTGGGTTGAGACCGCTGTGCGGCCGAAACCCAACGCTTCCAGCCGCGATTGTTGGGTTCCCCCCGGCTGAGGTCCGGGGTCAACCCAACCTACGGACCGCGGCGCCGGAGGTCGCGATCACGACCGCGGCTGATGGGGTCAGCGCTTGGCGCGGGCGGCCTTCTTGGAGCCGGCGTCGTCCTCGTCGGGCAGCACGCCGTCCTCGTCGGGGACCTCGCCCTCGTCCGCCTCGTCCGCCTCCGGCTCGACCAAGAGCTTGTCGACGATGAGGCCGGCGTTGGCACGCACCGCCTTCTCGATGGCGTTGGCGATCTTGGGGTTGTCTTTGAGGAACGCCTTGGCGTTCTCGCGGCCCTGGCCGATGCGCTCCCCGTCGTAGGAGAACCACGCGCCCGACTTCTCCACGATCCCGGCCTTGACGCCGAGGTCGACGAGCTCGCCCGTCTTGGAGATGCCCTGCCCGTACATGATGTCGAACTCGACCTGCTTGAAGGGCGGCGCGACCTTGTTCTTGACCACCTTGACGCGCGTCTGTGAGCCCACGACCTCGTCGCGCTCCTTGATCTGGCCGATGCGGCGGATGTCGAGGCGGACGGAAGCGTAGAATTTGAGCGCGTTGCCGCCCGTCGTCGTCTCCGGATTGCCGAACATGATGCCGATCTTCATGCGGATCTGGTTGATGAAGATCACCATGGTCTGCGACTTGGAGATCGACGCGGTGAGCTTGCGCAAGGCCTTGCTCATGAGGCGGGCCTGCATGCCGGGCTGCATGTCGCCCATCTCGCCCTCGAGCTCGGCCTTGGGCGTCAGGGCGGCAACCGAGTCGATGACGAGCACGTCGACGGCGCCGGAGCGCACGAGCGTGTCGGTGATCTCCAGCGCCTGCTCGCCGCTATCGGGCTGCGAGATCAAGAGATCCTCGACCTTCACGCCGAGCTTGCGGGCATAGCCCGTGTCGAGCGCGTGCTCGGCGTCGACGAAGCCGCAGATGCCGCCTTTCTTCTGCGCCTCCGCCACCACCTGCAGCGCGAGCGTGGTCTTGCCGGAGCTTTCAGGCCCGTAGATCTCGATGACGCGCCCCTTGGGCAGGCCGCCGATGCCGAGCGCGATGTCGAGGCCCAATGAGCCCGTGGAGATCGCCTCGATGTCGATGGCTTTGTCGTTGGCGCCCAGGCGCATGATCGAGCCCTTGCCGTGCAGCTTCTCGATCTGCTGCAGCGCGTGCTCGAGCGCCTTCATCTTGTCCATCGCACCCCCTTCGACCACACGGAATTCCGGCCTCGTTGTCATGTCGGTTCACCTTATGGCATGCGCTATATGTTCTCAATTTCGACTCATGTGTACATGATTTGTTCTCAACCGTCCACTGTGGATGACTGGGACGTTCGGCAAGGTGTCCTCGGTTCCCGGCGTCCATGCGAAGAATGGCTCCGCCATGACGCGGGAATGACGGAGCGAGGGCGAACGCATGCCCCCTCTCCAACGTCATCCCGGCGCAGGCCGGGACCCACGCCAGCTTCAACAAGCGCTTTTTGGCGCGGCTAAGCGGCAATGTTCGAAGCGAGCGCGGCGTCGCTGCGTTGCGTTGGCAGGTGCGAGATATCGCGCTGTCGTAGCGTTCGCGGAGACTTGCGTGGGCCCCGGCCGTCCATGCGAAGCATGGCTCCGCCATGACGCCGGGATGACGGTATGGGGTTGCGGCGGCCGGGTCGTCCTAATGACGCACGGTCGGCGCCGCTGCTCCCACCCCCCAACAATCCCGCTTCGCCCAAGTCCTCAGCGCGGGCCCTTCACGTCGGGGTAGGCGGCGGCGATGTCGTCGGGGGAAAGGATGAATTTCTTGTCGCAGCGGATCCAAGGCCGCTTGCCGTCGGCGCGCTTGGCGGCTCCCGCGTGCAGGATCGCCGCATCGAGGCTGGGCCAAGCTTCGCCCGCAGCGAAGTCGTCCCCCTTCGCCGGGCGCCCGCTCGGGAGCCACAGAAGAACCACGTCTCGTTCCGGCGCCGCCATGTCAGACCCTCAAGTCAGACCCTCATGCCCTGCGCTGAGCAGGCCACCAGACAATCAGGGCACGCAGCAGATGGCAACCATGGGAATTTCAGGCTGGACGGCGCGGCGCGAAAACGGCCGCGCGCGCTAGGCCGCGAAGCGCTCGACCGCGTCGCGGCCGACGATACGCACGCGTGCCACGACCACCCCGCCCTCGTCCTCGAGTTGTGCCAGCCACGGCTTCAGCGCCGGATGCCGCTTGGGGCTGTTGTGATAGGCGAGCAGCATGTCGCCGGCCGCCCCGATCGCCTCATCCAAACTCTCGGCGAACAGCGGCACGTTGGGGCAATTGGCGTCGCCCGGCGCCGCGCGGTAGCAGCGGATGGTGTAGCTCAGCACGTTCACGTTTCTTCTCCTCGCGTAGCCCTGAACATCGGCCACCAGGATTAGCGCGCGCGGACCTGAACACCTGTTCCGAAGGAAACGGCCAAAGGCGGGGCGCCCGTTGCAGGCGCTAGCCTAAAAAAGCTGAGGATTACTCTGTATTCGCCCCCGTTCGCGATGGGTGCGCCGGGGTCGCGCTGCTAGTCTTCCGGCCATGCAGTCGATCACCAACGTGCGCAAACAGCTGAAAGACTTGGTCGAGTCGCCCCTGGCGATGGCGGTCTTCGTGCTCGTTGTCCTTGCGCTTGTCGGCCTGATGCCCCTCCCCGGCTAGGCGCCCCCTCCCCGTACGCTTCGCCAAGATCGCCAGCACCTCCTCGGGTGCGCGCCGCAGGGGTGCTCAAAATTTGCCCAGCGCAGCCTTGGCGCCCGTGACGCAAAGGGCGCTGGCATTTATTCCGCCGCAGTCCCATGTGCATGGGACGTCATTGGGGATTAAGCGCCGGCGCCGTCGCGCGCTAAAGTGGCGCTTTGGCCGGGGCCTAGTCGAACTTTCCATGTCGGACAAGGCGAAAGACACCGCCGGAGAGACGGAGGGAGCCGCCATCGCGGCCGCCGTCGCCAGCCTCAAGCGCGCGCCGGGCCCCACGCCCGAGCCGGCGGCGAAGCCTGCCCCCGAGCCGGGCGCCGCGCCCAAGGCGGCATCCAGCCCGGAGCCTCCACCTCCCGCCCCGAATGCCGACGCACCTCCGGCCGCAGACGCATCACCGCCGCCGGGCAAAGCCGAAGCCAAGCCGACGCTGTTCGGCGTGCTCGATGCCGAGCAGCGCATCCGCCGCGCCGCCGAGCAGCACGAGCGCACGCTGTGGATGGGCGCGATCGCGGCGACGCTCGTCTATGCGAGCCTGATCGCCGGGCAAGCGGTCTCGGGCGCCGCCTCGCTGGTGGCGCTGCAGCAGCAGCAGAAGGAGAAGCGCGGGCAGGATGCGCCGGACTCGATCAACGTCGAGCTCGTCCCCGATCCCGACCGCAACGCCAAGACCAAGCACTGGCGCGAGGGCAAGAACGTGCCGGCGCCGCAGCAAAACCAGCAGCCGCCGCAACCGCCGCAACCTGAGCAGCAAGCGGCGCTGGCGCAGCCCGAGGCGGAGCAAAAAGAGCCCGCCAAGGACACCACGGACGAGCCGCGCCCCGACGGCTCGCCGATGCTTCTCGATCTCGACAGCCTGGTCGACGCGGCCGCCGCCGACCTCACGCGCAAGATCAATGAGGCCTACGCCCGAAAGGCGCAGAAGCGGCGCGAGCAGCGCCAGGCCGCCACCTCCGGCGACATGCAGCTGCGCGGCATGGGCGCCTCTGGCAAGTCGAGCGCCTTCACCCGCAGCGTGATCGCCGCGCTGATGAAGACGCGCCCCGGGCCGTTTGCGCTGTGGGGGCACGTGCTCGTCTCGTTCCAGATCGGCAAGAGCGGCGAGATCGAGTACGTGCACATGCTGCGCACGAGCGGCAACTCCGCGCTCGACGACGCGGCGGTCGAGGCGATACGCAAGGCGCGCTTCGAGCGCCCACCGCCGAATTTGTCGCCCGACGACCGCACCTACATCATCGATTATATCTTTGGATAGGCCTTTTGGGCGACGGCCGCCTCGTCCGAATCGGGGCAACGTTGCGCGCACGGATCATCCTGCCGCTCTTTCAGGGAGGGGTGTCATGCGCGTCGTTGCATTTGCGATTGCCGCGTGGGCTCTTCTCGTCATGCCCGCGCGCGCCGACGGAGAGCCGCGGCCGCTGCGCACCTTCGCGCCGCCGAGCGGGTGGGAGTACCAGTTCACGCCGTACGGCTGGCTGCCGTGGGTCTCCGGCAATGCCGTCGTCGAGGGCCGTGAGTTCACGGTGGCGCAGAACCCAGCGCAGGTGCTCGAAAGCCTCAACATGGTGTGGATGAGCTATATGCAGGCCAAGAAGGGCCCGCTCACGCTCTTCAACGATACCATGTACGCGAGCCTCGGCTCCTCGGATTCGCTCTTGCACTCCAGGACGTTCTCGCCCCACGTCAGCGGGACGCTCGGTGCGGCGCTCTCCGCCGACTACCGCTATTGGACGGTGGAATTTGGCGGCATGTACGAGGTGATGCAGTGGAACTCGGGCTACAGCGCCAGCCGCGCGCCCGACACCGTGCTCGAGCTGCTCGCGGGCGGCCGCTACTGGCACCAGGATCTCGACGTCGACGTCGATGTTGCCGGCACGCTCAACCTCTCGGGGCTCACCGTCTCCGGCGGCCGCGCTCTGGCGCAGTCGGGCTCCATCGACTGGGTCGACCCGTTCATCGGCGCGCGCCTGCGCTGGCAGCCGGCGCCCGGCGAGGAGGTGGCCTTGCGCGGCGATGTCGGCGGTTTCGGCGCGGCGAGCAAATTCACCTGGCAGGTGCTCGCCACCTACAATTGGTTTTTGTGCATCGAGGGCCCGCTCACCCTCGACGGCTATCTCGGCTACCGCGCGCTGTCGGTCGACTACGAGACGGGCGCGGGCATCACGCGCTACGAGTTCGACGCGCTGCAGCAGGGCCCGGTGATGGGCATCACGGGCAAGTTCTAGCGGCCGGTTGCATCCCCGCGGAGGACCGCAATGCGCCGCGCCGCCCTCGCCGCTCTCCTGTCGCTGCTTGCTTGCCCGCCCGCCATTGCCGATGAGCGGCTCTTCGAGCTCGCCAAGAAGGTCGCCAACCCGATCGCCGACCTCGCCACCGCACCGCTCCAGTACAATTGGGACGGCCGCATCGGCGAGGACCGGCAGGGCACGTCCAACTACGTGCGCTTCGAGCCCATCGTTCCCGTGCACCTCGACCAAGACTGGAGCCTGATCAGCCGCCTCTTCATGCCCATGATCGAGCAGAGCGAGGTGTCGCCGAGCTCGGGCACGCAGGACGGGCTCGCGGGCGTCAACTTGAGCGCCTTCCTATCGCCGCGCGGACCGGTTCAACGCGGCCTCTCGCTGGGGCTCGGTCCCGTCGTCGACTTTCCAGCCTCGAGCTCCGCCCTCGGCTCGCAGCGATGGAGCTTGGGGCCGACTGCGGCCGTCGTCTGGCAGCCGCCCGGGCCGTGGACCGTCGGCCTGCTCGTGCGCCAGCTCTGGTCGGTCGGCGGCAGCGCTGAGGACGCCGCCATCAACGAGATCTACCTGCAGCCGTTCCTGAGCTACACCACGCACGATGCCTGGACGCTCGGCGTCAACTCGGAGTCGACCTACTACTGGACCAACAACGAAGGCTCGGTGCCGATCAACCTGACGCTGACGAAGCTCATCCGGCTCGGCGGGGCCGCCGTGAGCTTCGGCCCGGGCGTGCGCTACTGGGTCGAAGATCCCGACAGCGACGCGCACGGCTGGGCGGCCCGCTTCGAGGTCGACCTCGTGCTCCCCGACGACTAGCCGCATGAAAAGACCCCGGAAGGGCGCCGGCGAGCGACCGCTTCCGGGGGCAACGCGCAGGGAACGAGGAAATGCGGGCTCACCACCGCCAGGGACGGCGGCAGCGGTTCACCCAGACGCAGCGGTAGGGGCCGCACACCCTGACGATGCAGCGGTAGTAGACGGGCGTAACGAGGGTTTCGGCCGTGGATCCCGCTTTAAGCGCCACCCCGGGAGTGGATGCGGCTTGCGCCACTCCGGTCGCAGCGCCGAGCGCACCCAAGGTCAAGACAAGGCTCAAGAGACCTGCAACAACTGCGCGCGATCTTCCCTTCATCGCGAACCTCCTTTGCTTTCATCGGACAAAGGCTCGAGCCCGGAGTGCCGCTCAAGCGGCGCCGAATGACGGTCGCCGAGGGGAAGAGTGCCGGCGCGGTTTTGCGCGCATATTGCTGGGAAAGCGGGTGCACGTAACGAATTGTAACGGCGCGCGCCCTTTAGCGGCCACCACGCCTCTGTGCTCAGCAACACTTGAGCGCCGGCTCAGCTCGGCACTTTGCCCGGCGTGTTGGTGGTCAGGAGAGGATCGTCCTCGCGCAGCGGCGTGTTGAAGCGAATGCCGCAGTACGGTGGAACCGACCATGCGACCAACCCCTCGAAGGCCTGCCGCGTCAACAGCTCGATCCTGACGGGGTCCCCGGCGAAAAGGCCGAAGGCGTTCTGCACCTTCACGCCGCCCGCTGACATGTCACGGATGAGAACCGTCTGCACGCGATCGCGGCAATGCAGGATCGCGTGCTTGCGCACGGAGCGGCGGGCAGAGGAGCGGTCTTCCGCCAAAGCCGGCGGCGCGGTGGCGGCGGCAGACTGCTTGGCCTGATGTGCCATGGCCTGATGTCCCATAGGTGCTGACCGCGATAAGGCCAGACGCACACGCTGCGCCCTGCAGGCTTTCCGGGGCCTTAGCGGCAAGGATCGCGATCAAGTCGACTTGTACGCATTTTGGCCGGCGCGTTGGCCCGCTCGCCCGCGCGCCGAGCCGATGGAGCGACGCGAAAAGCGCTACCGCGCTAGCTCCTCTTTCACCTTGGCGGCGAGCTGCGGCAGCGAGAAGGGCTTGGGCAGGAAGGCGAAGTCCGCGTCGCCGATCGACGCCTTGAAGGCGTCGTTGGGATAGCCGGAGACGAAGATGATCTTCAGGTCGGGGTTCTTCTTGCGCAGCTCTTTCAAGAGCGTGGGCCCGTCCATCTCCGGCATGACGACGTCGGAGACGACGATGTCGATCTTGCCCTTGTTCTTCTCCATCACCTCGAGCGCCTCCACGCCGCTGCCAGCTTCCAGCACCTTGTAGCCCTGGCGCTTCAGCGCGCGCGCGGCGAAGTTGCGCACGACCTCCTCGTCCTCGACGAGGAGCACGCGGCCCGTGCCGGTGAGGTCGGCGGCGCGCTGCTCCTTCTTCTTCTCCTTGGGCGGCGCGATCTCGTCTTCCTTCTCCACGAAATGACGCGGCAGGTAGATCTTGAAGGAGGTGCCCTTGCCTTCCTCGCTCTCGGGATAGATGTAGCCGCCCGACTGCTTCACCATGCCGTAGACGGAGGCGAGACCTAGGCCGGTGCCCTTGCCGATCGCCTTCGTGGTGAAGAACGGCTCGAACACCTTCTCCATCACCTCGGCACTCATGCCGTGCCCGGTGTCGCCCACCTCGATCAGCACGTACTCGCCCGCCGCCAGCTCGCGGTGGCCGAGCTTCTGGCTCTCGCGCTCAGGGACGTTGCGCGCGGCAATCGTCAGCGTGCCGCCGTCGGGCATCGCGTCCTTGGCGTTGGTGATGAGGTTGAACAGCGCCTGGATGAACTCGTGCTTGTCGGTCATCACGTACCAGAGGTCGCGCTCCGACGAGATCTTGAGCTCGCTCTTCTCGCCGAGATAGCGCTTCAAGAGCGGCGCCTCGTCGGTCAGGACGTCACCGAGGTTCACGACCTCGTTCTGCAGTGTCTGCTGGCGCGCGAGCGCCAAGAGCTTGCGCACGAGCTCGGCCGCGCGATTGGCGCTCGACTGGATGTTCTTGATGTCCTTGTAGGCGATGTCCTTGGGCCGGTGCATGCCGAGCAGCATGTCGGAGAAGCCGAGGATCGCCGTCAGCATGTTGTTGAAGTCGTGTGCGATGCCGCCCGCGAGCTTGCCGACGACCTCCATCTTCTGGCTTTGCGCGAACTTCGCTTCGAGCGCCTTCTGCTCGGTGGCGTCGACGACGTAGAGGATCGCCGCCTCCTTGTCGCCGCCAGCGGCCACGAACGGGCTCATATAGACGCGGGAGACGTGATCGCGCCGCGCGCCGACCGTGATCTCCACCGGCGCCAGCACCGCGCGCCCCGAGAGCACGCGCTTCAAGCCCGCCTCGACCGCCACCCGCGTGTCGGGATTGGCGGCCCGGCCGAGAGCGTCCGCGGCGGCGACACCGACGCCGCTCGCCCCCTCGAGGACCATGTTGCAGAAGGCAGTATTGGCGCTGGCGACGCGTCCGTCGGGCCCGAGAATGGCGATGCCGAACGGCGCCGACTGGAAGAAGCGTGCAAAGCGCGCGCCGGTGGCGTCGCCCTCGGCCTCGCTCGCGCCCTCGCCGACGAGGTTGAGCACGGCGATCGTCAGGCCTTTGCCGCTCGGCACCGCGCGCGCTAAGAGGCGCACCGGCAGGATGCGCCCGTCCTCGCGCATGAGCTCGGTGTCGAGGCTTGCAGCCTCCGCGCCCGCTCGCCCGAGCAGGTTGCCGACGAGGCTGGCCCCATCGCCCGAGGTGATGTCGCCGAGCGTCAGATGCTCGTCGAACACCGACTTCGGCGTGCGTCCAATCCAGCGCGCGAGCGTGCCGTTGATATGCAGGAGCGAGCCGTCGGCGCCGACCGAGGCGAGCCCGACGGGCGCGGAATCGAATTGGGCGAGCTGCACCTCGACGCCGGCGAGCCGCGCGGCCTCCTTCTGCCGCTCGGCCGTCACGTCGGCGATGCGCCACAGCACCATGGCGCCGCTTTCGCCGCCCGAGCGAAAGGGAGACACGGAGGCGCGGATCGTGCGCGCGCCACGCCCCGATGGCACACTGCCTTTGAGCGGGAACTCCTCGCTCAGCGCCTCGCCGCGCTCGCCCGCGCGCGTCAAGCGGTAGAGCGCGGCGCTCGCTTGCGGCTCGCCCGTGAAGAGCTCCTGCAGCGCGCCCATGCGATCGGCGTCCGAGCGGCCGACGAGGGCCTCGAACTCGGCGTTGGCGTAGATGGTCTCGCCTTCGCGGCTCGCGATCATGAGCCCCTGATCGAGCCCGTCGGCGGCCGCCTTGACGAGATCGGCAACGGGTGGGCGCTGGCCGACGCGGACGTAGCCCGATGCGAACGCGAGAACGAAGAACAGCCCCACCGTGGCGAGCACGGCGATCGCCAGCAGCAACAGCGGCTGACCGATACCGCTCGCGATGAGAGCGATGAGGGCCGCGGCGCCGGCCGCTATGGCGACGATGGCGGGAAGGATGCTGCCGGCCCCGGGACCCACATGGATCCCGTCGAAGGGGCCGGGTTGCAGCTCAATCGCATTGCGCTGACGCATACGCAGGGAAGCTAGCTGATTCTGGGTTGGCGAGGTCTCGGGCGCCGGCATGGCGGATCAACTCTGTACGCATTACACACAACGGGCCGCCATAACGCCGGCAACCCTGGCACCCGGCTGCAGGGGCAAATGGCGCCTCTGCGGTGCAAAGCCATTGGGTGCCGCCGCTTTGCCTGTCAACACTTCAATCATTAGGGTTAAGATCGCATGAAGTGCGTGGTCGCGGGGTGGACGGGGTCCGTCCCCGCCGAAAAACCTCAACCGGTGCCTCACAATCGGCCACGTTTTTTGGTCGCAAGACAGGGGGGCCGATTCGCTGCGTCCAAACCGAAACGGCAGCGGCGTCGAGAGAGCGGCGACAGCTCCGCCGGCCCTTATCGGTGCCAAATCTGAGCGGGGACAGTCATGAGCCGCGGATCACTACAAATCGTTCTTCTGTCGCTTTGCTGCACGCTGGCGCTCGCGCCACCTGCGCGCTCAGCGCCCCCCGCTACGCAGAGCGACGCTGCCCAGAGCGCGGCGCCGGCGCAGCCCAGCGCGCCCGCGCTCGCGCCCGACAGAGCCATCGAGGTGCCGCTGCCGAAGATGCGCGCGCCGAAGCTTGAGGATCTGCTGCAGCCGGTCAACGACGTCTCCGACGCGATCGAAGCGGCCGAGAAAGAGCTCGACGAAGCGCCCGGCGTACAAAAAGAGCTCGCCGCCCTGCGCGCGCGCATCGAGACGATCCAATCGAAGGCCAAGGCCGCAGCCGATGATCTGCAGCCGCGGCTCGAGGAGGTGCGCTCGCAGATCGCGAAGCTCGGGGCGCCTCCCACCGCCGGCCAGCCGCCGGAGGCACCCGAGATCGTCGTCGAGCGCAACCGCCTCAACTCGGTTGCGGCGCAGATCGACGGCGCGATCAAGACGGCGGCGCTCGTGGAGGAGCGTGCCAACCAGCTCATCAGTCGCGTCCAGCACGTCCGCCAGGGCATCTTCGCCCGCTTCCTCTTGTGGCAGACGCAAACGCCGCTGCAGCCCGAGGTGTGGCGAACGGCCGCCAACCAGCTCTATCTCGCGCGCCGGCAGATCGCCTTCATCGCCGGGAACTGGTGGTCGATCGTCGCCTTGCGCTGGCTCGGCCTGCTCGGCGTGCTGGCGGCGACGGCGCTTGCCTACGCGGGCCTGCGCACCGTGTGCGCCCGCGTCTTTCTCGCCTGGCGCACGGCCTCGGCTGCTGCGGCGCCGCCGCTCTATGAGCGCGCGGCCGCGGCGGTTGCCTCGGCGATCGCCTTCGCGCTGCCCGCCGTCGGCGCGGCCTGCGTGCTCTATGCTGGGCTCGACGAGACGGGACTGCTCTACTGGCAGGTCGAGCGTTTCGCGCAATCGGCATTCGTCGCGTTCCTGACCTTCGTCGGCGTTTCCTCGCTCGCACGCGCCATGCTGCAACCCGACCGATCGCGCTGGCGGGTCTTCGACCTCGATGATAAGAGCGCCGGCCGGATCTGCCTCGCCGTCCAGGCGATCGCCGGCGTCTATGCGCTCGATCAGCTTCTGCGCCGCATGATCGTCATCCTGTCGCTTCCGCTCTCCGCCAGCATCGTCTCGGCGTTCCTAGCCAGCCTCGCCTACGCCGCTCTCGTTCTTCTCATCGTCAACACGCCTTTCGTAGCGAAGGCGCACGCGCCCGGCGCACCCATCGCGCGCTGGCGCCCCTATTGGCTGAAGGCGCTGCTCGTCGCCGTCGCCGCCCTCGTGCTCGGCGCGGCGCTTCTGGGCTACGTCTCGCTCGCGCGCTTCATCGCAGGCCAGCTGCTGCTGATGGGCAGCGGTCTCGTGATCATCGCGCTGCTTCATCTGGCAATCCGCGCGGTACGCATCGTCGCGCCGGTGGCCACGTCCGAAGCCATGGCGCCTGCGGCGAGCGCGACACCCGATGAGCTCAAGGAGCAGCTTTTTGCGCGGGGTCTGCGCCTTGCGCTCAATCTGCTGCTCGTCACCGCCGCCGTGCCGCTCACCCTGATGGCATGGGGCATGTCGGGCTCGGAGGTCTTGAGCTCGCTCAGGGCCGGCCTCTCGGGCTTCGAGGTCGGAGGCGTGCGCGTCTCGCTCGTGCGCATTCTTTCCGCGCTCGTGCTGTTCGCGGCCCTGTTGACGGCGACGCGACTGTTCCAGCGCTGGCTCACGGCGCGCGCATTCCCGCGCACCCGGCTCGACTCCGGCCTCGCCAACTCGATCTATACCGGCGCCGGCTATCTCGGCTTCGCGGTCGCCGTGCTGGCCGCCGTCGCCTACGCCGGCTTCGACATAACGAGCCTCGCCATCGTCGCCGGCGCGCTCTCGGTCGGCATCGGCTTCGGCCTGCAGGGAATCGTCAACAACTTCGTCTCAGGGCTCGTGCTGCTGGTCGAGCGCCCGATCAAGGTCGGGGATTGGATCGCCGTCAAGGAAGGCGAGGGCTACGTGCGGCGCATCTCGGTGCGCGCCACCGAGATCGAGACCTTCGACCGCGCGAAGTCTGATCGTGCCCAACTCCGAGCTCGTAACGCAGACGGTGACGAACCTCACGCACCGCAACCAGCTCGGACGCCTCAACGTCAGCGTGCGCGTGTCCTACGCCTGCGATCCCGAGCTGGCGCAGGCGGTGCTGCAAGAGGTCGCCGAGCACTGCACCACGATCCTTCGCCACCCTCCGCCACAGGTTGTCCTCGACAATCTCGGCGACCAGGCGATGGAGTACTCCGTCCGCGTCTACCTCCCTGACATCAACCGCTCGCTGGAGGTGCAGACCGAGCTGCGCACGCAGATCGTGAAGGCGCTGCGCTCGGCCGGGTTGGACATCCCCTACTTCGCCGTGCAGGTGGGTCACGCGAGCGGGCCGCGCGCGCAGCCCGAGCGCGTCTCAGTGCGCATCAACGTCGCGCTCAACGCCGATCCCGACGTGGTGCTGAACGCGCTTGGCGCGGCCGCGCGCCGCTGCCCCGAAGCGCGCCAGGAGCCGGCGCCGGAGGTTGCCTTCGAGAACGTCGGAGAATCCGCGCTGGAGTTCTCGCTATCGGCGGCGATCGCGGCGGGAGCGAGCGGGCGCCGCCTGGAGACGGCGTTGCGGGTGGCAGCCGTCAAGGCCTTGCGCGCGCACGGGATCGATCTTGCCGGTCCGCATCGGCACGAGGACTTCAGCGAGCTGGAGAGCTTGCGCAAAGAGCCGTTCGGCGCCGAGAGGGCGGGCGCACGCGCGCGGCCAGGGGAGGAGCGCGCGCCGCGCGAGGCGGTGAAGAAGGACTAAAGCTGAGCCCTGCGCGCGGGCGCTCAGCGTTGCGCCCCACAGCACGTAAGTGGATGTGCATCGGGCTTTGCGCCGGGCTCGGATGCGTTGGAGCCGTTGCCGAGCATCACGACCGCGATGCTGAAGGTGAGGGCGGCGACAAGCGCGAGCCACGATAGGCGGTCGGCCATGGGCGAAACTCCCCTAGCTTGCGAACTCTCTGCCTGGAAGGGTCGCCGAATAAGGTTAGCAGCCGCTTAACAACGGTGCCGGTGCGGGACGATGCCGGGGCCGGCAGCCCGAGGCTCAGTCCTCGCGGTAGACGCGCTCGCGCCGCTCGTGGCGCTCCTGCGCCTCGACGGAGAGCGTGGCGATCGGGCGCGCATCGAGGCGCTTCAAACCGATCGGCTCGCCCGTCTCCTCGCAGTAGCCGTAAGAGCCGTCCTCGATGCGGGCGAGCGCGGCATCGATCTTGGCGATGAGCTTGCGCTGCCTGTCGCGCGCCCTGAGCTCGAGCGCGCGGTCGGTCTCGGAGGTGGCGCGATCGGCGAGATCGGCGTGCTGGATCGATTCCTCGTGCAGGCCCGCGAGCGTCTCGCGCGTCTGGCGGATGATCTCCTCCTTCCAGGTGAGCAGCTTCTGGCGGAAGTAGAGACGCTGGCGCTCGTTCATGAACGGCTCGTCCTCGGAGGGACGGTAGTTGGGCGGCAGCACGATCGAAGAGGCCTTGGCACGCGCCGTCATCTTTTTCCCCGCTACTTTCCGTCTCGCCGCCGGCTTCGCCTTGGCGGGCGCCGCACTCTTGACTTTGGACGCGCGCGGGACGGCCTTGCGGCCCGCGACCCGCGCCTTGGAGGTCGTGGGCTTAGCAGCCTTCTTGACGTTTCGCTTGCTCATAGTGGGCCTCCCTCGAGGCTCTTAGAGACAGCGCCCGGCCACTTCGCCGGCGACGACAAGCTACGTTGGGCGCCTCCTATTGGAGGGAGTGCGCGCTTCTGTCAAGGAGTTCCCGACTTAGGCTTAAGTGGCGGAGAGCACAAAGAAATCTGTGCATCGCACGAGACGACCATCGCGGCGCTTTCATGGCCGCGCCGGAAGCGCTGTCGCCCCGCCACGCCGCCCCCGTCACAATTGCGTTGCATCGCCACGTCACGCCGGCCGCGCCTTGCCCGCCGCCGAAGCCTAACCCTAATGTTTGCAGACCAGCCTCTTGGAGCCCTGCCCATGAAGTTCGACGGCACGTCCCGCTACGTCGCCACCGACGATCTGAAAGTGGCCGTCAACGCGGCGATCACGCTGTCCCGTCCCCTCCTCGTCAAAGGCGAGCCGGGCACAGGCAAGACCGCGCTCGCGCTGGAGGTCGCCGACGCGCTTAGCGCGCCGATCATCGAGTGGCACGTCAAATCGACAACCAAGGCGCACCAGGGTCTTTACGAGTACGACGCGGTCTCGCGCCTACGCGACAGCCAGCTCGGCGATGCACGCGTCCACGACATTGCCAACTACATCAAGCGCGGCAAAATGTGGGAGGCGTTCCAGATGCAGGAGCGCGCCGTGCTTCTGATCGACGAGATCGACAAGGCCGACATCGAGTTCCCCAACGATCTGTTGCAGGAGCTCGACCGCATGGAGTTCTTCGTCTACGAGACGGGCGAGACGATCAAAGCGAAGAGCCGCCCCATCGTCATCATCACCTCCAACAACGAGAAGGAGCTGCCCGACGCCTTCCTGCGCCGCTGCTTCTTCCACTACATCCGCTTTCCCGACGCGGAGACGATGGCGCAGATCGTCGACGTGCATTTCCCGGGGCTCAAAGGGCGGCTCGTGGCCGAGGCGATGCGCATTTTCTATGAGATCCGCGAGGTGCCGGGCCTCAAGAAGAAGCCATCGACCTCGGAGCTGCTCGACTGGATCAAGCTCTTGCTCAACGAGGACGTCGCGCCCGAGACGCTGCGCGAGACGGACGCCCGCAAATTGATTCCGCCGCTCGCGGGCGCGCTTTTGAAGAACGAGCAGGACGTCCACCTGTTCGAGCGCATCGCCTTCATGAGCCGGCGCAAGGGGCAGTGATAGGCGGGGCTATGGTCACACGCCGTCGACGTCCACGAGGCTTCGGAATGCGTGCCACGTGGCAAGACCGAGCAGCGGAAAGATGACGATCAGACCGACGAACAGCGTCGCAAACCCCAGCACCATGTAGCCTGCGATCAGAGCCGCCCACAGAAGCATGACACCGGCGTTGAGGCTTACCGCCCGCACGCTGGTCGCCATCGCCGTGACGGCATCGACGTCCTTCACCAATAGCAACGGCACAGCCACGCTGGAGACGGCGAATATCATCGCCGCCAGCAATCCCCCCGTTATCGTTCCAGCAAAAAGGAGGCCGAGCCCCGCGTTTGTAAACAGTAGGGTGTGCACGAACTCGCTGGGATCGGGAAGCGCCACTTCGCCAAGGAAGAGCGAGAGAAGAAGGAAGGCGAGCTCGACCCATATGAAGAAGGCAAAGAACACAACCACACCAAAGAACCCGAGCCTGCCCGCGGCCGGTGCGCAAGCATCGAAGACCGCGCGTGGTGTAACCGGCTCGCCCTCTTTGAGACGACGGCTCATCTCATAGAGCCCTGCCGCCAGAAGCGGTGCGACCAAGACGAACCCGGCGGCCAGCACAGGAATGAGCGGGAGCGCGCCGAGCTGGAGAAGCACGAGGATGACGATCCAGGCCGAAACGGCGAAGAACGCGCCATAGGCGAGGCTCGCCACCGGCAGCGCGCAGAGATCCCGCCAGCCGGCGCCGAGCCAATCCCACGGCGCATCGAGGGGCACACGGCGCACGGGAAAGCCGAGCTGTCCCGCGCGCACGCCCCGTTTTAGGGAATCACTATCCGCCTCCATAGAGTGGGCCTCCGTTAGATCCGAACTGAAGCGCGCCCCCTATTGGAGAGGAGACCTTTTTCTTTTGCACCCATCGTGCCCAAGCAAACTGGGGGCTCCCTTGATGTACGTCAATTGAGAAGCCCGTTGTGCGCTTGCCAAGGGGGCCAGGCGGCAGCCGGAGGGGAGCACCGTGGCCGCTGCAGGAAAGGATCACCAGGCGCCGGTCAATGCCTTGCGGCCGCCGCAATGGGGCGGCGTGGATGGGCGCAATTCGGCGTAACGCGTAACCAGGGGGAACGAGCATGGGAATGACGACCGGCCCGCAGCAACCGCGCGACGACGGGGCCATCGCCAGCATTGCGATTGCCGGCTACGGCGGCACGCAGGCGACGATCCTGTCGGCCGTCGCCCTCGTCATCTCCGGGTTCTCGCTCTATGAGTTCGAGCTTCAAGACCGCCGAGCTCGAGGTGTTCGTGCCGCCCGTCATCCACTACGCGCGCGACAACGGCGGCGATGTGGAGCTGTTCGCAATCCCCATCACCATCACCAACGGCGGGGCGCGCACCGGCACCGTCTTGTCGATGCGCCTCGACGTGGAGAACTTGAAGACGCACAAGACGAAGCGCTATTACAGCGCGCTGCTCGGCGAGCACCAGGTCGATTCCAACGCCACCAACCGCTCGTTTGCGCCGCTGTCCATCGCCGGGCACGAGACGTTCACCGATACGGTGCGCTTCTATCCCGTGGGCAACCCGTTCCCGAAGCTCGCGGAGGAAGCCGGCGACTTCCGCTTCACCCTCGGCCTCGTGACCGCCAAGCCCGCAAAGCCCGACCTCATCGACCGCTATTGGCGGCTCGCCCCGGAGCCGCTCGTCTTCGAGCGCGCGCTTGACTGGGTGTCGGACGAGCAGCTCGGCTCACGCCGCATCACGATCGCCATGCACGAGAAGGGCGAAGCCGCAAAGCCGGCTGCGGCAAAGTAATCGCCCTCCGCCGGGCTCAGGACGCGATCTTCTCCAACAGCTCGTCTCGGGTCTTGAGGATCGCGTCGGCCTTGCTTTTCGGGATGCTGAACTGCCAGCCCTTCGTGCGCGCCATCAGGGCATCGGCGGACTTCTTGGCATCACCTTCGCCGCTCGCGGCAAGCGTCAGCCAGGCGATACCGCCGTCGGGTCGGATCGTGAACACGCAACTGAGGCCGCTCTTCAAGTCGACGGTCACAGTGCTTACCTTGTCGGCGGCGGGCGGGGCGTCGAGCTTCTTCACGTCGTCGAGGTCGAAGGAACCTACCGCATCGACGATGTCGCCGATCGAGTTGGCGTATTTCACCTTCATGCCGTCGGGGATGTTCTGCAGGAGGTGCTCGACGCCGTTGGCGGCGAGCTCGATGTCGACGTCATCCTTGCCGGGCATGTGCACCGTGACGTGCTTGATGTCGCCGCTGCGCGCCTCGAACAGCCGGGACTTGACCCAATCGCTCAAACCCGTGCCGGCATCGATCTCGGTGTTGACAAGCCACGTCTGCGTTTCGTCCGGGCGGCGCACGTAGGTGCCGCTCTTGCCCGACCCAAAGGCATCACTGCGCTTTTTGCCGATCACCGCCTGGGCGACGACATTGCCGTCATCGTCGATCAGCTTGACGAGCCGCGAGTTTGCCCCCTTGCTCATCGGGTCCTCGAGCGCGAGCAAGTGATAGCGGTCCTTGCGGTTGGTCTTGGCCTCGACGAGCTGTGCCTCCGTCAGACCGACAAGAAAGGCGCGCACCTTCTCCGGCGTTGCGGGATATCCCTCGTGCTGCTTGAGCAGCCAGTTGTTGCCCTTGTGCTCGAGCGTGAGCTTGTCGCCCCCCTGCTCGACCTCGATGCGCGCAAGCTTCGGAGGGGGATTGGACTGCAGGTTGGCAAAGAGCGGGGCGCCGTGCGGTGTGGCGCGCGACCAGGGAACGGACGACGAGTAGACGACGAGGGCCGCCGCGAGGCAGACAGCGGCCGCTGCGGCCAGCGCGGCAAAGTGCTTGGGCGTCATCAGTGCTTTCCTCCCTTGCGCCGCCGCGTGCGCCACAGCGACCATCCAAGGCCGCCAAAGCCAATCGCGAGCGGAACGAGGCCGATGTTGGCGAACTTGAGCCAGCCGTCCAGCCGGTCGATGTCGCGGCGCAACGCGAGCTTGACGTCGCGCAACTCGCGCCGGGTGTGGAGCATGTCGGCGCGGAACTTGTCGGCTGCGGCCCGCTCCTCCTCCGACAGCAGCACGGCGCCGCCGCCTTGCGAGCTCTCGAGCTTGTTGAGCCCCTGCTGCAGGCTCTGCAGCCTCTGCGTCAACGCCTGCTCCTTCTC
Organism: uncultured Alphaproteobacteria bacterium; assembly: GCA_963724945.1. Classification (GTDB taxonomy): domain Bacteria; phylum Pseudomonadota; class Alphaproteobacteria; order Rhizobiales; family Hyphomicrobiaceae; genus Hyphomicrobium_A. The sequence goes on along the minus strand of CAVRWL010000003.1, from coordinate 2,240,377 downwards.
GCGGAACTTGCGCTCAGCGTTCCGGCGCAGATCCTCCACCAGCGTGAACGGCCGGTCGGTGACGCCGCGGGCCCGCAGCGAGATGAGGGCATCGTTGCCCGAGAGGTTCTCGAGCGCGCCGACCACGAGCGCCGCATTCTGCGCGGTCGGCACCACGACTTGCTGGCCCAGCAGCTCGCGCCGGTCGACCCAGAACTGATCCGCCATCAGGTCGGTGTCGGCGATGACGATGGCGTTGACCTTGCCCGAGGCGATGTGGGTCGACTTGTCCTTCGCCGTCTTGTCCTTCGGCGTCTTGTCCGCGGATGCGCTGGCCGCGGCCTCTGGCTTGGCGGCGTCGGGCTTCGATCCGCCCTTGTCCGCTTTCGCGTCCGCCTTCTTGGCATCCGCCATCTTGGCGTCCGTAGGCGGCCCGTCAGGGAACGCCGACTGGGCCTCGCCGCTGACGCGAGCGGCCAGCACCAGCGTGCCGTGCGGCTTGTAGTTGCGCAACAGCGCCACCGCGTCGGCGCGGGGCCCGACCTTGCTCGCATCAACCTCCATGGCCTGCGAGCTCGTGTGCAGCAGCGGCGTGACCGTCGTCCCGGCACCGGGGATCCGCTTCAGGAAGCCCGGCGACGCGAGATTGAGCGTGTTGATGCCGGCGGAGAGAACGTCGCCCTTATCGATGTTGCGATCATCGAGCGCGAGCCAGGCGACGTAGTCCGTCACCGCGCCCGCGCCCTGGCCGAACTGGACGCGCCGCGCATGCTCGATATCGGTCGCCACCTTGTTGTCGACGTAGCCCACGCCCCAGCTCTTGAGCAGCTTGGCGAGCAGCTTCATCCCGCCGCTGCCCTTGCCAAGCGTCTGCAGGTACGCGGCCTCGGGCATGGGGTCAGCGAAGACGAGCGCCCTGCCGCCCCCGAGCACATACTGATCGATCGCGTAGGCGGCCTTGGGCGTGAGCCCATTCGGCTGCACGATCATCAAGACGTCGACGTCGGAGGGAACCTTGGTGAGCGTCTGATCGAGCATGCGCACGTCGAAGAACTCGTGCAGCTGATCCATGATCATCCACGGCGGCGTCGGCTGGTTGCTCATGGGGTCCTTGCCGCCGTTGATCGGCAGCCCGGAGATGATGCCGACCACGTGCTTCTTGGGGTTGGCGAGCGTGTTGATCAGCTTGGTGACGTCATATTCGAGGAACGCGCTGCGGTCGGGCGAGAAGAAGGGGATCGTCTGCTGATTGTCGGTGGAGTTGGTCGCCACCAGCCCGAAATAGCCGAGATCGCCCTCGGCATCGAGGCGCACGCCATGCAGGCCTGCGGCGACGGCCCGGTCCTCTGCGTCCGAGAACGGCTCCGGGTTGAGGTAGGAGACTTGCAGCTTGCCACCGGAGATGTCGCGGTAGCTGTCGAGCAACGCCTGCACGCGCTCGAAGTAGCCCGCTTGGGTCGGCGCGAGCTCTCCCAGCCGCTTGGAGAAATACACCTTGACGGCGATCGGCTCGTCGATGCCGCGCAGCACCTGCCGCGTGCCGTCGGAGATGGTGAACACGTGGCCTTGGGTGAGGTCCGCCTGCCAGCCGCGCAAGGAGATCGAGGAGACGAGGTTCACCGACAAGAGGATGACGGCGGCCAGAGCGAGACCGCCCCAGGCGAGCGTGGCCGAGCTCAAGGACGCGCAGCGCCGCGCTATCGCGTCCCAAGCGCTCCTCACGGCGTTGAGGATCTTGTGCATCTCAATCATCTCAGAAGGCCTTCTTGCGATCGATGGCGATCACGTTGGCGAACAGGGCGAAGACGATGAGCGAGAGGAACAGCACGATCGTCGGCGCCTCGATCACGCCGCGGGTGATCTCTTGGAAGTGCGACAGGAAGCTCATCGAGGAGACCGCGGACGCGACGATGGCGGGTGTCCAGGCGCGCAAGCCGTTCTGCACGAGATCGACGCCGCTCATCACGAAGAGAAAGCAGATGGCCGCCGCGAGAATAAAGGCGATGACCTGGTTCTTGGTCAGCGCCGACACGAACGAGCCGATGGCGAGAAACGCGCCCGCCATCAGGAAGCTACCGAGATAGCTGGCGAAGATCACGCCGTTGTCGGGCTCGCCCAGGATATTGACCGTGATCCACATCGGCAGCGTGAGGAGAAGCGCCAGCCCCACGAACGCCCAGGCGGCGAGGAATTTTCCCAGCACCGCCTCCCACGGAGACACCGGCAGCGTCATCAACAGCTCGATCGTGCCCGTCTTGCGCTCCTCGGCCCAGAGCCGCATGGCGACCGCCGGGACGAGCAGCAGATAGAGCCAGGGGTGATAGGCAAAGAACGTCGCCAGGTCGGCCTGCCCGCGATCGAAGAAACCGCCGACGTAGAAGGCGAAGGCTCCGGTCAGCGCCACGAAGATCGTCAGAAAGACGCCCGCCAGCGGGGTGGCGAAGTAGGCGGCAAACTCGCGCTTGGCGATGGCGGCCGTCGTTCGCAAGAATTCGGGCATCAGCGTCCCCCCTGCTCGAAGGTGGTGATCTCGCGGAAGACATCGTCGAGCTTGCCGCGCTCCACGAACAGCTCATCGACGGGAACGGCCTTCTCGCGCAGCAAGGAGGCGACATCGGTCGCGATCGCCTTGCCGTTGGCGGGAATGGCGCGCAGCGACACATGCCCGTTGAGCTTGCCCACGGTCTCGATGCGCGCCACGCCGGCATGGCCCGACAGGCTCTTGACGACCGCGGCCGCGAGCTCCTCGGCGACGCGAATGGCGACCGCGCCGTGATTGGGCGCGCGGCGCATCAGGTCCTCCGCCGTTCCATCGGCGACGATGCGGCCCTTATTGATCACCACCGCGCGCGTGCAGACCGCCTCCACCTCCTCAAGAATGTGCGTCGAGACGATGATCGCCTTCTTGGCGGCCATCTCCTTGATCAGGTTGCGCACATGGTGCTTCTGGTTGGGATCGAGGCCGTCCGTCGGCTCGTCCATGATGAGCACGGGCGGATCGTGCAGGATCGCCTGCGCCAGACCGACGCGCCGCTTATAGCCCTTGGATAGCGTCTCGATGCGCTGGTCGAGCACGGAACGAAGCGCCGTCTTCTCGGCGGCGGCCGCAACACACGCCTCGCGCTCCTTGCCGCTGATGCCGCGCACCGCGGCGATGAACGACAGCAACGATCGCGGCGTCATCTCCGCGTAGAGCGGCGCACCTTCGGGCAGGTAGCCGAGCTTGCTCTTGGCGGCCTTGGGCTCGTCTTGAACGTTGAGCCCGCAAATCCGCGCCGTGCCGCGATCGGGCTCCAAAAACCCCGTGATCATCTTCATGGTGGTCGACTTGCCGGCACCGTTGGGTCCGAGGAAGCCCAAAACCTCGCCTTCGTTGACGCAAAGCGAGATGTCATCGACGGCTACGATCGGACCGAAGACCTTTCGCAAAGCGTCTGCATCGACGAACGCTGCCATTCTTGTTTCCTCCCTAAAGAAGGCAGTCGGCGCTCAAGCGCGGGTGCGGATCGGGCGACCCAGCAAAGCGTCATGATCTCAATCTGCTGCCGGCGCGAAGCGAGGGCGGGAGCGCTCGCTCGTGGGCCCGGTCCCTGCAGCGCGCCCCGCGAAACCCCCGGAGCCTTGCCGCGAGCCAGGTTCACGACCACGTTCGGCGAGCGGAATTTGCTGCGCGTCAGATGCGAAGGCACCTTAATTTTTCTTAATAGTGCGAGTTTCTTAACCGCGCGCGGCGGCCTGCAGATCTCACCGAGGGGCTTACCCGGAGTGCGCGGAGGTCCAGTCGCGGAGGCTCAATCGCGGAGCATCGTCAGTGCCGCGCGGCGGTCTCCCGGCTTCAACTTCAAGAACAGCGCACGCGCAGCCTTGATGTCTTTGTCGGTACCACTGGCGGCGGCGGCCCGTAGGGCGGCCGTCGTCGGGTGGTCGGCGCCGCAGATAAAGGCCAAGGCTTTGGCCAAGCGCTCCATCGCCGCGCGGTCGATCGTTGCCTCGTCCAAATGGGCTCCCTCAAATGTTGCCGGCGCGCGGAGCAGCAGGCCACTAATGCGGCGTGGTCGATCCGGCTGTGATGTCGGCGAGGTGCGCGCGCTGCAAGCTATCGAGAAAATCCGTCAGCTCGCTCTCGGTCATGCGCCGCACGTCATACCACAACTCGAAGCATTCGACGACGACGCACTCGTTGAGCGACGACGTCGGATTCTTGATGATGAATTCTGCCTCGGGGCGAGTGATCAAGGTTGCCTTGTGATATTGCATGGCGCTGGATACCACACATTGCGCCGGCCCCAAAGGACGCTGCGGCCGCCTGCATCCGGCGCAGAAATCCCCCCACCTTTGGCGGTCGAGCCCCTCGTTACGTGTGGAACTGCGGTCCCTCTGGTCCCCGAGAGATGAACGGGTCGTGAAGGGCGGCTTCAGCGATTATTCAATCGCCGCGCCTAGAGTTCCTTCTTCATCTTGTGACGCGATTGGAGCGTGTCATGGCAGAAGTCCTTCGCAGCGGCTTGATCGTCCTCATGGGCATGACGGTGATGGGCGCCGGCATTCTCGTCATCTTCTACGGCTAACAGGCCCGTTGCTTGCGGGTGCGCCCCGGCCTTGCCCGGGCGGTCGCTTCGGCCTAGCTAAGGGGACCCCCAGCGAGGTCCCCCTTGCCCGTTTCAGACTCCGACGACACATCGCGCCACGCCTTGCATCGCGCCGGATTGCTCCTCACGGACATGATGACGCCGACCCTGCGGCTGGGCGTCACCGGGCTGTCGCGGGCCGGCAAGACGGTCTTCATCACGGCGCTGATCCGCAACCTCGTCTCGGGCGGGCGCTTGCCCTTCTTCGGACCGGAGGCCGATGGGCGCATCGAGCGCGCCTACTTGGAGCCGCAGCCCGACGACGCCGTCCCCCGTTTCGACTACGAAGGGCATCTGGAGATCCTGGGCGAGGACCCGCCGCAATGGCCCGACAGCACGCGGCGCTTGAGCCAGGTGCGCATCACGATCGAGTACCGGGCGGGAAGCGCCTTGCGCCGCATCTTCGGCATCTCCCGGCTCAATCTCGACGTCGTCGACTATCCCGGCGAATGGCTGATCGACCTGCCGCTTCTGCAGCAGAGCTACGAGGAATGGTCGGACGCGGCCATGGCGCAGGCGCGAAATTCGCGCCGGGAGAGGCACGCCAAGGCTTGGCTCGCCTTCGTCGATGGTCTCGACCCTTACGCCCGCAAGGACGAGCAGGCGGCGCTCAAAGGAGCAAGCCTCTTTGCCGACTACCTGAAGGCCGCCCGCGAAGCCGACCACGTGCTGCACACGGCGGGACCGGGGCGCTTCCTGATGCCGGGCGACCTCGAAGGCTCGCCGCTGCTCACGTTCTGCCCGCTTCCGCTCGATCCCAAGCGCTCCGCCCCGCGCGGATCGCTCGCCGCCATGATGGCGCGCCGCTTCGAGAGCTATAAGTCGCACGTCGTGCGGCCGTTCTTTCGCGACCATTTCAGCCGGCTCGACCGCCAGATCGTGCTCGTCGACGTGCTCGGGCCCTTGAACGACGGCGGCGCGGCGATCACCGACTTGCAGAGCGCACTCGACGCCGTGCTCGCCGTGTTCCGCACCGGCTCAGGCACTTGGCTCACGGCGCTCTTCGGCGGCCGGCGCATCGACAAGCTCTTGTTCGCCGCCACCAAGGCCGACCATATCCACTCATCGAGCCACGATCGGCTGGAGGCGATCCTGCGCCTCATCACCGACCGTGCCGTGGGGCGTGCTGCCGCCGCCGGCGCCGAGGTCGGCGTGGAGGCGCTTGCGGCACTGCGCGCGACACGCGAGGCGGAGGCGAAGGTGGGTGATGAGCTGCTCGCCTGCATCATCGGCGTGCCCGAGCCGGGCGAGCGCGTCGGCAACAAGGTCTTTAACGGACGCGAGGAGGCCGCCGTTTTCCCCGGCGACCTTCCCGCCAAGCCGGCGGACGCGCTCAAGCCCGGAGCAGCACCGGCGGGGCTACATTTCGTCCGCTTCCGGCCCCCGCGTGTGCTGCCGCCGGGCCCCGACGGGGAGATGAGCGCGCTCCCCCATATCCGTCTCGACCGCGCCCTCGACTTCCTTCTGGCGGATTGGCTGCAATGACCATGGACACCGACATGCGCATGCCGCGCGCCTTCGCGCCCGACGATCCCGCGCTGCAAACCGCGCCCGAGGCGGCGGGCCCGGCGCAAGCCCAGCGCGAGGGCGGCTCTCGCAGAGCGCGCCAGGCGCCGCGCGCCAAGGCGCGCCCGACGGCGGCCGACCTGTCGCGCGGCATCCGCTGGGGCGGCATGCTGCTGTCGGCGCTCGGCGGGCTGCTCGTGCTCTCGACCACGCTCTGGTTCGTGCGCTACGTCGAGGTCGCGCTCGAGCGCCAGGACTGGGTCGGCTGGCTCGCCTTCGGGCTTCTATCCCTCGCCGCCCTCTCCGTCGTCGTGCTCATCCTGCGCGAGATCATCGGCCTCTTTCGCTTGGCCCGCCTCGGCAGGCTGCGCGCGGACGTGAAGGAGGCCCTGAAGAACGGCGATCTCGAGCGCGAGCGTCGCGCCGTCCACCATCTGAAGAGCATTCTTTCGGGACGCGCCGACCTCGCCTGGCCGCTCGCCCGCTTCAGCGAGCACGAGGCGGCCGTTTTGAACCCGCGCGATCTCCTGGCGCTCGCCGATCGCGAATTGATGGAGCCGCTCGACCAGGAGGCACGCCGCACCGTGCTGGCGGCGTCGAAGCGGGTCGCCATGGTGGCGGCGATCAGCCCGATGGCCTGGATCGCCATGCTCTACGTGCTGGTCGAGAACCTGCGCATGTTGCGCGCGCTCGCCGGACTTTACGGTGGGCGCCCGGGGCCGCTCGGCGCGCTGCGCTTGGGGCGCATGGTCGTCGGCCACATCATTGCGACGGGCGGCGTTGCGCTCACCGACGATCTATTGGGTCAGTTCCTCGGCCAGGATCTCTTGCGGCGCCTGTCGCGGCGGCTCGGCGAAGGCGCCTTCAATGGCGCGCTCACCGCGCGTGTGGGCGCTGCCGCGGTCGACGTTTGCCGCCCCCTGCCCTTCATCGCCGCTCCGCCGATCCGCGCGCGCGATATGCTCGCGGAAGCCTTCCGCCGCAGCGGCACCACGAGCACCGCAAGCGACTAGTCCCTCACGCGGCCGTGCCCGTCTGCTCGGAAGCGAGGCCGGCAGACTGCACGGCCCATTCTCCGCTCGCACGCTGCGCGCTTTCGAGGATGGCCGGCGGCGCGCGGCAGTCGGGCGTCGACAACAGCGTGCGCGCCAAAAGGCCGGCTGGGCGTCCCGTGAGCCAGCTCAAGGGCACCGCCAGCAACAGCCCGGCGATCACCGGCGACATCCAAGCGACGACCTGGGGCGAGGCCTCCCAGCACAGGAGCCCGAGCAGCGCGCCGACGATCATGTGGCGGTAGTGGAAGCTCAGCGCCTGCACGAAGCTCAGGCCCGCGGCGCCCCGTGTCTGCGCGCGCCAACCCGAATTGCTCCCCGACAGCACCTGGAACACGGCGACCGTTTGCGTGACCATGAGGATCGGCGACAACAGGATGGAGAACAGCGTCTCGAAGGCGACGCCGAGGACCGCCCGCAGCGCGTCGAGCGGCTCGCGTGCGCGGCGCGCGCGTCTGATCTCGAGCAGGAGCCCGAGGATCTTGGGCATCAGCACGATCGTCATCGTCGCAAAGAAGAGCCGCAAGGCCGCGCCGGAATTGATGACCGGCCAGACCGGGAACAAGGTCTTGTGGTCGATGAAGTAGCTCGGGATCATCTGCTGGCCCTGTAGCGCCAGCACGACACCGACCATGAGGGACGCCGCCCACACGACGGAAATGAGATAGGAGGTTGCGCCCATGACGAGATGGACGCGGCCCATCGGCGTCAGGCCGGAGGCGCCCACGATGGAGAGATGCTGCAGGTTGCCCTGCGCCCAGCGCCGGTCGCGCGCGATCACGTCGGGAAGCGTCGGCGGCTGACCCTCGTAGGAGCCTTCGACGGCCGGAACGATGTGCACGCCCCAGTCGGCGCGCTGCAGAAGCACAGCCTCGACGAAGTCGTGGCTCTGGATATCGCCGCCGAACGGCGCCGGTCCCGGCAGCCGCGGCAGGCCCGCGGCGCCCGCGAACGCTCGTGTGCGAATGATGGCATTGTGCCCCCAGTAGTTGCCCTGGTCGCGATGCCAGAAGGCAAGGCCCGCCGCCACGGCGGGGCCATACACATTGGAGGCGAACTGCTGCAGATGCTGGAGCAGCGTCACGGCGCCCGCCAGGCGCGGCACCGTCTGAATGAGACCCGCCTTCTCGTCACGCTGCATGGCGAGCGCCAGACGCACGAGCGTCGTGGCGGACATGACGCTGTCACCGTCGAGCACGACGAACAGCTCGTAGGCCCCGCCGAAGCGGCGCACCCAGTCCTTGATGTTGCCCGACTTGCGCGCGTGGTTGTCGCGGCGGCGGCGGTAGTAGACGGCGATGACGCCCGCTAAGCGCCGCTTGAGCGCTGCATACGCCGCCTCCTCGCGCTGGCCCTCCTGGCCCCCGCGCGTGTCGGAGAGGATGAACACGTCGAAGGCCGACGCAAGCCCCATCGATTGCAGCTCGTAGGCGATCGCCTGCACGGTGCCGGCGATGCGGGCGGGCTCCTCGTAATAGACGGGAAGCAGCAAGGCGACGCGCTTCATGAGCGGCCCGTTGGCGGGCGGCAGCTCGATCGTGTCGGCCGTCTCCCCGGTCGCCAAGGGCAGGAAGCCCAGCACCGCGCTCAGCGAGCCGAGCGCGATCCAGCCGAAGGCAATCGTCGACAGGATGAGGAACAGAAGCTGGATCGGCGTGAGCTGCTCGAGCCCCAGCACCCCGTAGAGCTCGTAGCCGAACGCGGCGGTCAGCACCAGCGCGCCCGTGAACAGCGCGGCGCGCGGCACCCAGTAGCACCGGCGCGTGCGCGCCTCGCACGCGCCTCGTTTGGCAAAGTCCTGGTCCGGCATGTCGAGGGGCGCCTCCTCGGGCAGCAGCTCGCGGCTGCTCAGATCCGGAATGCGGCCGATGCGCTCGCCGGCCACGGTGAGCTCGCTCATGATCGTGTCCATCGATAAAGCCAACTCTCGGAGATCTGCCGATCCCCAAGCTTCAAGGCCAAACGTAGTTCGCAGAGGTCGGTTCCCGCCGGGTTGAGCTCGAAAGAGACGCGCACGCCGTCGATCTCGGGATTGGCATGCACGACAACGTTATTAATCGTACCGGGATTGGCGACGACGGCGGCGACGGGCAACTGGTGCTGCCCGGCGACGGCGGGCCCGGCGAAATCGACGACGAACAGCGTCGAGCCCTTGGTCCTGGCATGGCCGGTCCGCGTCGCGACGACGCGTGCCCCGCTCCAGGCGACCGGGATCTCGTCGGTCCAATACATGCGGTAGGCGAAGGGAAACGCGCTGCCGCTATCGGGCCCGTTCGCGGGCTTCCAGTAGGCGACGATGTTGTCGTGGATCTCCTCGTCCGTCGGGATCTCGATGAGCTCCACGAAGCCTGGCCCCCAAGGGCCTTTCGGCTCGATCCAAACCGTCGGGCGGCGCTCGTAGCGGGCCTCCAGATCCTCGTAGTCGCGAAAGGAGCGTGCGCGCTGGCATAGCCCGAAACCTTTGGGACTAGTGTCGATGAACGCGCTCGTCTGCAGCATGCGCGGATTGGTCAGCGGACGCCAGATGAACTCCCCGTTGCCGTTATGGATCGCAAGCCCGTCGCTGTCGTGCACCGCCGGGCGGAAGTCGTCGTCGATGCGATGGTTCCCCGGCCCATGCAGGAACATGCTCGTCAGCGGCGCGAGCCCGACGTGCGTCAGCTTGCGGCGCGGATAGAGCGTCGCCTGCACGTCGATGGTCGTCGCCGCGCCGGCCTCGATCTCGAACCGGTAGGCGCCCGTCGTCGACTGACTGTCGAGCAGCGCGTGGACGACGATCGAGCGCGCGCCGGGCTTCGGCGTCTCGATCCAGAACGAGCGGAAGATGGGAAACTCCTCGCCGCTCGGCTGCGCGGTGTCGATGGCGAGACCGCGCGCGGAAATGCCGTAGCCCTGGCCGCGGCCAACGGCGCGGAAGTAGCTCGCGCCCTGAAACACCACGTACTCGTCGAAATAGTCCGCGCGGTTGATGGGCCCGTGGATGCGGAAGCCGGAGAACCCGTAGGGCGCGGCGGCGTCCACCTCACCGACGAGCGGCCCGAACGAGAACAGGCTCTTGTCAGCGACGAGACGCTTGGCGGTGCCGTTCTCGACGAGCCAGATCTCGACGGGCGCGTCGAAGAGCCAGCCCATGGGCAACAGCTGCATCTCGAAGTCGAAATTCTCGCCGCGCCAGATCGCCTCGTCGGTGCGGAAGCGAATGTCGCGGAATTGATCGTAGGTGAGCTTGCGAAACGCCGGCGGCAGCGTCGCCTTCGGCTTGGCGAAAGGCTGCGCTGCGAGTTGCTGGGCGAGATTTTGCACAACGCCGCTCGTGAAGCTCATCGTGGCGTCGACGGCGGGCGCAGCGAGCGCACGCGGAAGGCCGAGGATGCGCGTGCCGGCGGCGAGCGCCGCCAGCGCACCACTCCCTCTGAGGACCGCCCTGCGATCCATCCGCGATCGTGCCATTGGTATCTTCAGCTTTCCGTGCCTCTGCGCGTCCCCGCGCTGCCTTAGAAACGCGCCATGCACCGCCGGCGTTCGCCTGCAGCCGACCCCGCGTTGCCGAAAATCGTCGCGAGAATCCTCCAGAGCGGCTCGTGCGCCTCTTCTTTGGCGGTTCTTCCCGGGAAGTTTACGGAGCGTCGTGGCCCGCTTTGCGGCGGCGTGCTTATCGCGCTTCGGGCTGCTTGTTGCAGCTGCTATCGACGATCCTCTTGGCGCAATTTCGCGCCGCAACAATTTAGTCCAAGCGAGGCGGGCGAGCAAGTGGCTCGGGAGGCGCCCACGGACCGGGCCGCTCCCGGGCCGGTGCGACGCGGCAGCGCAGCCAAAGCGGCGTCATACTGGGGGCTTAGCGTCGTCCTCTGCGCTCAGCTCCATGGCCTATGTGGGGAATTCTGCTAGAAAGTTGTAGAGGGGAGGAGACGAAGGCGGCACTTCAGGGTGTGCCAATCCGAAGCTCGCCAGGGGGGACCGCCATGATCGCCGAAGCAACGCTCATCGAGGCCATCCTCGCGCTGCGCTCGCAGATCGATTTCCTGTGGCAGTTCTTCGTCACCGTGCACATCGCCATCTTCGCCCTGCTCTTCATCTATGACGAGGCTGTCGAGAGCCTCAACATCATCGCCCGCTTCTTCGCGCTCGGCGGCGTCGTTCTGTTCGAGTGGATCAACGGCAAGGCGCTGGCCAACACCTACATCCTGCTCGACGCCACGCTCGACCAGTACCGCGCCCTCTATGGGCAGGCGGCACGGTTCGAGCCGGCGTTTCTCAAGTATTTTGTCGGCCAGGACTTCTCCGATCGTCCCGGCACGGTGCTGGTGACACATTCGATGGCGTTCATCGTCATCCTTCTGGCGCTCGTCTCGCGCGAGTTCATCCAGACGAAGAAGAAGCGCCAGCCGGGCTTGGAGAGCTAGGAGACGACGTGGCGAATCGCGCGTGCCCGGCGCCCAAGATCAAGGGCCGACGCGCAGACGCTGGTGGATACTCGGCTGTGCCGAAAACGCCGATATGACAAAGGTCGTATCTATACTTCAATGACTTAGGGCGCATTTTCAGCCGTTGCAGTGCGGCCACTGTTGCTGGAGATTCCGCAACTCCGGGCGCCTCGCCCGTTCCCTGTGCATACAATCTCTGCTTATTGTTTTTCCCCGAGCGGTGATTCGGTCTCGTGACCGCCGCTGTGCAAGTGTTCGAAGTGTGGGTGCAAGTGTTCGAAGAGTGCATGGGGTTTCGTAGGGAGTAGGCGGCACTTGTGCGTGGCGTCGCCATCAGAAAGTAAGCAGACGGGAGTAGGTCAATGAAAAAGTATAGTTTGGGTGCCCTTGTGGCGGCAGGCCTGCTAGTTGGCGGGCTTACGGCCAGCAGCGCGTCCGCCGCCGATCTCGGGGGCAACTGCTGCGCCGATCTCGAGGAGCGTATCGCTGAGCTCGAGGCCACGACCGCCCGCAAGGGCAACCGCAAGGTTTCGCTGACGGTCTCCGGTTGGGTCGGCGAGCAGGTCATGTGGTGGGACGACGGCGCGCGAGAGCAACGTCTACGTGGACGGGCCTCGGCACCACGCTGGCCAGCCACGTGAAGTTCACCGGCCAGGCGACCATCATGCCAGGCTGGTACGCCGGCTACGTGCTGCAGATCGAAGCCGACGAGCATGATCCGCTGTTCATACACTCAGAGCCAGGACGACGGCAACCGGTACTGGCAGCGTCCGGCGTCAACGTCCTGCAGTCGTTCTGGTTCATCAAGAGCGACCACCTCGGCAAGGTCAGCATCGGCAAGCAGTCGGCTGCGGGCTGACAACGCGGCGATCCTGGTCGATGGCTCGGGCTCGCTCGTTCCTTCCAACTGGGTGATGTTCGACAACGCCGCCTTCTTCTTGAATTCGCAATGGCGCGAGGCTCACCGGCGTAACACTGGGGCGATCTCGGTTTCTGCAACACCTCGAGCTGCAGGCATCGGTGGTGACTGCGTTGCGGTCCCGAGCAACCATCGTTCGCTACGACTAGCCCGACCTACGCCGGCTTCTCGATGAGCGCCGACTGGGGTCAGGACGACTACTGGGATGTCTACGGCCGCTATGCCGGTGAGTGGAGTGGCTTCAAGATCGCCGCCACCACCGGCTGGTCTGAGGCGACCCAGTGCGGCGGCCAGTCGGCACCGCAGGTGAGTCACCTGCATCAATTCGGCCGATGTCCGCAAGTAAAGTTGGCTACTGGCAGTCCGGCATCTACCTTGAGCATGTTGCAACCGGTTTGTTCGTCTACGGTGCCTATGGCCGTGAGTACCTGACAATGTCGTCGAGCCGCGGACTAGAACAGCCATCCGGATCATTGGATGGTCAAGGGTGGTCTGCGTGAGCGCTGGAACCCGCTTGGTCACACGGTCTCTATGGTGCGTATGCGCAGCGCAACGACATGATCGAGCGATGCCATCGAGGACTACAGCCGCTGCAGATTCGGTGACTGGCGATGACTGACGTCACCAGCACGCGAGATCCGCGAGTGGAGCATTGGTGCGGTGCAGGAGATCGATGCAGCCGCCATGTCGCTGTGGCTCCAGTATGACCACTTCGACGGCAGTGTTTCCGACGATGACGCAACGGGAACAGTCAACAGCCTCGACAGCTTCCAGCTCGTGAAGTTCGGCGCGCTGATCAACTTCTAAGCTCAGCGCACTGCGAGAAAATCAGGAGCCGCTCCCGCAAGGGGGCGGCTTCTTTCTTTTCCGGGGGAGCGACGCCGAGCCCTTCCGTCGCTTGGCTGATGTCGTCGGATGCATCGGCCGCAATAGCCGGCAAGAAGCTCTGGAGCGCGGGCGAAGTGTGGCCTCTGACTGGCGGCGCTGATCCGTCCGCGCAGCAAAGTCTCCCGCGACCCCTCCGTGCACACTTTATCCCCAGGCCGTGCCGGAGCGCCGTCTTGCATCTCCTCCGTACTCGGCCACAAGCTTCACGCTGGCGGCGACGGCGGCCTCGCGCGCCCTTGCTCCTGCTGCCGAAATCCTGGCGCAGCGCGTTGAGCCGGCTTGATTTTGTCGAGGGCAGCGGACGCCGCATCCATGGCTCCCGAGCCCTCGCACAGCAAAGCGCAGGTGAGCTGTGCCTGCAATGCCTCGTGGCGCCCTCGCCACACTCGTGGATTCGTCACCACCAAAAGAGCAATGCCTAATTGTTGCACCGGCGCGAATCACAGCAGTGTCGATCCCGGCACGCAGCGGTCCAAGCGGATTTGCCTTGCGCATTGCTAGGGCGGTTTATGTCTCGCGTTCCTTTTGTATCAGCGTCCGCCATCCAGCTGAGACGAAGACGGGAGACTAATGATGAGGAAAATCAGCCTTAGCGCCCTGGTGGCGGCGGGCCTGCTGGTAGGCGGTCTCTCCGCTGGCAGCGCGTCCGCGGCCGACCTCGGGGGGAACTGCTGCGCGGATCTCGAGGAGCGCATCGCCGAGCTTGAAGCTACGACCGCCCGCAAGGGAAATCGCAAGGTGTCGCTGACCATCTCCGGTTGGGTTGGTGAGCAGGCACTGTACTGGGATGATGGTTTCGAGAAGAAGCTTTACGTGACCGGCCTCGGCACCACGCTCGCTTCTAACGTCAAGTTCACGGGCCAGGCGACCATCGCGCCAGGCTACTACGCCGGCTACGTGCTGCACTTGGAATTGATCGACTCCGACGCGCTGACGGTCGACCAGGGGGTTCGTGGCCTGCTCGGCTTCGGTGCCCAAGGACCTTCTGTCGACAACTTGGTCCAACAGGGCGCTGTGATCGGCCCGACGGTCACCGTGCTGCAGTCGTTCTGGTTCTTGAAGAGCGATCACCTCGGCAAGGTGTCGATCGGCCGCCAGTCACAGGCGTCGGACAACACCGCGATCCTGGTTGACGGCTCGGGCTCGCTTGTTCCGGCGAACTGGGTGGCGTTCGAAGCGAATGCCTTCCAGATCTATCGCAGGAACGGTGCTGCAATCGGGCTTGCCTTTGGGGTAGCGCGGGCGGTTGCCGTGGCATGGGCGGCGTATGGGGTGACTGCGACGGCTTGCCTCGTAATGCCATCCGCTATGACTTCGCCGACCTGGCAAGGCTTCTCGGTGTCGGCCGACTACGGCGACGACACCTTCTGGGACGTCGCTGCACGTTATGCGGGTGAGTTCAATGGCGTGAAGCTGTCAGTCGCCACTGCCTATAACCAGTGGAACGACGGCAACACCTGCGCCCGCTCAACAATCGGCACGGTCTCAACCTGCCTCTTACCGGGCCTACCTGCATCACCGGTTCGAACTACCTAAGCGGCACGTATCCCGATCCGGGCCGCGCCGACTACTTCCAGATCGGTGCCTATGCTCGAGCACGTCCCGACGGGTCTCTGGGGTTTGGTGAACTACGGACGCCTCGACGACAACAACGCCGCGGGACTTAACCTTCCTGTGACGGACACCTGGTACTTCAAGGGCGGTCTGCGTGAGCGCTGGCATCCGATCGGCCATACGGTGCTCTACGGCGAGTTGGAGCGCGTGCTACGACGGCAACAACTTTCAGGCCTCCAGCGGGTGAAGGCGTGTCACAACTTCGCTCCCGCCGAGACTGCGGCATACGACAGCACGATGAAGATGTGGGGCCTCGGCGTGGTTCAGGAGATCGACTCTGCCGCCATGTCCCTGTGGCTCAGCTATCGTCACATCGGCTTCAGCGACAACCTTTGCGGTGTACTACGGCCGCCGCAAAGCGCCACTTGCGCTGCCGGTGCGACTGCCGGGCTACAAGGACTTCCAGTACATCAAGTTCGGCGGCCTGATCAACTTCTGATCGACGCCAACTCTCTATCTCTCTCTTCTGAAACCGCCCTGGTCCTCCAGGGCGGTTTTTTTGTCTTCGCCGGCTGTGCCTCCACCGACCTTGCGCGAGCTTCGAGATTTCCACAGAGCTGCGCAAAGAGCCCACAGCTCGCTGCGTTGCGCGAATCATTCTGCGTGCTAGCGACGATTCTCAGAGTTGGCTTTGCCGCGGGGGCTAGCATTAATCCGAACCGTCACTCCAGGTGCGCGCGTCTGCGTGTGCTCATGGCTTCTATGAGCGTCCTAGCGGTTGCGCCGCTCGTGGGCTGTGCCTATCACCTCGACGACCCGATCGATGCCCATTATCAGCGCTACCAGGCACGCATGCCCGAAGGCGATCGCGTGTTCGCCTGCAGCGCGTATGGCTGCCGCAAGCAAACGCCCTTCCAATTCACCGGAGCCGACATCGTCAAGTTGCAATCCATGATGTCGTCGGCAAAGACCAAGACCGCCGCCGAAGAGCGAGTGGCGATACGCGATACGCTCGCCTGGATGGAGCATCGGGTCGACGCCGTGGTCGGCACTGCAAACGATCGGCCAGGCGACGATATGGCCGGCAACGGCGACCCGACGCAGATGGACTGCGTGGACGTTGCGACCAATCTTTCGAGCTACCTGCTCATTCTCGACCGGCACCACCTGCTGCGCCATCACAGCGTCGGCGGGGTTTACGTCAAGGAGGACTACCTCAAAGGATACTCCGGCTGGACCCACTACGCCGGCACCCTCATCGAGAAGGGTACAAGCCAGAAGTTTGCGGTCGACGGCTGGCTGCTCGCGAGTGGCAAACCACCGGAAATCGTCGAGATCCAGAAATGGTATATCGATGACTCCGACATCCTGATCGGCAAGGACAGCGAGCCTCCCGCGCCCACGAGCACGGGGTCGATCGCGCCGGTTGGCGCGGCCAAAAAGAAAAATTGAGCCCCGAGCCGACTTGTTTGCCGCGCTATCACCTGTTGCGATCTCTGCTAAGTTGAAGCAGCACGCGGCGCGTGTGGTGTTTACTGCTCCCCCACCAAGCGCAACCGGCGGACGGGCCCCAGGGCTTCGCACATGTTCACGACCTTCTTCCACGAGCTGAAGCGCGCCGGTCTACCCGTGACGCTGAAGGAGTACCTGACGCTGCTCGAGGGGCTCAACGCCGACCTCCCGGGCCGGCGCGTCGAGGACTTCTACTACTTGTCGCGCGCCTGCCTCATCAAGGACGAGCGCCATCTCGACCGCTTCGACCGCGTGTTCGGGCAGGTGTTCAAGGGCCTCGCCGCGCTACCCGACGGCATCGAGGCTGAGATCCCCGAGGACTGGCTCCGCCTGCTCTCGGAGCTGCATCTCTCCGAGGAGGACAAGCGCCGCATCGCCGAGCTCGGCGGCTGGGAGAAGATCATGGAGACGCTGAAGAAGCGTCTCGCCGAGCAGAAGGAGCGGCACGCGGGCGGCAACAAGTGGATAGGCACCGGGGGCACCTCGCCCTATGGCGCCTACGGCTACAATCCGGCGGGCGTGCGCATCGGCCAGAAGGAGAGCCGCCACGGCCGCGCGATCAAGGTGTGGGACAAGCGCGAGTTCAAGGACCTCGACGACACCGTCGAGATCGGCACGCGCAACATCAAGCTGGCGCTGCGCCGCCTGCGCTCCTTCGCGCGCCAGGGTGCGCCCGAGGAGCTCGATCTCGCCGGTACCATCCGCGGCACCGCCGAGAAGGGCTATCTCGATATTCGCATGATCCCTGAGCGCCACAACGCCATTAAGGTGCTCATGTTCCTCGATGCCGGCGGCTCGATGGACTGGCACGTGAAGTGCGCCGAGGAGCTGTTCTCCGCCGCTCGCTCCGAGTTCAAGCACCTCGAATACTACTATTTTCACAACTGCCTCTACGAAGCGGTCTGGAGCAGCAACGCGAGGGCCCGAAGCGAACTGACACCGACCTGGGACGTGCTCAACACCTACCCCGCCGACTACAAGGTGATCTTCGTCGGCGACGCTTCGATGAGCCCCTACGAGATCACGCATGCGGGCGGCGCGGTCGAGCACATGAACGAGGAGGCGGGCGCCATCTGGTTAAAGCGGGTGGAGGAGACCTACAAGCACTGCGTCTGGCTCAATCCGATCCCCGAGGCCCATTGGGGCTGGACCCCGTCGATCGGCATGATTCGCGGGCTGTTGGCGGGCCGCATGTACCCTTTGACATTGGAAGGCCTTGATGCGGCCATATGTGAGCTGATGCGATAGGGCCGATCGGCAGCCTTTGGCGGGGGCTTTGAGGGTCGTCCCCAGCCGCGAGAACGATGCCCGCCCGCCCTAATTGACGGGACGGGAATTGGCGCTAAGGTCCGCGCTATCGGAGTCGATGCGGGCGGGAGAACTGAGGGGCACGCGATGAAGGTGGCACACCTGACGCTCGCGCTCGTAGCGACCGCGCTCGCAGGCTGCTCGGGCGCCACCGGCATCACGACGGGGTCGCTCTTCGGCGCCGGCGCGAAGCCAGTTGCGGATACGACCCCCGTCAACGATCCGCCAATGCGCGCCTTCCAGGTCGGTACGGTCTCCGCACGCGCCATCAAGTGCGGCTTCAATTTCGATCCCGCCAAGCTCAAGGCCAACTATCTCGCCTATGAGCGCGCGATGGGTGGCCCCGCCGCCGACCTCTCCAAGCTCGAGAAGATCTACGACGTTTCCTTCAACGGCATCGCCAAGGCCGTCTCCGGGGAGGCTGATTATTGCACGCCCGAGAAGACGCAGAAGATCAAGGCCGATCTCGCCCGCCATCTCGCCGGCGACTACACGCCGAGCGCACTGCCGAAGGCGCCGCCCGAGGAAGGGTTGTTCTCGGGTTGGGGCGGCGGCGGCAATGACGGCGGGGGTATGAAGACGACGCTTCCGACGGACAACAGCAACATCTAGCGGCCAGGCCGACGGATACGCGCTACGCCGAGCCGGTTCCGCTCGCTGGCAAACTTCGTGCAGCAGCTCCTCTGGATCGAAACCCTCTTGAAGCTCTCCGCGGGGCTCGTGCTCGTGCTGGCGCCGCTCAGCACGATCAAGCTGCTCGGTCTGCCGCCGACGGGGAGCGGTTTTTGGCCGCGCCTGCTCGGCGCACTGCTGATCGGCATCGCCGGCGCCCTTTTCCTGGAGGGTAGCGTGCCGGGCTCACGCGGCCTCGGCCTCGCGGGCTGTCTCATTGTTAACGTTTGTGCCGTCTCAATGATGGGCACCTTGCTGGTGCTGGAGGCCGGGCCCCCTTCGGCGCGAGGCCGCGCCGTGATGTGGTCGCTCGTCGTCCTCCTCGTCTGGTTAAGCGTTCTGGAGATTGCAAATCTCTGAGCGTTGGCCACCCCGCGATGGCATGCGGCTTGCTCGTATTTGCAGCAAGGTCCCGCTTTGGGACGGTGTTCATGAGGCCGATCGGGAGCTGCCAATGCGGGGCGCCGCCCTCCAAAGACCGCGCGTCGACGTTCTGGAACGGGACAATGGCGGCGCCGATAACCCGCCGGCGGCGCCGGATGCGGCACCCTTCGAGCTACGGCTCGTAACCGACCGCGCCGCCTTCGACGCGCTTGGAGCCGACTGGAACGACCTCTTTGAGCGCGCTGGCCGCGGCACCAACGTTTTCCAGGACTTCAATTGGAATTGGCACTGGTGCAATCACTACCTCGATAAACCGTGCGCGGGCGCCCCTTCCTTATCGCTGGCAATCGTCACCGCACGGCGCGCGGGCAGGCTCGTCATGGTCTGGCCTCTGGCGATGGAGCGCGTCGCCGGCCTCAGCACGCTCGTCTCCATGGGCGCACCGGTCAGCCAGTACAGCGACGTCCTCCTGGAGGATGGGCCCGATGCCGGAGCGCTGTTGCGCGAGGCCTGGAGCTTCGTCACGGAGCAGCTACGGCCGGACCTCGCATGGCTGCGCAAGATACGCGACGACGCCGTGGTCGCACCGCTCTTGGCCGAGCTCGGTGCCATCGCGACGCAGCGCCTCGCGGCGCCTTACGTCGACCTGGCAAGCGCAGGTGATTTCGAGGCCCATTTGCAGCGGCGCTCGGCGCGGTTCCGCAAGAAGCAGCGCGCGATGGCCAAGCGCCTCGCCGCACTGGGTTCCGTGAGCTACGAGCACTGCTCGGGCGGGGGCCAAGCG
This sequence comes from uncultured Alphaproteobacteria bacterium, assembly GCA_963724945.1. Taxonomy (GTDB): domain Bacteria; phylum Pseudomonadota; class Alphaproteobacteria; order Rhizobiales; family Hyphomicrobiaceae; genus Hyphomicrobium_A. The sequence continues at coordinate 2,220,767 of CAVRWL010000003.1, read as the reverse complement.
CGCAGCCGCGCAGAGCATGCCATTGCGCTGAAGCGCGCGCAGCTGCAGGCGAGCGGCACCGTCTCCCCGGCGGTCGCCGATCCGCGCATGACCGCCTTCTTCGCCGACGCAGCCGAAGGGCGCAGGCGCCCGGCCGGCCTGCACGTCGTGTCGCTCGCGTCCAACGCCGATTTGGTGGCGGTCAACGTCTTCATCGGCTGCAAAGATCGCGCGGCTCTGCACATCGCCGCCTTCGATCTGCGGTTCGAGAAGGCGAGCGTCGGCGCCCTCCTCTTGGAACGCACAGTGGCTCAAGCGTTCGCCGATGGCTTTCGCACCTTCGACTTGCTCGCACCCGCCGAGCACTACAAGCTGCGATGGGCCGACGGCGTGGTGAACGTCAACGACTGGGCTGTCCCCGTCTCACTCAAGGGGTGGGCATTCACGCGTCTCTACCTCGGGGCCGTGCGCCCGGCCCTCAAGGCCGCGCTTGGCGTGCTCCCCATGGCGCTCCGGCGCTTCATCGCGGACCGCTACGCAGGCTGACGAGCCGCGGCAATCCTCGCGCGAGCCTTCGGCTCCTAGTTGACCCCGAGCTTCTTTTGCAGGCTCGAGGACGAGGTCGTGTACTGGAACAGAAGCTTCTTGCCGGGATAGACGTGCTTGTAGGCCTGCTGCGCCATCAGCGCCGCCTCGTGGAAGCCCGAAAGGATGAGCTTGAGCTTGCCCGGGTACCAGTTGATGTCGCCGATGGCGAAGATGCCCTTCTCGCTCGTCTCGAACTTCTCGGTATCGACGGGGATCAGGTTGTCCTTGAGAGCGAGGTCCCAGTTGGCGATGGGCCCGAGCTTCATCGTCAGGCCGAAGAAGGGCAGCATGGCCTCGACCGCAATGCGCTCCTCGCCGTCCTTGGTCTTCACCGTAACCGCTTCCAACAGGTTGCCGCTCCCATGCAGGTTGCCGACCTGGCCGATGAGCAGGCGGATCTTCCCCGCCGCCGCGAGCTCCCGCATCTTCTCCACTGAATGGGGTGCGCCGCGAAACTCGTCGCGGCGGTGCAGAAGCGTGAGGCTCTTGGCCAGCGGCTGCAGGTTGAGAGTCCAGTCGAGCGCGGAATCGCCGCCGCCGACGATCAGGATCGCCTTGCCGCGCAAATCCTCCATGCGCCGCACCGCATAGAACACGGACGCACCCTCGAAGGCCTCGATGCCGGCAAGCGGCGGCCGTTTGGGCGTGAACGAGCCGCCCCCCGCGGCAATCACCACGACCTTGGCGATGAACGTCTTGCCGGCGTCGGTTTTTAGCCGGAACCTTTGATCGGGTAGCCGCTCCAGCTCTTCGACCTGCTCGCGCAGATGGAACGTCGCGCCAAACGGCTTGATCTGCTCCATCAGCCGGTCGGTGATCTCCTGCCCGGTGACGATGGGCAGTCCGGGGATGTCGTAGATCGGCTTGTCGGGATAAAGCTCGGCGCATTGGCCGCCCGGCTTGTCGAGGATGTCGATCACGTGAGCCTTGACGTCGACGAGCCCGAGCTCGAATACGGCAAAGAGGCCGATCGGCCCAGCGCCGATGATCACCGCGTCGGTCTCGATCGGGCCGGCGCCGGCGGAGTCCGATAGCGCTTCAAAGCTCATCTCTTCCCCTCGCCGCCCCGCACTCTAGAACTGCTTTGCTGGCACGCGCACCACGAGACCGTCGAGCTCGGGCGTGAGCTTGATCTGGCAGCTCAACCGGCTCGTCTCGCGCACGTCGAAGGCGAAATCCAGCATGTCCTCCTCCATTTGCGAGGGGGTGCCGGTCTTATCGCGCCAGGCCTCGTCCACGTATACGTGACACGTCGCGCACGCGCAGGCCCCGCCGCACTCGGCCTCTATGCCAGGCACCGTGTTGAGCTTTGCCGCCTCCATGAGGGTCAATCCCGGCTCGCTCTCGACCACCTGCTTGCTGTCGTCAGGCTGAATGAAGGTGATCTTGATCATGCCGCGCGCGGGCTCCGTCTCGGTGGGGGATCAGCGCATGCGTTGCGCCCGCGCACCAATAGTGGGCACTGCCAGCAAATTCAAGGGCATCCCGTTGCGCGAAAGTCGCGGGATGGGGTGCCTGGGCGGGGCGTTTGCTAGTCGGATTCGCCGAGCGAGGCGATCTGCGCGCGCGCCTGCGCGGTGGCCTGCTCGATACGGCGCAGCATGCGCTCGCACGCCTTGCGGTCGCAGACGCCGCCGAGCCGTTCAGCGCGCTCGGCGAGCTTGGCTAGGCTCCATGCACCTACGGCACGCGCCGACCCCTTGAGGGTATGGGCGGCATTGACCCAGTCCCGGTCGCTGGCCGCCCGCTGCAACGCCGCGATGGTCAACGGCGTCTGCTCGATGAACAACCCGAGGATCTCCACCTCCAGGCGCCGGTCGCCGAGCGTGTAGCGGCGCAGGTGCGAAAGGTCGACGGGCTCCTCCGGAAGAGAGGGCTCCTCGGCGCCAACGTGTTGACAGCTTTCAGAATTAGCGTCTGCGGCCATCGTTTTTGCTTTGGCTCCCGCGCAACCGGCAAGCCCATTGTCAAGTGCCGCAGCTTGCCGTCCCATCTTCACGCACAGGTAATAAGTGCCCGTAAATTGCGCCTCCTCAAGTTGAGCATTAACCTTCGAGCGACTCAGACCAATGGCCTGCCGACAACCAGCTCGGAACCTTGCTTTTGCCCCAAATTCCCGCCAAACCGTTGACGGACGGGTGGATTTGCTTCCTGGGCGCGCTTTTCGAACTTGGCTTCTGGCTGGAGCCGTGTGCGGCGTGGACTGTGCTCGAGCCTGCCGGCTGGTCGTGTTCTCGTCGCGTGCGCTTTGAGGGTGGGCGGAAGACCGCGTGAGCGGCTTTCCTAGGACGGGGTGGATGGCGCAAGAGAAGAACAGCAAGCTCAGCGCGCGCGGGGCTGAAGACAAGCCCGAGCCGAGCCTTCCGCTGCCTGCCACCGACACCTTCCCCGACGACGTCAGGCTCGACGACGTCCCCCCCTCGCTGCCGCCACGCCTCCCCCCGTCGGCGCCCCCCGAGCCGCAAGAGCACGGCACACCCGAGACCGGAACGTCCCGGCGCCGCGTCGCACGCCGGCGCCCCGCCGGCCCCTCTCGCAACCGCATCGCCGCCAACGACGATGGTCCGAGCATCGGCGGCCTCATTTATGCGCTGCAGCAGAAGCCCTCGAACACGATCTTCAAGTTCGCCGCGATCGCGAGCGTCATCTGGGCCGCCATCGGTGCCTCCTTTGCCATCGTGACGCTCGGCACGGAAGCTCCGATCCTGAGCTGGCTCGATCTTCTGGCGCGGCCCACGACCTTCCTCACCGTCGCCGCGGTCGTCGTTCCGATCGGCGTGATGTGGCTGCTGGCGCTTCTGGCCTGGCGCGCGGAGGAGCTGCGGCTCAGATCGTCGACGATGACGGAGGTGGCGATCAGGCTGGCCGAGCCCGACCGCCTGGCCGAGCAGTCGATCGCGTCGCTGGGCCAAGCCGTGCGCCGGCAGGTTTCGTTCATGAACGACGCGATCTCGCGCGCGCTCGGCCGCGCCGGCGAGCTCGAGGCGCTGGTGCACAACGAGGTCACGCTGCTCGAGCGCTCCTATGAGGAGAACGAGCGCAAGATCCGCAACCTGATCCAGGAGCTCTCGGGCGAGCGCCATGCCCTCGTCAACACGAGCGACCACGTCAGCGAGACGCTGCAGCGGCTCGGCGGCGAGATACCGGCGCTGATCGACAAGCTCTCCAATCAGCAGATCAAGCTCGCAGGCGTCATCGAAGGCGCCGGCGAGAACCTGACGATGCTCGAGACCTCCCTCGCCTCCAGCGTCGGCAACCTGGAGACGGCCGTCGGCGGCCGCGCTGACCAGCTGCAGACCATGCTCGAGACCTACACGGCCGGGCTCGCGATGGCGCTCGGCAACCGCGCCGAGCAGCTGCAGGGCACGCTCGAGGAACAGTTGCAGCGGCTCGACACCTCGTTCGGAGCGCGCACGGAGAACCTGCAGACCGTCTTTGAGGAATACGCACGCGCGCTCGACGCCGCGCTCGCCAACCGTGCCCAGTCCCTCGACCAGCAGCTCATCGAGCGCACCCAATCCCTGGATGATGCCTTCGCCGAGCGACTGCGGCTGTTCGACGACTTGATCATGCGCTCGACCGCCGCCATCGACGCCGCCGTGGTCGACAAGACGCAGGCGCTCACTCAGGCGCTCGACGAGCATGCCGTCAACTTCCGCGGCGCGATCGGCCGACAGGCGACCGACCTCGACGAGGCTCTGATGCACGGCATCAACTCGGTGCGCCGCGCGAGCGAAAACATTACCCGCCAATCGGTCAAGGCCATGGAAGGCCTCGCCGGCCAGTCCGACATATTGCGCAACATCTCGGAGAACTTGTTCGGCCAGATCACCGGCATCACGGGGCGGTTCGAGAACCAGGGCCAGGAGATCATGAAGGCGGCCGATGCCCTCGAGACGGCCAACTACAAGATCGACCAGACGCTTCAGACCCGCCACGCCGACCTGTCGCGGACGCTCGAGCAGCTTTCCGGCAAGGCAGACGAGTTCGCCACCTTCGTCGAAGGCTATTCGACCTCGATCGAGGGCTCGCTGTCGGAAGCCGACATCAGAGCCCGCAGCGAGCTCGATCGGGTGCGCGAGCAGACGGCCGCCGAGAGCGAGCGGACGCTGGAGGACTTGCGCCACCGCCTGTCGTCGGTATCGAGCGCCATGACCTCCGAGCTCGGCTCGCTGACGGACCGCTTCGCCACCACGTCCGAGGAGATGCGCCAGCAGGCCAAGCGCGCCGCCACCGAGATCGCCGCCGAGCAGAGCCGGCTACGCGAGCAGCTCGAGCGGCTGCCGGTCGCGGCGCAGGAAAGCTCGGAAAGCATGCGCCGGGCGCTGCAGGATCAGATCAAGGCCCTCGATCAGCTCTCCGCGCTCACCGCACGCGCCGCAACGCAAAGGGACGTTACTGCGCCCGCAATGAGCGAGGCTGCCACCGCTCCGCCACCGCGCCCGTCGAGTGGTCAGGAGATGGCGCGCTCGCTGACGACGCTGTCCTCCACCATCGCCCAGGAGCTCGGCAACCGGCAGCGCCAGCAGCAGCGGCACGCCGCCCCACCGAGCCGGGCGCCGGATAGCCGCGAGAGCTGGTCGCTCGGCGATCTGTTGGCGCGCGCCTCGCGCGAGGACGAGCCGCCGGTTACCGGCTCGCCCATCACCGGCGCGCCGCGCCAGCCGTCCGCCTTCAATCTCGACCTGGAAGCGATCGCACGCGCGCTCGATCCGGCAACCGCCACGGCGATCTGGTCGCGGCTGCGGGCCGGACAGCGCGGCGTCATGGTACGCTCCATCTACAGCGACGAGGGGCGCATGGTGTTCGACGACGTGAGCCAGCGTTCCCGCATCGATCCAGATCTTTCGCGCGCCATTGCTCGCTACCTCGCCGACTTCGAGCGCGCCGTTTCCGAATCCGACATGCGCGACCCCACCGGCCAGCTGACCCAAGGCCATCTCGTCTCCGACGCGGGCCGCGTCTATCTCTTCCTGGGGCATGCGTGCGGACGGCTCGGCTAGCATCGCCGACGCCAGCGCACGCCGCCAAACCGTCATGACACATGCCGAGACCCGGCTGATCGAGGTCACCCAAGAGGCGTGGCCGCTCGCCAAACCGTTCGTCATCGCGCGCGGCGCCAAGTCGGAGGCGATCGTCGTTCTCGCGCGCGTGTCCGACGGGCGCCACGAGGGGCGCGGGGAGGCGGTGCCCTACGCCCGCTACGGCGAGACGGTCGAGGGCACGATTGTGCGCCTGCGCGCCGTCAAGGGCCCTGTCGACCGGCTCAGCATCGCCAACCTTCTTCCCCCGGGCGCGGCGCGCAACGCGCTCGACTGCGCGCTTTGGGATCTCGAGGCCAAGCGGGCCGGAAAGCGCGCTTGGCAGCTGGCCGGGCTGCCCGCGCCGCGCCCCGTGCTCACGGCCTTCACCTTGAGCGTGGGGGCTCCTGCCGCGATGGCGGCGGCGGCGAAGGCGGTGCCGCAGATGAAGCTTCTGAAGATCAAGCTTGCCGGGGCTGGCGATCCCGAGCGCATGGCCGCCGTGCGCCTCGCCCGGCCCGACGCGCGCCTCATCGCCGACGCCAACGAGGCGTGGACGCCGGAGATGCTGGGACCGTTCCTCGATGCGGCCGCCTTCGCGGGCATCGAGCTCGTGGAGCAGCCGCTGCCGGCCGGCGCCGATGACGCACTCGCGCTCAGTGCGCGTGCCGTTCCCGTGTGCGCCGACGAGAGCGCGCATGGAAGCGGCGACCTCGAGCGCCTCGCGGGACGCTACGACGCAGTCAACATCAAGCTCGATAAGACGGGCGGCCTCACCGAGGCGCTGAGCTTCGCGCATGCCGCGCGCGCCTCGGGTTTCAAGATCATGGTCGGCTCGATGGTCGCGACCTCGCTGGCGGCGGCGCCCGCGCTTCTGCTCGGCTACGAGGCGGAATGGATCGACCTCGACGGGCCGCTGCTGCTCGCACGCGACCGCGAGCCCGGACTGACGATCGAGAACGGCTGGATCAGCCCGCCTGAGCCCGATCTGTGGGGGTGAAGGGCGCAGTCGCCTCCTCGGTCCACAACAGCCCCCCGCTCCACTGCCGCATGAGCGCCACCGCCGCCACACAGCCGATGAGCGCGACGGCGGCCGGCAGGAAGTAAACCTCGCCGCCGTAGCGGGCATAGAGCGCGCCCGAGGCGAGACCGACGAGGCCAAGCACCAGTCCGGCCGCGATCACGGCGTAGAACGCTTGCGCGCTTCCCGCCCCCTTGGGCGGCACCGCGCGCGCAATGAACAGAATAGCGCCGAGGTGCGCCGCCCCGTAGGTGAGCGCGTGCAGCGTCTGCAGCGGAATGAGCACGGCGAGCGGCGGGTTGAGCCCCATGACGGTCCAGCGCACCACGGCGGCCGCAGCGCCGGCGGCGATGAGCTGGGGGGCTGCGAAGCGGCGCACCACCGGCGCCGAAAAGGCAAATAGGATCACCTCGGCGGAGACGCCGATGGCCCACAGCGTTCCCACCCACGCCGCCGAGAGCCCTTGCGACTGCCACTGCAGCGCGCCGAATGTGTAGAACGTCGCATGCGCGCCGTGGGTGCAACCGATCGCCACCAGGAACAGCAGGAACGGCCGTGAGCCGAGCAGCCGTACTGGGAACGACAGGCGCCAATGCGTCCGAACCTTGTGCGCGCCGTCCGTCTTGGCCTGCGGCGCGGGCAGCATGTGGGCGGCGCCGACCGTCAGCACGGCCGCCGACGCAATGAGCCAGATGCCGAACCCGCCGCCGAGCGCCTCGATCAGCACGCCGCCGGCGAAGTTCGCCACGATGAACGTGATCGAGCCCCACAGCCGCATGCGGCCGTAGTCGAGCCCCGCGCTGCGAACGCCACCGACCGCCACCGTCTCGATCAGCGGCAGCATGGTCCCCGTGGCCAAGAGGAAGGCGACGCCGACACCGAGGATCGGCCAATAGCCGGAGAGCCCGCTGAGCACGAGCACCAGGGCAACGGCGCTCCAGGCAAGCGTGATGATGACGAGGCGGTAGTTCGCGAGCCGATCCGCCAACAGGCCGACTGAGGGCGTGAACAGGACGCGCACGAACAGCGGTGCCGCCGTGATCGAGGCGATCTCGATCGGCGCCAGCCCCTTGGCGTGCAGCCACACCGGGAAGTAAGGGACGATCACGCCGTAGGCTAGAAAGACCGCGGCAAAGAAGAACGAGATGCGCGCGCCCAGCCCGAACGCGCCATCGTCCAGCGGCGCCGCGAGGAACCCGATCCCGAGCCCGCCCGGCCCGCGTCTGCCCGGCCCGCGTCTGCCCGGCATGGACATTTGTCGCCTCCGCGCGTGGCCTGCGCTTGCGGCCGCGCCCAATCTTTCCTGCAGCCGAGCTTGTCCTGCAGCCGAGAGATGAAAGAACGCGTGAAGGTCGAAGGCTGCGCTACAAAAAGAAACCGGCCCGGAAGGTCCGGACCGGTTCTTCAGCCAAATCGGGCGGCGCCCCTAATCGCACGCCCGACGCTCCCCCCGGAGCTCGGAAACGATGCCAAAAGAAACCGGTATGGCATCGCGTTGCTCAATTTTGTTGCAGAAGGCGGTTACAGCTTCAAGTAGGGCAAGGTGCTTTCGCCAGCTGTCGATGCATTGAGGCCACACCCGGAAACCTCCGCTTTTCCGGCCTTTAGCTGCGCCGCGGCGCCTTCCGCAAAAAATGCAGATGATCGATGGGCCCGGAGCCCTTGCCGATCCCGCGGGCTGCTCCAGCTTCCAGCGCCGCATGGACGAAGCGTTTGGCCGCGGCCACGGCGGCGCTCAAAGGCTCGCCCAGCGCCAGATACGCCGTGACGGCGGCGGAGAATGCGCAGCCGGTGCCGTGCGTGTTGTGCGTGGCGATGCGCGGCAGCGCGAGCCGCAGGGTCTCGCCGCCCTTTTCCATGAAGATGTCGACCGCCTCGGCGCCTGCACCGTGCCCGCCCTTGAGCACGACGGCCTTGCAGCCGAGACCCAAGAGGGCGCGCGCCTGCGCCGTCATCTCGTCCGCGCTCTGCGCCACCGGCTGGTCGAGAAGGCGGGCGGCCTCGGCGAGGTTGGGCGTCAAGAGATCGGCTAACGCAACGAGCTCATCGCGTAGCGCCGCGATGGCGGGCTCCTCTAAGAGCAGATCGCCGCTCGTCGCCACCATGACGGGGTCGACGATGAGCGGGTGCAGATCATGGCGCGTCACCGCCTCGGCGACCGCGTGCACCGTGGCGCCGTCATTGAGCATGCCGGTCTTCACCGCGCCGAAACGCATGTCGGCGGCGAGCGTGGCGATCTGCAGCGTGACGAAGCTCGCTGGCACGGCGAGAATGCCGGCGACGCCGATCGTGCTCTGGGCGGTGAGCGCCGTTACGACGGCGGCGCCGTAGACGCCGAGCACGGTGAAGGTCTTGAGGTCGGCCTGTATGCCGGCCCCACCCGACGGATCCGACCCGGCAATCGTGAGCGCGGTCGGCGTTGGCTGGGGAGCGGCCTCGGTCATGGGCTCATCTCGTCATGGGAGCGTCGTCATGGGTGCAACTAGCGGCTGTGCTGCATGATCGTCGTGCCCAAGTCTTTCGGCGTGACCAAGCTTTCGATCTGGCTCAGCCCCGGAAAGGTGTCGAGCATCCAGCTGCCGAACCAGTTGATGGAGCCCGAGAGGAACAGGATGCCGGTGAGGACGAGGATCAAGCCCATCACCTTCTCCACCTTGTCGAGGTGGCGGCGGAAGCGCTGCATGAAGGCGATGAACGGGCGCACGGCGAGCGCCGCCAAGATGAAGGGGATGCCGAGCCCGAGCGAGTAGACGAACAGCAGCTTGACGCCCGTAACGAGGCTCGCCTCGTTGGCAGCGAGTGCCAAGACCGTCGCCAGCACCGGGCCGATGCACGGCGTCCAGCCGAAGGCAAAGGCGAGCCCGATGATGTAGGCGCCGACGTAGCTGACGCCATGATGATGCGCGTGGTGGTAGCGCGCCTCGCGGTATAAGAGCGCGATGCGGAAGAGACCGAGAAAGTGCAGGCCGAACACGATGATGATGAGGCCCGACACGATCTCCAGCTCGCGCCGGTAGCTCTGGATCAGCTGCCCGAAGTAGGAGGCTCCGGCACCGAGACAGACGAACACAGTGGTAAAGCCGAGCACGAAGAGGAGCGAGGCGATGACGACGCGGCTCCATACGTGGCGCGGCAAGCCCTCCTCGGCGGTGAACTCCTCGATCGTCGTGCCGCCGAGGTAGCCGAGATAGGGCGGAACGAGCGGGAGCACGCACGGGCTGAGGAAGCTCACGAGCCCCGCGAGCCACACGCCGACGTAGATTTGCAGATCTGCGAACATGACGCGCTACTTTTCCTGTGTCTCAGATTTGCGCCCGCACCAGCGCGGCCACGCCCGGCAGCTCGCGGCCTTCGAGCCATTCCAGGAACGCCCCGCCCGCCGTCGAGACGTACGAAAAATCCTGCGTCACGCCCGCGGCATTGAGGGCCGCAACCGTGTCGCCGCCGCCGGCGACCGTCACCAGCAGGCCTGCCCGCGCGAGGCGGGCGGCCTCGCGTGCCAGCGCGAACGTGCCCTCGCAGAAGGGTGGGATCTCGAAGGCACCGAGCGGGCCGTTCCACAGAAGCGTGCGGCACTCGGCGAGAACGTCGCTCATGTGCGCGATGGATTTCGGACCGACGTCGAGGATCATGGCGTCGCTCGGAACGGCGAGCGTCGGCACGACCGCGTGCGTGACGCCCGAGCGGAACTCGCGTGCGATCACCGCGTCCTCGGGCAGGACGACCGCGCAGCCGCGGTGCTTGGCCGCCGCCATGACATCGCGCGCCTCGCCGACGAGATCGGGCTCGGCCAGCGACTTGCCGATGTCGACGCCGTGCGACAAGAGGAACGTGTTCGCCATGCCGCCGCCAATGATGAGCTTGTCGACCTTGCCCAACAGGTGCTTCAGGATCGGGATCTTGGTCGACACCTTGGCGCCGCCGATGACCGCCGCTACGGGGCGCCGCGGCTGGTCGAGCACGCTCTGCAGCGCACCGATCTCCTCCAGCATCAGCGGGCCGGCGTAGCTCGGCAACAGGTGCGTCAGCCCTTCCGTCGAGGCGTGCGCGCGGTGCGCGGCTGAGAAGGCGTCGTCGACGTAGAGATCGCCGCAGCGCGCAAGCTTGGCGGCAAAGGCCTTGTCGTTCTTCTCCTCGCCCGCATCGAAGCGCAGGTTCTCGAGCACTGCGATCTCGCCGGGCCCGAGCGCGTCGGCGGCGCTTTCCGCCACGGGCCCGGTGCACGCGGGCACGAATTCAATGGACCGGCCCATGAGCTCGCCGAGCTTGGCCGCCACCGGCCGCAGGCTCAACGCGGGGTCCGTGGCGCCCTTGGGCCGGCCGAAGTGCGAGATGAGGACGATGCGCGCTCCGCGCTTGGCGAGATCCTGAAGACCCGGAAGAAGCCGCTCGAGCCGCGTTGCGTCCGTGACGACGCCATCCTTCACCGGCACGTTGAGATCACCGCGCACGAGCACGCGTTTGTTGGCGACGTCAACGTCGGCGATCGACTTGAGCTTGTCGAGGTCCATGCGCGGCCTATCTTGCGAGCAGCGCGCGGACGGTCGCGACGACCTTGTCCGCTGTGAGGCCGAAGTGCTCGTAGAGTTGCGGCGCCGGGGCCGAGGCGCCGAAGTCGGAAAGCCCGACGAAGCGGCCGTCGTCTCCGAGCCACTCGTACCAGCATTGCGCGATGCCGGCCTCGATCGCCACGCGCGGCGCGCTCCCGAGCACCTCGCCGCGGTAGGCCTCGCTTTGCGCGCGGAACAGCTCCATGGACGGCATCGAGACGATCGCCGTACGCACGCCCGATCCCGCGAGCGTGCGCGCGGCGTCGATGGCGATCCCTACTTCCGAGCCGGTGGCGATCAACGTCACGTCGCGCCCGCCCTCGGGCTCGGTCAGCACGTAGGCGCCCTTGGCACTTAGGTTATCGGCCGTCGGCGCTTTGCGCACGTTGGGCACAGCCTGACGCGACAGCGCGAGGAGCGATGGGTTCTTGTCGCGTGCAAGCGCGATCTCCCAGCACTCGGCCGTCTCCACCCCATCGGCAGGACGGAAGACCAAGAGATGCGGGATCGCCCGCAAGGCCGCGAGCTGCTCGATGGGCTGATGCGTGGGCCCATCCTCGCCGAGCCCGATCGAATCGTGCGTCATCACGTAGATCACGCGCTGGCGCATCAGCGCCGCGAGGCGGATGGACGGGCGGCAATAGTCGGAGAAGACGAGAAAGGTGCCGCCATAGGGGATGAGCCCGCCGTTGAGCGCGATCCCGCTCATGGCGGCGGCCATGGCATGCTCGCGCACGCCGTAGTGGACGTAGTTGCCGCTAAAATTGCCCTTGGCGATGTCCTTGTGCAGCTTCGTGCGCGTGCCGTTGGAGCCGGTCAGGTCGGCCGAGCCGCCGATCAGCTCCGGCAGCACAGGCACGACGCGCTCCAACGTCATCTGCGACCACACGCGCGTGGCCCGCTTTTTCTCATCGGCCGCGAAGGCCGGCTTCGCCTCGGCGATGGCCGCTGCGACGGCGGGAAGCCGCGCTGCGCCCGTCGGCGCGCTGAGCGCAGATGCCGCGGCGGGATTGCCCGCGAGCCGCGCCGTCCAGGACGCGCGCTCCTTGGCGCCGCGCTGACCGACAGCGCGCCATGCGGCAAGGATGGGCTCGGGCACCTCGAACGGCGGATAGGGCCAGTGCAGCTTCTCGCGCGCGCCCTTGATCTCCTCCTCGCCCAAGGCTTCGCCGTGGGCTGAGGCCGTGCCGGCCTTGGTCGGTGCGCCGTAGCCGATCGTCGTCTTGCAGGCGATCAGCCACGGCTTGGAGGAATCGGCGCGCGCCTTGGCGAGCGCCTGCGCGATCGCGTTGCGGTCTTGGCCATCGATCGCGATCGTGTTCCAGCCGCTCGCCTTGAAGCGCATCGGCTCATCGTCGGAGACCGCAAGGCTCGTCGGCCCGTCGATCGAGATGGAATTATCGTCGAACAGCACGATGAGCTTACCGAGCCCTAAGTGCCCCGCGAGCGAGATCGCCTCCTCGGAGATACCCTCCATCAGGCAGCCGTCGCCGGCGATGACATAAGTATGATGATCGATGACGTCGCTGCCGAGACGGGCGTTCAGCATGCGCTCGGCGAGCGCCATGCCGACCGCGTTGCCGAGGCCCTGCCCCAAGGGACCCGTCGTTGTCTCGATGCCCGGCGCGTGCCCGTACTCGGGGTGACCCGCTGTCTTGGAGCCGAGCTGGCGGAAGCGCTTTATCTCGCCGATGTCCATTCCCGGATAGCCGGTGAGATAGAGGAGCGCATAGAGCAGCATCGAGCCGTGCCCGGCCGACAAGACGAAGCGGTCGCGGTTGGGCCACGCAGGATCGGCGGCGTCGAAGCGCAGGAACTGAGAGAAAAGCACGGTCGCCACGTCCGCCATGCCCATCGGCATGCCCGGATGGCCCGACTTCGCCGCCTCGACGGCGTCCATGGCGAGGGCCCGGATGGCGTTCGCCATGTCGGCATGCGCGACAGGCTCCGCCACTGTGGCTCTCTCGCGCGCCTCGTTCATGGAGCATCCTTAGCGTTCGGGCGGCGTCTTAGCGCCGCCGGTTTGCGACAGGCACGGTTTAACGGTGCAGATGGCTCGCGTCTACGCCCGCAGCGGACATCGCCCCCAACGCGCTTTTTTGCTCGCAGTTCCGCTATTGCCGTGACAGGAAGGCATTGAGCTCATCGAGCGTCGGTAGCCCGGAGCGGGCGCCGAGCCGCCGGCACTTCAAGGCTGACACGGCTGCGGCGATACGCGCGCAGTCCGACGCCGAGCCGCCTTGCGCGAGCGCCCAGACAAAGGCGCCGTGGAAGGCGTCGCCCGCTCCGGTGGTGTCGACGATCTCCGTGGCAAATGCCGGCTGATGTCCCAATTCGCCGCCGTTGCCCGCCCAGAAATAGCCCTTCGCGCCGCGCGTCACGCCGGCATGGCTGACGCCGAGCGCCAGGGCTTGAGCGAGGCGGTTCGTGTCCTCGCCCGCGGGCGCGAACGCCTCGAGCGCCGGTCCGGAGAAGATCGCGTAGTCGGCAAGGCACAAGGACTCGTGCAAGTCACCGCCACCGCCAAGGTCGGCGTCAAGGATCGTCGGCACGCCCTGGATGCGGGCGGCGGCGAAAGCCGCGCGCGTGCCCTCCACCCAGCGCAGGTCGCTCAGCACGGCGGCCGCGTCGCCGATGCGGTAGAGCGGCAGCCAGCTTGGGTCCATCGACATGGCGTGGTCGCGCTCGCCGACGATGAGCCGGTCGCCCTTCTTGTCGACGATGACGGCGGAGGTGGAGGAGCGCGCGCCCTCGTGCACCTTGACGAAGCTCACGTCGACGCCATCGGCCTTAAGGAAAGCGCGGATTCGCTCGCCCGCCGAATCGGCACCGGTCCGGCTCCACAGCTCGACCGCACCGCCCAGGCGCGCGATCGCTGCCGCCGCGTTCGCCGCCATGCCGCCGCCGCTCTCGATGTGCTCCAGCGAGCGCACCTTGGTGGGGGCCGGCGGAAAGGCGTCGATGCGGTAGACGAAGTCGAGCGCCGCGTGCCCGACGCAGATGATGGGTTTCACCGCGACCCCTCCTCTGCTCCTGCCGCCTCCCGCAGGCGCGCCTCCTCGGCAGCATCCTCCTCGAACAGCTTCTCGAGCGTCTTGACGTCGCTGCGGGCGCGCTCGCGCAGCCTCTCCATGTCGCTCGCGTGCTGGTAGTCCTCAATCAGGCGCCGCTCGTCGTGCGACCTGAAGGTGTGCGTGATGCGCTCCGCCTCGCGCTCGGGCACGCCGAGACCCTTCAAGAGCTGCTTGGTGATGTCGATGGCGGAGAGGAACGTCGCCCGCTGCAGGTGCGCGACGCCGACGTCGAGCAGGCGGTGCGCGTGGGCACGGTTGCGGGCGCGCGCGTAGACCGGCAGATCGGGATAGCGGGTTCTGACAATCTCGGCGGTGCGCACCGAGGCCTCGACGTCGTCGATCGCCAGCACGAAGGCGCGCGCGGCGTGCGCGTCGGCCGCGTCGAGGATCTCGGGCCGGCTCGCATCACCGTAGAATGCCTGGCTGCCGAAGCGACGCACGAACTCCACCTGCTCGGCATCGATGTCGAGCGCCGTGAAGGGAATGTGCTTGGCCGTCAGGATGCGGGCGACGATCTGACCGACGCGGCCGAAACCGGCGATGATGACGTGGCCGTCGTTGTCGGGCGGCGTGTCGTAGTTGGGCGCGCCCTTTCGGCGCCGCGACACCAGCTCCTCGACTTTGAGGAGGATGGGAGTTGTCGCCATCGATAGCGTGACGACGATGGTCAACAGCTCGGTGGTTCCCCACGACAGCACGCCGGCCGAATAGCCGACCGTGAAGAGCACGAAGGCGAACTCGCCGCCCTGCGCAAGCGCCAGCCCCAGCCGGCGCGCCGGGCCGGGCTCAAGCCCCTCCCAGCGCCCGAGCGCGTAGAGCACGACCGCCTTGATGGCGACGAGCCCGGCGACAAGCGCGAGGATGCGGCCCGGCTGATCGATGAGCATCCCCAAGTCGATCGTCATGCCGATCGCGGTGAAGAAGAGACCGAGCAGCAGCCCTTCAAAGGGTTGGATGTCGGCTTCGAGCTGGTGGCGGTAGGAGGATTCGGCGAGCAGCGCCCCGGCGATGAACGCGCCAAGCGAGGTCGGCACGCCGGCTTGCTGCATGAGGATGGCGAAACCGACGACGGTCAGAAGCGCGGTCGCCGTCATTGCCTCCTTCACGCGCGCCAAAGCGACGAGCCGCACGAAGTGGTCGAGCAGGTAATAGCCCCCGACGATCACCGCCGCGATGATGCCAAGCCCCTTCAGGCCCGCCAGGAGGTCCATGCGGGCGGTCTGCTCGGCGCCGGTCCCCGTGACGGCGAACAACGGCGCCAGCGCGATGAGCGGAATGGCGGAAAGGTCTTGGAACAGGAGCACCGCAAAGCCGAGCCGTCCGTGGCGGGCAGTGAGGTCGCCGGTCTCCTCCATGACCTGTAGCGCGAACGCGGTGGATGACAGCGCCAACGCGAAACCGATGAAGATGGCGGTCTGCCAGGGAAAGCCCAGCAGCAGCGCCGCAACGGCGAGCACGATGCCCGTCGCCCCGACTTGCGCGCTGCCGAGCCCGAACACGGCGTTGCGCATGGCCCACAAGCGTTTGGGCCGCAGCTCGAGCCCGATGACGAACAAGAGAAGCACGATGCCGAACTCGGCGAAATCGAGGATCTCCTTGGCCTTGTAGCCGGTGAACACCAGCCCGATGGTGGCGGGCCCGAGCAGCATGCCGGCGATGAGATAGCCGAGCGCGCTGCCGATGCCGAGCCAGCGCGCGAGGGGGGCAGCAATTGCGAGCGCGGCCAACAGCACCGCTGTCTCTTGCAACGTGACGCCAGGCATCGCTTCTCCTCTCGCTCGCGCTCGACAGTGGGGCGCAATCGGTCCCGGCAACCGCTGCACCCTGAGCCCTGAGGCCCATCATTGCTTCCTCTGTGCTCCCTCCATCCCGCGCGCCCTCGTTGAGGCGAAGGGCTTTTCGTTGTTGAGCGATAACTAAGCTTAACCCGCCCGTGCCCGCTCTTGGCGCGTGCGCCAGCTCATGTCCGTTCACCTCTCCCTAACCTTAACGCGGCATTAAGCGATCTTTCCATATGGTGAAAGCGCGTTGGCCGTCGGTTGCCCCTCACGCCCCTTGGCGTACTTGGCGGGCACCAGCGGCCGACTTTGCAATACGGGCCGTAGTAACAGGGGGTCGCGCAATGTCTTTTGATCTCGTAACGCGCACGCTGGGGGTCGTCACCTGCCTCTATACCATCGCCTACTTCATCACCACCATGAGCGTCTCGGCCCTCAACGCCGTGACCTACAGCTCGGGCCCGATGTGCGGTCCGAGCGGGTGTGCGAGCGTCGCCCGCCAGGAGACGCTGCTGCCCGGCCAAGGGCGCGAGGGGGACGAGCCGATGTGGCTCGCGGCCGCGATCCTGCGGCGCTAACTGAGCGCTGACTGAGATTACAAGCCGGCGGCGCGCGGCCTAGGGCACGCGCGCTTGCCGCTTGATCAGCGCATCGATCGCGGTCAGCTCCGCCATCAGCGGCTCGAAATCCTTCAAGGGGAGCATGTTGGGGCCATCCGACGGCGCTGCGTCGGGGTCCTCGTGCGTCTCGATGAAGAGGCCGGCGACGCCGACCGCGACGGCCGCACGTGCCAGCACCGGCACGAAGCGGCGGTCGCCGCCCGAGCTCGTCCCCTGCCCGCCCGGCTGCTGCACCGCGTGCGTCGCATCGAAGATCACCGGACAGCCCGTCTCCGCCATGATGGGCAGCGCGCGCATGTCGGCAACGAGCGTGTTGTAGCCGAACGAGGACCCGCGCTCGGTGACGAGCACGTTGGGATTGCCGGAGCCGACGATCTTGGCGACGACGTTCTTCATGTCCCAGGGCGCGAGGAACTGTCCCTTCTTGACCTTGACGACGCGCCCCGTCTTGGCCGCGGCGATGAGGAGATCGGTCTGCCGGCAGAGGAAGGCGGGGATCTGCAGGACGTCGACGACGGGGGCAACGAGCGCGCACTGGGCGATCTCGTGCACGTCGGTGACGACGGGAAGCTTGAGGCGCTCGCGGATTTCCGCGAAGACGGGGAGCGCGGCTTCAAGGCCAATGCCGCGCCGGCCCGCAAGCGAGGTGCGGTTGGCCTTGTCGAACGACGTCTTGTAGATCAGCCCGAAGCCTAGCCGGCCGGCGATCTCCTTGAGCGCCGATGCCGTCTCGAGCGCGTGCGCACGGCTCTCCATCTGGCAGGGGCCGGCGAACACCGCGATCGGCGCGTCGTTGGCGATCGTCACGCCGGCGACGGCGACGCGCGCGTTCGGCTTTAGGGGGTCATGCTTGCTCATGGCCCCTTATACCACGGGGAGGAACGCCGGTTGGCCGATGACCGCGCCCATTGGGCGCGGTCACGCGAAGCCCTTAACGGGCTCAAGCGACGCGGCGGATGAGCCCGATCACGACCAAGAGGATGACCGCACCGAGCGTGGCCGTGATGATGAGGCCGATGAGCTCGGACCCCCCGAACCCAAGCATGGGAAATAGCCACTCGCCGATGAACGCGCCGACGATGCCGACGACGATGTTGCCGATCAGACCGAAGCCGTAACCTTTGACGATCAGCCCGGCGAGCCAGCCGGCGATCGCGCCGATGATGAGCAGGATGATGAGTGACTGAAGATCGATTGGCATGTGTGCCGCTCCCCTGAAGCGTCTGTGCTCGTTGACGCCGCGATCTAACGCCGCGGCTCGTCTGCGAAGGGCCGGCAAGGCACCGACGCCCTCCGCCTACCGCTTATCGACCGATTCGGGGACCGGTGCCCTTTCCCGCCCGGGCGCCCCGCCGGGATCCTGGATGCTATCACCCAAGCGATCCCGGCGGGAGGCACACGAGAATTAGAGCGCCGCTTCGGCTGATTCGCCGGTGCGGATCCGCATCATCTGCTCGATCGGCGAGACGAAGATCTTGCCGTCGCCGATCGAGCCGGTGTTGGCGGCCTGCCGGATCGCGCCGACGACGCCGTCGACCTGTCCGGTGGCCACCGCCACCTCGATTTTCACCTTGGGGAGCAGGTTTACCGTGTATTCCGCACCGCGGTAGACCTCGGTGTGGCCCTTCTGGCGGCCGAAGCCCTTGACCTCGGTGACCGTCATGCCGTTGACGCCGAGCTTGGTCAGCGCGCCGCGCACTTCGTCGAGCTTGAAGGGCTTGATGATTGCAGTAACGAGTTTCATGGGTCGTCTCCTTCGTGTGAATCCCTTGCCCGTTGCGGGCCCACCGCCGGTCTATCGAGAGCCGACGTATGGTTAATAACCCTAAACGCAATCAAGACCCGTGCCAGTCGGCCGGCATTTCCGAGAAGCCATTGATACTCATGAAAAAAGCGCGACTCTGGCGCTCTTCTCGCAGCCGTCCTGCAGGACGATGAATTAGGAATTTGCACAGAAATCGTGCACGCTTTTGACGGTCAAACGAGTTGGCGACCGCAGCGCAAACCGGTCGATTGCGCTGCACGCCTACACCAGCCGGCTCTGCTCCACCGCCGCGGCGATAAAGGAGCGGAACAAGGGGTGGGGGTCGAACGGGCGGCTTTTCAGCTCCGGGTGGTACTGCACGCCGATGAACCAGGGATGGTCGGGGTACTCGACCGTCTCCGGCAACAGCCCGTCGGGCGAAAGGCCGGCGAACTTGAGGCCTGCCGCCTCGAGCTCTCCGCGGTACTTGGTATTGACCTCGTAGCGGTGGCGGTGGCGCTCGGAGATGCGGGTCGTCCCGTAGATCGCGGCGATCTTGCTGTCCGCGGCGAGCTCGGCCGGATAGGCGCCGAGTCGCATCGTGCCGCCGAGGTCGCCCCCCTGGCGGCGCTGCTCGAGCTCGTTGCCGCGCATCCACTCGGTCATCAGGCCGATCACGGGCTCTGGCGTCGCCCCGAACTCGGTGGAGTTGGCCGCGCGCAGGCCGACGAGATTGCGGGCGGCCTCCAGGCACGCCATCTGCATCCCGAAGCAGATGCCGAAATAGGGCACGCCGCGCTCGCGCGCGAACTTGGCGGCGAGAATCTTGCCCTCCGAGCCGCGCTCGCCGAACCCGCCCGGGACGAGGATGCCGTTGACGCCTTCGAGGTAGGGGGCCGGGTCCTCGCGCTCGAAAATCTCCGACTCAATCCATTCGAGGTTGACCTTGACGCGGTTGGCGATGCCGCCATGCACGAGCGCCTCGATCAGCGACTTGTAGGCGTCCTTGAGCCCTGTGTACTTGCCGACGACGGCGATCGTCACGTCGCCCTCGGGCGTCTCGATCGCTTGCGCGATCGTCTCCCAGCGCGTCAGATCGGGCCGCGGCGCGCTGCTGATGCCGAAGGCGCGGAGAACCTGCTCGTCGAGCCCCTCGCGGTGGTAGGCGAGCGGCACCTCGTAGATGGAGGGCACATCCAGAGCCTGGATCACCGCCTCCTCGCGCACGTTGCAGAAGAGCGCGATCTTGCGCCGCTCGGTCGCGGGGATCGGCCGGTCGGAGCGGCACAGGAGGATGTTGGGCTGGACACCGATCGAGCGCAGCTCCTTGACCGAATGCTGCGTCGGCTTGGTCTTGAGCTCGCCCGCGGAGGGAATGAACGGCACCAGCGTCAGATGGATGAAGATCGAAGCGCCGACGGGCAGATCGTTGCCGAGCTGGCGGATTGCCTCGAAGAACGGCAGCCCCTCGATGTCGCCCACGGTGCCGCCGATCTCGACCAGCACGAAATCGACGTCCTCATTCCCGTTTGCCACGAACTCCTTGATGGCATCGGTGACGTGCGGGATCACCTGGACGGTGCCGCCGAGATAGGCCCCGCGCCGCTCACGAGCGAGGATGTCCTGGTAGATGCGCCCCGTCGTCACGTTGTCCGACTTCTTCGCCGGCACGCCGGTGAAGCGCTCGTAGTGCCCGAGGTCGAGATCCGTCTCCGCCCCGTCGTCGGTCACGAACACCTCCCCGTGCTGATAGGGGCTCATCGTGCCGGGATCGACGTTGAGGTAGGGATCGAGCTTGCGCAGGCGGACCGAGTAGCCGCGGGCTTGCAGGAGCGCGCCGAGAGCGGCGGACGCCAAGCCTTTGCCGAGGGAGGACACCACGCCGCCGGTAATGAAGATGTACCGCTGCATGGGCTTTGAGGCTTACACGAAGAGGCGCTCAATTCGAAGCGTCATTATCGCCTCATCCCCGATCGCGGTAAAAACAAGGTGTTGCGGCTGCGGAGCGGGGCACAAAAGGCCTCATCCAGCTCCGCAACCTGCGCGGGTCTCTTGGATCGCAACCGCCTCGGCGTCGGGCGCCACGACCTCGTTGGCGATCTCCGAGCTTAGAGCCTCGAACGTCTGCGCAGAGCTCGCGAAACCAGGGTCGGTTGCGTCCTTCGCATAGATGACGTCGAGCATCACCGTCTGGTGACTGCTCGCCGGCGTATCCTCGCTCTTGTAGCCCGACTGCTTCTTGCTGCACGAGAACCCGTGCTCGACGCTCGTCACCTTGAAGTATGCAAGGTGCTGCTCCACGCCGATCTGCGCCGCGCGCGCTCTGGCGATCTTCTCCACGCGCTCCTTGGGGGTTGCTTCCGTGCCGACGGCCTTCACCTTGTAGTGCGTGTCGTCGATCTTGGTCTGGTCATAGCCCGCAGGCGAGAAAATGTTGGATGAGCCGTAGGAGGCGACCGGCACGATGTGGGGAATGCCCGAGCAGCCAGCGAGGGCGGCGCACCAGAAGAGACCGGTGAGCCGCGCCAAGACCTCATGCCTCGATCGCGCGTCGTGGCGAAGACGACGCGGCAACGGCGAGCCCGAGAAGCCCATGCCCGAGATGCCCATGCCCGACAAGCTCATGGGCGGATGATACCCGCGAAAGTGCGCCGAGAAAGGTGCAAGGACGCCACACTCTAACAGCTCAGGCGGGCCGCCTGGGGCGGACGACGCGCGGCGCCCTCAGTGCGATTGGGGGACGGAAGGCTGCTGCAGCTTGTCGAGAATGCCGCCGCGGCCGCCCTCGGGTGTCGCCGGCACCTTGGCGGTCGTGCCCCCGGCAGGCGCCGTGCTCGCGGGCGCAGTGGCCGCACCAGAATCGAGGATCGACTGCTTCGGCGTGTTCCTCTGCGCCGCCAGCGTCAGGAGGATGCTCGTCGTGAAGAACGCCGCGGCGAGCGCGGCGGTGGTGCGCGTCAGCAGATTGGCCGTTCCCCGTCCCGTCAAGAATCCCCCGCCCCCGCCCCCGCTGCCCATGCCGAGCGCGCCGCCTTCCGACCGCTGCAGCAGCACGACGCCGACGAGCGCGGAGGCAATCAGCAGATGGAGGACGAGAAGGGCGGTAATCATGGGCTCCGAGGTTCCCTGACGCGGTGTCTGCCGCGGGTTCTATACCAGATGGTCGGAGCAGGCTAGTGGCCGGCCGCGACCGGCGCCGAGGCTTCAAGGACCGGCGCCGTAGCGCGTCAGAAAGCCCGGATTGACGTCCCGCGGGGACACGTAAGTGGTGCTCGACGGGCGGCGCGCCGCCTTCTTGGCCGTTGTCGGCTTCGTGGCCATTGTCGGCTTCACCGGCGGCGGCAAGACTTCCGCCGTGTCCTCGGCGAGCGCCGCCGAGGCCATTGCCGGCGCGGCGAGCTTTGCCGGCTTGACAGCAGACGGTGCGGATGCGGTGGCTGCAGGCTTCGCCGCCACCGTCGCGGGTAGGGTCGGCTTAGCCGCAACCGTTGCTGGAGCAACGGGTTTTGGTGGCGACACCGCGGCAGCTGTAGCCGTTGCGGACACAGCCGGTTTTGGCAGCTCCGCCGCGCTCGCGCTCCTCGCCCGGGGCTTTGCCTTGGGCTTTGCGGTCTCCGCGCGCCCCACGTTCGGAGCTTTGTGCGCGGGCGGCGCCCGCAAAGCCGCTGCCGGAGAGGCCGTCGCGCGCTTTGTCTCATTGAGACGCGGCGGCTTCTTTGCAGGCCCTTCCGGGACGACGTGCTTCCTCGCGTGTCTGGCGACGAAAACGCCGCCCGAGCCGCAGCGGAACTCGAGCTGATCCCCGATCTCGATCAGACGCTTGATCTCGTCCAGCCGGTCGCGCGTCAGGTTAGCCGCGGCCCACTCCGGACCTCGCTCCATGTCGCTTCTGACGCCGCCGGCGATGAGATCGGCCTGCTCCGCCTTCAGAGCCTTGCAGGCGTCTTTGTCGAGCTTGTCGGCCCAGGCACCACCGTCGCCGGCCGCTAAAAGCGCCAGCGCCAATCCGGTCCCGATCAGTCTCGTGCCCCCCTTCACCGGATGAACTGTCCCCCCAGTCCCGGAAACGCGAAAACATGGCATGACTCAACTCTACCACCTCTTCGGGTGATTCCCACACCGCATGAGCACGTCAATGTTGATACGCCGCGACAATTGCCATGAATTCCTCCGCCTTGAGGCTGGCGCCGCCGACCAAGGCTCCGTTCACGTTGTCGAGGCTCAAGAGCTCGCGGGCGTTCGCGGGCTTGACGGAGCCACCGTAAAGAATGCGCATGCTGGCGCCTTCGCCCCCGAAGCGGGCCGTCAGCACGCCCCAAATCGCCGCGTGAACCTGCAGAACGTCCGCCGCGCCGGGCGTGTGGCCGGTTCCGATCGCCCACACCGGCTCGTAGGCGATCGCGGTATTCGCCGCACTCGCCGCGTGCGGCAGCGACGCGCCGAGCTGACGCCCGACCACCTCCAAGGTTAGCCCTGCGTTGCGCTCCCCCGCCGTCTCGCCGACGCACACGATCGCGGCGAGCCCCGCCCGATGGGCGGCCTCCGCCTTGCGGCGAACGTCGCGGTCGCGCTCGCCGTGCCCGCCGCGCCGCTCCGAATGCCCGACGATCACGGCGACCGCACCGGCATCCTTCAGCATCTCGGCCGCGATGTCGCCCGTGTAGGGCCCGCAAGCCTCCCAGTGGCAGTCCTGCGCCCCAACGAGCAGCTTGGAGCCTTGCGCGGCCTCTGCGAGCGGCAGAATGAGCGTCGCCGGCGGGCAGATCATCACATCGGCTTGTGTCCCCGCACCCGGGGCGGAGACGGCATCGCGCACGCGTAGAGCCTCGCCCAACTGCGCCCTCAAGCCGTTCATCTTCCAGTTCCCGGCGACGAGCGGGCGAATGGTGCGGGCAGCCTCGGCCATGGACACTCCCTTGCGATTGGGCCCGTTAAGCTTGGCGGCGGGCCGTACCCGGGGGCGGGCCCCGGCGGCGGGGCGCGGCCGCCCTTGCAATAACGGAGCGGCTGCGCTTCATATCATGCTGACATGCGCCGTCACGCGAAGGATCTTCGCTGACTTGTCGCGGCCTTGCGAACCCGGTGGACGAACCGCGCGGGTGCACGTAGCCGCTCAACGAACGGAATGAACTCTCCATGCTCGACGCTCTGCGACGCGGCTCTACCGGAACGGTAGCCAAGATCCTGTTTGCCATTCTCGTGATGAGCTTCGCCATCTGGGGCATCGGGCCCGTGTTCCGCAACTATGGCGTCGGCTCGCTCGCCAAGGTCGGCTCGAAGGAGATCAGCGTTCAGGACTTCCAGCGCTCCTTCCAGAACGAGCTGCGCCTCATCTCGCACCAAGCCGGGCAGCACATCAGCGTCGAGCAGGCGAGGGCTGCGGGTCTCGACCGCCGCATCCTCGCGCAGCAGATGGCGTGGGCAGCGGTCGAATCGCACGCGGCCAAGCTCGATTTGGCGCTCTCGGACGAAAAATTGGCCGACGCAATCAAGAGCGATCCCGCCTTCAAGGGGCCCGACGGCAAGTTCTCGCGCCTCAACTTGGAGAACATCCTCAACCAGCTCGGCGTCAACGAGCGCGGCTTCATCAAGCTGCGCCGGCGCGATGAGCTGCGTCAGCAGCTGACGACGGCGCTTATCAACGGCGTGGCGATCCCCAACCCGCTGCTCGACCTCATGAACAGCTGGAAGGAGGAGAAGCGCGTCGCGCAGCACTTCACGATCGACGCCGACAAGGCAGTGACGGTTCCCGAGCCGGACGAGGCGAAGCTCAAAGAGACGTATGAGAGCAACAAGAGCGACTTCGTGTCGCCCGAGTTCCGCAAGCTTGCCGCGCTCGTCGTCTCGGTCGACAGCCTCAAGGACAAGATGGACGTCTCCGACGCGGAGATCGCGGCCAGCTACGATGATACCAAGAAGGACTACAACGTACCTGAGCGCCGCCGCATCCAACAGATCGCTTTCAAGGACAGACAAGCTGCGGAAGCGGCCAAGGCGGAGCTCGCCAGCGGCAAGAAGACCTTCGGCCAGGTTGCCAAGGAGGCGGGCGCCAAGGATGCCGACATCGACCTCGGCCTCGTCAGCAAGGACCGCCTCATCGATCCCAAGATCGCCGACGCCGCCTTTAGCTTGCAGAAGGATACCGTCTCCGACGTCGTCGAGGGACGCTTTGCCACCGTGCTCTTGCGCGTAACCGCCATCGAGCCGGCGGTGACGCATTCGCTTGCCGACGTCAAGGGCGAGGTGCGCGACAAGCTCGCCAAGCAGAAAGCGCAGCAGAAGCTGCAGACGCTGCTCGACGAGGTCGAGGACAACCGCTCAGCCGGCAAGACCTTGAAGGAGACCGCCGACCAGATGAAGCTCCAGTATCTGGAGGTCCCGGCGACCGACCGCTACAATAAGACACCGGACGGCAAGCCGGCGATCATGCTCCCGGATGCGCTCGCCATCATCAAGTCCGGCTTCGACAGCCAGGTGGGGCTCGAGAACGAGCCCGTGGAGCTGCGCAACGGCGGCTACGCCTGGGTCGACGTGCTCGGCGTCACCGAGGGCAAGCAGAAGCCGTTCGCTGAGGTGAAGGAGGACGTGAAGAAGCTCGCCATCAAGAACGAGCGTGCGCGCCTCATTTCCGAGCTCGCGGCCAAGCTCGTCAAGGAGGCCGACGCCGGCACGCCCATGGCGAAGCTTGGCGAGGAGGCGGGCGGCGTCAAGGTCGATACGACCCCGCCGTTCACGCGCTCGACCGACCCGCAAGGGATGTCGAAGGACGCCGTCGCCAAGGCGTTCACGCTGGCCAAGGACAAGGCCGGCTCGGCCGCTACGATGGACGGCAAGTCCCGCATCGTGTTCAAGGTGACCGAGATCACGCCGGCCCCCGCGCCGACCAAGGAGCAGCGCGAGCACCTCAGCAAGGACTTGCTGAGCCAGCTCACCGACGAGGTCTTGAGCGAGTACGTCGTCGCCTTGCAGGACCGCCTCGGCACGCATGTCAACGAGGCCGAGTTCAGGCGCGCGACCGGTGCCGAGGCGCAATAGCTGTCCGTGCTGTCCGTGATCCGGGGGGTGCCTTGAGCACGCTCGAGCGCAAGAAGAGATCGAGGCCCCCCGCGACGGAGGCTTTCCCGCCGTTCGCGGAATTCGCCGACCGCTACGCGGCAGGCGCGCCCCAGGTCGTCTTCATGCGCCTCGTCGCCGATCTGGAGACACCGGTCTCGGCCTACCTGAAGCTCGCCGCCGGGCGCCCCATGAGCTTCCTGTTCGAATCCGTCGAGGGCGGCGCGGCACGCGGACGCTACTCGGTGATCGGGCTCGAGCCCGATCTCGTGTGGCGCGCGGACGGCAACACGGCCGCGATCAACCGCACGCCGGCCAAGCCCGACGCCTTCCGCGCCGACGACAAGCCGACGCTGGCCTCGCTGCGGGCGCTGCTCGCCCAATCCGAGCTCGCGCTGCCGCCCGAGCTTCCGCCCATGGCCGCCGGCATCTTCGGCTACATGGGCTACGACACCGTGCGGCTCATGGAGCGCCTGCCCGACGCGCCGCCCGACGCGCTCAATATTCCCGATGCCATCCTCATGCGGCCGACGATCATGGTGATCTTCGACGTCGTGAAGGACGAGATCACGATCGTGACGCCGGTGCGGCCCGAGGCGCGCTCACCGGCGGACAAGGCCTACAAGGCCGCATTGAAGCGCCTCAAGGGCGTCGTCGCCGCGCTCGATGCGCCGCTCACCCACACGCCCACGGCGCAAAGCCGCAAGCTGCCGGCGCCCAAGCCCGTCTCCAACACCAAGCCGGCCGCGTACATGGCGATGGTCGAGCGCGCCAAAGAGTACATCGTCGCCGGCGATATCTTCCAGGTCGTGCTCTCCCAGCGCTTCTCGGCACCCTTCATGCTGCCGCCGTTCGCGCTCTATAGGGCGCTGAGGCGCACCAATCCCTCGCCTTTCCTGTTCCACCTCGACTTCGGCGGCTTTGCGCTCGTCGGCTCCAGCCCGGAGATCCTCGTGCGTGTGCGCAATGGCGAGGTGACGATCCGCCCCATCGCCGGCACCGCGCCGCGCGGGGACACCGACGCCGCCGACCAGGCGCTCGCCGAGGCGCTGTTGCGCGACCCCAAGGAGCGGGCCGAGCACCTGATGCTCTTGGATCTCGGGCGCAACGACGTGGGGCGCGTCGCCGAGATCGGCTCGGTCGACGTGACCGCGCGCTTCTTCATCGAGCGCTACAGCCACGTCATGCACATCGTCTCCAACGTCGTCGGCCGGCTCGACAAGAGGCACGACGCGGTCGACGCGCTGATGGCGGGCTTTCCCGCCGGCACCGTCTCGGGTGCGCCCAAGGTGCGCGCCATGCAGATCATCGACGAGTTGGAGAAGTCGAAGCGCGGGCCGTATGCAGGCTGCGTCGGCTACTTCTCGGCGTCGGGCCAGATGGACAGCTGCATCGTCTTGCGCACCGCGCTGGTCAAGGACGGCGTGATGCACGTGCAGGCGGGCGCCGGGCTGGTGCACGACTCCGTTCCTGAGAAGGAGCAGCAGGAGTGCATCAACAAAGCGCAAGCGCTGTTCCGCGCCGCCGAGGAAGCCGTGCGCTTTGCCGCGCGCGCGAAGTGAGCGGGCCCTCTTTACAACGTTCTGATTCTGTCGGCAGAAACTAGAGATAGCCGGTCATCTTCCTACGGATGAGCAGGCTGGTTCAGGGGCTGAGTCGTGCGTGCTTCCCTGCCGTTGCGGGACAGGGAAAAGCATGGGGCATGCGAACCTCGGATCTCCAGGATCAGTGCAACGCGAAGCGCCACAAAGCGCCAAACTCATATCGAACCGCTCGTTTCCGCCGCACCATGCCGCCCGTCTGAGGACGCTCGCAATCGGCGTTATGGTCTCGGCGCTGCTGCTCTTTGTGGCCGAGCCTTCGCAGGCTCAGACCATGCCGCCCGATCCGCCTTGCGATCAGGTAAGCGGCGGCGGCACGACGGTGACGTGCACGGGCAACGTCGCAACGGGCGTGCTGCTCGACAACGCGGGCGGCCCCTTCACGACCATCAACGTCGACGGCCTCACGGCCGCCATCACGCCTGCCGTGGACGACGACGGCATTCGCTTCACCAGCAACGGCCCCGTCACGCTCAACAGCAACCTCGGCGCCTTCCTGATAGCCACCACCGGCAGCGGCGTCGGCATATTCGCAGCGTCCACCCAAGCGGTGCATGTAACCTCGGTCGGCAACATCGCCACCTCTGGCGACTTCGCCCCCGGCATCCTCGCGGGCAGCAATAACGCCGAGCCTTTGACAATCAGCTCGACCGGCAACATTACGACCACCGGCGCTAACGCCAGCGGCATCTCGGGCGGCGCCATCGACGGCACGATCACGATCACCTCCGTCGGCACCATCATGACCAGCGGTATCTCGGCACACGGCATCAATGCCGGCGCCATCGATGGTCCGATAACGATAACCTCCACCGGCAACATCATGACCACGGGCGCCGGCGCCGGCGGTATCAACGCGGGCGCCATCAACGGTCCCATTGCGATCACCTCCAGCGGCGACGTCACCACAACAGGCCTGGGGTCGAACGGCATCTCCGCCGCCAGCTTCGGCGATGCCACCGTCACCATCGCCTCTGGCAGCGTCTCCGGGGGCAGCGGTGGTGGTGCCGGCGTGGCCTTCTTGTCGAGCGCGACCAACGCTTTGACCAACTACGGCGCAATATCTGCCCTCTCGGGCACCGCTATCTCCGCCGGGATCGGCAATGACTTGGTCGACAACTCCGGCACCGTCACCGGCGACGTTGATCTCGGCCGCGGCACCAATGCTTTCAACAACCTGGCGGGCGGCACCTTCAATGTGGGCGCCGACGTGAACCTCGGCGCCGGGAATACGCTCACCAACGCCGGCACACTGTCGCCCGGGGGCACCGGCACGATCCGCACCACCGCGCTCAGCGGCAATCTGGTGCAGACCTCGACCGGCGTTTTCGTCGTCGACATCAACGGCGCCGCGGCCGACCGGGTCAACGTAAGCGGCAGCGCGAGCCTGGCCGGCGCAGTGCAGCCCAACGTTCTCAGTCGGACGGCTACTGCGTTCACGATCCTGTCGGCCGCCGGCGGCGTGACCAACAACGGTCTGACGCTGCAGGCGAGCCCGGCGCTCGACGCCACGCTGCTTTTCAACGCCACCGACGTGGTGCTCGCCTTCAGCGTCGACTTCCTCAGGCCGGGGCTCAACGGCAATCAGGCGGCCATCGCCGCCAACCTCAACGCGGCGCTGGCTGCGGGCCAGGGCGGTCTCGGCCCGCTGATGATAGGTCTGCTCAACACGAGCGACGATGCAGCCTACAAAGCCGCTCTGGATCAGCTCTCGCCCGAGCTTTACTCGGACGCGCAGATCGCCGCGCTCTATTCGAGCTTGGGCTTCGCCAACAGCTTGCTCAGCTGCAAGGTCAATGGCACGACGACCGCATCGATCATTCATGAGGGCCAGTGCCTGTGGGCGGGAGCCTCAGCCGTCTTCCTCGACCAGGGCACGACCTCGCAGCAGATCGGCTTCAACCAGTCGACAGGTCTTTTTGCGGCGGGCGCGCAAGTGGCGCTCGCCAACGCCTGGCGCCTGGGCGTCGGCGCCGGCTACCAGACGAGCTCGCTGGGCACCGCCACCAACGCCACGAGCGAGGGCCAGATCGCGCAAGGCGGCGTCGCGCTCAAATACAATCCCGGACCCTGGCTGCTGGCCGGTGTCGTCAACGGTGGACACGGCTGGTACGACACCACGCGGCCGATGGCATTCGGCGGCTTTACCGGCACGGCGACGAGCAATTCCGGCATCGACATCTTCAACGGCGGCCTGCGTGCGGCCTACGTGCTCGGCTCGCCTGACCTCTACTTCAAGCCGATGCTGGATGCGGCCGCGACGCGTCTCGACCTCGGAGACCTCTCGGAGTCGGGCGGCGGAGCGGCGAACCTTGCCGTCGCGAGCAGCCAGCAGACGGTCTACACCATCGCGCCGTCCTTGGAGATCGGCACCGAGTGGTGGTGGTCGAACGGCACGCTGGTGCGGCCCTACCTGCGCGGCGGCGCCACCTGGTACGAGAACGGCAATCTTGCCTTGAGCGCCGCCTTCCTCGGCAGTCCAGCCGGCGTGTCGCCCTTCACCATCACCACAAAAATGGACGACGTGATGGGAACCGTCGGCGCCGGCATCGACATCATCAACGGCAACGACGCCGTGCTGCATGTCGCCTACGACGGTCAGTTCGGCAGCGACACGCAGATCAGCGCGATCGCGCTCAAAGGCAGCGCCCGGTTCTGAGCGCTTTACACCTCGAAGGTGTAGAGCTTGTGGATCTCCTCGTTGAGGAAGCCCGTGGCGACCGGCCAGCGCACGCCGGGCAAAACCTGCACGTCAAACAGCTCCGACACACCGCCTTCCAGCTTGATCCATTCCACGATGTCGCCCGAGGCGAGGTTGACGATCTGCACGCCGCACCAGGGATCGGCGTCGCGCTTCTTCAATTCATCGTCGAGTTGTAGGCCGGAGAACGATCCGTCGCGCGGCAGCGATAGCCCGACGATCGCGTGGTTGTTGTGGAAGGCGAGCCCGCGCAGAAACCCGGGACAGAACACGCGCGGCTCGAAGGCGCCCGTTGCCAGGTCCACCGTGCCGAGGTGCCCGGTGCCGGAGTTCAACACCCACAACCGGTTCCCCGCCCAGCGCGGGGAGTGCGGCATCGACAGCTTCTCGGTGACGATCGCATTCGACGCCACGTCGATGATGCAGCCGCCCTCGGCGCGCCGGTTACGCCAGCCGGTGACGACGTCGGAACGGCTCGTCGCCGTCACGTAGGCCGGCTGCCCGTCCTTCATGGCAAGCCCGTTCAAGTGGCAGCGGTCCTCGGCCGCTAATTTCGAGATGAATGGCGGCTTCCAATAGACGCGGAAGGAATGCGTGGGGCTCAGCGTGGCGAGGCAGGAGAACAGCGAGTTGACGAACACGATGCGCCCGTCGCTCATCACGCCGATGTCGTGGATGTCGAGGTCGCCGGTCGTATGCGCGACGCGCGGCACGTAGTGGCGATCGGGCGCATCCGCGGGTTGGTTGGGGCCGAACACGTTCTCGAAGCGCCAGATCTGGAACAGCGTCGAGACCACGAGCCGCTGCGGATCCGCCCACAGCCCCATGGCGCGCGCGAGATGGCGCTCGTGGAAGGAGACGCGCCTCTGGTTGTCGACGCCGACGAGATAGAGGCGCCCGCTCTGGTAGGAGGTGAAGGCGAGGCTGACGTTGTTCCTGACGAGCCAGTCGGCGAGCCCGCGCGTGCAGGAGATGTTGACGGGCTGCGGCTGGGCCGGCGCGGCGCCTTGCGGCGGCTGCTCCGGCGTCGGTGTCGAACTCGGCGCTCACGTCCTGGGGCTTCTCGAGCAGGCTCGTGCCGCCGCCCTCTTTCACGTCCATCCCGCGCCCTCCGCCCAACTGAACAAGCATCAAGCGTACGCGCCTGCCGGCAGGCCGCGGGGATGCTGTCCCCGCTTTCCACAGGCGGGCCCTGGGAATAGCGGGCAAAACGAATCACTAGCCGATTGTGGCGAATCACTTTGCGTGACGAACGTCCGTCAGTGAGTGCCGTTCAGAAACGACGCGCGCTGAGCATTTTGCAAGTGGATTTTTCGTCTCGCGTCCGGCCCCCCGAGGGAAGTAATGGACCAGCACGATGGTTGTCCGAAGCGTATGGCAGACTTGGCATTTGGCGGTGACGCGGCGCATCCGGTGAGCGCGCATGCGCTCCCCGCTCACACGGCCATCTGCAATTACGCAGGCGATGCCGGCGGCGGCTCGCAAACGTTTGCCGCCTCGGATCGCTGGCGCCGCGCCTTGCTCGGCACGGTGGCCGCCGGCGCGCTGCTCTTTGGCTATGGGCGCCGGGCGTACGCGGCTTGCACCGGATCGGGCGCGACGTTGACCTGCACCGGAGACCTCTCGGCGGGCGTGAATCTCAACAACGGCAGCGGCCCCTATACGACCCTCAACGTCTACTCGCTGACCGCCGACATTGCCCCGACAAACGCGGACGGCATCCGCTTCTATTCTAACGGATCCATTATCATCAGCTCCGACCTCGGCACGCACAGCATCCAAACCACGCGGTACGGCATCGACGCCAAGAGCAGCGTATCTGGCTCCGTTTCGGTTACCAGCACAGGCAATGTGAGGGCGCGGAACTCCGGGATCTATGCCAAATCCTACGATGGTTCGGTGAAGGTCGACAGCCACGGGGATGTGACCTCGACGGCCGCGCGCGGTATCTACGCGCACAGCAATGGATCCGGCGACACCAAGATCTACAGCTACGGCAACGTCAACGGGTCGCTTGTAGGAATCGAGGCCTACTCACTGGGCTCGGTCACGGTCAAAAGCACCGGAGACGTGACGTCGACGACCAGCGATGCCATTTACACGAACGGCAGCACGGCCAAGGTCACGCTGTACAGTGGCACCATCAACGGTGCGGCGAGGGGAGTCGAATTTGGCGGTACCTCCAACTATCTGTACAATTACGCGACGGTCTCCGGGGGCAACTTCGCCATTCATGCCAGCGGCGGGTCTACCTACGTGCGCAACGAGGGGACCGTCACCGGCAACGTCTTTCTCCATAACGGCACGTTCAACAACCGGGCGGGCGGCGTGTTCAATTCCGGCGACACCGTCAATCTCGGCACCGGCACGCTAACCAACGAAGGCACTCTGGCGCCGTCGCCGTATGGGGTCGGCAGCATCGGAGCGACGTCCTTCTACGGCAACCTCATACAGACCGCGAGCGGCGTGCTCGCCATCGACATCGACATGGCAGGCAGCTCCGCCGACAGCATCGAGATGAACGCGTCGGGCACCGCGCGTCTGTCGGGGGGCGTGGCGCTCAACTTCGCCAACCTGACGCCGGTCCCGCAAACCTTCCCCATCCTCAGCAGCGCCGCCTCCATCCCCGTGCAAAGTCTCAGCCTGCTGAACCCGGCGGTCGTCGGGCAGATCGCCTATCCTGGCGGCACCAATGTCACCGTCACCATCTCCGGCTTCGACTTTGGCCCGGCGGGCCTCAACGCCAACCAGACGAGCATCGGCGACAATCTCAACGCCGCCTTCGACGCCGGCAGCGGCGGTGTCGGCTCGCTTCTCCTCGCCCTCGCCAATCTGACGAGCCTTTCCGATCTCGCGAGCGCCCTCGACCAGCTCTCGCCCGAGATCATGTCGGATGCGCAGATTTCGGCGCTCTATTCAAGCTTGGGCTTCGCCAACAGCCTGCTCTCCTGCAAGGTCAACGGCACCGATACGGCCTCGATCATCCGCGAAGGCCAGTGTCTGTGGGCGGGAGCCTCGGCCGTCTTCCTCGACCAAGGCACCACCTCGCAACAGATCGGCTTCAACCAGTCGACGGGCCTCTTCGCGGCCGGCGCCCAGGTCGCGCTCGATCCCGTGTGGCGCTTCGGTTTCGGTGCGAGCTATCAGCAGACCTCGCTCGACACCGCGACCAATGCGACGAGCGAAGGCCAGATGGGGCAGGGCGGCGTCGTGCTCAAATACAATCCCGGCCCGTTCCTGCTCGCCGGCCTCGTGAGCGGCGGCCATGGCCGCTACGACACCACGCGGCCCATCGCCTTCGACGGCTTATCTGGCACCGCGACCAGCGCCTCCGACATCAACGTCCTCAACGGTGGCGTCCGCGCCGCTTACGTGCTCGGCTCGCCGCACTTCTATTGGAAGCCGATGCTCGATGCCGCCGCAACGCGGCTCGATCTCAGTGACTTTACCGAGAGCGGCGGCGGAGCGGCGAACCTCGCCGTCGCCGGCAGCAACCAGACCGTCTATACGATCGCCCCCTCGCTCGAGATCGGCACCGAGTGGTGGATTGCGAACGGCACGCTGGTGCGCCCTTACCTGCGCGGCGGCGCCACCTGGTACGAGAACGGCAACCTGGCGCTCACCGCCTCCTTCCTCGGCGCGCCCGCCGGCGTGTCGCCCTTCACGATTTAAACCCAGATGGACGACGTGATGGGCACGGTCGGCGCCGGCATCGACATCATCAACGCCGGCGATACCGTGTTGCATGTCGCCTACGACGGTCAGTTCGGCAGCGACACGCAGATCAGCGCGATCGCGCTCAAAGGCAGCGCCCGGTTCTGAGGGGGTGATAGCCAGGGCAGCACACGCTTGCCGAGGCGATAGGCTCGGGCGCGGCCTCCAAGGCCCCTGGAGCCTGTAAGCCCAACCGCCGATTCTGCCGATTTTCTAAGGCCCTGTGGCGCTGTTGCCCGACAAACCCGCGCATGGCGCGGCCAAGTGCCTTAACATCTCCACCAGGGCGACGGTATAAGAGCCGAGTATTCGCATCCGTGCCTTCGAGTCGCCGGCAGCGCCTTTGCCGCTCGCGGCCGCTACGAACAACAAACATCAAGACCGCCGGGACGCTCAGCAGTGCAGGACTGGTTCTTCAGGCAAGCCCGCCGCCGCAAGGCGATCAACTGGCTCGGGCTCGATTCCCGGCTCGATTCCGCGCTGGCCGAGACCTGGGCCGCGGTGCGCGACTATTGGAACGCCGGCACCAGCTTCTTTGCCCGCTTCAAGCTCACCGGCTGGCGCCGGCTCCTCAACGAGGCGGGCTCGGAGGCCCTCACGCTCGGCATGGGCGGCTTTATTGTCATGTTCGCGCTCGCGATTCCCGCGTTCCGCGAGTTCGACGAGGCCCGCTTCTCCAGCGGCCAGTTCGCCGTCAAGTTCCTCGATCAGAATGGCAATGAGATCGGCAGGCGCGGCATCAATCAAAACGACAGCGTGCCGCTCGACGAGATCCCCGACGTCCTCATCAAGGCCACGCTCGCCACCGAGGACCGCCGCTTCTTCGATCACTGGGGCATCGACGTCATCGGCACCCTACGCGCCCTTGTCACCAACCTGCAGGCCAACCAGGTGGTCCAGGGCGGCTCCTCCATCACCCAGCAGGTCGCCAAGATCCTGTTCCTGTCGTCGGAGCGCTCGCTCCAGCGCAAGATCAAGGAGGCGTTCCTGGCGATGCTTCTGGAGGCGCGCTTCACCAAGCGCCAGATCCTCAAGATCTACTTCGACCGCGCCTACATGGGCGGCGGCGCCTTCGGCGTGGAGGCGGCCTCGCAGTACTACTTCGGCAAGTCGGTGCGCAATATCAACATGGCCGAGGCCGCGGTGCTGGCCGGCCTCTTCAAGGCGCCGACCAAATACGCCCCGACCGTGAGCCTGCCCAACTCGCGCGCGCGCACCAACGACGTCCTGAACAACCTGGTGGAGGCCGGCTACTATACCTCGGGCCAGGTGCACGACGCGCGCATCCACCCGGCGCAGATCGTGGAGAACCGCAACCCCAACAGCCCGGACTGGTTCCTCGACTGGGCCTTCGAGGAGGTGCAGCGCATCAGGGGCGGGCGCGGCCCCTACGTGCTGACGGCGCGCACGACGATCGACCTCAACATGCAGAAGGCGACGGATGAGGCGCTCGCCACCGGGCTCAAGCAATACCGCGGCAACCACGTGACCTCGGGCGCCATCGTGCTGATGGACACCGACGGGGCGGTGCGCGCGCTGACGGGCGGCCCCGACTACGGCGAGAGCCAGTTCAACCGTGCAACGCACGCCCGGCGCCAGCCGGGCTCCTCGTTCAAGATCTACGTCTACGCCACGGCGCTCGAGAACGGCTACAAGCCGACGACCACCGTGCGCGACGCCTCGCGCTCGTGCGGCAACTGGCATCCCTCCAACTACGGCGGCGGCGGCGGCAGCGGCGCGTCCATGCCGCTGTGGGAGGCGCTCGCGCGCTCGCTCAACACGGTGGCGGCCGAGCTCTCCTTCGCGGTCGGGCGCGACAAGGTGATCGCCATGACGCGGCGTCTCGGCATCACCGGCATCCGCAAGTCCTGCTCGATGGCGCTCGGCGACTACGGCATCAGCCCGCTCCAGCATGCGGGCGGCGTGGCGACCTTCGCCAACGACGGCAAGCTCGCCAAGCCCTACGCCATCCTCGACCTCGTGAGCTCGAAGGGAGACCTCGTCTACTCCAGAGACCGCGACGAGCCGCCGGCGCCTCAGGTCGTGAGCCCCAAGGTCGCCGAGGAGATGAACTGGATGCTGAACAAGGTGGTGACCGAAGGGCACGGGAAGGGCGGCGCAACTCGATTTCACCAACGTCGCCGGCAAGACCGGCACCTCGACCGGGCCCAAGGACGTGTGGTTCGTCGGCTTCACGGGCAAGTACGTCGGCGTCGTGTGGCTCGGCAACGACGACAACAGCAACATGGCGGGCGGCACCACCGGCGGCCACTACGCGGGCCCCGTCTGGCATTCGTTCATGTCCGTCGTGCATACCGACATGAACATCCCCACGATCCCCGGCCTGCAGCCGCATCCCGTGCAGGTCGCCGAGCAGCAGCGCCTCGCCGCCCTCAAAGCCCAAGGCGCGGGTGGGAGCTCGGCCGGCGATGCTCAGCAGACGTCATCGAGTCTCATGTCGGAGCAGACGCGGGCGACGTTGCGAAGTTTGGCGCAGACCATGCGCAAGGCCGCCGGGTTGAGCGAGCCGGCGCCGGCCCCGGGCGAGGCCGCCCCCCACGCTCCGCCGACCAAGCAAGGCGGTCCCCCGGATCGGCGTGCGCAAGCCGACGCTCCGCGTATCGCCCTGCCGAGCGACAGCACGCACGCAGAGACGCCGCACCGTGCTGTACCATAGCGCTCTCACCCCCCTGCATGTCGTTCTGCACAAGGTGCAGAAACGCATCTCCATTCTGCTCGGATTGCTGGGCGACTGGGCGGCCTTCATCGGCACCGTCCTCATTCTCGGGCTCGGCACCAGCTGGTACATGATCGACATCGGCACGCCGCTCACGACCGAGCGGCAAGGACCCTGGGTCAGCTGGACCTCGGCCGGGCGTGCCGACGCCGATCCCTACACGCGTGCGCATTTTGCCCGGCTCGGGACCCTGCAATTGAGTGCGGAGATGACCCTCACCTATATCGCCAACACCGACAGCGACGGCAGGCGGCTGCATTCCTCCTGCGACTACAGCGTGGAGGGGCATGAACCCGGCACGAGCTGGTGGAGCCTCACCGTGTTCGATGATCGCGGCGAGCTGATCTCCAATCCCGCCAACCGCTACGCGTTCACCAGCCAAACGATCGCCCTGCGGCCCGACGGCACGTTCAACGTCGCGCTCGCGCGCGATGCGCGGCCGGGCAACTGGTTGCCGACGGGCGGCGCCGGCCGGCTGGCGCTCGTATTCACGACGCTTGATCCCAGCGCGCCCGTCTTGGCGAAGCCGACAGGGGAGCGCAAGCCGCTTCCGGAGATCCGACGGATCCAATGCCGATAAACCTGCGCGACAAATTGAAGAACGCCAATTGGCAGCTCATCATCGCCGCGCCGATCGCCGCCGGCATCCTCCACATCTGCGCCACGCTAGCCGCGCCCTACCTCACGGCAGCGTCCGCCTACAGCCGCCTAGCGCCCGCGTTGCCGGTCAATAAGTTTGAGGTGCTGCACGCCGTGACGCCCGGAGCCGAGCCGTTGCCCTTCCTGTCGCCGCACGCGCGCTACGGCATGTGCCGCTTCGACACCACGAACGGGCCGGTGACGGTCAAGGCGACGCTTCCCCCCGATCCCGGCTGGATGCTGGCGGTCGTCTCACCGCAAGGCGACAACATCTATGCGGCAGCGTCGATAGCAGGCCGGGAGACACCGGTCGCGCTCGTGCTCGTGCCGTCGGAGGAGCATTTCCTCGGCGTCACGCCGGAAGCGCGCGGCATCGCGCGCAACGCGCAGCCACCGGTCGCGGTCGCTGCGGCGCGCGGCATCGTCGTCGTGCGCGGCCCGGACATGGGGCTTTCCTACAGAAGCGCGGTCGCGGCCAATTTGAAAAAGGCGAGCTGCGTGGCTCGGCCCTTCTAGGAGAAGGCCGCGATCCCGCCCGCGCCGCTGATCGGCGGCTGGCTACTCAGCGAGCTCCAAGATGTCGCGCTGCCGGCCGCCGGCCCGCTGCGTCGTCGCAGCGTCCTCGCACGTCTGCTGGCCGTCGCGATCGCTCCATCGGTCGTAGCGAACCCCGGGAAAGAAGATCACCTCGGCCGACCGGCGCGAACGCCCGCCGCTCTCGACGCGCTTCAACTCTACAGGACGGAATGCGAGTATCTTAGCCATGTTGTCCCCCGTGACATGGCATCCATCCTTACCGCTCGAGGCCGCCATGGGGCCTCGCTTCCGGCGGTTCGAATCAAGAGCTTATAGTTGGCGTCGGCAGCGGTTAATGAAAACTTAATGGGCCCGCACGCGTGGCATCGGCGCCTGAGGCTTCCATCACACAGTCGCCTCGTCGATCTCGCCGTCGAGGAAGTGGCGACCGTCGCGATCCTCGACCTCGATCAGCCACATGTCGGAATCAAAACTCGCCTCGCGTGCGAGCAAGGCATCGACGTCGCTTTCCGCCTGCCCTTGCACCGAGACGCATGCAACCCAGCGACGGTCGCTCTCGGCGCCGGAAAAGCCGGCCGGCGCCGGGCCGAACAGCAGGCAAGTTCCGTCAAGCCGGTTGACCTTGATGAAGATTGCGCCGGCGTCGTCATCGCCGTGGCGCACGATGACGGCACTGGCGCCCGCGACGGCGCAGCGACGAATGTAGGCCTTGACCCAGAACTCTGCCCTGAGGCGCATGATGCCAGGACTTTAGTGCCAGAGAGGGGCAGCGCAAGGGCGCTTCAGGGCCCCGATGCAACTCGGCCCTGGCCCGACAGCCGCGTCAGCCGCGCGACGAGCGGTCCGGACAGGCGCCCGGATTCGGGCAACGACTGATCGACCTCAAACTCGCGGATCGCACGCGCCGTCTCGGGCGTCAGCCTGCCGTTGGCCCGGCCCGGCCGGTAGCCCAACGCGGCGAGCGACGTCTGGACGGACTTGATGAGGCTCTCCGCCTCCGCGCTCTGCGCCACCGCGGTGCCGCCGGGTCGCGGCGCTGCGCCGTCGCGACCTCGAGCGCCGAGAAGAACGGCCTTCAGCAGCTGCTGGCTCGGCTTGCCAGTCATCGGCATGTGGTGATCGTACTCGAACCCCATGATGGCCGCCCGCGTCACGAGTCCGGCAACGCCGTCGGGCGCGCCGGTCTCGTAGCCGCGCAGCTGCAGCTCGCGCTGTACCGCACGCGTAATGTCGGTCTGATCCTTAGGG
This sequence comes from uncultured Alphaproteobacteria bacterium, assembly GCA_963724945.1. Classification (GTDB taxonomy): domain Bacteria; phylum Pseudomonadota; class Alphaproteobacteria; order Rhizobiales; family Hyphomicrobiaceae; genus Hyphomicrobium_A. The sequence goes on along the minus strand of CAVRWL010000003.1, from coordinate 2,182,162 downwards.
ATCGCGACGGTGATGTCGCTAGTCTGCCGATCGGAGAAGGACGCGCCGGGAAAGCCAGAGCGATCCGCGCCGCGCGCGCCGCTCATCCCGCCGATTGAGCCGGTATTGCCGACGAAGCGCTCGGCGCTCGCAAGCGCGATGCGCGGCTGGCGCCCCGTCAATCGCTGCCAGCTCCCTGGTTGCAGGACGAAGATATTGGCGACGACCCCACTGCTCAACAAGAGAAAGGCAACGAGTTGCAGCTTCACACGACCCACCGGCATGGCTCACCCCTTACGCGCCGCTTACAACGAGCCGCCACTATGCAGACGAGCGCGTAAACGAGTTCTTAACTCTGGTTGACGCCGTGTTGACGGCGCGCCCCGCGCGCCCTTTGCGAGATAGATAAAGTTTTCGAGCAATTGTTCGCTAGTTTTGCGCTTGGATGAGGCAGTTTTTTGAGATCGGTCTGCTATCACTGCCGGCAATGAGGGTCGGGCAGGTTGGAGTAGTCCCCATGTCCATCGTGAAAGTTGGCATCCTTGTGGCCATCGTCGTCGCCGTGCTTCCGGCCGACAAGGAGCAGCAGGCTCGTCTTTATGACCGCGCTGCAAGCGCCGTGCATTGGACCGCCACGTTCTGCGACCGCAACGGAGCGACGTGCAGCCAAGCCGGCGATCTGTGGTCGGCCTTCGTGCAGAAGGCGCAATTCGGCGCGCAGATGACCTATCAGCTCGCGCTTAAATACTCCGCGCACGATGCCTCCCACGAGAACGCCAATCTCACGCCCGCCTCCGTGCGTCCGCTCGACGGCACGCTGAAGCCGCAGGACCTCGAGCCCGCATGGCGCGGGGCCTCCGCCCGCGACGGGGCCTGACGACGCCAGCCTTTTTTCGCGCGCCTGCGACCCGCCCGAGGCACTCTTGCACATGGTCCCTGCGCGGCCCCATGTGTTAGTCATATGCGAGTGATCTCGTGGCAGGCGCCTCAAGATTGGATCGGATTTGGCAAAGCTATCTGACATCCGCAGCGATTTCGCTGTCCTCGACGATTGGGAGGATCGCTACCGGTACGTGATCGAGCTCGGACGCACGCTGAAACCGCTGCCCGAGGAGCTGAGAACGGACGCCAACAAGGTGCGCGGTTGCGCGAGCCAAGTGTGGCTCGCGACCAAGGTCGAGCCGCACGACGGCGCGCCCCGCCTCAAATTTCAGGCCGATAGCGACGCCCACATCGTGCGCGGACTGATCGCGATCCTGTTCGCCATCTACGATGGACGCTCGAGCAAGGAGATCCTCGCAACCGATGCCGATCCCATCTTTGCCGAGCTCGGCCTCAAGGAGCATCTGACCCCGCAGCGCTCCAACGGCCTCGCCTCGATGGTGGCCCGCATCCGCGCCGATGCCGCCGTCGCGACGGCTGCGCAAGCGGCCACCCACTAGACCGCGAAGCCTTCAATCGACCAGCAGCTCGAAGAGCGGGCGATAGTCGTCGCTGCCCCAATGGCGCACGGCCGCCGCGCGCGTCTCGTGCGGCGCCGATGCTTCGCCGATGCCGTAGTGGCGCGCCAATCGCGTGAGCGCGAGCTGAAGGACGACTTTGCCCGAGCGCTGCGGCCAGCCGGCGGCGCGCTCGGCCTGCTCCAAGCCCTTCAGATGGCAGCAGACGTCGACGAGCACGCCTGCCAGCTCCGGGCCAACCGCCGTCAACGCGCGCCGCACGCGCTCACGCGCGCCGGCCACGCTGTCTTGCAAGTCGGCATCGGCGCGAAATGCCATTCCCCCCCGACGCCCGCGTTGCGAGGGTGCCGAGGAGGACCAGTCGACGGTCACACGCGGCGTCATCTGCGCGAACCAGAAATCGGAGCGAAGGCGCTCGCCCGCGTCGAACTGCGCCTGCGAGATCATGGCTTGCCCGTCCCGATCCTTGCGGCGCCTGAGCCAGGCGAGCGGACTTTCCGATTGGTTGATCGTCGCAGCTGCGGGCGACGCGGACCGCTTCGCGTTGGGAAAAGACATGCAGCGCGCCTCAGGAGGACAGCAGCTGGCGCGCAGAGGGTCGCATAGCGAGTGATGGGACAGCCCACTCGAGGAGATCGAGGGCCCGGTCGAAGACGGGATCATCGCGCCGGTCCTCGATCACCACGCAGGCGTGCGCAACGGTCGTCCGGTCGCGGCCGAAGAGCCGGCCGGTGTCGGTCAGCGTGAGCCCGCAGGCCACGTGCGCGAGATACATCGCCACTTGGCGCGCGAGCGCGACCTTCGCCCGCCCACGGGTGATGCGGTAGAGGTCGTCGTGGCCAATGCCGAACACTTGGACGACCGCCTGCTCGATCGCCTCGCGCGGAACGACCATGCCTGCGCGACCGTTGTCGATGGCTCGGGCCAGCGGACCGCCGCCGGCAGACGTGACCCGTTTGTGATCGATGCTCTGCAACATGCTTGAGGCTTACCACTGCGGAGTTAACAGCTGCGTTCTGGCTCTGTCGTGCTGCGATCCAATATAGGCAGGAGCGCCGTCGACAGAGCTGCAAACTAGCGGCTGAGTGAACGAAGGGGATAACTCAGGGATGGCGCGAGGAGGTGGCAACGTTCGGACGCGGGCTCACTTGTCCTCGGCGACCAACGTTGATGCAAAACTTGCAAACTCGTAACCGAAGCCCGAGCTGTCCGCCATATCCCTTCGCATCTCGCCTTGCATGTCGCGCCAAGAAGCGGCCGGTCGAAACCCTGACCGCACCGTGCCAACCGTGCACGAAGATTTCATCTTCGAACGCCAGCGCATCCGCGTCTCGCTACGTGCGGGCGCGCGATCTTCCCAAGCTCTTGCCGCTGTGGCCGCACGAGATCGAGGCGCTGAGCGGCGCCGACCACGCGCGTCTGCTCGCCAGGCTACGCCGAGCCCTGCGCAGCGAGCGCCAACGCGGCCTCGGCGGACACTGGACGTATGATCTTGCCCGCCATGTGCAGCTCTTGCGCGCCTACCGCGCGGAGACGGCTTGCTACGTGCGCGCGCGCTGCACCGACGCGCCGGCGCGTGCACTGTGTCGTGCTTGACCGGCTCGCAACGCCAACGCACCACCAATGCTCCGGGACTCGCCCCAAGCGAGCACGAGCGCCAATTGGTAAATCGAAGGTTGCAATCGAGGGGTCTATTTCTCGCGCCGCGTCCCGAGCCCCATCTTCTTGGCGAGATCCGAGCGGGCGCGGGCATAGTTGGGGGCGACCATAGGATAGTCGTGCGGCAGGCCCCACTTCTCGCGGTACTCCTCGGGCGACAAGTTGTAATGCGTGCGCAAGTGCCGCTTCAATGACTTGAACTTCTTGCCGTCCTCCAGACAAACGATGTGGTCGGGCATGACGGATCTTTTGACCGGCACCTTGGGCTTCTGCTCTTCCCGCTCCAGCTCGAGCGCATTTCCAGTGGCCCGGCTCAAGGCCGCGTGCGTTTCACTGATGAGATGCGGCAGATCGCTGGCCACGATGGAGTTGTTGCTCACGTAGGCCGAGACAATCCTCGCCGTAAGCTCGACGAGCTCTGGCTGCGATGGATTTTCCACTCGAGCCTCCCTCCCTGGCAGGTGCAAACGCGGCTTTTGGCAGGCGGCCGCACGACAGAGTCAAAGCAAATGCCAAGGCCCTTGCAGCCTAAGCTTATTTCGTCTTGGTCGGTCGTGTATCTCACCGGTTTTTCCGGGGAACAATACCGTTGCGGTGCTTTCTGTCGCATCGCACAGAAGTAAAGTCAACAACAGCGCAAAACCTACACTTGGTATGGCTAATCAAAAGGGGCAGCGAAGACCCGGGCCTCCTTTACCCGGGCGGCGACATCGCCATGTTTTCACAGACGAACGGTTGGTTCATTGCATCAACGACTTATCGGTAATGACATGGGACCAGCGGGGGACCAGCTGGCAGCGTCGATTTTGTGACCGCCGCCGCCGTTGTTCGCTGCGGTTCTTCGCTCCACTGGCCGAAGACATTAGAAATGTATGCACACCGTTGTCCAAACATTGGGCTTACGCGTTCGGAAACTTGTGCGCCCTAGGCTTGCGCGTCCCCGAGGTTGACACGAAATCCCGCTAGCAATCTCATGACGCCCCCGCCCCTGGCGACCCCATATTCAGCGAGCGGGCCCCCGTGAAACGACACACGACCCGGGCACGCGGCGCGTTCCCGTCCATCCCCTTGTCTGCGTGGAGACAGCAATGCACGGCCCAGCTCATCGACACGCCCTCGTCAAGACGCCGATCGCGGCGCGGCGCCCACGGGTAACCATGTGGCATGGGGTCGAGCTCGTCGACGACTATGCCTGGCTTCGGGCCGGCAACTGGCAGGAGGTCATGCGCAACCCCGCAGCGCTCGACCCGGAGATCCGTGCCTACCTCGAGGCGGAGAATGCCTTCTGCGAGGCGCAGCTCTCCGACACGCGCCTCTTGCAGGACGAGCTCTTCGTCGAGATGAAGGGGCGCCTCAAAGAGAACGACAGCACGGTGCCGGCGCCCGACGGCCCCTTCGCCTACTTCTCGAGCTTCGTCGCCGGCGGGCAGTATCCGCTCATCTGCCGGAAGGGCCGCGAGAGCGGTCCTGAGAGCGTTCTGCTTGACGGCAACGTCGAGGCCAAGGGAAAGCCGTACTGGGACCTCGGCTATTCCCAGCACAGCCCCGATCATAAGCTGCTCGCCTACGCCAGCGACGAGCGCGGCTCGGAGCTCTACACCATCCGCTTCCGCGACCTCGCCACGGGCCAGGATCTGCCCGATTGCATTCCCGACACGCGCGGCGGCTTCGTTTGGGCCAACGACAGTCGTACGCTCTTCTATGTGCGGCTCGATGAGCATCATCGGCCCCTCCTCGTCTATCGCCACGTCGTCGGCACGCCGGTTAGCTCCGACGTGCTCGTCTACGAGGAGAAGGACATCGGGTTCTACGTCGGGCTGTCGACAACGCAATCGTCGAAGTACGTCCTGATCGACGTCCACGATCACCAGTCGAGCGAGATTTACCTCATCGACGCCGACGCGCCGGGAAGCGCGCCGCGCATCGTGGAGCCGCGCCGCCATGAACACGAGTACGACGTCGAGCACCACGGCGACCACCTCTTCATCACGACCAACTCGGCAGGCGCTGAGGATTTCCGCATCTGCAGCGCGCCGCTTGCAAATCCCGCCATGGCGAATTGGGTCGAGGTGATCCCTCACCGCCCCGGCTGCCTCATCCTCGACACCATCGTCTATCGCGACCACATGGTGCGGCTCGAGCGCGAGCACGGGCTGCCGCGCATCGTCATCCGCCGCCTCGCCGACGCCGCCGAGCACTCGATCGACTTCCCCGAGGAGGCCTATGCCCTCGGCGTCTCCTCCGGCTACGAGTTCGACACGCAGACCTTGCGCTTCGTCTATTCCTCGATGACGACGCCGGCCGAGACCTACGACTACGATATGGAGACGCGCGAGCGCACGCTGCGCAAGCGCCAAGAGGTGCCGAGCGGGCATGATCCCGAGCAGTACGTCACGCGGCGGCTCTATGCGCCCGCCCCTGACGGCGAGACGGTGCCGATCTCGATCCTCTACCGCAAGGACACGGCCCTCGACGGCTCGGCGCCGGTCCTGCTCTACGGCTACGGCGCCTACGGCATTTCGATCCCCGCCTCGTTCTCGACGACGCGCTTGTCGCTCGTCGACCGCGGCTTCATCTACGCCATCGCGCATATTCGCGGCGGCAAGGACAAGGGCTATCGCTGGTACACCGGCGGCAAGCTCAAGGAGAAGATCCACACCTTCACCGACTTCATCGCGGCGGGCGAGTATCTCGTCGCGCAAGGGCTCACCAGGCGCGGGCACATGGTCGCGAATGGCGGCTCCGCCGGCGGCATGCTCATGGGCGTCGTCGCCAACATGGCGCCCGATCTTTTCCTCGGCATCATCGCGGATGTGCCCTTCGTCGACGTCTTGAACACCATGCTCGACAAGGACCTGCCGCTGACGCCGCCGGAATGGCCGGAGTGGGGCAATCCCATCGCCAGCAAGGAGGACTTCGACGCCATTCGCGGCTACAGCCCTTACGAGGGCGTCGAGGCCAAAGCCTACCCGCACATCTTCGCTTACGGCGGCCTCACCGATCCGCGCGTCACTTACTGGGAGCCGGCAAAGTGGGTCGCGCGGCTGCGCGAGAAGAGCACGAGCGAGAACCTCATCCTGCTCAAGATCAACATGGAGGCCGGGCACGGCGGCGCCTCGGGGCGCTACGAGCAGCTCAAGGAGATCGCTGCCGATTACGCGTTCGCCCTCAAGATCGCCGGCAAGACCGGCGCAGATGCCTCCAAGAAAGACGAAGAGGCGGCCTGAGTGGGGGCACGAACTCGCTCGGACTCAATTCGCCGTCGGAAGCCTCACGGCCTCATTTCGGGTGGAACGAAGCGGCGGCGTTCCTGAGCGGCTTCTTCAGCGCAACCGGCTGCTTACGAGGCGCTCTCCCGCCGGCGTCGGGATGCGCGGTCTTGGCCAACCGCCGGAAGGCAGCCGTGATCTGCGAAGCCTCGAGCGAACCCTCCATCGGCAGGTCCAGGATCTCGCGGTGCTCGCTATCGTCGAGATCGAGCCGAAACAGGAAGGCCCGGCGCTTTTCCTGCGCCTCGCGGCGCTGAACGCCATCTCAGGTCGCCTTCTGCAAACGAACGTCTGAGGGCACCACGCAAATTCTGGACCAGCGAAAAAAGCCCCGCGATAGGCCCTCTCACGCGTGCCCAATGTCGCAAACGCGACGTAGGCAGCTGTTCGCGCCGGATCTGCCCCTCACGGCGCCCTCTCCCCCGCAGGCGGGGAGGGGAAAAGCAAAAGGGACCGCTTCACAGCGGCCCCTGAAACTCCACAAATGAGAAAGGCCGCTTCGCAGCGGCCTTTCGTCGGGCCTATTGCTAGGCGGCCGCGGAGCCTAAGGCCGGCAGCTTCTTATCCTCCTCGAGCTCGCCGGCGGACCTCAGCGCAATGCCGATGTACCGCACACGTCCTGCTATCCTTGCTTTCTGGACTCCGAGCTCCCCGAACTCCCTTCCGAATGTCGGGAGTGCGAGCGGCTCTTTCTGTTGCTCTTCACACCATGCACAGTAGTCCTCATACAAAGACGTTGCAGTTAAGCTCGATCCATCCTGTGTCTCTATCCTTTCCTTGTAGAAGCGCTCCACGTCGGTTTCGGGAGCGATCAGTCTTGCAGCCGGCGCCGACCTGTTGTCGTTGGCGCCGGAACGCGGCTTTGCTTTCGCAACGGCCTTTGGAGCCGCCACCGCTGCCGCAGCGGTGCTGACCGGCGCCATTCGCGGCGCGGTCGGCGTGTGGCGATCGTAGAGACGCCACTGGCTGAAGGCTATGTACATACCGAACGCCGAGCCAACTTCGAGGAGCAACGCGAGAAAGACCGTGAGCGCGGTCTGCACATCCTCGATCTTGATGGACGGCGCCAAAATGCCGGCGAGCTTGGCGAGAACCGCAGCCTGCGGATCCGCTTCGGACATCACCGTCGCACCTTTCGTGTCGGCGATCTTGTTCTCAAGATCGGATATGCGTGCTTCCAAGGTTATGGATTGCTCCGCGGAAGCAAGCTCGGCCGCTAGACCGTGGTACTTCTGGCAGAACGTCCGGCCTTTGCTGCCGGTGACGTCGGTGCACTCCTTGGTCCAGGACCAAGGCCGCTCGGTCGTGAGCCCATCGATGTCGGCTTGCACCGCCTGAGCAGGACGGTGTTGCGGGATCCAGGACAATTGCTCCTTGGCCCGCGCCAAGTCGGCCCGATGGTCGTTGTAGGTCTCGACCGTAGCTGCTCGCTTGCCGGCACTGTCGAACCGGTTCAACGCCGCATGGCCCAGCGCCGAGGTCAGCGAGTATGCCGTGACCACGACCCAGACCAACGCCGAGGCCGCCACCTGCGACCACATTCGGTTGCGAACTGCGGCGAAGAAGAAGAACGGTACCAGCGCCTTCATGCAATCCGCGGCCGCGCTGGCCGCGCCGTAGATCTGGCCGTCAAACCCGGTTCGGCCGAGACTGAAGCCAAATCGATAGTTCATCGCAGCCGAAACGGCGAGCAGAACGCCGGCCGCGAGAACCCCTAACACGCCTAGAGCATGTCTCATGTCTTTTATGCCCTCTTCCATTTTTGATCGCCGGAGATCACGCGCAAACAACCGGCGCCGATCTTGTCAGCCATCCTCAGGAGAGGGCGAAGGACAGGACAGCATCATCCAGCTCGCACAAGCGACAAGGCACACCGGTCTGATTGGCGAAGCGGCTCGTTCGGCCCGTTGAGCTCCGGCGCCATCCCCAATGGCATCCGGCAAGCCGTGAACCACGCGCCCAGGCGGCGTGCCGAGAGCTGGAGCCTTAGCTTGAGGGCGTTCATGCACAGGCGGCCATCGCCGCTCGATCCCGCTGTGCAAAAAACCTCCCTCGTGAGCGAAGGCAACAAGACTACGAACGCGAGACAGCCCCCTCAGTTGCCCTTGCTACTGCGATTCGAACGCGTAAGAAATCTTTTGTTAAGAGAATCAGTCCCGTAGCCGAGTTCGCCGGCAATGCATTATCACGCAGAGATCCGCGCGCAGGGATCTCTGCAGTACTGCCGGGAGCAAAAGCAGTCACAGCTTTTCCCCAACTCGAGCCGCATCGGTGAGTGACTTTTCCACCGCCGCGCCGCACCCAACCGACCACCCATCGTGCCGGCTCAGCGCCTCCCAGAGGCGGTGAAAAGTTCGCTTTCCGGTTGCATGAGCGACGTCTTCGGACTATTTTTGCTTAATGGCTGGAAGCCATGAACAATGGAGATTTTTCAGGCCCCCTTAAGCTCATTGTCATCGCTTCCACATAGCATCACGCCATAAGCCCTGTTTGGGACGCCGCCTCGTTAATTGGCGGTTGCCGCGTACCGCGTGACGGAGGCGGGAGGAGTGACGGTAAATGCGTAGCCTCGGCGGTTTGGTATTGCTGGCAGGTGTCGGCGTCGGGCTGTTCGTCTATTTGCCGGCGCCGGTCGACCGCAACATGTCGCTCACTCACGCGAGCCGCGTTACCGTCCGCAGCGAGAGCGGGCCGGCGGATCGGCGCATCGACACGGCCGCCAACGCGGAGAGGCTGCGGACGTTCTCACCGAGCGTCTCCCTGGTGAGCCTGACACCGCCGCAGCGGCTTTCGCATGCTCCTGCGAGTTCGAGAGAGGCGCAATTCGACGCCGCTAACGGCTGGCAAGCCGTCGTCAGCACGTCGGGATCGGCGATGACGTCCAGCGCGCCCCTCATGCCGACCAACCCGGACACGCGCTACAAGCTCATCACGGACATCCAGCAGCAGCTGAAACGTCTCGGCTGCTACTATGGCCGGATCGACGGCTCCTGGGGCGTCGGCTCCAAGGACGCGATGCGATCCTTCACCGAGCGCGTCAACGCGGAGCTGCCGATTGACGAGCCCGACTACCTGCTGCTGACGTTGCTGCAATCTCATAGCGGCAAGGTTTGTGGCGAGTGCCCGCCAGGCCTCGCGTTTAACGCCGACGGCCGTTGCGTAGCCCAACCGACGGTCGCGCAGTCGCGACCCGGCGATGGCCTGCAGCAAAGTGCAAGCACTGGCGAGACGTTGCCCTGGAAGGCGGCGACGGCGGGCACGGGTGCGCCGGCGCCCGGTCGTCCGCTGTTCACCCCGGTCGCTACCAGCGTCGTCTCCTCCGAGCCGTTGCCGGGACGCATGGCCATCGGTGGTCCTAAGGAGCTACCGCCGGTCGATTCGGCGAACGCCGAGGCCGTCATCATGCCGACCGGTAAGGCAAATCAACCGCTTGCGACCGCGACGCTTGAAGGGGCCCGGGCGACGTCGTCGTCGAGGTCAACCCCCGCAGCGGCGCAACGCCAATCGAGCTACGGCAGGTCATCGAGCCAAAGCGATGCGATCCACCACAATCTCATGCTGAGCCTCGGCGGCGCCTACTGATCGCTGCGAGCCGCTCCCGGGCTCACGTCTTGAGCGCGGTCTCAACCAGCAGCCAAGCGATGTAGTCGGCCGAACCCCCTTCGACCGGAACGACCAGCAGCGCGGGGTTGGTGTAGGAATGCCGCTCCTTGACCGCGGCGATCACGGCGTCGGCGGCGCCCGCCCTCGTCTTGATGATCATCACCGCCTCGCTGTCGCGCGCGATTCTGCCCTCCCAGCGATAGAGGGACGTCATGCCCGCAATGACGTTCACGCAGGCCGCCAGACGCCGCTCGATCAGCTCCCTGCCGATCGATTCGGCCGCCTCGGCGGTGGGAAAGGTCGAGTAGATGAGAACGGGCTTGTCGTTTTGCTGCACTTGAGCGAGCCTCCACGCTTCGCGCCTCCACCCGGCCACCATGCCAAAGCCAAAACGAAAATTCGACAAGATCGCCTTCGTGGCAAGCGACATGCCGGAGGCCGTGGAAGCCCGCAAGCGCCTTATCGCGCGCTATGGCTCCGTCGATGTCGCCGACGCGGACGCTATCGTGGCGCTCGGAGGCGACGGGCACATGCTGCAGACCCTGCACCGGTTCATGAACGACGGCATCCCGATCTACGGGATGAACCGCGGGTCTGTCGGCTTCCTCATGAACGACTACAGCGAGGATGATCTGCCGGGCCGCTTGGCTGCGGCCGACATCAGCCGCATCAATCCGCTGTCCATGCTCGCCTACGACCGGGCCGGCAAGGCGCACAAGGCGCTCGCCATCAACGAGGTGTCGCTCTTCCGCGAGCGCCATCAGGCGGCGAAGTTGAAGATCCTCGTCGACGGCAAAGTGCGCATGGAGGAGCTCGTCTGCGACGGCGTCCTCGTCGCCACGCCGGCCGGCTCGACCGCCTACAATCTTTCCGCGCACGGGCCGATACTGCCCATCAACGCGCCGCTGCTCACCTTAACGCCGATCAGCCCCTTCCGACCGCGGCGCTGGAGGGGTGCGCTGCTCCCCAACAAGGTGCACATAGCGATCCACGTGCTCGAGCCCGAGAAGCGTCCCGTCAGCGCGGTGGCGGACCACTTCGAGACGCGCGGCGTCACCCGCGTCGAGGTGGAGAAAGCGCGCAACATCGAGCTCCACATGATGTTTGATGCCGACCACAGCCTCGATGAGCGCGTGCTCGCCGAGCAGTTTCGCTACTGAGGCCGGGCGCCTGCGGCCGCGGCGACATCAGGCCGCCACGGGCTCTCGTCAGGATCGGCCGCGGCCGCACTTTGATGCCCCGCCCCGACAAGCGTCGGCTTCATGATCAGCACGGCTGTAGCCGGCCTGTCATTTGCGGCCTCCGCAACGAAGCCGGCATTGCGCGCGCGCAACGCTACGGGCTGCGTCAGCCGCTCGTAGACCTGCGCCAGCGTCAAGGCGCGCCCGTGCGCATAAAGGAGCGTCGGCGCGGCCTCAGCGAGGTCGGGCAGCTGCGTCGCGGCGGTCTTCTGCGGCGCGGCCTCGACGCGCTCAATGAAGCTCACGGCCACCTCTGGCCCCAGCAGATGCGCGATGTAGAGCTCGCCGGCGGTCGGCGGCCGTGCGAGCGCCGCGGCCATCCGCTTCACATTGCGCTCAGCGAAGGAGCGCGCCGTGCGCGCCGCGAGCGCATCATCCCAGCGCTTGGCCAGGATCCGCTCCCGCTCGGCGGCGGCCGGCACGTAGTAGCGGCCGCTGCTCGTGCAAAAGATCGATCCTGCAACGTCGTCGGCGTCGGTGACGGAAGCGTCCTCCTTGAGGGCCCGGTACCAGATGCCCGCGCTGAAGCGAAAGGGGCCTTCCGCCGTTTCCGGCGCAATGGCCTCCAGCGATGCCTCAGCAGGGGCCGCGATCACGGGAGGCGCGGCCGTCGGGCCACTGCCGGCCGGGGAGGCGGCGAGCGAGAGCACGAGGGCGAGCTGTGCGGGCACGTCAAAAAGGGAGCTCAAGTGTCCCTCCGCACTGGCGGCGATCCAACGCACGCGACGTCGAGCCCGCAAACGAGAGAGGGCCCGATGCTAGGCTAGGAGCGAAGGGTAAATGCCGCGTTAACGCTCGTCTCGTTCGGTGACGCGATTGGCGTAGCCGCGAAAGAGCGGCGGCCTCAACCGCGCCAGCGCGAGACGATAGCGGCGAGATCGGGGCGCTCGCGCTCCTCGGGCCGCTCAGCCGGCGTGCCGATATAAATGAAGCCGGCAATTCTCTCATTGTCGGCAAGACCGAGCGCGGCGCGCACGCGATCGCTGTAGGCGATCCACTCGGTGATCCAGGAGGTGGCGTAGCCCATCGCGTTGGCCGCGAGGCACAGATTGAAGCAGGACGCGCCCGCCGACAGGATCTGCTCCCATTCCGGCGCACTGCGCTGCGCGACGACGCGCGAGACTACGGCAATGACGAGCGGTGCGCGCATAAGGCGGCCGCGCTCCATGGCAAGACGAACCTCGGACGGCGGCTCCTTCTCCTCCGCGATGCAGGCTTCGGCGATGATCTCGCCTAACTGAGCGCGCGCGTCGCCCTCGAACACGATGAACCGCCACGGCGCCAGCTTCTTGTGGTCGGGAACCCGTGAGGCGATCGTGAGAATCGTCTCGATCTCGCTCGGGGTCGGCCCCGGCGGCTTCAGCTTGTCGGGTTTTACCGAGCGGCGCGAGGCGAGCAGCGCAAGAATTGGATTGTCCATCCCCGCTTCCTAGCGGGGCCGCGGGCCTGCTGCCAATCCAATTTCGTCGCAGGGAGAGCGCCGCTATGGCCCATTCCGCGTGGCTGTCGCCCGGCGCCGGGATGAGCTATCTTTTTGTGGGGAATCTCTAACCGCGGGCTAGCGGTCCGCTGAAGCTGACTGCGAAGGAAAGCCGTATGCCGTTGCGACCGATTCTATGGGCCGGATGTCTTGCGTTGGCCGCGCTCACCGCCGGCGCGGGCCAAGCTAGCGCGGGCGAGGAGGCGCCGACGGCGGTGATCCTGCTCGACAGCTCCGGCTCCATGTGGGGAAAGCTCGGTGCGGATAAGGACTCCAAGTACGATGCGGTGCGCGAGGCCTTGCACCAGGTCTTACCGCGCCTCAGGCCCGACGTCCGTCTGGGGCTCGCCGCCTTCGGGCATCGCCGCAGGGGCAACTGCTCCGATGCCGAGGTCATCGTCGCGCCGCAACCGGGCAACGTCGATCAGGTGCTGGCGCCGCTCGCGAAGTTGAACGCCGTAGGCAAAGGTCCGCTCGTGCTCGGCTTGCGCGAGGCGGCAGCCGCCATCGGCACCGCGGCGCCCGCCACGATCGTGCTCATCCACGACGACGTCGACAATTGCGGACAGGACCTCTGCGCCGCCGCCGCCGACATCGCCAAGGCCAACGGCCGTCTTACCGTGCACACGATCAGCCTCGGCCTCGACAAGCCGCGGCTTCAACAGATGAGCTGCCTGGCGCGGCTCACCGGCGGCAAGCTCTATAACGCCGAGGACAGCGCCGGCGTCGCGTCGGCACTCGATCAGATCGCCAAGCTTGCCCATCTCGAAGCGGACGACACGGGAGAGCAGGCCAAGAGCGAAGCTCCCGCGGCGAGCGCCGCAAAACCGCCCGCACAGGCGCCGCCGGGTCTCTACCTGTCGGCCGGCCTCGGGCCCGAAAGCGCGACGCTCGAGAGCCCCGTGCGCTGGCGTGTGAAGAAGGCCGGGGCCGACGGTGAGGTCGTGCGGCAGGCAAAGGCGCCGTCGCTCACCGAGACGCTGCCGCCCGGCAGCTATGACGTAGAGGCGCGATTGGGTCTTGCCGCCGTCCACGAGACCGTCGACGTCAAAGCGGATGCACCAACGCCCCTGCGCGTCAACCTCAACGCCGGCGTCTTGAAGATGCTGGCGCGCGCCACCAAGGACGGCGCGCCGCTGCCGAGCCCGGTGTTCACGGTCACGGCGTTGAGCGACAACAGCCAGCAACCGACCGGGGCGCCACTCTGGATTGGCCGCGAGGCTCAGCCCGAGATCGTGCTGCCCGCCGGCAGTTACCAAGTCAGCGCCGAGGATGGCCTCGCGCGCCAGCAGCAGACGGTCAAGATAGCGCCTGCGACCGGGACCACCTTCGACGCCATTCTGGCGACCGGCCGTCTCGAGCTTTCGGCTGCACGTGGGGTTGATGCCGCCGAGCCGATGACCGACGGCGTGACGTTCATCGTCTACGAGGATGATCCCGACGCGCCCGGCGGACGCCGCGAGGTGATCCGTTCGGCTGCGCCGTCGCCCGCCTTCACGCTGCCGGCGGGAACCTACTACGTCACGGCGCGCACGGCCGGCGCCGAGGCCAAGGACCAGATCGCGCTTGGGCCCGGCGACGTCGTGAAGCGTACTCTGCCCCTCGCCCTGTCGCGCCTGCAGCTCTCCGCCACGCTCGACGGCAAGCCGGCGCCCGACGACCTGCCCCTCGTCTACACCGTGTACCGCCTCGATAAGGAGCCGCGCGAGGTCGTGCGCACGGCGGCAAAGGATCCAACGCTCGAGTTGTCGGCCGGGCGCTACCGGCTCGAGGTGGCCGTCAGCGCCACCAACGTCAAAGCCGCGGCGGAAATCGCACTGTCACCCGGGCAAAACCAGAAGGTCGCCCTAAAGCTCGAGGCGGGCCACGTCACCTTGAAGCTTGCCGCCGACGAGCCGACCTCAGCCGGCGACGTCTATTGGGAGATCAAGGACGCCCAGCAGCACACCGTGCTGCGCACGAGCCAGCCGCAGCCCGTGGCGCTGCTCGGGCCCGGGCGCTACGTCGTGATGACCGAGACGGGCGATCGCCAGCTCCTGAGCACGTTCGAGGTGAAGGCGGGCGAGAGCCGGACCATCGACATCAGCGGCTAGCAGCAGAGCGGCGCCATGCCAATTCGTCTGCCATATTTCGACCAATCTCGTGCCGCGTCCTGGCAGCGGCGTATCACTGGCGAAACTGTAGCCTTCGGTGGGACAGTGATGGCGAGACCTCCGATGCTTTCTTGCTCTCGTGCGTGGCGGCGCGCCACGCTGACGCTCGCGCTCGGGCTCATCCTGTCGGCGCCGGTGCGCGCCGAGGACCCGGGTCAATGGGATACCGGCATCAAGCTGCGCGGCGCGCTTCCCGCCGTGACCAGCGACCGCGCGCCCAAGGAGCGTCCGCAAGAGTTCCAGGTCCCCGCCAACACGACGGTTGTCCCGCGCAACACCTCCGATCCTGCCGCGGCCGCCAACGCGCCGGCACAGGTCAACCTGCTTGCACTGCTGACGGCGGACGGTCAGCAAATCGACCAAGGGATCGTGTGGCGCGTCTACGATGACGCGGTTGCCGCCAAGGGGCAACCCAAGCTCTTGATGACCCTGCGCGACCAGAGCCCCACCGTGCGATTGCAGCCCGGCGACTACATCGTCAACGCCGCGTTCGGACGCGCCGATGTCACGCGCAGGATCAAGGTGACGCCCGGCGAGGTCATGAGCGAGAAGTTCGTGCTCAACGCGGGCGGCTTGCGGGTCAAGGTTCTCGTCGATGGCGCGCCACCGCCGCCCAATACGGTCAGCTACGACATCTTATCGGGCGAGCGCGATCAGTCCGACAACCGCACCAAGGTCCTGAGCCACGCCAAGCCGGGCGTTGTCATTCGGCTCAACGCCGGCATCTACCGCATCGTGTCGACCTACGGCGACGCCAACGCGACGGTTGAGGCCGACGTCACGGTGGAGGCCGGCAAGCTCACCGAAGCCACCGTCACCCAGTCGGCGGCGCGGGTGACATTCAAGCTCGTCACGCGGGCCGGCGGCGAGGCGCTGCCCGATACGCAGTGGACGGTGGAGACACCCGAAGGGCAAGTCGTCAAGCGCAGCGTCGGCGCACTGCCCACGCACATCCTCGCGCCTGGAACCTACACGATCATCGGCAAGTCGGGCTCGCATACCTACAAGCGCGATTTCACCTTGGCGAACGGCGAGAACGCCCAGGTCGAGGTCTTGATGCAATAGACGGCCGCTGCGCCACTGTCAGAAGTCGGTGAGCACCCAATCGGTCGGGCAGCCGTTCCTCAGCATGCGCGCCTCGACCGCGGCGTGATCGCGGATCTGCTTCAGCTCGTGGAAGAGCGCGCGCGCGATTTGCCAGTGTTCGCACGCGGTGGTGAGGTCGCCGTTCGCATGCGCGATGTCGCCGAGCACGACGCGCGCGTGGGCGTGGATATCCTTGCAGCGGGGACCTGTGGCCCCGCGAATGCTCTTGCGCAGCAGCTCCTCCGCCTCGGCCGCCTCCCCGTCCGCCAGCCGGCGCTGCGCCAGCGAAAGATAGAGCGGGGGCAACCTCTCGCGCGCGCCACTCTTCTCGGCATCCTGCAGCAAGAGCATCAGCTCGGCGGCATCGAGCCCGACAGGGACGCCGCGAGACGCCGGCCCGCTCTCCCGCAGCGGCTCTTGAGCCTCGGGCTGCGTCAGGCCGCGGCGCCGACGCACGCGGCGCATGAGACTGAGAGCGAGGAGGAGCGCAACGAGCGCGCCCGCGCTAGCCCAGACGATGCCGGCATGCTGCGCGAGTATCTCCCTCATCGCTCTGTCCCACGGGATTTGGCGCGGGTACCCGCGTCGCGGCTCGCCACCTCATCGGAAGGGCATAGCGTACATGAGCCCGCCCTTGGTCCACAGATTGTTTAATCCGCGCGCGAGCTTCAAGTCCGACTTGGCGCCGACCGTGCGCTCGAACACCTCCCCGTAGTTGCCGACGTTCTTCACCACCTGATAGGCCCAATCGCGCGGAAGGCCGAGGGCCTGGCCGAGGTTGGCCTCCAGCCCGAGAAAGCGGCGGACCTCGGGCTCGGTGGAGGCCCGCTTGGCGTCGACGTTGGCGCTCGAGAGCCCCAGCTCCTCCGCCTCGATGAGCGCCATCAAGGTCCAGCGTACCACGGCGAACCATTGCGGATCGTCCTGACGCACGGCGGGACCCAGCGGCTCCTTGGTGATGAGCTCGGGCAGAATCATGTGGTCGGCCGGGGTCTTGAGCTTGCTGCGGGCGACCGCAAGCAACGAGATGTCGCCGGTGAGGACGGTGCAGCTGCCCGCCGCGTATGCCTTGACGAGATCGTCCCAGTTCTCCTGCGTGACGATCTGATAGCGCATGCGCTGGCCGCCGAAGAACTGAGCGACCCCTTGCTCACCCATCACCCCCGGTAGCGCGCAGATCGAGGCCCCGGACAGCTCGAACACGCTCGCGACCGCATTGCCGCGCCGGGTGAGAAAACCTTGACCATCGTAGAACAGCACGCCGGTGAAGCGGGCGCCGAACTCGGTGTCGCGGCTGAGCGTCCAGGCGGCGCCCCGCGCCAGAACGTCGACATCGCCCGCTTGCAGCGCCTTGAACCGGTCGTTGGCACTCAGCGGCCACAGCTTGACCGCGTCCTTGGTCCCGAAAACGGCGGCGGCCAGCGCCGTACAGAACTCCACGTCGAGCCCCGAGCGCACGCCGTTTGCATCCACCTCGGAGAAGCCCGGCTGGACCTCGCTGACGCCGCATAGCACGTGCCCGCGCGCGCGAATGGTTTCAAGCGTCGTACCGGCGGCATCGGCCGCGCTGCCCATCATCAGAAGAGCGCCGAAGGCCAGAGCCGCGGTCTTGAGGAAGCGAGACTGTGAGAGCTTTTTCATCACATCGGTCATTAGTGTGGGACGACCGCTGCCGAGGCGCAAGGGACACCACGCCGCCGGGCCGTTGGGAAGGTAAACTGATGGCGACGTGCGCCGGGCGCACCAATCCCCCGTAATGGGCGAACGGTCAAGATCTTGACCCGGCGGCAAAGTTGCGTCACACGGGCCGCCAACCGCGGCGACCAGGATCCGCCCGATGTCATCCTCGACCGGCAAACCCCCACGCCCCTTGCGCCCCGCCACGAAGGTGGTCCACTCCGGGCGCGATCCGCAGGCCTGCCACGGCTTTGTGAACCCCCCCGTCTATCGCGGCTCCACCGTTCTTTTTCCGACGATGGAGAAGCTCCTGAAGCGCGATCAGGCCTACACCTATGGGCGCACCAGCACGCCCACGGTCAAGGCGCTGGAGGACGCGATCGCGCAGGTGGAGGGCGGGGAAGCCACAGCGCTCACGGCGTCGGGCTACCAGGCGGTCAGCACGGCCATCCTCGCGTTTGTCGAGGCGGGCGACCACATCCTCGTGTCCGACAGCGTCTATCAGCCCACCCGCCTCTTCTGCGACCGCCTGCTCGCGAAACTCGGCGTGGAGACGACCTACTATGATCCCGTCATCGCGGGCGGCATCGACAAGCTCGTGCGTGCCAACACCCGCCTCGTTTTCACCGAGAGCCCGGGCTCGCAGACCTTCGAGGTGCAGGACATTCCGGCCATCGCTGCCGTCGCGAAGGAGCGCAAGCTCTGGCTCCTGCTGGACAATACCTGGGCGAGCCCGCTCTATTTCCGCCCCTTCGAGCACGGCGTCGATGTGTCGATCCAGGCCGCGACCAAGTACATTGTCGGACATGCCGATGCCATGCTCGGCGCCATCACGTCGAACGCCCGCGCGGCAAAGCACGTCGCACGCTCCAAGGAGGTGCTCGGCGTCTGCCCCGGCTCGGAGGAGACCTACCTCGGCCTCAGGGGGCTGCGCACGCTCGCAACCCGGCTTGCGCAACATCAGCGCTCCGGGATCGAGATCGCGCGCTGGCTGGAGGCGCGCCCGGAGGTCGCGCGCGTCTTGCATCCGGCGCTTGCGAGCCACCCGCAGCACGCCATCTGGAGCCGCGATTTCCTCGGCGCGACGGGGCTTTTTGCGATCATCCTGAAGCCCGTTCCCACTGCAGCCGTAGCAGCCATGCTCGATGGGCTGAGGCTTTTCGGCATGGGCTTCTCGTGGGGCGGCTATGAGAGCCTCGTCATCCCGTTTGACCCGACCAGCTACCGCACGGCGACACGCTGGGACGCGGAAGGGCCGGCGCTGCGCTTCCACATCGGGCTCGAGGACGTGGAGGACTTGAAGGCCGATCTCGATGCGGGCTTTGCGCGCCTCAGCGCGGCGCGGTGAGACCAGCGCGTTTCGCCGTTGCGGGGGTGTCACAATGCGGGCCCGCGCTCGAGCCGCTGTGAAGAGCGCCACGTCGCTGCACAGCATTGAAATATCACCGTAAGTCCGTCCGTTAGACCCCTGCATTCGAGTCGCGTCGGATGTGACGGTCTTTTTTGTGTCCAATTCAAGCCGCTAGTTTGGCATCGCAAAAGGGCGTTCGAACATTTAAGACTAAGGGTCAGTTCCCACAGGGGTATGCGGGATTCCTTTTGCGGGGGTGCGGCGGTGGTTCGCGTTGTCGGCCTTTTTCTCATGGTGCTGGCGGGGCCGGTGCTTGCGTCGGACGAGCGGCATGCTGTCGGTCTCGCGCGCTTCGCTTACGCCAACACCTCGGCGTTCCAGACGAGCTTTGCCGACATGTCGCAGGAGCCTCCGGCAGCCGCCATCCTGAGCACCGTGTCAGACCGCAGTACCGTCGCGGACCTGCGGCCGTTGACGTTCGTCGACGCCGAAAGCCTTCTCGATCAACCCATCGAGACGAGCGAACGCTCTTTTACGCTCTCCACCGACCACATCGAGGCGATCCCGCTCGTGCGCAATGTCGAGCTGCTGCCGCCCTCGCATCCGGCGCCCGTGCGTTTGGCGGCCCTGCCCGAGCCATCGGTCGAGATCGTCGCCGAGGATGCCATCCTCGCGCGCGCGCCGCATCATAAGCACGCCCGCTCCTCGCACCGCTCTCACAGAACGGCAAAGCATTTCCGTGCGCGGGCTCGCCGCAAGCACGCTTCCAAGCCCAAGGTGCCGCGTTGGGCCAGGAGGATGTTCGACGTCACCTGGCAGACGCACGCCTTCGCGTACCAGTGAGTGGCGGCTCGCGTGAACTTTGCCTGAAGTGTCTGTTCAGACACACACATATTTCCTCCCGTGCCCTACACTGGGTTCGCGACCGGAACAGACATGCGGTTCTTTCGACGGCATCGAAGCTTTATTTGGCTTGGGCTGTTTGCCTTGTGCACGCAGCTCGCGCTGTCGTTTGGCCACGTTCATCTCAATGCCGTCAAACATTATGCGGATGCGGCGGCGTCGAGCGCTTGCGGCGCCAAGACACAATCGCCGTGCCCCGCTCAGGATGATGACGAAGACCACTGCGCGATTTGCTGGACCATAAGCATTGCCGGAACGCTGGTTGTTCCCGCAGCGCCGGTGGTGGACCTGCCGCCACGCGAGCGCATGCGCGTCGAGCCCCTGCTGGCGGTTAGATCGCTCCGGGGCACAGAGACCGTCCACTTTCAAGCGCGCGCGCCACCCCTCGCCTAATACGGCTGCCTAGCGCCGGCCCGACAACCTTCTGAGATTTCGGTTGAGGCTCGGCGCTCGCGCGCCGGCCGGCGCGCGCCTTCATCCCTCCAGTTCTGAGTTCAAACCATGGGAGAGCCGTGGTGCGTCGCATGCTCTATTCGTCTTAGTTTTCTACTCAGCTGCCTCATCGCTTGCGATCGAGACGGCATGGGCGCAGCAATCGCTGCCCCGCCGTCGACATCGCAACCAATCCACCCGATCAAGCGCCGGCCGCGCCGGTGGACGCAAACTCCGGCAGCCGAGCTGCCGGCGGTCGTGGTCACCGAGCCGAGCCAAGCCCCGAAGAAAAAAAGGCACGCCACAAAACGCGACGAAGGGCCCGTCCGTGCCGGGCGCAGCGCAGCCCGCGGCGCGCAGCCGACCGGGCGGGCAAAACCTGGCTCGGCGCGGCCAGGCTCTCGCCGCCGAGACGACGACGCTCAACGACGCTCGCAACAGCATGCTGACGACGGTGGGAACCAACGCCTACTCTTTGAGCCAAGAGACGCTCCAATCGCTTCCGCAAGGAACCAACGCGCCGCTCAGCAAGACGCTCCTGCAGGCCCCGGGTGTCACGCAGGATTCGGTGGCGAGCGGACAGATCCACGTGCGCAACGAGCACGCCAACGTGCAATACCGCATCAACGGCATCATCTTGCCCGACGGCGTCTCAGGGTTCAGCCAGGTCCTCGATACGACCTTCATCGGCAGCATGGCGCTCATCACCGGCGCGTTGCCGGCCGAGTACGGCTTACGCACGTCCGGCCTCATCGATATTCAAACGCGCAGCGGCGCTTTCAACTCGGGCGGAAGCGTTAGCCTCTACGGCGGCAGCCGCGAGACGCTGACGCCAAGCTTCGAGTACGGGGGCACCCGCGGCCAGACCGAGTATTTCGTCACGGGGCGCTATCTCCAGAGCGACGAGGGCATCGAGAACCCCACCCCGAGCTATAGCCCGATTCACGATTACACCGAGCAGGGCGGCTTCTTCAGCTACGTCTCGAGGCTGCTCGACCCCGATACGCGACTGAGCTGGATCTCCGGCAGCACCATCAACCAGTTCCAGATCCCCAACACTCCTGGTCAGACGCCGGCTTATCAGCCTTTCAACATCCCAACTTTCAATTCCGCGCTGCTCAACGAGAACCAGTTCGAGCAGAACTACTACAACGTGATCGCTCTGCAGAAGAAGGTCGACAACGGCGACTGGCAGCTCGCCTACTTCTCCCGCTACAGCGATTTGCACTTCACGCCCGATGAGATCGGCGACCTCGCCTTCAACGGCGTTGCCTCCAACGTGCAGCGCCAGAGCTTCATCAACGGGCTGCAAGGCGACGGCTCCTACCGTCTCAACAGCGCCCACACGCTGCGCGGCGGCTTTTACGTGAGCGGCGAGCAGACCGACGTCAGCAACGCCTCCAGCGTCTTGCCGACGGCAAGCAACATTCCCAAGGAGGTGGTGGACACCAACTCAAAGCTCGGGTGGCTGCTCGGCGTCTATCTCCAGGACGAATGGAAGATCACGAGCCAGCTGACCCTCAACGCCGGCATCCGCTTCGACCAGATGTACCAGTTCGTCGACGCCAACCAATGGAGCCCGCGCTTAAGCCTCGTCTATAAGCCCTTCGCCGGCACGACGCTGCACGCGGGCTATGCGCGCTACTTCACCCCGCCATCGCAGGTGATCGCGAGCCCTACCAACGTCGCCCTGTTCAACAATACGACGCAGGCTTCCCAAACCTGCGGCGGCAACGATCCGCCCAATCAGCCGGCCTGCGGTCCTGTCCTGCCCGAGCGCGCGCACTATTTCGACGTCGGCATCGTCCAGCGCGTCCTCCCCGGCCTCGAGATCGGGGTCGATGGCTACTACAAGCTCGCGCGCGACCTTCTCGATGACGGACAGTTCGGCGCTGCCCTCGTGCTCAACGGCTTCAACTACGCCAAGGCGTACAACGAAGGCATCGAGATCAAGGCCAATTACCAAGTCGGCAATTTCAGGGCCTACGGCAACATCGCCATCGCGCAACAGAAGGGCACCGACATCGTCTCCAACCAGTATCTGATTGATCCTACTGATCTCGCGTATATCGCCAACCACTACATTTTCACGGACCACTCGCAGACCGTCACCGCTTCGGCCGGCCTCACCTATTTGTGGCGAGGCACCAACTTCAGCGCCGACATGATCTACGGCAGCGGTTTGCGAACCGACGCAGGAGACGTGCCGAATGGCGGTCACGTGCCCGGCTACACGCAGGTGAACCTCGGGATGTCGCACGAGTTCACATCCGGCCTGGAAAAGCCGGTCACTCTCCGCTTCGACATCATCAACCTCTTCGACAACGTCTACCAGATCCGCAACGGCGAGGGGATCGGCGTCTTCGCCCCGCAATACGGGCCGCGCCGGGAGCTCTTCGTCGGCCTATCGCAGAAATTTTGAAAGGGGCTGCCATGTACCGCGTAAGCGTTCAACGCCGGCTGCTCTCGTTTGTGGCCATGGTGCTCGTCCAGACGCTCGTCCATACGCTCGCAGACGACAGCGCGTGGCAGCACGCTAAAGATCGGGGTTTGATTGCGCGAGATGCCATCCGGAGCCGGGCCGAGAAACGGCGGCATGAGCCAAGGATCTACTTTCGCCGCGTTCTGCCGCCGCTCAAGGTACGTCACGAGCCGCTTCGCTCCCTGCTGGGAGTGACAGTGGCCGCAATAAGATCGCGGGACTTGCGCGCAGGCTGAGCCTCGCCCAGGAGCGCTGCGACGTCGGAGTGCGTCGCTGGTCGCAGTCGAAGCAACCGCGTGCGCCAAGGCTCCACGCCGGCTTACTGCTATTCCAGAATTAAGATGATGCAGCCCGACGTCCTCGCTTGCGCCGGCTAACCTTCGAGGCTTCCTTCCGCCTCGAGTAGAGCTCTGGGCCCCTCCAACAAACCGGCTTTGGCGGCTCTGTTATTCCATGGTCTCGAAGCCACTTGGCAACGAGCTCCGTTCGCCAACGAAGGGCGCCATTGCGACTGAGCACCACCGGCTCTGGAAAGACCCCGGTGCGCGATCGCACCTCAAGCAGCGCGTTCGTCCAGCCGGTGAGCGCACATATGGCATCCCTGCCGATGAGGTCTGGCAACTTGCCTGCTTTGAGCGCCTTCGCTGTTTCTCGAGGAGACCAATGTCGTCGCGCCATAGCGAGCCATTACAGTTGGTTGCCGAGGCGCTGATCTTAGCGAGGGGCGGGCATGATTTCCCGATTTGGGCGGGAGAACTTCCCGAAATTTATGGGTGGTGATGCCCAAAAACCACTTCCTTTTTTTCCCGGACGGCCGCATCCGCGCGAGGCTTGACCGCCCCATAGGCCGGCCACTGTAGTGACGATGAGTGAGTGGCGTTGGTCTAAGAGTAGGCGTTCATGTTGCAGCGTATCGGCTTGGCGCGGAGGACCAGCCGTTGGACCGCGCGCGGGGCGTGCTACTGCGCCGTCCTTCTTGCCAGCTGCCTGCATTTCCCCGTCGCCGTTGCCGCACAGCAGACGACCCAAGCGCCTCCGCCTTCCGGCAGCACGTTGCCGCAAGCCGCAACGCAAGCGCCCAAAGCGCCATCCTCAGCGGAGAGCCTGCCGGAGATCGAGGTCATACAGAAGACGCCCAAGCCTGCGCCGAAGCTTGCCAAGAAGAAACCTGCAGGGAAGAAGAAAGCTGCTGCGGCCGTGGCGCCGGCACCAAGCGAACCCGCCGCCGCGACGACGGCACAGACGCTCGTCAAGATGTCGCCCGTCGGCGGCAGCGAGATCGCGATCGAGAAGGTCCCGGGCGGGGTGAGCACGGTGTCGGCCTCCGACATCGCGCGCGACGGCTCAGGCATCATCGAGAATACGCTGGAGAGCCGCGTCCCCGGCATCATCGTCACGGATCTGCAAGGCAACGAGTTTCAGACGGACATCCAATATCGCGGCTTTGAATCCTCGCCGCTCAACGGCGTTCCGCAAGGCCTCGCCGTCTACCAGAACGGCGTGCGCATCAACGAGGCCTTCGGCGACATCGTCAACTGGGACTTCCTGCCTTCGATCGCCATCGACAATGTCACGGTCATGAGCGGCAATCCCGTGTTCGGGCTCAACGCGCTCGGCGGTGCCGTCGTCCTCGGCATGAAGGATGGCTTCGGCTATCAGGGCGCGCAGGTCGATGTTCGCGCCGGCTCGTTCGGGCGCGCGCAGATCGCGGCGCAAGCCGGCGTCCGCAGCGGACCGGCGGCGGCCTACGTCGCGCTCGAGGACATCTACGACGGCGGCTGGCGCGATTTTTCGCCATCGAAGATCAAGCGCATGTACGCCGATCTCGGTTTCAGGGGCGATGGTTCAGAGTTCCATGTCAACTTCACCGGCGCCGACAATTCCGTCGGCGCGGTGACCGCGGCCCCGATCGAGCTGCTCGATCTCGGCTGGAACCGCACCTACACCTCGCCACAGACGACGAGGAACCAGCTTTCGATGGTGTCGGCCAACGGCACGGTCAAGGCGAGCGACACCTTGAGCTTTTCCGGCGTGACCTACTACCGCCATTTCGAGCAAGATCACATCGACGCGAATATCCTGGATGCTGCACCGTGCGATCCAAAAATTCCCGCCGGCCCGCTGTGCATCGATGGCGAAACGGCGATGGGCGAAGTCGGAGGCATCAATGGCACCATTGGCGCCGACATCGCCGGTACCAGTCCGCTGGCCACCATCGACAGCACCTCGCAGGATGCGGAGAGCTTCGGCGGAACGCTGCAAGCCGTCGACAAATCGAAGGTCTTCGGCCTTCCCAATCAGTTCCTCATCGGCGCCAGCTACGACCACGGCCGCGTCAAGTACGCAGCTTCGAGCGAGCTGGGTGTAATTGGGCCGTCGTTCGTGGTCTCCGGATTGGGCATCCAGCTGACCGGTCCCGACGACTTGTCGCCGCGCAGCCTCATCACGACAAACGACTACTACGGCCTCTATCTCTCCGATACGCTCGATCTCACCGATCGCTTCGCCCTGACGCTGGGCGGCCGCTACAATGTCGCGCAGCTGACGCTTGCGGACCAAACCGGCAACGACCCCTTCCTCAACGGCAGCCACACCTACAGCCGCTTCAATCCGGTTGCCGGCGGCACCTATAAGCTCATGCCCGGCCTCTCGCTCTATGGCAGCTACTCGGAAGCGAACCGGGCGCCGACGCCCGCCGAGCTCGCCTGCGCCGATCCCCTCAATCCTTGCCTGATCGAGAGCTTCCTGACCGGCGATCCGCCCTTGAAGCAAGTCGTGTCGCAGACATGGGAGGGTGGCCTGCGCGGCCAGCTGGCCTCCTGGGGCCATCATCAAAGAGTAGACTGGAGCCTCGGGCTCTTCCGCACGCTCAACATCGACGACATCATCAGCGTTGCCGCGCCGACCTCGGGGCGCGGCTACTTCCAGAACGCCGGCGACACATTGCGCCAGGGGATCGAGGCGAGCGTCAGCTACCGCGCCAAAGATGTCTTCCTCTACGCCAACTACAGCTACACAGACGCGACCTTCGAGACCCCGATAAATCTGCCGTCACCCAACAATCCGTCCGCCAGCCTTTGCCCTGGCGCGAATCCGCTGGATCCCAACCCGCCCATGTGCATCCAGGTCCTGCCGGGCGACACCTGCCGGGCATTCCCGCCCACAAGTTCAAAGCCGGCTTCGATTATTGGATCACCGGCAAGTGGAAGCTCGGGGCCGACCTCATCGCGGCGAGCAGCCAATTCTTCTATGGCGACGAGGCCAACCTCAATTCGCCGCTCGCCGGCTATGCCCAAGTCAATCTGCACAGCTCCTACGACATCACCGAGCACGTGCAGATCTATGGCCTCATCAACAATCTCTTCGACGCGCGCTTTGGAACGTTTGGAAACTATTTCGACACCGAAGCGGCAAAGAAGGCCTCACTCAAGACGATCGATTTCATGGACCCGCGCACCATCGTCCCCTCGCAACCGTTTGCTGCATACGCCGGCGTGAAGGTCAGCTTCTGAATAATGACGATAATGGCGATCCCGGCAGGATTCGAACCTGCGACCCTCTGCTTAGAAGGCAGCTGGTTTTGCGGCACCGATGCATCGCGTCGCGACGTATAGCGGTGCGAGGCCCGTCCAAAACCGGACGCAGAGCAGGCGCGATGCTCGGAGACGGCATAAGCCCGGCATAGACCTTCCTCCACCGTTAGAACGTTGCCTCTGCAATGCTCATCTTGCGGCAGATCTCACCCACCGCCGTTCCGCCTTCCGCCTGCCGCAGGGCAAACGCGATCTGCTCATCCGAAAACTTCTTTTCGGGCATCTGGCACGCTCCTTTCTCTCGAGGATTGTGCCCGAGTTTTTCGCAATCAAAACGGACCAGTTTCAAGGTGCAGCACCAGAATCCAGTCGTCGTAGCCGAAGAATCCCACCATTGGAGGGGAGGGTGGTACAATTGGCTCTTGCCGCGCGCCTTCTCGTTGGATTGTGGGCATCTACCTTTCATGCATGCCCTCGCTCGCGCGAATCTGGCATTTGGACGGGCAGATCATGCCGATCAGGCTTTGGCATACCTCGTGGCAACCTTGGTCGCGCCTCGGCAGATGGTTGCGCCCGAGGGCGCGGGCCGTGTGGACGCCGCTTATGTGGGCGATCTGCTGTGTCGTGCTCGGCGGATCGGTGCCGCCGGCGAGAGCGGAATCGCTGCTTGAGGCGCTGTCTGCCGCCTACGGGTACAACCCTCGCCTCGATGCGCAGCGCGCCTTCCAGCGCGGCACCGACGAGGAGGTCCCGCGTGCGCAGTCGGGCTACCGGCCGACCATCACGGGCAACGCCAGCATCGCTCTCGAGCGCAACGACCAGCGTCCGACCTCGGTGTTCGACGGCGTGACCAAGCCGCGCGGCTACGGTGTGGACCTGATACAGCCGATCTTCTCCGGGTTTCGCACCTACAATGCGGTGAACGGCGCGGAGGCCACCGTGCGCCAGCAGCAGCAGGTTCTGCGCGATGTCGAGCGCCAGGTGCTTTTGCAGGCGGCGACGGCCTACATGGACGTCGTGCGCGATCAGGAGCTCGTTCGCCTCAACGAGAACAACGTCAACGTGCTCTCGCGCGAGTTGAAGGCGAGCCAGGACCGCTTCGCCGTCGGCGAGGTGACGCGCACGGACGTGGCGCAGGCGGAGGCGCGGCGTGCCGACGCCGTCTCCCGTCTCGACGCAGCGCGCGCCAACCTGCGCACGAGCCGTGGCGCCTTCCAGCAGGTGATCGGCCATCCTCCGATGGGTCTCACTTGGCCCGACCCGCCCGAGAGGCATCTGCCGCACACCCTGCAGGAGGCGATCCGCATCTCCAACAACGAGGACCCGCTCGTCGTCGCTGCGCTTTACCGCGAGCAGGCGGCAAAGTACCTCGTTGAGCAGATCCGTGGCGAGCTCTTGCCGACGGTCCAGCTGCAGGCGAGCTACGACGACACCTACGATCCCTCCAAGCTGGTCACCGAGTCGGAGACCTCGACGCTGGAGGGAGTCATGTCGGTGCCGATCTACGAGGCGGGCGATGTCTACGCGCGTGTGCGCCAGGCCAAGCAGAACCAGGTCGGCTTCCTGCAGCAGATCGAGCAGGTCCGCACCGAGCAGGAGCAGGCGCTGGTCGCGTCCTGGTCGCAACTCGAGGCGGCGCGCGCGCAGCTCGAGTCGGACAAGACTGCGGTGCAATCCAACAAGGTGGCGTTGCAGGGCGTGCGCGAGGAGGAGAAGGTCGGCCAGCGCACGTTGCTCGACGTCTTGAACGCCGAGCTCGAGTACTTGAACTCTCAGGTCTCACTGGAGACCGACCGGCGCAACGTCGTCGTGGCGGGCTACGCCGTGATCGCGGCCATGGGGCGGCTCGATGCCGCCTGGATCGGCGCGGCGTCCTACGTCTACGACCCGGTCGTTCACTACAAGGAGGTGCGCGGCAAGTGGCTCGGGCTCTCCATCACGCACGCGGACGGTCGCAGCGAGCACTTCGAGGCGGCGCCCGCCAAATAGATAGCCTCGTCCCCAACAGAGATCCGATGCTGGTCGAACATCGTTCTCGGTCTCGAGTACGACTACGCCACCCTCAACTTGAGCAACACGCCCTCATGCCGCTGTGCGACTCCGCTATTGTCGCCAGCGGCACGCCGTCCTCGATCAGCGGCGACTCTTGTGGTGCAAGCTTAGTGGCCGCTCCGATCATATCAGCAGAGCATTTCCACCCCCGGGATCTGCCGGATTGAGCCAGTTTACTTTGGGCCTGCGCTGCTTGCAGCGCTTAACGTACTTATCGACGTGCGGCTTGCAGGCATACGACCACTCCTCCTTTGCTTCCGCCTCCCTCAAGCACTTGATTGCTTCAGCCCGAATTGCCTTGCATTGCTCAGACAGCGTCTTGCCCGTTGGCGCGAGGGACTCCATCCATTGCTTTAAGTTTGCTCCAAACGATAGGTGGGGCTTCGGCTCGGGAGGAGTATCTGGCGGCGCTGGCGGATTTCCGTATGCTCTGAAGGTGTAGGAGTCCGGGTCGGTAGGTGTACCCGGCGGCGCTAACGGATTTTGACCGGCCGCGCCACTGGCTTGCTCCGACTCGGCACGCGTCCCTGGCTGAGAAGCCCAAGTGCTTGTTGTGATCGAGATTGGAAGCGCTACCATCACAGCGGCAAAAAACAATTTCATGATGCTCCGAGCCGGCTCCCCTTACAGCGTTGGGCAATGCACACCCGAAGAATCCCAACCCCCTCGGCTATAGAGACGGCACGATCAGAGCTAACCAATGCCTCGAGCCGGCCAGACCGAAGTGTCAGGAACGAAGTTCCGCACAGAAAATGTTGTACTAGCGGCTCTACTGCTGCTCGCCCCCCGAGATCAACGCTTTCCGTCGATATCTCCACAGCGAACCGTCGCGCCGCCGCCTATGCGGACGCCGTTTGTCGTCCCCAGCGCAGTGTCGACCCGCCCCCGCGCTTCGGTCGCGGGCAGAACACACCGAGAAGGACGGTATGAGATCAGTATGTCGTCATCTCCCGGCGCATATCCGCGAGCGTTTTGGTGCCGACCACGTTCATCGCCCATACCACCACGCCGTCGAGCTTGTTGCTCATATCGCCGATCATGAGCACGCGATCCCAACGCTTTGGCTTCAGATTGTCCCATACCCGCGCTAGGCGCTCCTGCATATAACCCTTCGACGGCTTCTGGTCGGTCTCGATCTCGACGATGTAGAGCGAGTGATCGCCGACCCAGGGCAACTCAAGCCACATCAGAGCATCGGCCGTTGCGGCACCGACCTCGGTGAAGGTGGCCTTCTCCAGCTCGGCGTCGCTCAGCATGGTGGCCTTGGTCGTCAATTGGCCGTTGAAGGAGCCGCCAGCGCGCCCCACCAGGACCGGGACACCGTCGACGATCCACTGGAGCAGTATAACGCAGGGCCTCTGACCGTTTGCGCTCTCGCGAATTGCCGACGTGACCGAACGCTCCGGGATCGGTGCGGTAAGAATGTAAGACTCCCAGTTGTGCACAGCTCCTATCATCTGCGCCCCCTGTGCTTCACGATAAGGTTGGCGACGGCCTCGCGCATCTTAGGCACGCGAACGGGGCCCCGATCAGGCCATGCGCCTCGAACGACTAGTTTGCGGCCACTACATTTTTCAGTCGAAACGAATTACCAAGGCATTGAACGTAAGCGTGGTATCCGCCTGGGCTAAAGATGTCGAAACCGGCGTCGGTTTTTAGGCTGTAGAGAAACAAACCCACGGGCACTGTGGAGACTAGGTACAAGATCGCGAGGAAGGTATAGAGGCCGATCCGCTTTAGGGCTGTTGTCTTCAAATGTGCGATCCTTCTGTGACAAACAAGGCAACAAGGGTAAGTCGGCGAGTTGGATGGAGACTAGACGGTCCAATGGGGATACCCGATTTCCCGGTCCGCGAAGGCCTTTCGCGACCTCCGTATGTGCATTGGGGGCACGAAGCGCCCGGACACAGCGCAGACCCTCGGGGCGACCTCAATGGGCTACCGTCTGGCCACTTGCGAGCCCAGCTGCATCGCACGCGAGGTCCTAGCTCCTGATCTTGGGCGCGGCGGCAGCGTCCGCTTCAGCGTCCACCTCCGCCATCAACGACAGATACCGCTCTGCGGTCGCGCGCCAGGAATAGCGCTCAGCTTGTGCGTAGCCATTTCTTATCTGGCGTTGACGCGTCGCGCTGTCCTGCGTGAGCGCCTTCACGCATGATAGCCAGGCTGCTACGTCGTCAGGATCCGCGTAGAGCGCGCCATCACCGCAAATCTCCGGGATGCAGGGCGACGTCGAGGCTACGACCGGACAGCCGCACGTCATGGCCTCTATCGCCGGCAGTCCGAAACCCTCGCTACGGGAGGGGAAGAGGAAGCAAACCGCATTGTGGAACGCATGTGCCAGATCGGCGTCGACTATGCGCCCCAGAAAGCGAACGTTGCGCAAGGCGCCTTCCCGATCCACCTCGAAGTGGGATGCGGATAAATCGCCCGCAACCCAAAGATCCAATCCGATCCGATCGAGCAGCGGCGCGAGCCGCATCAGCAGCTCGGGATTTTCTGTATTTCTCCGGTCGTCCCTGACAAAACACGAACGGACGGCCCGTTCTGGCGTCGAGAAGGGATTGGTCGCCATTCCAGCGCTTGGCATGATCGCCTCCGTTATAGGCGAGGACCAACTTGCGTTCCGGCACAACGCCGTGTGCGATGAGAAGCTGACGCGACAGCTCAGAGACGGTCGTAACACGGGCCGCCCAGCGGCCGAGCAGGGGCAAGATCACCGCATGCGCCAAGCGGAATAGCCGGCTATAGCTTTCCGGCCGAAGCTTGGTGAGCAGATCGTGCACGCAAACGATGTGGCGCCGGCAGGCGACAGGTGCGAGGTTGCAAAAGCTAAGCAAGCCGCCGTCGACATGACGGGGCAGCTGCACTTGCACCCAGAATTGCGGCAGACGCGGATATGCAAATTCCCTGACGACGCGAACGGGGATGTTCGCTAGATCCGTGTCCGGCTTCCTCGGAGCAATCAGTGTCAATTCGAGGTCGCGCGTCAATGGGTGCCGCTCACCGACAAGCGCATCGAGTTGACGCGTCACCTCTCTCGCATAGCGCGAGACGCCGTTGCGGCGCAGAGTGAAGAAGTCTCCGTTGATCGCCCATCGCCGTTTGGCGCGGGTCAGATCTCGACCTGCCTTGCTCAGCGCGCTCTGGCCCACCTTGCCCAAATCTCTACCGTCGCGGAGCCATACGGGTTCCTGCGAAGTTCGACCATTCCAGACATCATCAGTGATTATGCTCACCGGTGTTACCAGCCTCCTCCAACCATCGCGCGGCGCGTGCCGCTTCAGGCACATACGTCGTCTCTAAGAACGCAGGCGCGAGCGGCCTCGATGCGGAGCGTCCCGGTCCGCGACCGCGATCAGTGCTCACCCCGTCGATTTCAGCGAACAGCTCAAGGTAGCGCTCTGCCGAGGCCGTCCAGCTGAATTTCAAGGATGCCTTCCGCCCGCGACTGATCATCTCGGCCCGGAGTTTGGGAGCGCGTCGCAGTTCAAGGAACCGCGCAAGCCATTGCTGCGGCTCCGCCGCGGAGGCGTAGAGCGCGGCATCTGTGCAGATTTCCGGCAAGCTTGCGCAGTTGGATACCACTACCGGACACCCGACGCTCATGGCCTCCAGCGCAGGCAAGCCGAAACCCTCCGTAAACGATGGCATGGCAAGGCACAGGCAGTTTCCGAGCAACGCGGCGATCTCATCATCCGACAACCGGCCGAGCCAGACGACGCCGGGCTCGGCAATCCCTAATTCGTGAGAGCGAAAAACACTGGGGTCGAGCGCGCCGACAATCGCCAGCCTCAGCCCCGCCGATCTCAACTGACCGGCGAGGCTGAGCAGCATGCCCAAGTTCTTATGCGGAGCCGGCGAGCCAACAGCGACGATGACGTTCTCGCCCGCGGCCGAGCGTGTGGCGGCGGAATGGCTCGGACGCCAGCGCAGCGCGTGCTCCCGGCCGTTCGGCACAACACTGATCTTGCTCGAAGCCGCGACGCCAAACTTGGATATTTGGTCCGCCGAGAATTGAGATACGGTCGTCACCCGCGCCGCTGTCCTCCCCAGCACCGGCAATACCACGCGATATAGCGCGCGGAATTTCCGGGAATAACTAGAGGGCGCAAGATAGATGTTCACGTCATGAATGCAGACGATATGCCTTCTCGCCAGCAACGGACCTGCATTGCACAAGCTCAGGATCGGGCCGCGAGCGGCAAGGGGAAGCTCGACATTCTCCCAAAGGTAATCGCGGGTCCGGCCAGCGGCACGCACCGTTATCCGCCGCAGATCAAGATCGTTGACCGCGCCATTTGGGCAAACGACTTCGATTTCCAGTCCGCGCGCAAGCGGATGTCCTTCCGCAACGAGCTGATCCAGCGCGCCTACTATCTCGCGCGCGTAGCGTTGCACGCCCGTCATCTTCTGGGTGAGGAAGCGCCCATTGATGGTCCAGGCACGGGCCGTCATGCTTGCGGCACGGGGAGAGGCTCCCAGTCCTTGGGTCTAACGTCGTCTTGGAAAGCATCTCTGGAAGCACGCAGCCCGCGCCTTGCTAGCTGACGAAAGCTAACCGTCGCTGCGAGCGTGATGAAGTAAAGCATGCCTGGGTTAGCTTCGCTTCCGCTGACCGTGGCGGTCAACAGCGCCGCTAGACAGGCTGCGCGGGCGCTGGCGGCGACCGCGCGCTCCCCGTCGTCCTCGCGGCGCGCGGACTGACCCGGCCCTCTTGCGATGTATCCCGTGAGCGCAGCCAGAAGAAGAGCGCCAGGGACTCCCAATTGCGAGATGACGGCGATGACCCAACTGGATGCGCGCGAGCTGCCGAGCCCGACACCCAACCCCATCGTGTCGGCGACCGATTGCAGGCTGGTCCAATTCCAATAGGCACGCTCGGCCGCCGAGCCAGAGGATGCCTTGTTCCACAGCATGGCATCAAAGAGGTGCGAGAGCGGGTCAAGGGCGCTCGCATTGTGGAGTTCGATCCCGATCAGCATCGCGATTAGTCCGATTGCGAACGTGAGTATCAGCACGTCCTGCGTCCGGAGCCGGTTTGCGACCACGGAGCCGAGAAGAGAGACAGACAGGTAAACGACAAGCAGCAGACCCGCTACGTACGCTGTCGATGATGTCGAGAGCACGAGCAGAGGAAGCGCAAGCAGCAACAGGGCAAGAGCGAACCGATTCCCCGTGCCCTTCCAATAGCTGAATGCGAATGCCAGCACCGAGACGGTCATCGCCCCGAAAGCCGACGCTTCGGAGAACGCACCTGCCACCCTGGCAAATCCAGCAACGCTGTCGCTGGCTAGCATTGCATAAGAGGCTGTTCGTATTGGAGCGAGCACATCGCCTGCTCCTGCGAGCCTGCCCAGAAGGTCGAGATAGCCAAGCGCAATATGAACCGCCGCCCAGGCAAAAAGCCCGTGCTTGACGGCCCCTATCAACTTTCGCGGCGATCGCAGCAACAAAAGCGCAAAGAAGGTCAAGATGCCAACCAAGAGGTAGCTAAGCTGAGTGATATTGCCGCCGACAGGCGACAGCAGGACCTCGACGATGGCGCCGTCTCCCCCCTGGCGCTGCGGTACGAACACGGTGATCTCACCAGCGAATAATCGCGGCAGCAGCGCGGCGCCAGCGATCGCGTAGATGGCCAGCAGCATGACGCCGCCCGCAACAGGCTCGCCAAAGCACACGGCTGTCAGGTTGCGCAGACTGTTGCGCAGCAAGAAGGCGTAGGCGATCAGAGCCGCGGCGAAGACCACATACACGAGAGGGGATGCTCCGCCCAACGACGGCAGATTGACGACAGCCGTTGCGCCAAACGCGCATGACGTGATGAGGGCTACGACGAGTGGGAACTCGTATCTGTGCGAGATGAGGAAAATGACGGCACAGACCAGCAGACCAGCGAACGATATTTCCATAACGGATTCCGAGGTTGAGATGAGAGCGCGACCCGGGCGCCAAGCCCATCTCCGTAATCGAAGCTCCTCCTGCCGAAGGCATATTGGGCGCCAAAAACGGGTAGACCCGCAACGACATCAAAGGACGTAAGTGCTCGTGGCTCGCGCAGAAAAATGATTAGATCGGCGGCCTGCGGGTCGGCTTGTCGAGGATCGCCTTCGACACTCCATCACGACCCTCTCGTTGCAATCACTGTCGGAGGGCGCCATCGCTTCCACTCGATCCTTCGATGGCGGCCTGCCGGCCCGACGGGAACAAGTCGGGGTGAAGGCTGCGAAATTCCGGGGAAGCGAGCAATTCGCTCTGGAGCTGCACCCGCCACGATGCAGGCGAATTTGACGGAAGAAGTCCCTTCAGCTCCGCAACGTGCGGCTCTCGATTGAGAAGCACCCGGTAAAGCAGGGCGGCGTAATCGACTTCCGACAGGTCTCCTGCCTTGTGCAGCTTGACGAACTCGTCGCTATTCAGGAGTTCCAGCAAGAACTGGCGCACCGTCATGTCACCCTCGAGGCGCGGGGCGTAGCTTTGCACTCCGCCCCCGTCCGGCGCGCGGTCCAGCACCAGGCAATAGGCATAGCTGACGACTGAACGTGCGGCGGAGGAAGAGGCGCTGAGATCGTACAGGGAGCAATTCCTCGCTGGAGAGATTGCGTGGCTGCTGCTTGCGCGAATCTGTTCCTTGACCGCCTCGAAGGCCGGCTTGCGTTTGCCCGCCCTCCATCCGCCAGCCTCCGTTCTCTCCAGGCCGACGAGCCCCATGTGAGCCTCGAAGCTTTCGCCCCAATAGGCCTCATCCAAGAGCTCGTAGATCTGCGCGGCTTCCACGTGGTAGCGCGCTTGCAGCTCGCTGAGGCGCGCCATGGCCCGCCGCAATCCCTGAGCCTGCCGCTCCTCGCCTTGCACGCTGCCCTCGGGATTGTTGAACTCGGTGACCCAAATTGGCCGGCCATATTGCGCCAACAGCTTGAAGGCCCACTCCGGATCCTGGCCGTACATGTGCCAAACGGAAATGTCCCAATCGATGCCATCCGCCTTCAGTCGTTCGAACATGCCGACATGTCCCCAGCCGGCGCTCCCGATCGCGCGACGGACGTTCGGGTCGGCGGCATGGGTGCCTTCGCTCAATCCCTTGAGCACCGCGCTGACCTTGCTCCATCTCGGACCAAAATATTCTAGGGCCGAAACTCCGCCGGCAGGTCCCCAAGAGCAGTTGTACTGGGTTCCGTTGTCGAGCATTTCGCAGGGTTTCACGATGGCGTGGTTCTCGAGCTCATTGCCGAGCTCCCACACCGGAATCTGCCCCTTGAAGCTCGAGACCAGCGTGAATGCAAAATCGTAGGCCTTGTGCCGCAACGCTTCCGGCGTCTCATGGTCGAGGTCGAGCCCGGGCGTGAGTACCGGCAGAATGGTGATGCCGCGGGCGGCGGCCAGATCGACCAGACGGTGCAAAGGCTCGATCTGGCTCAGCTCGCTCACGTTGACCCGATAGGACTTCATTCCGAGCTCGCGCACGTAGTCGAGCTGCTGTTCGAACGAAACCCCGGGATAATTGACGAGCGGGTGCCCATTCACGCCCCAGATGATCTCTGCCTTCACGGCGGGAGCGACAAGGGTGGAAAGGCAAATCAGCGCTACGCGCGCCGCGGCTTGAATCGGATCCCTCACAAGCATGTGCGTCCGCCTCTATGAAGGGGCGCCGCGGTGACCTGTGAGAAATACCTTCGCGCCCTATCCAATTCAGGTTCCTTGCCAAGACGATGCGCCAGGCGAAGCCGGCGCGAACAGCGATGAATAAGTATGGGGGCGCGCCCGTCGAGAGGCACCAACCGGGGGCAGATTTGGGCGCTCATACGCCGAAAGACGTACCCATATTCGGTCCAACCTCTCGCGCGGTCGATGACCGCGCGCCGCCCCACGCCATAAGGTCTTATTGCCCGTCGCCGTCAGCACCCTGTCTACTCTTGCGGCATTCTCGGTGAGCGTCGGGAGCACGTTCTGAGCACACGAATTCAAGCAACGATGGGCCCCGCCAGACCCGGCCCTGTCTGGAGGCTGTTCGCCTTTTGCGCCCTCGCGTGCGTCGAGGTCTTCGTCACCTCGTTCGCGTTCAACTTTCCGACGGCACTCGTCGACTGGGCCAATCCGGTTACCTACGCCAAACTGGCGGCGCAGACGGGTCTGCTCGCCATCATTGTTCTTGCCGTGCTCACCTGGCCCGACCGCGCAACGATCGCCCGAGCCTGGGAGCGCACCACGCAAACGCATAATTGGCGCGCGAGCGTGCTCCTAAACATCGCGCTGTTTGCAGCGCTGCTGATCGCGACCCTAGGCTTTTCCGCCATTGCCGCCGGCGCCGATCATCCGCCGTGGATCGCATTTGCGGGCTACTGCACCTTGCTGTTGGTGACGGGCCTGTCGCTTTTGCTGGTTGCTGCCCCGCTGTCGTTCTGGCGCTCTCTGATCGATGGGATGCCGGCTAGAGTTGCGCTGGCGCTGATCAGCGCCGCCTTCATCGTGCTCATGGGGCGGCTGTCGCTTGCGGGATGGAGCATGCTCTCCGGCACGACATTGCACATGGCGCACGCTATTCTTTCGCTTTACGAGACGAATGTGGTGCTTGATGCTCACCGCAAGCTGCTCGGCGCGGATGGCTTCAATGTTCTCATCCTGAACGAATGCTCGGGTTACGAAGGCATTGGCCTGGTCGCGTCTTTTCTCGCCGTCTACTGCTTGTTCATGCGCGAGCGCCTGCGGTTTCCGCACGCACTATTGCTCTTTCCGATCGGCGTTGTTGCAGTCTGGCTGCTAAATTGTGTGCGCATCGCCGCGCTCGTCAGCATCGGCGCCCATGCCTCTCCGATCATCGCGCTCGACGGATTCCATTCGCAGGCTGGATGGCTCGCATTTCTGACGGTTGCCATATCCACCATGGCTCTTTCGCAGAAGCTGGCTTTCTTCCAGCAATTGCGAGCGGCAGAGCAACGCGCGCAATCACGATTGCTCCAGGAGCCTCAAGTTGCCTTTCTGGCGCCGTTCGCCATCCTGATGGCGGCAAGCGTGGTGGCATCGTTGTTTGCGCCATATGACCGCTGGTTCTACGGGCTGAAGGTCGCCGGCGGCCTCGCAGTGCTTTGGCTTTTTCGGCGCGCGTATCTCAACCTATTCGCATCCGTTGCAACACTCTCCATCGCCATCGGCCTCGTCATCGGCTTGGGTTGGGCCGCGACCAATCCGGTGGCGAGTGATACGTCGCTTGCAACGTGGCTCGACACCTTGCCGCCGGCATGGGGTGTATTGTGGCTCACGTTCCGCGCGGTTGGCATGGTTCTGGTCGTACCCATTGCGGAGGAGCTTGCCTTCCGCGGCTATCTTCAAAGAGCGCTGATCGATCGTAATTTCACCGCTATACCTCAGGGGCGGTTCACGTGGTTCTCGTTCCTGACCGTGAACCTACTCTTTGGTGTCATGCACCAGCGATGGATCGAGGCGGCAGTGGCGGGGGCCGCGTATTCGCTGATCACCTACCGGACGGGGCGCTTGACCGATGCCATAGCCGCGCACATGGCGACGAACGGTGTCATATTGATCTGGGCGCTTGCCGCTCGGCAAATGTCCTTGCTCTAGTCGAGCAGCCATTCGCGCCGGAGGTGCTCAGCTAGCGGGTTTCCTCTGGCGCACGACGATAGATGTCGTCAGAACGTACGATGTCATCCTCGCCGAAGTAGGCGCCGGTCTGGATCTCGATCAACTCGAGCGGCACCTTGCCGGGGTTCTCCAGCCGGTGCCACTGCGTTGCAACGATGTAGACACTCTCGTTTTCACGCACGAGCTTTTGCGTGTTGTCGATTGTAACTTTGGCGGTGCCTTGCACCACCACCCAGTGCTCGGAGCGATGGTGATGCATTTGCAGTGACAGCGCAGACCCCGGCCGCACGTGCAAGAGCTTCACCTGAAAACGAGGACCGAGGCTCAAGGTTTCAAAGAATCCCCACGGCCGGTGATTGCGCAGGTGTTGCTCGTGTTCCTTGCGGTTCGAGCGCTTCAGCCCGGCAACGATTTTGGCGACATCCTGCGAGCGGGATTTGTCGGCCACCAGCAGCGCATCGGGCGTATCGACGATGACGAGGTCGTCGACGCCGATCGTGGCTACGAGCGATCGCTCGCTCCGCACCAGGCAATCCTTTGTATCCATGAGGATCATGTCGCCGTGAGTAGCGTTTCCGTGCTCATCATGCGGCGTCTCCGACCACAGCGAGGCCCAGGAGCCGATGTCGGACCAACCAACATCGAGCGGCAGCATCGCGGCCAGATCCGTCTTCTCCATTACGGAATAGTCGATCGAGATGTTCGGGGAAACAGCGAACGCGGGCGCATGGAGACGGAGGAAACCAAGGTCATCGGCCGCGTTCGCTAATGCGTTGCGCGCTGCCTGCAATATTTCCGGCGCGTGGTGCTCGAGCTCCTGGATATACGTTCGCGGACGCATAACAAACAAGCCGCTATTCCAAAAATAGCCGCCCCTCTCGAGATACTCCTGGGCCTTCTCGAGCGTCGGCTTTTCATAGAAGCCCGCCACCGCAAACCCGCCTGTCCGATCTTCCAGGGGTGCGCCCCGGCGCAAATAGCCATAGCCTGTGTGGGGCTCATCTGGCGTCACGCCGAAGAGAACGAGTTTCCCCTTCTCCGCGATTTTTGCGGCCTGGAGCACCTGGTCGGCGAATCTCACCTCGTCCTTGACGAGATGGTCCGACGGCATCACCACGAGCACGGCATCATCAGGCAGGCGCTCTGCATAAAGAGCGGCAACGGCCACCGCTGGAGCGGTGTTGCGGGCCACCGGCTCCAGGATAATGGCCCGCGGGTCGACACCTACGCGCGTGGCTTCCTCGCGAACGAGGAAGCGATGGTCATTGTTGCAGATCAAAATCGGCGCGCCGAATTTGGTCTTGTCGCTCAGCCGCTTCAGCGTCGCACCGAGCAGGCTCGCCTCATCGCGATCAAAAAAGCGCAGGAACTGCTTCGGGTACATCGCGCGCGATAACGGCCACAGTCGCGTTCCCGAGCCACCCGACAGAACGACAGGAATGATCGTGGACAATTCGACCCCACCACTCAAAAGCTACCGATGTCCATCCCATGCTCTCAGACCTTTGCAATGGGAGCAGCATCCCAGAAAGTCTGACCCGGCATCAGAAAAACCGCCTGGCAGATATCCGAGCGGCCTGATCACTGGGAGCGGCCGGCCACCCTACCTCGGAAGGCGTACGGTTGCGGCCGCGGCGGGCCAATCCGCAAGAGCTTTGCGTCAGCGTTCGCGGGTTGCTGTACCAACACTCACTAAATTGTGGGATCACAGCACCAGACCCTCAAATCTTGCCCTGCTCGATCCAACTATCATCGACGCCGCTTTACGAATCATCGTTGTCTTCGGCCGTGCTTGTCGCGTGCGCAACTTGGTCTCGGAGAATTTGGAGACAATACAATGACGCGATACCTAGCGCTCGCATCCATGGCCGCGATTTTGAGCCTGCCCGCAACAAATGCCTCGGCGCAGCAAGGAACCTTGCCGGATTTTTCCGGGCCTTACCTTGGAGCCGCGATAGGCTTTGCCAGCCACCACGTCGATATCACCGTTCCGACAGCGGGCGAGTTCAAAGACACGGATACGGGATTCACCGGCGGCGGCTATCTGGGCTACAATTGGTTTTTGAACTGCTTCCTCCTCGGCATCGAAACGGACTTCAATGGTGCCAACACCTCGCCGACGGGGGTCGACGTTGAAGTCGGGGGAGCCGGTACTACAGGTCTCACCGAGACAACGACTTACAACAGCAAGCTGAATTGGTTCGGCACGCTTCGCGGCCGCGTCGGCACCGTGTTTCTGGACAACTGGCTCGTCTATGCCACCGGCGGCCTCGCCTACGCAAACGTCAGTCACACGCTCAATGATAATTGTGTCGGCTGCGCCAATTTTTCCTTCGGCGGCGGCACGACCTCGCAGTCCAACAACAGCACCAAGATCGGTTGGACCGGCGGCTTCGGCACGGAATACCTCTTTGCGCCACATTGGCTGCTGCGTGCCGAAGGGCTCTATGTCGACCTTGGCAGCGAGGATCGCACCTACTTCGCCACGACGACCAGCGGGGCGGTGCTGAAGCTGGTCACCAACTGGGACGACCAGTTCTGGGTCGGACGATTTGGTGTGACTTATCA
The DNA here is from genome assembly GCA_963724945.1 of uncultured Alphaproteobacteria bacterium. Lineage (GTDB taxonomy): Bacteria > Pseudomonadota > Alphaproteobacteria > Rhizobiales > Hyphomicrobiaceae > Hyphomicrobium_A. The sequence goes on along the minus strand of CAVRWL010000003.1, from coordinate 2,141,637 downwards.
ATTCGACATGCCGTACTTGCCATAAGGGGCATCCGCGGACGAACTTCGCAGGAAGACCGGGCGACGCTGCCATGGTTAACGGCGCGGCAGCGCTGCGTCGCCTCAGCGGTAGACCTAGGGTCCGTGGCGATTCCCGGTCTTCGCTTTGTTGCCGCTGCGCGGCCGGGTGCTCAGCGGCTAAAAGGGGTACGTCCTAAGAGCGACTGTCGCAGCGAGTCCGGAGGCTCCATAATGGTCTTTCGTAAAAGACCGATCCGGCATCTTCCGTTGCGATAGGGGAAAATGATGAAGATGAAGGTTGTCACGACCGCGCTCTTAGCCACACTTGGGACGATAGGCCAGGCATTTGCTGGCGGATGGGAACTCGTCAGTCCTCCCCCGGCACCACCGGCAGCAGTGCCTGAAATCGACGTATCGAGCGGGCTCGCCGTGATGGCGCTGCTCATCAGCATCTGCGCCATGCTTTACAGCCGTCGCAAGCAGAGCTGAGATTTAGTCGAGCGCACTATTGCCCCGACGGACGCGCGCGAGGCGCTGGCTGTCTGCGAGCGCGTGCCGTTCGCTTGTAGTCCTGCCATATTCACCGCCACCCACCTAAAAGGCATAAACGCCGAGCGTGAGCGCAGCACCATCTGTGAGCGGCCGCGTGCGTCTGCGCCACGACGCCGACGGGATGCGCTCCCGGACAAGAGCTTCAGTCGCGAAGCCTGGCTGCCGGTGGTAGGCCCCCATAATGCGAACCTGTCGTACGCCGATCGATCAAGTCTTCGACGATCCCCCGGCATGTTAAACGAAGACAGGCGAGGAGTTTTCACCATCGCTTGGGGTTTAGCTCGACATGTTGAGAGTGCCTGCTCCGCGCGCGCAAAGTCCCGAGTTGAATGCGGCGCATTCGACGGCTTGGGGCGGGGACACGCCAGATTTCTCACTTTTGGCCGTATGGCGCCCTGCCGACTGGGGCAGCGTCAGAGAAGATGATCTCGTTTTTCTTCTTCCCTCGCTCGCCGGGCACTACTCGGGAGGAGACACGGCTCACGGCGCGGCAGGATATCTCGCTAATGCCTTGAAAGCGCGCGTCTTGAACGCCGCGCAACTGATGTCGGCGATGGCGCATTCGGCTCTCTCATCGTCTGCCGCGGTGGAGCTGCTCGTCTCAACTGGGACTTTGACGCAGCTTGCCGTCGCCGAGTGCCTCACCGATCGAATGAGCCCGCCTGCCCAGGTCGGCGCCGGAGCGCAGGCCACGGGCCCATATCGCCTTCTCGCGGATCTGATCGCGATCGCTCGCATCGACCGAATGCTCCGCGACGCACGAAGAATGGCCGGCCATCGCTCGGAAGGAGAGAGCATGATCGATTGGTCGCTCTCCTTCACCGACATCGTCATCGCAACGATCCATTCGCGGCTCAATGGCGCTTATGTGTACCCGAACCATGCTTACGCACATGAGACACTCACTGTCGCCGCCGTGCTCGGGCACCTTATGCAGGGGCGCGAAGCCTACATAAATCGCACCATTGCAAGCTGCCTTCTCGACGTGATCTCCGCTGACGATGAGTTGGAGGCAGACAGCCCTTGCGCGGCGTTGCGGCACTATGCCGACATTGGGTGTGGCTGCGAGCGGCTGACGGAGTTGGCGCAGCGCGTGCTTGCCGACAACTGCGCCGAGCTCGCCAAACCACGAACCACGTTATTCAGCCATGTGTCGACGCACACGGGTACCGACGAGTGCGTCGCGCAGCGTATCCGAGACGCGGGACTTTTAACCTCAATGATGGTCACCTAAATGCAAGATTATGTCCGACCTGCAGGCTTCAAAGCTGCCGACGTGGTCTCCCGGATGTCCGAGTCGGCATTCATCACGCACCATGACCTCAAGCGCTTCTTCAAGCGCTATGCCGCCACTATATGGCTGACCACCGCAGTTGGAATAGCAATGGCGGCCGTATATGTGTTCATGACGGTCCCGCTCTACACCGCGGGAACGACGCTCGTGATCGATCCGAGCCTGCCGCAGGTGCTGCGTGAGCCGAGAAACGATGCGATCTTTTCCATCGATAATTCCCAGGTCGAAAGCCAACTTGAAATTCTTCGATCGGAAAAGATAGCTGGCGCCATCATCGACAAGCTCGATCTGGAATCAAACCCCGAATTTAAGTCCCGCATCAGAAGCCGCGACGCCTCCGCCAGGCGTCACGAGATGCTGGCCATGTTTGCAGCGGACCTTTCCGTGCGCCGCGTCGGATTGTCCTATGCGATCCAAATCCTGTTCAGCGCCACCAATCCGGAGCTCGCCGCCAAAGTCGCGAATGCGACGGCTGAAGCTTACGTCGCCGAGGAGGTGTCCGCGAGAGCGCACGCTATCAAGCTGAGCGGGCAGTGGCTCGAGGAGCGCATCGATCAGCTTCGCCGGCAGATGAACAAGGCTGCACTCGCCGTTCAGGAGTTTCGCGCAAAGCGCGACTATCGTCTCGAGCCGGCTCAAGAGGCCACGAAGCCAAGTGGCGGAACTGAGCCCAGTGGGAACGCCCACGTAAACACATTGGAGGAACTCGAATCCACTGCCCAGACCTATCGGCAGATCTATCAAAGCTATCTAATGGCCTATACGGAGTCGGTGCAGAAGCAGTCGTATCCCGCAACCAACGCCCGTATCATTACTGCTGCTACGCCTCCCCTCGGCAAGAGCCACCCCCGCACCAAACTGATCCTCGCTTTCGGCGCCCTCATGGGCTGTATCACTGGTCTCGGCATCGCGTTCTTCCGGCACAACACAGATCGTAGCATCTCAAATCCCGCGCAAGTTCGCGAGGAAGTCGGCATGGAGTGCCTCGCGTCTGTTCCGCGTCTGCCAAGCTCGCGAAGGTCAGCAACCACTGGACGCACAATTCAGCTTGTGGACTGGGTGAAGCTGCACATTTTCGCCTTAGGCCAGCTTAGTCGGAGCACCCTACCGGAATCGCTCGATACAGGCGTCACGACGCCGTTCTCGAGGTTCAGCCTCAACGTCAAAAAGCTCATTAAGGCTTCCATCTCTCCCTCGGCCGAGCTTAATCGGAGCGCCGCGTCGGCAGCGCCGGAATCGCTCGATACGGCTGTCACGATGCCGTTCTCCAGCTTCAGCTTCGGCATCAAAAAGCTTAAGGCTGCCATCTCCATTGCAGGCAGGGCCAATCGGCTCCATTGCATCGGGATCACCTCCGCGCTCCCCGGCGAAGGTAAGACCACCATCGCGGCCAATCTCGCGGCGCTGTTCGCTCAGTCCGGCACGAGGACGCTCCTCATCGACGGCGACCTGATGAACGCTTCGCTCAGCAAGGCACTCGCGCCGACAGCGAAGTTGGGGCTGCTTGAGGCCATAAGGTCGGACGCCGCACTCGCTACATGCATTCTCCAGCCGGAGAATGCGATCTTCGATCTCCTGCCTGTCGCCGACAGCGGCCAGAACCCGGCGCATGACGGCATCCTCGGCTCCGATACGGCGCGCAAACTCATCGATGACGTCAAGAAGGAGTACGAGCTGGTCATCGTGGAAATGCCGCCACTTGCCGCCAACCTCGATGCGCTCAGCATGGGATCGATGCTCGACGGCACGTTGCTCGTGGTTCAGTGGTCGAAAACACCGTCGCCGACGGTTCTGGAATCAAACTACTTGCTGCGCAATGCCCGCGTCGACACGTTGGGAGTTGTCCTCAACATGGTCGAGCCCTCGATGGTCAACTACGGTGAGGTGACCGGTAGCTATCGCGGCTCCTATCACCGTTGACATCAGAGAGCGCGCTCGGATCGAGCGTGCCCGCCCGGGCCCGGTCCGGCGATACGACTACGCCGGCCCTATTGAGGGGCTGCTTTCACGCTTATGAGCGTTTGAGTGTCGCCCGGAGCCGAAGCGACGCTCGGCTCAAAGGGCCACAACCGCGCCTGACGCAAGAATTCATTCGGTTGCCGTCGTCAGGTTCGGTGATGCTGGTCAACTGGATGCGGGCTGGTCGCCACGCCGCGCACTCGCATGTATGCAGCGTGAAACGAACGCGCGATGCTTGCCGGAAGCGCGATCGGCGCGCTTCAGTTCAAGCGATCGCTGGAAGCGCTGACCGTTGCCGTCGGAGCCGCTTGCGGCGAGGCTCCCGAGATCTCGGGATCGGCTCGCGATTGCTCCACAAAGACCGTGTCGCCCGGTTGGATCTTCTCGCTTTGAGGCACATTGCGCTCGCGCAACTCTTCGGCCCCGTGACGGAGAATATCGAAGACGGGTTGCGGGCTGCCGGCATCCGCTTCGCTGACGATCTGCGAGGCCACTTCCTTCGTATCCGACAGCAGGCTGGTAGCGGTTTTCATCTTGTTCTTCAGGTCGTCGAGCTTTGTCCGCGTCGTCTGCATTTCGGTCGAAAGGTCGCTACTGCGCTTGGCCTCAAGCTCGATCATGGCGATCTTGGTCCTGCCGATCTCCTGGCGGGCACGCATCAGGTTCGAACTCGAGCCGCAGACGATCACCATCGATCTGCGCCATGGTCCGTTCCAACGCGAGCTTACGCGGCACCGTCGTCAGGCCCTTCTCGTAGAGCTTGTGCACCATGTCGTACTCGGCCTTCACCGAGCTGACTTCGATCTTGTGAATGTCGAGCTGCTTCTCGAGGGATGCCGCCTCCTGCTCGAGGTAGGACTTCAACTGCTCCAGCGCGCTGATCTGCGTCTTGAAGCTCTCCTTGCGCATGTTGAATACAAGCTGCTCTTGTTTAATCGTTTGGTCGATACCGTCTATGCTCGCCTTCGATCGGATGTCGGGCGGCAAATCGATCGTTTCAGCGTTGGCAAGTTCGGCCTTTAGCCTGGCCATGCGAACCGTCAAGGTTTGTATCTCTAGCGCCAAACCGCTGAGCTCCCCTCGAGTTCGTGATCGCTTCGCGCTCGAGACGAGCTCCCTCAAGTGCATTGCGCGGCTTGCCGCCGGCGAGCGCGTACGCTTCGAGAACGGTCAATCCAGGCCGGTAGGCGAACTCCCCGGGCTTATCCACCGCCCCGACTATGTAGAATGGACGAAACTTCACGACCTGAACGGTTACGTCGGGGATAGCCATGAGCCCCATCTTGCTTTTCAACCGCTCCGCGATCTCCTTCGAAAGATCGGATGTGCCGACGCCTTCAGCCGGCACGTCGCCCAAAAGGGGTAGTGAGAGGGTTCCGGCCGCGTCTACGACGTAATCGCCTTTGAAGGCGGCCCACTCATAGATCTCGTCGCGCGCTGGACGCCATTCGTAGACCTTGACGGTTACCTTGTCCTGCGGTCCCAGCTGATATTGTGATCGAGGGCTGCTCGCCGGCACATTTCGGAGTTCCGTCGCGCCGATGCTGCAAATTGGGAGCGATGAGAAAAAAATCGCAACCATCAGAACGCTTCCGTTGATGATTTTCTGGATCATTTCGACGCTCTCGAGCTTTGGACCGCCGGGAGAGGGGCGGAAGTCGGTATCGGCGCCCCCAAGCGGCCGCAGATTGCCTCGCCGAAACCCTACCGGCGCTCGAGAACAATAGGACCCTCAACAAAAGTTGAGCCTTGCACCGTCCAGGCGCTTCGAACGGGAACCGGGCTAAGCCTTACGCATTGCTTGCGTGCGCAAATCGATGCTCGCCCTATCCGAGCGAGGGTGCGCGCTGACGTTTCAACGGCTCCCGCCTCTTCCACCACGCCCGTTGGACTATCTTGTTAGCCATCCTGCCGCACCGATACTTTTGGCTGCGAACGATGTCCAAACACTTGTTCCGTCGGTCAAAGCAGAACCCACGGAGCTAGATCACGGTGGTGCTGTGGGACGAGCGGCCTGCGATTTTGACCAAAGCGGCATCGGCTTCCTCGATGGTCGGGCGCGATCTGTCCCCCACCCACATCTCAAGCGCATTGCGATCGTGCACGACTGGTGTCCGAGCTACCGCGGCGGAGAGCGTGTGCTGGCGGAGCTTTGCCGCATCTTCAAGGGTGCGGAAGTGTTCACCATCTTCGACTTCCTGCCAGATCACATAAAGCGCAAGCACTTCCCCGGCGTGATCTTCCACACCTCGGTCGCCAACCGCATCCCGAAAGTATCCAAGTTCTACCGATCCCTGTTTCCGATCTGCCCGTTCTTGATCGAGCAGTTCGACGTGACCGACTTCGACGCCGTCATATCCTCTTCCGCGGCATTCGCGCGCGGAGTGCTGACGCGCCCCGATCAGCCGCACCTGTGCTACGTGCACAGTCCGATCCGTTATGCGTGGGATGAGCAGTTCTCATATTTGCGCCACGGCGAACTTGGCTACGGGCCGAAGGGATTACTGTTCCGCTATCTAATGCACAAGTTGCGCATATGGGACACGCGCACCGCCCATGCTCCAGACGTGATGATCGCCAACTCAAACTTTGTGCGCGCCCGCATACGGCGCATCTATGGCATTGACTCCCAAGTCGTATTTCCGCCCGTAGAAAATGCGGAGATCGCGTGCCCCGCAGAGAAGGGCGATTACTACGTCATGGCGTCGTTCATCGCGCCCTACAAGCGCGCGGATCTCGTGGTCGAGGCCTTCAACGCGATGCCGAAGCGGAAACTTCTCGTCGTCGGCGATGGCCAAAACGTCGGCCAGTTGCGCTCCATCGCGGGCCGCAACATCCGTTTCACGGGTTACTTACCGCGCGCCGAATACCTGGAGACCGTCGCCCGCGCGCAGGCTCTCGTGTTCGCGGGATGCGAAGACTTCGGCATAGCATTGGCCGAAGCGCAAGCGTACGGCACGCCGCTAATCGCCTTCGGACGCGGCGGCGCGATGGACATCGTGCGCCCGCTCGGAATGGCACAATGGCCAACGGGAGTTCTGTTCGACAGGCAAACGCCCGAAGCGGTCATCGCGGCCGTCGAGCGATTCGAGGCCAGCCGGTCGGCCATACTTTCTTCTGCGTGTCGCGAAAATGCAAAGCGCTTTTCGCCCGAGCAATTTGCGCGCGGAGTTGCCAACGCTTTCGCAGCCGCCCTGGCCAGACACGAACAGATTCCGACGCACTACAGTTCGCCCGCCGGTCAGGTGGCAGCGGAATAAATGGGGGAACCAAGGAGCCGGTTTAAATGGAGGTTCGTGAGACGACGAGCTGGGAAGCGACCGTCGAAATGACGGCTTCGTTCGCAGTGTCCGGGTCGAGCTTGTCGGCCAATGAACAATATAGATAACGCAAATCCGAGCCGTTCAACCCGTGCCCGTCAAGATAGTCATGCGGGTCCGCATACGGTTGGAACGACGAAGCTCGAGCTGCGCATCGCTGCCGGCCCGAAGCACTCTGGCACGATCGTCACACAGCTTTGGTATCCGGCCAATGGCGCTACTACGACCTGGTGGACCCGCGCGCAAAATTGGCTCGGAATACTTCGTCATCCGACATGGGCGCCAGCTCGTCACGGTGCGCCTATCATTAGGTCGCTTAAGGCAATTCCCGCCATCATATATGTGCCTGGATCCGATCATCACGATGACAATACCTTTATGCTCGCAAATCTCGCGAGCCACGGCTTCATAGTCGCTGCCATCGATGATCCTTTCCGCAGGGATAAAGGGGGAGAGCCGCCATATCGTCACGACGCGGGGGCAGATGAATTGCATAATTATCGGCGGCTTTGCGTGGCGCGCGGCGTCAGGACGGCCTCCCTGTTCCTCGACGCCCTCCAACACCTAAAGCTCGAGGCGCGGCGAAACGCTTACACGGACAGCATTGATCCCAGCCGGGTGGGGAATCATTGGATATGCGCTCGGCGGACTGGTCGCCGCGCAATCGACGCTGACGGGCCGCTTTGTCGCCGCCGCAAATCTCGTCGGTGATGCAGCAGAGCAAGGCGGTGTTCTCACCACCCCGTATTTACTCATGCTCAGCGACCCCGCAAACGAAGGCTATCACACACCCTATCGGAGCGCTCGGCGCCAAGCGTCGCAGCCTAGGAGCCACGTCATTGAGGTTGCCGGTAGTTTTGATGAGGACTTCTGCGACCGCCATCCTGGCCGCCACCGAACGTTTCCTGCCACAGGCACCGGGCTATAGCCGTCTCCGCGCAATCATCGACTCATATACCCTCGCGTTCTTCGACACCTACCTGCGTGGAGCGTCCAATCCGCTCATGTGCGTGCGACATTCACCTTACTCGGAAGTGCACTTCCTCTTGCCAACCGAGGCGCAACTTGGCGGCGCTGGTTAACAATCATATTCGCGCTCTGGTCGAGCCTGCCCAAACCCTGAGCGGGAAATACGACCTTCAGCGTCAACCCTACTACGCTGAAAGACTTAGACCGGCTGGGCACTGATCGTGTTGCAAGGTCAACATCATTGGGCTACTTTAAACTCTTATCGTAACGCCTTGTTAAATATGAGGTTGAACCAACCGGTTCCCCCTGGGTGCATGATCGAGGCGAGTGTCACCATGTCAAATCTTGCATCTAAGACGTCAAGTCTTGCAGCTAAATCCTCACAGCCAGAGCAGCCCGCAAAGGGATCTGAGAGATTAGATCCTGCTGCCGCAGCAGTGGCGCCCAACGTTGGTCGAACGAGCACTATCGCAATAATCGATAGTCACCGCTTTTCGAGGGAGTGTCTCCTTCGCGTTCTCAGCGATGATAGCAGCGCTGTTGTGAGCGCCTTTTCAAGCATCGATCAGTGGTTCAACGATCCGCAACTGGCATCAACGGCACTCATTATACTTTGCCAGTACGGTAGGTCGCACGAAGAGGCACTGGCCGAAGTGCACCGGCTGACCGATCTATCGAGCCAGATCGGAACCTGTGCAATCGTCGTCCTTTCCAACAATGAGGATCCCGATCTCATTGTGAAGATGCTGGGCAAGAGCGTGCGCGGCTACATTCCCACCAGCCTGTCGATACCCATCGTCATCCAAGCAATCGGGCTCGCTCGAGCAGGCGGCGTTTACGTGCCTGCGAGCAGCCTGTTAGCCGCACATTCCCGCACACCGGAAGAGCCGACTGCTCCAGCGAAAACGACAAATAGCATCTTCACGGCCCGCCAAGCCGCCGTGGTCGACGCACTGAGACGCGGCAAGGCGAACAAGATCATCGCCTACGAGCTCAAGATGCGGGAGAGCACGGTTAAGGTCCATGTACGCAACATCATGAAGAAGCTGCACGCCACCAATCGCACCGAAGTGGCATACATGGCAAACCGGCTGTTGAACGGCGAGGAGCTCGCCAGCTGAACGCCGAAGGGTCGGCTCGCTCGCACGATCTGCGGCGAAGCGCTCTGGTGAATTTCCCGCACCTGCATTTTCGGGATGGCGGCTCGTCGCAGCTACCTATTTTTTGCTCCTTGTTGTTGCGCGAGCGAAATCTAAAACTCGCTGCATTCAGTGCACAGTGGCAGCAACATCCGTGTCCGAGTCTGTAAACCTCATTCGCCAAGACGAACGCTATGCAGAACCGGTCGGCGAACCATGCTTGCCGCCGCGGCTGGACAACGGTGCGGCGCGCTGGAACGACAAGAGTCGCGCCGGTTCGAAGCGCAAGGTTTTGCTCGCTTCCATCCCGCGCCCGTCTCGCAATGGATACGCACTCCTGGGAGTGCCCGTTGACCAGCCGACCGGCGGCTTGAGCAAGCGCGTACTCGACATCGTTGTGGTGCTGACCAGCGTTGTCATTCTCTCGCCGCTGCTGCTTCTCGTCGCCGCATCCATCTTTTTCACGATGGGGCGTCCCATCGTCTTCTCGCACCGTCGGCTCGGGTTCGGGGGGCGCCCGTTCCAATGCTTCAAGTTCCGTACGATGGTGAACGATGCGGAGAAGGTGCTGGAGCGGCATCTCGACAGCAATCCGAATGCCGCCCGCGAATGGCGCGCAACGCGGAAGCTGAAGCAAGATCCTCGTACGACCGCTCTCGGTCAAATTCTTCGCCGATCCAGTATCGACGAGCTGCCGCAGCTTCTGAGCGTGCTGATGGGGCACATGAGCTGCGTCGGCCCACGCCCAGTCGTCGACGCCGAGATCGCAAACTATGGCGAGTATTGGGATGAGTACACCCGGGCGCGGCCCGGCATGACCGGCCTCTGGCAGGTCAGCGGACGCAACCTGCTACCCTATGACCGACGCGTCGCAATGGACCGGCATTATGTGCGCAGGTGGTCGATATGGCGGGACCTGGCGATACTTATTCGCACCATCCCTGCCGTTCTCCACACCGATGAGACATCCTGACAGCGCCAACCCACATCCTGACAGGTGGCGTAGCGGTTCTCGTACTGTCATTTGCGCTGCAGGAGACACCCGGCCTCTCAGTGGTCGCCGTCGTTTGTCTATCGTCCACGACACGTATAGGCCCAGGAAATAGCAAAGCTGCTGCACGATTAGCAGTGCGAAACACACAATGATTAATCGTGCGATTGTCCAACCAAAATACCCGGCGGCCGCAACGGTCAGCGCAACAACAACTACGGCGACGCCGAAAAGCATGGAGACGCGAAACCGCAGACCGGTAGCAAATCCGATGACTGCTACTGCCAGGAATGCCCAGACCAAATGGATGCTCCAAGTCGTAACGGCTCACAAAGGCCCGCGAGGCATTCGGATCCGATCCATTAATAGTCTCAGTCGATGAAGACAAGGGCCGGCCTATGCACCGCAAAAGCTGATAGAAATTGTTGCTTGGCCTGCCCCCCTGAACCGATACCAAGCTGGCATCGATCACCCGAAACGGGCTCTCCTCGCCAACGTAGTCCTCGATCGTTTCAGGCAGCAACGTTGCCTGCAGCCGAACCTCACGTTGTCGATGTAGACGCCCTCCTCCTCGATTGATGTGGCGCGCGGCGTCATCGATCCCGGCGTCAGTCCGCCGATGTCCTCATGATGCCCACGGCTCGCTAGTGGGCCCAAGCCAACGGACTGGATATCAGGCACAGGCGATCACGAGAAGATACTGCAGGTCCCGACGCTCGCTCGCCCCGACCCCTCCTTCGGCGCGCTGCCCCGAGTGCTTGCATGGGCTATCGACGGACACCGCAAAGATCGGAATGTGGCCCGCCCCTGAAGCAGACCGGTTGATCACCCTCGTAGAGGGGCACGGGCGGCTGGCAACAGCTTCGATAGTAACGCATCAATGGCGGCTACCGCGGAACACCAAGAGGCGGGCTCCGGCGTAGTTCCAGATCAGCACCAGTCCGGTGGCTGCAGCCTGCGCCAGCAGATGCTGCAAGCGTCGGCACGCATGGCACCAATTTCGCAGTGCCGCAGCGCGACGCGCACGGAGCGGCCACTACTCGAAATCGAAAATACGGCCAGGGTGAAGCCGTCCCCGGAAGAGGTCGAGCAGCGCCATCAGGTTGCCTTTGAGGCGTCCGATGCGATCAACATGAGCCTCGGGCCGGAAGCTGCGCGCGAGATTAGCGAGCAGGTTCTTGACCATAGTGCGGCCACCGAACGAGCGCGAGACGGTGCCCTTGCGGATGAGGAAGATCGGGTTGGCCACCTGGGAGTAGCCAAAGCGGACGCCAGAGGTGCGACCGCGCTTCACACCCAGGTGCACACCCGTAAGCGCCTCGGCACGGACGACCCGCCCCCAATTGGCCATCTGGCGGCTGAAGTCGATGTCCTCCTGCCAGCCATAGAGTGGCAGGCTTTCGTCGAAGGCCAGCTTGTGCTCGCGCACAGGCCCGAGACGAATGACCATGTTGCAGCCATAGGCGCCGTAGTCCGGCCGGACTGCGCCAGCTGTGATGGGAGCGGGTACGGCCGCTATGCGCTCGCGTGCGTGCTGCGGCGTCAGGCCCAGGCCGTGTATGCCATCCTCGATCAGAGCGCCCGCGGTCATGACGACGACGTCACTGTCACGCTGCAGGATGCATTCGGCGTTGGCGAGGTAATTCGGCGCAGGAAAGAAGTCATCGTCGAAGAAGGCCACCGCGTCGAGATCCTCGACCGCACGCAAAATGGCATTGCGCTGACGCGTAAGTCCCGGTGGGGCCGACACAACCCTGGTTGCGTACGGCACTGTCTCGAGAAACGCGTAGTCGAGGTCCTCGCGAGCGACGGGGCACAGGACGACGACATCGGGAACGCGCTTCTGCTTGGCGATCTCGGCAAGCGTCTCGTTCAGCGTGGCTTGCCGGCCGGCCGTCGCAATACCCACCGCCAGGCGCAGTCGCGCATCCAAACTGTCCGCCCTGGCGCTGCTGACCGGGCTCGAGCCAAGCAATTCAAAGGTCATTCTTGCTCTCGTCTCGGCGCATTTGCAGCGTTCCTGCCGGACGCCGGCACCCATCAGGGTGCCACCTGGGCGCGAGAACGCTCCGGCGTCCGCGCGTTGTAAAGTGCCTCATGCTTGGTGTGAAACTCGTCCGAGGCCATGATCCTCTCTGCGATCTCTGCGCGGCTCGCTTTGCCGCCCTTGATCATCGAAGCATAGTGGTGCACGCAGGGGCGTGTCTCTTACGCCATTGCAGGTGAGATTGCCCGGGAGCACGAGCGAGGACACGGCCCAAACTCCCCCGAAAGCAGTATCACTACGCCGCGGGGCGTAGGCAGAAAATGCCACGTGCCCCGCCAGCGGCGCCGGCGTCAACATCGTCCCGGCATCCCCCTCGACAGGCTGACGTCCACCTTCCTCCGGAAGCGATCTTGCTACCTGCCTTGGGCCTGCCTACGCTGCCGTCAGCCAGGGCCAGTTGCTGGTCACGCACGCTAGCGTTCTTCCATGCAACAGGCATGCCGATAGGGGCATGTCACTCGATGTTGCGCAAACCGCCGCCGGGCCTGTCGATTTGAGATAGGAAGCCCGCCAGTGCATAGCCTCGTCTATGTCGGACATTTGCTGGCCGCCGTCGTCGGCGTGGTCGCTATCTTCTGGTTGGCGCGCTACCGGGTGCTGCCGGCCAGCCTCCTGCCGAGCTCCACGATGCCCGTCTACGGCACGGCGCTCGTCGTGCTCGCCGTCGCTGTGCTCGAGCTCACGAGCTTCAAAGTCAGCAGCCCGCCGGCTCCCTTCTGGGATTTCTTGAACGCGTATTATCCGGCGGGCCGGGCGGCGCTCGACCACAATCAGGAGAACCTGCGCGCTTTGATCGGAGTGGGTGCGGAAGGCGGCTTCGTCAACATCCCGGTGGTGGCCTATCTCTTCGCCCCGTTCGGCTGGTTTCCACCGAAACTAGCGGCTGCCATCTTCACCTTCATCGGGATCGGATCGGTCGTCGGCGCCTGGTTCCTGCTGGTCCGCTTGGCGAGCCTCGAGCTGCGCGAGCGCTGGCTGCTGGCGCTGCTGTTCGCGGTCAATGGCCCGCTGCTCAACGCGATCAAGTTTGGCAACACGAGCTATTTCATTCTGTTCGCCTTGGCGGCCGGGCTCGTTCTGCTGCGCGCGCGGCGCCCTACCGCGGCGGGCGCGCTATTAGGGGCGGCCACCGTCATTAAGCCGCCGCTGGCGCTCTTCGGTCTCTTCTTCCTGCTGCGGCGCGACTGGCGCGGTGTATTCGCCTTTGCCTCCGTCGGCGTCGTGACCGTGCTTCTCTCGCTGGCTCTCTTTGGCTGGGACCTCAATCTCTACTGGCTGCAGACGATCATGCAGTACAGCCATGGCTGGTTAGCTGGCGCGAGCGTTCAGTCGATTCCGGCGTTTCTCTACCGGCTGCATGAGCCCCCGGATATCCTGCTCGATTGGGTCTCCCATGCGCCGCAGCAGGGCGAGAGACTCGCAGCTCAGATCATCATCGCCGCGATCTTTATCGTCGCCTTGTTGGCCTGTTGGAGGCTGCCGCCTCAAAGCGGCGCCGAAGCGCAGGAGTTCCGGCCGGCGTCGGGACCTGCAGTATCTTCTCGTGATCTGCCTGTGCCTGGTATCCAGTCCGTTGGCTTGGGCCCACTACTATGTGTGGCTGCTCATGCCCGCGGCATTCTTCCTTCGAGCCGAGCCGTCCTTCCCGACTTCGGCCCGCGTCATTGGGTGGATCGCCATTGCCCTGGTCACGCCTCTGGTCTTGTGGCCGCAATCGACGACGCACTCCCCCTTGATGGCGTTCTACTCTTCGTTTGCCGTCTCGCATTTCATGCTGGGCGGCCTGCTATGGTTCGGCCTAGTTGCCTGGTGGCTGGCCATGTCAGGCGGCCTGCTCTCGCCGTCCACGCCGGCGGTGAGGGGAAGGGCCGCGCCGGGCTCGGCGGCCTGATTTGCATTAGGGTTTCCGGCTAACCGTGGCGGCCGATTTCGCTGCCCGCGGCCGCGCTTCCTCTAACAACAAAGTGTTAGGCCCTGCGTGTCGGCTGCCGCCCCTACGCACATTTTCATCCTTGTTCAAAAGTGGTGCTGGCACCGACATTGGGCAGAAGATCAGCGATCGATTGCAACGCATGCGTTTTGCCGGCCGGCACCAGACTGATCGGGCACGCGTGTCCGCGACCCCGGCGCCGGGGAGCGCAAGGAGTGGCGTCGCCGCGACCATAACGTTCGGACCTCAAGAGGAGCGACTCGGAGGGTGCGTTTTTCCTGCGGGTCGTTTTGTATTTCGTAATTTGGCCGGCCATGAGCTAAACGAAGCCAATCCTCGCTGGTACGCACAGCCCGCAGCGCGAGACAGACTACTATGTATTCGAAAGATAATGTTGGACCCAGTGTCGAGTGAAGGCCAGCGCATTTGTGCGTGCGATCTATGCCCAGGTGCTTGATAGCCCCACGTGGCGCCTGACTTTTGCTGCGGCTTTGGTCGTCATCGTAGTCATACCGGTCGGCGTTCTGCAGGAAAGAGTCTTGGGATGGTCAGAAATTGTTCCTCTCAAGATTTGGCTGCTCCATTTCAACCACGCCAATTGGGATTCTTGGGAGCCAATGCGGCAAGCGCTGGAATATGTGCGTGCCTCCGGCGCTGATTCGCTTTATCAGGAAGTCTTCTTCAAACAAGCAGTCAAATTCCAATACCCGCCCACTGCATTGCTGCCAATTTTAGGGTTGCAGTCGCTTGGGCTTAACTTAAACCAATCCCTGAACAACATCAATCGCGCATTGATTGCGCTCAACGCTTTCGGTGTCGGGTGGCTGTTTCACCTGATGCTGGTCCGGATCAAGGGTAGGGAGGCAGCTGCGTCCCCAGCCGGAACTGCCGGCGCCATCCTGGTGGGGACCTCGACGCTCGTGTTCTATCCGTTGATGGTCGGGTTTTGGTTGGGCCAAATCCAGGTCTGGATCGATACCGGCTTTACGTTTGCGTGCATCGCCATGTTGTCCAGCCGCAGGCTGGCCGCTGGCATTCTGATTGGTCTACTGTGCACCATCAAACCGCAATTCGGCGCCTTCGCGATTTGGGCCTTGGCGCGGCGCCAATGGCGCTTCATGCTTGGCGCCGTGATCAGCCTAGTGCCAGTTTTTCTCATCTCGATCTATACGTTCGGTTGGACGGCGCATCTCGACTATCTACGCGTGCTCGCCTTCTTGTCTCGACGTGGAGAGGCCTTGATCGAGAACAACTCCGTAAACGGTATTTTGAATGCGCTGCTCGGAACTGCAAATCCTCTTGTCTGGGATCTGCATAAGTTTCCGCCATATAGTCCGATTGTTCACGGCGGCACTCTGGCCGCAGCCATTCTCTTGGTTGTGGCCTCGGTGTGGCGCCGTCAGGGTCAGAACGCATATAACGCGCTGCTGGACTTCCAGATCGCGGCGATGGCCTACACGATGGAGGCTCCGATCGCATGGGAGCATCACTACGGCATAATGCCTCCTGTTTTTGCCACGCTCTTTTGCATCCTCTCCTCGAGACCCGAAAGCGTTCAGCGGCGCCGACAATTGATCGCCTTAGGTGCCGTATTTCTCGTGTCGGCGCTCTGCATAACGTCGAGCAAGTACACTGTTCCCACGCAACTCAATCTGGCCCATGGCTATCTCTTTTTCGCCGGCCTGGCTCTGATTGTAATGCTTTGGCGAGCATCGGCCCAAGCTCAAGAGCCTATTGCGCTATCTGGCGATGTTGAGCCTGCCAGAGGGAGCGGCTAGCTGCACGCCCGCTTGAATTATTGTACCGGTGCGCCGGCTGCATCTTGAACGGGCGGCAACGCCGTGCCGTTGTCCGGCGTGATGCCGGCCTCGCGCAACGTCTGCACGACGGGAATGCTCGAGGAGCGCTGATCCACCAACGCGGCAGCCTCGCCCCTCAGATGGACGTTGAAGAAATCGAGCGTGTAGCGATTGGCCGCATTATAGAACGCGATCGGATTTCGAAACAGCCAGAGCCGCGATGCATGCGGCTCGAGAACCGCATCGCTGAGGCTTGCGTGGACGCTGCCCTTGATGCGAATTCCAGCACTCCCCTGTCGCGCGGCCAGTCTCGCTTGCACGCGCAGATCGCGCGCGGCCAACCGTGACCCGTAGCGCTCCTCCGGATCCTTCGACATCATGGACGCCATGGTGGGCGTCGGGCGGTCGCCCATCACGTACAGGTAAGGCACGGCAAGACGCCCCGCGTACGCTTGACCGAACAGGCTTCCGTCGAGATTTGCCACCGCGACGACCCGGGCGTCGATGGCGCCGGCCTCGGCCGCCGTCGAGCCCCCGAACGAGAAGCCGAGAAACCCGACGTGCGCGTAATCGACGGTCTTGCTCCAGGGTGACGCCGGCGCCGCTGCCGCGCACGCGCCGAGCCGATTCAAGCCACTCAGGGCTTTCTCTGCTTGCAGGCGAACTCGCATGTCGCTGAGGGACATGGCGCGTTCATAGTCTGCCTGCGTGGAAACATGCCAGGTGAAAAGGCGCGCATCCTCCTCCTCGGGCTTGGCGTCGGCCCGGGCTTCATCGAGCGCAATGTCGTCGAAGGCCACGGCAATGTAACCATAGGAAGCCAGATAGGATAGCCGCTGCGAATTGTCGCCTCCGACCCCGCCGAAATGCGGCATGTAGAGTATCAACCGTCTTGCGTTCTCGGCATTGGCCAGGGGCAAGACCTGCAGCTGCGCGCAGGTGTTCGCCGTCGCTGCACGTTGGTTCGTGGCGGTTGCCGGGTACCAAATCTGCATGCGTATCGGAGCCGTAAATTGGTCCGCAGCGAGCGGCGGCAACACTGCAATGACCCGTTGAACCTCGAACGGGCCGAGAGGGCTCTTGCTGCGCGATGCCGCGAGCACGTACGGAGCCGCCAGAGCGACGCTGAGCGCCAGCCCCGCGACAGCGCTCCTGCCAGCCAACGCCCCCGCTGTGCCAGCTTTGCGCGCAAGACGAAGACCGCAAGCGTAACCGTGCAGAGCACGGCCAATACCGCAGGAATCCAGCCATTGCGCCCGCTGAGAACACCGAATACCCAGTCTACGTATGCCACCATGGTAAACTCTGGTTCTTGCCGCTCGCGAACCTCCCGCGCTTGCAGATGGCCATCGACCATGAATGCGACGCCGGCTTCCTCCGATCAACCCGCTTTTGCATGATGCGGGATGCGCAGATAGCCCAGGGCGCCCATGAAGGCCTCCTCGTAGGCCAGATACCCTGCGGGCGTGAACTTGCGCGCCGCCAACACATAGACGACGGCACCAATGAGCACCGTCGAGCCAACCAGCGGCCAATGGGTCAGGCCGAGCTGAGGCCCCAGCATCAACCAAGGGCCGGCGACCGCCACCATGGCCACGGCATTCAGACTGAGTCGCGCCATGAGCTGAAAGAGCGTGCCAAGCGGCATGTTGCCGCTTTTCGCCATGACGGGAAGCACTATGAGCTCGTTGATGATCGTGACGACGACGACGGCCAAGCTGAAAACGTACAGGCCCGCATGCGCTGTCAGGAACGCTGCGGCAACGGTCAAGATCGTCACGATCAGCGCCGCCCCTGCCATGAACGTCGTCCTGTTCGTCAGAGCGAACACGACCTCGGTTGCGTACAATGGCAGACCGATGACGCGCGCCAAGGCGAGCGCGTAAAAGACCGGAATGGCGCCTTGCCAGGCGGGATCCAAAATCAGCTCGAACGTCGGCGCCACGATCAGCGAGGCCCCGATCATCGCCGCGAACAGCCCGATGCCGAACACCTCTAGAAGATTTAAGGCCGTCTTGCCAAAGTTGGCAGGATCATTCTGCAGCGGCGGCAAGCTGACCCACATGCTGGCGCGGAACGGCTGAAACAGGATATCGCTGCCCGCCGTCAGCAGACGCGCGACGAGGCGAAAGAGGCCAGCATCCGCCGTGCTCAACGCCCCGCCGATCACCACGTCCACCACCGCCGTTTGCCCCAGCTGGATGAACCGCGTCGTCAAGATGTCACGAGTGAAGACAAGCGCCTTGCGCGCCTCCCCGATGTCGAAGGTGAACCACGGCCGCCAGCTGCAGCTGCCCGCATAGACGAGCACAATCGTGCCTTCGCGCGTCACCCGCTGAAAGACGAGGGCCAGAACGCCAGCCCCGCTCGCCAGCGCCGCAAGCGCCACTCCCAATGCGAGCGTCTCCGTCACCAGACCGGCCACCGCTACCTTGGTGATCTCGCCCCGCTTCATCACCACGCTCTCCATGAGCGTGTTCGTACCCATCAAGAAGAATGCCGGCGTCAGAAGTGTCAGAATCATCCCGATCTCGGGCCCCTTCACGACGTAGGGGATGAGCACGCTGATGACCAAGGCCGCCAACGACGCCAGCGTGGCCGTGCCCATGTTGATGAAGAACACGGTCGGCGGTGCGGTGTCGGACTGCCGCTCCTTCATCACGTACTCGTAGGTGCCGTGGCCCACGCCTACGGCAAGAACGGCGAAGATCGAGGTTGCGATGGCGAACTCGCCGAACTGCGAGGGATCGATCATGGCCGACGTGGCCAAGAACAGAATGGCACTGGCCCCTTGCGCCCAGATCCTGGAAGCAGCGAGCAGCGCCGAACCACGCGCTGAACCCGTCTTGCGGGCAGGTTCCATCGATTTCAGCTCTCGAACGCGAGGTTGCCCATGATCGGCCCGACCCGCTAGTGCGCGGAGCCCAAGTCCACTGACGTGGCGCGCGCGCCCTCCATGCCGGGCTCGAAGCGCGCCGATTAGCCCCTACGAAGTGCCTGCTCATTTTCTTGCCGTCCCCGCCAAGCCTTCAACCCACGAGAACGCCGCGCCCTGGGGCTCGATCTTAAAACAAAGGGCGGCCGCGAAGGCGCTAGCGCTTAAGAGGTAGCTCATCCGCCTCTTGCCGTAGACGCGGGGCCGCATAGGGTCCGGCGCTGCTCGGCGGGCGGCACAGGAGATGCGCGCTATGGCGGCGGCGGAACCACGCCATGCGCGGCAAGAAAGCGCAAAATATCTTGCGTGACGGGCGCTTTCTTGGCGCCGGCTGGCGCAAGGGCGTCTTGGGTGTCGCTGTGCGCGAGCCCCGCGTAGTGGATGACCTCGGCGATGCCGCCTTTGGCGCGGACCTTGGCTGCCACCTCGTCGCTATTGCGCGGCTCGGCAGCGCGGTCCTCGTCACCGATCATCAACAGCAATGGCGGCGACTTGCCATCGACGTGGTCGACGGGTTCCGTATACCCATGCCCGACGTCGAAAGTCGCGGTCTCCAATGTGCCGCTGGGTACCATGGTATAAGGGCCGGAAAGGCCGATGACGGCCTTCAGGTCGCGGCCCGGATCGAGCCCAACGCCCTCCAGCCATCGTCGGTCGACGGCCAGGCTGAAGACGTTATAGGCGCCGGCCGAATGGCCCATCAGCACCAAGGCCGAAGGATCGCCGCCATATTCCGAAGCGTGGTCATGCACCCATTTGACGGCGGCGGCGCAGTCTTGCAGAAACTGTGGCCAGTGCGCCCGGGGATAGAGGCGGTAATCGGCGACGACCGCAACGAAGCCGCGCCGCGCCAAAGCGGCGCCGACCCAAGCGTAGCCCTCCTTCGATCCTGACGTCCAACCGCCGCCGTAGAAATACATCATCACCGGACGCGGACCGCTGGGACCACGCGGCGCATAGATATCAAGGCTGCGGCGATCCCCGGGAGCGTAGGCCAAATCGCGGGTGACGGTGAGGTCGTCCATCGTATGCGCCGCCTGGTCGCTGTCGACATTGTCGACGCCGTGCGAACACAGGCTCACAAGCAATGCGCAAACAATCCGTCGCACCGCCTCCATCAGCCACGCCATTCCTCGCTCAACGATTTCCTCCCAATCGCTTAAGGGCTTGGAGTGGGCGCGAACAGGCATCAATTCGATCTATTTCTGCCGAGCGCACGCGACGGAGGCAACCGAGATCAACGACGACGGCCGACTGGCGGCACGCACACCAGCGACGCGCCGCGCGCGGCCTCGTCTCGACGGACAGCTTGTCACGCAGTTCGCTCGGAGTGTAGGCAAGGCCGGGGGGCCAGCCGCAACATAAACCTTACCGGGTAACGCTGCTCGACATCCCTGGAGGCGTGGCAATATGGCGGAGCGTCACGCGACGCGCCGAAGTAAGAGTTCTGCATATGCCAATTCTCGAGAAGCTGAAGAAGAGCATCTCCCCATTCGTATTTTATGCATTCGCACTGGGCGTGACACTAGCGAGCCTGGCCATCTTCGTGCTTGGCGTCATGCTCGCGCTGAAAGGTGGAAGCCCTTTCTATCTGGCGTCGGGGGCAATTCTGATAGGGTCTGGCGTCCAGCTTTTTCGCCGCAGAGCCTCGGCATTGGATTTGGCAGCGCTGAATTTCTTCATCACCGGAATCTGGGCGATCTACGAGGTTGGGTTTGACGGATGGGCCCTGCTCCCGCGCGTCAATCTCATCTGCGCGCTCCTTCCTCTCTATTACCTTCCCTTCATAAGGAACCGCCTGCATCCCTTTCAATCGAGCATCTCCGTCGCGGTGCGGGCTTGGGGCTATCCGATCGCCGCCATCCTCATGGCCGCAACGACCGCCGCCTTCGTCAATGCGAATGACTGGCAAGTCATATCCGGACCGCCCGTGCCTGAAGCATCGGCGCCCCGCTTAGCTACGGTGGAGGAGAGCACCAACTGGCGTCATTACGGCAACGATGCTGGGGGCATGCGCTACTCCTCCCTATCCGAGATCAACCGGAGCAACGTCGCTCGTCTCGTTCGGGTATGGGATCACGTGGATCGGGGTATCGCGCCAGCCGCCGAAGGCGCGCCGCGCAAGGACGAGGCGACGCCGCTACAGGTGGACGACAAGCTCTTCGTCTGCCTCGCTAACGACTTCGGTGCTTGCCCTCGATGCGGAGGACGGCCATCAGCTGTGGCGCCACGATCCCCACACCGACCTTGACGGCGTCACCGCAGTGGTCTGCCGCGGTGTCGCCTACTACGAGGATGCTGCATCGCCTGAGTGCCCCAAGCGCGTGCTCGTCGGCACGCTCGATGCCCGGCTCATCGCGCTCAATGCGGAAACGGGGCATCCCTGCGGAGACTTCGGCCAGGGTGGCGAGTTATCGCTCAAGGAAGGACTGGGGAAATTTGCGCCGGGCATGTACTACGTGACCTCGCCCCCCACCATCACGCACGGCCTGGCGATCGTCGGCGGCCTCGTCAAGGACAACGTCTCCGTGGGCGAGCCGTCGGGTGTCATCCGGGCCTTCGACGCACGGACGGGCAAGCTGGCCTGGGCCTGGGATATGGGGCGTCAACCCGCCAACTTCAGCGCGTTAAAGCCGGGCGAGATCTACACCCCCGGAACGCCCAACTCCTGGTCCGTGTTCAGCGCCGACGACGAGCTGGGCCTGGTCTATATTCCGACCGGAAACGCGACCCCCGACTTCGTGGGCAGCCACCGCAAGGCTGGCTGGGAGAAGTATTCAAGCTCGATCGTTGCGCTCGACGTTGCAACGGGCGCGGTGCGCTGGTCATTCCAGCTCGTGCAGCACGATTTGTGGGATTACGACGCTTCAGCCCAGCCGGTCCTGTTCGATATGCCGACGTCCGGCGGGACGACTCCCGCCATCATCGTGGCGACCAAGCAAGGCGATCTCTTCGTGCTCGATCGCCGCACCGGCAAGCCGCTTTCGCGCGTGGAGGAGAAGCCCGCCCCGCAGACCGACGCGCCGGGCGAATGGACCGCGAAGACCCAGCGCTTCTCGGTCGGCATGCCGAACGTCCGCGGCCCACGGTTGGCCGAGACCGACATGTGGGGCATCACGCCGCTCGATCAGCTTTGGTGCAGGATAAAGCTCCGGAGCTTGCGCTATGAGGGGGTCTTCACTCCGCCGTCCTTGGGCGGCTCCCTTGAGTACCCCGGCGCGGCGGGCGGCGTAGACTGGGGCTCGGTGTCCGTCGACAACGCGCGCCATCTCCTGTTTGTGCCCTCCTTCCGCCTTGCCATGAAAGTCCAACTGGTTCCGCGGGAGGCCGCAGCGAACGGCGCGCGATATTCCGACCTCCAGAAGGGCACGCCCTACCTCGCCAACAACGCGCTGTTCCTGACCAGGCTGCGCGTGCCTTGCCAGCGCCCGCCCTACGCCCTGATGACAACAATCAACCTTGCGACCAAGAACGTGGTGTGGAGTAAGCCGCTCGGTACGGCCGAGACGCTCGGGCCGCTCGGCATCGCATCGCATTTGCCCTTCACCATCGGCGCTGGACCTTTGATCGGGGGGCCGATCTCTACGGCCGGCGATCTCGTGTTCATCGGCGCGGTCGGTGACCGGCGCCTCAGGGCGCTCGACAGCCTGACGGGGCGCGAGCTTTGGGCGGACAAGCTACCGCAGGGCGATCAAGCGACGCCCATCACCTATCGCGCCCCACGCTCCGGGCGGCAGATGGTCGTGTTCGTATCGGGCGGCTATCAGCTGCTCAAGGACGTGCCCGCCGGCCCAACGCACATTATAGCCTACGCTTTGCCCAATTGAGCGGTCGCTGCGATCAGGCTTCACCGTGCGGCACAAGACCTCGTACTTCTGCGCGATTGCGTACGTCGAGAGAAGTACTTCCGCGAGAAGGTGCAGGCTGACATCATGCTGCAGATTTTCGATGTTTCGGGGCGATGGTCGCAGCGCATCGCGTCGGGTCGCGCTAGCGGATACAGATCGGATCCGGCGCGGCCGGACGGTCGCTTTTCGCCCTCGGCATAGAGCCCCGCATTGACCGTTGTTGCGCGTGCGGCGGGACGTTCATGGGGCAAGTGCCGACCTCGAGTTCGGCATCGCCGGAGGTTGGTAAGTGGATCAACGGTACTTGAAGCAGTGCACCGGGCCCGACACGCCGCTTGCCGTCGATCTCGACGGCACGCTTATTCACGCCGACCTGTTCATCGAGAGCGCGCTCAGGTTCGTCATCGCAGCGCCTTTCAATCTGCTGCGCCTGGCGGGCTGGATGCTGCTCGGTCGCGCTGCGGCGAAAGCGAGGCTGGCGCGCGAGGCGCCCTGCAGCCCGGCGGATCTGCCTTACGACGACCGCATCGTGGCTTGGCTTCGCGAGGAACGCGCCTCAGGCCGCACGATCGTGCTGGCGACCGCGTCTGATCGAGCTGAGGCACAAGCTGTCGCCAACCACTTGGGGCTGTTCGACGACGTCCTCGCCTCCGACGGCGAGGTCAACCTCAAAGCCGAGCGCAAGGCCGAAAGGCTGAGCGCGCAGTTTCCCGACGGCTTCGTCTATGCGGGCAACGATCTGGCGGATGTGTCCGTGTGGGCGCAAGCCGACGCCGTGGTGATCGCCAATGCAGAGCCCGGACTGGAGCGATCGATCCGAGCCGGCCGCGAGGTGGAGCGCGTGTTTCCGGCCTTGCACAGCACCCTGCGGGCGCTGCTCAAAGCAATGCGCCCCCACCAGTGGGCGAAGAACTTGCTGGTGTTCGTTCCCATGCTCGTCGGGCAGGGGTGGCTCGATCTGGCCGCCTGGCAAGGCGCGCTGATCGCTTTTTTCGCGCTCAGCTTCACGGCATCGAGCGTCTATCTGGTCAACGACGCAGCCGATATCGACGCTGATCGCCGCCACCATCGCAAGCGCAATCGACCCTTCGCCTCGGGGCGGCTTTCGCCGGTCGTAGGTCTGGCGGCGTCGGCCTTGCTGCTGGCGGCAGGCTTGACGCTCGCCTACCTTTCCGGGACGTTCTGGCTCGTCCTTGCCTATCTCACCCAATCCACGGTTTACACGTTCTGGCTGAAGCGGAAGATGCTGGTGGACGTGTTCTTGCTGGCCGGGCTCTATACCATCCGCATCCTCATCGGCGGCGTCGCGGCCAGCGCCCAACACGACCACTTAGCCTCTTCCTGGCTGCTGGCGTTCTCGTGCTTCTTCTTCCTGAGCCTGGCCCTGGTGAAGCGCGTAACCGAGGTAGATGCCCAGGCGGCGAAGGGCGGCGGTGATCTGGCGCGGCGCGGCTACCGCTCGTCCGACGGGCCGATCTTGAAGGCGATGGGCATCGGCTCTGCCTTTGTCGCCTCGCTGGTGCTGGCCCTCTACCTCCAGAGTGAAGGGGTGCGGGACAAGTACAGCGAGCCGTTCTTCCTTTGGGCGCTGCCGGCGGCCATGATCTACTGGCAGTGTCGGATCTGGCTCATGGCCGACCGCGGCGAGGTCCATGACGATCCCCTGGTCTTCGCGGTAGCCGACCGCATCTCGTGGGCCGTGGGCGCGGTCATCGCAATCGCATTCGCTGCCGCGGTCCTGGCGCCGCGGGGGCTCTTGCCCGGAACTTGAGGTGGAGGCCGGCGCTGCATTGTGCAGGCGACGGCGACAGATGCCGACATTTGGCAACGGATCATGAGAGTGCGAAACGACTGGCATGAAGAAACGGCTGACATTGTTTGCCAAGGGCAACGTTGACCTGCATGATTCTCTGCATTCGTGCGTCATAGCGGGGGAGCGGCGCTGGAACGGCATCAACGAGATCGTCCGCCAGCGCCACCCTGGAACTCTGATCCGGCTGAAACATGAAACCTGGACGCGGTCGGATGCGCTGCTCAAGGCGGACGGCGTGCCGCCCGAGTTGGCATCGCGCTCCCTGCCGCTCGGCACCTATCCCCTCGAAAGCCAGTTCAGCCGCTCCCTGTTCACGATCGATGCCGACGCATTCGTTCTGTCGATCATGCCCGACGCTGCGACCTGCCTATTGAAGCACCGTCAATTGGATTTTCTCTTCTATCCGGCCGAGACTGTCCAACTGGTCCGCCGCAGACCGCGACTGGCTGACCAGGGAATTTGATTCACTGCCGCTCATGGAGGTTACGCAGTCGCTCGCCAATCTCGAGCGCATCGTCGAATTGATCCGAGCCAGGACGGAGGCCCCGATCCTGATCTATAATATGTCACCGATCGTTCCCGGAGAGATCGTGCATTGTCTGCAGGGACTGGGCGAAACCTTTGCAATGCGCATTCGTCGATTCAATCTGGCTCTGGCCGACCTTTCAGAGAGGACGGGCATCTCGATCATCGACGTGGACGAGATCCTCGCCCGCGCCGGGGCCGGGCACCTCAAGGTCGATGCCATGCATTTGGCACCCGAAGCCTACCGCCTGATCGCAGAGGAGGTTGTGCGCGTGCTCGAGGATCATGGCGTGCTCGAGGAGTCGGCCGACGCACGCGAATCGCGCCGCGACATCGTGAGGACGAATTGGTTTGCTGAGCGAGAGAACAGTCACATCGCCCGCCGCAAATGACGGCGATCTCTTCGCTCATTGCCGGGAAGCGGAAAAGGCCGCATTGCGGCGGCAGGACTTTCAGCCAAGGCCCGATGCTCGCTACCGTACCATTCCGGAATCGAGCATCCTCGAGTTGCTGTTGCTGGTCAGCCAGGCCTACGAGCTCGCGGCCGGAAAGCGCGACGCAGCGCGCGCGGCGGCATCGCAGGCGCTGACGTCCTGGGTCGCCAATGGGCTCGGATATCGAGAGGGTGCCGAAGGGCAGCGCTTTTTCGATCCAGTCGAGGTCATCAATTTCCTGAAGTGGGCAGGGCTGACCGGACAGGACCGCTACTGGGAGGACCACTTCGTCAAGACCCACCGCGCATTCGTGCAGGAATTCCGGCCGGGTGAGACCGAGGATAGCGCGCTGAATGGCTCCCCCCGCCGCTTTCGCGTGAGGCTGCGGCGCACCTTCGATCTGCAAGCGCTCGCAGAAGGCACAAGCGCGCGCCTTCGCGCGCCGCTGCCACTCACCGGTGCCTACCTCGGGAACGTGCAGGTCGACGCGGTCGTGCCGGACGCTTTCATGCAAGACGCCGTTCTGCGGGAGCAGTGTCTCGAGGTGCGCCTCAAGGTGCCCGCGAATCCGACCATCACCATTGGCGCCGACCTTTTGTTCATCGCCACCAGACCGGTCGGCAGCTCAACCCCTCTCTCCGCGCAGGAGCTCGAGCTCTACCGGCGCAAGTCGGAAGGCTTCATTCGGGTCACGCCGCGCGTCGAGGCGCTGGCGGCGGAACTCGCCGGTGAAGGCACCTCTCCGCGAGAGGCGGTCGAGGCATTCTGGACCTACATGATGAGCACCCTGTGCTCAGGCATGGTGCGCTACTGCGACCTGCCCGCGGAGTCCCCGGTCGACTGGGTGCTCGACAACGGGTGGTACGATTGCCAGCTGGGGTCGGCATTGCTGGTGTCGCTGTGTCGGGCGCGAGGCATTCCGGCGCGCATCGTCAGCGGGCATCTTCTCTATCGGGTGCAGCCCATCAGTCACTTTTGGTCGGAAGTCTGGCTCGAGGACCGCGGCTGGTGTCCGTTCGACGTCATTTGCTGGGACCTTTCCCGAGGAGGGCGAGATCAGGCTTGGCGCGACGTGTTTGCCGGACAGATCGATTACCGGCTCCTCACCCAGTGCTTTCCGCTGGCCTTTACCGGCCCGATGAGCGTGCGCTTTCCGCAAGCTTGGCACATGCTCCAAGCGGTCGCGGGCAACGGTGTCGACATCACCTACACGGACGTCAAGGATGGATCGCTGGTCTACCGGGATCACGCGGAGGTGGAGAGCCTCGGCCCCGTCCCGGCCTAGTTGGCGCTCCCTCAAATGGACTATGCAGCGGCAACGGCGCCGCCCCCCGAGTACAAGGACGCCGCATTGCGCATTAAGGTTACGTCTCTTGGCGCAAGGGAGCCCTTCCGGTCGAGGGACTGCGCCATTGGGGTATTCGATGGTTGGACCTGCGCCCGTCCTATTGGGCGATTGCGCCGTCTGCCGATCCTCCCTATGCACGCAACAATCGGGCAGCATGACAATCCTGCGAGATAGCGCATGATCTATGAGTTCCGACTACCTTCGATAGTGACCCAGATGACCGGGGCGACTTACGAGTGCCTGCATGCCCGACCCGGTGACGCGATGAAGATGGGAAGCAAGCTCCTAGACTTGAGCGTCGACCTGAGCAGCGCCTTCGCACAGGAATGCCCGCCCATATCGTTCTACCGCGTCGTGCTGCGCGAGAAGGCCTGGCTGCGCAAGCTCGATCTCACGCCCGGCCAGTTCTGCGAGCTCGATGAGGTTGTGGCCATCTTCAGCAGCAGTCCGGACGAGGATCTCGACCAACCCATCGCGCGCGCCGTCCGCACGACCGTGGCCGGCATAGTCCATCACGACGCCATGTGGACAGGGAGCCACCTTTGACCTCGATTGACCTGCACCTGGGTCCGCTTCAGGCCGATGGATACGAAATCCTTCGGTCGGGCGTGCGCTGGCTGTGCGAGTCCGGGCAGTATTGCCGTCCCAATCAGGTCTTCGCGTATTGCAACATCACCCTCGACCCGAAAGGCGGCCGCCTCAAGGGGCCACCGCTGTTCGCTGATGAGATGGAGCTTCAGGTCGCTTTCGCACCTCGTATCGGAGGTCGCATCTCCGTCAATGCCTCCGCACGCCGGGGTGGCTATCTGAGCGTGCGCTCCGTCGATGTCTGGGACCCGGACGCAGTTATTGCCAGCATAGAGCCGGACTCCGGCGCCGATGACGTCGTCGGTGCTTCGCGCTTGCGCCTGCTCGCTCTCGCGGGACGGCGAATGACCGCGCTCGCCGATATCCATTCCGGCCTCCTCCCAGGTTGGCACGCACGCACGCGCGGCTGGTGGTCGGAGGCGGGTGAGAGGCCGGTGACACTGCTGAGCATGGGCGTTTGCGATGCCACCGGAGTGGTGCTCGGAGAGCAGTGCGCCTTCTTCGAGATGTTCGAGACGATGCCCTCGGCCGGCCAGATGGTGTTCGTTCCCGACCACCCGCTGGCGCCGACGGCGCCCGTCCTTTTGGACCAGCTCCAGCGGACACCGGCGCAATTCGATGCCATCGCGGCAGATCTTCGCAGCTATCTCGCGCAGTCCAAGGTTGCCCCCACACCTGATGATCTGATGTTCGCCGGCACGATGCTGTCGGTGATGCAGCGCCATCCGATCCTCGATAGCTACAATATCTTCTCCCCTGGCGGCTCCGCCCGCCTTGGTCCGGCCGACGCCGTGCTCCTGTCGCTGGCCGTCGAACCGCGGTCGATCCTCCGCCACCGCAAGCTCGGCTACCACGCACATATCATGCGTCACCACCAAGCTGCGGCCGGCCCTGCCGTGCGTGCCTGGCTCGCAGAAGCGTTCGAGCCGGTGCGGCGCTCCACCGACGACATCAAGCGCGACTATGAGACCCTGATCGACCGCATCGCGCGCACCACCGGCGGCCGCGTCGTCATCCTCAATTGCATGTCGACTTCAAACTATGAGGACATTTCCAGCTACATGGCATTCGATGCCCCCATGAGCAACACGCTCGCGCTCGTCGCAGCGAAGGAGGCCAATCTAATGTTGCTCGACATCGCCGATGAGCGTGAGATCCACATTATCGATGTGGATGCGATCGCTGCCGAGATCGGCGGCGGCGAGCACCTGCCCGACGGCATACACCAGAGCGGCCTGATGCAGATGCTGCTGCGTCAGGAGATTGCGGGCGTGTTGAGCGATCTGCAGCAGGCGCCAGCCGCCACCGCCGTCAGATAATCTCGAATTCGATCGCGAGATCGGACGAGCTGCCCGCAGCCTCCGAAATCGCCTCGTCGGCGTTATCGCTGAACAGAGCCAGGATGTGGCCGACCGCGCGCCAATCCCCCGGCGCGGCCTTGATCTCACGCAGCACACCGGCTTGACCGGCGCGGGCTTCCACCACCGCCTTATGGGTTTCCAGCTCCACGATCAAATCGCCGGGTTTGAACACCGTGCCCGGCTGCCCGTGCCACTCCAGCACGCGAATTTCCTCCACGCCCGGCACGGCGGCTGGGACCGACAACTGGTAGATCATTGGGCTAGGTCCATCCTTCTGCCGCCCTGCGATGAGAATCAGCGGGCCAACAGCCCGCGGACCACATCGGTTACCCGGGCTGCGTCGGGAACGCAAGCTGCCTCCAGCACCGGATTTGACGACACCGGAGCGCGCAAGGCACCGATGCGCGCACAAGGCCGCGGACCGATCGTCTCGATCAGGCGCGCGGCCACCTCGATGCCGATGCCGCAGGTGCTCTGCCCTTCTTCCAGCGTAACCAGCGCGCCCGTCTTGGTGACGGACCGGGCAACGGTCGCCATATCCAGGGGCGCCAGACTGCGCAGGTCGACCACCTCGCAGGAGATTCCCTCCGCCTCCAACTCTTCGGCCGCCTTGAGCGCGATGTGCACCATGTACCCGTGCGAGGTGAGGGTCACATCCGAGCCCGGATGGCGCACAATCGCCTGTCCGAAGGGAATGAGGCTCTCGGCCACCGGCACCTCGCCCGGAATCGGGAACAGGCGCTTGTGATCGATGTAAACCACGGGGCCGTCAGCACGCAGCGCCGACTTCATCAGGCCGTAGGCATCGGCAGGCGTCGACGGCGCCACCACCTTCAGTCCCGGCACGCTGACGAGCCACGCCTCGATGCACTGGGAGTGGGCCACCCCCTGCCCTTGCGCTCCGGCCGTGGTCTTCACCACGACGGGCGCGGTCAGCCGGCCGCCGGTCTTGTAGCGCAGCTTGGCCGCATAGTTGATCAGAGGATCGAAGCCAAGCATCAGGAAGTCCATGTAGGTGATCGTGACCAGCGGGCGGTAGCCCGCGGCAGCCGCGCCTGCCCCGATGCCGATGCTGGCGTTCTCCGCCACTGGTGTGTCGCGCACCCGCGCCGCGCCGAACTCGGCATGAAGCCCGTCGAACTCACGATACGAGCCGCCGAACGAACCGACGTCCTGGCCCAGCACCATCACGCGGGGATTGTGCGTCATCTCCTCGCGCACCGCCTTGGCGATGGCCTCGCGAAAGAACATCTTTTTGGTCTCTGCCGGAGTGCTATCCAACATCGTTCAGCACCTCCGAGGCGTCGGGATAAGGGGAGGCGTCAGCGAAGGCGAGCGCCGCCGCGGCGAAATCGGCCGCCTGTCGCTCCAGCGCCTCGACAGTCGCCTCATCTAGACCAAGCCTCACGATCTGTCGCCGGATCGGACATTGGGTGCGTAGCTCGGCCAGCTCGTCGCGCTTGCGCGTCTCCCGCGCCGTGGTCGAATGCGACCTCAACCGGATCGAGATGCATTCGACGAACGCCGGGCCCTGTCCGCCGCGAACGTGATCGGCGGCCTCGCCAAGCGCCGTGGCCACGCCTTCGACATCGAGCCCGTCGATGGTGCGCGCCTTCAGGCCGAACGTTGCTGCGATGTCCGATAGCCTGGCCGGCGCCAGGGCGTCCTTGCGCGCGGTCGAAACCGACCACTGATTGTTGTTGCACACAAAGAGCAACGGCAACTTCCAATTGGCGGCCATGTTGAGCGTCTCGTGCAGGACGCCCGCGCCGCAGGCCCCATCGCCGAACAGGACAGCCACGATGGTGCCGTCGCCGTCCTGCTGCTTGGCCAGAGCGACGCCCGCAGCGATGCTGATATTGCCGGCGACGACGGCATGGGCTCCGAAAAATCCCGATGTCGGGTCGGATAGATGCCCGCGGCCGGCGCGGCCGCGATTGAGGCCCGCGGTCTTGCCGAGCAGCTCCGCCATGACCTGACCGGGATCGGCGCCGCGCGCGATGACAGGGCCGATGGAGCGGCCGCCCGTCAGCAGCTGATCGCCCTCGTTCAGCGCCGAGCCGAGACCCACGGCGACGGCCTCCTCGCCCGTGGAAAGCAACTGAAAGCCGTGATCGCGCCGTGCGCCCAAAGCGGTCTCGAATGCGCGAATGCGCATCATCGCCCGTAGCGCTGCAAGGTGGCTCAGTGTCATCGCAGTTGCCTCACGTCTGCGGCTTGAACAGCCGCCCAACGCCGGAGAACAGAAGCGCCGCGCTCTCTCGCGCGCCGCGGCGCCGCACCGCCTGATTGAGCTTTTCCAAGGCCTCGCGACTCCCAATCTGCCCCTTCAGCACCTGACGCAGCAGCCAGACCACATGGTTCTCCTGCACGACGTCGGACAATGTGGACACGCGCTGCTTGCGGCGCCCCTGACCCAACGCCATGACGTTCGTCACCATTTGCTCGCTCGCCAGTCCGACGGCAGGCCGATCGCTTTCGAGGATCGCGCGCGCGGCATCCTGAACATCGACGGGCGCGAAGGCGTCCAGAGCGTTGGTGACGATACAAAGGGCCATGGCCTTGGCGGCCACGTCGACCACCGCCGCGCCGCCAAGCCGATAGTCGGTCTTCAGCTGTTGCGCCCCGATATCGGCGAGTATTCGATCAAGGTCGATCACCAGCGCGCCGTACTCGCGCGACAGCTCGGTCGCCAGGAGATTGAGCTGACGCAGGCGCCGGCGGATGCGGGCGGCTTCTTCCGCATCGCCCGCCGCTCCCACATGCCGCAGTATGGTGCAAATCATGACGGGATCGCCGGACTCGCAGAGCGCGGCATAGGTTGCGCGCAGGTCTTGCTCCACGTCCGCCCAGGGCGTGTCCAGCTGCTCCAGCAACGGCACGAGAAGCGAGGTCACGACCACTGTGTCGGCCGTCGCTCCGGCGAGCGCGGCAGGGTCCGGCTTGAAATCGCAAGGGCATGTCCAGGTCTCGCCCCCGGTGGCGTTGCCCAGCGCGTCCGCCAAATGCCCGGCGGCCGCCTCGACGACGGCCCGCTCATTGGGCGCGACGACTGCGAGGATGGGGATCGAGCGGGAGGTCATTGCGCCTCCGCAACGCTCGGGGCCATGCCGGTGCAATGCAAGTGAGCCCGGCGCACCGCCTGGCGGCCTACCAGGCCTCGACACCGATCCGCCGCAATCTCGAGATCCGGCAATGACAGGATGCGCGAACTTTCGGGAAGGGCGACGGTGTCGCTCAGGCTTTCCCACAGCAAGGGCAGCAGCGCCACCTCGGGCAGCGGGTGCGCCCGATAGAAGATCTCCTCCCAGTCCCGCTCATCGAGCGGGTCGCGCCAGCCGCTGCGATGGATCATGTGGTACGTGCGTCCGGTGCATCCGGCCATCCGCAAGCCTTGTGCGCACAGGCGCAGCGCGAGCTCACGATGCTCGTTGATCGTCAGATCGGGATGGAACCCGCCGCTCTCGGTGAATGCCGCGCGTGCGAGCGACTGATTGGAGCCTGAGGCGGCAGCCCACAGAACGGAGCAGTCGGGCCGCGTCATCAGAGCCTGCATCTCCAGCTCGTAGAGCTTGCGGGGTCCGAAGCCGGGATAGATCCCTGCCTGGGCTCGGCGGTCAACCGTCTCAAAATCCTCCCGGATCTGCTGGCACATGACCACGGATCTGGCCAGCTCCGCGGCAGACATGCGCGCAACCTTGGCCTCCTCGCCGCGCATGGGCCTCCCCTTCTCGGGGTCGAGGAACGGACGGGTGCAGCGCAGATGCAACGTCTCTCCGCGAACGATAAGACCGTCGCTCAGGCGGTGCTGCTCCAAGTGTCGCGCCACCATGTCGGGAGCCGCCAGAGTATCGCCATCGAGGAACACGACGATCTCGCCGCTCGCCTTGGCCGCCCCGGCGTTGGCCGCGGCCGAGCGCCCTGCCGGCTTATCATGATGGATGCGGACGAGGTCGAGCTCATCTTGGAACTCGGCCAGCACCGCGCGCGTGTGATCGGTCGAGCCGTCGTTGACGACGACCACCTCAGGCCGCTCGCTTTGACAGGATAGCGACGTGAGGGTTAAGCGGAGCCGATCGGCCTCATCCTTCGAACGGATTATTACGCTGGCACGCATTGCGCTACCCGGTCTCTCTCAGGATTGCCCTAGATCGCGTAGAATCTTCCGTGCCGCGCTGGAGCCAAAGTCCAAAGCGTGTCGCACCGAACGAAACGGTCTCTACCTCGATAGCCTGACTCCCGGTCTCCTCAGACAACCCCAGTATTAAGCCGGGCGAACTGCGTCGAAGCCCCCGCCCCGCTCCGCGCGGCCCTGAGCATCGGCACATCCTCTGCGTAGGAACGCGATGGTGCGCTACAGCATCGTCCTGCTGTGAATCTGCTATGCTAGGGTGGTGGAGAGCAAGTACCGCTTTGTTATGCGACGGTGGCCTGCCCCTCATCACGATGCCGGGGCCTAAGTTGGAACCCCGCCGTGCTCGACCAGCACCTGGGCTGGCGGGAGCGCCTCTGGAGCTGGCGGTCTGTAGCCAAGCGAGGAATGCGGGCGCACGGCATTGTAGTGGCGCCGCCAGGCTTTAATGAGGGCCTGTGCCTCGCGGAGCGTCGTGAAGATCTCGATGTTCGAGAGCTCGTCTCCGAGCTTGGAGTTCAGGCTCTCGCGCTGCATGCCACGATGGCGATGGTCGAGCACTACACGCGGAAGGTCGATCAGAAGCGGTCGTGGTCTGCTCTCCTAAGGCGATGCCAGGGCACACGACGGAGCAGATCATCGGGCTCCTGCGTGAAGCAGAGGTTCGCCTGAGCCAGGGTCAGACCATCGGCACGATCTGCCGAGGCACCGGAAGCGGACGTTTGGGACGCGAGCTTGACGGGGGGCGAGCCCACGCAAAACTGCCCACGCCAAGCCTGGCAGCCCATCGCACCTACCCCTTTTGGCGGAATGACCCAGGGTCGCATTACGACGAACATCTCAGTCGATACGAAAGCGATCCGGGTACTAGGTTGGCTCAACCTCACAGGTGCCCTTCGCCCTATGCCGTCTTCCACACTCAACAACGGGGAAATCGGTCAACGAAGGCTGCCGGAAATAGACGGCCTGCGCGCGGTCGCCATGACGGCGGTCGTCGCTCAGCACTGTGGGCTCGCTCCGTGCGGCTGGATAGGCGTCTGGCTCTTTTTCGTAATTTCCGGGTACGTCATCGCGCGGAATTTCGAACGCGACGGGTACGCAAGCGGGAGCTTGCTGGGGCGTTACCGGACATTCATGACGCGGCGTTTCTTCCGCATCGTCCCCGTGTACATGCTCTATCTGATGATCGGAACGATTTTGATCCTGCTCTCCGGAAAGCCTTCAGCTCTCCGGGACATCCCTTTTCTGATTGCCTTCGTCCAGAACTGGCAAATGATCTTCGGACTTTGGCCAAACCCGGAATCATGGGCTGGCTTTGCCCACCTGTGGACCCTCAGTGTCGAGGAGCAGTTCTACCTTGTCTTCCCGATAATTTTCCTAAGCTTGCCGCGCCGGATCTATGCGGCGGTCGCAATCACGTTGATCGCTGCCGGGCCCTTCATCCGCTATGTCTACTCGGCAGCACTTCAGGGGACGACAGCTGACGGAGGCTGGCTCGCGTTTGCCGTCTATGCAGCATCGTTCGCGCATTTTGATGCCTTCCTCATCGGTGCGCTCATTGCGCATTTCGAGGATTCCATCCGGATCAGACGTTGGGTGCCCGTGGTGCTGGCCGGTGCGGCGATCTCGGTCGCTGCCGCATATGTGGCCTTCTACGTGCACGCAAACTACGTGATGGGCGCGTCCCGCGTTGATCTTTTGCGCAATATCTTTTCGGGCATCCTCTTCGGACAGGGACGCGAAGTTGTCGTTTACACGGTCGTAAATCTGTTGGCTGCGACGGCCGTCGTTTACGCAATATTGCAGAAGTCATTCTTGCGCATGCTGGCGGGCCGGAGGATCACCTTGGTAGGAAGGGTGTCCTATGGCGGCTACCTATACCACGCCCTCATCCTTTGGCTCATCTCAGCTCTTGTGGCCACACCTTCGACGGTTGCCGTGCCCCAGCGTCTGGCTCTGTTTGCGCTCGCCTGGTCGCTGACCGTCTTGGTGGCGTACCTATCGTTTCGCTGGTTCGAGGCGCCGATCTTGTCTTGGACCAAGCGGCCGCACGCAGGCTCCAAACCTCAGAACATGCTTGCGACGGATCTCGCAGGACGGGGGGTGCCCGCATAAGGCCTGCTCGATTTGTAGCTCTTGAAATAAGTGGCGATCCCGGCAGGATTCGAACCTGCGACCCTCTGCTTAGAAGGCAAGAAGATATCCAACAAGATCAAGGGCCATTCCGACTTTTCGCCCCCTGTTCACGCCACGGAACGTCAAGGGCTTAGCCGCCGAGTCGGAATGGACACTCAGGAGCTATGACGAGGTCTGCAGACCAGTCCATTTGCGCTCGACTTCGTCGTTTCCCGGAGCATGTCTCCCATTACGGTCTGCTATCGAGACCGAAGCCGACGCATCGATAGGCGGCGACGAAGGCCTGCTTCTTGACCCAAAGCGGCCATTGCACGCTGCGGCCATGAGCAAGGTGGCATCCTTATCTCGCGCTTATGCGGGCGCCTGAAAATCCGTATCGAATCTTTATGCGCTGAAGCCTAGGTCCTCCTCGTCGCAGCCGACAGGAGGACGTCACATGCTGGACCTCATCTATCTGGCGCTCGGCCTCGGGCTCTTTGCCCTGATGAGCTTTTACGCCCGCTGGGTTGCGGGCATGTGAGGCAAACATGCTCGATCTCATGCTCGGTGCAATCGTGGCCGCCGGCGTCGGCGCCTACCTCGTCTATGCGCTCCTCTATCCCGAGAAGTTGTGATAATCGGCGCGCCGCCACGCGCGCCCGGGTAGCTCAGGTCTCACCCCATGACACTCAATGGCTGGTTCCAGATCGCCTTTATGCTCGCCCTGGTGGTCGTGACCGCACGGCCGCTTGGCCGCTTCATGGCTGCAGTTCTCGACGGGCGTGCCACGTTCCTGCAGTCGCCTCGGGCAGCCTGTCGAGCGGCGCCTCTACGCCTACGCCGGTATTGACGCGGGCCGCGAGCAGAGCTGGCTCGGCTACGTCACG
The DNA here is from genome assembly GCA_963724945.1 of uncultured Alphaproteobacteria bacterium. Taxonomy (GTDB): domain Bacteria; phylum Pseudomonadota; class Alphaproteobacteria; order Rhizobiales; family Hyphomicrobiaceae; genus Hyphomicrobium_A. The sequence goes on along the minus strand of CAVRWL010000003.1, from coordinate 2,105,651 downwards.
GCGCTGCTTCTGTTCAATGCGGCGGGCTTCGTGCTGCTCTATGCAATCCTGCGGCTGCAGCAGGTCCTGCCGTTCAACCCGCAAGGTTTCGGGCCGATGAGCCCCGTCATTGCGTTCAACACGGCGGCATCGTTCGTATCCAACACGAACTGGCAGGCCTACGGCGGCGAGTCGGCGCTATCCTATTTCAGCCAGATGGCGGGCTTGACCGTGCAGAATTTCCTGTCGGCGGCAACCGGCATGGCCATCGTGGTTCCGCTGGCGCGTGCCTTCACCCGCGCCAGCGCCGCGACCGTCGGCAATTTCTGGGTCGATCTCACACGCACCACGCTCTACGTGCTCCTGCCGCTGTCGATCGTGATGGCGATTGTCCTGATCGCTCTCGGCGTGCCGCAAAACCTGAGCAGCTACGTCGATGCCACGACGCTCGAAGGCGCCAAGCAGACGATCGCGCAAGGCCCCGCTGCGAGCCAGATCGCCATCAAGCAGCTCGGCACCAACGGCGGCGGCTTCTTCAACGTGAACTCCGCCCACCCTTACGAGAATCCCAATGTACTGAGCAACATCATCCAGGCCTGGGCCATCCTTGCGCTCTCGCTCGGCCTCGCCATCACCTTCGGGCGCATGATCGGCAAGGAGCGCGAGGGCTGGGCGCTGCTCGCCGTCATGATGCTGTTCATCACAGCCGGATGCGCTGCTGCTTATTGGGCTGAAGCGGCCGGCAACCCGCTGATGCACGCGATGGGCGTCGACGGACGGCAATATGGAGGGCAAGGAGGTCCGCTTCGGCACGGCGCAGTCGGTGATCTGGGCCGCCTTCACGACCGGCGCCTCCAACGGCTCGGTCAACTCCATGCACGCCTCCTACATGCCGCTCGGCGGGCTCGTGCCGCTGTTCCTGATCCAGCTCGGCGAGGTGCTGCCTGGCGGCGTTGGCTCGGGCCTCTACGGCATGGTGCTGTTCGCGATCCTCGCCATGTTCGTCGCCGGGCTGATGGTCGGGCGGACGCCTGAGTATCTCGGCAAGAAGCTCGAGGCCAAGGAGGTGAAGATGGCGATGCTCGCCGTCCTCATCATTCCGCTGCTCATCCTCGGCTTCTCCTCCGCCTCCGCCGTCCTGCCCTCGGCGCTGGCGAGCCTGGCGAACCCCGGCCCGCGCGGCCTCACCGAGATCCTCTATGCGTTCTCCTCCGCCGCCGGCAACAACGGCTCGGCCTTCGCCGGCCTCAATGCCGCCACGCCCTGGTACGCGACCACGCAGGGCATCACCATGATCCTCGGGCGCTACGCCGTCATCGTGCCGGTCATGGCGATCATCGGATCGCTCGCCGCCAAGCCGAAGCTCGCGCCGTCATCGGGCACGTTCCCGACCGACGGGCTGTTGTTCGTCGGGCTGTTGACGGGTGTCATCCTGATCCTCGGCGGCCTCCAGTTCTTTCCCGCTCTCGCGCTCGGGCCGATCGTCGAGCACTTCCAGATGCTCGCCGGCAAGACGTACTGAGGCGCGCCCTTCAGGAGCAAAGTGCCATGGTTCGCAAACGCTATCACGCCGCAGCGCTCGACCGTCCGCTGCTCTCGCACGCGATCGCGGATGCCTTCCGCAAGCTCGATCCGCGCGTTCTCGTCAAGAACCCGGTGATGTTCGTCACCGCCGCGGTCTCGGCGCTGGTGACGGTTCTCTTTGTGCGCGACCTCACGAGCGGCGAGCCGGCGGCGTTCACCGGCCAGCTTGCCGTCTGGCTATGGTTCACCGTCCTCTTCGCCAACTTTGCCGAAGCGATCGCGGAAGGCCGCGGACGCGCGCAGGCCGACACCTTGCGTCGCGCGCGCACGGAAACGCTGGCAAAGCGCCTGGCAGATGCAGAGCAGCGCGACCGCTTCGAGAAGGTCTCGGCACTTGATCTGCGCCCCGGCGACCTCGTGCTCGTCGAGGCCGGAGACCTTATCCCGGGCGATGGCGAGGTGGTCGAAGGTGTCGCCTCGGTCAACGAGGCGGCAGTGACGGGTGAATCCGCGCCGGTCATCCGCGAGGCCGGCGGCGACCGCTCGGCCGTCACCGGTGGCACTTCCGTCCTTTCCGACTGGATCGTCGTGCGCATCACTTCGGCACAGGGCTCGTCGTTCCTCGATCGCATGATCGCGCTCGTCGAGGGCGCGGAACGGCAGAAGACACCCAACGAGATTGCCCTCAACGTGCTGCTCGCGGGCATGAGCCTCATCTTCCTCATTGCAGTCGTGACGCTCACCGGCCTCGGCGCTTACTCGGGCGCTGTGGTGCCCGTCCCCGTGCTGGTCGCGCTCTTCGTCACGCTCATTCCCACGACCATCGGCGGGCTGCTGTCTGCCATCGGCATCGCCGGCATGGATCGGCTCTTGAAGTTTAACGTGCTGGCCATGTCGGGGCGCGCCGTCGAGGCGGCGGGCGATGTCGATACGCTGCTGCTCGACAAGACGGGCACCATCACCTTCGGCAATCGTCTGGCGACCGAGATCATTCCGGTCCCTGGCATCTCCGAGCGGCAGGTGGCCGAGGTCGCGCTACTGGCAAGCCTCGCCGACGAGACGCCGGAGGGCCGCTCCATCGTGACGCTGACGCAGGAGAAGTATGAGATCGCGTTGCCGGACCCTTCGCCGACGACCGGCTTCGTGCCGTTCTCCGCGACGACGCGGCTGTCCGGTGTCGATCTCGGCCATCGCAAGCTGCGCAAGGGCGCGGTCGATGCGATCTTGAAGTTCGCGCGCGAGGAGGCGGGAGGCGGCGTCGCCGAGCCGCCGGCTTTCCGCGCGGCCGTGGAGCGCATTGCGCGGTCAGGCGGCACGCCCCTGGGACTCGCCGAATGCGGCCGCCTACTCGGCGTGGTGCACCTGAAGGACGTGGTGAAGGCCGACATCAAGGAACGCTTCGCGCAGCTGCGCCGCATGGGCATCAAGACGGTGATGATCACCGGCGACAACCCCGTTACCGCGGCGGCGATCGCGTCGGAGGCCGGCGTCGACGACTTCATCGCCGAGGCAACGCCGGAGGACAAGCTGCGCTACATCCGCGGGGAGCAGGCCCGTGGGCGCCTGATCGCCATGTGCGGCGACGGCACCAATGACGCGCCGGCGCTCGCCCAGGCCGACGTGGCGGTCGCCATGCAGACGGGCACGCAGGCGGCGCGCGAGGCCGGCAACATGGTTGATCTCGATTCCAACCCGACCAAGCTGATCGAGGTCGTTGAGATCGGCAAGCAGCTGCTGATGACGCGCGGCTCGCTCACGACTTTCTCGATCGCCAACGACGTGGCGAAATACTTCGCGATCATTCCGGCGCTGTTCGTTGCTTCGCTGCCCGAGCTCGGCGCGCTCAACATCATGGGGCTCGCTACGCCGCACAGCGCCATTCTGTCCGCGGTCATCTTCAACGCCCTTATTATCGTCGCGCTAATCCCGCTGGCGCTGAAGGGCGTCGCCTACCGTCCGATCGGTGCGGCTGCGCTGCTCCAGCGCAATCTGCTGATCTACGGGCTGGGCGGCCTCGCCGCACCCTTCGTCGGCATCAAGCTGATCGATCTTGCAGTCGGCGCTCTCGGTCTTGCTTAGAGTGGAGGAAAGCCATGCTTCGCCAGTTACGCGCGCCCCTCGTCATGCTCTTGGGCTTTACGCTGATCACGGGGCTCATCTACCCGCTCGCCGTTTCCGGCTTCGCCTGGATCATGATGCACGACGCGGCTCTCGGGAGCCTGGTCGTGAAGGACGGCAAGGTCGTCGGCTCCAGCCTTGTCGGCCAGGACTTCGCCTCGGCCAGGTATTTCCATCCGCGGCCCTCGGCCACGGACCCGCCTTACAATGCGGCCGCGTCCTCCGGCTCGAACCTTGGCCCCATAACGCAGAAGCTGCTGGACCGCACCAAGGCGAGTGTCGATGCCATGCGCCAGCAGGGCGTCGCAGGGCCGGTCCCGGTCGATGCGGTGACGACGTCGGCAAGCGGCCTTGATCCCGACATCTCGCCCGAGACGGCCGAGCTGCAGGTGCCAAGAGTTGCCAAGGCGCGCGGGCTTGCCGAGGCGCGGGTGCGGGCTCTGGTGGACCAGCAAGCCGAAGGGCGCGCGCTCGGGTTTCTAGGAGAGCCGCACGTTAACGTGCTCGCCCTCAATATCGCGCTCGACGGCCTGCAGCAGTAATCTTGCCGGCTGAAGGATGGCCCATACGCCCCGAGCCCTATGCAGCCAGAGTTTAGCCAACGCGCGTCCGCCGACGCCCTGCTTGCGCTCACCGACACGGAGCGTCGCGGGCGGCTGAAAATCTTTCTCGGCGCCGCTCCGGGCGTGGGCAAGACGTACGCCATGCTGAGTGCCGCGCGTGCCGCCGCGGGCGAGGGGCGCGAGGTCATCTTAGGCCTGGTCGAGACTCATGGGCGCCGCGAGACGGAAGCACTCGTGGAAGGGTTTGAGGTCATCCCGCGCAAGCCCGTCGTCTACGTCAACCGGATCTTGAGCGAGTTTGACATCGACAAGGCGCTTGCCCGCCGGCCAGGCCTCATTCTCATCGATGAACTCGCCCACGCCAACATTCCGGGAAGCCGCCACCTGAAGCGCTGGCAGGACGTCGAAGAGCTCCTCGCCGCCGGCATCGACGTGTGGACCACGTTGAACGTCCAGCACCTGGAGGGGCTCAATGATATTGTGCAGCGGATCGCGCGCATACACGTGCGCGAGACCGTGCCCGATCGCGTGTTCGAGGAAGCCGACGATATTGTCCTCGTCGACCTGCCGACCGAGGAGCTGTTGAAGCGGCTCGCCGAGGGCAAGGTCTATGTCGAGGACATGGCGGCCCGCGCGCGCAAAAAGTTCTTCAAGCCGGAGAACCTGACGGCGCTGCGCGAGCTCACCCTGCGCCGGGCCGCGGAACGCATCGATGCCGATCTCGTTGAGCGCATGCAGGCGCAGGCGATCGGAGGGCCGTGGGCGGCGGGCGAGCGCATCCTTGCCTGTGTCGGCCCAGACATCGATGCGCCAATGATCGTGCGCGCCGCCAAGCGCCTCGCCGACGTCATGGATGCCCCGTGGCTCGCGGTCACTGTGGAAAGGCCGGGCGATGAGCTGGACGAGAAGGGTCGGCTGAACGTCGACACGGCGCTGAAGCTCGCGCAATCGCTCGGCGCGGATACGAAGAAGCTCGCATCCAGCGACATTGCAGCCGAGCTCCTTCACTTTGCCCGGCTCGAGAACGTCACCCAGATCGTGCTCGGCCGCTCGCGCGGCGGCTACCTCACCGAGCTTTTGCGCCGTTCGCTGCCGCATGAGCTGTTGCGCCGCGCCGACGGCGTTGCGGTGCATGTGGTGACGTCGCGCGAGAAGGCGGGGGCCGAGCCGATCCTCAAGCTGCCGCCGCGGCCGAAACCCGACCTCCTACCGTTCCTTTTCTCGACGCTGGCCGTGGCTGCGGCGGCCGCAATCGGCCACTTCCTGAACGCGATAACGAGCTTCCCAAACCTGTCCATGATCTTTCTCATGGCCATCGTGTTTGCGGCCGTGACGTTCGGCATATGGCCGGCGATCTACGCCTCTGTCTTGTCGTTCCTCGCCTACAACTTCCTCTTCATCGAGCCGCTCTATACGTTCACGGTGGCAAAGCCCGACGAGCTGCTGGCGCTCGTCGTGTTTCTCGCGATCTCCGTCATCACGTCGACGCTTGCAGGCCGGGTGCGCGAGCAGGCGCAGGTCGCAGTCGCGCGCATGCGTGCCTCGCGGCGCCTTTATGAGTTCACGCGCAAGCTATCGAGCGTCGCCGCTTTCGACGCCATCCCGGAAGCAGCGGCGACCGAGATCCATGCGGGTCTCGCGACACCCGTTGTGATCCTCACCGCGCACAAGGGCGAGCTGGAGCTGAGCGGATCGATGCCGCCAGTCGATGCGCTCGACACAGCGGCGCTGACCGCGGCGCGGTGGACCCACGGGCACGGTGAGCCGGCGGGCACCGCTACGGCCACGCTGCCGGCGGTGCCTTGGCTCTTCCTGCCGCTGAAGACGACGCAAGGGCCTCTGGGCGTCATCGGCATCGGCCAGGGCGATCCAGCCTCCCGGCTCGATCCCGAGGCGCGGACTTTGCTCGAGACGCTGGCCGAGCAGACCGCGGCGGCGCTCGATCGCGCCTCGCTCGCCCGCGAAATGGTGTCGGCGCGCAGCGCGGCGGAAACCGAGCGCGTGCGCAACACGTTGCTGGCCTCGATCTCCCACGATTTCCGCACGCCGCTGGCATCGATCCTCGGCTCGGCGACGGGCCTCCTGGAGTACGGCGACAAACTCGACGCCAAGGCGCAAAAGGACCTGCTGGGTCAGATCAAGGCCGAGGCGGAAGGGCTCGACGATATGGTGCGCAATCTGCTCGCCATGACGCGCATCGATGCCGGTGCGCTGGAGGTGCACCGCGATTGGGTGGATCTGCGCGAGCTGGCCGAACGGGTTGCCAACGCCGCGCGGCGGCGCGGGGCGGCACAGCGTGTCCAGGTGCAGCTCCCAGAACCGCTCCCGCTCGTCAGGGCCGATGCCCGGCTTATCGAGCAGGCGCTCGGCAACGTGGTGGGCAATGCCATCGCGCATACGCCACCGGAAGCGCGTGTCATAATCGACGGCGAGGCAACGCGGCAAGCGGTTGTCCTGCGCGTGACCGACGACGGTCCCGGAATCCCCAAGGACGTGCTGCCGCACATCTTCGAGAAGTTCGTCCAGGCGCGAAAACCCGAGCCAGACCTTGCCGACGGTGGGGAGGGCACCGGGCTCGGGCTCGCTATCGCCAAAGGCATCATGGATGCGCATAGCGCGTCCATTTCGGCAGAGAGCCCAGTCGCGAAGGGGCGCGGCACGCGGCTGGTTCTTGCGTTTCCGCTCGAAAGGCCGGCCAAATGACAGCTAAGCAGCGCATTCTCGTCGTCGACGACGAGCCGGCGATCCTGCGCTTCCTGCAGCCCGCGCTGGAGGCGAACGGCTTCGAGGTGGCGGCGGCCGCGACGGCGACCGAGGCGATGAAGCGCATCGCCGGGGAGCGCCCTGAGATCGTCGTGCTCGACCTGGGCCTTCCTGACAGCGACGGCAAGGACGTGATCCGGCAGGTACGGCAGTGGTCCGACGTTCCCATCATCGTGCTGTCGGCGCGCGAGCGGGAGGCCGAGAAGATCGAGGCGCTCGACCTCGGGGCCGATGACTTCGTCAACAAGCCGTTCGGGGTCGGCGAGCTGATGGCGCGCCTGCGCGCCGCATTGCGCCACCGCGCCCAGCGGCAGGGCGAAACGCCGGTCCTGAGCGTCGGCGACGTGGAGATCGACGCGGTCCGCCATCGCGTGACGCGCGACGGCCAGGAGATCAAGCTGACACGCAAGGAGTTTGAGCTGTTAGCGAGTTCTCGCCCGCCATGCCGGCAAGGTGATGACCCATCGCCAGCTGCTGAGCGCGGTGTGGGGGCCGGCGCATGCCCAGGACACGCAATACCTGCGCGTCTATGTCGGCCAGCTGCGCCAGAAGCTGGAAGCCGACCCCGACGATCCCAAGATCATCCTGACCGAGCTCGGCATTGGCTACCGGATCGCGGAAGCATAGCGCCGCGAGCGGCTTTGCGACTTCCGGTTATGGCCCTAAGCGGACGCACGATCCTCTCATCATGGTCAGCTTTAGAGGTCAAAGCGAACCGATTGGAAGTCGGAATCGGAATGGCGAGAGCGGCAAGACTGCAACTCGTTGAAAGCGCATGGCGATCCCGGCAGGATTCGAACCTGCGACCCTCTGCTTAGAAGGCAGATGCTCTATCCGACTGAGCTACGGGATCGGGGTCGGAGCGCGCAATGCCGCCAAATCGCGGCCCTCTCGCCCTCCGATACGCTTTCGCCCCCGCGAAGGCAAGGTGCAAGGGCCCGACGCCGCGGCGCCCGCGTTCTATGGCACGGATGGTGCGCGTTTCGCCGTCCCCACTAGCCCAATCCGCCCTCCCACGCCGCTACGCGTACTGCTACCCCACTTCCACCCCACAAGATGCATTGATCGTGACAGCCTTGCCGTGGCAGAAAAGGTTCAAGAACAATGAGAAGCGTGCGGACCCTGAGAGACCTGCGGACCCGTAGCGCTTCTAAGCATGGGGACAGGGGAGACGCGCACAATGACGGCTACCAGCATGGGTGAAGGGGCATCCGCCCCGGGGTTTCTTTCGCGCGAGCGCATCATCGCGAAACCAGGGTTCAATCGCTGGCTGGTGCCGCCCTGCGCGGTCGCGATCCACCTGTGCATCGGCATGTGCTACGGCCTCAGCGTGTTCTGGCTGCCGCTGGCGCAGGCCATCGGTCTTGAGAAGCCGGTGACCTGCCCCGACATGACCATCGTCGGGGCCCTCTTCACCAGGACCTGCGACTGGCCCATAACCGACCTGCTCATCATCTTCACGATCGGCATCGTTGTTCTGGGACTGTCGGCTGCGGTGTTCGGCGGCTGGCTGGAACGGGCCGGCCCGCGCAAGGCCGGCGTCGTCGCCGCGCTGTGCTGGGGCGGCGGCTTCATCATCTCCGGCGTCGGCGTCTACATTCACCAGCTCTGGGTGATCTGGCTGGGTCTCGGCTTCATCGGCGGCGTTGGCCTCGGGCTCGGCTACATCTCGCCCGTCTCCACCCTCATCAAGTGGTTCCCCGACCGACGCGGCATGGCGACCGGCATGGCCATCATGGGCTTCGGCGGCGGCGCCATGATCGGCAGCGCGCTCGCCGTCATCCTCATGAACGGCGGCGATTTTATCAACGTCGACTTGCCGAGCCTCGGCCATTGGCAGCTGCACTTCCATGGATTTCGTACCGCCGCCTCGGTCGGCGTGTGGCAGACGTTCATGGTGATCGGCGCGGTCTATATCGTCGCCATGACGGCCGGTGCTTTGGGCTATCGCGTGCCGCCGGAGGGCTGGCAGCCCGACGGCTGGACCCCGCCGGAGAGCTCGCACGCCATGATCACGTCGGGCAACGTGCACCTTGAGGACGCGCACAAGACGCCGCAGTTTTGGCTGATCTGGCTCGTCCTGTGCTTGAACGTGTCCGCGGGAATCGGCGTGCTCGCCATGGCCTCGCCGATGCTGCAGGAGATCTTCGCAGGCTCCCTCATCGGCGAGCCCCAACTGACCTTCAGCGCCCTGAGTGAAGCGCAGCGCATTGCTATCGCGGCGATCGCTGGCGGCTTCGTCAGCTTGCTGTCGCTGTTCAACGCCGGCGGCCGCTTCTTCTGGGCAACGCTGTCCGACTACATCGGGCGCAAGAATACGTACTTCTGCTTCTTCGTGATCGGCATGGTCCTTTACGGACTGGCGCCCACGTTCGCACACATGGGCTCGCGCGCTCTGTTCGTCGGCGCCTTCTGCATCATCCTGTCCATGTACGGCGGCGGCTTCTCCACGGTGCCGGCCTACCTCGCCGACATCTTCGGCACCAAGTACGTCGGCGCCATTCACGGGCGCCTGTTGACGGCTTGGTCGGCGGCAGGCGTCGTCGGCCCGATGGTCATCGGCTACATCCGCGACGTGCAGCTCGCGGCGGGGATCCCACGCGCTCAGGTCTATGACCGCACCATGTATATCCTGGTGAGCTTCCTGCTCGTCGGCCTCATCTGCAACGCGCTGATCCGCCCGGTGCATTCCAAGCGGCTCATGAAAGTGGACGCCGAGGACCTGGTGGGCAGCGCCAAGCCGGCGACGACCGGATCGCACGGCATCGGCTTCGGCGGCATGAGCTTCGGCGCGCTCATCGCCTGGCTCGCGGTGGGCATCCCCTTCTTCTGGGGCGTCTGGAATACGCTCCTGAAGGCCGTCACGCTGTTCAGCTGAGCAGTCTGCCTGGCGCGCCGCAGGTCTCCTCGCGGCGCGTCAGTGCGTCCAGCGGCCGATGCGGCCGAACTTGAAGTTGTCCGCATATGATTTGCGGATGATCCGCTGCGGCTCGGGCTCGAACACGCGGAAGGGAAGGCCCTCGCGCTCGGCGTAGGCGATCGCCTCCTCCTTGGTGTCGAATTCCAACTGCACCTGGGCACGCATGTCGCGCGAGCTGGTCCAGCCCATGAGCGGATCCACCTCGCGTGGGCTCGCGGGCGCGAACTCGAGCACCCACTCCTTGGTGCGGGCCCTCCCCGACTGCATGGCCGTCCTGGCCGGCTTGAAGATGCGCGCAATCATCGATGTCTCACCGTCGTGCAGATCGCGAGGACGACACGGGCCGGCGGGGCCCGTGCCGCGGCGCACGATAGCTGGTTCGCACGCCGGTTAGAAGCCGCCATTTACTTCGGAGCGAATGCGTTCTTGAGGAGGGCGTTGTCGAAGTTCTGCGGCACCTTGCCGTCGGCGGCATAGAGATACAGCGCTGCGGTCAAGATCGCGTGCAGCGTGGCGGTAACAACGATCCCGGCAAAGAATGCGATCACGCCCAACGCCATCACCGAGCCGCCGAGGATCGGGCTCATGGGCATCAGCGCGCCGCCTGCCACAATCACAACCATCGCGACAAGACCTGCGGCAAAAGCCACGACGGACAGACCGACCTGGACCGTCAGCGTTTCTCCCCACGTCTTCTTGATGATCGAGGCCGAGCGCTTGAGCGCCTCGACCGGACCGACGTTCTCGATAACGATCGTGGGAATGACGAAATAGCTGGCGATCGCCCAGCTCAGTCCGATGAGCCCGACAACCAGCCTGCCGAGGAACCCGACGCGCTCCTCAATCGCCTGGAGCACCATGCCCACGCTCGCCGACAGCAACGCCCAACCGAAGATTGCAGGTAGGCACTTCATCGCGGCGCGCAGGCCATCGGCGACGGTCGGATCGCCGCCGCGCAGGCGGATCATCGCGCAAGCGACGAGGGCCGAGTTGAAGAAGATGATCACGAAGTAGCAAACCAGATAGAAGGCGAAGTAAGCGACAAACAGCAGGGGATCTTGTGTGGCGGTCACACGGTGGTGATGCTCGGCGGCGGTCTGCAGCGCACCGCTCTCCCAGATCGGAACGAAGAAGCTCGCACTCACCAGGAGCAGCGCGCCGGCGCTCAGCAGCGGAAATAAGACGAGCTCGCGGTCCAGGAGAAGAACTCTCCAGCACTGCTTCGCGATCTCCCAACTGGTCTTGATCTTCTTCATAACTGAGCCCTCCGACCGATATTCGGAACTACCGCAGATGGGCGAACGGAAAGTGAATCGATCCCCGCCGCGCGCTTTGTTCCTGCGCTGCCTGCCGGAGCTCTGCCCAACTGTCTTAACGGATCGAGAATATTGGTCGGGGCAGCGGGATTCGAACTCGCGACCCCTTGCTCCCAAAGCAAGTGCTCTACCAGGCTGAGCTATGCCCCGACGTCCTGCCCGATCGGGTCGCCCCGCAGGCAAGCACGGTCTCTGTGCCGCGTCGCACCGGCGAGGTCAAGGGAGCGGCTCTGGCCCGCCCTGCTGCAGCCGCGATCTCAAGGGGCCTTGAAGAGCGGGTAGCGCACGTGGTCGCCCTGCTTTAGCCCCATCCGCTCCGCCGCCCCCCCCGCCAGCTCGAGCACGGCCTTGACCTTGCCCTTGGAGTTGATGATGCGATCCGATAGCGGCTCGGCGCGCCTCTCGATGCGATGCACGGTTCCGTCGGCGCGGATAAAGACCATGTCGAGCGGGATGTAGGTGTTGTGCATCCACATGGTGACCTCCCGTGGGCTATCGTAGGGAAACAGCATGCCCTGGCCGTCGGGAAGGTCGGTGCGGAACATAAGCCCGAGTTGCTTCTCCTCGGGCGCGTCGGCAACCTCGATGTCGATCGGCGTCTCCCGGCCCGATCCGGTTATGAGCCACAGCCGATCGACGCGCATCTTCGCGTCTGCCGTCCCCGCCAGCGACACGAGCATCGCCGCGGCAACGAAAAGCAGGGCCGCCCCTTGGGTAGCCCTGCTGTAAAAAGCTCTCCACGCCATCTTGGGCGCGATCAGTGCGTCGGCGGCAGTCCCGGCTGACCGTCGGGGCGAAGCTCGGCCGCCATGCAGCCCTTCGAGCCGTGCCCCCAGCGCACCAGCACCATCTGCCCCGGACGCAGCTCGGTGAAGCCGAACCGGCGCAGCGTCTCCATGTGCACGAAGATGTCGGGCGTGCCCTCGCCGCGCGTCAGGAAGCCGAAGCCACGGACCCGGTTGAACCATTTGACCATGGCCCGTTCCCAGTCGCTCTCCGGCGTGACCACGACGTGGGTTCGCTGCGGAAGCTGCGAGGGATGGATCGCGGTGCTCTCGTCCATCGAGAGGATGCGGAACGCCTGCATCCCCTTCGGGCGGCGCAGCACCTCGCAATGGACCCGCGCTCCCTCGTACGCGGTTTGGTACCCGCCCGCCCTGAGGCACGTAACGTGCAACAGGATGTCGGCCAATCCGTTGTCGGGTACTATAAATCCGTAACCTTTCGATGCGTCGAACCATTTGATCGAGCCGACAATCTCGAACACTTCTATGCCGGCTTCTTCGGCTCTGTCCCCGACGCCTTCGGTCGCATGTTCGAACTGCGGAAAATCGGGACGCTTAGAATCCCCCATCTCGGTACCCCGCTACTGGTCTACGTTGCTCGTATTCGCTGCGACCAGACTGACGGAACATGGAAGATGCCCTCTTCATGTTCGCCCCCGGCGCGAAGCGGAGCGGAGAATACCATCTGTCGTGAGCGCCGCTAGAGGCATAATTCCGTTGCCAACTTCTGAACGCGAACGGCTCAGCAATGTCCACATGAGCATGCCAGCGTTAAAGCGCTGAAACCCTTCGAAGTTCAAAGCGACTGATTCTTCCCCAAATTTCATTGGGCTCATCGTCAACATTGCGCCGGCAAACGCTGCGCGGCGATGAAATTCAGCGGCCAACATGACGGCTTGCTTAGACAATGATTCGTCGTCGCCGCCGAAAGAGGACGCGCGCGCGGGCAGAACGCCTGGGTTTGCTCCTCGACATCAAGCAGCGGGCGAGGAGGCGCGACTTGCGCGGCCCGGCACACCGCGGGAGAATGCGCACACGCCAGCTGATCCGAACGAGTCCGCAAGCATTCCGGAGGCCAAATGCGCTATCTGCACACCATGGTGCGCGTCGCGGATCTCGACAAAAGCCTCGACTTCTATTGCGGCAAGCTCGGGCTCGAGGAGGTCCGCCGCATGGAGAACCCGGCGGGGCGCTTCACTCTAGTCTTCCTGGCCGCACCGGCCGACGTAGCGCGTGCCAAGGCGGACCGCGCGCCGCTTCTGGAGCTCACCTACAATTGGGATGCGGAGGACTACGCCTCGGGGCGCAACTTCGGCCACCTTGCCTTCGAGGTCGACGACATCTATGCGCTCTGCCAGCATCTCAAGGACGCCGGCGCCGTCATAAACCGTCCGCCCCGCGACGGACGTATGGCCTTCCTCCGCTCGCCCGATGCCATCTCCATCGAGATCCTGCAGAAAGGAGCCGCGCTGGCGCCGCAGGAGCCATGGGCCTCAATGCCCAATATGGGAACCTGGTAGCCAGCGCGCACTCCCGCACGACGGCGTTCCAACATCGTCGCTCTTGGCAAAAATTTTCACTCCAGAGCTGCTGTAGGAATGTGATCCTATTCTTATTTACCAAATAGGCTTTATATGGGAACCATATTCCACTACTTTGACGCCGAGATCGAAGGGATCAGGATGGCGACGAAACCCCCAGCGCGGCGCGGCGCTCCGAAGGCGTCCGGCGCAAAGACGACTTTGCGCAGCGCGCCCAGCCGCCCCACAGCGCTCGCGCTCGACCAACGCTTGTCCGGCACCGAGCGCCTGGAGGACCGGCTCGGCGAGATCGTGCGCGCGCTTCCCGGCCGGGTCGCGTTCTCAACCAGCCTTGGGCTCGAGGATCAAGCCCTTCTGCACGCCATCGCGGCCTCGGGCGCAAACATTGATGTCTTCACGCTCGACACAGGGCGGCACTTTCCCGAGACGCTCGAGACGCTGCAGGCGAGCGAGCATCGTTACGGCCTCAGGATCCGCGTCGTGGCGCCCGACGCCCGCGAGGTCGAGGAGCTCGTGGCGCGCGACGGCATCTTCGGCTTCCGCCTCGCTGCGGAGAACCGCATGGCGTGCTGCGAGGTGCGCAAGGTGCGACCGTTGAAGCGCGCCCTTGCCGGGGCCACGGGATGGGTGACGGGCTTGCGGCGCGAGCAGTCGGCGGAGCGCGCGGCGGTGCCATTTGCCGCATGGGACGAGGAGCATCGCCTCATCAAGGTCAACCCCATCGCCGACTGGAGCCTCGATGTGCTTGAGGCCTACGTCGCCGACAATAATGTGCCGGTCAATCCACTGCACGCGAAAGGCTTTCCTTCCATCGGTTGCCAACCGTGCACCCGCGCCGTAAAGCCCGGCGAGGACATCCGCGCCGGGCGCTGGTGGTGGGAAAACGAGGACGGCAAGGAATGCGGGCTGCACAACCGGCCGCGCCACAAGGAAGCAGCAGCATGACGGCACCCTTCTCGCATCTTGACCTCCTGGAGGCGGAGGCCATTCATATTTTCCGCGAGGCGGCTGCGCAGTTCCGCAAGCCGGTGCTGCTCTACTCGATCGGCAAGGACTCGACCGTCCTTCTGCACATCGCGCGCAAGGCCTTCTGGCCGCAGAAACCACCGTTTCCGCTGCTCCACATCGATACGACGTGGAAGTTCAAGGACATGATCGCGTTCCGCGACAAGACCGTGCGCGATCTCGGCCTCGACCTCATCGTGCACACGAACGAGGACGGCTTGCGCCGCGGCATCAACCCGTTCGACTACGCGCCCTCCGTCTATACCGACGTAATGAAGACGCAGCCGCTCAAAGAGGCGCTCGACAAGCACGGCTTCGATGCCGCGTTCGGTGGCGCTCGCCGCGATGAGGAGGGCTCGCGCGCCAAGGAGCGCGTGTTCTCGTTCCGCTCGGCCGGCCACCGCTGGGATCCGCGCCGCCAGCGCCCGGAGATGTGGCAGCTCTTGAACGGGCGGCTCGGCGTCGGCGAGACCGTGCGCGTCTTTCCCCTCTCCAACTGGACCGAGAAGGACGTCTGGCGCTACATCGCGCGCGAGCGCCTCGACGTCGTCCCCCTCTACTTCGCCGCACGGCGCCCGACCATCATCCGCGACGGCCAGCTGCTCGTCCTCGACGATGACCGCCTGCCGCTGCAGCCGGGCGAGACGCCGCAGGTGAGAGAGGTGCGCTTCCGCACGCTGGGCTGCTGGCCGCTTACCGCCGCCGTCCCCTCCTCTGCGGCCGACATTGAGGCCGTCGTCGCCGAGACGCTGGGCGCCCGCACCTCTGAGCGGCAGGGCCGGCTCATAGACCACGACCAATCCGGCGCCATGGAGCGCAAGAAGCAGGAAGGCTATTTCTGATGACCGCACTCACGGCCATCCGCCCCGTCGAGACGTCGCCCGAGCCGGCCCACGAGCTCAACGGCATTCTGCATTTATTGACGTGCGGGTCGGTCGACGACGGCAAGTCGACACTGATCGGCCGCCTGTTGTGGGATGCCTCCGACCTCTACGACGACCAGCGCGAGACGCTGAAGCGCTCCGGACGCACCGCCGGCGGCAGCGCGCATCCCGATTTCTCTCTCCTCGTCGACGGCCTCGTCGCCGAGCGCGAGCAGGGCATCACGATCGACATCGCCTGGCGCTATTTCGACACCGACGCGCGGCGCTTCGTCATCATCGACAGCCCCGGCCACGAGCAATACACCCGCAACATGGCGAGCGGTGCTAGCCATGCCGATGTCGCCATCATGCTGGTTGATGCGCGCCACGGCGTGAAGCGCCAGACGCGCCGCCACGCGGCGATCCTCGACATCGTCGGCGTCAAGCGGGTCATCCTCGCCGTCAACAAGATGGACCTCGTCGACTGGTCGCAGGAGCGGTTCCGCGCGATTGAGGCCGACTTCCGCGAGCTCACCTTGCGCTTCGGCTTCCGCGAGGCGATCGCGATTCCCGTTTCCGCCGTCAGTGGCGACAACGTTGCGCGCCGCTCCGACGTCATGCCGTGGTACTCCGGGCCCTCCCTGCTCGAGCATCTGGAGCGGTTGCCGGCCCGCGACACCACGCCAACTGGAGCGTTCCGCATGCCGGTGCAGATCGTGCTGCGCGACGGGCTCGATTTCCGCGGCCTTGCCGGAACGGTGACGTCGGGATGCGTGTGCGTCGGCGACCGCGTGACGGACGCGCTGAGCGGTCAGAGCGCGCACGTCCTGCGCATCGTCAGCATGAATCGCGACCTCGAGATCGCCTCGCAGGGGCAAGCGGTCGCCCTGCAACTCGACGCCGACATCGACGTGGCGCGCGGCGCCGTGCTCGCTGCGCCGGAGGCCCAGCCGACGGCGGCAACGCAATTGCAGGCGCGCCTCGTCTGGCTGTGGGAGACCCCTTTCGATGCGCGCGCCGGCTACCTCTTGCGCACCGCCACCGATCTCACGCCGATCTCTGCGCTCACGATCAAGTCGCTGCTCGACCTCGAGACGCTGGTCGTGCAGCCGGCGCAGGCGTGCACCGTTAACGATATTGCGCTCGTCGAGATTACGCTCGCCCGGCCGGTCGCTATCGATGTCTTTGGCACCAATCCGGCCACGGGAAGCTTCCTCATCGTCGATGCCGCCACCGGCGCCACGGTGGCGGGCGGCGTTGTCTCCGAGGCGACGGCGGGGGGGGTCGCAACCGCGGCTTCCGACTTCCGGTTGACGCGCGAAATGCTCGAGAAGGGACTCTGCCGTGACCTGGGGCACAGCGAGAACGACCGCCGCGAGTTCCAGCGGCGTGCCAGCGAGGCGGCACTCCTTCTCCACGCGGCGGGCGTGCCGGTTAAGCTCGACCTCTGAGACCGCCGCTTTCCCTGGTCCGCCATCCACGATAACAAACAAGGTCGCCCCTGCTTCGGGGCCCCGTCGCTAGACTGACCAGGAGCCAACTCGCCCCATGGACTTCGCGCTGTCCAACTCGTGGCCCCTGATCATTGCCGGCGGATTTACCGTCGGCTTTCTCGTCGGACTGACAGGCGTCGGCGCCGGCTCGCTGATGACGCCGTTCCTGATTTCCGGCATCGGCGTCCCGCCGGTGCTGGCCGTCGGCACCGATCTCTTGTTCGCCTCGATCACGAAGGCGAGCGCGGCCTGGCGCCACCACGCGCTCGGCAACGTCGATTGGGCGATCGTGCGCTGGCTCGCGGCCGGCAGCCTACCCGGCGCCCTGGCGATGCTCTCGTGGATCTACGTGGCGACGCCCGACACGGGTGCGCTCGGCATGATCATCCGCAAGGTGCTGGCCGGCACCCTGATCGTGAGCGCCATCGGCGTCGCGCTCTATCCCTGGCTCAAGCAGTACGCGATGCATGCTCCCGACGCACAGGCACCGACGGTCGTGCGCCGTGGCCCCACGCTCGCGCTTGGATTGATCCTCGGCGTGCTTGTGGCTTTGACCTCGGTCGGCGCCGGGGCGATCGGCGTGGTGGCGCTCACCGCGCTCTATCACTCGCTCTCGGTCCGACGACTCATCGGCACGGACATCGTGCACGCGATCCCGCTTACCTTCCTCGCCGGCGCGAGCCATCTCGGCATGGGCAACGTCGACCTGCCGATCCTCGGGCTTCTGCTCGTCGGCTCGGTGCCGGGCATCGCGCTCGGCTCGCGCATCACCACGCACGTGCCGGACTGGCTGTTGCGAGTCATGCTTGCCTGCGTGCTCGTGTGGGCGGCCTACTCGCTGATCGGCATCACGCGCCACTGAGGCGCACTGCGGCTCAGCTCGCTTGCTTGACGAGCTCGACGTCGGCATGGAACCGGTTGCCAGCGGTCGTGGCGCGCACGTAGCCAGCGCGGATCACGAAGTCGCCGAACCGCTCGCCGTCCTCGCGCTCTTTGGCATAGCGTTTGAGCATCGGCTCCAACAGCCCGATCATGCGCGCCTTGTCGATGTCCTCGGCGTAGAGCTTGTTGAGCCGCGAGCCGTCGAAGGCCGCACCGAGATAGAGGTTGTAGAGGCCGGGATTGCGACCGACGAGCCCGATCTCAGCCAAGTAAGGCCGCGCGCAGCCGTTGGGGCAGCCCGTCATGCGGATGACGATGTCGTCGTCCCTGAGGCCGGCCTTGTCGAGCACGTCCTCAAGCGCGGTGATGACCTCGGGCAGGAAGCGCTCTGACTCGGCGAGCGCCAGCCCGCAGGTCGGCAGCGCCACGCACGCCATGGAGTTGCGCCTGAGGCCGGAGGACGCGAACGGCGTGATGCCGTGCTCCTTGAGCACAGCCTCGATTCTGCCCTTGGCCTTCGCCGTCACGTTGGCGATGACGAGGTTCTGGTTGCCCGTCAGCACGAAGGCGCCGGTATGAAACTCGGCGATCTCGCGCAGCGCGGTGCGCAAGGCGTGCCCGGGCTTGTCCTTCACGCGCCCGTTCTCGATGAAGAGCGTGAGGTGCCACTTCTTGTCGGCGCTCTGCTGCCAGCCGATCGCGTCGCCTGTTGACTCGAAACGGTAGGGGCGCGGCTTTGCGAGCTTGCAGCCCAAGCGGCGCTCGACCTCGGCGCGAAAGGCGTCGAGCCCCCGGTCCTCGATCGTGTACTTGAGCCGCGCGCGCTTGCGGTTCTCGCGATTGCCCCAGTCGCGCTGCACGGTCACGATCTTCTCGGCGATGGCGACCGCCTGTTCGGGCGTGCAGAAGCCGAGCATGTCGGCGGTGCGCGGGAAGGTGTCGGGCTCGCCGTGGGTCATGCCCATGCCGCCGCCGACGGTCACGTTGTAGCCGACAACCTTGCCCTTCTCGAGGATGGCGATGTAGCCCAAGTCGTGCGCGAACACGTCGACGTCGTTCGACGGCGGCACGGCGATCACGATCTTGAACTTGCGCGGCAGGTAGTGAGGCCCGTAGATCGGCTCCTTCTCCTCTTTCGCCGCTTTCTTCTTCAGCGGCTTGCCGTTGGCATCGACCTCTTCGCCGTCGAGCCAGATCTCGTGATAGGCGCCCGTCTGCGGCAACAGATGCGCGCTGACCTTGATGGCGAGATCCTCGGCCGCGGCGTGCGCCTTCGAGAGGTAGGGATTGGCCGCCGCCATGACGTTGCGGTTGACGTCGCCGCAGGCGGCGAGCGTATCCAAGAGGCAGGCGTTGATCGCCTGCATGGTGCGCTTCATGTTCGACTTTATGACGCCGTGGAACTGGAACGCTTGCCGCGTGGTCAAGCGCAAGGACCCGTTGGCGTACGTGCCGGCCACGGCGTCGAGCGCGAGCCACTGCTTCGCCGTCGTCAGCCCGCCCGGCACACGCACCCGGATCATGAAGCTGTAGGCCTTCTCAAGCTTCTTTTTCGCGCGTTCGGGGCGAAGATCGCGGTCGTCCTGCAGGTACGTGCCGTGGAACTTGGTGAGCTGCGCGTCGTCCTCGGAGATGGCGCCCGTGGCGACGTCGGCGAGCCCCTCCGCGATCGTCCCGCGCAAGAGCCGGCTTTTCTCCTTGATGGATTCGTTCTTGGAGCGCTTGTCGCTGCTCATGTCGCTAGCTCTCAATAGACGTCGCGCTGATAGCGTCCGACCTTGGCGAGCTCCTTGAGCTTGGCCCGGCCCGCCTCGTCGTCCCCGCGCGCAGCGTCCGCCAGAATGCGCCCGAGCATCACGTCGACGTCGCGCCCCATCCCCTTCTCGTCGCCGCACACGTAGATGTGCGCACCCTCCTCCACCCATTTGAGCACATCGGCGCGGTGCTCCCACAGCCGCTGTTGCACGTAGATCTTCTCCGGCTGGTCGCGCGAGAAGGCGACGTCGATGCGCGACAACGCCCCGCTCTCGAGGTGCTCCTGCCATTCGAGCTGGTAGAGGAAGTCGTAGGTGTAGTTGCGCTCGCCGAACACGAGCCAGCTCTTTCCCTTCGCCCCTTGCTCGATGCGCTCCTCGATGAAGGCGCGATATGGGGCGACGCCCGTGCCGGCGCCGATCATGATGATGGGGCGCTGCGTATCCTCGGGCAGGCGGAAGTGGCGGTTGGGCTTGACGTAGATGCGCATCTTATCGCCCATCCGGCGCCGATCGGCGAGATAGGTGGAGGCGACGCCACGCCGCTTCTTGCCGTGCGAGTCCCAGCGCACCGCACCGACGAGCAAGTGCGCCTCGCCGGGGTGCGCGGCCAAGCTCGAGGCGACCGAGTAGAGACGGCCGGGCAGCGGGCGCAACAGGGCGAACAGCTGCTTGGCTTCGAGCGTCTCGGGGTAGGTCTCGAACAGGTCGACGAGCTGGCGGTCCTCTGCGAACGCGGCGAACGCCTTCGGCTCGGCGAGCTTGGCAACATCAGGGCGCCCCGTGAGCTTGGCGTAGGCCTCGACCAGCACCCGCGACAGCGTCGTCACGTCGTAGGTCTCACGCAAGTCTTTCACGACGGCCCCATCGGCGCCGAGCCCCACCGCCTCGGCGAGCTCGAGCGCAAGGTCGGGATCGTTCTCTGGCAGGACGCCGATTGAATTGCCCGGGAGATAGCTGAAGCCCGGCGCGTCGGCCGCGATCTCCACGTGCCAGGTCTCGCGCGTCGATCCGGTGCCATTGAGATTGACGAGCTGGGCGATCTCCGCCTCAAGCGGATTGTCGGCCGTGTAGAGCGGCTCCTCGTCCGCGATCTGCACCGTGCCCTTGAAATCGACGTGCACGACCGTAGCGGTCGCACTGGCCTCGTCGGGCGCGAGCTCCTTGAGCGCGCCTTCGGTCCACTCCGCCGCCTGCTTGGCGAAATCGAGATCGAGGTCGATGCGGGCAACGGCGCGCGTCGCGCCCAGCGCCTCGAGGCGGGCATCGATCGCCTTGCCGGTAGCGCAGAACTGCGCGTACGCCGTGTCGCCCAACGCCAGGACGGCGAAGCGCACACTCTTGTCGAGACGTGGCGCGCCCTCGCCCATCAAGCCCGCATAGAAGTCTAGCGCCCGGCTCGGGGGATCGCCCTCGCCCCAGGTCGAGGCGAACACCATCAGGTTCTTAGCCTTGCCCAGCACATCGACGTCGACATCCGCCATGTCGAAGATGCGCGCGTCGAGGCCGTGCTTCTGGGCAAGCTTCTTCGTCTTCATGGCGAGCGCTTCCGCGTTGCCGCTCTCGCTCGCATAAAGAACGGTCAGCGCCTCACGCGGCTTGGCGGCGGCCACCGGTTGCAGCTGTGCGCCACCCTGCTGCGCCGCCTCGAAGCCCGCGAAAAACCCCGCAAGCCAGCTGCGCTGCTGCGGCGTGGTGCGCGCGACGACGCTGTTCAAGATCTCAATGTCCTCCGGCGCGAACGGCGCGTTCCTCGGAAGCAACGGTTTGGCGGTCACAAATGCCTCCTTGCGATCGTCTCGTCGGGGCGAACGAAGTCCATCACCCTCTGTCCCTTCATCGGCCTGGCGGCATCGACGCCGCGCGGCCCCCCTCGATGCGGCCGGCCTCGCCAACGCGCGCCGGCTCGTAGACGTCAACCCAGCCGGGACGCGACAGACCCGCGGCCTTCCAATCGAGACCCACGAAGATAATGGCGGGTCCCGCAATACCCTTTTCGCTGATGGCGCGGTCGAGCGCGGCGAGCTCGGTTGCCACGGCGCGCTCGCTCGGCAACGAGCCGTTCTCGACTATCACGACCGTCGTCTGCGGCAAGGCTCCGGCGGCAAGCAGCTTGGCGCGGACGTCGGCGGCGCTACGCACGCCCATGTAGATCGCGAACGCCTGCCCGGACCTTGCCAGCGAGTCCCAATCGAGGTCGAGCGTCCCCTCGGCGAAAGCTCCAGTCACGACTGCGAACTGACGGACCTTGTGGCGCAACGTCAGCGGCAGGCCGACGCTCGCAGCGCAGGCGTGCGCGGCGGTGACGCCCGGTACGATCTCGACGGGAATGCCGGCGGCCCGCACCGCGGCCATCTCCTCGGCCGCGCGCCCGAAGATAAACGCATCTCCGCCCTTGAGGCGGGCCACGCGTTGACCTTTGAGCGCCTCGCGCACGAGGATGCGATTGATCTCGTCCTGCTCCGCGGATGGCCCGCCGGGCTCCTTGCCGGCGTCGATGCGAAGCGCCTCGCGCCGCGCGTAATCCAGAATGGCAGGGTTGACGAGACGGTCGACGACCAGCACGTCGGCCTCCTGCAGACGCTGCTGCGCCTTCAACGTCAACAGATCGGGATCGCCAGGCCCGCAGCCGATCAGCACGACGCTGCCCGCGGTCCCCGTCCCGGAGCGTGCGGCGGCGAGCTGGCGGTCGAGCTCGCGATCGGCGCTTGCATCGTCTCCCGTCAGCACCGCAGTGCGCCAGGCTCCCTGCAACAACCCCTCCCACAGCCGGCGCCGCGCCACGGGATCTGCGATCGTCTGCTTGATCCGGTCGCGCAGCGTCCCGGCGCGCTGTGCCACTCGGCCGAAGCGCGCCGGCAGCCACGCCTCGATCCTGGCCTTGATCTCGCGGGAGAGAATGGGGGCGGCCCCTTCGGTGCCGATGGCGACGACGACGGGATCGCGGTCGACGATCGCCGGCATTATGAACGTACTCTCGCGCGGCCCATCAACCACGTTCAGCGGAATGCCTTGCGCCCTGGCAGCCGCGGCCACCTCGACGTCGAGCGCGGGATCGTCGTTGGCGGCGAAGACGAGGACGGCGCCGGCGACATCAGCAGCCGCAAAGCGCCGCCGCATCACGGCCACGCTTCTTTCCTGCGCCAGCGCGCCGATCTCATCGCCCACCGTCTCGGCGACAACACGGATGCGCGCACTGGTTTTGATGAGGAGGCGGAGCTTCTGCAATGCCTTCTCGCCGCCGCCGGCGATCAAGACATCGCGGCCGGCAAGATCGACAAAGATGGGAAAATATCGCACGGCCTGGCCCTTTCGCTGCCGCTGGCTCCTCAACGCTCTTATACGACCCAGAAGTAGATTTTTCTATTCCAACGCGATCTCCGCGCAGAAATAAGAACGGATTTTCGCAATTTCGTTTACAGAAGGTTGTATTTTCTACCGTCGCAAGCGGCTGGGTGGCCCGTGTGGCGCCTGGCGCTGCGCGCCTGAGACAAGCGACTTTCGCGGGGCGAGATGCGCTCAAGCCTCGCACTGCACGTGCGAGGACGACATTGCAGCGCACAGTAGTCTCAACACGGATGATGCGAACCCTCAGGGCACGCATCGAGCGACTGCAAAATTTTCGCTGCTGCATTTTCCCGCACGCAAGGTGTCCGCGAACGCGCGCGCTGCAGTCGTGGCAATAACGCGCGGCACACGCGTTTGTGAGCCAGTTTTACTTGCTGGCTGAAGCTGGGCTGTGGTCTATAGCTCCCATGGCGGTCCGGACTTGACTAACGCGTCCTGATCCGCAGACTGGTTTGGCACTTACACAAAAAAAGTGTGCGATCCAGTGGGTGGACCCTCGGCGGGGCCATCTTAGATAGACGGCAGCTTGCCGAAACAGGAGGAATGCTATGAAGGTTTGGACAAAGCCCGCAGTTCGTGAGCAGGAAGTTGGCCTCGAGGTTACCTCGTATCTGCCGGCCGAGATCGACATCATCTAACGACTGTCGATCAGCTCACTTAACTCCGTGAGTTTCCGACAACGGCGGTCGACCTCTCGACCGCCGTTGTCATTTGTGGCGTCCATGCGGAGCATGGCTCCGCCATGACGGCGCGCCCTAAACTTGCTAGACCATTTCCATGATCATCAAGGTTCTGGGGTCTTCCGCGGGCGGCGGCTTTCCTCAGTGGAACTGCAACTGCCACAACTGCGTGGCCGTGCGCGCGGGCACACCCGGGTTCAAGGCGCGGACCCAATCCTCGCTTGCCGTCAGCCGTGACGGCGAGAATTGGGTGCTGTTCAACGCCTCGCCTGACCTGCGCCAGCAGATCGCGCAGACGCCCGAGCTCTGGGCCAATCCCAAATTTGGCCATCGCCACAGCCCCATCAAGTCCGTCGTCCTAACCAATGGCGACGTCGATCACATTGCCGGGCTCATCAATCTGCGCGAGGCCGAGCCGTTCTCGATCTACGGAACGGACCGGGTTCTCGCGACGATCGCCGCCAACTCCATCTTCCAGATCCTGGCCGAGCCGCTCGTCCCGCGCATCCTGCTCCCTCTGGATCAGCCAACGCCGCTGCGCGGAGCCAACGTCGAGCTTGGCTTGACCGTCGAGGCATTTGCCGTCCCCGGCAAAGTCGCGCTCTATCTGGAGGACGCCGCGGCGGGCCCCGACTTCGGAACCAAGGAGGGCGACACCATCGGCCTCAAGGTTACCGATCCGGCAACAAAGAAGTCTTTCTTCTACATTCCCGGCTGCGCCGCGATCGATGAGCCGCTCAGCCGCCGCCTCAAAGGGGCTTCCGTCGTCTTCTTCGACGGCACGCTGTTCACCGACGACGAGATGATCCAGCAGGGCCTGATGCCGAAAACAGGCGGGCGCATGGGCCATATCAACATGTCGGGCAGTGAAGGGTCGATCGAGGCCTTCTCCAAACTCGGGGTCGGAAGGCTCATATATGTTCACATCAACAATTCGAACCCGGCGCTGAACGAGAATTCGGACGCGCGCAAGACGATCGAGGGTGCCGGGTGGGAAGTCGGATACGACGGATTGGAGGTACGCCTATGACCGAGCCGGTTAGCCTGGAGCGTATCAGCACGGCGCGCGGCCCAGCAGAGCCCATGAGTCTTGCCGAGTACGAAGCCGCCATTCGCGCGGTCGGCGCCGAGCGCTACCACGACAAGCACCCCTTCCATCACATGCTGCACGGCGGCAAGCTTGCCAAGCCGCAGGTTCAGGCCTGGGCGCTCAACCGCTACTGCTATCAGTCGGCCGTGCCGCGCAAGGACGCCGCCCTCGTCAGCCGCCTCTATGACCGCGAGTTGCGCCGCGAATGGATCCACCGCGTGCACGACCATGACGGTCTGCCGCCGGAGGAGCCGGGCGGCATCGAGCGCTGGCTCGTCTTGACCGACGGCCTCGGGCTCGACCGCGACTACGTCGTCTCCATGAAGGGCGCTCTGCCGGCGACGCGCTTCGCCGTGGAGGCCTACGTCAACTTCGTGCGCGAGCAGCCGATCACGGTTGCGATTGCCTCCTCGCTCACCGAGCTCTTCGCTCCCAAGATCCACAAGGAGCGGATCGCAGGCATGCTCGAGAACTACGACTTCATCGACGAGAAGGTGATGGCCTATTTCCGCCGTCGCCTGACGCAGGCTCCGCGCGACGCCGACTTCGCGCTGCAATACGTCTTGAAGAACGCCAAGACGCGCGAGGAGCAGGAAGCCTGCGTCGACGCCGTGCGCTTCAAGTGCAATGTCCTCTGGGTGCAGCTCGACGCACTGCAGCATGCCTACGTGGAGGGCAACATCCCGCCCGGCGCCTTCCGCCCGGAGGCTCGAGAATGGGTGAAGCGAGCCCCGCGCGTCCGCGCCATCATCAGCGGGGGAACGCGCCCGACGATGCCGCCCCATATCAAGCTGCGCCACGACGCGGGCCGGGGCCGCTGGATCATCCTCGCGCCCGAGCGCCTCTTCGACCCCGACGACGTCGCTGTCGAGGTTTTGAAGCTTTGTGATGGCGAGCGCACCGTCGCCGATATCGCTGGCGTGCTCGCAAAGGAGTATAATGCACCGATAGGCGAGATCTCCGCCGACATCATCGCGATGCTGCAGGATCTCGCGGACAAGGGAGTAGTGAAGGCATGAACGGAACTGCCCCTACCCATGTGAAGGAAGGTACGGTGACGATGGATGCCGGCGAGATGCGCTGCGACTCCGTGACCGCTCCCGAGCCGATGGATATTGCCTGTGCGCGCGCACCGATCGGCTTGTTGGCGGAGCTGACGCATCGTTGCCCGCTGCAGTGCCCCTATTGCTCGAACCCGCTCGAGCTCGAGCGGGTCAACACCGAGCTGACGACCGAGGAGTGGCAGAAGGTCATGCGCCAGGCCGCGCAGCTCGGCATCCTGCAGATCCATCTCTCGGGCGGCGAGCCGACGGTGCGGCGCGACCTCGAGGACATCGTCAAGACCGCCTCGGAGGCGGGTCTCTACACCAACCTCATCACCGCCGCCGTGCTTCTGACAAAGGAGCGGCTGCAGAAGCTCAAGGAGGCCGGTCTCGACCACGTGCAGATCTCGATCCAGGACGTCGACGTCGCCGCCGAGAACGCCGACCGCATCGCCGGCTACAAGGGCGGCAGCGCCAAGAAGAAGGAGGTCGCCGGCTGGGTGCGCGAGCTCGGCCTCCCGCTCACCATCAATGCGCCGATCCATCGCCGCAACATCAAGAACGTCGAGGCGATCATCGACTATGCCGTCGCGCTCGGCGCCGACCGCGTCGAGATCGCCCACGTCCAGTACTATGCCTGGGCGCTCAAGAACCGTGCGGCGCTGATGCCGACGCGCGAGGACTTTCATGGACCGCCGCCAAGGCCACCGAAAAGGCGCGCGAGCGCCTGAAGGGCGTCATCGTCATCGACATGGTCGTGCCCGACTACTACGCCAAGTTCCCCAAGCCATGCATGGGCGGCTGGGGCCGCGGCATCATCAACGTCACCCCGTCGGGGCGGGTGCTGCCCTGCCACGCCGCCGAATCGATCAAGGGCCTCGAGTTCGACAACGTGCGCGACAAGCCGCTCGGCGAGATCTGGCTTAACGGCTCCGCGTTCCAGAAGTATCGGGGCACCGGTTGGATGAAGGAGCCGTGCCAGCTCCTGCCCGCGCCGCGAGATCGATTACGGCGGCTGCCGCTGCCAGGCGTTCGCGCTGACGGGCGATGCCGCCAATACCGACCCCGCCTGCTCGCTGTCGCCGTTGCATGAGGAGTGGGCGAAGGTGGCCGAGATCGAGTCCCACGAGACTCCCCCGGAGTTCATCTACCGTCGTCCGGGTGGTGCCTCCCCCAAGGCCACCAAGGAAAAAACACCGGCGCCGACGGACGCTTAAGCGCGGTTCGACGGATTTGAATCCGTTTATGACGCACCGCCCTACCGAGGGGGGTGCGTCATTTGTGTTCAGCCCAAGTTCAGAAAAGTCTTGGCACATTCCCAGCTGGCATTAGAAGATTGCGCGGTCGCTTCATAGCCTGTGATCGCAGCAACTACTACAGGGAAGGAAACCAGGATGCTCAGGTGGGTTCTCGCAGCTGGTCTGTTGGTCGTGTTGCCGGCGGTTGCGTCGGCGCAGGATCCTGAGGCCGGCAAGAAGGTGTTCAACAAGTGCGCGCCGTGTCACTCGATCGGGCCGGGTGCGAAGAATAAGGTCGGCCCCAACCTCAACGGTCTGTTCGGTCGCAAGGCCGGCACCGAGGCGGGCTTCAATTACTCAGAGGCCATGAAGAAAGCCGGCTGGGTGTGGGACGAGGCCAAATTCAAGGAATACATCGCCGACCCCAAGAAGGTGGTGCCCGGCAACAAGATGCTGTTCCCCGGCCTCAAGGATGAGCTCGATCGCGACGACATCGCCGCCTATATCGGCTCGTTCAACGCCGACGGAAGCCCGAAGAAATAAGCTAGGCCCATATGGGCGTGCTAGCGCCGTGGACGTGCGCGTCCGCGGCGCTTTGCTATTGGGCGCCATCGAGCGGGCGCACGCCTTCAAGATCGATGGCGGCGTAGAGCTCGCGGACGCTGCATGCGCCGATCTTCAAGTCAGGCGCAACGTCCATGAGCGGCGCCAGCACGAACGCGCGCTCGCCGATGTGGGGATGCGGCAGCACGAGATCAGGCTCGCGCATGACGGCATCGCGATAGATCAGTAGATCGAGGTCGATGATACGCGGGCCCCACTTCTCGGTCGGCACGCGGCCCATGCGGCGCTCGATCCCCTGGCAGCGCAACAGCAGATCGTGCGGCGACAGCTTCGTCGCCACGGCGATGCACGCATTGACGAACCAGTCCTGGTCGGTCTTGCCCCACGGCTCGGTGGCGAAATTGCGCGAGCGGCGCACGAGCCTGATGTCGCCCGAGCTGATCAAGAGGTCGATCGCAGTATCGATGTTGCCGGCCTTGTCGCCGAGGTTGGAGCCGATTGCGATGATGCAATCGAAGTCCGTGGCCGCTGCAGCTCATGGTGGTCCGCTCGCTCGCCGCCGCTCCGCGCTTCCCGGAGCGGATGCGATAGCCCTCAGTCGTACTTGATGTAGGCGAACCGCATGTCGGTCGCCGGCGTCCCTTCCAGGCCGCGGCCCTCCTTGCCTGGCTGCCACTGCACGACCTCCTCGATCTTCTTGGCGAGCTCGAGGTCCTTGCCGGTGATGCCCTTGGCGGTGTGCGTCATAAGGCGCACCTCGACCCAGGCGTAGGAGGCCGTGATATCAGGATGGTGCCAGGCGGCCTCGGCGAGATGGCCGACCGTATTGATCACCATCAGCGTCCCCTTCCAGCCGTTCGTCTTGTATGTTCTCCTGATCCAGCCGTCCTCCAGACGCCATTTGGGAAGGTTTTGTTGGAGCCATGCGGCAACCTCGGCATCCGGCATGGGCTTTTCACGCTCTGCCGTCATATTGTCGCCTCCTCGTCGTTTGTGGACACTGATGCTCCTGGGTTCAAAGTAATGCCTCTGGCCGACGCAACGCAAACCGAGCTTCCCTCCGAGGGATCGCCTGCCCCCGTGCGCGGCCGGCCGGCCGGCGCCGTTCGCGTCGTTGCCCCGGCACGTCTCCACTTGGGCTTCCTCGATCTCAACGGCAACCTGGGACGCCGCTTCGGCAGCATCGGGCTTGCCATCGATCGCCCGGCAACAGAGCTCGTCCTCGCCCGTGCCCGCGCCGGCAAGGCGGACGGCCCCGACCGCAACCGCGCGCTGGCGACGCTGCGCCGCCTCGCCGAGATCTACCCGACGACGTCCGCCTACCAGCTCGACGTGGCAAGCGCTATCCCGCCGCATGCGGGCCTCGGCTCGGGAACCCAGCTCGCCCTCGCGGTCGGGGCGGCGTTTTTGGCGCTGGAGGGCATCGAGCGCGGTATTGGCGAGCTCGGCTGCGTCCTCGAGCGCGGCGCGCGCTCGGCCATCGGCATGGCTGCCTTCGAGCGCGGCGGCTTCATCGTCGACGGGGGCCGCGGCGCCGAGGACCGTCCGCCTCCCATCCTGATGCGCGCCGATTTCCCCGAGGCTTGGCGCATCCTGCTCATCATCGACGCGCGCACGGCGGGCGTTCACGGAGAGGCCGAGGCCGAAGCGTTCGCCGCGCTGCCCGCCGCTATCGGAGTCCGCGGCAGCCCATGTCTGTCGCCTCGTTCTGATGCAGCTTGTACCCGGCCTGATGGAGGCCGACATTCGTTTGTTCGGTGCGGCGCTGACGGAGATCCAATCGATCATCGGCGGGCACTTCGCCGCCGCTCAAGGCGGCGGGCCCTGGACCAGCCCGGCGGTCGGACGCGTTGCGGAAAAGCTCAAGGCGGCAGGTGCGTTCGGGATCGGACAAAGCTCCTGGGGCCCGACCGGTTTCGCCTTCACGTCCTCCAAGGAAAATGCCGAACGCCTCTATGATTCTTTGAACGAAGCCGCTAGAGCCGAGGGTCTCGATATCCTGATCGCCAAAGGCCGCAACAGGGGCGCCTCGGTCGAGCGGATCGCGAGCCCGTAGAGCAAAAAAATGAAGAGACGAGGAAAGTAACAATGAGCGACGCCACTCCGATTCTGCACATGTTCTCGCCGCAGAAGCACATGAGCCCCTTCGACGTGAACATGGCTGCAGACGCCGGGTTCAAGGTGATCGTCCCCTATATCAACGTGACGCTCGAGGAGGTGACGGGCCTCACCCAGGACGCCATTTTCTCACGCCCTCCTCAAGACGGCGTGCGCACCGGCATATTCATCGGCGGCAAGGATGCCCTTTTGGCGCTCGACATGATGGACGCCGCGCGCAAGGCGCTGGTGCCGCCCTTCGAGCTGTCGACGTTCGCCGATCCCGCCGGCTCGTTCACCACGGCTGCCGCCATGGTCGCCTGCGTCGAGCGGGTGCTGCGCACAAAGTTCAACCGCGGATGGAAGGATATCCGCGTCGCCGTGTTCGGCGCCACGGGCGTCGTGGGCTTCGCCTCCTCCATCATCGCCGCCCAGGAGGGCGCCAAGGTGAAGCTTGTCGCGCACCGTGGCATCGATCGCGTCTTCAAGTCGGCCGCCATCTCCAAGGAGCGCTTCGGCGTCGACCTGGAGCCCGCGCCGGGCGAGACGCCTGAGCAGAAGACAGCCATCATCGCCGATGCGGAGGTGATCTTTGCCGCCGCCGCCGCCGGCGTGCGCGTCATCAGCGCCGCCGACAAGGCGATAGCCAAGAACCTGCTCGTCGTTGCCGACGTGAACGCCGTGCCGCCACCGGGCGTGGAAGGCATGGAGCTGTTCATGGACGGCGCCCCGCTGCCCGGCTGCAACGCTCTGGGGGTCGGGCCGCTCGCCATCGGCGACGTGAAGTACAAGACGGAGTTGGGGCTGTTCAAGCGCATGATCGCTTCCGACAAGGCGCTCCACCTCGACTTCCGCGACGCCTTCCAGTTCGCGCGGACGTTCACCACTTGAGCCAAGAGACGATCCTCATCGCCGCGCTGTCGGGACGGGCGCTCGCCGCCGCGGCCCGGCGGGCGGGCTTCACACCCTTGGTGGTCGATGCCTTCGGCGACGCGGACATGCGCGAAGGCGCCGGCGCGTACCATTGTCTGAGCGAGGCGACGCGGCTGGGCTTTCGGGCGCGGCCGCTGCTTGCGGCTCTTGATCGCCTCGCTGCACAAGCCGCGCGCCAGCCCGTCGGCCTCGTGCTCGGCTCGGGCTTCGAGGACACCCCGAAGCTCGTCGCGACGCTCGCCAAGCGCTACAGACTTATCGGCAACGATGGGGCGGCCATAGCGCGGGCCAAAGACCCCGCCGTCTTCTTTCCTTTGCTCGACCGGCTTGCCGTCGGGCACCCCGAGACGCGGCTTGGGGCCCCGGACGATCCCCCGGATGATCCCCAAGGCTGGCTCTCCAAGCGCATCGGCGGCAGCGGCGGTGCCCACGTCATGGATTGCCGCGCGGCACCGTCGTCGCGGGGCCGCTACGTCCAGCGCCGCTTGGACGGCGTGCCCGTCTCCCTCCTCGCGGTCGCGCGGCGGAGCAGCGTCCACGTCGTGGGCTTCAGTCGTCAATGGACCGTCGGCACCGGCCGGCGCCCCTACCGGTACGGTGGGGCGACGGGGCCCGTCGGCCTCGAGGCGGCGGTCGAGGCGCGCATGACCGCCGCAGCCGAGGCCATTTGCGACGCACTCGGACTTATTGGCGTCGTCTCCTTCGACTTCCTGCTGCGGGAGGCCACCCCTCTGCTGCTTGAGGTCAATCCGCGACCCGGCGCCACCCTCGATATCTTCGACGACGCTTCCGGCGCCCTCTTTGCAGCCCACATCGCGGCCTGTTGCGGGGGCGAGATGGTCGCGCCCGAGCCGGCGCCGGGGGCCCGCGCCGCGGGTGTCCTCTACGCCGATATCGCGACGATCACAGCCGGTGCGCTCCCCTGGCCGTCCTGGACCGCCGACCGCCCCTCTGCGGGCACTCGCATCCCCCTTAACCGACCCATCGCAACGGTGTTTGCGGCCGGTGAAACCGCCACAACCGCCGAGTACAATTGCCGACACCGCTTGGACGAATTGGCTCACATGCTATATGGACGGGCGGCAGACACGGAGCTCAACAATGCAAAAGTACGTCGGCCCCGCCCCGAGCGTGTCGGCGCGAGCGGCCAAGCTCGTTGATGCCGTCGTTGCCGACGCCGCCGCCCTCAGATGCATCGTCTCGATCGGCGAGGCCGGCGAGCGCCGCATCGACCTCGGGGCCGCCACGCCCGGCGGCTTGGAAGCCGGCCGCCAGCTCGCCGAGATCTGCATGGGCGGGCTCGGCGTCGTCACGCTCAACACCGCCTCGGGTATCGCCCGCTGGCCGCTCGGCGTCACCGTCCACTCCTCCAACCCCGTCATCGCCTGCCTCGGCAGCCAGTACGGCGGCTGGACCATGAGCGACGAGGAGACGGGCTTCTTCGCGCTCGGATCAGGGCCCGCGCGCGCGCTGTCGCGCAAGGAGGAGCTCTTCCAGGAGCTCGGCTACGTCGATCACCACAACAAGGCCGCGCTCGTCATAGAAGGCGACAAGCCGCCGCCGCCAGGGCTCGTCAAGCGGGTTGCCGCCGATTGTGGCGTCGCGCCCGCCGATCTCACCATTCTCTTCGCTCCGACGGGCAGCCTCGCCGGCTCGGTGCAGGTCGTCGCGCGCGTGCTCGAGGTGGCGCTGCACAAGGCGCACGCGCTGCACTTCCCACTCGAGAACATCGAGGACGGCGTCGGCACCGCGCCGATCTCGCCGCCTGTCCCCGACTTCGTCAGCGCCATGGGCCGCACCAACGATGCCATCATCTACGGCGGGCGCGTGCAGCTCTACGTGCGCGGCAGCGACGAGGCGGCCAAGAGGCTCGCCGACGAGCTGCCGAGCCGCAACAGCCCGGCCTACGGCAAGCCGTTCGCCGAGATCTTCGCCGCCGTCAATGGCGACTTCTACAAGATCGACCCCATGTTGTTCAGCCCGGCCGCGGTCACCGTATCCAACCTCGACACCGGCTCATCGTTTCACGCTGGCGAACTTGCTCCAGAGATCGTCGACGCAAGCTTCCGCTGAGGCTCCGGCCGGCGGGGCACCGCGCATTGCATTGTTTCTCGAGGAGGAGAGCGGCGACTGGCACGTCCGCCGCCTCGCAGAGGCCATGCGCCGACGTGGCGCCTCCGTCACCGTGACGTCGCTGCCGCGCTGCGCTTTTGATACCGGCCTCGCGAGCGGCATCGACATCCCCGGCTTTGACGGCGCACTGCCCGATGCCGCCTTCGTGCGCTCGATCTCGGCGGGAACGCTGGAGCAGATCACGTTTCGGCTGGGCATCCTGCATGCTTTGCGCATGAGCGGCGTGCGCGTGTGGAACGATGCGCGCGCGATCGAGCGCTGCGTCGACAAATCGATGACGACCTTCCTTTTGCACAAGGCTGGCATCGCTACGCCGCGCACGCGCACGGTCGAGGGGGAGGACCCCGCCGCCGCCTACACGCGCGATGCCGGCCGGCCGCTGATCTTCAAGCCGCTGTTCGGGTCGCAGGGCAAAGGGCTGTTAAAGGTCGACTCACGCGCTGACCTGCCTGCGCCCGAGGCCGCGGACAATATCTACTACCTGCAGGACTACGTGCCCTCCTCGGGCACGATGTTCGAGGATTGGCGCGTCGTCGTCACGCGCGCCCGCACCATCGCCGCGATGGGCCGCAAGGGCGGCAGCTGGATCACCAATGTGCACCAGGGCGGCAACCCGGTCGCCTGTCCGCCTACCGCCGAGATGACGGCGCTCGCAACCGCCGCGCTTGCAGCCGTCGATGCCGACTACGCCGGCGTCGACCTGATCCGCGCGCCCGACGGGCGCCTCCTCGTGCTCGAGGTCAACTCCAACCCATCCTGGCGGGGGCTGCAGAGCGTCTCCGACGTCGACATCGCGGATGCCATCGCCGAGGACTTCCTCGCCGCCGTGCGCACGCACCAGCATGGCCGCCAATGTCGCTCTTGAGCGAGAGCGAGACGCGCGAAGCCTTCCTCGCCGCATCCCGCGCCGAGCTTTTGGCCTTGAAGCCCGGCAACGTGCACGTCCATGCCGGCGGCCACGGCATGGAGCCGGCGCACTTCGAGGCGGCGGCCGAAGCTTCGGCGCCGTGGATCGCGGCTGAGCGGCTGCAGGTCGGCGAGCGCATTCTGCGCGGCGTCGAGGCTGCGATGGCGGCGGCTCACTGCAACACGAACCTCGGCATTCTTCTCCTGTCAGCGCCGCTTGCAGCCGCAGCGCAACATGAGGACGGCGGCAGCCTGCGCGACCGTGTCAGGCACGTGCTCGCGGCCCTCGATGCCGCGGATGCCGCAAACGTCTTTTCAGCGATACGGCTCGCCAACCCCGGCGGCCTCGGCACCGCTCCCGACCAGGACGTCGCCCGGCCCCCCACGGCGGGATTGCGCCAGGCGATGGCGCTCGCCGCCGACCGGGACCGCATCGCGCGGGCCTATGTCACCGATCTTGCAGAGATCTTCGAGTTCGGTCTGCCGCTGCTCGAGCAGGCGGGCCGGAACGGGGCCGGTGCCAACGTGGTTACCACATTGCACATGGCCTACCTCGCCCAGTACCCGGACAGCCACATCGCCCGCAAGCTCGGGGAGGAAGCGGCGCTGGCGGTCCAAGCCGAGGCCCGGCGCCATGCCGCCCTTTGGGATCCCGCCGTCCGCCCGGAGAGCTTCGAGGCCTTGCTCGCCTTCGACACCGCATTGAAGAGCCGCAACCTCAACCCGGGAACAACGGCCGACTTTGTTGTAGCAACGCTGTTTGCCGCGTCGATTTGCGAGCGACTGGGGCTGCCGGGCACCGTCTAACCCCTTGTCGAAAGAGGGTGCCTCGCGTTAATTAGGGGCGGTGCTTAAGGCGCGCCGCTATCCGGCCAACCGGTTCGGGGACGAGTTGTCCGCCGATCGCAGATAACAGGGATAGCTAAGAGATTGGGCAGAACCGGCATGCACCCGGCTACGGCGGGGTGGCGTTGGTGCTCGTGGTGTTTTTAGCTATGGGAGGAACCCCGTAATGGCCAAGATCAATAAAGTGATGGTCGGCGAATCCCTCGTCGGCGACGGAAATGAGGTTGCGCATATCGACCTCATCATGGGCCCGCGGGGCAGCGCCGCCGAGACGGCATTCTGCAACGCTCTGACGAACAACAAGGACGGCTTCACGACGCTGCTCGCCGTCATCGCTCCGAACCTCGCCTGCAAGCCGAGCACGATCCTTTACAACAAGGTCACCATCAAGGACGCGCGCCAGGCCGTGCAGATGTTCGGCCCCGCGCAGTACGCGGTCGCCAAGGCCGTGCAGGACTCCGTCGCCGAGGGCGTCATCCCGGCGTCGGAAGCCGACGACATCTACATCTGCGTTGGCGTGTTCATTCACTGGGAAGCAGCCGACGACGCCAAGATCCAGGACTTCAACTACCGCGCCGTGAAAGAGTCGATCGCACGCGCCGTCGCCGGCAAGCCGACCGCCGCCGAGGCAACCGCCCAGCGCAATACCGCGCAGCATCCGTTCAGTGCGAAGACTTGAAGCGGAAACCGTCCGCAGCAGGATGATTCCCCGCCTATGAAGGCGGGTCTGCTGTCGCGATTGGGTAGACTGCTTACAGGCCGCTGGAAGGGATAGAGCCCGGCACGCCGTTCTGCTCAACCTCCTCGCGCGACGACATCAGCGGCCGGCGATCGTTTCCAGATCGCCGGCCGTAATCGCACCTGAGTGCAGCGCACTGGCGATGAGCACGCCCGTTGCGCCCTGCCGCTTCAACGCGGCAACGTCGCCGGCGTGCCGTACGCCGCCGGCCGCATAGACAGCCCGTGCGCCAGCGATATCGACGACGCCCGCGAGCCTCTCGAGGTCCGGGCCCTCTGCGCTCCCCACCCGCGCAAGCGTCATCACGATGACGCACCGCGGCCAGTGCTCGGGCTCGGCCAGAACGGCGGGAGGACCCTCGAAGCGATCGTCCCTGAAATCGAGCGAGAGCACATAGCCGCTCTGCGCCAACGCCCTGAGCGCCGCAACGTCGGCAGGCCCTGTGAGGCCCTCCGAGCCGACGACCGGGGTTGCAACCGATCCGCGGCCCGACCGGGCGAGAACCTCGCGCACCGGGGTTCCCTCGTCGAGCCACAGGCCCACGCCGGGCAGCGCCTCGGCGAGCCTTTCGACAAGCCCCGCGTTGGGCCCGCGCCCCTCGATGCCGTCGAGGTCGGCGACGTAGAGCCGCGGGAAGGGAAAGATGGACCGAAGCCCCCGCGCGACATCGACCGGGTCGCTGCCCGCGGCCAACGCCGTCTTGAGGGGAAGGTAGCCTTCGCGCTGGCCCCTTGTCGCCCGCACCGCCACCCCGTGCCGCACGTCGATTACCGGAATTATGTCCATTTTCTTGCCTCCGCGCCCGCCTCGTGTATCACGGCGGGAGGCCCACCAGGGATTGCGGGGGGCACGTTCGAGGGCGAGGGGTCAAAATGGCCATAACCGCCGGCTATGACGTGGGCGGGGCGCATCTCAAGGTTGCGCTCACCGAAGGCGGGCGCGTCGTTGCCGCCGTGCAGATTCCCTGCCCGCTGTGGCTCGGCCTTGACCGCCTCGACGCCGCGTTCCGCCAAGCCGGCCCCCTAACCGCGCGCGCGCGACGGCACGCCGTCACCATGACAGGCGAGCTGTGCGAGCTTTTCCCTGACCGCCCTACGGGCGTGCGCACCCTCGTCGATCGGATCGTCAAGCTGCTCGGCCCCGAGACCCGCATCTGGATGGGGCCCTGCGGCTTCGGCAGCGCCCAGGAGGCGCGCCAGGACCCCGCCACTGTGGCCTCCACAAACTTTCTCGCCTCCGCCGAGCTCGTCGCCCAGCTCTTGGGCGACGGTCTCTTGATCGACATGGGCTCGACCACGACCGACATCATCCCGATCGTCTCCGCGGCGCCGTGCCCGCGCGGGCTCACCGACGGCGAGCGCCTTGCAACGTCGGAGCTCGTCTATTCCGGCCTCACGCGCTCCGACGTCGCCACGGTTGCGCATGAGGTCTTCTTCAAGCAGCGCCTCCAGCGGCTCGCCGCCGGCAACTTCGCCACAATGGCGGACGTGCGCCGCGTTCTCGGCGAGCTGCCCGAAGGCACCGACCAGCACGGCACCGCAGACCGCCGAGGCACGTCGCTCGGCGAGAGCGTAGCCCGCCTCGCGCGCGCCTTCGGCCGCGACGGCGCTGATGCGACGCTCGACGATTGGCAAGCGGCGGCGCGTGCGATCGCCGACCGGCAGATGGCCGAGCTGCGCGCCGCCTGCGCGGAGGTGCTCGCCGCAACGCCGGTGCCGGCCGATGCGCCGATCGTCGCCGCGGGCATCGGAGCGCCGCAGCTCGCAGCGCTGGCGGCCGACTTGAGCCGCCCCTGCCAGCCCTTTGCCGACCTTGTCGAGGCCGTACCCGATGCCCGCGTGTGGGTCACGCGCTGCGCGCCAGCCGTCGCCGTCGCGCTGCTCGCGGACGCAAGCGAGGCGCGGGTCTCCGCTTAAGGCCGCGCTCGCGCTGCGCTCAGTCCTTCGCCTCGTCCTTGTCGCGGTTAAGCGTGTAGAGGTTCTGCAACAGCGCTTCGAAGCCGCCGGCGCCAGCGCCGGCGTGCAGGTCGATGCGCCCCACCTTCTCCACGAGCTTCTCCAAGGCCTCGAGCTCCTTCAAGCGCAGCAACAGAGGGTTGTCCTCCATGAGCTTGGAGGTGTTGAGAAGCGAGCGCGTCGCCGCCGTCTCCTCCTGGCGGCGGATCAAATTGGCCTTGGCCACGCGCTCGGCCTCCACGACCTTGTTCAGAAGCTCGCGCACATCGCCCGGCAGGATCACGTCCTTGACGCCGATCTCGCCCACCTCCGCGCCCAGCGCATGGGCGCGCTCGGTGACGAAGGCGCGCACCTCCTGGTCGATCGTATCGCGCGCGGCCAGGATGTCATCGAGCGTGCGCGTCGCCACCGCCTCGCGGATCGCGAACTGCACGAGCCGGTAGAGCGTTCCGGCGACGTCGGCCGTCGCCAGCGCCGCCTTCTCGGGATCCGTCACCTTGGTGAAGGCCGTGAGCGTCACGCGGATGCCGACGCGGTCCTTGGTCAGGATCTCCTGCGCTGTGATCTCGAGCGGCTGCGGGCGCAGGTCGACCTTCGCAATCCGGACCGTGCGACCGACCTGCCAGAAGGCGTGGCGGCCGGGCGGCAGGCGCTCCTTGAGCTCGCCGTCGACGATCAGCAGGCCCGCCTCGTGCGCCTCCACGACCGCCGACACGACAACGGGACCCGCCCGCGCCAGGTCGAGCTTGTCCAGGTGGCGCTTGGCGACGCGCAGCTCGGAGGCGGTATCGATCCGCTCCACGTCGACTTGCGTCAGCGACTTCCAGAAGGCGCGCGTCGTATTGGGCAGGACAAGGGTCTTGGGCTCGCCGTCGAAGGAGACGATCGCCACCTCGTTGGGACCGGCGTGCACGATCTCGAAGTTCTGCTCGGCGACCGGAAGATGGGTCCGCTGCAGGAGCAGCGCCCGCTCCGGCACGATCTCGGCGCGGACGGCCTTGACGACCTCGACCGTCAGGTGCCCACCCGGATCGAACGCGGTAAAGCGGCCCGGCTGCAAAAGCCGCACGAAGCGGCCGTCGCGGGCCAGAAAGGCGCGCTCATCATCCTTGACGACGACCTCGAACCAGAAACCGTACTTACGCATTCTTGGTCTCCGACGTACGCGCGAGCAGAGAAGGTCGCCGGCCGCACCCCACGCCTTGCACGCGGGCCAGAGCTTGAGACCGGCCGCGCCACCATACACCTCGGGTTGCGTCCACGTCGCCTCCGAGGAGGGGACGTGCCGGTGCCCGGGCTCAGGCTTTGCGGCCGGCCGGTATCCGCACTGGCTCAGAGCGCCGCGGCGCTTGCCGTCTCGCTCCTGCCCTCGGCCGAGGCCTTTAAGCGGTGTGCGATTGGGCCGGGGAGCTGGCCGGCTTCCGCTGTTTCGAGCTCGCTTAACAGGCGAGTGTCCTGGAAGGACGGTCGACGTGGGATTCGAACCCACGACCCCAAGAACCCTAGTCTTGTGCTCTACCATTGAGCTAGTCGCATGGTGAAGCTGAAGGGAATCGAACCCCCGGCCTCCCGGTTTCCCGGGCGCTCTGCCACTGAGCTACAACCTCGGATAAGAAACGCGGAACACGCGTCCGCAGAGCGGAGCGCGCCAGCCGGGTCTCACCGAGCCCGGGCACATGGCGTTCGGCCGCGGATTAGCAGGGCAATTCCGGCGGAATTGGGAGGGGCGCGATAACATTCGCGTGGCCGGATCGATACGCGTGCAGGATGAACGCCGCTGTCCCCGTCGTCCTGATGCCGCAATTTCATGTCCCGTTCATGCAGGAACAGCCAGCATCCGTGTCGCGTTGTGTGAGTCCAGGGAACGTGCTTGTTGATACGTTCCGATCGCTTTTCCAACTGACGGCCAGGTAATCAGAGATGCCCATGAGCAACACCAGCTCGGGTATGCCGCGCGACCTGCGAATCGACTTCTTTCGCGGGCTGGCGCTCGTGTTCATCTTCATCGACCACGTGCCCGGAAACGACCTGGCGCGGTTCACCTTGCGCAACTTCGGCTTTGCCGACGCCGCCGAGGTGTTCGTGCTGCTTGCCGGGTTCTCTGCAGTTCTCGCCTACGGGCGCACCTTCGAGTCGCAGGGGTTTCGCGCAGGGGCCGGCCGCATATTGGACCGCGTGCGCGACATCTATCTGTGGCATCTGGGGCTCGTCGCCATCTGCGCCTTGGGGCTGACGCTGGCGGCGGGCGTGTTCGCCAATCCCATGTACGTACAGAACATCGGCGTGCACGTTTTCGCCGCGACCCCGGCTCGCTCCACCGTGCTCGCGGCGGCGCTCGTCAATCAGCCCAACATGCTCAACATCCTGCCGCTCTACATCGTGCTCCTGCTCGTGTGGCTGCCGTTCCTTATGTGGCTCATGCCGCGCCGGCCGTGGCAGGCGGCCGTCCTATCGGTCGGGCTCTGGGCCATGGCAAACCTCTTTTCGCTCAACCTGCCGAGCCAGCAGAGCCCTCAAGGCTGGGTGTTCAATCCCTTCGCTTGGCAGCTCCTCGTCACCATCGGAGCCATGGCCGCGCACTTCAGCCGGCAGGGACCGATTCCCGTCTCGCGCACGCTTTTATGGCTCGCGATCGGCTACGTCGCCTTTGCCTTCCTCGTGGCCGCGCCGTGGACGCAGATCCCGGGGCTCGCGACGGCGCGCCTCCTGCCGCGCGACCTACTCGGCGCCATGAACAAGAGCTACTTATCCCCCTGGCGCCTCGCCCACGTCGTGGCCCTGGGCTATCTCGTCATGACCTTACTGCAGCCCCAAGGCCGGTGGCTCACTCAAGCCTGGGCCAGGGGCATTGCGCGCTGCGGCAAGCACTCCCTGGAAATCTTCTGTCTTGGAACGGTGCTATCGTTTACTGGTTGGGTGGTTCTGTCTGAAGCCGGGGCCGGGTATATCCTGCAGGCTCTGGTCAATTCGGTCGGCATCGGACTTCTGTGGGGCACGGCATGGGCTCTGGCGCAGCGCAATCGCGGTAC
This sequence comes from uncultured Alphaproteobacteria bacterium, assembly GCA_963724945.1. Taxonomy (GTDB): domain Bacteria; phylum Pseudomonadota; class Alphaproteobacteria; order Rhizobiales; family Hyphomicrobiaceae; genus Hyphomicrobium_A. The sequence goes on along the minus strand of CAVRWL010000003.1, from coordinate 2,065,544 downwards.
CGACGACGTCGGCCTGGCGCAGGCCCTGCGCAAGCATTTTGCCGGCTGGCGCTCGCAGTTGCAGCGGGTGTGACGCTCGCAGCGCCGGCGGCCGCGGCCGCCGGCTCCCGCTGCAAGGTCCCGGTCTCGCTCGTGCGCTTCACGGCGCCGCTGCCCGTTCTCGCCGCCCGGCTCGTGGCCAAGAAGCCGGTCACCATTGTGGCGCTCGGCTCCTCCAGCACCCAAGGCGTGGGCGCCAGCAGCCCCAAGGCCTCCTATCCCGTCCAGCTCCAGTTCGAGTTGCAGCGACTTTTTCCGGGCAGCGAGATCACGGTCGTCAACCGGGGGGTCGGCGGCCAGCTCGCCGCCGACATGCTGCCGCGCATCAAGAAGGACGTGCTGCCGCTCAAGCCTGCACTCGTGATCTGGCAGACCGGCGTGAACGACGCCATGCGCCACGTGGACCTCGCCCAGTTTCGCAAGACCGTTCAGCGCGGCATCGACACCCTGCAGACGAGCCACGTCGACGTCGTTCTGCTCGACATGCAGTACTTCCCGCGCGCGGATAAGGTCCCCGACTTCGCCCGCTACTTGGTCGCCATGCGCCAGATCGCGGAGGCACGCAAGATCCCGATCCTGCAGCGCTTCGCGATCATGAAGTACCTTGTCACCAGCGCGCAGTTCACCGCGCGCCAGCTGTTGGCGCCCGATCTCTTCCACCCCAATGATCTCACCTACGGCTGCCTCGGTCATATGCTGGCCCAAGCGCTGCAGAGCGAGGTGGCGCCGACCGAGCGTGCCAAGCCCGTGCCCGAGCGCGCACGCCAGGCCGGCGCCGTGGCCCCGGCCAAGCTGACGACCATCTCGCAATAAAGAGCGCCCGCGAGCGCGGGGCCCAATCAGGCCCGGCGGCGCTCGGCGCGCCAGGCATCGACGCGCTCCATCAGCCAGCCCCAGGCCTCAGCCTCGCGCGCGCCCGCCGTCTTTGCGACGGCAATCTCGAGATATTTGAGCTCCGCCTCGATCTTCTCGGGCGCCAGCATGTCGAGGCGCGACACCAGCACCGCGCACTCGAGCACCGCGGCCTGCGCACGGTTGAAGCCCTGCCACGGCCGGTGACTCGCCTCGTGCACGATGTGGCAGGCAAAGCGCGGGCGCAGCTCATCTTCGGTGACGTGATCGACGGCGAGCTCCCAGTGCGCGACGGCACCTTCGAGAACCACGCCATTGACCTTGTCCGCGGCCCGCGTCGGCCAGCTCTTGCGTCCCGTCAGGCAGCCGGCGAGCACGCGCACGTCGTCGGTGTGGCTCGCCACGGCGAACGGCACCTCGCGCAGATTGTCGAGCGTGCGCGAGGGACGGAACGGGGCGATGACCCAGCGCTCGCTCGCGGCGATCAGGCCGAGCGGGGCGATGTGCGCCTCACCGTGAGCGTTTATCGTCGTCACGATCGTCTCGACGATCAGCCCCATCCGTCCTCTCCTTGCGGCTAGCCTTGAGCGTGGCGCCTTCGGCTGCATGGCGCGTCAGGTCCTCCGCCTTGCGGTCGGCCGCCACGCCCCAGTCGAGCCCGCCGTCCTGCGTATAGCGCTTGCCCAGCGCCTGCGCGATCTCCGCCTTGGCGAGCTCGTAGCCGAGATAGAACGCGTGCGGGCCGTCGACCTCCACGCCGAGCCTGTCGAACAGCTCGAAGGGATCGCGCGCCACGTAGTGGCCGTCGCGGTTATAGATATGGATGCCGTCCTCGGCCACCTCGATGCGGAAGTTCTGATCGCGCACGGCTTGCGCGAGCGCCGCGATCTGCTCGGGCGTCTGCGGATAGGGGCGCAGATCGTGCAGCGACAGGAGCCCGCCGCCATAGCCCTTCGGCAGGCTCTCGTCCTCGCGCGCGCGGTACATGAGGCGGCGCGCGGCGTCGTGCTCTTGCAGCGTTCGGCGCGTGTGCGGCGAGACCTGCACGATCAGCAGGTTGCGGATCTTCAGCTCCGAGCAGATGCCGAGCAGCACGGCGGTGACGCCCTGGCTGTCGGCATCCGTCAGCTCAGTCAGGTTGCCCGTCCCCATCAGGATCTCGACGTCGGGCCGAAGCCGTCGCAATTCCGCGTAGCGCTCGAGCGAGGGCATGAAGCCGAAATGGATGGGATCGAGGATCGGATCGGCGAGGTGAGCAAGCCCCTTCGCCTTGGCGGCGTCTATGGCGCGTAGAAGCGAGGCGAGATCGCCGTGCGGCTTGGGCACGAGCACGGGCACGGCCTTGGTGCCGTCAACGGCATCGAGGCTCGTCTCATCAAGGCTCAGGACGAAATCGGCGCCGGCTTTGGCCCCGCGACGCAATTCCTCGACGTTGCCGGAATCGACGCTGACCTTGTGTCCCGCTCTGGAAAGGGCGCGCACGGCCTCCTCAAGGTGGGGAAACGGCACATCGGGCTGGCAGCCGAGATCGATGACGTCCGCGCCGCCGGCCTTGAGCACGCCGGCGCGCGCCATGATCGCGTCGAGGGTCAGATCCGGCGCCTCGACGATCTCGGCGAAGATGCGCATGTCGTAGTGCGTTAGGTCCGGGGGAGCACCGCCTTTTCCGAAGTACTGCGGCAGGTCGATGATCTCGTCGGGCCCGCGCTCGAACGGCACGCCGTAATGGTGCTTCAATTCGTTCAAGTCCATGCGCGCACGCCCCGGCACGATCACACGGGTCGCCTCAAGCGGGGCTTTGAGGCGGTTGCGCACGATCGCCTCCGTCATCAGGGCTGCGACCTTCACGCCGACGTTGGCGATGCGCCAGGAGCCCGCCGGCAGCCCGAGGCCGGCGACCGTGCGGTTGAGCCGCGGCTCGGCGAGCCTGCCGGTCAGAAAGAGAAGCTTGTCGGCCATGGTCCTGGCCTATCGAGATCCTGGCCCATTGCGGCGTGTCATTTGGCAGCGCGCGCCTTCTCGTCGGCGAGCCAGTCGAGGCGCGCACCGATTGCCTGCTCCAGCTCCGCCATGCTTTCCACCACCGTCGTCGCCTCGAAGGACTTGAGCCGCTCGGTGTTCTCCAGATCGATGCGCCGCGGGTAGACCTTTACCATGCCCTTGGGCGCCTCGGTATCGAGCTCTGGAGCGTTGTCGCAAGCAAACACGATCGTCGCCACCCGGCACTTGCCCGCCTGCGCGAACACGTTCGTCGCCAGATTATCGGAGATACCATAGACGCATTTGGCGACCGTGTTCGAGGTGGCCGGCGCCAGGATCAACGTATGATAAACGCCGTAGTAGAAGTTGCCGACGGGCGCCGCGCTCGCCGTCGTATCCTTGTAGATGCGCGTTCCCGCCGGCAGCACGAAGTCCTGCCGGTACATGCGCATCACCTCGGCCGCCGCTTTTGACACGAACACGTCGAGATCGGGCAGCCCGTGCATGATCGCGAGGCTTTCCTTGAAGAAGTGCCCCGATCCCGTCAGCGCCCAGCCGAAGCGTGGGATTTTGACGTCCTTTTTCATCTGCGCCGCGCGATAGCACGCTCGCCGCCTGCACGTCGACAAGCATCGCTGCTGCTGCGCCGGCGGCTCGCGCGGTGCCCCGCGCCGATGAGGACCTTAAGCTCGTCCTCATCGCCTGCCCCGAGCACCCGCCACGGCAAATGCGCCCGCTCCACGATCGCCTTGAAGGTCGGATCGACGATCCCTTCGCGCGCCAAAGCGGCAATCGAGCTGCCCTTGGCGATCCGGCACGACTTGATGAGCACCACGGGAACGCAGCCCAGCCGCTCGGCAAGGCGCGCGGCCAGCCCGTCGGAGGTCGTCGACCAATCGGCCTTTATGCGCCGATCGTCCTGCGCGAGCTTGGAGGGGAGCCACACCGGAATTGCGCGGGCCGCCATGATCCTCCTCAGGCCCGCGAGCGTCTCCGCAGGCTCGAGGCGCGCGTTGAGGCCCGCGAGCATGAGGCCGGTCTGGTGCATGGCGAGCAACGCCATGCGGTGGGCCGCCGCGTCGGAGAACTTAAAGTCGGCCTGCGCGCGGCGCACCGCGTCGGCAAAGGCGCCCCCGCCGGGCACGATCACGACAGGGGTGCGCGCGCGTCCTACGATGTCGACGATCGATGCGAGCCGCATGCTCTCGGCGAGACTGCCACCGAGCTTGATGACGGTCGGCTTCAATGGTCGAAGCTCAACGCTTGAGGTGCTGAAGCTCACCGGTCGGCAACGCCATCCGCGGCCGCACGATCTCGACGCCGACGGACGCCGGTCCCCTTTCTAGTTTTTCCACGCGCACGAGCACCGAGACGATGCGCTTGTCGCTGAGGCAGCGCTCGGCGATGCGCTCGGCGACCGTCTCGACGAGGTTGATGTGCCCGTCCGCAACGACGGCGCGCACCGCGCCGACCAGATCATCGTAGGAGGGAACCTCAGCGATCGCATCGCCCTTCGGCGCCACGCTGGGAGCCACCGTGGCCTCCACGGTGAAACTCACCTTCTGGGTGATGCCCTGCTCCTCGTCATAGACGCCGATCGCCACCGGCAGCACGAGCCCGCGCACGAAGATGCGGTCGCCGACGGCACCGTCGAGACGCCCTCGCCCACCCAGCTTGCCGCCGATGCTCTGCTCACCGCTCATAGGGCTCGTTCCGGTTGCCGGCGCGCAATACCATCCGCGGGCGCTCGACCGCAAGGTGCGGCCGCGGCTGCCGCGTCGATGGCTTGGCGGACGGCGCGCACGGCGGCTGCATCGATCGCGCCGATACGCTCGCAATTGCGGCAGAGGCCGCCGCGGAACCCCAGCACGTCGGGACCATACACGGTGAGCTCGGCCACGTGGTTAACCCGCAGCGAGCCGGCGAAGCCAGCGAAGAGCCCGGCGCGGCGCACCGCGGCGATGAAGGCCTGCAGCACGTGCGGAGCGACAATATCGGTAAGCGCGCCGTTGCCCTTGTCGGCGGTGTCGAGCATCACGCCGGAGAAGCCCGCGTCCCTGGCGCGAGCGACGAGGTCGAGGTCGAGCCCACGGTCGGCGAGGAGCACGGCCACGAGGCGGGCATCCGCAATTGCGGTGCGGCTCAGATAGTCGAGTGTCGCTTGCGCAGCGGCGTCAGCGTCAAGACCCACCTTGACGATATCGACGCCGGTCGCCGCCATGCTCTCAACCCTTTGCGCCATGAGCGGCGGATCGCTGACGGGATCGCCGATGGTGGCGCTGACCGCGACGGATAACGGCACGCTCGCGCGAATGGCCCGCACCATGTCGACGCCGAGCGCGCCGAGCGCTCCGGCGGCGGGATCCTTGGCATCGATGATATCCGCGCCGAGGCCCGCGCACAGGCGTGCCTCGCTGGCAGTCGTCACGCTGGCGAGAAACCTCACCGGTCGGCTCTGTTGTTCCATGCAAACGCTATGTGTCGCCGAAGATGCGCCGCTGCTCCTCCCGCACCTTGTCGCGGTCGGACCGGTCGGAGATGGACAGCGATACCGGGATGTCCTCAGCGATACTCGCAGAGCCTCCCGACAGGCGCAAGATGCGGGTGGCCAGCATGACGGCCTCCATGCGGTCGTGCGTCACGAAAATCACCGTCGTCGGCCGGCGCGACCACAGCTCCACGAGCAGCTCGCGTAGGCCCTGTGCCGTGGGATCGTCGAGCGACACGAACGGCTCGTCCATCAGCAGGATATCCGGCTCCAGCACGAAGGCGCGGGCGAGCGCGACGCGGCGCTGCATGCCGAGCGAGATCATCTCCGGATAGGCCGAGGCCGCCTCGTTCAGACCGACGCGCTCTATGAGCTCGGGGATGTCGGCGATGCGCGGGTCTCCGGCGGGGAGCGCCAGCGCAATGTTCTCATAAACGGTGCGCCAGGGCAGCAGCCGCGGCGACTGGAACACATAGGCGAGGCGCTGGCCGCTGTCGCCGAAGTCGATCTTGCCTTCATAATCCTTGTCGAGCCCCGCGATGATGTTGAGCAGCGTCGTCTTACCGCCCCCCGACGGCCCGGTTATCACGACGAACGAGCCGCGCTCCACCTTGAAGGCGATGTCCTTCAGGACGGCGATCTCCCCGCGCAAGCCCACGGCGGGGAAGACCTTCTTGCGCACGGAGACGGAAAGCGGGTGCGTCAGCGGCGCCATTTGTTGGCCCTTGCCATGAGCGGCTGCAGAATCGCCATCTCGATGATTTGCACGACGATGATGAAGGCCAGCGCATAGGCGAGGATCATGGGCACGTCGAAGAGCTGGAAGGCGATATTGAGCTGGTGTCCGACGCCGTCCGAGCGGCCGAAGGCCTCCACGACGAGGACGATCTTCCAGACGAGCGCCAGTCCGGAGCGGGCGGAGGCGGCAAAGTAGGGCGCAAGCTGAGGCAGGGTGACGTGGCGCAGCGTCTTCCACCAACCGAAGCGGTAGGCCTGCGACATCTCTTCCAGATCTTTCGAGAGGCTCCTTGTCCCCTCCCGCATCGTCACCGCGACATTCGGGATCTTGTTGACGGCGACCGCCGTGATCGCCGCCACCTCGGTGAGCCCGAACCAGATATAGCAGAGCACGATGATGACGAGCGCCGGCAGGTTGAGAAAGAAGATGAGCCAGGTGTCGAAGAAGCGGTCGGCGCCGGGATGGCGTCCGAGCGCGATCCCGATGGCAGAGCCGATGAACATCGCAACGACGAAGCTGAAGGCGACACGGATGAGCGTCGCCTCGATGTTGACCCATAGCTCGCCGGCCTGCGCCTCGCGCACCATCGCCTCGACGACGATCACCGGGCCCGGCAGGTAGCGGCTCGCCGCAATGAGCGCCGCAACCTCCCAGATGGCGACGAGCGCCGCCAGCGAGCCGAGCGACCAGCCGATGCGGCCCACCTTGATGCGTTGCGGCGGCGCCTTAACTACCTGCAGCATGGAAGAGCTTCGGGTCGAACCGTGTGCCGGAGCCGATGAACTCGCCGGAGCCGGCGTCGATCAGCACTTGAGTGAGCTTTTCGGCAGCAGCCGTGTCGGCGGCCGTCCACTGCGAAGGAATTCCCTTGCGGTAGAAGGCCTTGATTGCCACGAACTCGGCGTCGTCCTTGGGCTTGACGAGCCCGCGCAAGCGCTCCCAGGCGCTGTCCGACTGCGCAAGGATCGCGTTTGCCTTGGCGACTGCGTCGAGGAAGGCGGCGATCGCCGGGCCCTTCTTCTCTTCGGTCTGCTCACGCCAGATGAAGCCGACGAGCGAGGGCACGGGATCGATGCCGAGCGCCTTCAGAACCTCGTCCATGCCGATGAGCTTGCGGAAGCCGCCACCCGAAAGCCGCGCCGCATAAGTCCAGAAGTCGAGCAGGGCGTCGAGCCTCCCGGCGCGCATCTCCTCGGTGAGAAGCGGCGCGGCGCCGAACACGGGCTCCGCGATTTTGGCGATGTCCTTGCCCATCGTGTTGCGTGAATAGGCCCGGAGCAGGAGCCAGCTCTTGTCGATGCCGCCGCCGGCGACGCCGAGCTTCTTGCCCTCAAGATCAGCGAGCCGCGCAATCTTGGAATCCTTGGGCACCATCACGGCGCCGAGCGTGGAGGAGTAGGGAGCAAATTTGAGGTTCTCGCCGAGCCCGCGCTGACGCAATGCCCACGGCCAGTCGCTGACGATGACGTCGGCCTCACCCGACAGCAGCGCCACCGGCCCCGCCTGGTTGGTGGCGACATCGATGACGTCGATCGTCAGCCCCTCCTTTGCGGCGATCCCCTCGGCGCGAATCGTCTCCAGGACCCAGCTCAGGGAGCCGAACTTCAAGGAGGCGACGCGCAGGGTGCCGACACCGGCCATGGCGGGAGCCCTGATGCCCACGCCCGCGAGCGCGGCTCCGCCGGCGAGCAGAAGGCGGCGGCGATCGATCATTGCGTGGCTCCCACTTTCTCTTTGAAAAGCCGCTTGGCCACCAGGTAACGCACCGCTCGTAACCACATCGCGTCGGTGTTGCCGTAGATCTCGCCGGAGGCTTGTTTCACCACCTTCTCTTTGGCGACGTCGCGAATGTAGACGCTTACCGTGAACAATACATCGGAGGCCTTGCGCACGGTGCCGATGAATGCGAACTGGGCCCCGACTTTCTTGGCCAGATCGTCCTCACATCCGTTGCACTTCCACACCGGGGACTTCTCTTCGATCTCGGTCGCGATCGGGGTGGTGTCCACGACCTCGTAGCGGCCGCTTTCCTTAATGAGCTTGGTTAGCTCCTCGGTAATGATCCCTAAGCGTCTCTTCTCCTCCGGATCGATGCCCTTGGGCATGACCCCGATCTCGAACTGCTGGCTTTGATCGATCAAGTCGAACGGGAAGATGATTGCCGTCGGCGCTGCGAGGGCGGTGGCTGGGACGAGCAGGAGCGCCAGGGCCAGGACGACGATACGGTCAACAATCAAGGCGTTTCCTCTGGAGCGCGAGCGCCCCTCCATTTGGAGTCTTGGAACGATGTTGTGTTATTAGGTTACGTGTGCCGATCGCAGGTCGATTTGCAAGGGGCTTGTAGCGGCTGGCCGCGCACGGCCAGGTCACAAGTCCGCGAGTAGATGTTGCGGACCTTGACAAGGAGCCCCCTCGATACCCTTTTACTGAAACAAAGTAACATCAAACAAGCGTGGCCGGCGCGCGCGGAATTTGCCTATTCGCGGGCCCGGCGGGAGGAGCAGGAGCTGATGGCAGCAGGCGTACTGTCTGAACGAGTGCGCGCCCTCGCGGGAGCCGGGGCCGTGGGCGGCGCCTTGGCGGTCGGCGTGCTGTTGGCGTGGGCTCCGAGCGCCTTGGCGCAAGACACTCCAGGCACAACACCGGCTTCACCCGCGGCGACGGCGCCCCCTGCGGCGACTGCGCCCCCGGCGGCGGCCGCACCCGCGGCGAAGGACGCAAACGAGCCGGCGCCCAGCAAAGACACGATGGTCATCCCCATCGTCTTAGCGCGCGAGCTGCGCGATGAGCCGCTGCCGCTGTCCCTGCTCGACCTTCCGCCACCCGATCTGGGTATCGCCGGGGCCAAGCTCGGGATCCAGGACGACAACACGACCGGCCACTTCCTCAACCAGCAGTACAAGCTCGACGTCGTACAGGAATCCGATCCCGACAAGCTGATCAAGGACGTCGTCGCCAAGGTCGACGGGGGTACGCATTTCGTACTCGCCGATCTGTCGCCGGCCACCCTCCTGAAGCTCGCCGACGCACTCAAGGGTAAGGAGGCGGAGATCTTCAACTACAGCGCCCCCGACGACCGGCTGCGCGAGGAGGACTGCCGCGCCGACGTGATGCACACCGCGCCCACGCGCACAATGCTCGCCGACGCGCTCGCGCAGTACCTGATCTGGAAGAAGTGGAACCGCTGGTTCCTCGTGGTCGGGCCGACGGAGAACGACAAGCTGTTCGCCGACGCGATCAAACGCTCAGCCAAGCGCTTCGGCGGCAAGATCGTCGAGGAGCGCCCCTTCGACTACAAGCCGGGCAACCGGCGCGCAGACGGCGGCTACGAGCAGGTGCAGCAGCAGATCCCCACGTTCACCCAGAGCGTCCCCGACTACGACGTGCTCATGGTCGCCGACGAAGGTAACCTGTTCGGCGACTACCTGCCCTACCGGACCTGGGACGCACGGCTTGTCGCGGGCACCTCGGGGCTGGTGCCGATGACCTGGCACCCCGCCATCGAGCTGTGGGGCGGCACGCAGTTCCAGAACCGATTCAAGAGCATGGCCGATCGCACCATGCGTCCCCTCGACTACAACGCGTGGATGGCCACGCGCATAATCGGCGAGGCCGCCTCGCGCACCAAGTCGAACAACTTCAAGGATCTCATGGCCTTCATCAAGGGGCCGACGTTCGACTTTGCCGCCTTCAAGGGCCAGGGTCTTTCCGTGCGCGATTGGAACGGCCAGGTGCGCCAACCCATACTGGTGGCGACGCCCAAGCTACTCGTGAGCGTCTCGCCGCAGCCGGGCTTCCTGCACCAGTTCAGCGAGCTCGACACGCTGGGCATCGACAAGCCAGAGACGAAATGTAAGGCATACACGCAATAACCGCGGCGACCGGGACCTCAGAGGCTCGAATGACCGCTCAAATCTCAAGGAGGACGTTGCCTAATGCGCTCTAAGGTCGGCTTTGCGTTGATGCTCGGCGTCTTTGCGGCCTTCATGGCTCCGGCGCCGGCGGCGCTCGCCTATACCGCGTTCGTCACCAACGAGAAGGACAACACGGTGTCGGTCATCGACACCGACAAGCTCGCGGTCATCAAGACCGTCAAGGTTGGATTGCGCCCTCGCGGACTTGTCCTGGCCAACGACAACAAGTGGCTGATCATCTGCACCAGCGACGAGAACCTCATTCAGGTCTATGACACCAAGACCTACCAGCTCGTGAAGACTTTGCCGTCGGGACCCGATCCCGAGCTTCTGGTTCTCAACCCCTCCGGCAATCCTCTCTACATCGCCAACGAGAACGACAACCTCGTAACCATCGTCGACATCTTCACCGGCAAGATCATCACCGACGTTCCCGTCGGCGTCGAGCCCGAGGGCATGGGCATGAGCCCAGATGGCAAGGTGCTGGTCAACACCTCCGAAACGACCAACATGGCGCACTTCATCAATACCGAGACGAAGAAGACGTTCGACAACGTGCTGGTCGACAGCCGTCCCCGCATCGCCAGGTTCAACCACGCCGGCACTCAGCTCTGGGTGAGCTCAGAGGTGGGCGGCACGGTCACCGTGATTGATCCCAAGACGCGCAAGATCATCGGCAAGATCAATTTCGCGATCCCCGGCATCCTCAAGGAGGCGATCCAGCCCGTCGGCGTGCAGATCTCCAAGGACGACAAGCTTGCCTTCGTCGCGCTCGGACCGGCGAACCGTGTCGCCGTCATCGACACCTCGACCTTGAAGGTCCTCAAGTATCTTCTGGTCGGGCAGCGGGTCTGGCATATGGCCTTCACGCCCGACTACAAGCTTCTTCTCACCACCAACGGCATCTCCAACGACGTCTCGGTCATCGACGTGCCGAACTTGAAGGTGATCAAGTCGATCGGAGTTGGACGCTATCCGTGGGGCGTTGTCGTTGCTCCCTTCTAGCGGGCGCATGCGCGGCGAGTCACATCCGGCCCGCTGGCAGCTGTACTGGAAAAGGAAGACGAAGCCGGAATGCTCCTCGCGCGGCTCAATCCACAAGAAATATAGCAAATATTTCAGTGGCTTGAATTGATGGGCAAGACGGAAAGATATCGTCGAAATGGATATGGCAGCACAACCCCAGCCTGAGACCGAGGCGGCACCGGCTCTCCTCGTCGAGAACCTCAGCCACCGCTTCGGCGAGACGCTCGCGCTCGACGATGTGTCGCTCACCGTCCCTCGCGGCGCCTTCGTCGTCCTGTTGGGGCTCAACGGCGCCGGCAAGTCGACACTGTTCGCCCTCATCACACGCCTCTACGACAACGTGTCGGGCAAGATCCGCATCTTCGGCTACGACGTGCGCCGGCGCGCCTCGGCCGCCCTGCAGCGACTCGGCGTCGTGTTCCAGAGCCGCACGCTGGATCTCGATCTGAGCCTCAGGCAGAACCTGCTCTATAACTGCGCACTGCACGGCATCCACGGCCGTGATGCTCGTGCGCGCACCGCGCTTGCGCTCGAAACGGTGGGGCTCGCCGATCGCGCCGGCGATAAGGTGCGCAACCTCTCGGGCGGCCAGGCCCGGCGCGTGGAGATCGCCCGCTCGCTGCTGCATCGTCCGGCGCTGCTGCTTCTCGACGAGCCCACGGTCGGCCTCGACATCGGCTCGCGCGAGAGCGTGATCAAAATCGTGCGCTCGCTCGTGCAGAAGCAGGGGCTGGGCGTGCTCTGGGCCACGCACCTGTTCGATGAGGTCGAGCCCACCGATCTCATCGTCGTGCTGCACAAGGGCCGCGTGCTCTTCTCCGGCACCGTGCCCGAGCTGTTGCAAAGCACGGGAACGAAAAACATCAGCGACGCTTTCAGGAAAATCACCGGCACGACTGCAGTGGAGCTAGCCGCATGAGCCTGCAAAGCGCAACGAGCCAGATCCCGAGCAAGCCCGCTCTCGCCGGCGAAAACGCGGGCGACTGGGGCAGCGACCCGCCGCGGCTCGGTCCCCGCGCCTACCTCACGTGCTTTGAGGGGGTCGTCTGGCGCGAGGTGCTGCGCTACCTGCACCAGCGCGAGCGCTTCCTATCGGCGATGGTTCGCCCCCTTCTCTGGCTGTTCATCTTCGCCGCCGGCTTCCGACAAACGCTCGGGGTGTCGATCATCCCGCCCTATCAGACCTACGTGCTCTACGAGGTGTTCATCACGCCGGGCCTTGTCGGCATGATTCAACTCTTCAATGCCATGCAGACCTCATTGTCGATGGTCTACGACCGCGAGACCGGTGCCATGCGCACGCTGCTGGTCAGCCCGTTTCCGCGCTCGTTTCTGCTCCTATCCAAGCTCATCGGCGGCGTCGCGGTCTCGCTCTTGCAGGTCTATGCCTTCCTGCTCATCGCCTTCTATTGGGACGTCGAGGGCGGCGCGCCGACGCTGATACCGAGCTTCCACTATCCCGTCACGCTGCCGTTGCTTGGCGCGCTCGACTTGCGCACCCCGTCGCTGATGATGGGCGACATCACCGTGCTGCCGGCGCTCATTCTTTCCGGACTGATGCTCGGCTCGCTGGCGCTCTTCATGTCCTCCGTCATCAAGCAGCTCGAGAATTTCGCCGGAGTGATGAATTTCGTTATTTTTCCCATGTTCTTTGCCTCCTCGGCGCTCTACCCGCTGTGGCGCGTCAAGGAGTTGAGCGTCCTGCTCTACGATGTTTGCCTGCTCAACCCATTCAGCCATGCAGTTGAGCTCATTCGCTTTGCATTCTACGGGCAGGTCAGCTGGACCGCGCTCGCTGTTGTAATTGGCTGCACGGTGGCGTTTCTCGGCGGCGCCATCTACGCCTACAACCCGTCCAAAGGCCTGATCGCACGGCGTGGCGGTCCAGGCGCAGGAGTATGAGGAAATGCCTACAATGAGAAACGCTGCAATCATCATCGCCGGGGCGTCCCTCGCAGGACTGCTCGCGCTCGCGGCGAGCGCGGCCGAGCCAGGCGCTGCCACCGGCAGTCCGGAGGCCGCAGGCCCCGCCCCAGCCGCACCCGTGGTGACCCCGGCGGAGCCGACGGTCCTGCCCAACGCGCCGAAAGTCGGCGACACGACGCCGTCGGACGTCGCTCCCGGCGAGGCGAAGCCTGAGGCTGCCGGCGGCGCTGGCGGCAGCCCCGATTGGCCTTGCGTGCAGCGCAAGATGCCGATGATCAGCGCGGGGCAGATCTGGGACGGTCCTCCCATCGACGGCGTCAAGGGGTGGGAGAACGATAATAAGATCCAGGAGCTGACCTCCTATCTGGAAAGCCGACGCGTCTCTCTCGACGACGCCGGGAAGGCGATCAAGGAGTTTGCCCAAAGCCAGCCTGCCGCCGAGCGCGACAAGAAGCTCACCGAGCTGTTCGCGAGCGTGCTTTCGAAGATCAACGCCGACCGCCAGTTCGTCATGAGCCGCATCGAGGTGTTCCAGCGGCGGCAAAAGGCGCGCGCGGACGAGATCCAGCGCGAGGGCGATAAGCTCGCGCAGCTCAATCAGACAATTCCTGCCGATGAGCAGGCCGGCCCGCGGGATGTGAAGCTGACGCCCGAGCAAACCGAGTACAACTGGAACGCCCGCATCTTTCAGGAGCGCCAGCAGAACCTCACGGTCGCGTGCGACATTCCCATCCTGATCGAGCAGCGTGTTTACGAGATCGCCAAGCTGATCCGCGCGCAGATGCAGAGCTGAGGGCGTCCTGACCTCGGCCGCGGCTCATGTGCCTGTCGGGGCTCATGGGCCTTCAGGGCTTATGGGCGCCTTGCGGCTCCTCGGGCATCGGCTCTTTGCTAACGTCGACCAGCGGGTAGCCGAGCTCCTGCCAGCCGTCGGTGCCGTCGCGGAACCACATGACGTTGCGGTAGCCGGCGGCGAGCGAACGCTTGGCCGCGTTCCACGACATCCAGCAATCCCTGAGGCAGAAGAAGACGATGGGCGCGGCCTTATCGCTTTTTGTCAGGCGCTCGAGGCTTGCGCGAAAGTAGGCCTCAATCGTGTCTGGCAACGCCCCGTAGCCGACATTGGGCAGCCAGTGGGCTCCTTCGATTGAGCGGTGGACGGGGTCGCGCCAGAAGGTCCCCGCAGGCAGATTCTTGGGCTTGGGCGCCTGCGGATAGACGTCGATGAAGATGGCGCCGTTGGTGTTCCACAAGTCGGCGGCCTCGTCTGCGGTCAGCGCCTTCGCTCCCTTGAGGGTGGCCGGCACCGGACTGCGGAAGTTGTCCATCCGGTAGCCCTGCGGCTCGGGGGCAGGCGCTGCCGCTGCGTTCGATGGCACGAGGGGAGCAGCAGCTAGCGGGGCGGCAAGCAGCAGGGCCGCGAGCGCGAGGAGCCGCGCGCGGCCGCCTCGCCGATCGCGGGCGCCGAACCGGTGCGCCATCAGTGGAGAAGCGCCGGCTGCCGCCAACAGGAGGGCCCGCAGAGCGGCGCGCCCGCCGTCAGCCGTTGCGCGGCTCGGTAACCGGCTTGTTGTCCTCATCGAGCAGCGGCACACCGTAATCGAGCAGCACGCGATCGATGTCCGCCCGCCGCTTGCGAAGGATGTCGTTGAGCTGCCGCTTCCACAGGTCGTCGCCTTGGCGCACGCCCATGGTGATGCGGAACTCCGTGCGGCCGCGGCCATCCTTGGCGTCCTTGACGAGCGGCACGACGGTAAGCTTCTCGCCGCCCTTGTTGGCGAAGTAGCCGGCGATCGGACCCCACAGCACGCCGGCGTCGATGTCGCCCGAGCGGATGTCCTTGATCATCGCCTCGGCGGGCGAATCGTACCTGCGGTCGACCATCAGGCGATAGGGCTTCGCCTTGCCCATGAGGCCTGCCTTGGCGACGAGATCGCCAGGCGGCGAACCCGCCACGACCCCGATACGCTTGCCCTTGAGCCTGGGATCGAAAATGCTGTCGACGCCGTCGAGCCCCTTGCCCGGCGCATAAATGAGCGTGTAGGCCGAGCGGTAAAGCGGATTGGTGTTGAGCACAAGGTCGTTACCCTGGCCCGTGCTGATGATGAGGTCGCAACGCTTGGCGAGAAGTGTATTGCGGGTGAAGCCCATGGCCTGCGGGAACCACGTGTACTGAACCGGAAGCTTCAGGTCCTCACCGATGATGTTGGCGATCTTGTTCTCGAAGCCTTCACCCTTCTGATCCGAGAAGGGCATGTTGGCGGGATCGGCGCAGATGCGCAGGACCTTCCGGTTGACGAGGTCGGAGCGATAGCCCTCGACGGCCTGGGCCGGCTGATAGGCGAAAATACCCAGGCCTAAGGCAAGCGCCAAATATGCAAAAAGCCTAGTCACCGAAGCACGCCTTGTCATTCTCTCGAGCCACATCCGGTTTGGGGTCATGATTGCGACCGCCGAGCTGCCCCGCGGGGAGCACGCCTTCCGCCCTCGACTTGAGGTACAGATAGATGTCGTCGATGAAGCACATCACGTTCTTATTGTCACCGAACGCCGGCATCACAAATTCGGTACCGGCCTCGTTGCGCCGGCGGCCGCTGGCGACGGTCCCGAGAACGTCGGCATAGCTCAACCGCTTGAGTGAATCGGCAAGAGCGGGAGCATAGGTCGAGCCGAGGCCGTTGGGGCCGTGACACACGTGGCATTCCGAGTGGTAGCGGCGATAGCCGTTGTAGGTGTACCAGTCGACGACGAACGTCCCGTTCTTCTTGCAGATATGAAACGTCGGCGTGCCGTCGGGAAGGACCCACTTGCCGTGGTCGTCCTTGGCGCCCTCTTGGGTCTTACACCCGTCGGGAAGCTCAACCACGGGCGGGCCCGGCTGCTTGTCCTCGGCTTTGACTGCTTGTGCGCTGAGGACACCCCCCACGGCGACCGCAACGACGACTGCGAAACTGATCCTTCTCACGCGCTTCCCCATGTCTGCTTTTTGATGGTGTCTGCTTTTTGATGGCAGTTGATCCATCACCATTTGGGCAATTTGGCCAACGATTGCAACGGGCAAGAGCATCACCGCGGCGTGATCGCCCTGGGGTGCGTCACCCCGTCCCGAGTTGCATAGGCTCTCTATCGAGATATCGAGGCTGGGCTCCGCTCACAAAGCAGACCGGCGCGGGAAATCCCGCGCCGGTCCTTTTGATGTCGTGCAATCAGCTTATGGCAGCGACCACACGGTCAGCGACCCACCAAGAGCGGTGTAGTCGTTGAGACCGGCGTAGCCACCAACGGCGCCGAGACCGTCGGTCGGGTTGGTCAAGCCAGCCGCCAGACCGATACCGGCCCAGCCACCGACGCCCGAGTAGACGGCGATGTACTGCTTGCCACCGTGACCGTAGGTCATCACGTTGCCGATGATGCCGGACGGAGTCTTGTTCTTATAGAGAAGCTTGCCGTCCTTCTGATCGACGCACTTGAAGTTGCCCTCGAGTGTGCCCACGCAGGCGATGCCGCCAGCGGTGGTGAGAACACCAGACCACACCGAGAACTGCTCCTTGTTCGACCAGACGATCTTGCCGTTGCCAGCATCCCACGCAAGGAAGTTGCCCATGTTGCTCTCGCCCTTGGGCGGATACATGGACAGCGTGGCGCCAACGTAAGGCTGACCGGCAGTGTACTCGACCTTGAAGGGCTCGTAGTCCATGCACACGTGGTTAGACGGCACATAGAACAGGTTCGTCAGCGGTGAGAAGGCCACCGGCTGCTGATCCTTCGAGCCCAGAGCGGCCGGGCAAACGTTGGTCGTGTTGACATCCGGACCATTCAGGAACGTCGACTTGTCTTTGTTGACGAGCGGACGACCATAGGTCTTGCTGGACTTGTCCATATCAACCTTGGACGCCCAGTTGACCGCCGGATCATACTTCTCGGCTACCAACAGCTCGCCGGTCTTCCGGTCGAGCGTGTAGGCGAAGCCATTGCGGTTGAACTCGACAACCACATTGCGCTTCTCGCCCTTCACGTCGATGTCGGCAATGATCGGCTCGTTGATGCCGTCATAGTCCCACTCGTCGAACGGCGTGTACTGGTAAGCCCAAGCCGCCATGCCGGTTTCCGGATTACGAGCGAACAACGTCATCGACTACATCTGATCGATTTGCTTGCCGTCCGGTCCAGCGCGCTGAGCTGGGTTCCAGGTCGAGGGATTGCCCGTGCCGTAGTAGAACAGGTTCAGCTTGGGATCCCAGGACATGTAGCCCCAGATCGAACCGCCGCCCAGCTTCCACTGGTCGCCGTTCCAGGTCTTGAGTGAGGAGTTCTTGCCGACCGGCTTGCCGAGCGATCATCGTTTTCTCCGGATCGACCAGGATTTCGTCATCCGGACCCATCGAGTAGGCGCGCCACAGCCGCTTGCCGGTGTTCTCGTCGTAAGCGGTCATGAAGCAGCGCACGCCGAACTCGGCGCCAGACACGCCGACGAGCACAACATTACCGACAACGAGCGGAGCGCCCGTGCCGGTCTCGCCGCGCTTTGGATCGCCGTTGACGGCCTTCCAAAGCTCTTTGCCGGTCTTGGCATCGAGTGCGACGAGCGTCGTGTCAGCCTGATGCAAGAAGATCTTGCCGTCGGCATACTGCGGGCCACGGTTGACCGTGTCGCAGCACATGACGGGGATCACGGACGGATCCTGCTTGGGCTCGTACTTCCAGATGATCTTGTTGTCGTCGGCGAGGTTCAGAGCATAGACGATGTTCGGGAACGGAGTGTGCACGTACATCGTATCGCCGACAACGAGGGGACCACCCTCGTGACCGCGCAGAACGCCGGTCGAGAAGGTCCACGCGACCCTCAGGTTGGCGACGTTCTTCGTGTTGATCTGGTCCAACTTCGAATAACGCTGTGCGGAGTAGTCATGCTCCTGCATGCACCAGTTATTCTCGTCGGAAATGCACTTCAAAACACTATCGTTGGCCAGCGCCGGCGCCGCTAGGACGGCCGATGCAACCAACGCACCTGCGAATGCACTTCTGCGCATTGCGCTTCCTCCATTTTAAGGTTCTTGCCACGCTTGCAAGCGATGGTGAACGACAGCGCCTCACACCCAATACGTTGGGATGGGGTTTGCCCCTTCTTCCTCCCTGGCGATCGACCGGGTCTTATTCGGCGTTTGCCACTTGACCCTGGAAGCCATGTCACCACCGCGGCACATCTACGCACTTTTTTTTCCCGGCTGCAAGACGAACAGTAACGAAAAATCACGCGTCCGTGAATAGGACAAGATCGCTGACTTAAAATCGTCGGTATTCCATCGCGGATTGCTGCGCTGCATGGTTGAATTGTGCGGCGCACGACAAAATTCTGTTCGCGCGCTGAATTCATTGGCCTGACAGAGATTATGCGTAGCGCAGGCACCGCGCGATCCGCTCTATCTTGCAAAGAATGCCGGAACCGTCGCGCGCGCACGCAGATTCGCGCGGCCAGGCCATAAGATCACGCGCCGCTCTCGACTGCGTGATCGTTCGTTCCTATATGCGAGACGCGTTGCCATGTGCCGAAAAATCATGCTCTCCGCCGCCCATCTCACCCAGCTCTGCGCCCGCCTCGTCGGCCCACTCGTCGCGCTCGCATTGGCCTGCGCGTTGGCCTGCGCGGCCCCGCTCGAGGCCGCAGAGCCGCTATCCGTCACGGAGATCGCGCCGGGCGTCTTCGTGCATCAAGGGCGCTATGAGGTGTTCACGCCGGCCAATGCCGGCGACACGTCGAACTCGGGCTTCATCATCGGTCACGACGGCGTGGCCGTCATCGATACCGGAGGCAGCCCGCGCGTCGGTGAGGCGCTGCTTGCAGCGATCCGCGCGCGCACCCAAGAGCCGATCAAGTACGTCATCAACACGCACATGCACCCCGACCACGTGTTCGGCAACGTGGCGTTCGCGGGCGAGCATCCAATCTTCGTCGGCCATTACAAGCTGCCGCGTGCGCTCGCCGCCCGCGCCGAGCATTACCTCGCGGTCAACAAGCGGCTGTTGGGCGACGCCGCCTTCGCCGGCACCCGCATCATCCCGCCCACCCTCTTGGTCAAGGACAAGACCGAGCTCGATCTCGGCGGGCGCACGCTCGTCCTCGAGGCGCAGAAGACGGCGCACACCGACAACGACCTCACCATCTTCGACAAGCAGACCGGCACGCTCTTTCTCGGCGACATCCTGTTCTCCCATCACATCCCGGCGCTCGACGGCTCGATCCGCGGCTGGCTCGCGCTGCTCGATCAGCTCAAAGACCGCCGCGACGTGGCGCGCGTCGTACCCGGCCACGGGCCGGCCTCGATGCCATTTCCCGCCGCGCTCGCTCCCGAGAAGCGCTATCTCACCAAGGTCGCCGATGATGTGCGCGCGATGATCAAAGAGGGCCGAACCATGAGCGATGCGATGAAGACGGCTGGCCTCTCCGAAAAGGATGCATGGCTGCTCTTCAAGGAGTACCATGCCCGCAACGTCTCGGCGGCGTTCGCCGAGCTCGAATGGGAATAAGCCGCCACGGCTGTCGCCGAGGAAACGAGGCTATCGCGGAAGGAAAATTAGCATGCACGCAAGACTGAGCCCGGGCCGGTTGGCCCTTTCGCTGGCAACCGCGCTGTCTCTCGCAACCGTGCTGGCGTTCGGGACCTTTTCGGCGCGCGCCGACGATGATCCCTGGCACGACATCCATCGCGACGTGTTCGACAACCGGCCCATCATCGAGAACGACGGGACGATCACGCTGGAGGCGCCGTATCGCGCCGAGGATGCGGCTGTCGTCCCGCTCACCATGCGCATCCCGGCGAGCGCCGGCGCCGTGAAGAGCCTGACGCTCGTCATCGACAAGAACCCGGCCCCGGTCGCCGCCACCTTCCACTTCGGCAAGGCCGCCGGCTTGGGCGACCGCATGCTGGCGACGCGCGTGCGCATCAACTCCTACTCCAATGTCCACGCCGTGCTCGAGACCGCGGACGGCAAGCTGCACATGGCGACGAAATTCGTGAAGGCCTCGGGCGGCTGCTCGGCACCGGCGGATAAGGACTTCGACGCGGCCTTGGCCAACCTCGGCAAGATGCAGATCCGCACCTTCAAGGACCCGAAAGACGTCGACCACACGCCGCGCATGCGCGAGGCGCAGGTCATGATTCACCACCCCAACTTCACGGGCATGCAGATGGATCAGATCAGCCGCGAGTACACGCCGGCGAAGTTCGTGCAGGAGCTTGCGGTGAAGCGGGGCGGCGAGCTCATCTTCAGCATGGACGGCGGCATCTCCATCTCGGAGAACCCCAACTTCCGCTTCACGTTTGCTCCCGCGAGCGACGAGACGATCGAGGTCACGGCCAAGGACACCGACGGCAACGTCTTCACGGCAACCTCGGCCGGCAAGGCGTCCTGAGCCTCGCCAAAGCCCCGCGATACAAGAAATGCAAAGGGCACCACACGTGTGGTGCCCTTTCAACTTTCAGCCTCTTCGCACGGCTCAGAACCAGCGAAGCTCCGTCACCTCAAAAGCAGCGAAGCTCCGCCGGACTCAGAAGCAGCGAAGCTCCGCACCTAAAAGCAGCGAAGCTCCGCTTCGACCTGCGCGCGCTTCAAGTTCTTCACCTTCTCCAGAAGCGGCGCGTAGCTGTTGAACATCGAGACGTTCTCGCCGCCCTTCTGGCGCACCGACATGATCGTCTCGGCCGCCTCGTACTGATCGTAGGGCAGCAGCGCCGCGATCTGGTCGATCGAGCACGAACACTTCTCGAGCGCCTCGCGCGTCTGACCGTTGGTCTGCATGCAGGCAAACACGTAGTCGGCGCGAGCATCCGTGGGATAGTCGTTGGGGGGCAGCTTGACGGCGTTGGCCGCCGTGCTCGCCAAGGCCGCCACAAAGAAAGCGGCAACGATCGCGATCGAGCGCGCTCTCATTTTGCGTCCTCCAGTCCAGTCGCTCCGTCGAGCGTAATCCGCTCCACGAGCTGCAGCTTCTCGTTGCCTTTGAATTTGTTCTTGTAGGTCGAAAGCAAATCGACGATCTCGCCTGGAACCTCATCGCTGAGGATGAGCGTGTAGTGCGCGCCCTCCCACCCTTGCATCTTGGACGCGTTCTGGTCGTCCATGTAGGGATTCATCGAGATGCGGTAGGCATCGATTTGCTTGCCCTTGTAGTCCACCTTGATCGGCTCAACCTTGGTCTTGTCCTTGAGCGCCGCGGAGAAGACACTCCTCAGGTAGGGGACCTTGGCGCCGGCCAGATTGCTGAAGCTGTTGACCGCCTGATCGAAGTAGACGATGAAGACGGGGTTGATCGTCAGCCCGGCCAGCTTCTGCAGATCGCGGGCGCGCTCGCCGGTATAGATCTGCAGATCGACGTCCTTCTCGCCGGTCGGCTTCGCGGCAACGACCTTCAGGGTGATGCTGTCGGTGAACGGCTCACCGAGAAGCTTGGGATCGCTGACCGTTCGATTGAACTTGTAATCGACCTCTTTGCCCTGATCGACGTTCGACAGATGCTTGTGCTCGAAGATCAAGTTGACCGCACTGGGCGGATCACCGGCGGCAGCCACCGCCATTCCAGACCACAGTGCGAGGATGAGCGCCAACGGGGCGCCCCATACAGTAGAGAGCCGCATACCCAAGCTTCCTTCCCTTCGTTGCGATCACGCCTTTGGCGCCAGTTCTAACCCCAGCAGCGCGTACGCGTAAACAGCCGAAAACCTTAACGATTGGTCATGCGTGCAGCCCCTGCGGGTGCCTAGAGATGGCGATTTAGGACTGGCAGTTAATTGAGCAAAAAGCTCGCCAGAGCATTTGCGCGGTGCAGCATCAGCGTAAAAACAGGCCGAACGCTCGCGGTCCGTCGCCCACCGCAGCCTCGCCCGTGATGGTCAACGTCGAGGCATCGATCCGCTGCAGCACGTTGTCGAACCAGGACACGACATAGACGAAGCGCCCGGCCGGGTCGGCCTCGATCCCTTCGGGGTGGTCACCGACGTCGATCGTCTTTACCACCTTCGATCTCTGCAGATCGATCACGCTGACGCTGTCACCGTACTGATTGGTGACGAAGGCGTGCCGGCCCGCCAGCGCCACGTCATAAGGGCGCCGCCCGACGGGCACCGTGGCGATCACCTTGCGGGCGGCGATGTCGATCACGCTGACGTCGTCGCTGCCGACGTTGGCGGTGTAGGCGCGCTTGCCGTCGCGGTCGATGGTGACGCCGAACGGGCGCACGCCCACCTCCACGCCACCAAGACGCGTATTGGTGTCGGCATCGATGACGGAGATCGCGTTGCTGTCGCGGTCGGCGCTGAGCAAGAGGTGCCCGTCGGGCGTGAAGGCGAGGCCGGACGGCGACTTCCCGGTCTCGATCTCGCCCATGATCGTGCCGGCGTTGGGATCGACGACGAAGATCCTGTGCTTGTACCAGTCGGCCACGTAGACGAGCGCCTTCGTCGGGTGCGCGGCAACGCCGAGCGGACCCTCGCCGACTTTTATTCTCTTGGTGATCTTGCGCGTTGCCGCGTCAATGACGATGAGCTCCTTGCCTTCGGGCGCGGTGACGTAGGCCTGTGACCCGTCGCTCGACAGCGCGATGCCGGCGGGCTTGCCGCCGATCTTTATGGTGTCGAGCACCTGCATTGCATCGAGGCCGACGATCGACAGCCCGTTGCCGGTCTGGTCGGTGACATAAGCCTCGCTGACCTTGTCCTCGCTGACCTTGTCCGGCTCGGCCGCCGGCGCGCTGGCCGTGAAAACAAAGGCCGCAGCGAGCACGCATGCCGCACGCCGAAAGCTCAATCGCATTGGCACGCCCACGCCGGGCTCAACCGCCCGCCTCGATCTTCGCCTTGAGCGCATCGAGGCCGGTGCGGAAGTAGGTGCTCACCGCCTTCTTTGACGCCTCGTCGTTGAGCTCGGGCGGCGGGTCATTGTTCATGAAGCCGCGATAGAAAGCGCCGCGCCATTCGACCGTCGACTTGCCGCCGTCGCCCTTCACGCTGAGGATCGAGGAGAAGTCGTTGACGGGCATCACCTTCACGTCTGGGTGGTGCATCTCGTACTTGTAAGTCAGCTTGTCGGGCTCGTACTTGTCCAGCTCCTCCTCGATCGAGCCGCCCGACTTGAAGGTCAGCATGCGCGTTGCCTTGACCTCATTGCCGCCGGTGCCCTCGGTCTTGGTGATCGCCGGATTCCAGCTCATGTCCTGGAAGTTGCCGATCACCTTCCAGACCTTCTCCGGAGCGGCGTTGATCTCGACCGTTTCCGTCACCTTCTGGCGGCTCGGTCCGTGCGCGAGTGCAGCAACGGGAATGAGGGCCAGGACGGCCACTCCCAACGCAAGGGTTCTCATCAGGCTTCCTCCGGATCTTCAATTCTTCTGGCGCCTCGGGGCCCGACCATAGGGGCGGGGGCAAGCCTTCGCAATTGCCCGCGCCCCGGCAAAGCGCCGCATTCGTGTCGGTGTTGTTTTGGACAACCGTCCGTGCTTTGTTGCGGCCCGCGCGAGGGAGACGGCATCGATATGAGTGCAGCACAGGGCGTTGGATCAGGCGAGGGAGCCGCTTCCGAAGT
The DNA here is from genome assembly GCA_963724945.1 of uncultured Alphaproteobacteria bacterium. GTDB lineage: Bacteria > Pseudomonadota > Alphaproteobacteria > Rhizobiales > Hyphomicrobiaceae > Hyphomicrobium_A. The sequence goes on along the minus strand of CAVRWL010000003.1, from coordinate 2,042,005 downwards.
CTACCAGAACGTGACCTGCCCGTTTTGCGGACTGCTGTGCGACGACCTCGAGATCGCGCGCACCGGGACCACGCTCAAGGTCCTCAAGAACGGCTGTCCGCGCTCTGCCGCCGGCTTCGAGCGCGTCCTGCCGCCGGCGAAGCCCCAGGTCGGGGGGCGCGACGTCGAGCTCAAGGAGGCCATCGCCGCCGCCGCTGCCAGCATCAAGGCGGCAAATCTTCCGCTGTTCGGCGGCATGGCCACCGACGTCGACGGCGCGCGCGCCATGATGGCGCTCGCCGATCGTGCGGGCGGGGTCGTCGACCACGCGCTGAGCGAGGCCCAGTACCGCAACCTGCGGGTCCTGCAGACGAGCGGATGGATCACCTCCACGCTCACCGAGACGCGCAACCGCGCCGATCTGATCATCATCGCGGGCAGCGACGTTCAGAAGCTGCACAACCGCTTTTTCGAGCGCATCGTCTGCCCACCCCAGTCGATGTTCGACGACGTGGGCAAGCGCACGATCGTGTTCATCGGCGAAGGGCTCGATACCTCCGCGGCCAAGGGCCCGCGCATCGGCGAGGTCATCACCGTGCCCTGCCCGAGCGCGCGGCTGCCGGAGGTGCTGGGTGTCCTCGAAGCGCGCCTGCGCGGCGCGCCGCTCAACGTGCAGGACGCGCCGGCCCCCAAACGCAGCGGCATCCTGTCGGCGCTGCTCTCGCGCTCGCGCGGCGCGGGTGCCGAGAGCGAGGAGATCGCCGGGGTCAAGCTGTCCCTGATCGATGCGGTGGCCGAGAAGTGCAAGGCCGCGCACTACGGCGTGATCGTGTGGGCGCCCCCGAGCCTCAACCTTCCCCAGGCCGACCTCGCGGTCCATCTCATCTGCGAGATCGTGAAGGACTTGAACGTCACGACGCGCTTTGCCGGCCTGTCCTTGGGCGGCAGCGAGGGCACCCCCAGCGCCGCCTCGGTCGCGACTTGGCAGACCGGCTATCCGCTGCGCATGAGCTTTGCCAACGGCAAGCCCGAGTATGATTCCTATCGCTACTCGATCGGCCGCATGCTCTCCGAGAACGAAGGCGATCTGCTTTTATGGCTCGCCTCCTTCACCACCGACCTCGGCCCTCCCGCCACCCGCATCCCCACGATCGTCCTGGGCACGCCGGGGATCAGGATGAGCCAGCCGCCGCACGTGTTCATTCCGGTCGGCACGCCCGGCGTCGACCATGCCGGCTGCCTCGTGCGCTGCGACAACGTTGTCTCCCTGCCGCTGAAAGATCTCGGCCGGGCGCGCCTGCCGCGCGCGGCCGACGTGCTCGCGGCTATCGAAAAAGCCATTTGAACGCGAGCCATTGTCGATGCTGATCAAGCTCACCGGCGGAAAAGTCTACGACCCTGCCAACAAGGTCGACGGTGAGGTGCGCGACATCTACGTCGCGGACGGCCGCATCATCGCGCCCGCGCCCGAGGCCCGCATCGACAAGGAGTACGACCTCAGGGGCCGCATCGTGATGGCGGGCGCCATCGATCCCCATACCCACATCGGCGGCGGCAAGGTGACGATCGCGCGCATGCTGATGCCGGAGGATCACATGCGCGACGAGGTTGCGCACACCGCGCTCACCCGCGCCGGCACCGGGCATGCGCTGCCCTCGACGCTCATCACCGGCTACCGCTACGCCGAGATGGGCTACACGGCCTGCTTCGAGCCGGCGATGCTTCCCGCCAACGCCCGCCAGGCGCACCTCGAGATGGGCGATACGCCCATGGTCGACAAGGGCGCCTTCGTCATGCTCGGCAGCGACGACTTCATGCTGCGCCAAATCGCCGCCAAGCACGACTTTCAACAGGTCAAGGACTACATCGCCTGGACCATGCACGCCTCGCAAGCGATCGCGGTCAAGGTCGTGAACCCCGGCGGCATCTCAGCCTTCAAGTTCAACCAGCGCAAGCTCGATCTCGACGAGAAGCACGCCTATTACGGGATCACGCCGCGCGACATCCTGGTGACGCTCGCGCGCGGGCTTCTGGAGCTCGGCGTCACGCATCCCCTGCACGTGCACGGCTGCAACCTCGGCATTCCCGGCAACGTGGAGACGACGCTCGCGACCATCCGCGCCGCCGAGGGGCTGCCTTTGCACCTCACCCACATCCAATTCCACAGCTACGGCATCGGCGGCGACCGCCATTTCGATTCGGGCGCTGCCCGCATCGCCGAGCTCCTGAAGCAGAACCCCAACATCTCCATCGACGTCGGTCAGGTGCTGTTCGGCCAGACCTGCACCGCCTCCGGCGACAGCATGCGCCAATATAACGGCGCCAAGAACGCCGATCCCAAGCGGTGGGTGGTCATGGACATCGAGTGCGACGCCGGCTGCGGCGTCGTGCCGTTCCGCTACCGCGACAAGAGCTACGTGCACTCGCTGCAGTGGGCGATCGGTCTCGAGACGTTCCTGTTGTGCGAGGATCCCTGGCGCATCTTCCTGACGACCGACCACCCCAACGGGGCGCCCTTCTACACCTACCCGCACCTGATCCGGCTGTTGATGGACCGCTCATTCCGCAAGGAGATGATGCTCAAAGTCGTGCCCGACGCCCTCAAGAACAGCACGCTCCCGTCGCTGGATCGCGAGTACTCGCTCTATGAGGTCGCGATCATGACGCGCGCTGGCCCTGCGCGCAGCCTCGGCCTCAAGGACATCGGCCACTTGGGCGTCGGCGCCGCAGCCGACATCACCGTCTACGTCGACAATGCCGACCGCGAGGCGATGTTCGCAACGCCCCTCTTCGTCTTCAAGAACGGCGAGCTCATCGTGAACAGCGGCAAGGTCGTCAAGGTCGTGCAGGGTGCCACCCACGTGGCGCGGCCCCAGTACGACCGCGCGATCGAGAAGCCGCTCAAAGAGTACTTCGACAAGTACCACACGATGCGGATGGAGAACTTCAAGCTCAGCGACGACGAGATCATCGAGGGCGGCCGCGGGCAGATCGTCGTGCAACCGACCAAGGCCAGAGCGTCATGAAGGTCAACGGGATAGCGATCGACGATACGTTCGCCGAGGCGTTCGGCATGAGCGCCACCGGCGTCGTCATCACGGCCGACACGCCCCACTGGGCGCGCCAGGCCGCCGTGACCATGTCGGGCTTTGGCACCTCCGTCATCGGCTGCGGGGCCGAGGTCGGCATCGATCGCGAATTAAGGTCCGACGAGACCCCGGACGGCCGCCCGGGCATCCGCGTGCTCTTGTTCGGATTCTCGCCCGACGCGATCGCGTCCCAGCTCAAGAACCGCGTCGGCCAGTGCGTGCTGACGAGCCCCGGCTCGGCCTGCTATGCGGGCGTCGAGGCCAAGAAGCGGATCGGGCTCGGCCAGGGCCCGCGCTTCTTCGGCGACGGATTTCAGACCGCCAAGCGCTTGGGCAAGAGCCGCTACTGGCGCGTTCCGGTGATGGACGGCGAGTTCGTGGTCGAGGAGACGACGGGCGTCGTCACCGACGCCGTCGGCGGCGGCAACGTGCTCATTCTCGGCAGCGAGCGCGCCGGGCTGTTGTCGACGGCGGAGATGGCGGTCGCCGCCATCGGCGAGGTGCCCGACGTCATCACGCCGTTCCCGGGCGGCATCGTGCGTTCCGGCTCCAAGGTCGGCTCCAAGTACAAAGGCATGGTCGCCTCGACCAACGACGCGTACTGCCCCACCTTGCGCGGCCGCGTGAAAAGCGAGCTCGGCCCCGATACGGTCGCGGTGCTCGAGATCGTCATCGACGGCCTCACCTCGAAGGCCGTGGCGGATGCGATGAAGGCGGCGCTGAAGACGATCATCGCCGTCGGCGCCAGCAAGGGCGTCACGCGCGTCAGCGCCGGCAACTACGGCGGCAAGCTCGGCCAACATCACTATCGCCTGCGGGAGCTCTTGCCATGAGCGGAATGACCTTTCGCCTCAACGCCGCGCCCGAGGAGCGCCTCGATCTGTCTCAGCTCACCCCGGGGCGTCTCAGCGCCATGGCGGCCGGCGAAATTCCGCGTCTCGCCATCGGCACCTCGAAGCGCAAGCTGACCGTCGGCGACGTCTTCTCGGTCACCGGCAAGCCCGGCGACCGCGTCACGATCGCGGGCGGCTCGAACCGTCTCGACTTCGTCGGCGCCGAGCTCGATCAGGGGACGGTCGTCGTCGAGGGCGACGTCGGCATCTGCGCCGGCCGCTCCATGAGTGGCGGACGGTTGGAGATCAAGGGCGATGCGGGAGCGTGGCTCGCTTCAGGGCTCACGGGCGGCCTCGTCTGCGTCAAGGGATCGGCCGGCAGCTTCATGGGCGGCCAGCGTCCCGGCGACCGCTTCGGCATGACCGGCGGCATCGTCGTCGTGGAGGGCCATGCCGGCGACCGCGCCGGCGAGCGCATGCGCCGCGGCACGGTTCTCGTGCGCGGCCGCTGCGGCGCCTTTGCCGGCTCGCGCATGCTCGGCGGCACGATCTGGGCCGAACAGGGCTTCGGCGCCGCGCCCGGCGTGTTGTTGCGGCGCGGAACGCTCATCGCGCCGTCCGTGGAGAAGCTGCTCCCGACCTTCGCTGATACGGGAAAGCACGATCTCGTGATCTTGCGCATCCTGTCCCGGTATCTCGCCGCCAGCTTGGGGCCGCTCGCCCCGCGCCCACTCTCCGGCGCCGTCCGCAAGTATGCGGGCGACTTGGCGACGATTGGAAAAGGCGAGATACTTATCACCGCTTGAGCTAAACGGCCCAGGATCCTGTCTCAGCACAGGTGCCTCACGCGTAACAATCGACGCTGGGGCGGCGAAGAAGACTACGGCGGCCCCGCGCGCTGCACGCAATACTGGTGCAAGAGTTACCGGACGCGCTGCCCGCCCAATGCTTGGAGGAGCATCGCATGATCGCGATCGTGATCTCGGCCTGCCTCGTCGGCGATCCCAATGTCTGCAAAGACTACCGGATTCCTCTGGCCTATAACATCGATCCCAGCCGGTGCATGTTCGATGCGCAGCCGCATTTTGCCGACTGGGTCGAGCACCACCCCGGTTGGCGCATCGTGCGCTGGCGCTGCTCGACGGGCGACGTCCAGGACCTTTAGACACCGCGGGCGACGCCGGCTCGCAGAGCACCACAAGCGGAGGACCATACATGCGACGCGCGATCATTGCTTCCGGCTTTGCAGCCGCGCTCCTGCTCATGCCGGCCGGCGCTGTCAATGCGGACATGATCGATCAGCTCGATCTCAAGTCCGATGAGTTCACCAAAGCGGACATGACGCGCGATGACGTGCTGGCGGCGATCGCCGCCGCGGGACCCAAGGGCGTCGCCGACCTGTCCGGCAAGCGCCTCAACGGGCTTGACCTATCGGGTCTCGACCTGAGGAAGCTGAAGCTGCAATCGAGCCGCATCAACCACGCCAACTTTTCCGGCGCCAACCTCGAGGGCGTCGTGCTCGATCAGGCGTGGGCGCTCAATTCCAACTTCACCAACGCGAACCTCAAGGGCGCGAGCCTCTTCTCCACCCAGTTTCGCGACGCCAAGATGGACGGCGCCAACTTCGAAGGCGCGCGCGTTGCCGCCGATTTCACGCGCGCGAGCCTCAAGGGCGCCAACTTCAAGGACGCCGATCTCTCCGCCGACATGAAGAACCAGTCGATGGGCTTGATGCGCGGAGTGTTTCGCTCATCGGACCTCGACGGCGCCGACTTCGAGAACGCCAACCTCAGCCGCGCGGTTATGGAGTATGCCAACTTGCGGGATGCGAACCTTCGCGACGCCAACTTGATGGGGAGCGAGCTCGGCGGGGCCGACCTCACGGGCGCCGACGTGACGGGCGCCAATTTCAACCAGGCCGACGTGAATTCGGCCCGGCTCTTGTCGCTGCGCGGCAAGGCCAGCGCCCACAACTTCGACACCGTCAAGAACCTCAATCGCGCCTACGTCGAATAGGGCCCTCAGCGCTCGCGCCCGAACAGCCGGCTCACCTCGAGCACGAACTTCTGGCGGATGGCGCGGCCAAAATCCGCGTAGCCGTTGGCGGGCAGCACGAAGGAGCCGAGACCGCCCTTCACGTGCGCGCGGTACCAGTCCTCGAGCGGCTGTCCCTTCTGCTCGTCGGGAAGATACGACTGCGTGGAGACGCCACCGGGAGCCTCGGCCACCGATTCCCCAGCACCCTCCAGGATGGGAAGGCCGTTGACCGTCACGCCGCTCTTCACGAGCTCGTTGCGCACCGCGTCGATCGGCTCCTCCTCGTTGCAATTGTCCGGGCCGTCGCCCGAGATGTCGAGCACGACCTTGGCGGCCTTGGCGGGAATCTGCGGGACGATCTTGTCGGAGACGAAGCGCATCATGCGCGACATGCAGGTGAACTCGCCGCTCTGGCGCGGCATCGAGCGCACGAGCTTCGCCGTGGCGCGCGCCTGAGCGGCGTTGGTGATGTGCGTCCACGGCAAGCTGACCTTGGGAAGGTCGGCCCAGGTGATCATGGAGAACAGGATCCCACCCTTAGGCGCCCCGATGATCGCCTGGATCACGCCCGGATCCTCGAGCGCCTGGGCAATGCCCTCCATCTGCAGCCGGTAGCGCTGCTCATCGACCGAGTTCGACACGTCGACGGCAACGATGAGGGCGGTGTCGACCTCGCTTGTCGGCTCCTGTGCACGCACGCCCACGACAACGAGCCCGAGCAGCGCCACGGCCGACGCGGCGACGGTGACGGCGCGCCATGCCGACCTCTTGCGATCTTTGCTTCTTATGTCGCGCCGCATGCCGCCTCGTCCGCTCAACGGGTCTGCCCAACCATAGGCACCCCGGCTGCCGCTCGTCACCAGAACAATAGGGCAAGAGGAGGCGCATCGGCCACCTGATGCCGAAGGACGGTCAATTTGCCCGCCCCGTCAATTTGCCTGTGCCAGGCTGGTCAATTGGCCAGCTCCATGTCGAAATCGAACAGCGCCACGACGGGGGCATGGTAGGAGGCCGCCGAATGCAGCCCCTTGCCGTAGCCCATCGCCTCGTCTCCGAGACCCTCGTTGTGGACCTCGATTGCGCGGAAGTGACCATAGAGCGCACGGCTGGCGAGGATATGGTCGAGCATCTGCTCGCGCCCGTGGTGCAGGACGCTCCAGCGCCGGTCGGCGGCGATCGCCCGGTCGAGCACGATGAGCGAATGGCCAGCGAGCGTGCTCGAGCCCAGATCCTCCTCCGCGGCGACCACAAGCCGCAGGGTCGGACCATAGTCCTCCGCGTTGAAATCGCCGGCAACGGCGACGAGCGCTTTGGCGTCTGCGCTCAGCACCTGATCGACGAGGAGGCGCAATTCGAGCGCCTGCGCCTCCCGCTTCAGCGCGGAGAGAAAGAAGCCCTCTGACCAGCCGGCGACGCTGCGCCACGCAAACGGCCCCGTCTTCTGTCCGGCGACCGGGCTTGCAAGCGGGGCGCGCAGGTGAACATTGATGACCGTCAGCGAGCGCCCCTGTCCGAGACCGATCTCGGTCACGAGCAGCGGCCGGTCGAACCGCACAGGCGCCGCCTCCCCCTTGCCCGGCTCGCCGGCAATGCTCTTGTGCAGCGGCGGCGCGACGAGCTCGTGCTGGACCTCGCGCGCCGCGACGATGGGAAACCGCGAGAGCGTGACGAGGTTGTGCACGTCCGCGACCCCGTGTCCCCCGGGACCCGAGCTCACGGCGCGCTCATAGCTCTGGTAGGGCGTGCCCTCCAAGCAGCTTGTCGAGCGCCAAGAGCCGGCGCTCGCGCTCGCCCGCCACGTGCTGGGCGTTGACCTCCTGCAGGCAGAGGATGTCGGCTTTGAGCCGCTCGAGCATGGGCCGCAGCACGCCGGCGCGCGTCGCAAGCTCGACGTGCGCTTTCGGCCCCAGATCGAGGCTTTCGACATTGAACGTGGCAAGCCGCATGGCGCGCTGCCTTATCACGGTCGCGCAGCGCTTGTCATTTGATCGGCATCAAGGCCGCCCACGATGAGGCTCGGCGATGATGCCAGCGCCCTCGCGATCGGTTAAGAGTTGCCGGCCACAATTCGGCAGGGGCGGGCGCCGCCCGTATCGACAAGCAGCGGAGAAGAGCATGTATGCGCACATTCTGATCGCGAGCGACGGCTCGGAACTGGCCGGGCGGGCGGTCGAGCAGGGGTTGACGCTTGCCAAGACGCTCGGATCCAAGGTCACCGCGGTCACGGTCACCGAGCCGTGGACGGCAGCGGTCTCGGGCGAATGGGCGGTAGCGTTCCCGGTCGAGGAATACGAGAAGGCGGCCGCGGCCAATGCGCATAAAATCCTCACGCAAGTGCACGAGACGGCGGCGCGCATCGGCATCGGCTGCGAGACCGTTCACGTCAAGGACCAGTTCCCCGCCGAGGGCATCGTCGAGGAGGCCAAGACGCGCGGCTGCGATCTTATCGTCATGGGCTCGCACGGGCGGCGCGGGCTTGCCCGCTTCGTGCTCGGCAGCCAGGCGATGCGCGTGCTCACCCACTCCACGACCCCCATGCTGATCTGCCGCTGATGGCGTCGGCCACGCGCGGCGCCTTCGCCCTTTGACCAGACTTGAAAACATACCAACTAGTCGGTATTGTTTTGGCTGAGGGCTCGAAATGGCAAAAACCACGGCAAAACAGTCCGCGCGCGTCAAGATCCTGGAGGCCGCCTTCGCGGAAATCCGGGCGAAAGGCTACGCGGCGACAACCGTCGACGACCTGTGCCGGGCCGCCGGCGTGACGAAGGGGGCGTTCTTCCACCACTTCAAGAGCAAGGACGACCTCGCCGTCGCCGCCGCCGACCATTGGTCGACGACGACGGGGGCCTTTTTTGCAGCGGCGCCCTACCACGACGCGGCAGATCCACTCGACCGCGTCCTCGGCTACATCGATTTCCGCAAGGCCATCCTGAAGGGGAGCGTGCCTCGAGTTCACCTGCCTCGTCGGCACCATGGTGCAGGAGGCCTACGCCAGCAATCCCCCCATCCGCGAGGCGTGCGCCAGCGCGATCTGCGGTCACGCAGAGACGCTCGAATCCGACATCGCCGCGGCTATGGAAAAATATCGCATCGACGCGGACTGGACCGCTGAAAGCCTCGCCCTTCACACGCAAGCCGTGCTGCAGGGTGCCTTCATCCTCGCCAAGGCTAAAGGCGGGGCACAGATCGCCGCCGACTTGGTCGATCACCTGCGCCGCTACATCGAACTGCTCTTCAACCGTGCCAATCAAAAGGAGAAGCCCAGATGAAGACGAAGACGAAAGCGAGAATAGTGGCAAAGACCAAAGCGAAGCCCGCAGCGAAAAAGGCAAAGGCCAAGCCGCGGCCTGCCCGCATGCAGCCCCTCTCACCGCATCTCGTCTGCGCCGGCGCGGCCAAGGCCATCGACTTCTACAAGAAGGCGTTCGGTGCCACCGAAATGATGCGGCTGCCGGGCAAGGACGGCAAGCTCATCCACGCCGCAGTGCAGATCAACGGCGCCATGGTCATGCTGGTCGACGAGTTCCCGCAGATGCACGCGCTGTCGCCGACCTCGCTCAAGGGCACGCCGGTCACCATTCATCTCATGGTCGACGACGTCGACGCCTTCACCAAGCGTGCTGTCAAAGCCGGCGCCAAGGTGGTCATGCCGGTCGCCGACATGTTCTGGGGCGACCGCTACGGCATCATCGAGGATCCCTTCGGCCATCGCTGGTCGATCGCCACGCATCTGCGCGACATGAGCGCCAAGGAAATTCAGGCGGCCATGCGCAGCGCGATGCCGCAGTAGAGGAGGCAGTCGTCATGGCGTCAGCGCAGAAAGTTTCAACCTGTCTCTGGTTCGACACGCAAGCGGAGGACGCGGCGAAATTCTACGTCTCTCTCCTTCCCAACTCGCGCATCACGAGCCTCTCCCGTTACGGGAAAGGGGCACGCATGCCCGAAGGCACCGTCCTCGTGGTGACATTTGAGCTGGCGGGCACCGAGTTCATGGCGCTGAACGGCGGCCCGCTCTTCAAGTTCAGCGAAGCCTCCTCGATGGTCGTTCACTGCGACTTGCAGGCCGAGATCGATCGGCTCTGGAGTGCGTTGCTCGTCGGCGGCGGGAAGGAGCAGCAGTGCGGCTGGCTCAAAGACCGCTACGGTCTGCCGTGGCAGATCGTTCCCACCAAGCTGCGCACGATGATGCAGGATACCGATCAGAAGAAGACAGACCGCGTCATGGCGGCGCTGATGCAGATGGTGAAGCTCGACTTGCCCAAGCTCGAGGCGGCCTACAACAGCGCGTGAGCGGGGCGATCAGGCGATCTCGTCCGGGCGGCGCTTCTTCTCGTCGGGATACGTCTCGAGAAAATGGCGCAAGGCCGCGAACAGCTCGCGCGCGTGCGCGCGGTCGCCGCGGTGCAGGGCGCTGCGAATGTCCTCAGCCAGCATCGTGTGGATCTTTTCAGGTCCATGGCGCTGCTTGAGCAGATACTCAGCGAGCGCCGCCGCGGCGATCTCGGGCACGTGCTCGTGCTCGGCGATCGCCAGCACCTCCGCTTCCGTCAAGCCGCTGAAAGCGATGCAGTCTTCGAGCGTCACCATGGCGACCTCCTGCGCCGGCTCTTGCCGGCACGAACCGCCCCGCCACGGTCACCCCATTCCGCGGCCCTGTCAAATTACCGTCATAAGGCGCGGCCGGTCCTTGATCTGGCTCAACGAGGAGAAGATCACGCGGCCGCGAAAGGCGCTCAACGTGCAGACGGGGCGTGGTCGGCCAAGAGCGAGCGCAGCATGCCGACGAGGCGTGAGGCCGGCCCGCCCGGGCTCGCGCAGCACTGGATGGAGATGCGCGCGCCTTCAAACAAGAGGAAGACCTCGTCGGCCAGACGCTCAGGCTCGGCATAGCCGGCCTCGCGGAACAGCGCCACGAGCCGGTCGCGCTTGCGCGTCTTGTAGTCGTCGATGATCTGGCGGCCGGGATGCTCGGTCTCGCGCAGCTCGACGGCAGCGTTGGCAATGGCGCAGCCGCGATCGACGCGGCCATGGAAGATATTCTCGACGTGCTGCACCCAGCCATCGATCTGGGCATTGGGGTCTCCGGGGTGCGCCCTGGCGAGCTTCTCGAAGAGTGCGTCGCCCTCCTTGGCAAGCTCGCTCAGATAGGAGGCGACAAGCTCGTCCTTGGAACCGAAATGGCGGTAGAGCGTCATCTTGTTGGTGGCGGCCGCCTCGGCGATGGCCTCCACGCCGACGGCGCGGATACCGTGCCGGTAGAAAAGCTCGCGGGCGGCCGCAAGAATGCGCTCGCGCGGAGGGGGTTGCGAAGCCTGAGGAATGGTGTGGGTAACGACTTTAATCATGGCCTCTTGACTGGGGTGTGACCGGTCAGTATACGATATAGGTGTTACCGGTCAGTATCACAATGTGCGGACGTTGTCATGTCCTCGTTGTCATGTCTTCGTTTTCGCACTGCAGCACGAAGTGGGACCCCGCAATGCGCCAGATCCTGTGCCTGACGAGCAGCCCTCGTCGCGATACCTCCTATTCCAACCTCGTGGCCGCGCGCGTCCTCAAGGAGCTTCGCATTGTACATCCCGACTCGGGCGTTACCATCCGCGATCTTGCTGGCAATCCACTGCCGCACATCGACGATGATTTCGTCACCGCGACGCGCTCGGTCGCCGGTCCGCGCACGAGGCGCCAACACGCCTTGATAGAGCAGTCCGACATTCTCGTCGACGAGCTCCTCGCCGCCGACACGATCGTCATCGCCGCCGCCATGATCAATTTCGGCATCCCCTCCACGCTTAAGGCGTGGGTCGACTATGTCGCCCGCCCTGGCCGCACCTTCCGCTACACCGAGCACGGGACCAAAGGCCTGCTCGCGGGACGGCGCGCCATTCTGGTTCTCGCGCGTGGCGGGATCTACTCGGGCGGACCGATGCGGGCCAGCGAGCACGACGAGAGCTACCTGCGCTCGGTGCTGAACTTCCTGGGCATCACCGACATCGAGACGATCCTCATCGAAGGCGTGGGGCTGGGCGCGGAAGCGGCGGAGCGGGCGGTCGACGCCGCCGTACGCCGCGCGAGCTCGGTTGCCGGCGTTCTCGCCGCCGCCTGAGGACCTCCAAATGAGACGGTCCGCTTGCACGGACCCCAAGACGAGCGCCAACCAGCACCCAGCCGGACGGTTTCACATGCCCTTCTCACGTGTTGCCAATGCAATTGCGCTTCTGCCGCTGACGGCCTTGGTGCTGTCCGGGGCGCTGGCCGGCTGCTCGCGCGCCTCCTCGCAGGCGCAGGGAGCCCCGCCGGCGCCTCCGCAAGTCACCGTCGCCCAACCCTTGAAGAAGATGGTGGCGGATGAGGAGGAGTACGTCGGGCGCTTCGTCGCGGTCGACGCCGTCGAGGTGCGCGCGCGCGTCTCGGGCTACCTCGAGTCGATCCACTTCCGCGACGGGCAGTTGGTCAAGGCGGGCGATCTCCTGTTCACCATCGACCGCAGGCCGTTCCAGGCCGCACTCGACCAAGCCAACGCAGCCCTCGATCAAGCCAAGGCCAACCTCACCTTTGCCGCAAACGAGCTTAAGCGCGGGCAAAGCCTCGTGCGCGGAACGACCATCACCGAGCAGACGTTCGACCAGCGCGTGCAGGCAAAGCGCGTGGCCGAGGCGACGGTCAAGGCCCAGGAGGCGGCCGTGCAGCAGGCCGAGCTCGACCTCGCGTACACCGAGCTGAAAGCCCCGGTGGCGGGACGCATCGGCGACCGGCGCGTCTCGATCGGCAACCTCGTCACCGGTGGCACGAGCGGCAACACGACGCTGCTCGCGACCATCCAATCGACCGACCCGATCCGCTTCGAGTTCACCTGGGACGAGACCTCCTACCTGCGCTTCCTGCGCGCCCACAAGGACGCGCGCAGCCCCGCCATGAACGTCCCCGTCGAGCTGCAGCTCATCGATGAGCGCGATTTCGCTCACGAAGGTCATATGGACTTCATCGACAACGCCATCGATCGCAACTCCGGTTCGATCCGCGGGCGCGCGGAGTTCGCCAATCCCGACGGCACGTTCACGCCCGGCATGTTCGCACGCATCCGCGTGGCCATGGCGCCGCCGGCCGAGGCGCTGCTCGTGCCCGACGCGGCGATCGGCACCGAGCAGGTGCGCAAGATCCTTTACGTGCTCGACAAAAACGACGTTGCGCGCCCGCAGCCCGTCACCCTCGGACGCGTCGTCAACGGTCTGCGCGTCATCAAATCGGGGCTCAAGGCCGACGATCGCGTGGTGATCAACGGGCTGATGCGCGTGCGTCCCGGCGTCAAGGTTGCCCCGCAGGCAGGTGACATCGCCTCGGCGGCGCCCGTTCCATCCAAGACCAAGGACGAGTGACGGGCCGCATGCGGATCTCACAGTTCTTCATCGACCGGCCGATCTTCGCCGCCGTCATCTCCATGGTCTTCGTGATCCTGGGGGCGGTGTCGTACGGCACGCTACCGATCGCGCAGTATCCCGAGATCGCGCCGCCGACGGTCACCGTGACCGGCCAGTATCCCGGCGCCAGCGCCGACGTGGTGGCCGCCACTGTCGTTGCCCCGCTCGAGCAGGAGATCAACGGCGTCGAGAACATGCTCTACATCACGTCGAACTCGACGGGTGACGGGCAGTTCTCCATCGAGGTGACGTTCGAGCTAGGCACCAACCTCGATATCGCACAGGTGCAGGTGCAGAACCGGGTGGCGATCGCGCAGCCGCGGCTGCCGCAGGACGTGCGCAACATCGGCGTCACCGTCGCCAAGGCCTCGCCCGACCTGATGATGGTCGTGCATCTCTACTCGCCCGACAAGTCGCGCGACACGCTCTTTATCTCCAACTACGCCAGTTTGTATGTGACTGACGTCCTCAAGCGCATCGAGGGCATCGGCTCCATCACCGTGTTCGGCAGCCGCGACTACTCTATGCGCGTGTGGCTCGATCCCGACCGCCTGCAGTCGCTCAATCTGACCGCGAGCGACGTGGTGACGGCGCTGCAAGGCCAGAACGTGCAGGTGGCATCCGGCGTGCTCAACCAGCCGCCCGTCGCCAAACAGGGTGCCTTCGAGCTCTCGGTACGCACGCTCGGCCGCCTCAACGATCCCGATGAGTTCGCCAACATCGTCGTCAAGCAGACCGACAACGCCGTCGTCCGCGTGAAGGATGTGGGGCGCGTCGAGCTGGCGGCGCAGGACTACGGGCGCAACTCCTACCTCGACCGCGATCCTGCCATCGCGCTTGGCGTATTCCAGCGTCCGGGATCGAACGCGATCGCGACCGCCGAAGCGGTCAAGTCCACGATGGACAAGCTGTCGAAGGACTTCCCGGAAGGGCTCAAGTACACGATCATCTACAATCCCACCGAGTTCATCCAGAAGTCGGTCGATGCCGTGGTCACCACCATCGGCGAGGCGATCGTGCTCGTCGTACTGGTGGTGATCCTCTTCCTGCAGACCTGGCGCGCGGCGATCATCCCCATCGTCGCCATTCCGGTGTCGCTGATCGGCACCTTCTTCTTCATGGCGATGTTCGGGTTCTCGCTCAACAACCTGTCGCTGTTCGGGCTGGTGCTCGCGATCGGCATCGTCGTGGACGATGCGATCGTCGTGGTGGAGAACGTCGAACGCAATATCGCCGCCGGACTCTCTCCGCGCGAGGCGGCAAAGCGAACGATGGACGAGGTCGGCTCGGCCCTGATCGCCATTGCGCTGGTGCTGTGCGCCGTGTTCACGCCGACTGCCTTCATCACCGGCATCACCGGCCAGTTCTACCGCCAGTTCGCGCTGACGATCGCGGGCGCGACCATCATCTCGCTCGTCGTGTCTCTGACGCTCTCCCCGGCCATGTGCGCGCTGTTCCTGAAGCCGCACACGCAGCACGGCAAGCACAGCTGGTGGACGCTGCCGCTGCGCGGCTTTTTTGCAGCCTTCAACTGGGCGTTCGAGAAGCTGGGGGCAGGCTACGGCTGGTTCACCGCCAAGGTCGTGCGCTTCGCCGTCATCATGCTCGTCGTCTACGGCGGCGTGCTCGCCTTCGGCTTGAACGAGTTCCGCAAGGCGCCGGTCGGCTTCATCCCGCAGCTCGACGTCGGCTATCTCATCGTGGTGACGCAGCTGCCGGGCGGCGCCTCGCTGGCGCGCACCGACGCGGTCAACCGCCGCGTGGTCGAAATCGCGCTGACGGTTCCAGGTATCGCCCACGCGGTGAACATCGTCGGTTTCTCCGGTGCCACGCGCACGGCTGCCCCCAACGCCGGCGCCGTGTTCGTCACTCTCGATCCGTTCGAGCAGCGGGCCGGCCACCCCGATCAGACGGCTGCCGCCCTCCAGGCGACGCTGCTGCGGAAGCTCTCGGTGATCCAGGACGGCCTGGTCATTGTCGCCAGGCCTCCGCCTGTGCGCGGCATCGGCACGGCGGGCGGATTCCGCATGATGGTCGAGGACCGCGGCGGCCATGGATCACAAGCGCTGCAGAACGCCGTCTATGCCATGATGGCACGCGCGGCGCAGACACCGGGCCTGCATCAGGTCTACTCGCTGTTCGAGTCTTCGACGCCGCAGCTCTATCTCGACATCGACCGCACCAAGGCGCAGCTGCTCGGCATCAAGGTGCCCGACGTGTTCGCCGCGCTGCAGACCTACCTCGGCTCGACCTACGTCAACGACTTCAATCTGCTGGGGCACACCTTCCGTGTCACGGCGCAGGCCGACGCGCCCTACCGGCTCGAGCCAAGCGACGTCTTGAAGATCCGCGTGCGCAACGACCGAGGCGATGCGGTGCCGCTCGGCTCCTTCACCACCGTCAGCAACATCTCCGGCCCCTACCGCGTGCCGCGCTACAATCTCTATCCGGCCGCCGAGCTCGACGGCTCGCCGGCGCCCGGCACCTCGCAAGGCCAGGCGATCGACATCATGCAGCAGCTCGCGGCGGCGACGCTGCCGCCGGGCTTCAGCTACGAATGGACGACGCTCGCCTTCCAGCAGCAGCGCGCCGGCAACACTTCGATATTCGCCTTCTCGCTCGCGGTCGTGTTCGTGTTTCTGGTGCTGGCGGCGCAGTACGAGAGCCTGACGCTGCCCCTGGCCGTCATCCTCATCGTGCCGATGTGCCTCATCGCCTCCATCACCGGCGTGCTCCTGCGCGGCCAGGACAACAACATCCTGACCCAGGTGGGCTTCATCGTGCTCATCGGCCTTGCCGCCAAGAACGCGATCCTGATCGTGGAGTTCGCCAAGCACCTTGAGGACGGCGGCCGCGACCGCTGGGCCGCCGCCATCGAGGCCGCGCATTTGCGCCTGCGCCCGATCCTCATGACCTCGCTCGCCTTCATCTTCGGCGTCGTGCCGCTCGTCTGGGCGACGGGCGCTGGCGCGGAGCTGCGCCAGGCGCTCGGAACGGCGGTGTTCTCCGGCATGATCGGCGTGACCTTGTTCGGTCTGCTGTTCACCCCGACGTTCTATGTGATCAGCCGCTGGATTGCCGGCCTTGCGGCCCGCAAGCGCTCAGCCGCGCCCGGCCCGCAGCCCGCCGAGTAGTGAGATTGAGCTTCCGAAACCCGAGGCGTCCACGATAACGTTTCATAGCGAGACTATCTTCTCACCTGCCACCTCATGCGTCCCAGCTTGCAGCAAAGTGAGGCAGCCAATGATTTCGCTGACAGTGAACGGAAAGGCGGTGCAGTTCGACGGTGACCCGTCGATGCCGCTTCTGTGGTTCCTGCGTGACGTCCAAGGCCTGACCGGAACCAAGTTCGGCTGCGGCATCGCCCAGTGCGGGGCGTGCACCGTCCATGTCGACGGCGAGCCGAGACGCTCCTGCGTCACCCCGATCAGCGAAGTTGCCGATGCGTCGGTCACGACGATCGAGGCGGTCGGAGAGACAACGGAAGGCAAAGCGATCCAGACCGCGTGGCTCGACCGAGAGGTCGTGCAGTGCGGCTACTGTCAGTCCGGGCAAATCATGTCGGCCGCGGCGCTGCTCGCCAGCATTCCCTCACCCACCGACACCGACATCGATCGGGCGATGGCGGGGAACATCTGCCGCTGCGGAACCTACCTGCGCATTCGCGAGGCCATCAAGCACGCCGCCAAGTCGATGGGGGGACAGTGAGGATTGCAATGCAGCAGACCCTCGCGCACAACGCGCAGACGATTTCCCGCCGCCTCTTCCTCAAGGCCGGGGCGGCCATCGGCGGCGGCCTAATGATCGGCTGGGTGCCCGAAGGGCCCGGTGCGGATGCGGCGGAAGCGGCCAAGCTCCTGCCCCCCGACGCCTACATCCGCATCGACCCGCAAGGCAAGGTGACGATCGTCTCTCCGATGGCCGAGATGGGGCAGGGGGTTTACACATCGCTGCCGATGCTGGTGGCCGAGGAGCTCGACGTCGACATGAGCAACGTCGGCGTGGAGACGTCGCCCCCAAGCGATAAGCTCTACGGCAACGCCTTCCTCGGCGGCGTGCAGACGACGGGCAATTCCTCGTCCATCCGCGCCTTCTATATGCCTCTGCGCCAGGTTGGTGCCGCCGCGCGGGCCATGCTGATCGCGGCGGCCGCGCGGAAGCTGAACGTCGATGCAAGCGTGCTGACGACCGAGCCCGGCTATGTCGTCGATGCCGCGGGCAATAAGCGCATCGCCTTCGGCGAGCTGGCCGACGCCGCGGCGAATCTCCCGGTCCCCACCGACGTCAAGCTTAAGGACCCGAGCACGTTCCGCGTCATCGGCACGCCCGCCAAGCGGCTCGATGTCTCGGGCAAGGTCGACGGCACGGCCAAGTTCGGCATCGACACGCAGGTGCCCGGCATGAAGATCGCGACCGTCGCGGCTTGCCCGGCGTTCGGCGGCACGCTCGCTTCGTTCGATGATGCGGCCGCGATGAAGGTGGCGGGCGTGCATCAGGTCGTGAAGCTCGACAACGCCGCCGCCGTGATAGCCGATCACTACTGGGCAGCGAGGACCGGCCTCGAAGCGGGGGCGGCGAAGTTCGACGATGGGCCGCATGCCGCTCTCACCACTGCCGACGTGGTGGCGGCACTGGCAAAGGCGGCCCAGCGCGAGGGCGCCGTCGCCAAGAACGAGGGGGACGTGACGGCCGCTTTGGCCGGCGCAGCGATCAAGGTCGACGCCGTCTACGAGGCGCCTTTCCTCGCACACGCGACCATGGAGCCGGTGAACTGCACCGTACAGGTGAGGCCCGATGGCTGCGATGTCTGGGTCGGCACGCAGATACCCACCGTCGCGCAGCAGGCGGTGGCGAAGACGCTCGGGCTGAAGCCGGAGCAGGTGCGCATCCACAATCACCTTTTGGGCGGCGGCTTCGGACGGCGGCTGGAGTTCGACTTCATCGTGCAGGCTGCTCTGATTGCCAAGCAATGCAAGGACCCGGTCAAGGTCGTATGGAGCCGCGAGGAGGACATCCAGCACGACATGTACCGCCCCTACTACTACGACCGCATCAGCGCCGGCCTCGATGATGACGGCAGGCCGGTCGCCTGGAGCCATCGCATCGTGGGCTCCTCGATTATGGCGCGCTTCTTCCCGCCGTTGTTCAAGAACGGCATCGATCCGGATGCGGTCGATGGCGCCGTCGACATGCCCTATGCAATCCCCAACAAACGGGTCGAGTACGTGCGCGAGGAGCCTCCGGGCATTCCCACCGCGTTTTGGCGCGGCGTCGGCCCGACGCACAACGTCTATGTGGTCGAAAGCTTCGTCGACGAGCTGGCGGCGATCGCGAAAAAGGACCCGGTCGCCTACCGGCAAGCGCTGCTTGGCAGCAATCCGCGCGCGCTCCACGTCTTGAACCGCGCGGCCGAAATTGCCGGCTGGGGTAAGCCGCTGGGCGAGAGACGCGGGCGCGGCGTGTGCGTGCACAATACCTTCGGCAGCTACATGTCCCAGGTTGCCGAGGTGACGGTCGCAAAATCCGGCGAGGTGCACGTCGACCGCGTCGTGTGCGTCGTCGACACTGGTGTCGCCGTCAATCCCGACACCATCGTGGCGCAGATGCAGAGCGGCATCATCTTCGGCATCACGGCGACGCTTTGGGGCGAGATCACCCTCAAGCAGGGGCGTGTCGAGCAGTCGAACTTCGACAATTACCGCATGCTGCGCATCTACGAGGCCCCCGTCATCGAGGTCGAGGTCGTCAAGAGCGCCGAGAAGCCCGGCGGCATCGGCGAGCCCGGCACGACGTCCTTGGCGCCCGCCGTGCTCAACGCGGTCTATGCGGCAACGGGCGTGCGGCTGCGCAAGCTGCCCATCAAGACAGACCTGTTGAAGTCCACCTGAGGCTGGAGGAGGAGCCCAGCATGAGAGCGTTCCTTGTATGGCTCGCCGGGGCCTTGGTCATCATCGCAACCGGCATCGCCGTCTCTGCCCGCCAACAAGAGGTGCAACCGCTCAAGCCTGCGGCGAGCTTCTCTGGCATCGCCGACAAGAAGGAGCGCGCCATCGCCCTCTTCAACGAGGCGGGCAAAGTGATCCTGTCTCCGCGCTGCGTTAACTGTCATCCCGCCGGCGATCGTCCCTCGCAAGGCGACGACGAGCACCCGCACCAGCCGCTGGTGGTGCGCGGGGAGGCCGGTCTCGGCGCGCCGGGGATGCACTGCACCACGTGCCATGGGCCCGCCAATTTCGATCCGGGGCATATCCCAGGCCATCCGGCCTGGCAGCTGGCGCCCATCGAGATGGCCTGGGCCGGCAAGCACCTCGCCGAGATCTGCGAGCAGATCAAGGACCCCAAGCGCAATGGCGGCAGGTCGCTTACCGCGCTCGTCCACCACATGGCGGAGGATTCGCTTGTCGGCTGGGCCTGGCACCCTGGTGTCGGCCGCACGCCGGCGCCGGGAACGCAGGCCGAGTTCGGAGAGCTGATCAAGGCCTGGGTGCAGGCCGGCGCCGAATGTCCGCAGTCCTAAAGATCGCACATCGCGAGGCATAACATGACCATCATCGATCCCACGCAGACCGCGAGCGTCGCCCGCGACCCGATCGAGGTCGCCCGCAAATGGCTCGATGAGCACGGCAAGGTCGCGCTCGCAACCGTCGCCTCGACCTGGGGATCGGCGCCCGTGCCCGTCGGCGGCCAGCTCGTCATCGGGCCGGAGGAGCGCTTTCAAGGCTCGGTTTCGGGCGGCTGCGTCGAGGGCGACGTGATCGCGGCCGCCGCGGACGTGATGGCCGCCGGGCGCCCGCGCCTCATCGCGTTCGGCGTCGCCGAGGAGACGGCATGGCGCGCCGGCCTGCCATGCGGGGGCAAGATCAAGGTGCTGCTCGAGCCGCTCGCGCGAGCACGCGACCAAGGCTACCTCGACCGCGTGCTGGAGGCGCGGCGTGCGCGCACGCCGCTCGCGGTAATGACGGACGTCGTTACCGGCACGCGCCGCCTCTACGAGCCGGGCTCCGCGCTGCCGCCGGAGGTGGCCCAGAGCCTCGCGAGCGGCGACAGCCGCCTTGCCGATACCGCCGACGGCAGCGTCTTCGTGCAGGCGCTGCTGCCACCCGTGCGCCTGATCATCGCCGGAGCCACCAACATCGGGCAGGTGCTTGCCGATCTCGCCCGCCAGGTCGGCTACGACGTCATCGTCGTGGACCCGCGCTCCGCGTTTCTGACCGAGGAGCGTTTCGCGGGAACGACGAGCCTCGGCGAATGGCCGGAGATTTCCCTCAAATCGCTTGGGCTCGATCAGCGCACCGCCGTCGTCGCGCTGACCCATGCGGCGCACATCGACGACGAGGCTTTGAGCGCGGCGCTGCGCTCGCCCTGCCTCTACGTCGGCGCGCTCGGCTCCAAGACGACGCACGCCAAACGCATTGAGCGCCTCAAGGCGGCGGACTTCGGCGATAATGAGCTCGCCCGCATCCATGCGCCGATCGGGCTCGCAATCGGCGCCAAAGGGCCGGCCGAGATCGCCGTGGCGATCCTCGGCCAGATCATCAAGGTCGCGCGCGGAGCTTAAGCGATGCCCGAGCTCGCAAGCATAGTGCTGGCCGCCGGCGGCTCCAGCCGCTTCGGGCCGGAGAACAAGCTCACCGCCCGCATCGACGGGCGCCCGCTCGTGCGCCGCGTCGTCGATGTCGTCCGCGACGCCACCGGCGGCGAGATCGTCGTGGTCACAGGGGAGCACGAGCCAGCGATCGCCGCCGCGCTCAGCGGCCTCGCCGTACGCTTCGTTGCGAACCCAGACTGGCGCACCGGGCTTAGCTCCTCGATCGCCGCCGGGATCGCTGCCCTTCGTGCCGACACCGACGGCGCCTTCATCGTGCCGGGCGACATGCCGTTCCTCAACGCTGGCCTTCTGCGCAACCTCGCGTCAACGTTCGCGCGCGCCAAGACGCGAGCGATCGTCTATCCCGCGACACCGAGTGGAGCGCAGCGCAATCCGGTTCTGTGGCCGCGCCGCTTCTTTCCTGAACTCATGGCGCTCAGCGGCCCGGGCGGCGCCAAGCGGCTTCTGCAGGACGCCAAGGCTGAAGCCGTGGCTGTTGCCTTCGCCGACGAGTGGGCCTTCGCCGACGTCGACACGCCGGCCGACCTCGACGCAGCCCAGCGCCTGTCGGCCGGCCTCTCGCCTCGGCCTTTCACGCAAGGCCCGTGACGTCCCGGCCGGCCCCCATTCGAGCCCCATTCGAGCTCGAGCACGCGAAAGGATGATTGGCATGCAGATCGGCTTTATCGGATTGGGGCAGATGGGAAGCGGGATGGTGGCAAACCTCCTGCGCGCCGGGCAGGCCGTCACCGTCTACAATCGCACCCGCGCCAAGGCCGAGCCGCTCGCGGCGCACGGCGCGAAAATCGCCGATACGCCGGCCGCGGCCAGCAAGGGCGACGCCGTCCTCACCATGCTGGCGAACGACGCGGCGGTGGAGGATGTCGTCTTCGGTCCGCAAGGCGCGATCGCCGGGCTTGCAAAAGGCGCGCTCCACATCTCTTGCAGCACCATCAGCGTCGCCTTGTCGAAGCGCCTGGCGAAAGCCCACGCGGAAGCCGGCCAGCGCTACGTCGCCGCCACCGTCTTCGGCCGGCCGGACGCCGCCGCAGCGGCCAAGCTTTTCGCCGTCGCCGCCGGCGCGCCGGACGCGGTGAAGACCGCGATGCCGTTGCTCGAGGCCGTCGCGCAGAAAATCTTCGTCGTGTCGGAAGAGCCGGAAGCCTCCAATCTCGTCAAGCTCAGCGGAAACTTCCTGATCGCCTCCGTCATCGAGGCGCTCGGCGAGGCCATGGCGCTCGTCGGCAAGGGCGGCATCGACAAGCACGCCTACCTCGAGATCCTCACCTCGACGCTGTTCGGGGCGCCCGTCTACAAAACCTACGGCGCGCTCATCGCCGATGCGAGGTTCGAGCCGGCGGGCTTTGCCGCGCCGCTCGGCCTCAAGGACATACGCCTCGCGCTCGCGGCCGGCGACGATCTGCGCGTGCCTATGCCGCTCGCAAGCCTGTTGCGCGACCGCTTCCTGACGCTGCTCGCGCAGGGCGGCGACAAGCTCGACTGGTCGGCGATCGGCGGACTTGCGGCAAAGGATGCCGGCAGCGCGCAAAGCTGATCCGCTCGCCTCACAAGCTCAATCGCCCGGCGGCACGGCGAGCACATCACACGGCGCTTGCGTCAGCACCCACTCGGCGACGCTACCCAAAACGGCGTGCTGCAATCCGCCGCGCGCGTGCGTGCCCATGACGATGAGATCGGGCTTTTCCGCCTCGGCCGCGCGCACGATGACGTCCTCGGCCCAGCCCCGCTCGACGATCGCGACGATCTTTGCAAACGTGCCCTCGAACGCAGGGCCAGCGGCCTGCCGAGCCTCGTTCAAGAAGCCCTTCAGCGCCAGGCGCCGCGTCTCGGCGGCTGCCTCACGCTCGGCCGCATCATCGCCGAAAAGTGAGCGCCGCGCCGAGCCGTAAGCCGTGACGGTGCAAATGCGCGCCTGCGGGAACGTACGCACGGCGAAGTCCAGCGCACGGCGCGAGGCCTGCGAGAAATCGACCGCGACGAGGATCGAGGAATAGGCGCCCGCTGGCTTCTTCTTGACGAGCAGCACGGGCAGGCCGCCGAGGCGCAGCACGCGGTCGGCGGTCGTCCCCAGCAGGTCCTGCACGAGGCTGCTCGGGCGGTGCGTGCCGATCACGATCACGTCAGAATGCGTCTTTCGCGCCTCCTCGATGATCGTCTCGTAATCGCGCCCGCGCACGAGGATGCATTCGACGCCCTTTGCGCCTTCCGCCTGCGCCTTCATAGCGAGATCGCGCAGCACCTCGCCCGCGTAGACCTCGTGCGCGAGAGCCAACTGATTGGGCATCGCATCGCTCGTCACATGCAGGAGCGAGAGGCTTGCGCCCGGCGTCCGCGCCAGATCCACTGCGCGCGCGAACGCATGCCGGCTGCGCTCGGTGAGATCGATGCCGGCGAGCACGCGCAGGTTCTGCTCTTCTAAGCTGGCGCTCATGCCCTCCTCCCAGCTCCTCCCAGGCTTTCGCCGGTCAGACGGCGAGCACGGCGCCCAAGTGGCCCGGCAGCTCGTGCATGGGCGTCTTGGTCAGGTCTTTGTCGAGCTCGGCGTAGAGCACGGCCTTGACGTGATTGGACAGCGCCTTCCTGAGGTCGCCGAGCGTCACCGGCGGCGCCACGAGGATCAGGCGATCGAACGACTTCTGTGCGAGCTGCTTGTCGAGCATTGCGGCAAGGTGCTCGGAGAAGGTCCGCTTAAGCTCGCGGTGGGGATCGGTGTGCGGCTCGATCGCGTGCCGCGTCACCCCGACCGAACTCGTGGGTGCGGCCCTTCTTGTCGCTGACGATCTCGTGGTCCGCCCGGTGGTCGGCGTCGAACGCGCCGCCCACCACCGCCTCCACGCCCTTTCCCGGACCGTGGTTGGCGAAGAGTTGCGCCCGCCCGCCATCGGCGATCAGGATCCAAGTCGTCGTCGGCTTCATGGTGGTGCTCCACTCGATTGTTCGCCGGGTCCTATCTAAGGGTTCTCAGTCTCCGCGGGAAGCCTCACCAGAGAATTGACGCGCATCAATCCCCGCGGCCGATGGCCTCCCCAGCCCGCCCTCACCGCAGGCGGCGGCCGAAGCCGAGGATCGCCGCCAGCGGCACGAAGAAGCCAATCCCGATCGCCCACAGCATGATGTGGGGCAGGTTGGCGTAGGAGCCGCGGCCGACGACGAAGATCTCGTTCAAGTACTTCGTCTGCAGGGCGCCCGCGACGAGGGCAAGGTTCATCAAGGATGCCATGAGCGCGAACCAGGTCGCCCGGTGTCCCTTGGGCGCGTAGATCGCGCACAGCGTCAGGAGTGGGATCATGCTGAGCTGGGCGAACGGCGAGGCGGCCGCTACGTCGATGATGGCGATCGTGCGCGCGCCGAAGCCGAATACGCGCTCGGTCCAATCGCTCAAGCCTAGCGTCAGGCCCAGGCTCGGCAGCGACAGCAGCGTCGTCGCCACTGTGAGCCACAAGAGCACCGTCGGCACCGGCTTGCGCGTGATCGCGTCGGAGAAGAGCCACATGCCGAGGAGCGCGAGCCCCGCTCCGATCTGGTTCAGCGTGCCCTGGAAGGCCTCATCGAAGCCCAACACGTCGATCACGAACCAGGTATAGCCCTGGCCCACGCCAGGGGCGGCGCGATAGATAAAGATGAGGAGCGCGGCATAGAAGATCGTGTCCTTCGTCGCCTGATCGAGTTCGCGCACGACGCGCCACAGCATGGCGCACACCACCGTCATCGATACGACGAAAATGATCTCCTGGTTGTAGGGGATCTCGGCGCCGGCGAGCGCGAGGACAAAAGCGCCGTAGGCGAGGCCGCCGCCCAAGATGCGCCAGTCGATGGCGCTCCGCTCCACGGGCTTCAAGCTGATCAGCAGCGCGCCTGAGACCGAGACGACGGGGATGACGAGGCCGAGGAGAAAGACGGTTGCATAGCTGTAGATGCTGGCGATCCAGCCTGCGAGGCCCGCCACCAAGAAGATGCCGAAGGAGAGCGCGAGCCGCCCCAGCACCTGCACCATGCCGAGCTCGCGGTCGACCTCGCCCTTGTCGCGCGGCGAACCATCCGGGTTCTCGCGCTCGACGACCTCGGTGCTCATGGCGTCGGCGGCCACGTCCTGGATGACGACCCCGAGCACGCTCGCGAACGCCCCCATCCGGTAGAGGTTCTCCGGGGTTGCGAACGTGAGCCAGCCGCCGGCGGCGCCCGCCAGCAGCAGGAGGCCGGCCGCGATGAAGGTCGCACCGATGAACACGTAGGAGCGGCGCTGCGAGCCGAAGAGCGGCACCGCATCGACGAGCTCGCCGAACACCATCTTCACGGTCCACGGCAGCGTCAGCCATACGTTCAAGGCCGCGAGCTCGACGGGACTCAGCGTCAGCGACTTCTTGATCCAGAAGCTCTCGGCAACCGAGATGAGGCCCAGAGCGCCGTAGGCGAAGTAGACCATCATGAGCGGGAGGTAGTGCGGACGGAAGGCGCGGATCGGATTGAGGAGCGCGGTCTCCAGGCGCTCCTTCAGGTAATCGCGGCTCCAGACGTCTGCTGCGGCCATCGAGAGGGCTCCCGGTATTTAATCGCGGCGATATAGTCCCGGTTGCGCGCGCCCCGTCCAGTCCGGCCTTCGACGTCGGGATACGCGGCCTTCGTCGCGGCGCAAATGGGTGCCACGAGGGGGCTCGAAAGCCGGCGGAGGAGGCGGAATTGAGCGAGGCTGCAAGCGGGGAGGCGGCCCGACCCGAGGGGCCGCGACTGAAGCGCACGTTGGGCCTTCCCCTCGCCGTCCTCTACGGGCTCGGCGTGACGATCGGCGCCGGCATCTACGTGCTGATCGCGCCGGCTGCGGCTCGCGCCGGCATGCACGCACCTTTCTCGTTCGTGCTCGCCGCGCTCGTCATGGCGCCATCGGCGGCCTCCTTCGCCGAGCTCGGCTCGCGCATGCCGCAATCGTCCGGCGAGTCGGCGTACGTGCGGGCGGCCTTCAAGTCGGATGCTCTGGCGCTGCTCGTGGGCCTGCTCGTCGTGTGCGCCGCCGTGATCTCGGCAGCAACAGTCAGCCGCGGAAGCGCCGGCTACATCCAGGTTTTCCTCGATCTGCCGCTCAAAGTGATTGTCATCGGCGTCGTGCTCGCCATGGGCGCGGTCACCGCCTGGGGCATCCTGGAGTCGGTCTCCTTTGCCGGCATCATGACCGTGATCGAGGTGGGTGGGCTCATCACGATCATCTTCGTCGGCGCGCGCGACGTTCCCGATCTCTTCACGCGGCTGCCGGAGGCGTGGGCAGACTTGAGCGGGACGGCGCCCTGGGCCGGGATCTTGAGCGCGGTGCTGCTCGCCTTCTTCGCCTTCATCGGCTTTGAAGGGCTCGCCAACATCGCAGAGGAGGTCAGGGAGCCGGCGCGCACGCTGCCGCGCGCGATCTTCCTCACGCTCCTCCTCGTGACGCTGCTCTACGTCGGCGTCGTGTGGGTCGCCCTCGTCGCCGTTCCGCGCGCCGACCTTGCCGCAACGGCGGCGCCCTTGAGCCTCGTCTTTACGCGCGTCACCGGCGCCTCGCCCGCGGTCATCACCGCCGTCTCCATCGTGGCGACCATCAACGGCGTCATCGTGTTCATGGTGATGGGCTCGCGCGTGCTCTACGGCATGGCCGCGCAGGGCCTGCTCCCCGCCGTCCTCGGCCGTGTCAACGCCACGACGCACACGCCGCTGCAGGCGACGGCGCTCGTCGTCGCGGCGGCGCTGGTGCTCGCCGTCGCTTTTCCGATCGAAGGCCTGGCCGAGGCGACGGCGCGGCTGTCGCTTTTGATCTTCGCCTTCGTCAACGCCGCGCTCCTGCAACTCAAGATCGCCCGTGTCGCCGCGCCCGCTGCCGCCTTTGTCGTGCCGGCCTGGGTGCCCGTGGCGGGCCTCTTGACGAGCCTCGGCCTCTTGTTGAGCGAGCTTGCGCGTTGACCCCAGTAGCGTAAGCACCGCAATCAGGCCCGCTTATTGTATCGCCTGAACCACGACGCTCGTCGGCGGCGGGATGTCCTTTTCGCTAATCGCCGCGTTTACGACCTCACTTGCCAGGGCCAGAACGCGCAGCGTTTGATCCCGCGTTGGGGAACCATAGTCGGGTTCTGGAACATAGAACGTGTCGCCATTAGGACCGCGCACGGTCAGTGCCGCCCCCTCGCTCCCCGGCGTGCCCTGCATCACCCGGAATATGGTCATTCGTTTTCCACCCCGGAGGACGATTTCCGGCACATATTTGTCCGGCGAATAGTTTTGGAGAGCAATAAGATTGCCTAGGTAAGAGAGGAGAGACTTGGGAGACCTGAATGTGTGCTTAATCGCATGACGATTCTCGTAGGCCTTCAGTCTCTTTTCGACAGCCTGGAACGCCCGCTGCACCCTTGGCTCCTGAAAGTTGACAATCTGCTTGGCAACGGTTGTCTCAGTCGCAACCGTCTTACCGTCGGCAGTCTTCGTGGGCACTTTCTTGGATTCGAGCTTGAGGTCTGCCCCATAGCCGGAAAGCCCAAGCATCAGTCCCACGGAACGGAAACTCAAGTACTCGCATGCGGTGCCGGCGCCGTTGAGGATCAGGTAGAAATACTGTCTTCCCTCAAGCCGGATCGGCGGTTCCTCGAACCAAAGCTTCTTGCATCGTCCCCGGATCTCTCGAAGTTGCTCGCACGCGATTCTGTAATCAGATTTCGGTTCGGCAGGGCTGTTACACTTTCTGTGATATTGGGAAACGAGCGCTGCGCTCAGGTCCGCGTAAATCTCAACGTACTGGGATAAGATCATCTCCAGGAGAGCCCCGCTAAAGCCTTGTCCGGCATAGCGGTCGAACGTGTCGTATTGCAGTAACTCATTAAGCTTGGCCAACGGCGTGCCGTTGTTGACATCAACGTACTCGATCGATTGCACGCCACTTGACCAGCTCAACATTGGTCCAAGGTCAAAGACGCTCGCGGCCTCAGGGCCAAAAGGAAGCTTTGGAGCAAAACTTCCATTTGCCATATTTCCGGCTGTGAATTTTTGGAGCTTCGTGAACGACATCGGCAGGTCGAGACTGGCTCGAACCGCATTCAGGAGCACCTGGTCGCTAAGCGTGGTTGCTCCCGCCCGATTGAAGGAGTCTGATTGGTGCTCAAGCTGGACTTGTGCACAACCAAGCAGCGAGCACGCAAGGAACACAAACGCAGAAGCTCGAAACATTTCAATCAATCGCTATAACGAAGAACATCGTCGACTCTACCTTAGGTTGCGTACGCCCGCAAGCAAGTCGGGCCGGATTCGAACCCATAGTGGCCGAACCGCATCGGTGATCGACGGCCCGAAATCGATGGCCACGCGCGGCTCTCCTGTGGCTGCTCATCAACGGAGCTCGAGCGTTAGGATT
This sequence comes from uncultured Alphaproteobacteria bacterium, assembly GCA_963724945.1. Lineage (GTDB taxonomy): Bacteria > Pseudomonadota > Alphaproteobacteria > Rhizobiales > Hyphomicrobiaceae > Hyphomicrobium_A. The sequence continues at coordinate 2,013,674 of CAVRWL010000003.1, read as the reverse complement.
CCGGTCCCGCGACGGCAAAGGTGTCGCAGGCCCACGCAACCCGCGGCTCTTGTCGGGGCTGGCAAAAACGCAGATTGAGGATCGCTGCGACCAGCGCGTAGCAACGTCACGAGCCGAAGAGCGCAACGACGACCGACCAAGATGAACCAATCCATCTCTTTGCCGTCGCTGCTCCGGCGCTACCCCAACTTCTCCCTTCTGCTGCTCGGCCGCTTTCTTTCCACCATCGCCATGCTGACCAACAGCGTCACGCTCGGCTGGCAGGTCTACTCGATTGCGCGCCTCGATCACTCGGTCGAGCAGAGTTCGTTCCTCGTCGGCATGATCGGGCTCGTGCAGTTCCTGCCGATGTTCGCGCTCGTCTTGCTCGCGGGCGAGACGGCGGACCGCTACGACCGACGCAAGATCGTCATGGCGTGTATCGGCCTGCAGCTCGTGTGCTCGGGCACGCTCGCTGGCTTGGCGACCGCCGCGCGGCCGAGCCTCATCGCCATTTTCGCCGTGGCGGGCGTGTTCGGCATCGCGCGCGCCTTTACCATGCCGGCAAGCGCTTCCCTCGGCCCCATGCTGGTGCCGCGCGAGGTGCTCGCCGCGCGCCATCGGCGTCAACTCGCTCGCCATGCAGACGGGCATGGTGCTGGGGCCGTGGCTCGGCGGCGTCTTGTGCGCCGTCTCCGTGCCGCTGTCCTTCGCGGCGGCAGGCGCGCTCTATATCGTTGCCGGCCTCGCCGTGTTCTCGATCCGCGCCAACACCAAGCCCGATCACGCCGGCGGCGCCCGTCTCACGCTGATCGCGGAAGGCCTCGCCTATGTGTGGTCGAACAAGGTGGTGTTCGGCGCGATCTCGCTCGATCTCTTCGCCGTGCTGCTCGGCGGCGTGACGGCGCTGCTGCCGGTATTCGCGCGCGACATCCTGCATATCGGCGCCGAAGGGTTCGGGCTGTTGCGCTCCGCGCCCGCGATCGGCGGCGGCCTCATGGCGCTCGCGCTGAGCATGCGCCCCATCCACCGCGACGCCGGCTTCTGGATGCTGTGCGCCGTCGCCGTCTACGGTGCAGCGACCGTCGTCTTTGCGGTCTCGAACTGGGTCTGGGTCTCGATGCTCGCACTCGCGTTGCTGGGTGCCGCCGACTCGGTATCGGTCTTCGTGCGCCAGAGCCTCGTGCAGATCCTGACGCCCGACCCTATGCGCGGGCGCGTGTCGGCGGTCTCGAGCCTGTTCATCAGCGCGTCGAATGAGCTGGGCGAGTTCGAGAGCGGCGTCGCCGCACGCATCCTAGGTCCCATCGGCGCCGCGATCTTTGGCGGCGTGGGCTCGGTCGTGCTCACCGGATTGTGGGCGCACATGTTCCCCAGCCTGCGCAGGGCGCATCTCTACGTGCAAGATAGCAAGGAGCAAGACAGCGAGAAGGCGCACGCATCCTGATCCGCGCGCGTTTCTGCTAGCACCTCTGCTGAGCTTACGATGTTAGTGGGTAAGCCGTCCCATGGGCAGCAAGCTGGTCCCGGCTGCGCCCGAGGACGCCCCATTCCCAGTCGAGCTGCCGCTGAGGTAAAGGCCCGGCGCGAGCGTGACACTCTTGGAGGTTCCCGTCTGCCCCGCCTCGGACTGCGAGGGGCCCGAGAGATTGAGGTTCTCGTCGGGATCGGCGTAACGGGGCGTGCCGTCCGGCTTGGTGCTGCCGACCGAGTCGATATCGAAGGCCAGCGCCCCGCCCGTCAGGAGCATCGTGAAGGCTAACAACGCTGCAACGAAAAACGGAGACTGTCGCATCGGGTTTCCCTCCAGCAAATCATGGCAATAGCTTGCCCCTATCTATGGCGTCCGCGTGGCCGCGCCCAGCTTCCTCCACGAAAATCGAAACTGCTGTGCCCTGTGAGCCACTTGCCTCCTCCGTATTTTCACGGAGTAGAGATGCGGTTGTCGCCGCCAGCCCCTCAATCGACCACCTTCAGCCCTTGGGAAGATTGGGAAGTGCTCGCTTTCCAAGATCGCGTCGAGCAGCTTGGAGAACCGTGCAGGTCCAAGCTCAATGAAGAGGCTTAGCGTCGCCGCCACGAGCATCTGCAGCACCGTCGGCTCGGTGGGCTGCGCCAGTGTCCGCCGGTCCGCAGACGAGGGAGAGCCGGGTCTCCTCATGTTGCCATCCTCCGGTTGCCGGCACCACCGCCGGCCGGCCGCCGTGGAAGTTGACTAATCTATACTCCATGAGTCAAGTTTTAAATCGCTTCGCCCGGCAACGCCGCCGCCGATGACCCGAGATCGGCGAAATTTCGCCGAAAGCGGGAACGCTTTTGATATCCTTGCCGTACTAGAGTGGGGCCGCCCTTCAAGCTCTTGGAGCAGCTCATGGCCGCGCGCGCGTACTGGAAAGGCTTCCTGCGCCTCTCCCTCGTCTCCATCGCCGTTGAGATCTACAACGCGGTCGAGAGCAAGTCCGAGATCTCCTTCCGCCAGATCCACAAGCCCTCGGGGCGGCGCATCAACTACACCAAGACGGTGCAGGGCATCGGCGAGGTGGACTTTGCCGACATCGTCAAGGGCTACGAGGTCGGCGACGATACGTACGTGACGCTCGAGCCGGAGGAGATCGATGCGGTCAAGCTCGAGAGCAAGAAGACGATCGACCTCGTGAAGTTCGTCGATCAAGCCGACATCGATCCCCGCTATTTCGAGCGGCCCTACTTCATCGCACCTGCTGACAAGCACTCGGGCGAAGGCTACGTCGTCATCCGCGAGGCCTTGAAGAAGACCGGCAAGGTGGGCCTCGCCCAGCTCACGATCGCCGGGCGCGAATGGCTCGTCGCCATCGCGCCGTTCGAGGACGGGCTCTTGATGGAGATGCTGCGGTATGCCGAGGAGCTCAAGCAGCCCGACGAGTTCTTCGACGAGGTCCCGACTGCCAAGCCCGACAAGGAGATGGTCGATCTCGCGATTGAGCTCATCGGGCGCAAGTCGGGCAAGTTCGCGCCCAAAGAGTTCAAGAACCACTACGCGGAAGCCCTGCGTCAGCTCGTCAACAAGAAAATGAAAGGGCAAAAGATCGTGGCGCCGCACGAGGAGGCCGCTCCCGGTGCTAAGGTGATCGACCTGATGGCGGCCCTGCGCCGAAGCATCGGCGAGGGCGGCAAGGGCAAGCCGAAGGCGAAGGGAAGCGCGAATGCCAAGCGGACCAAGACGAAAGCGGCAAAGAAGCGAGCCTGACATGGGGCGCCGGATCGAAGCCAAACCGCAGACGTGGCACGCATTGGACGAGCTGGCGCGCGAGGAAGACCGCTCGGTCCACAGCCTCGCCGAGGAGGCCTTCGCCGACCTCCTCAAGAAGCACCGGCGGCCGCGCTCGCTGCTCGAGGCCTTACGCGAGAGCGCGCGCCGGCACCCCGCCAACGATTCCGAGCCCCCGCGCGCCAGGCGCCGGTCCTGAAGACGCTGACGCACAACCATTGAGGATCGCATGGTACTCGCTCCAATGTCGCTGCTTGGCTGGCTCATCATCGGCATCATCGCCGGCTGGCTCGCCGGCCGCCTGGTCAAAGGCGGCGGCTTCGGCCTCATCGGCAACATGGTCGTGGGGATCTTGGGCGCCTGCATCGGCGGCTTTATCCTGCCGCACCTCGGCATCTTCCCGGTCTCGACCTTCGGGAACTTCATTGCCGCCACGATCGGCGCCGTCATCCTGCTCTTCGTGATGAGCCTCGTGGCGCGCGCCTAGACCGTCTCGCGCCTAGACGGCGCCGGCAGATCGAGCCCCGGCTCTTTTGACAGCATCGGCCATGAGCGGAAATGGATGTGGTCGCAAGACGGCCGCCGCGATTCGCCGATGTGCCAAAAAGCGACATCTGTGCCAGAAGCGATTGCAGCTCCCGCGCGGTTTACGATGGGTAGAGGCACTTGCCTGCCTCGGTATGAAAGTTGCTCTCAGTGTCGGAGATGCCTCATCGCGGTGAGCGTAAATGAGCCGGCACAACACCCAGTCCCTCAAAACGGCACTCCTGGCGCTGCATTATTCGGGCGTCGATCAGATACTGTCTCCGCTGACGGCTGGCGTCGGCGCCATTCTGATGTTCCACCACGTGTGCCCTGATCCGATTAAGGAGTTTGATCCTAATCGGCTTCTCAAGGTCAGCCCGGAGTTCCTGGACCGGCTGATCACCGGCATTCGCGAGGCTGATTTCGATATCGTCTCGCTCGATGAGGCACATCATCGTATCCGCGAGGGGCGTGCCGGGAAGAGGTTCATATGCCTCACTTTCGATGATGGCTACCGTGACAATCTCGAGCACGCCTATCCAATTCTGAGCAAACACAGGGTGCCATTCACCATCTATGTTGCATCCGATTTTGCGGATGGCAGCGGGCAATTGTGGTGGCTCGCCCTGGAACAAGTAATCGAAAGTGTGGGGCATCTCCGTCTCGAAATGAACGGCGAGATGCGCGAGTTCCGCTGCAACGACGCCACGAGCAAGCGTTCAACCTTCCACATCGTCTACTGGTGGTTGCGCGGCCTCCACGAGGCGCAAGCCCGACGCATCGTGCGTGACTTGTGCTTGGGTAGCGGGTTGCAGCCCGACACCATGTTCAGCGGCCTATTAATGACTTGGAGCGAGCTGGCGGGTCTCGCGCTCGATCCTCTGGTCACCATCGGTGCCCACACAAAATCGCACTACGCTCTTGCAAAGCTGCCTCGAGACGAAGCTCGCATGGAGATGATTGCGGGCGTTGACCGCATCGAAAGCAAGCTCGGCGTGCGCCCGCGGCACTTTAGCTATCCCTATGGCTGCGAGTTGAGCGCCGGCCCGCGCGATTTCGCGCTCGCGCGCGAGGTAGGCTTTAAGACTGCGGTGACCACGCGCAAGGGTGTCATCTTCTCAGAACACGGCAGCTACCTTAACGCCTTACCGCGCGTCTCGATTAATGGAGAATACCAGGACATGCGTTACGTGTCGGTATTGTTGAGCGGAGCGCCTTTCTTGTTTTGGAACCGCTTCAGAAAGGTGGCCGTGTCCTGAGCTGCAATTTGCGATTGCATCCTCAGCGTCAGTGAGCTCAGCACACAGATTGGCGCGTAACTTGCGGTGTACGGGAGATGTCAGCCCCGGGCCTGCCTGTCGAGGGGGAGATCGGCAAGCCCGCGATTGGCTCTTCTGCGGTCTAGAAGCTTCGGGCGCTTCGCTCATGGATCAAACATCGAGTGCTCAGAGATGAATAAACACTTCCTGCGCGATGATTGCGAAGTCGCGGTAATCGGTGCCGGCCCTTACGGTCTGGCAATCGCGGCTCATTTGCGGGCAGCCAAGATTGCGACCCGCGTCTTCGGCAAGCCCATGTCTTTCTGGCGTGACAACATGCCGAAAGGGATGCGGCTTCGCTCGCCTTGGATCGCCACGCATATTGCCGACCCGGAGGGGAGATATTCGCTCGACACGTTCGGGATCGAGCAGCAGGATCAGCTGCCGCTCGAGCGGTTCGTTGGGTACGGCGAGTGGTTTCAAAGGTCGGCCGTGCCAGATCTGGACACGCGCAAAGTCATTCGCGTGGAGGAAACGGGCCGCGGCTACCGCCTCGTTCTTGATAGCAATGAGGCCGTTTACACGCGGCGCGTCGTGGTGGCCACTGGTCTCGCCAACCAGGAGTTTCGCCCCGCTCAGTTCCAAGGGCTGCCGCCCGCTCTCGTCAGCCACACGTGTGAGCACGCCAGCTTGGATAAATGGCGCGGAAAGCGCGTCGCAGTGGTCGGACGCGGGCAGAGCGCATGTGAATCGGCTGCGCTGCTGTGGGAAGCAGGCAGCGACGTCGACCTCATCTGTCGCGGCGAGGTCCGTTGGATTGGAGCGCCGCGAGATGAGACGAATGCGCATCACGACCTGCGTTGGCAGCTACGCGAAATGCTGCAAGCGCCTTCAGCCGTCGGTCCGTTTCCATGGAACTGGCTGAACGAGCTGCCCGGCATCGAACGCCGCATCCCGGCGAGGCTCCGGTCCTGGATCGCTGCTCGCAGCTTGAGAGCTGCGGCGGCCTGGTGGTTGAAGCCGCGCTTTGACGGCGTTCGTGTGCTTGCTGGGCAAGAGATTCTGGGCGCACGAGCCAAGGGCCATCAGATCGAGGTCCAGATGGCCGACGGGCTACACGGCTTTGACCACGTCCTGCTCGCGACCGGATACCACATCGACATTTCGCGGCTTGGCTTCCTCGCGCCGGGGCTGCTGGCCAAGATCGCAACTAGCAATGACTCACCTGTTCTCGGCGCCGCATTTGAATCGACCGCCGCGGGCCTGCATTTCGTGGGTTCCAACGCTGTCGACAGCTATGGCCCCTTGATGCGATTTATCTCTGGATCGGGATATACCGCACGCACTCTCACGCGGGCGGTGCTCATCGATGGCAAACGATCGATGCAGGGTGAGCTGAGATACCTGCTGGACCAAGCCGATCTAAATTCCGTCGACGCTGCTCGGCACTGAGATCGGATGGACCTTCATGAAGCATCCTAGCGCATCGTCATTCAGTCTCGCCGACGGCAAGGCTGGTTTGCCCGGTGCTCTCATGCTCGGCGGCGCGCACGGCAGCCTTGCAATTGCGCGCAGCCTTGGACGCCGCGGCATTCCCGTGTGGCTCCTCCCCAACGGCAATCCGATTGCGAAGTTCTCGCGCTACACGGCGCGCAGCTTCACTTGGTGCGGCCCCGATCATGAGGGCGCCACAGACTTCCTGTTGCAGCTGGCCGACGATCACCGCCTGAACGGATGGGTTCTCTTTGCCGGCGGGGAAGCGGAGCTGCGCTTCATGTCCCAACAGCGTCCCGCGCTATCCTCGGTCTACCGCATGACGGTGCCCGCGTGGGACACGGCACGTTGGGCGCACGACAAGCATCTGACATATCAGCGTGCCGCCTCGTTGGGCATCGACCATCCGCGTTGCTATTATCCGCGCGATCGGCAAGCGCTGAAGCATCTTGCCTGCGAGTATCCGGTGGTCCTTAAGCCGGCGGTGCGCGAGCAGCAAAACGCATTCACGCAGGCCAAGGCTTGGCGGGTCGACGACCCCGCGATGCTGTTGACGCGCTATGAGGATGCGGCGAAGCTGGTCGGCGAGAGTGCCATCGTACTGCAGGAGCTGATCCCCGGCAGCGGCTCCACACAATTCTCCTATGCAGCTGTTTGGGATAGCGGCTCGCCGGTTGCTTCGCTCGTGGCGCGGCGTACGCGGCAATATCCGGTCGACTTCGGCTACACGAGCACCTTCGTCGAGACCGTCCATCAGAGCGAAGTTGAGGAAGCTGCTACGCGTTTCCTCCGGTCGATCGGCTACAGCGGGCTGGTCGAGGTCGAGTTCAAATACGACGCGCGCGACCGTCGCTACAAGCTCCTCGATGTGAACGCGCGCGCCTGGACGTGGAACGCACTGGGTTCGCTCGCCGGCGTCGATTTCGCCCATGTCCTGTGGCGGCTGGCGATGGGAGAGAGCATCGAGCCGATTCGCGGGCGTGCTCGTGTGGGATGGATGCACACATCGCGTGATCTTGTCGCCGGGTTCCACGAGATCATCAGGGGTAGGTTGACGTTGGCAGAGTTCATCAGAGCGTGGCGCATGCCCTTGGTCTTTGCCGCCTATGCCAAGGATGATCCCCTGCCGGGATTCATCGATCTGCCGCTTGTCGGTTGGCGGCTTCTGGCAAAACAAGCGTTGGTCTTGGCACGCCGCGCCTCGCTCGCCTGTCGCATCCCGACCATGCTGGCGCAATTGCGGTCATTCCTAACCTAGCCGTGCGCGCGCCCGGCAGCGCGAGGATCGTGCGGCCCAATTGGACCTGCCCTCCTGCACCGCCGCCAATCTCAGTGAGGTAATCCGGCCAGCTCCATCCTCGAGCGAGGAGAGAAGGCATCGTGGCCTAAGGCTTTGCCCATTGCCAAGGTCGCAGCAAGAGCCCAGGTGGTGGTGGTCGCGGGAACGCACAGTCGCCCGCGTGGCGTTTGAGGGCAGCCGGCAATGAACGAGCAGGTCGACGTACTCACGCAGAGGATCGCTGCGCTGGAAGCCGAGCTCGCGGCAGAGCTCGCCAAGAGGCGCGCTGGCCTACGCTTTGGATTGAAGCGCGGCAGAGTGCTCTTCGAGGAGGAGATCCTGCGGCGCCACAGGGAGCTGAGGACCAGTCTCTTCCGCTATATCATCCATGCGCGCCCGCTCATCATGATTACGGCGCCCGTGATCTACGCGCTGATCGTTCCGCTCGTGCTGCTCGATCTATCGGTCATGCTCTACCGGGCCGTTTGCTTTCCCGCATACGGCATCGCCAAGGTGCGCCGCTCAGACTATCTCGCGTTCGATCGCGGCCACCTCGCCTATCTCAATGCGCTGGAGAAGCTCAACTGCGCCTACTGCTCCTACGCCAACGGCCTCATCGGCTTCGTACGTGAGGTCGCTGCGCGCACCGAGGCGTACTGGTGTCCAATCAAGCACGCGCGCCGGGTGCTCAGCGTGCACGCTTATTACACGGGCTTTGCCGATTACGGTGACGCCGACGCCTATCGTCACAAGATTGCCGAGCTTACGGCGCCTGCCGCGGACGGCCGGCCTGGGGATAGCCGCAGCTGACATCGGCGGCGCAGGTGTGGCGCGCAATCGTGGCGGTCCCTACGGGAGTTCGAACCCGTCTTTCAAGATTGAAAATCTCGCGTCCTAACCGATAGACGAAGGGACCCAAAGGCTGGCTGCAGGGGCCACCGTATAGGGGCCTTTAAGAGCGCGTGCAAGCGAGCCGCCCCGCTCAGCGCACGTGCCATCAGGGCTGGCGGCGCGGGTCGGCCGCATCCTCGATCATCAGCTCGATTTTCTCGCGCCCGCCCCAGCTCGAGCGCTTCAAGTTGCCCACCACGTGAATCGGCAGTCCGCCCGTGCGCATGAGGAGATCGCCCAGCGGCTCGCCGGCCGCGCGAAAGGCGATGCCCTCGAGCTTGGCGCCGTCGGCCGCCTCGAGCACGCAACGCACGTGCGCTTCGCCCACGACCTTGGCGAAGCGCACATTGATCGCGGGGAAGGCGAAGCGCGGGTTGGGATTGCCTTGCCCGTACGGGCCCACGCGCCCGATGAGGTCGATCAGCTCCTCGGAGACGCCGGCGGGGGTGAGCGCGCCGTCGATGTCGAGCCCGGCGCGCGCGCGCGCCTCGAGCACGGCGCTCTTCAATCGTGCGCCGAGGAACTCCGTCAGCGGACCGAGCTTGTCGCGCATCACCGTCAAGCCCGCCGCCATCGCGTGACCGCCGCCCTTGACGAGATGGCCGGCGGCGACGGCTGCGCGCACCGCCGCGCCGATGTCGGCGCCGGCGACGGAGCGCAGCGAGCCCGTGCCCTGGCCGCCCTCCTCGTCCCACGCGATGACGCAAGCGGGCCTGTGGAAACGCTCGGTGAGGCGGCTCGCGACCAGCCCGACGATCCCCTTGTGCCAGGCGGAGGAGGCGACGGTCACGAGCGGCAAGTCGGGCGCGCCCATGAGGAGCGCGTCGGCCTCGCCCAGCGCTTCCTCGAGCATCTGCTTTTCCAGCGCGCGCCGCTCCTTGTTGAGGCGGTCGAGCAGTTGGGCGATGCGCGCGGCCTCCATCTCGTCCTCGCCGGCGAGCAGGCGCGAGCCGAGCCCGGCGTCGCCGATGCGGCCGCCGGCATTGATGCGCGGGCCTAGAATGAACCCGAGGTGATAGGGCGTCGGCGCCTCGTTGAGGCCGGCGGCGTCGATGAGCGCCTTCAAGCCCGTGTTGCGCCGCCAGCGCATCACCTGCAGACCTTGCGCGACATAGGCACGGTTGAGACCGTTGAGCGGCACCACGTCGGCGACGGTTGCGAGCGCGACGAGGTCGAGCTCCGACATCAGGTCGGGCTCCGCCGTCCCCCCCGACTTCCCGGTGCCGTAGAAGCCGCGCCGGCGCAGCTCGCGCGTCGTGGCGACGAGGACGAGGAACGTCACGCCCGCCGCGCACAGCGACCCGAGCCCCGACACGTCGTCCTGGCGGTTGGGATTGACGATCGCGCATGCCGCGGGCAGCTGCTCGTCCGCCTGGTGATGGTCGATGACGATGACGTCGCAGGAGAGCGCCGCCGCACGTGCGAGCGGCTCGGTGCTGGTGGTGCCGCAGTCGACGGTCACGATGAGGCGGGCGCCGTCTTTGATCAGGCCCTCGATCGCCGCGACGTTCGGCCCGTAGCCTTCGAACAGGCGGTCGGGGATGTAGATGCGCGCTTCCAGACCGTGATGCTTGAGGAAGCGCCAGAGCAGCGCCGAGGAGGCCGCCCCGTCGACGTCGTAGTCGCCGAAGAGCGCGACCGCCTCGCGCTTCTCTATCGCGTCGGCGAGACGGGCGGCGGCCAAGTCCATGTCGCGCAGCGTGCTCGGATCGGGCATCAGCGCTTTCAGCGTCGGATTGAGGACCGTCGGCACGTCGTCGGGGGCCACCCCGCGCGCGGCGAGCACGCGCCCCAACAGCTCAGGCAGACCGTGGCGCTGGCTGATGGCGGTCGCGCGCGGCTGCAAGTCGCTCGTGAGGCGCTCGCGCCAGGATAGCCCGCGCGCCGACTCCGCTACGCCAAGGAACGGCGCGCCCTCCGCCTCTCCCGTCTCCCGCTTGCGCACCGCGCTCATCGCTCGACCCCGCACTGATTCGCTTCGCAAGCGCAGTCGATCATCTGGCGGCGGTCTTGGCGAGGCGACGCCAGCCCTTTCTCCCCAACTTGTAGGGGCAAGCGCGTGACGGCGGCGCGTTGCGAGGCTATTCGCCCTCGGCGGTCTTCTTGCCTGAGCGCACGGCGAGCAAGAGGTTGGATTCGCGCGGGTGCCAACGGTAGCCGATGCCGAAATCGAGGGGCACGGCGCGGTCCTTGCGGAAGAGCGCGCTCATCTGCGGCTGGTAGGTGTGCGGGAAGAGCCCGAGCGGGCGCAGGTAGTTGCCGAATGGGTAAAGCTTCCACTCGTCGTCCTTGAAGTAGCGCACGGGGATGCCGGAGTCGTCCTCGACGATGGCATCGCTGCTATCGACGATGAAGCTGCGCACGGTGGAGAAATTGTCCGAGTGCAGCAGATAGGAGGCGCTCTTCAAGAAGCTGTCGGCGCGCCCGAGCCCGGTGCAGAACTTGAGGAACCCGCTCTTCTTGACGCCGTCGTTGGAAAGGTCCGTCGAGAAGTAGTAGAGCGTCTGCTCCTTGCCGTCCTTGCCGGAGGAGAACGTGATCTTGACGCCCCTCGGCGCATTGCGCTCGGCCTTCTCCGAGGCCGGGTGCACGACGCCGTCGGCATCGAGTGTGACGAGGCTCGCCTCGTGCACGGTCTTGCCCGAGCGGGCGAGGAAGACGTAGAGGATCGGCAGTGTGCCGCTGAAGCGTCCGCCGCTGAGCTCGTGGCGCATCTTCCTGGTGATGAAGAAGCTATAGCTCAACACCGAGTTGAGCGAGCCCTCGATGCGTCCGAGCCCGCCCGCGAGCGACTGCGCCGAGACCCCGGTCAAATCGGGGATCTCGCCGACCGGCTCGAGCGCGCTCAACACGTAGGTGTCGGCGCCCGGATAGAAGGCGTCCGCGTAGAGGAAATCGGGACCGCTGAACATGTAGAAGACGACGGGCTTGCGCGCCGTCAGGTAGCGCGTCGACCAGGCGTGGATCTTCGAGAGCTGGCGCTTATCGAGCGCCGCCCAGGCGGAATCGAAGCGCTTGGCGTGCGACTGCCAGCTTCTGTCGCGCGTGAACTTGGTGAGCGGCGAACCGGCCGCAGGCGGCATGCCGGCGAGAATGCGCGCGGTATCGTCGGCGGTCGCCGTCTCGGCGGCGGCGGCCTGACGCGAGCGCGAGCACCATGCCGAGCGCAGAGCACTGCCGTCCTCACGTTCGATCGCGTCCTATCCATCATCTCAGCTTTCCGTTGTGGCGCGGTACGGCGCGCCTGTGCCATGGAGACTGCATAGATGCCGAGCCCGACCAGCATGGTGGCGATGCTCGCGAGCAATTCCGTCGGCCGTTCCAGCAATAGGTAGTACATCATGAACGCGTCACGGCGAGGAAAGACGAGCGGCGTTACAGGATAGCCCCACATGCGGTAGGGGCGCTCCAGATCGGGCTGGGTCACGCGCAGGACGATGACGCCGAGCACGGCCAGGAAGGAGCAGAATGTCAGGCTGAACTGGATATGAACTCCAGCACGGCCTCGAAGCTGCGGGTCGCCAGCAGCGTCGTCGTGACTAGCAGCTGAAAGAGAATGGCGACGACGGGCGCGCCGGTCTGCGATCTCAGCGCGAAGATGCGCAGCATGGGGATGTCCTCGCCCATCACCATGGTGACGCGCGGCCCGATCCAGGTCATGGCGCTGATGGAGGAGATGAGCCCCAAGCAGATGAGCGCGCCGACGATGCGGCCGCCGGAGTCGCCGAAGATGTGCCGCCCGGCGATGAGCGCGACGTCGATCTGCCCGGCCATCTCAGAAATCGGCGTCGTGTAGAGAAAGACGGCGTTGAGGCCGACGTAGAGCACGAGAACGACGAGCGTCGCCGACAGAAGCGCGAGCGGCAGGCTGCGCTTGGGATCGCGCACCTCGCCGGCGATGTAGGTCGCCGCGTTCCAGCCAGAGTAGGCGTACATCACGAACACGAGCCCGACCGCGAACGGCGCGCCGGTCATGTAGTGAAGGTCGGCGCGCGGGCGCAAACGAGATCGGCTGCGGCGTGCCGACCAGCAGCCCCGCGAGAATAAACACCGCAACGAGCGCGAGCTTCATGGCGGTCGAGACGTTGTGGAATGCGCTGCCGAGCCTGACCCCGCGCAGGTGCACGAGCCCGACGAGCCACGTGGCGCGAGGCCGAGCAGCACAACCGGGTTCTGCAGTGACTGAATGACGGTGCCGATGACGGTGTTGATCTGGGTGCCGTCTCCCGCAACCACGCTGGGGATTACCCCGGCACCACTCCGGCGAAATATTAGCCGAACGCCATCGCCGCCAGCGCGACGGGGGCCGCGAAGCCGACGGTCGCCGAGATCCACCCGGCGACGAAGCCCACGGCCTGGCCGTAGATGCGCGAGAGGAAGTTGTACTCGCCGCCCGAGCGCGGCAGCGCGGCGGCGAGCTCGGCATAGGAGAGCGCCCCGCACAGCGCTGCGATGCCCCCGACGACCCACAGCATGAGCACGGAGAAGGCCGAGGGAATGCTCTGGACCTGGAAGCCGAGGCTGGTGAAGACGCCAATGCCGATCATGTCGGCAATGGCAATGGCCGCCGCCGTTGTCGTCGAGACCGTACGCAACTCCACCGGGCGCTCCTCGGAGGAGGGCGCGCCGATCATGCCTGCGACTGCCATCGAAGAGCCTGCGCGGTGAGCGTTCGTGCCGCGCAAACCCTAGGGGACGGCACGGGGTCCGGCAATCGAATAACAGACATGTCTTAATCGCGTTGCCATTTTGCACCGGAGGGTGCCTGGGAGCGCCACTGGAGGCGCCAGAAATACGGCAGGACCGCGGCCTCCTGGGCGCCGTGGGCAGCGCCGTGGAGCGTGCCCATCGTATGGACATCTTTTTCCCCTATCCGGGGCCTTAACAGCAGCCCCATCGGGGGTCAGTCCATATCGGGCTTCGTACGCAGCGTGGGGCGCCGTACCGAGTTATCCAAAAGTAAGGCGCTTGCGGCAGAGTTGGCCCGCAGAACGCTAACGAGGGGGTCAATGCAGCCTCTGCGAATCATTTCGATCGGCGCGGCTATCGCCGTTGCGAGCGTTCTCGCGCTGCCTTCGAGCAGCTCGGCGGACGCGATCGGCGACTGGCTCACGACCATCTCCCTGCGCGTGCCGACGCCGCACCAGGTGCATCACAAGGTGCGTCCGCGCAGCACGGGCTTGAAGCACGACGTCACGGCGCTCGTGCCGTTCGAGACCGCGCCCTTTCCCTACGACGGCCCCATCGCCGGCACCGACAAGCCGTTCCTCAATGTCGATGAGGCCGGCCGGCGCGGACACATGACGCCATACGGCCGCCTCTACTGGGCGGACGAGACCTACAGCGACAACCGCGTGCTCCTGCACATCCCCAAAGGCTTCGACACCCGCAAGCCGTCGGTGATGATCGTCTTCTTCCACGGCCACGGGGCGACGCTGCGCCGCGATGTGCTGCGGCGCCAGCGCGTGCCGGCGCAGATCACGGCCTCGGGCTTGAACGCGGTGCTGGTCGCGCCGCAGCTCGCCGTCGACGCCGCCGATTCGAGCGCGGGCAAGTTCTGGCAGCCGGGCGCCTTCGGCCGTTTCGTCGGGGAGGCCGCGCAAAAGCTCGCGCGCCTCGACGGCGATCCCCGCTCGGTGCGCACCTTCGCCTCGATGCCCATCGTGATCGTGGCCTACTCGGGCGGCTATTTGCCGGCGGCCTGGAGCGCGGCGCGCGGCGGCCTCATGAACCGCGTGCGCGGCGTCATCCTGCTCGATGCCCTTTATGGCGAGCTCGACAAGTTCGCCTCATGGATCTCGCGCGACCGCTCGGCGTTCTTCGTCTCGACCTACTTGGGCTCTACCGAGAGCAAGAACGCCGAGCTTGAGCGCGTTCTCGCCGACCGCGAGGTCGGCTACGACACATCGCTGGAGCCGCGGCTTGCACCCGGCAGCGTGACCATCTTTCCCGGCGCCACCGGAAGCATCACCAAGGTGACCCATCGCGATCTGGTGACGCGGGCCTGGGTCAACGACCCGCTCGCGGATATCTTGCGCCGCATGGGCCAATACCGGCGCTGAGGCACCGAAGCTTCGAGTCCGCAAGCGCCGGCTAGCTGCGGTAGTGGCGCCACAGCCGAACGAGCGTGCGCTGGATCTCATCGGGCGGCTGATTGAACGGGTCGAGGTTGATGCGCACGACGTTCGACTGCCCCATCGACCACGGCAGGCGCATCAACGAGCGGTAGAACGGCAATCTGCGCCAATCGGCGACGAGCGCGCTCGATAGCACCATGTTGAGCCCGATCTGCAGCTCGTGAATCGTGTTGGCGCGCTCCGCGATCTCGACGACCTCGATGCGGTCGATGGCGCGCCAGCGGATAAGGCCGAAGCCCTGGATGAAGATCCCGTACTGGTTGGCGCCGAGCGTCGGGCGCCGCGTCTCGAGCAGCGGAAAATTGTAGTAGGTGACGCCTGCGGCGGCGGCAAACAGCACGAGCCAAAGCGTCTGCCCGGTCGCCCAGGCGGCCGCCAGCAGCACCAAGGCCAAGACGGCTATCACGTAGACCGGGAACTGGATCTCGTCGCGGTTGTAGGTGACCGAGTAGCCGCCGGCGTCACGCTCGTCCACGCATGCCCTTTCGAAATGCGCCAAAGCGCCATCTTCGGGCAACGGCGCTGGCGGTCAAGGCCCCCGGCGGAGGCAAGACACCAGGCCGGCTTCTAGGTGCACTTGTATTTATTCCAACGAGTACGCTTGCTGACAAACTGGGGCCGCTGCCACCGCCCGTGAAGGGCTATGCGCTCGAGGTGGGCGGCCGTTATTGGTACAGCACAGGAAGAGACCAGTTTAATCTTTACGATGTGCCGGGCACCTCCATGGTCTCCCGTCTGACTTGGGATGACCTCAAAGGTCATTCGGGCGAAGCATTCTTCCGCCTTGACACCGCTTTCGGGGTTTTCGTCAAAGGCTATATCGGTGGCGGCGTGCTGGGCAACGGCACGATGCAGGATGAGGACTTCCCACCATTCATCGTGCCCTATTCAAGCACGGACAGCTCGGCCCAGGGATCGCTTGCTTATGGGTCTGTGGACGTTGGCTACAACGTCGTGAATACTCGTAAGACCAAGCTCGGTCCCTTCGTGGGCTATCACTATTGGAAAGATAAGGACGAAGCCTTCGGCTGCGTGCAAACTGCCGGCAACCCCGCCGTATGTGTTCCGGCCATTCCATCGAGCGTGCTCGGTATTACCGAGGAATTCCAATGGAACGCGTTAAGGTTGGGCGTCTCCGGCGACTGGACATTAGCACGCTATTGGCGCTTGCAAGCCGAGGCCGCCTACGCAAGGGGTTGGCTTGATGCATCGGATACGCATTGGCTGCGGCAGAACCAGCCCGGTGGATTTGCCGGCTCCACGCCGATCGACGGAGCATCGGACGGTGTCCAGCTCGAGGCCATCCTGAGCTACCAATTCACGGATTGCTTCAGCCTTGGCGTCGGCGGTCGCTACTGGAAGTACAATGATGCAGACGGGCATGCCCATTTTGAGCAGTCTGCTATTCCAGTAGGTGCTTCTCAGCCGCAAGTATCCAAGACCAATGCCGAGCGCTATGGCCTTCTATTGGAAGGCGCCTATCATTTCTGATTGAGAACGGCCGCAATGAGTGAGCGCCGCGAGATCAGCGGCCTCACCGGCGCTCCGTGATTCGAATTCGTCTCAGCCGATGAAGCGCGTGCCGATGTCGCGGAACGTCGTCCTGATGCGGCGCACGGTTCCCGTCTGCGAGCGCAGGACGACCGACTCGGTCTCCGCAAAGTCGCCGCGGAAGTGCACCCCGTCGAGCAGTGAGCCGTCGGTGACGCCTGTTGCCGACACGATGACGTCGCCCGATGCCATGTCCTCCATCCGGTACTTCTTGTGGATGTCGGCGATGCCCATCTTCTCCGCGCGCTTGCGCTCATCGTCCGTGGACGGGATGAGGCGCCCCTGCATCTGGCCGCCGATGCAGCGCAGTGCACCCGCCGCCAGCACGCCTTCGGGCGCCCCGCCCTGGCCCAGATAGATGTCGATGCCGGTCTCCTCCGGATCGGTCGTCCAGATCACGCCGGCGATGTCGCCGTCGGGGATGAGCTGCACAGCGGCGCCGGCCTCGCGCACCGCCGCGATCAGCTCGGCATGGCGCGGGCGGTCGAGGATGCAGGCGGTGATCTCGCGGATCGGCACGCCCTTCGCCTTGGCGAGCGCGTTGAGGTTGTCGGCCGGCGGGGCGTCGAGATCGACGAGGTCGGGCGCATAGCCCGGGCCGATCGCGATCTTGTTCATGTAGATGTCGGGCGCGTGCAAGAGCCCGCCGCGCTCGGAGATGGCGAGCACGGCGAGCGCGTTCGGCATCGCCTTGGCGCAGATCGTGGTGCCCTCGAGCGGATCGACGGCGATGTCGACCTCGGGCCCCTCGCCCGAGCCGACCTTCTCGCCGATGTAGAGCATGGGCGCCTCGTCCATCTCGCCCTCGCCGATCACGACGGTGCCGCGGATGGCGAGCTTGGCGAGCTCGTGGCGCATGGCGTCGACGGCGGCCTTGTCGGCGGCCTTCTCGTGCCCGCGCCCGCGCAGACGCGCTGCCGCGATGGCGGCGGCTTCCGTCACGCGCACCACCTCCAGCACCAGCATGCGATCGAGCCCGGTTTTGACGCTCTCTCCTGCCATGGGCTTACCCTCCCCACTCACCGCCGCTCGTCCTCGCTACAGCTTCTCGATGCGGATCACCTGCGGCCGCTCGGAAACCTTGCCGTCGCGCTCGATCGCGTCGATCGCCTGGCGGATCGCCTCCTCGGTCGTCTCGTGCGTGATCATCACGACGGGCGCCGGCGCGCCCGGCTTCAGGCGCGCGCCGATCCCCGGCAGCGCCGAGCGCGGGCGCCGCTGCACGATGCTCTCGAGCGAGACCTCGCGGTCTCCCATGCGCTTTGCAATCGCCGCCATCGCTCCGGGCAGGTCGTAAACCGAAAGGCGCACGTAGTAGGCGCCCTGGTGGGCGCCGAGCTTCGCCTTCTTATACGGCTTTCAGATTGCGCGTCTGTGTCAGGAACGGCGGCATGACGCAGCCGCGGGCGATATCGAGGATGTCGGCGGCGACGGCCGAGGCCGTGGGATGCGCGCCGGCGCCGGGCCCGATCAGCAGCAGGCTGCCGCAATAATCGGCGTCGATGGCAACCGCATTGGTCACGCCCGAGACCTCGGCGATGGCCGAGTGCTTGGGCACCATGGCCGGATTGACACGCGCCTCGATGCCGCTCTCCGCCCGCGTGGCCACGCCCAGGAGCTTGATGCGGTACCCCATGTCCTCGGCCGCCTCGATGTCGGCCTCGGTGATCGAGCTGGATGCCCTCGACGTGGATCTGGTCGAAGGCGATCTTGGTGCCGAAGGCGAGGCTCGTCAGGATGGCGAGCTTGTGCGCGGTGTCGAAGCCGCCGACGTCGAAGGTCGGATCGGCCTCGGCGTAGCCGCGCGCCTGCGCCTCGGCCAGCACCTCGGCGAACGAGCGGTGCTCGTCCGTCCATGGTGGTGAGGATGTAATTGCAGGTGCCGTTGAGGATGCCGTAGACGCGCGTCACCTCGTTGGCGCTGAGCGACTCCCTGAGCGTCTTGATGACGGGAATGCCGCCCGCCACCGCCGCCTCGAAGTTCAAGGCGACGTTGCGCTCCTCGGCGAGCTTGGCGAGCGCGATCCCGTGCTCGGCGAGCAGCGCCTTGTTGGCGGTGACGACGTGCTTGCCTGCGCGCAGCGCCGCTTCGACGGCCGCTTTCGCCACCCCGTCCGCGCCGCCGATCAGCTCGACGAACACCGCAATCGAAGGATCGCTCGCGAGCGCCATGGGGTCGTCGAACCAGCGCAGGCCGTCGGTCTTGACGCCGCGGTCCTTATCCTTGCTGCGCGCCGACACGCCGACGATGCGGATCTGACGGCCGCCCTCTCCTCGAGACGGTCCTTGTGGTGCTCGAGCAAGTGGAGCAGGCCTGCCCCGACGGTGCCAAGGCCGGCGATGCCCAGGGTGAGAGGCTTCTGCATAGTGAACGTGACGGATTACCGGCTGGCTTTTTGCGGAATCGGGATCACGTTATGCATCGTTTCCGGGGCCTGAGCGAGGAACTTTTTGAGGTTGCGGGCGGCCTGCCGGATGCGGTGCTCGTTCTCGACGAGCGCGATGCGGATGTAGCCTTCCCCGTACTCGCCGAAGCCGAGCCCCGGCGACACGGCGATCTCCGCCTTCTCGATCAAAAGCTTGGCAAACTCGACCGAGCCCATCGCCTTGAACGCGCTCCGGCAACGGCGCCCAGGCGAACATCGTCGCGGGTGGCGAGGGAATCTCCCAGCCCGCGCGCGAGAACGTCTCGACGAGGCAGTCGCGGCGCTTGTGATAGGTCGAGCGGATCTCCTCCACGCAGTCCTGCGGTCCGTTGAGCGCCGCTGCGGCCGCCACCTGCACCGGCGTGAAGGCGCCGTAGTCGAGATAGGACTTGATGCGCGCCAGCGCCGCGATCAGGCGCTCGTTGCCGACCGCAAAGCCGATGCGCCAGCCCGGCATGTTGTAGGTCTTGGACAGCGAGGTGAACTCCACCGCGATGTCGATGGCGCCCGGCACCTGCAAGACCGACGGCGGCGGATTGCCGTCGAAGTAGATCTCGGCATAGGCGATGTCGGACAGGAGGATCAGATCGAGGCGCTTGGCGAGCTCGACCGCGTCCTTATAGAAGTCGAGGTCCGCCGTCATCGCCGTCGGGTTCGACGGGTAGGAGAGCACGAGCGCCAACGGCCTGGGGATCGTGTGCTTGCAGGCGCGCTCCACGAGGCGCAGGAATTCCTCGCCCGTCGAGGCCGGCAGGTGGCGGATCGCGGCGCCCGACAGCAGGAAGCCGAACTCGTGGATCGGATAGGTGGGGTTCGGCACTAAGATCACGTCGCCCGGCGCGGTGATCGCCTGCGCCATGTTGGCGAAGCCTTCCTTGGAGCCGAGCGTGGCGACGATCTGCGTCTCGGGATCGAGCTTCACGCCGAAGCGGCGCGCGTAGTAGGCGGCCTGCGCCTTGCGCAGACCTGGAATGCCCTTGGATGCCGAGTAGCGGTGCGTACGCGGCTTGGAGACCGTCTCGACGAGCTTGTCGACGATGTGCTGCGGCGTCGGCAGGTCCGGATTGCCCATGCCGAGATCGATGATGTCGGCGCCGCGCGCGCGTGCCGCCGCCTTCAGCCGGTTGACCTCGGCGAAGACGTAAGGCGGCAGACGCTTGATGCGGTGAAACTCTTGGGGCAAGGGCGCCTCGAGATCCTTAAGCGGAGAGAGCGAGCGCCCAGTGTTTACGCCCGGCCTTGGGGCCCGTCCAGGGGCCCCAGCATGCCGGGCCTGCTCAGCGGGCCTGCTCGATCTGCTGCTCCGCATCCTGCTCGTGGGTCAATCGTTTTCGGTTAAGCTCGGCGACTGCTTTGTCGCGTTCGGCTTGCGTGAGCGAGGTGGAGGCGGCTGCCTTCATATCGGGGAGCGGCGTCTCAATCGCGGTGCCGCAGCCCCCGACGGCAAGCGTCAGCGCACCCGCGGCAAAGAGCGCCTTCAGGCGCGCCGCGGCCTTGCTTCCCGCCGTTGCCGTTCGCATCTCTTGCATGCCGACTCCACTCTTGCACACTAGCGTGAATTAAGCGATTCGAACCCACCAGCGGGGCGTCAAGATGGCAAGCTGTTTTTCCACATCGGAGCGTGACTCTGGCCCCTCGATGTCGCAAAAGCTTGGCACCATATAGCTAAACGGGCCACACGAAGCCCCCAGTTAGGCCCCAATTCGGTTCAGAACCATAGATGCAGAAACCGCACAACGACGCCGATTACGAAGGTCCGGCCTATAAGATCGTGAACGCCGAGGAGCTCAGCCTCAACCTGCTGCGGCTGTACGAGCAAGGCGGCCGCGTCTTGACCGAGTTCATCGAGCGCGCCGACACCAAGGTGGGCCCCTATTCGGCCGCCGCCGAGATCACCGAGGCGACCAACACGCTCTCTGATCTCGCCCGGCTGTGGCTCACCGATCCCAACAAGTTCGCCGAGGCCCAGGGCTCGCTGATGCGGTCCTACGCCGACCTTTGGAACAATACGGTCCTGCGCATGCTGGGCCAGGAGGTGGCGCCCGTCGCCGAGCCGGAGCCGGGCGACAACCGCTTCAAGGATCCGGAGTGGTCCGCCAACCCCTATTTCGACTTCTGGAAGCAGGCCTATCTCGTCACCGCACGCTGGGCAGAGGAGATGCTGACGCGGACCGAGGGGCTCGATGAGCGCACGCGCCAGAAGGCCGAGTTCTATCTGCGCCAGGTCTCGAGCGCGCTCTCGCCCTCCAACTTCCCCATGACCAACCCGGAAGTGCTGCGCGAGACGCTCGCATCCAACGCGGAGAACCTCGTGCAGGGCATGACCTACCTCGCCGAGGACATGAGCCATTCAGGTGATCTGTTGCGGATCAGCCAGACCGACGCCACAGCCTTCGAGGTCGGCCGCAATCTCGCGATGACGCCGGGCAAGGTCGTCTACCAGAACGACATCTTCCAGCTCATCCAGTACGCGCCCTCGACCGACAAGGTGCGTGAGCGCCCGCTTTTGATCGTGCCGCCCTGGATCAACAAGTACTACATCCTCGATCTCACCCCGGCCAAAAGCCTCATCAAGTTCCTCGTGGACCAGGGCTTCACCGTCTTCATGATCTCGTGGGTGAACCCCGACGGGCACCTCGCGCACAAGTCCTTCGAGGACTACATGCAGGAGGGCATCCTGACGGCGGCCGACGCCGTGCGCCGCGAGACGGGCGTCGAGGAGTTGAGCGTCGTCGGCTACTGCGTCGGCGGCACGTTGCTCGCAACGACGCTCGCCTACCTTGCCGCGCGCGGCGAGGAGCCGTTCGCTAGCGCAAGCTTCCTCGCGACGCAGATCGACTTCACCTACGCGGGCGATCTTCTGCTGTTCACCGACGGCGAGCAGCTCGAGGCCTTGAACCAGCTCATGTCGGAGCGCGGCTATCTCGACGGCTCGCGCATGGCGAATGTGTTCAACATGCTGCGCCCGCGCGATCTGATCTGGCCCTACATCGTCAACAACTACTTGCTCGGCAAGAAGCCGTTCCCGTTCGACCTCTTGTACTGGAACCAGGATTCCACGCGCATGGCGGCGGCCAACCACAACTTCTATTTGAGCGAGTTCTACGGCGGGAACAACCTTGCCAAAGGCGAGATGACGCTCGCCGGCACCCGGCTCGATATGAAGAAGGTGAAGATCCCCGTCTACGAGCTCGCGACCAAAGAGGACCACATCGCACCGGCGAAGTCCGTCTTCACCGGCGCGCAGATGTTCGGCGGGCCGGTCGAGTTCGTGCTGTCGGGGTCGGGGCACATCGCCGGCGTCGTCAACCCGCCCGACAAGGTTAAGTACCAGTATTGGACCAGCGGCAAGCGGGCCAAGTCGCTCGAGCAGTGGACCAAGTCGGCAACCGAGCACCCGGGCTCCTGGTGGCCGCACTGGGCCGAGTGGCTCTCAGAGCACTCCGGCAACTGGACGGTGCCGCGCGAGCCGGGCGAGAAGCTCGGCGTGATCGAGGACGCGCCCGGCTCCTACGTCAAGGCGAAGACTTGAAGCCGCCCGTCTGCCCGATCTTGCCGCCGCGCTTGCATATTTCAATAGTCCTTGTATCGTAGTTATATGCAGGAATCCCAGGCCGTATCAGCCCTCTCCGCCCTCGCCCATCAGCATCGGCTGCGCATCTTCCGTTTGCTGGTGCTCGCGGGGCCCTCCGGCGTCCCCGCCGGCACGATCGCCGAAGAGGTCGGGATCAGCCCGACGAGCACGTCCTTCCACTTGAAGGAGCTCGACCGCGCCGGGCTCGTCACCGCAACGCGCGAAGGGCGGTTCATCCGCTACGCGGTGCACGTCGAGGGCATGCGCCAGCTGCTGGCTTATCTCACGGAGGATTGCTGCCAAGGGCAGCCGGAGTTGTGCGGGGGCACGATCGCGTCCTCCCGCGCGGTGTGTACCAGTAAGGGAGGCTCAAAATGACAAACCAGTCGCTGCTCAACGTGCTCTTTCTTTGCACCCATAACTCGGCGCGGTCGATTATCGCCGAGTGCGTATTGAACCGTCTCGGCATGGGCAGGTTCAAGGGCTACAGCGCCGGCAGCCAGCCGAGCGGCACGGTGCATCCCTATGCGCTCGATTTGCTGCGCCAGCTCAACTACGACGTCACTGGCCTGCGCTCGAAGTCCTGGGAGGAGTTCTCGGGCCCGGACGCGCCGCAATTGGATTTCGTCTTCACGGTCTGCGACAACGCTGCCAATGAGGTCTGTCCGGTGTGGCCGGGCCAGCCCATGACCGCACACTGGGGGCTGCCGGATCCGTCCGCCGCTGAGGGCACCGAATCGGAGCGGCGTTTCGCCTTCGCCGATACCCATCGCATGCTGTTCCAGCGCATCGGCATCTTCACCAACCTGCCGCTTGCCTCACTCGACAAGTTCTCGCTGCAGCGCCGTCTCAACGAGATCGGACGCAGCAAGACTCCGGCGCCGGAGAAAGCCTGATGAGCCTCGTCAGGCGCGACGGTTGCGCCTCGCACTAGGAGGTATGAGTTTGCCCCGCGACATCCTGCGCGACCTGCCGAACGTGTCGGCACCGCACTTCGACGTCCCGTCGCCGGATCGCCTCGCCGGCTCCAAGCCGTCCACGCACAAGCCGCGCATCCTTCTGCTCTATGGCTCGCTGCGAGAGCGCTCCTTCAGCCGCTTCCTCGCTCAAGAGGCCGCACGCCTGCTCGAGGCCTTCGGAGCGGAGACGCGCATCTTCGACCCGCATGATCTGCCGCTCCCCGACGCCGCCCCCGTCACCCATCCCAAGGTCGACGAGCTGCGCACGCTGGCGGCATGGTCGGAGGGGCAGGTGTGGTGCTCGCCCGAGCGCCATGGCGCCATGAGCGGGATCATAAAGGCGCAAATCGACTGGATTCCCTTGTCGATCGGCGCGGTGCGGCCGACGCAGGGCAAGACGCTCGCCTTGATGCAGGTCTGCGGCGGCTCGCAGTCGTTCAATGCCGTCAATCAAATGCGCATCCTCGGGCGCTGGATGCGCATGTTCACGATCCCCAACCAGTCTTCCGTCGCCAAAGCGTTTCGAGAGTTCGACGACGACGGGCGCATGAAGCCATCCGCCTTCTACGACCGGGTCGTCGATGTGACGGAGGAGCTGGTGAAGTTCACCCTGCTCTTGCGCGACCAGGCGCCCTACCTTGTCGATCGCTACAGCGAGCGCAAGGAGAGCGCAGACGAGCTCACAAAGCGGGTCAACGCCTCGGCCATTTAGCCGGACCACGGCCGGTCAGGGCGCCAAATTGCGCAACACGGGCCGCTTGTCCCTTTCCTTGAGATCACGCGTTGATCGCTTCGAGGACCGCGTGTGCCTCCTCCGCGCGCTCGAAGACATGCGGCGCCACTCCGCGCTTACGCAGCGCCTCCTGCATCTTCAAGCGCATGAAGGTGCTGGTCGTGTAACGCGTGGTTGTCGCGTAGTGATGGCGCAGCATGTATTCGATCATGTCGGCGTAGTCGTCATAGAGGTCCTCGGCGATCCGGCACCCATCGTGATTGACGACTGCGTTGACGCGGCGGCCCGCCTTCTCGCACGCCTCGATCAGAACCTTGCGCAGATCGTCGATGTCGCTCTTCTTGCGCACGCTCCAGCCTTCGAGGTTGAGGAACAGTATGTTGCGCTCCGCGTCATAGCTGACCCGCTCGCCCAGCGTGAGATTCAACAGATCCGCCATCAGCTCCATCGGCTCGTCGGCGAAGATGCGCGGATTCATCGTTATCGGCCTGTTGATGCTCGGCGCAAAATCCATGTGTGGGAGGATATCGCGCTCGATGTCGATGCCGGGCGCCACCTCGATCAGCTCCAGACCGCCCGGCGTCAACTGGAACACACAGCGCTCGGTGACGTAGATCACCGGCTGCGAGCGCTCGGCTGCAAACGCGCCGGCGAATGTCACCTGCTCCACTTGGTGGATGAACTTGCGCACCCTTCCCTCCTTCACGATCTTGAGCTCGCCGTCCTCGATCGCGACCGCAAGCCCGCCCGCAGTGAACGTGCCGACGAACACCACCGCGCGGGCGTTCTGCGAGATGTCGATGAAGCCACCGCAGCCGTTGAGCCGGCCGCCGAACTTCGAGGTGTTGACGTTGCCTTGCGCGTCACATTCCGCCATGCCGAGGCACGTCAGATCGAGCCCGCCGCCATGGTAGAAATCGAACATCTGGTTTTGGTCGATGATCGAATGGGCGTTGGCGGAGGAGCCGAAACTCGACCCGCTGGCCAGAACGCCGCCGACCGCTCCCGCCTCCGTCGTCATTACGATGTAGGGCGTGACCTTCTCCTCGTTGGCGACGGCGGCCACGCCATCGGGCGCGCCCACGCCGAGATTGATGACGCCGTTGGGCGGCAGCTCGAAGGCGGCGCGCCGCGCGATGATCTTGCGCTCGTCGAGCTGCATCTTCGGCATGCTCTCGACGGGCACCCGCACCTCGCCGGAGAGCGCCGGGTCGTAGATGACGCCGTAGTTCATGCGATGCATCTCGGGGAACTCGGCGACCACCACGCAGTCGACCAGGATGCCGGGCACCTTGGCGTCCTTAGGCTTGATCGAACCCTGCTCGACGATGCGCTCGACCTGGGCAATGACGATGCCGCCGTTGTTGTGCGCGGCCATCGCCTGCGCCAGCACGTCGAGCGTAAGGCTTTCCTTTTCCATGCTGAGATTGCCGGAAGGGTCGGCGCTGGTGGCGCGGATCAATGCGACGTCGATCGGGGTGGCCTTGTAGAACAGCCACTCACGGCCCTCGACCTCGACAAGCTTCACGAGGTCCTCGGTGGTCACCGCATTGACCTTGCCCCCGCCGAGACGCGGATCGACGTAGGTGTGCAGCCCGACCTTCGAGAACAGGCCCGGCTGGCCCGAGGCGCACGTGCGATAGAGCTTGGAGATGACGCCTTGCGGCAGGTTATAGGCCTGGATCCTGTTCTCCTGAGCCGCTTGCGCCACCTTCGGCATGCGCCCGAAGTTGGCCGCGATGACGCGCGCTAGCAGGCCGTCGTGATGCAGCCGGCCGGTCCCCAGTCCCCTGCTGTCGCCGGCACCCGCGCACATGATGAGCGTAAGCCCTTTGGGCGCACCAGTCTCGACGAAGCGTTGCTCGAGCGCTGCGTGCAGCCCTTCGGGAATGCAGCTCTGGACAAACCCCGTTGTCGCGACGACATCGTTGTTGTTGATGAGGGCGATGGCTTCGGCGGCCGTTATGACCTTGTCGTTCTGCATCTCGCGTTTCCCCTGATCCCCCACGTTTCGAGGTCCCTGTGACAAGGCCCCGGTGGAGGTTATCGTTCGGCTGCTCTTCTTGAGAGAACGGGAGAGGAAGCGCCGCGCGGCCCCCGATCGCCGCCGATGCGTCACCCCCGAGGGCACCGATGTTGCACTTTATACTCACGCCGGCGCTACGACGCGAGCGCGCACTTTCGCCCTTAACCTCGCTCCCCGAGGCCCGGCACGGCGGACGTCCCTTGGCGAACTATCGCGATTTTCCTCATGCGGCGGACTTGCGCTTTTTAGACTTGTGCGGCTCGTCGCCGTCGCGCGGGGGCGCGATGCTTCCATCCTTAATATGCATGTCGCGCTGCGGGTAGGGGATCGTGATGCCCGCCGCGTCGAGCGCGAGCTTGCCCGCCTCGATGAGATCGAAGCGCAACTGCACCCAGTCCGCCCCGAGCGTCCAGGCGCGCAGCTCCAGCGCCACCGCGTTGTCGCCGAGCTCATCGACGTAGACGCCGGGCGCAGGCTCGGCCTGCACGCGCTTGTCCCTCGCGACCACGGCCAGCAGCGCTTTGCGCGCCTTGGCGATGTCGTCCTCATACGCGATGGCGAACGTCAGACGCACCATGCGCGGGGAGGAGCGCGTGTAGTTGATGATCTTAGTGCCCCACAGCTCGGAGTTGGGAACGAACATCGCGACGCCCTCGAACGTCGTTATGTGCGAGGCAAAGAGACCGACGTCGTCGACGGTTCCCGCCGCGCTGCCGGCCTCGATGTAGTCGCCGACGCGGAACGGGCGCAGCCACAGGAGCATGATGCCGGCCGCGATGTTGGCGAGCGTGCCCTGTAGCGCCAGCCCGACGGCGAGGCCGATGGCGCCGAGTGCGGCCAGCATGCTGGTGGTGGCGACGCCGAGCTGGGAGAGCGCGGCGACGAAGACCAGCAGGAGCAGGCCCCAGCGCACGATGCGCTTCAAGACGCCGCGCAAGGTGGGATCGACGTAGGGCTGCGTCTCGACCAGGTGCGCGATGGCGCGCGCAGCGATGCTCGAGAGCCACCAGCCGACCGCGAGGATCAGGATCGCAGAGAAGATGTTGGGCAGCGCCGCCGTCGCCCAGGCGATCAGGTGCGTGGCGAAGTCGGCGAACTCCTGATTGAGCCGGGTGAGATCCATGCGGCTCAACTTAAGGCCCGAATCGCTGGGCTGCCACCCCGATCGCGGCACGGAAGCCGATCGTGGGCCGAGAGCGGACGGTTGGCGGACCGGCGATTGTTTATGTTACCCAGTGTGCAGCCCGTTCCTGACCGCGCCAAGGAGCCAACATGCCCGACTTCCTCCATCAAGTTCTGATTCGTCTCGCCGTGATGCTGCCCGCCGTCCTGATCGCCTCCGCGCTGTTCTGGTACGTGTTCAGGCTGCTTGGCGTCGTGCGCAAAGGTGTACCGCTCGATCCGCGCGATATGCGCACCTGGACGCTGAGATTTCGCGCTCGCCGACGCGACGCTGTTCGCCATCACCTTCGCCGTCGTCATCGTCTTCATAGGCGAGAGCCAATGGAACGTCGCCGTTGCGGGCGGCGTCGCGGCAATCGCGGCGGTCGGACTTGGCCCTTTCATTCTGCAGGGGATTTCGCGATAGCGGCGCATATGCCCAATCGGAGGGCAGCGCCATGGATCGGTCACGCGAGGCTCTCTACATGAGGCTCAGGATTTTTGGCCGGCTCGTGCGCGGTAAGCCAACGTGGTGAAAGCGACACCGGCGAGCCAAAAGGCCGGCGGTATCAAGCCTCGGGCGGCTGGTACGTAGCCCGGTGCCACTACGACGAGCACCCAGATGATGTCGGCCCAGCTCACGACCGCGAGGTTCAGCCAATATCCGAGCGTGTCGTTGCGCCAGTTGCGCGTGGCGGCGACACCGATCACGAAGAGGGCGATCGTGAGCATGTAGGCGGCGAGCTGCAACAGGCGCCCCTGCGCGATGCCCGTTTCGGCCAGGGCCAGCATGTAAATCTGATACGCCACGTACACGTGAAAAACGCCCCATATGGCGTAAAGCGTCGCCCCGATCCGTGCGCAAATGCTGGCCATGGTCCTGATTGTCCCCGGGCTTGTCTGCCCATCGTGGCGCTCGAGGCACCGCAAGCGAGGTTGCGGTTCCCTCGCTAGGTACGCTGCACCTCCTGCCAACGTTACGGGGCGGAGACAAATATAAAAATATAAAGAGCCCTCTCACCATGCTGCTCCTCGTCGCACTCACGGCGATCACGATCGTGCGCGCCGGGCGTGCCACGGCCGGGAACGCGCGCCGAGACGCCGGCGCCGCCGATGCTCACATGCAGGCGCCGATCTTGGACATCCCCGGCAGTCTTGCCAGCTCGACGAAAAAGCGCGCCATGCGCTCCCCCTGATAGGGGGCAAATCCGGCGTAGAGCATGCTCGGCGCGGCGTCCCCCGCAGAGCCGATGAGCCTCGCCTCGAGCTCTGACACGAATGCCTCCTCGGAGTTCGCCCGCCCGATGAACACCGGCGTCGGCAGATCGTCGAGCCGAGCAATGATCCTGGTCCTCTCCGCGTTGTCGGGGCGCGCGAGCCACACGTCCTCGTAGACCATCGTCGCGTCGATTGCGCCGGCAACGACCGCATCGATCTGGCCCTGCCAGGGCGCGACGGGGACCGCGCGGAAGAAGGCGTCGAGCGGCACGCCCTCGTGCGCGAGCAGGATCGCGGGGGCAAAATAGCTCGTCGTGCAATAGGTATTGATGTAGCCGAGGCGCGCGCCTGCAAGCGCGTGCCAATCGGCAGCCGGGCTCGACGCCGCGACGATGAGGACGCTCCCCTGCTCGGGGGCTGCGGTGAGCGCCGAGCGCGCACTCGCAAGCCCGCGATAGGCCTTATCGTCGCGCAGGAAGAAATAGTTCGCCGCGGGCAGATAGCAGAAGTCGAGGTCATGGCGCACGAGGCGCGCGGTCAGCGCGTCAAGATCGGTGTATTGCGCCATCTCGCAGCCCGCGAAAAGCGAGACCCAATAGGGATCGCGTTCCGGAAACTGCAGATTGGTGTCGAGGGCGCCCTTCATCGTCTGCTGATCCCGCTCAATAGGGATGGCGGTCCTTTTTGTCCTCCTAGGCCTGATACGCCTTGAGGCCCAAGTCACGCCCGAAGTTCTCGGTGACGGCGATACCGCTGCGGTCAGCTTGTAATCCGGAACTGCGTCAGCCGCGTGCCCAAGAGCTGCGTGCCCGAGACGGCCGCGCGCGCCACCCGTAGATCGCGAAGCATTAAGGAGCGACCGAGAGACCCCGCGCAAATGCAACGTTTCGCCCGGGATGACAGGGCCGTCGAGCCGATCGCCCGCTTCTGCTATCCTCCCGCCAGGGCGGGGAAAGGAGCGGCATTCCGGGGCCGCACGGGGAAGCACGCGATGAAGACCGAGAGCGCCGACACAGCGAGCAGCGACACCGCGAGCGCCGACGCCAAGGGCAGGGATGGTCTTTGGGCGTTCATCATGATCTTCATCATGATGTGGGGCGGCATGGTCGGCACGACCCTCAACACCGACCCTATCCAGAGCGTCAACCTCATGGGCGGCGTCGGCCTCGTTTGCGCGTTCGCTATCGTCGCCTTCCTGGCGACGGCGCGCCTGCGCCGCTGGAGCCTGTTCACCTTCCCCTATTCCAGGTTCCTCGCCAATCTTGCCTGGCACATCTTCGTGCTGAGCGGCATCCTCTTTATCTGCTACCTCGCCTTCGACGGCCTCGTGCAGGTCCTGGTGCTCATCTTCGGCGCACCGGTTTTCGCGAGCGGCTGCGACAAGATCAGCGAGCGCGACACCGCGCTCTTCGTTTGGGACGCCATGGCGAAGGGCGCCTTCAAGTTCCTCGCTGGCTATCTGCACATTCCCGCCGAGGCGTGCCCGCCGAGCCGCACGGGCTGGACATCGATGCTCACCGCGCAAGGCATCCGCTGGTTCACGGCGCTCGTCGTGGTCTGGTACGTGATCGGCTTCGTCAGGGCCTGGCACGCGCGCTTGCGGCCGGCGCGGCAGGGCGGTTGAGCGGTTGGAAGTTGAGTGCTTGAAAAAAACCGAGCCTCAGCCTTTTTGCTGAGCTTTGATCTCGTTGAACTTAACCTGCGCGTGCTCGAATTTGTCGTTGAAGAGCCACATCGCATCGAGGATCTCGCGGAAGGTTGCGGACTTGCGGGCCCGGTCGGCCTTGCCAAAGGTGAAGACGCTGTTGTTGCGCAGATACCCCATGATCCTCGGGTCGGAAATTCGATAGCTCGTCAGGTTGCCTGATTTGAGCGCGGCCCGCGTTGGGGCCGGGATGATCTGGATGAGCTCGAAGAGCTTCATCTGATCGATCTCATCGGGCAGCGCTTTCATGATCATGGGAATTTGCGGGAACAGCTCGGCGTGCGCGTTCATGAGGCCATCCCGCACAGCGGTCCAGTGATTGAAGCGATGGTCGAGGTTGCGCGCCCTCGCTTCCTCCTTGTCGTCGCGGGCGCCCAGCGCAGGATCGATCGCCGCTATTCTCGGCTTGATCGCAGCCCACTTTTTTTGCCCCCTTCGATCTTCCGACACGCCCGTTTGCAGACTGCCCTTGTAGGTCTTCGAGCGGGCATTGCCGATGTTCTGCTGGCCGTTTGTCTCGGCAAAGAACAGCCCGAGGCTGATGCGGCCGGCGGCGTCGGCGGTCGCTGCATCGAGGCCCTGGGCGCGCGCAATCGCCGTCGCAAGATCGACGATGTCCCTGAAGGGCGTCTGCGAGCTCTGCGCACCTGCCGGCGGCGCCTGCATGATGGCGAACAGATTGACGTACTCATCGATGAGCGGCGCGGTGTCGGCATCGAAGTACGCCGGCGGAATGCCGAACTTGTTCGGCCGTCCGATTCTGGAGGGAAGCGCGTCGGTGAGGTCCTTGTACGCGCTCATCATCTTGAGGCGGGCGAGGTAGAGCGCCTGTCCCGGCCGGCTCGGCAGCGGTTGGCCCGCCTCGATCTCTACGCGGCGCTGGCGCAGGATCGACTTAAAGGCGCTCACGGCCGCGTTGTACGCATTGAGCGCATCCGACTGCGATTGCGTGAGGCCGGCCGGCTGAGCCCGTGCGGCGGTGATGAACCCGGGACCGCCGCACTTAATCGTGTCGATGGCGCCCAAAGCCGGCAGCGCGAGGAGAAGGGCGACAGCGAGAGCTGCCGCACGCGTCGTTGCAAGCGCTGTCAAAGTCGTAGACGCCGGCGCGGCAGCCAACATCATTTGACCTGCGCCAAGCCCTGCTCCAGGTCGGCGATGATATCGTCCTTGTCCTCGATGCCGACCGACAAGCGCACCACGTCCGGCCCCGCTCCGGCGGCCTTTCTCTGCTCATCGGTCAACTGCCGATGCGTCGTTGAAGCAGGGTGGATCACCAGGCTGCGCGTGTCGCCGATGTTGGCGAGGTGCGAGAAGAGCTTCAACGACGAGACGAGCTTCACACCCGCATCGTAGCCGCCCTTGAGGCCGAAGGTGAGCACGGCGCCGGCGCCCTTCGGGCAGATCTTCTGCTGCAGCGCGTGGTAGGGGCTCGAGGCGAGGCCCGCGTAGCTAACCCAGGCGACTTTCGGGTGCTTCTCCAGCCAGCTCGCCACGGCGAGCGCATTCTCGCAATGGCGCGCCATGCGCAACGGCAGCGTCTCCGATCCCGTGAGGATGAGGAAGGCGTTGAAAGGCGAGATCGCGGGGCCGATGTCGCGTAGACCCATCACGCGCGCGGCGATCGCGAAGGCGAAGTTGCCGAACGTCTCCGCGAGCTTCATGCCGCCGTAGGAAGCGTTGGGCTCGATGAGCGTCTTATAGCGGTGCTTTGAGCCGAGCCAGTCGTAGGTGCCGCAGTCGACGAGTGCGCCGCCGATCGAGTTGCCGTGCCCGCCGATGAACTTCGTGAGCGAGTGCACGACGATGTCGGCGCCGTGCTCCTTGGGGCGGCACAGGTAGGGTGTGGCGAGCGTGTTGTCGACGATGAAGGGGATGCCAGCCTTTTTGGCGATGGCAGCGATCGCGGCTAAGTCGATGACGATGCCGCCGGGGTTGGCGATCGACTCGCAGAAGATGGCCTTGGTCTTCGGCGTGATCGCCTTCTCGATGGAGGTCGGGGTCGGTCGCGTCCGCCCACTTAACGTTCCAATCGAACTTCTTGAAGGAGTGATTGAACTGGTTGATCGAGCCGCCATAGAGCTGGCGTCCCGCGACGAACTCGTCTCCGGGCTCCAGGAGCGTGTGGAACACCAGGAACTGCGCGGCGTGGCCTGAGGCGACCGCGAGCGCCGCGGTGCCGCCCTCGAGCGCGGCGATCCGCGCTTCGAGCACCGCCTCGGTCGGATTGGTGATGCGGGTGTAGATGTTGCCGAACGCCTCGAGCCCGAACAGGGCCGCGGCGTGATCGGCGTCGTTGAAGACGTAGGAGGTCGTCTGGTAGATCGGGGTCGCGCGCGCCCCAGTCGAGGGGTCGGGGGCGGCGCCGGCGTGGACGGCAAGAGTTGCGAACTTGGGCGGTGCGGTCTCCGGCATTGATCCCTCCCCTTCCGGTAGCTGGTCTTTTTGAAAACCAGCCCCTAGGGAGGCAATGCCCCGCCTTAAGTCAACGGTAAATGGCCTGCCTGCGCCACTTCGCGGTCCGCGACCTCACGGCATCACAGCCATCGTGACACGTGCTCCTGGCCGCTCGGCAAATTCGAGGCACGTCCCATCGGGGGCCGCCGGATCGACGCCGACGATCAGATCATGCCGCCGCGACACACCCCTCCGATACGTCGGGGTCAAATCTTGGCGTAGCGCCCCGCGACCCCGCATTTGAACCCGT
Organism: uncultured Alphaproteobacteria bacterium; assembly: GCA_963724945.1. GTDB lineage: Bacteria > Pseudomonadota > Alphaproteobacteria > Rhizobiales > Hyphomicrobiaceae > Hyphomicrobium_A. The sequence goes on along the minus strand of CAVRWL010000003.1, from coordinate 1,980,803 downwards.
GCTTGATTTCCCAGCCGGGGTGCTCGTTGGTCCACTTGGCCAGCTCGAACTGCCCGTACATCATGCACTGCTGGGGCGTGAAGCTCTCCGCGGCAAAGGACAAATGGACGTCCTTGCACCGCAATGGGGCTTGCATCGAGCAAACCAGAGCCACAACTTCGATCATTGGACACCTCCAAGGTTCCGCCGAATTAACCCTCAAGAAGGGTCGGTTCCGCCTTGGTCGTGTCCCTCGTTCTTTTGTTTTTCTTGATTGAAGCGTAGTCGCGAATCACGAGTTGCTCAAGTTTCAATCATGGGCAACTCATGCCCAAAAGCCATTCACTAAAGGATTGTAGTAGAATTGATTCGAACGGGGCTCTAGACCGCGCCAATACTGGCATTTGCAAAGCTCGCCCGCGTCATCCCGTCACTCCACACCCGCTCATCTCTGCCTAGTTATCCGGCATTTTTTGCTGCGGCGCACAATGGCGGCGGCGCCCCCTGAGTTGCCTTTCGCAGGCTGCCGCGGCTGAGCGATTGCGCTTTGCCCGCGCTCCGGTCAAGCTTGCGCAAAATGCCGCCCTTGCAACAAGTGCGCGATGGCCGAGCCCTTCCACCCCAAGCAAGCCCAGACGACGCTGTTTGCAGCGCTTCTCGAGGCTGGGCGCCGGCACGGCCGCGACAAGACGATCCTCGAGGACGCCGACGGCACGTCCTTGAGCTACCGCCGCCTCGCGCTCGCAAGCCTCGTCCTCGGCGGGCGGCTCTCCCGCGACAGCGCGCCCGGCGAGACCGTGGGCCTCTTGTTGCCCAACTCCGCCGGACTCCTCATCACGCTGTTCGGCCTCAACGCGTTTCGCCGCGTCGGCGCCATCCTCAACTTCACGGCCGGCAAGAAGCAGCTCGCCTCCGCGCTGACGACGGGGCAAATCCGCACCGTCTTGACCTCGCGTCGCTTTCTCGAGGCGGCCAAGCTCGAGGAGCTCGCCGCAGCGCTGAGCGAGGTCGAGTGGGCGCCGGGGAAAAACGTTCGGATCGTCGCGCTGGAGGACGTGCGCGCCAAGCTCGGCACGCTCGACAAGCTCAAAGGCTGGCTGCGCGCCGCCGCCGTCGCGGTGATCCCGCCCGCCGACGGCACGCGCGCCGACGCTCCAGCCGTGGTGCTGTTCACCTCCGGCACCGAGGGCGCGCCCAAGGGCGTCGTCCTCACCAACGCCAATCTCGTCGCCAACGCCTACCAGATGCTCGATCACATGCGCGCCATTCTCGGGCCGCAGCAGACAGTGCTCAACCCGCTACCGATGTTCCATTCGTTCGGGCTGACGGCGGCGACGCTGGCCCCCATCCTGGGCGGCGTGAAGGTCGTGCTTTATCCGAGCCCGTTGCACTACCGGCAGATCCCGAAGCTCGTGGAGCGCATCAAGGCGACCGTCATGCTCGCCACCGACACGTTTCTTGCGGGCTACATCCGTGCTGCCGAGCCCGGACAGCTCAAAAGTCTGCGCCACGTCATCGGCGGCGCGGAACGCGTCAAGACCCAGACCCGCGAGCTCTGGGCCAAGAACGACACCGAGGTGCTCGAAGGCTACGGCGCCACCGAATGCTCGCCCGTGCTCGCCTGCAACCAGCTGGGCGCCAACCGGCCGGGGTCGGTCGGGCGGCTGTTGCCGGGCATATCCTTCCGCCTCGATCCGGTGCCGGGCCTCAACGAGGGCAAGCGCCTCTACGTGCGCGGCCCCAACGTGATGGCGGGCTATCTGCTCCCAGATCGGCCCGGCATCGTCGTTCCGCCCGACGCCGGCTGGCACGACACCGGCGACATCGTGACCATCGATGACGGCTACGTGACGATCCGCGGGCGCGCTAAGCGCTTCGCCAAGCTCGGCGGCGAGATGGTCTCGCTCGCAGCCGTCGAGAGCTTGGCCGCGAGCTTATGGAGCGACGCCCAGCACGTCGCCCTGAGCCTGCCCGATGCGAAGAAGGGCGAGCAGCTCGTTCTCGTCACCGACAAGCCGCAGGCCAGCAAGGAGGCGCTGCTCGCGCACGCACGCGCACAGGGCGTCCCCGAGCTTTGGGTGCCGAAGGCCGTCCTCGTCGTCCCCTCGATACCGGTGCTCGCCTCAGGCAAGATCGATTTGCGAGCGACCCAAGAAATGGCGGCCCAGGCACGTCCGCTGCTCTAGCGCGCCCGCGCAACGCCGGCGTGCGCGGGCGTTCGCTGTTGCAAACCGTTGCCGGCCCAACACGCGCGCTTGCGAATAGGACGCCGACCGACGACAGGCCTTGACCGGCAAGCGCGCCTCTTTCATGGATGAGCGGTTGGCTGCCAAAGCGGCCAACGGGGGGAACTTTTCAATCCAGCTTAAGAGAGTGTAACGAGCTATGTCGACGACCACGACGCCGTCGCGCGTGGAGGGGGATACCGTTGCGGTGCTCAGAGTTCCAACGCTCGGCTGGGCGCTGAAGCGCGCCCTCCTTGGCATCCTCATTCTTTTCATATCCGTCGCTGGTTCGGCGTGTCTGCTCTACGCCTCGATCGATCCCGACGAGGAGGCCGCTCCGGCAGCCGTCTCGCCGGCGGAGCCGGATTCCTCGCTCTCGATCGGACAGCCTCCGGGGGCTCCGAAACGGGTCTAGGCGACGCCGCCTTTTGCGGCAAGGCGCCTATCGCAAAGGCACCCACACCGGAGCCGCCAGGGCCAAAGACCGCAAACGCTCGGGGTGTGCCGTGCCCGGGCCGTGGCGCAAGGGTTGCAGCGCACCGCCCGCGTGGGAAAGAGCCGCGCAAAGCCTCACTTTGCTCTCAATTGCCGGGAAATGACTGGCCGGCCGCCTGGCAGGGGTTCACCCCTGGTTAGGACCGGCGCACTAGAGCAGGATCGGCGGAACGGAATCACGGCGTCATAGCCGTTCCAAGTTGCGATCGTGCTCTGCCCTGAAGCTTTTAGAGCGAGGTTCCCGTCCTGACGGAAGCAAGCCGCTTCCGTGAGGAACGAGCCGTCCCCAGGAGTGCTCCATGCGCTTCGTCATGCTGGCCCGCAATCCGCAGCTCTACTCCCACGTGCGTCTGTGCGAGGCGGCGCGCGCGCGCGGCCACTCGATCGACGTAGTCAACACGCTGCACGTGCACATGAACATCACCTCGAACCAGCCCGTGCTGCGCTACAACGGCCGGCGGCTCCCCATCTACGATGCCGTCATCCCGCGCATCGGCGCCTCGATCACGCACTACGGCCTCGCCGTCCTGCGCCAGTTCGAGATGCAGGGCGTCTATCCATTGAACGAGAGCGTGGCGATTGGCCGCTCGCGCGACAAGCTGCGCGCGTTGCAGATCCTCGCGCGCGAGGGCATCGGACTGCCCGTCACGGCCTTCGCGCACGGGCCGCGCAAGGCCGAGGACGTGATCAAGGAGGTGGGCGGCGTCCCCATCGTGATCAAGCTCTTGGAAGGCACGCAAGGAGTGGGCGTGATCCTCGCCGAGACCGAAGGCTCGGCCAAGTCCATCATCGAGGCGTTCTCAGCCGCCAACGTCAACATCATGGTGCAGGAGTTCATCCGCGAGGCGAGCGGCAGCGACGTGCGCGCCTTCGTCGTCGGCGGCGAGGTGGTCGCCGCCATCAAGCGCATCGGCCGGGCGGGCGAGTTCCGCGCCAACATTCACCGTGGCGCCACCGCCATCCGGGTCGAGCTTACCTCCGAGGAGCGCCACGCCGCCGAGCGCGCTGCGGCGGCCGTAGGGCTGAACGTCAGCGGCGTCGACATGGTCCGCTCCGACCGTGGCCCCCTGGTCATGGAGGTTAACTCCTCCCCGGGTCTGGAGGGGATCGAGGGGGCGACCGGCATTGACGTTGCCAGCCTAATTGTCGGCTTCCTGGAGGAGAATGCCTCCTACGGAAAGACGGCGACCAAGGGATTCGGATGAAGTTTATGGGAGCGCTGCAGCAAAGCCACACGGGTGGAGCTTCGCCCCCCAAGATCGTTTGCTACCCTTCGCGCTTCGCCTTGATCACGCCCTCGAGGCTCACTTATCATCTGCGGGCGACGCGCAAGGCCCCGGCCTCAACCCAGTGAGGGACGCCATCGAATGACGGAACAGCAAAAGCACTTTCCGGAATTCTACGTCACCGCCCCTCAGCCTTGCCCCTACCTGCCCGGACGCCAGGAGCGCAAGCTCTTTACCCACCTGACGCAGGAGAAGCCGGCGAGCCTCATCGACAACCTGTTGCGCGGCGGCTTCCGTCGCTCGCAGAACATCGCCTATATGCCCTACTGCGAGGGCTGCCACGCGTGCGTCTCGGTGCGCGTCATCGTCGATGAGTTCGAGCCCGGGCGCTCGATGCGCCGGGTGACGGAGAGAAACCGTCACGTGGCCACGCTGCGCCGCAAGCCTGAGCCGACCTCGGAGCAGTTCGGCCTGTTCCGCCGCTACATCGATGCGCGCCACGCCGACGGCGGCATGGCCGACATGACGGTGCTCGATTACGCGATGATGGTCGAGGACAGCGTCATCAACACGTTCGTCACCGAGTACCGCCTGAAGCCGGAGCAGCCGCTCGACAGCCGCCCCGAGACGTGGCCGCTCGCGGCCGCCGCGCTGTGCGATCTGCTCTCGGACGGCGTGTCGATGGTCTACAGCTTCTACGACCCGACGGCCGAGCAATTGAGTCTCGGCACCTACATGATCCTCGAGCACATCGCTTATGCGCGCCAGCTCGGCCTGCCTTATCTCTACTTGGGCTATTGGATCACCGGCTCGCGCAAGATGAGCTACAAGATGCGCTTCACGCCGCAGGAGCTGCTGGGCCCCAACGGCTGGGTGCGCCGCGGCTGATGCCGCCACTACCCGTCATCCCGTGCGCGTCATGCCGAAGGCATGCTTCCAGCATGAAGCACGCGAGTGATGCGGCGCAGACACGGGATCGTGCTTGCAGCCAACGCGCGAGACGCAAGATCCCGGATCTCGTGGCAGCTTACGCCGCCACTCGTCCCGGATGACGGGTCGGAGAGGCAAACGCGGCATATGCCGTCCCCTACTGCGCCAGCGCCGCGTCGAGCTTCTGGAACATGTAGGTCCACTTCGCCGCCTGCGTCTCGACGAGCACCTTCATGCGCGCGCGCAATTCAAGCAGCAGCGCGCAGTCGGGCGTCGGGGCCGCGGCCCCCTGCTGGCCTTGGCTGGAGATGTCGCTCAACAGCCGCTCCGAATCCTGGTCGAAGACCGCGATCTTGTCGTCGCGCACAAAGGGGGCGGCCTGTTTCAGGAACTCGTCGGTGGTCCAGCCGCGCTTCTGCTTGAGCTGGCGCAGCTTCTCCTGGAACGCCGGCTTGTTCTTCGCATTGAGGTCGCGCAGCGCGGCCGCCGCATCGTCGACAACGTCCTCGAACTCGGCCTTGGCGCATTGCTCGGGGGCGGGCGTCGCGCCAGTCTGCGCCTGCGCCGCGCCCGCGAGCAACATCACAGCCGCGGCGAGGGAAAGCTTCGTGCCCGTGCGTCCCATGGACGACTCCTAGCCGCCGCCCGTTTCCCGGGCAAGCGCAGCAGGGATACACGGGGGCCGCTTTGCCGGTTTGGCCAGCACCCGAGACCGACGCTGAAGCTCACCCCCGGCGTCCACATCAACTATGCCGAGACCGTTCTTCCGATGCGGGACGGGCTGCGGGAAGGATTTTCCCGCCGAGTTCGGCGGATAGGGCGAGCAGGTGCCGGAGTAGGCTCCGCTCTGCATCGGCGCGTGGGCCCTCGTTGGGAGGGCTCGTGCGCCGCCCGCGCTCACTTCACGTAGGCCTGCTCCAGGTTGCGCGCCTTGTCGAGATTGACGGCGGCCTCGCGCCCCGACAGCGTCTCCAGATGCGCGTTGCCGAGATCGGCCCCGTTGAAGTCCGCGCCCGTCACGTTGGCGCCGCGCAAATCGGCACCGGCGAGCGCAGCGCCGGCGAGGATCGCTCCCGACAGATCGGCATCGCGCAGGGAGGCGAACTCCAGGTTGGCGCCGACCAGCCCTGCGTTCTTCAAGCTTGCGCCGTCGAGCTTCGCTGAGCGTAGGACGAGGCGGTGGTGACGGCTGAACGGCATGGGCTTGCCGTCCTGCAGGTTGATGCCGTCGAGGTGAGCTTGCGCAAAGCTCGCGCGCGACAGGTCGCCGGCGACGCGGGCGCCAGTGAGGTTCGCCTTATCGAGCTTGGCGTCCATGAGCTGCGCCGAGATGAGGCTCGCGCCTTGAAGATCCGCGCCCGTCAGGTCCGCTTTGAGCCCCCAGGCCGAATCGAGCTTGGCATCTTTGAGATTGGCGCCGCTGAGATTTGTGCCATTGAGGCGCGCCGCCTGCAGGTTGGCCCCATGCAGGTCGAGGCCGGAGAGGTCGAGGCGGTTGAGCCGCTTGCCATTGAAGTCGACGCTGCCGCCCGTCCCCGCGGCCGCGATCGCCTTCTCGACATCCGCACGCGTCATGTCGGCCTTGGTGAAGTCGTCAGACTTGAGGTCGAGGTACTGCAACAGGTCCTGCGCGCGCACCGAGGGACCGGCGGCGAGCGCGAGGAGGGCAAGGCAGATTGCGCCGACAGATTTTCTGAGTGACATGGTTTGTTTGAGCGACATGGTTTGTTTGAGCGACATGGGCTCTCGATTTCCTCCACCAGGCGCGGGCTTATCGCCCGGCTCTTGCTTCTTCGCATTACGGCTCGTCGGCAAGCCTACGGCCGCGGCGCCGCCGGCCTGTAATCACAATCTCTTATGGGACCAGCGAGCCGGGCTTACCGCAATTGGCACGCAACCAATCAGCGGCACCCGCGTTAACGAACGGGGTTCCATCATGAGCTTCGCCGCAGAGCGGGCCTAGAACCTTGAAACAAAGGAGAGTTTCACCATGAGCAAAAGGATTGCAACGCTCGCGCTGGCGGCTGCGCTGTCGGCAGGGACGGTCATTCCCGCCGCGCAGGCTTACGACCGCGGCCACCACGGCCGCGGGCATCACTATGCCTATCGCCATGGGCACCGCGGCTATTGGCACAACGGCAAATGGATTGCGCTCGGCATCCTCGGTGCCGCCGTCGGGGCGGCCATCGCGGATTCGGAGTATCGCGATTGCTACTACCGGCACGGTCGGCGCTACTGCCGCTATTGATAAAAGCGCGTAGAAGTTCAGGGCTCCGGCAACACCGGGGCCCTTTTTCATGGCGAGCGCTCAGAACGCCGGGCCAAACTTGTCGGAACGCGGGGGCGAGCTTGTCGGAGCACGGGAAGCCCTTGAACTCAGCGCGCCTCGCCTGCGCGGCCCCAAGCTACGTGGAGAAAAGGCGGAAGCGCTTCGGCCGCTGTCTCCTGCGGCAGATCGCGGGCCGGGAAGGTGACGATTACCAATGTACCGCGCTCGTCCGAGTTGACCTCGATCTTCCCATTTCGCGAGCGTGCGAGGTTGTTGAGGAGCGGCAAGCCGATACCGGTGCCGCGCACCTCACCTTTCATCCCCACGCCGTTGTCCTCGACCGCGAGCCGCAGCCCCGGGCCCAGTCGCGCAAATGTCACCTTCACCCGGCCCGGCGTGCCGTCGGGGAAGGCGTACTACAAGGCGTTCGTCACCAGCTCGTTGATGATGAGACCGAGAGGAACGGCGATGTTCAACGGAAGCTCGTGGCTCTCAGCGTCGTACTCGAACACTGTCGCCCTCGGAGCGCAGGCTTTGAGATCCTCGCACACGTCCCGCACGAAGACGCGACTGTTCACTGCGCCGCACTCGTCGACGTTGGAGAGGCGGTTGGTCAAGCGCGCCACCACGTGAACGAGCTCGCTCGCCTGCTCGAACGCAAATTTCATCTTGGGATCGCTCGAGACTTTGGCCCGCTGGCGGATGAGTGCGTCGAGAGAGGAGAAATTGTTCGCGACCCGGTGCGCCACCTCGCGCAAGCGCAGGCCCTTGCGGGCGTCTTCGGCCGAAAGTACCTGGTTGGAGACGGACTGCTCAATGAGCGTGCGCCGAATCTGATCGCCGAGAATGACGCCGCCCGAGGCGAGAAGGGCGTAGATCTGGATCTGCAGCAGGTCGAGCGCGCGCAGCAGCTGGAAGCTGTTGTGCGGCTCGAAGAAGGAGCCGACAGCAACGAGGACAACACCACGGCGGCGCCCCCGGACAAGCGGCCGAACAGCAGGGCGATCATGAAGACGCAGGCGAGAAAACACGGCAAACGGTCGCCGATGCTGCGCAATTCGATGGGTAGCTGTATGAGGAAGCAGACGACCGTGCCGATGAGCGCGCACAAGAGCTGGAGACTGCGGGGCCAGCGCGACGTCATTCTGATCGCGGATACCATGACGCACCTCGACGGGCGACACTGAGCCACCAGAGGCCGCTCCTGCTTTGTGGTCCTTTGACGGCAGCTCCTGCGGCGCGGCGGCGCAGCGGAGGGCCGCGAAAGCCCTTAGAACGCCGGGCCGAATTTGTTGGAGCGCGGGAAGCCCTTGGGCGCCATACGCCCGGCCTGCGCGCGCACGCCCACCCAGTCCTTGAGCTCGCTCCAGCTCAGCGTGAAGGTGCGCCCGGCCCGCTGGCTACCACCCTGCCAGCCCAGTCATAATTTCGTGAATAGTAGAAGCCCTCTGAAAAAGAAATTCGTTATAGTCGTCTTTCATGGCCGCCTTGAACGCTTCTGGAGAAACTAAATTTGACCTGAGAACATCATTGAATTTAGCTCCAAGGTGCTGCCGCGCCTGCTTCAGATAATCACTTGGGGGTCAATTCGTGATCGCCTTATTGCTACCGGCTGTGAGCATGACTATGTTCGCCAAAGCGTTTGCTTGCCTCACCGTACCGATCCCAGCATTCCGAATGAAATCGCGCGGGAACAAATGGTGAAATTCCTTCATGTTGGAATGGTGTAAGGCGCTGGATACGTCGATTTTCTGACCAGTTAATAGGTCCAATGGTTCATGGAACACCAAAAACAATACCAACATCCGTGAATGCGCAGAATTAGATCGAAACTCCCGCTCAAGCCAAATTCTTGCACTCGGCGCCACCAGCGTCGGTAACATCTCGGACGTCCTGCCATCAGCAAATTGCTTAGCCGCCTCTTGGTCGGCAGCCATGTTACCCGTGTTCCATCCCCCAAAATACCCGGTGGCCGCCGTTCGCCAGAACCACTTCTTTAGTGCTTCAAATTGAGTGGGACTCGGCTTCTTCAATAAGCGAAACACCTCGCTGAGAACCACCACTTGATTGGCATAAGGTAGTTGCTTATCACTTGGAATATTCAGTTCGGTCGTGAGAAAATCCACTGTTCGAAGATATGCGCTCTTAGTAGTTTGCACCGCGCCCTTTAGCTGTTCGGGTGCGTACCTCCGCAGTTGATCAATGCTAAACTCGGAAAAGCCTCCTCCCGCCGAGGCCGAAATATTCCTTAGGATAGTCTTCTTTTCTAGGCCTCCGAAGTCTTTGTCCATAAGGTCGGCGGTGATCAGTCCTATTTCGTCTAATAGATCGAACTCTTCGCTCCAGGTAGCGGCCCGCATCAAATCTACCATGGTCAGCGGCGTACCTTTACTGTTAATTCTCTCGAAAATAGGTGCAACCGCGTCGATTGACATATCATGCAGCGTGACAGTGGCTATCTTGTAGTCCTTAAATCGGTTGAATAACTCTGAGGCCGCCAACTTCAGTTCACCGTCGTCATCAGATTTAAGCGTATCTAGACTGGCAACGTGTTGAAAGTATTTTGCAGTGTCCGCGATCTGAATTCATTCTAATTATTTGTATCTTCTTTTCTTCTAATCTTTCTAAGTGAAGGCAACGCTTTTCCCTGCGATCATATTCTACATTTCACCGGCTGTTTGGTTCAGAGCTCGACCTATATAGTGATGCGCATATCGTTTATATAGCGTGTTATTCGCCCAGCATATATTTCACTGGATAACCTGCCTTGCGCGTCGCGATCTCTAAGTCAACAATATCTTCTTTCATTCCTTAAAATCTCTATACTACACCATAAAAAAACTCTTCCAATTATTTATTTATTTACAACTATAATCCAAAAATTCTATTATTTACTTTTTCTCCCACACTAAATCACTCTATAACTTTAACAATAAAATATCACCCTTCAATATTATACTCATCTATTTCTTCTATACTATCAACTCTTATCTCTAACACTCTATACTACCTCTTATCTACTATTTTTTTATCTATCTTAACCATCTTTACCTCCAAAACAATTTAAATCTTAAAATAATAAAACCACATCCAAATAACATATCTATAAATTACGCTCTAAACGCAAGCCGAACTTGTTGGAGCGCGGGAAGCCCTTGGGCGCGACGCGGCCTGCCTGCGAGCGGACGCCGACCCAGTCCTTCAGCTCGGACCAGGAGAGCGTGAAGGTTCGCCCGGCCGCATCGAGCCAGGTGAGCCCGTCGGCCTTCTTGAAGACGCGCGCGTCGCAGAGCCCGCCGTCCTTGAAGCGCTGCAGGATCACGCCCTTGCCGCGCGTCATCTCGTTGCACCTCGTCGAGCGGGAACACCAGCATCTTGCGGTTCTCGCCGATCGATCGCGACGCAATCGCCGTCGACCGGCACGCACACCTTGGCCTCGTCGGGCTCCGACACGTTCAGCATCTGCTTGCCCTTGCGCGTTCCCGCCACGACCTCGTCCTCGGGCACGATGAAGCCGTAGCCGGCGGTCGACGCGACGAGCAGCTTGCGTCCCGGCTCGTAGGCGAAGAGCTGCCGCGATGTCGTCGGTTCGTCGTCCAGATCGATCATCAGGCGCACCGGCTCGCCGTGCCCGCGCCCGCCGCGGCAGCTTGTCGGCGCTCGAGCGTGAAGAACCGGCCGTTGGAGGCGAACAACAGCAGCTTGTCGGTGGTCTCGCGCGCATGAGAAGCGCGTTTCAGCTTGTCGCCCTCCTTGAAGTTGAGCTCGGCGAGGTCGTCGACGTGGCCCTTGAGCGCGCGGATCCAGCCCTTCTCCGACAGGATGACGGTGATCGGCTCGCTTCTCGATCATGGCCTGCTCGAGGTCGACGGCGATCTCGGGCGGCGCCTCGGCGAACGCGGTGCGGCGGCGCGCCGAGCTCGGTCTTCGGCCGAATACGCTTCGCGCGTCTCCTTGACCTCGGCGGCGACCTTCTCCCACTGCAGCTCGTCCGACTTCAAGAGCTGCTTCAATTCGCGCCGCTCCTTCGGAGAGCTTGGCGTGCTCGGCCGATCTCCATCTCCTCCAGCTTGCGACAGCGGGCGCAGGCGCATGTTGAGGATCGCCTCGGCCTGGATGTCGGTGAGCTTGAAGCGCGTCGATCAGCTTCGGCCTTGGGCTCGTCCTCGAAGCGGACGATGCGGATCACCTCGTCGAGGTTGAGGTAGGCGATCAGGAAGCCGTCCAGGATGTGCAGCCGCTGCTCGATCTTGCCCGAGGCGGAATTGCGTGCGCGGCGCACCAGCACCTCGCGCGCGGTGGTCGAGGAAGGCCGCAGCACCTCCCTCAGGCCCATCACGCTGCGGCACCTGCCCCGTCGACAGCACGTTCATGTTGAGCGCGAAGCGCACCTCGAGGTCGGACAGCCGGAACAGGCTCTCCATCAGCACCTCCGGCTCGACGGTGCGGCTCTTCGGCTCCAGCACCAGGCGGATCGTCCTCGGCCGACTCGTCGCGCACGTCGCCCAGCAGCGGCAGCTTCTTCGCCTCGATCAGCTCGGCGATGCTGCTCGATCAGCCGGCCTTCTGCACCTGATAGGGGATCTCGGTGACGACGATCTGGTAGGTGCCGCGCCCGGTCTCCTCCTTGTTCCAGCGGGCGCGCAGGCGCACGCCGCCGCGGCCGGTCTCGTAGGCCTCGAGGATGCGATGCGCGGCTCGACGATCACGCCGCCGGTGGGGAAGTCCGGGCCCGGGATCATCTCGACCAGCTTCCGACGCGCGCGTTGGGGTGCTTGATGAGGTGCAGCAGCGCCGTCGCACAGCTCGGCGGCGTTGTGCGGCGGGATGGAGGTCGCCATGCCGACGGCGATGCCGGACGAGCCGTTGGCCAGCAGGTTCGGGAAGCCGCCGGCAGCACGACCGGCTCCGCTCCTCGCCGTCGTAGGTGGCGCGGAAGTCGACGGCGTCCTCGTCGATGCCGTCGAGCAGCAGCTGCGCGGCCTCGGTCAGCCGGCACTCGGTGTAGCGCATGGCCGCGGCGTTATCGCCGTCGATGTTGCCGAAGTTGCCCTGGCCGTCGACCAGCGGGTAGCGCTGGGCGAAGTCCTGGGCCAGCCGCACCAGCGCGTCGTAGATCGCCTGGTCGCCGTGCGGGTGGTACTTGCCCATCACGTCGCCGACCACCTTGGCGCACTTCTTGTAGCCGGCGGCGGGTCGAGCTGCAGCTCGCGCATGGCGTAGAGCAGGCGCCGGTGCACCGGCTTCAGCCCGTCGCGCACGTCGGGCAGCGCGCGGTGGATGATGGTCGACAGCGCATAGGCGAGGTAGCGCTCCTCGAGCGCGTCCCGGAGCAGAATCGGCTCGATGCCGTCGGGGCCCGGCAAATCGGTTTGTCGCTCATGGGGATGGGGGTAGCGCCTCAGCCCGGGGCCCGCAAGGCCCGGGTTGTGGATGCACAGACCGGCGCCACTCCAGCGGCCGGCCGCCGATCAAGAGCCTGCAGGCCTTGGCTAAGAAAATGCAGGATCGAGGCTCGGCACCCCCTCAATGCACGAGCTCGATGCGCTCGACCACCACCGACAAGGTGCGCGCATCGGCGCCTCCATGCGGCTTGCTGCTCTTGTCGGCATCGATGGTCACGATCTGCTCGCCCTCGAGCGCGGGGTTGAACGTCAGATCGATGTCGATCAGCGCGCCGCGCCGCACCCTCTTGCTGGCCTTCGCTCCGCCGGCCGCCACCGTGATGACCGTATCGGCGTCGAACCCCTCGGCGCAGTAGCACGCAACGCGCATGCCACGGGCGGGGCGCAAGAGCCGCATGGTGAACTCCACGTGCCGGTCCATGAACAGGTCCGGGAACAGCGGCGCGCTCACGGTTGCGAGCTTCGCGTAGCCCACGAGCGGAACGTAGGAGGAGCGCTTCAGCGCCGCTATTTGCTCCTTCAAGGCGCCGATGTAGCGCGAGAACGTGTACTCGCGCTTGTAGAGATTGCGCAGAATAGGAGTTGCGTCGGGCGAGGTTGGCATAAATCTCGTCGACGTCGGCGGCCGTCAGGGTGCGGCCCGCCTTGATGTGCGGCGACAGCCCCGTTTGAACATAGACCGTTCCGTGCTCGGGGGCGGCTTCCTCGCTCGGCCGCGTCTTGGTGTAGAGATAGAATCGTGAAGCTCTTGCGGCTGAGGTGGCGCTTGTCCTCGGGCAGATCGACCACCGGCACCGAATGCCAGCTGCGCTCGGTCGTCTCGAAGACGACGCAGCGGTTGAAGATCGCCTGCACCTCTTTGATGCGGTCGTGCCTTGGGTCCCAGGGATCGGTGTGAAAGCAGATCGATCCCTTCCAGGCCGGGTCCCAGTCCTTGTTGAGGTAGATGATCGCGTTGATGCGGCGGTGCTCGGCCGTCTTCGGGTGAATGTTGAAGTCGTAGTGCGGGTCGATGCCGGCGCCGTGAAAATTCTCGTGCGTGCCGGCGCCGTAGTAATAGGGATCGTAGTGCAGGTCGGGAATGCCCGTGATGTCCTCCATCAGCTTGAGAAAGGACGGCGTTTGAATGAAGCGACCCATCTCGACGTAGGCCGGCCCGAGCGAGCCGACGTCGGAGACGGCCGATTTCGGGTTGGGCTCGCCGAACTCGTTGAGCAGCTTTGCGGGATCGGCGACGGCGGGGAATTGCGCCAGCAGCCGCTCGGCGGCGGCCGGCGTCAGGAAGTCGTCGATCGAGACGTGCCGGAACGGCTCCGCGCTCTGGAACTTGCCGGCGTAGTCGCCGGCGCGGGCGCGCACGGTCGGATTGATGAGGTCGGCCGGCATGAAAGCTCCTTGCGGACGCGCGACGATGACGTATCAGAGCATTGGCCGGGGTCGGTCCGACAGATCGTTGCCCGCCGCGTCAAGGAGCCGAAGCCCCCATATGGTTTCCCGCCGGCGAGCATTGAGCGTGCGATTATGCCGCCTCGTCCCCGAGCGGTCAAGGCAGGCCAGCCCGCGTCAGCGCTTGGCCGCGTCGAGGTCATGCTGAAGCCGGTCGAGGTCCTTCTTCAAGGCTTCATTCTCCTTGATGAGGCCGAGGCGGCGCGCGCCGAGCACCCTGAGGCGGTCGGGGTCGTTCGCCGCCGTCGCGGATTCGGCGTTGAGCGCGTCGAAGCGCGCCTTCAAGTCCGCCTCGCGCGCGGCGACGGCGTGGATGCCGGCTTGGATCTCGGCGAGCTTGTGGCGCCGCTCCTCGGACCTGTAGAGGGCGAAGAGCAACGGGACGAGCGCCGCCAAAGCGATGACGACGATGCCCGCTCTCCACCAGCCCTTGCGCATGACGCAAACTCCTGCCGCTGCGCGACTTAGGCGCCTTGGCGCGAAACGGGGAGTCTAGCCGATGGGGCGTGCGGGGGCGAGGGCGTGGGCGAGCGGTCGGCGCCGTCGGGGCCGGGTAGAATTGGCTTTTCGCTCATGGGGATGGGGGCAACGTCCTAGCGGCGACGCGGCAAGGGTTGGGTTATGCATGCAGCCGTTCAGAATACCAGCGTTGCAAAGCATGAACGCGCAGTCGACATGGCGCCAACGGTGGCGGCACACTGGCATTTTCAATTCTTTGAAATAGACACCTTGCATTCTTTGATTGTGGCCCCATCTCCTTTTGACAGCTTTTGAGGGCATTCAAGATGGATGGTAAATCTGAGGGCGATGCTATCAAGGCGATTGATGACGCGATGGGATCGGTCGATGAGGGCACGCGGGGGCGGATAACCACTTGGTTCAATTCAAAGTTCGGTGGGTTGGCGCCGCCGAAGCAGAGTGCGCAGGCCGAGCGAAAAGCCCCCAGTCTTCCGAAGGGGCCCAAAACTCCGACGCCAAAGAAGTCGAAGATCGTGTTAAAGCAGATAAAGGACCTGGACCTTCGCCCAAAGGGCAGGCCCTCTGCCATTGATTTCGCCGCTTCAAAACAGCCGACGAATGCAAAGCAAAAGTGCACGCTGGCGGTCTACTACGTATCACGGGTCCTTGAACTCGAGCCTATTTCTGTTGGGCACGTCTATACGTTCTTTGAGGAGCTCTCTTGGCCCACTCCTTCCGACCTTATGAACACGCTACACCAAGCGGGCTCTGAGGGTTGGCTGGACACCGCCAACGCAGAAGACCTCAAAGTGACCACGCGCGGTGAGAATTCTGATTGATCATCAACTTCCCACAAAGCAGAAAGAGCTAACTCAGACTTCCTCCAACCGTCCAGCTCCAAGCATATGCTCCGGAGTAAGGCTCCTTCGCGCGGTCACCGGTAAGCGCCGCTGAACCCTTTTTTTCACATGGCGAACTTCTGAAAGACGTTGAGGATCAGCGTCTCGATGTGGTGTCCGACGCCTTGGGGACCAATCTTGAGCGAGTTTGGGATGACCGCAGCCATTGCGGCGATCGAGGCACTCGACTAGCGCGGTCTTGACGTTCTTGCCGATCATGGAGATCGCGGCGAGGCGGTCGAGAAAATCGCGCTCCTTCATCAGCGCAAGGTCATGGGCGGTGACCGCTGGCTTCCATTTTTGCTCCTCGCACTTAGCGGCCCGGCTGGCGGCGTCGTTGTTGAACGCCCTGAGGTGGTGCTCGAGAACGTAAGCGTAGAGCACATCCACGGCCGCGAGCCATGACATCACAATTGCGGAGCGGTAGAGTTTGCCCTCGTAACACTTCAAAGCTTCATCGACGAAGGCCCGGGTGTCGGAGTTTGTGATCTTGCCCATCTCCTTACGCAGATCGACCACAGGCGGCGATGGCTGCTGGGCCGCCGGGAGACCAAGCAGCGCATCGACGTGCGCGCGACCGGCATCTGTCAGCTCCCAGCCTGAAGGGGTACGGATCGCCTTCCCCTTCGAGGAGGAGAGGATTTCGGAAATGTTCCACCTTCTTCTGGCCGTGGAAGCCTGCTGCTGTGGCGAGCTGACGTATTTCCAGCAACCCCAACGGGCTTGTCTGCCGCCCTGAGTATGATCAGCAGCTTGTCGAGGCGGCCGAGGCTGCCTTGCAGGATGTTCTTGAGATCCTTGAGCGCGATCACGGCACGGACACTTATGCAGTCGTTTTTGGCAGACGCCCAACGGCGTGCACGCTTCCGGGACGGCATAGCGCCAGGTGCAGCCAGCTCGGCGGAAATGGCGGCGAAGCTGGTCACGCGCACTGCATAGTGCGCGTTCTCACACGTGAGAAAGCCCCCGTCCAGGAGTTCTCCAAGCAAGGGACGAAGGCTGCCCCCGGCGATCCCTGTTGCCTTCTCGATGTCTGCAGGCTTCGCGTCCCAGAGGCGACAGACGTCTTGGTGATGAACGGCCAGCCCTGAAGCGCCGTGAGGTACACGAGCAACTTCGCCCGGTTACCAAGGCGCATGCCGTCGGGCGTCAGGGCCACCTCGTGAGCTTCCTCATCGTAAGTGACGAAGCCTCGCACGATTCTGATTCAATCGCCTCTTCAGCGAGTGCCGATTTTGTTCCAACAGAATCCTTCAATGCCATTGAATATCCCCTAGTCCTTATCCGTGCGCCGGGGTTGGCCGAAGCACGCGGCTAACCCGCATTTGCAATGAGACCCCCTCGAAATTTTGCCGCTCTGCGTTGGGAAGCGCGTACGTTTCCTTGGCAACGAGGTTTAGGCGTTTCGCTTTGACCAAGTTGTCCAAGTACGAGCTCAGATTGCCGCTGAACGAGCCTTTGTAGTAGGTCTTAGCCGCCCTCATTTCCTCAAGGATTTCGCGCCGAGCGGCCGCATCCTTCTGCTGCACGAGCGTGAGATGCGCCATCGCCGCCATCACCAGATCGGAGCCCGTGCTGGCACTTGCCAAGCTAGCAATGGTGTTGGTGGAAATCGCCGGCATGCCGGTAGGCGGAGAGCCCCCCACTCCATCAGCGCGTGGCGTCGCGCGCGGTGTTATTGCGGGCGCCGGACCTAGGGCGCGCCGCATCTCCGCGACTTGGGTCATCAGATTTGGCAAGTCCAAGCCTGCCCCTT
Organism: uncultured Alphaproteobacteria bacterium; assembly: GCA_963724945.1. GTDB lineage: Bacteria > Pseudomonadota > Alphaproteobacteria > Rhizobiales > Hyphomicrobiaceae > Hyphomicrobium_A. The sequence continues at coordinate 1,963,714 of CAVRWL010000003.1, read as the reverse complement.
CCACCTCCAGCTCGATGCCATCGGCGTTGATCCGAGCCTTGCTAATTCCCACAGATTTCTCGCCCATACCCATCTCCATGGTATCGCGCCTTTTTGCTGCATAAAATGGATTCATGTCGAAAATAAGGCACATCAAGTTGCTATATGCTCCAGATGACATGCTCTGCGTACATGATATTAGTTCAAGCCAATAACAGGCTCATGACCATTTATGCGTAGCGGTATAACATATTGTTACAACTATAGAATACAGCAACTTATGGTGTGCCATGCGACTTCACTTGTTTCATACATATATGTAGCTCTTTGTCATTTTTCGACGCTATACGATTTTTCGTATGATAATTCAATATGATAGCCAATACTCTAGGAGGAGGCATTTGGATTATACGATACAGCACCTTGTCATGCTCTCTCCTTCTTTCGCCGGGTCTCGCCGAAAGGCATCATCCGAAGCGATTGCTATAATGGCAAAACGGAACGTAGTGAGATTATCGGCTAGAATCCCGTGTTTCTCACACAGAGATCCACTAGGAGGCCCCGCGGTTCTCAATCCTATCTGGGCATCGGACGCGCGCACATGATGAGAGATTGGCAATAATAGACAAGGCCAATACACCATGATGCACGACTAATATTGTTATATTTCAATAAGTTTGTGGCTTACCATTTTAGGTCATTTATCCTGCTATGCTTCGCGTCTTCTTTCGCCGCGGCTCGCCGAAGGGCATCATCCGAAGCGATTGCTATAATGGCGAAACGGGGACGAGTTAGGCGGTCCCTAAACTCCCTCGCATCCCTCCCGCCTCAAGGAAGACGCGGCAAGCTTTGGCGTCTGACGCCGGGCTGGTCGCTTTGTCGGTGTTCCACGTCGTGTCCCAGCCGCGCACGCTCCCTTCACACCCTCACACCCGCCCTTGCGCCGCCGACGGGCGCGCGTCACCGATGGCGCCCTCCACCGCCCTCAGGAACGCCAAGGGATCGGCGATCGCGGGCACCTTCACGTTGTCGTCGCCGGTCCCCTGCACATCGATGCGGCCATAGCCAAGAAGGCGGCCGAGCACGCCCTGATCGAGCTCGATCTCCTCGATCGCGCGCAGCTCCATCTCCTGCGTGTGCCGGGAGGGAAAGCCGCGCTTCACGATCAGCCGCCGGTTGGTGAGGCCGATCTCGGTCGTCGTGACCCAGTACATGATCCTGAGGAAGACGGCGAGCCTACGCCGGCGACACCCAGCGCCAGCCATTGCGGGCGATGGCTGTTGATGAGGAGGGCTGCGTCCGCGAGCGCGAGGGCGAGCGCGCCCCACGCCACCACGTAATAGAGCCAGTTGAAGCGCGCCCGGGCGACGAGCACTTCGTTCTGGGAAAGGTCTTGGCGCAGGTACGACATGGCGTGCGCGCTTTCGGGGAGCAATTTACGCCGACGACGCTGGCGCCCTTCTCCACGCGCCGCCTTGATCCCCATCAACAGCGCACGCTTGCCGTTGTCAACGCAAGCCCGTCAGCCGCGCGCGCACGCTGCGCTGCAGCGGGGCGGGCCCGCCCCAATCCGTCTTCCCGGGCGAGGGAGCGCAGCGACCGCTGACCCGGGATCCAGCAGAGACTCGCCGGAGGAGCTTGAAGCAAAGAATAGAGGCGTCTGCGACGACTTCATGCTGGATCCCGGATCGCCTCCGCTACCGCTTCGGCGTCCGGGATGACGGGTGGAGGGACGACAGCGTCTCGCGCAACTTCCCCCTCTCCCCGTTCTTACGGGGAGAGGGTTGGGGTGAGGGGCAGAAACTGGCGCCGCCGAGAGCGGCTGCCCCTCACCCGCTCGCTCCGCTCGCGACCTCTCCCCGACGTGCGCGGCGAGGTGATGGAGCCTCACGCGCCCTTGGCGAAGTCCTCGAGCGTGGTGGTGGGGCGGCCGAGCTCGTCCCACGCGGCTTGCGCCTTGAACTCCTCCGGGTAGGAGAGCACCGTGCGCATGATGTGGGCGTTGTAGTCCATCGCCGGCGAGACGAGCCCCGCCGCGGCGAAGATCCACAGCGGCACATTGACGACGCGCAAGGATCTTGGCGGCGGCGTAGCGCGCGGCGGCCTCCGCATACGTCAGCGGCTCGGGCCCCTGGATCACGTACTCGCGGTTCGCCGCCTCCGGCAATGCAAACGCGCGCGCGACCTGGCGGCCGTAGTCCGCGCCGGCGATCCAGTAGTTGGGATAGAGCGCGCTGCCGATCGTGACCAGCGCTCCCCCCATGACGTGTCGCTGCGCCAGCGTCTCCATGAAGTTGGAGGGATAGAAGATCGTCGAGGGGATGCCCGAGGCTTTGACGCGGGCGATCGCTGCGCGCCACACATCGAGCACCCACCAGCGCTCGGGGCTGTCGGCGATGAGGGCGGAGAGGTAGCCGACGCGCGTGATGCCGGTGGCGGCCGCGGCGGCGAGGATGTGGGCGAGCCCCTGCGCCTCGGTGTGGAAGTCGCCCTGGCGCTCGCCCGCCGCGACCGACAGGTTGAGATAGAGGCCGTCGGCGCCGGCCAGCCCGCGCCGGAGGCTGTCCTCGTCGCGCGCGTCGGCCGCGATGATCGCGATGGGCTCGGGCAGCACGCGGCGCGCGGCGTCCGGGTTGCGCGCGAGCGCGGTGACGGCGAAGCCGGCCTCTGAGAGCGCGCGCGCCACGGGAAGCCCGAGCATGCCGGTCGCGCCGATGACGGCGATCTTTTTCATGTCGCTCCCCTCTCGCACCACCAGTCGTCGAGTGCCATCATCCCCGTCACCGCCTTGGTGCCGAGGAAGCGCAACGGCTCGGGCGGGAACGGCAGCGAGCGGCGGTTGACGAACCACAGCTCTGAGAGCTCGGTTCTGCGCCCGAGCACGAGGTCTGCAAGGATGGCCCCGTTCTGGTGCGTCATGGCGACGCCGTGGCCGGTGCAGCCGACCGAATAGACCGCCGCGCCGCCGTGCAGCGTGCCGATCTGCGGGGTGGAGTTGAGCGTGACGGAGAACGCGCCGCCCCAGCGGTGGGTGATGCGGATGCCGCGCAGCACCGGGAACGTCGTGGCAATGAAGCTGGCGAGATGCGCCCACGCTTTCGGGCGAGGCGTCGTGGTGCATGTTGCCGGCGAACGGCACGACGCCGGGGCCGCCGCCGGCCAGCAGCCGGTTGTCGGGCGTGAGGCGGAAAAAGTGCATGAAGTTGCGCGCGTCCTCTAGCCCCTCGCGCCCCGCCCAGCGCAACGCGGCGCGCTGCTCTTGGCTCAGGGGCTCGGTGGCGATGATGTAGGCGAAGGCCGGGATCTGCTTGAAGCGCAGTCCGGGAATGAGGTGGGTGTAGCCGTTGGTGGCGAACACGACCTTCTGCGCGCGAACCGTCCCGCGCGCGGCGGTGAGGCGGAAGCTGCCGCCCTCGCGCTGCACGGTTTCGACCCGCGTGCCCTCGAAGAGGCGCGCGCCTTTGGCGACAGCGATCCGGCGCAAGGCGTCGACCCACTTCACGGGGTTGATGAGCCCGCAACCGGACTCGTAACAGCCGCCGAGGAAGGTGGGCGAGTTGACGCGCTCCCTGACCGCGTCGGCGTCGAGCCATTCGAAGCCTTCGACGCCCATCGACTCGACGGTGGCGATCTCCTTGCGGATGCGAGCGACGTAGGCGGGTGCGGTCGCGACTTTGAGGAAGCCTGAGCGCTCGAAATCGCAGTCGAGCTTATGCCCGGCGATGGTGGCTGCAAGAGCGTCTATGGCGCCTTGCATAAACTCGTGCGCCGCGTGCATGCGGGCCTTTCCGTGCTGTGCAACCATCTGTCCGAGCGAGGCGCCGAACAGCGTCATCACGAAGCCCGCATTGCGGCCGCTGGCGCCAAAGCCGCAGGTTTCGGCCTCGAGCACGGCCACCTCGAGCGCCGGCTCGGCGCATTTGAGGTGATAGGCGGCGGCAAGCCCGGTGTAGCCCGCGCCAATAACCGCAACGTCGACGGAGATGTCACTGCTGAGCGCAGGCGCGACCGGACGGCGCTCCCGGCTCTCATCCCAGAGGTTGCGTTGCTCAGAGTGCGCGCCAGCCGTCATCCCGTCACCCGAGCCGTCCGACCGATGTTGGGGAAAATGAGTGCTGCCCAATCTGCGAGCCCGCAAACTCGTAGCATATCCGCGGCTGCCGAGCCTAGCGCCGTTGCACAAAACGGCGTCCATCGCGGGTGGCGCCGTTGCCGGCTTCGTTGCTTTAGCTTAAGCGGCGAGCGGAAGCGGCACCGCAGCGGCGGCAGCGGCGGCCTTGATCTCGCCGACGATCGAGTTCGAGGAAGTCGCGGGCGCGCTCGACCACGACGTGGCGCTGCTTATCGAGCGTGACCATGTGATAGCTGTCCTCCAGCACCACCATGTCGACGCGGCCCGTTAGCTCGCCCTGCAGGTAGGTCGCGTTGTTGAGGGCGGCGTAGTCGTCCTGGCGCGAGTGCACGATCAGGGTGCGCTGGCGCACGCGGGGCAGGATGTTGATCGCGGCCCTGACCATGCGGCGATGCTCAAGAACCATGGTGGCCGGCACGCCCGACTTGCCGTACTCGGGCGAGCTTTCGAGCGCCTGCTTCACAAACTGGCGCACGCGCGGGCACTTGATGCCGAGCGAGTCCGCATCGGGGAAGGTCATCATCTTGGCGACCCGGCGGCTATGGCACAGGTTGAACAGCTTCATGGTCCAGGGCATCGCCCAGCCGTTGATCCACAAGGTCGGCGAGAATAGCGCTACGCCCTGCACCTTGTCGGGCTGGCGGGCGGCGAGATGCAGGCCGAGGATGGCGCCCATGCACAGGCCGCCGACGATCACCGTGTCGCACTCCTTGCGCAGCTCGACCAGAGCGGCGCGCGCGCTGCGGTACCAATCCTGCCACTTGGTGTCGCCGTCGGAGGCGCCGCCGTGGCCGGCGAGTTGGGGCGTGTGAACGGTATAGCCCGCCTTGTTGAGGCCCATGGCGACGAAGCGGACCTCGGCCGGCGTGCCGCCCAGACCGTGGAGCAGAAGCACGCCCACCTTGCCGCCGTTGAAACGGACCGTCTGGTCCTTGGCGGGGGTGCTCGGCGTGCTTGCGTGCGTCGTCTCGGTCGTGATCGTCATGGGGCCAGTGCTCCTTCACTCACTGGCCCGACGTTAGGAGGCGGACACCGGCGGTGCAGTTCCGCAAGTGACATGTCAACGGGCTCGCCTAGAGCGATGGATTAACGGTATTTTTTTGTACGCCATTTGCGGCGACTGAAGAGTTGGAAACGAGTAGGGCGGGAGCCCGCAGTGGCCCGGTGCTGTGTCCCGCTGCAATGGCTGCCGGGCCGCACGCCTTCAAAAAAAAGCCGCAGGCGCCCGGGGTCGGGGTCCGACGAACTCGTAAATGTCTGAGGTTGCATTAACTGGCGAGCGCCGGAGGCACGATCCGGCGATCTCGCTCGCCGAGCGCGTTATCCGTTGGCGCCGGCGGTCGCTGGCGCGGGCGCGGCGATCTTGGCGTGCGCCTCCCAGATGAGGCGCTTGATGATATCGACGCGCGAGGGAACGTTGGGGTGCGCCCGGCGCAGGTCATCGAGCTGCTTCAGCGTGCCGGCATCCATGCCGACGGAGACGATATGGTCCACGAGAATGGTCCTTCCTTGCCAGTGTTCGAGCTTAGCTGCCATGGAGAGAATTGCCGAAGCGAAAAGCGGCCGCTGTTCCCCGCGGAACGCCAAAAAGCCCAATCGAGCGGCCTCGCCGCAACACGCCTGTCTCAGTTCCGGGCCATAATTTGCGGGAGCATGGACGCAATGAGGGAGGCTTGCGCCGGAAAGAGGGCCGCCAAGCCTGCCACGAGCAGTAGGCCCGCGGCGGCGAGCACGCGCAGGGTCTCGCGCTGGCGCTTGACAGGCTTTCCGGCCCTCGCGGTCCCCTCCGCGAGCGCCCCGATTTGCGACGCATAGGCCTCCTGATCGCGCGCGATGGAATTGACGATCCGCGTCGTCAGGAGGCCACCGGCTAGCCCCGTCAGCGTGCCGATGACCAGAAGGCTGCCGGCGTCAAAGAGCGCCGGCCCGCTGACCTCTTTTCCGGCATAGCCGCAGACGACGCTGACGACGACGCTCCCGAATGCGAGCCCCACGAGCAGCGCGGCGGCCAGCGCCGAGGCCTTTTGCGGTTCCGCAAACGCCCGGCTCCTCTGGTAGGCGAAGTACTGGATGTAGGGCGTGACGACGAGATTGGCGATCGGGACGACCATGAACAGTGCCGAGAATGGGCGGCGCACGCGGCGCTGGCTGAAGGCGTTGATGTTCTGGATGGCGCGGTAGAAGTAGAAGAGCACGGCCCCGATCATCGCAAAAATGCTCACGGTGATAACCATGCTCACGACGAGCAGCGGCTCCTGGCCGAGCAGATCGGAGTGCCAATCGTTGCCTTGGAGGCGCTCCAGGAACGGCTTGCCGACCGCCGAGATGAGGATCAGCACATCGAGGACGGGCGAGGCGGCGACGAGCGAGCGGAACCGGCTCTGCCGGGCAGAGAGCGCGCCCTTCGTGAAGAGTGGCCGCCCCGTCAGCAGGATAAGGACGACGCCGGCCGCAAGCAGCTCAAACGGCAGGTACCGTACAATGAAAATCGCCACGTGCCGCCCCCTCGCGAGCACTGAGATGAGCGGGGAGCGTAGACGCAGGGAAAAGCGCCGTCCACCGCGAAGGGCGCCTCAGGGTCAGCGCTTCGTCGCGAGAACGTGGCTCTGCACGCCGTGCGCGGCAAGCTTGGGGCGCAGGCTGGAGATCGTGCCGGTGTTGACGCCGGCCCAGCCGATCTCGCCAGACAGCCGGCCGTACTCGATCTTGGGGCAGCGGTTCATGACGACGGTGAGCCCGGCTGCTTCCGCCTCAGCCGCCGCCTCGTCGTTACGCACGCCGAGCTGCATCCAGAGCACCTTGAGCCCGAGCTTGTCTTTCAGGGCAATCGCCTCGCGCGCGATGCCGAGCGCGGCCTCCGAGTTGCGGAAGATGTCGACGACGTCGACGGCCCCGGGAACGTCAGCGAGCGCGCCATAGACCGTCTGACCGAGGATCTGCTCCCCGGCGTGCCCGGGATTGACTGGGATAACGTGATAGCCCTTGCCGAGGAGGTACTTCATGGCGAAGTAGCTCGGCCGGTTCGAATTGGCGCTGGCGCCGACGAATGCAAACGTGCGCGCATCACTGAGGATGGCAGCGATGTCATCGTCGCTATAGCTGTCGTGATTCATGCCTCGTCCAAGTCCGGGCCCATCTCCAGCTCGACACGGCCGTCGGCGCCGAGCCTGAAATATGGGTTGTAGGCAACCTCCCACAAGTGGCCGTCGGGATCGGCGAAGTAGCCCGAGTAGCCGCCCCAGAATGCCTTGCCGGCGGGCTTGATCAGTTTGCCGCCCGCAGCGACGGCCTCTTTGAGCGCAGCATCCACGTCGGCCTCGCTGCGCGCATTATGGGCGAGCGCGACACCCGAGAAGCCCGGCGCGCTGTCCTCGACCGTCGCGTCCTCAGCAAGAGGGCCGCGCCCGTAAAGCGCGAGCACGACGCCGCCAGCATCGAGGAACGTGACGCTCTCCTGCGACGCTGTACCGGCCTTGAAGCCCAACGCCTCATAGAAGGCGCGAGCGCGCGCGATGTCGCGCACGCCGAGCGTGATGAGCGTGAGCCGCGGCTCCATCAGCAGCCTTTCCAGTCGGGCTTGCGCTTGTCGAGGAAGGCCGCGATCCCCTCGGCGGCATCACGCGCCATCATGTTCTCGACCATGACCCTGGTCGCATGGGCGTAGGCGTTCTTAAGCGGCATCTCGATCTGCTCGTAGAAAGCTCTCTTGCCGATAGCGACGGTGGCAGGCGACTTCTCCGCAATCTTTTCCGCGAGCTCCAGCGCCGTCTTGAGCACCTGCGGCCCCGGAACGACGCGATTGACGAGGCCGTACTCTACTGCCTGCGCCGCGGGCAGCATCTCGCCCAAGAGCAGCATCTCCATCGCCCGCTTGCGGCCGACGTTGCGCGACAACGCCACCATCGGCGTGGAGCAGAAGAGACCGATGTTGACGCCGGGCGTGCAGAACTGCGCTTCCTCGGCGGCGACCGCGAGATCGCAGGTGGCGACGAGCTGGCAGCCGGCAGCGGTGGCGGTGCCCTGCACAGCAGCAATAATTGGCTTCGGGCAAGCCACGATCGCCTGCATCATGGCGGAGCAACGCGTCATCGCAAGTTCGTAGAAAGCGAGCCCATGATCGGCATCGGCGCGGTGCGCCGTCAGCTCCTTGAGATCGTGGCCGGCCGAGAACACCGGCCCTTTCGCCGCCAGCACGATGGCCGAGACATTCGCCTTGTGTGCAAGCTCGGTGATCGCGAGATGCAGCGCGTCGATCATGGCGATCGACAGGCTGTTGCGCGCGGCGGCACGGTTCATGGTCAGCACCGCCACGTGCGCCTGCGGCCGCTCGATCAAGAGAGGCGCCTCGCCGCCCTCAACGCCCGCCGTCGTCATTGTGCGCTCTTGCATCGGCTCAGACTTCCTCCTGGTGCAAATCGCTGCTATTCCAGCGCCTTTTCGATCTCCTGGCGATGGGCCTTGACGAGATCGACATTCTCCTTGTGCTCCAAAGGCGGCGTCGTCTTGATCGCTTCGTTCAGCTCCTGCTCGAGCTGCTTCTTGGTGTCCTCGGGGATGGAGGTGTCGGCGCTGACGTCGGCAAGCTCCTTCTTGAGCGCGTCGACGGGGTCGGTGAACTCGCCCGTCTGCGAATCCAAGCCTGCCATGACGATCGAGATATTGGCAGCCACGTCGTCGAGCTCGCTGAAGCTCGAAAAGCCGTGCTTCTTGGCGATGCCATCGAGCTGGGCCCGCAGCGCCGCATCGGGATCGTTGCCTGCCACTTGCAGCTTGCCGGCGACGGCCGCCAGATCGGGCTGAGCCGAGATGAAGTTCTTGACCTGATCCTCGGTGAGCTTGATCTGCCTGACCGGCTCATCGCTCGCCTCCTGCGCCATGGCGCCCGCACTCGCGAGCGCAAGGCTCAATGCCACAGCCGCCGCGCAGGCGATCCAACGTCGCAAAGCCTGCTGCATGGTTTCGGCTCTCCCGATATGGTTTTGGCCGGCCTATGGCGCGCCGGAGACGCCCTCGCCGAAGCGTGGTTCTGCGCGCCATCTTCACCAAGTTCGCCAGCGCCGCAAGCGAGGCGAGCCGGGTGCCCGGCCGGTGGCCGCGGCGTGACCTTGAAGCATCTTGGTAATATACTACCACAACGCGGTAACATTTTACCTTGTGACACAACATGCTGCTTTTACGTCATTTTTTCAGTTCTTCTCAGTCTCTTGTTGACATGGGGGCGGCGGTTTGATTTTAAGGCGCGCGCTCGATGATGCCGGGCGCGCGACATTCGCGGGCTTCGACCGGTCCCCAGGGCCATCGCCAGCGCCAACAACGGAGCGGCTCATGACGACCTACGTCGCCAAACCCGGCGAGGTGGAAAAGAAGTGGATCCTGATCGATGCCGACGGCCTCGTCGTCGGCCGGCTCGCCGCACTGATCGCGACCCGCCTCAAGGGCAAGCACAAAGCCATCTATACCCCGCACGTCGACTGCGGCGACAACATCATCGTCGTCAACGCCGAGAAGGTGGTCTTCACGGGCGATAAGCACACCGACAAGGTCTACTACAGGCACACAGGCTATCCGGGCGGCATCAAGGAGCAGACGCCGCGCCGGATCCTCGAGGGCAAGTTTCCCGAGCGCGTCGTGCAGAAGGCCGTGGAGCGCATGCTGAAGCGCGGGCCGTTGCAGCGCAAGCTCATGCGCAATCTGAAGGTCTACAAGGGCGCCGAGCATCCCCACGCCGCCCAGAACCCCGAGAAGCTCGACGTGGGCAAGCTCAACCGCAAGAACGCGAGGATCTGACGACATGGCGCAGGAAACCAAGTCCTTGGAGGACCTCGATCAGCTGAAGGGCGCGACGCCGGCCGCGGGCGCGCCCGAGCACGTGCAGAAGCTCGATCAGCTTGGCCGCGCCTACGCCACCGGCAAGCGCAAGAACGCAGTCGCGCGCGTTTGGCTGAAGCCCGGCAAGGGCATGATCACCGTCAATGCCAAGGACTACACCCAGTACTTTGCGCGCCCCGTGCTGCAAATGCTTCTGCAGCAGCCGCTCACCGCGGCGGGACGCAACACCCAATACGACATCATGGCGACCGTCATGGGCGGCGGCCTTTCGGGCCAGGCGGGCGCCGTGCGCCACGGCATCTCCAAGGCGCTGACCTACTACGAGCCCGAGCTGCGCGCCGTGCTCAAGAAGGGCGGGTTCCTGACGCGCGACAGCCGCGTCGTGGAGCGCAAGAAGTACGGCCGCATGAAAGCGCGCCGCAGCTTCCAGTTCTCCAAGCGCTGATCCAACAACGCACTTTATGGCTTTGGCCGTCTCCCCGAATAGGGGGCGTTTGCCCGCGCGTGCAGGCTTGCCGCGGCGCCGGCGTCAGTGCGAAATAGCGCCATTGCGGCCGCCGCCTGCTCGGCAGCCGATCGAGGGGAGCAACCGGCGCGAGCGTTGTCTACTGCTTGCGGCAAGGTTTTAAAAAAAGGGGCCTGGGGGATGGACTGGCTGACGCAAGACCTGGCAGCGATGCTCGGCGCCTTCATGGATGAAGCCGGCAGTCTCCTGAGCCTCGACTGGTACCGGCACAACATCGTCGCGCTTCTGAACATCACCATGATCGACCTGGTGCTGGCCGGCGACAACGCCATCATCGTCGGATTGGCGGCCTCGCGCGTTGCGCCTGAGATGCGCGCCAAGGTCATCTTCTGGGGTATCACCGCCGCCGTCGTCCTGCGCATCATCTTCGCGGCAATAACCGTTCAACTCCTCGCCATCATCGGATTGACGCTCGCGGGCGGCATCCTGCTCCTGTGGGTCTGCTGGAAGATGTACCGGCAGGTGACGACAGTCGATGTCCACAGTCATGTCAGCGCTGCTACGGCAGGCACCGAGCTGGGCTTCTGGTCCGCCGTCGGCCTCATCACGCTCGCCGACGTCTCCATGTCGCTCGACAACGTGCTGGCGGTCGCCGGCGCGTCCAAGGGCTCAGTGCTGGTACTCGTGCTCGGCCTCGCCGTCGCGGTCGTGCTGATGGCGGTTGCCTCCCACTTCATCGCCGGCCTGCTCGTCAAGTATCCCTGGATTACGTGGATCGGCCTCCTGATCATCCTCTGGGTCGCGCTCAGCATGATCTATCAGGGCTCGCACGAGGTCACCTGCCGCGCCTTCGAGGTCGGCTGCTCGGAGGACCTCTGGCGTGCGATCCTGCACCGATTGGGGCTGACCTAGCCTCCTCGTCCCCGGCGTCCCATGCGCTTATATTGACAAGGGCGCCCGGCACGACCTAGAGGCGAGCGCAGCACCGCGATCGGAATCGAGCCCCGTGAACGCCAGCAGCAGGAAATCCGCGGCCTCGGCCAAGCCGAAGGTCTTCATCGACGGCGAGGCCGGCACCACCGGCCTTGAGATCCGCGAGCGGCTTGCGCGTGTTCCCGACATCGAGGTGAAGAGCATCGATCCGGCCAAGCGCAAGGACGCCGCCGCGCGCAAAGCGCTCATGGAAGAGGCCGATCTCGTGGTGCTCTGCCTGCCCGACGATGCGGCGCGCGAGGCCGTGGCGCTGGCCGACGAGCTCGGCTCCGCCGCCCCGCGCATCCTCGATGCCTCGACCGCGCACCGGGTCGCGCCCGGCTGGGTCTATGGCTTTCCCGAGCTCGACTCAGATCAGGCGGACGCCATCGGCAAAGCGGCGCGCGTTGCCAACCCGGGGTGCTATGCGACCGGCTCCATCGCTCTCATCCGGCCGCTCGTCGATGCTGGGATCCTTCCGGCCGACCTTGCGCTCACCATCAATGCGGTCAGCGGCTACTCGGGCGGCGGGCGCAGCATGATCGAAGCCTACGAGGCGGGCACCGCTCCGGCCTTCGAGCTCTATGGGCTTTCGCTCGAGCACAAGCACATCCCCGAGCTTCAGCGCTATGCCAAGCTGACGCGGCGCCCGATCTTCGTGCCCTCTGTCGGCAATTTCCGGCAGGGCATGCTCGTGTCGATCCCGCTGCATCTGGACGAGCTGCCGGGCAAGCCATCATCCCGCGAGATCGGGCTCGCGCTCGAGCGGCACTACGCGGGGTGTCAGCTTTTTGCAATCGAGCACGCCCCAAGTGCTGCGATGACGCGTCTTGAAGCGGAGGCGCTCAAGGGTACCGACCGGATGGAGATCTTCGTGTTCGCCAATGCCGATCTGCGCCAGGCCGTGCTCGTCGCTCGGCTCGACAACCTCGGCAAGGGCGCAGCCGGGGCCGCGATTCAGAACATAAGGCTGATGCTCGGTCTCGAAGCGCCGCGCTCTCAGCCGCGGGTTGCGGCCCGCGTCATCTCGTGAAAATGCAACGTCGCTGCCGCGACGACGAGCGCGGCGCCCGCCTGGTGCGCGAGCCCCAGCGCGAGCGGCACGCCCGAGACGAGCGTCCAGATGCCGAGCCCCATCTGCACGAGCACAGCTGCCGCCAGCAGTCCCGCCGAGCCGACGAGACGCTCATCGTCGCCGGAGCGAGCTAGCACCACGGCATGCCCGATCGCGAGGGTGGCGACGAGATAAGCCACCATGCGGTGGTCGAACTGCACCGTCGTGACGTTCTCGAACAGGTTGCGATACCAGGGCGCGAGCGCGCCGAGCCCCGTCGGCACGAACCGGCCGTCCATCAGCGGCCAGGTGTTGTAGGTGTGGCCCGCTTTGAGGCCGGCGACGAGCGCCCCGAGACCGGCCTGGACGAAGACAAGCGCAAGGAGCAGGCCGGCAAAGCGCTGCTTGCCGCGCGTCGCCGTCGGCAGTCGCGCGCGCTCGCGCGCCGGCCCAACGTCGAGCGCGAGCCAGATCAGCAGCGCCAGGATCGTGAAGGCCATCAGCAGATGCAACGCCAGGCGGTACTGGCTCACGTCGATGCGGTCAACGAGACCCGACATCACCATGTACCAGCCGATCGCCCCTTGCAGCGCGCCGAGCGCCAGCACGCCGAGAAGCTTCATCGCAAAGCCCGGCCGCAGCTTGTCCGCGAGCCAGAACCCGAGGAACGGCAGGGCGAAGGCAACCCCGATCAGGCGTCCGAGCAGCCGGTGCGTCCACTCCCACCAGTAGATGAACTTGAAGGCGGCGAGCGACATGCCCGGGTTGACGATCGCGTACTGGGGGATCGTCTTGTATCTGTCGAAGGCCGCGAGCCAGTCGGCCTCGTTCAGTGGCGGGATCGCGCCCAGCAGTGGCTTCCATACGGTGATGGAAACCCCGGAATCGGTAAGCCGCGTCGCGCCGCCGACGACGACCATGGCGAAGACGAGCGCGGCGACGGCCAGGAGCCAGACGCGCACCGCGACGTCCGCCGCGGAGCCGACCTGCTCGGGCGCCAAGCGCCGTGTGTCGGAAATGGCCAAGTGTCTCGTCCCCGAACCGCACTTTGCGCGTGATAGTGAAGCGCGCACAGCGGCACAATGCGCCCAAGGATCGCGGGGGCCCTATGCCGCCATTTCCGAGCCGGTGATGCGCTGCAGGGTATTGAGGACCGCGAAGGGAATGCCCGACAGCAGCGTCTTAATGTAGCGGATGTCCTGGAAGTCGCCGTTAAGCGAGAGCCGCGGCAGCGCCGTCAGCGATTGTGCATGCTCGGGGTGGAGCAGGCCCTTGCGCGTGGTGACTGCCGTCTCCAGTCCAAGCTCGGCGGCGATGCGGAACTCCCTTTCCCCGGCGCTCTGCGCGCATCCGTACGGATAGCTCAAATGGCGACGCGGAGCACCGAGCTCCCGCTCGATGCGCCGAACGCTCCCCTCAATCTCCTGGCGTGCCTGCGCCTCGGAGAGCTTGGCCAGCGCTCGGTGCGACACGGTGTGGGCGCCGATCGTCACCAGCGGGTCCTTGGCGAGCGCGCGCAGCTCGTCCCACGACATGAGGAGCCCGTCATGGGAGGCGCGTGTGTCGATGCCGTTATCGGCCGCAAGCTCGGCGACCGCTGCACGCGCCAGATCCTCCGGAATTGAGCGCAACCACCAATAGATCTCGTGATAGGCGGTATCCTTCTCAGCCACGCTGGCGAGAGAGAAGTGCCGCCCCTCCCCGTTGATGCCGAGCGTGATATGGCTCGCCGCGCGCAGGACCTCCTCGAGCGTCAGCCACCACAAATCAGCGCGGCAATCGGCAAAGTCGGTCGGCACGTAGATCGTGAGCGGCAGGTTGCGGCGTTTGAAGATCGGGTAGGCGTAGTCGCGGTTGTCACGGTAGCCGTCGTCGAACGTGAAGCAGGCGAAGGGCCGCGCGCCGCCGCACTGCAGCCGCTCGCGGACGGCGTCGAGCGCGATCACCTCGAAGCCCACATCGATGATCCAACCGACGACCGCGTCGAGAAAGTCGGGCGTCACCTTGAGGATGCGGTTGGGCTCGAATTCCTGCGCCGGCTCGGGGCTGACCTGATGCAGCATGAAGATGACGCCGGCGCTGCTCGTAACCGGCGCAAATAGGCTTTCGGCCCCCGAATAGCGCACCGCGGCGAGCATGGCCTTGATAAGCTTGGTCGATCTCCTGCTCATGACTGAACTTCCATCATGCAATCGACACGAAATGCGAACACGGCGCCGAACAGACGCGTCCGCGGCTACCCGTCGGTCTTCGCAAATTTCGTGCAGAATGGCGCGTCGGGGCGCTAGACGGCACCCCGCCGTCTCGATCTTTGGTTAAGAGCCCCTGAATGCCGCCACGCGAACCCCAAAGGGGTCACACCGGTCGGGCCTCGGCACCGCTTTTCGCCGCAACACGCGCGAGACGCTCCTTCGCGAGCTGACCCGAATTCGAACGTTCCAATCGGAAGAGCTCGATATCGGTCACCTCGAACCCGAGGAACATCCCTGTCGCGTCCATTACTCTTGGGCCCCGGCGTCTGCCATCGGCGACAATGACGCCGGCGTCGAAGCGTCCCTGGATTGCCTCGAAGAGAGCGCGCGCGGCCTTGTTCCTGCCCACGACGACGATGTGATCGTAGGCGGTGTCGAGCGCATCGAGCACCAGGTTGGCCTGATCGGGATCGAGCAGGGCTGCGGCCGTCGTAGAGCCGGCCCCAGCGGGAATGAGCTGGGCGTTGCTTCCGGGCAGCCGCGTTACGACGTCCTCGAACTTCGCTCGCCCCTCGAGCAAGTCGACGATGCCAGGGACGCTCGGCACCCCGATCGCCTCCGCCGCTCCATGACCATCAGGGGCCCAATCGACGAGCATGACGTCGGCACCGGCCTCGGTCAGCGCCTTTGCTAGCTCGATGCCCTCGGCCGTCGCATCGACGTCATCCGTCTCACCGGTGATCAAGGTGCGGAACCCGCCCACGTCCGGCGGCCGCACCAGAAGCTGGCTGGCGAGCGCCGAGACCGAATCGACGGTCTCGATCATGCCGGCGGCTTGGTCGGACGCTTGTGGGGATTGTACGGGCGGCGGCGCAGCACGCGCAGCCACCGCGGCTTTCGTCCATGCCACCTTTTGTGCCGCGCCGGAGCTGCGGGCGGCCGTGAACAGTGCCCTTGTCACGACGATCGCAATGCCAAACAGGAGAATGGCCACCGCAACGAGCGCGGCGTAGGGAAGCCGCTTGGGGAAGCTCGGCACGCTCGCGGGGCGCGCAGTCGTGATGATCTGCGCCTCGATGGGGATCGCGCGGCTTTCCCCCCGCGCGCGGTTGGCCTCAAAGCGCGCCTGCAGGCGATCGAGCTCGGCCCGCTTCGATTTCGCCACCGCCTCCAGCTGGCGCAACTTGACCTGGTCGTCGCTCGTGTTGACCAGGTGCGACTTCATGTCGTTGAGGCTCTTCTGCGCGGCCTGCTCACGCAAGGCTGCGACCTTGGCGTTTTTCTCGACGCCCTCGACGACCTTTGCGACCTCGCTCTTGATCTGGCGCTGGAGGCCGTCGAGATCGGCGCGGATCTGCCGCATGCGCGGGTGCGCCGGCAACAGCGTGGCCGAAAGCTCCGAGAGCTGCCGCTGCAGACGAACGCGCTGCTGTACGAGATTTTGAATGAGCGGCGACTTTTGTACGTCGGGCAGCGCCTCAGCGTTGCCGGCCCGAACCATATCGCGCACGGACTCGGCGCGCGCCTCCGCCTCGTTGCGCGCGGCCTGGGCCTTGCTCAACTCCGCCGTAAGCTCACCCAGTTGCTGCTGGTTGAGCCCGGTGTCGTTCGGCCCGCCCTTGAAGATGTTGGCTTGCCCGCGGAAGCGCTCGACGTCGGCTTCCGCCGCCGAAACCTCCTTCATCAATTTGTCGATCTGCGGCTGCAGCGCCTTTTGCACCTCGTCGGTGCCGGCGACGGTGCGCGTGGCGACCGACGTGCGGTAGAACTCCGCGATGCGGTTAGCGACCTCAGCCGCAAGCTTGGGATCCTGGGAGGTGAACTGGATGCCGATGAAACGGCTCTCTTTCGGCGAATAGACGTTGAGCCGATCGAAATAGGCGCCGAGCACGCGGTCTTGCTCGCTCTCCTTGCTCTTGCCCGAAAGGTCGAGCGCGTTGAGAATGCGGCCGGTGATTGAGGCAGGCTTCAGCGCGCTATTGAACTCTGGTCTCTTGGCGAGGCCCTCGTCTGCGATGATCTCACGGGCGAGATCTGGCGACATCAGCGCGCGCACGTGCGTATTGATGGCCTCCTTGTCGAGCAACGCCGCCGCGTCGTCGGATGAAGAAGTGTCCCCGGCGTTGCTCTCGCGTTCGGGAGAGACCAGCTGAAGCTGCGCTTCCGAGGTGTAGCGCGGAGAAATAACGGAGAGTGCCGCGAACGCAATGAGGCCGATCGCTACGCTTGCCACTAGGAGTTTTGGCAAACTTGAACGCAACGAGCGCCAGACTGCAGTGATGTCGATATCGTCGGGTGAGGCGGTATTCATGGACTGGGCTGCCGGCTCGAAAGAAGGACCTAATCGTTGCGCCAATTTAGAGCGCTTGCCGGTAACGATTTCCTTAAACGTCCGAAGAAAAGACAGCCGCTCAGCATTTCTTAACCAGTTCGCAGCCAGATTGGGGCCGAACAGTCCGTTTCAATTTGGCTCCGCAACCCATGTTCCGCTGGCTGGCACCACTTTCCGCCGCTTTGTTTCTCGTCCTGGGCGTCTGCGCGCAGGATGCCTTCGGGCTCGACAGCATTTTGCCCGAGGACATCATTTTTGATGCCCCTCCGAGCGCTGCGCAGTCCGGTCCGGCGCCGCTCGTAACCAAGGTCGGATGGGGCCGCACGATGGTCTATCCGGCTGGCCCCGAGGTCTCGCCACCACCCGTGGCATGGGGCCCGCCAGTCGTCGTTCCCTACGTGCCGCAGCGTCTGCCGCCGGGTTCAGGCCCCTATCTCCTGAACACAGGCGACAAGCTGCGCGTCTTCGTCTACGGCCAGCCGAGCCTGTCCCGCCTCTATAGCGTCGACCAGAGCGGCAATGTCGCCGTGCCACTCATCGGCAACGTCAGGGCACGCGACCGGACGACGACGCAGCTTGCGCGCGCGATCGCCGATCGTCTCGGGCGCGAGTTCGTGCGCGATCCGCAGGTGACCGTCGACGTCATCCAGAACCGGCCCTTTTTCATCCTGGGCGAGGTGCGGCTTCCAGGCCAGTACGCTTACGTGTCGGGGATGACGGTGGAAACCGCCGTTGCAATTGCGGGCGGATACACCGAGCGTGCAAGCGACCGCTGTTTCCGAATAACGCGGAAAATCCACGGGCTCGTTGACCAGATCGAAGCTCCCTCCGACTACACCCTTGCGCCGGGTGATACGGTCTACGTGTACGAACGCTTCTTCTAAAGGGCGTCAACGTTAGGGAGACCGGAGCGTGGTCGAGCGCTTCCGCATCTTGCATTGTCTGCGCGCGCCGGTCGGCGGCCTCTTTCGGCATGTCCTCGATTTGAGCGCCGAGCAATCGACGCGCGGCCACGACGTGGGCCTCATCCTCGACTCGACGACGGCCGATCCCCTCACCGAGCAGCGTCTCGCAGGCGCGGCGCCGCACCTGACGCTCGGCATCGCCCGCATTCCCATGGGCCGCATGCCCGGCCTAAGCGATGCCGCGGCTTGCCGCACCGTACGCGATCTGGCCCGGCGCCAGCAGGCCAACGTGTTGCATGGGCACGGTGCTAAGGGCGGCGCCTATGCCCGCCTGGCAAGACAGCTGCTGCGCGGCGGGGAACGGCGCGTGGTCGCCATCTACACGCCCCACGGCGGCAGTCTGCATTTTCCGCCGGGCTCCGCGCAGGCCCTGATGTTCATCGGCATGGAGAAACTCCTCGCGCGCATGACGGACGGGCTGGTCTTCGAGAGCGACTTCATCCGCCGCATCTTTGAAGCACGCGTTGGCCGCGGGCTCGCCCCGACGCGGGTCATCACCAACGCGCTGCTGCCCTCCGACTTCACGGCGCTAGCGCCGGCACCTGACGCCGCCGACTTCCTTTTCATCGGCGAGCTGCGCCGTCTCAAGGGCGTCGATATCCTGCTGCGCGCGCTGGCGGAGGTCGCACGCGTGCGCCCCGTGCGGGCCGTCATCGTCGGCGCCGGCCCCGACCGGAAGGAGTTCGAGCAACTCGCGCGCGAGCTGGGCCTCAAGCGCGAGGCCGTCGCATTTGCCGGGGCGATGCCGGCGGCCGAGGCCTTCCCGAAGGCGCGCTGCATCGTGGTGCCCTCGCGCGCCGAAAGCCTGCCCTTCATCGTCTTGGAAGCGGCCGCAGCCCAGCTACCGGTCATCGCCACCAATGTAGGCGGCATCCCCGAGATCGTTCGCGGCTCCGATACGGAGCTCTTACCCCCCGACGACGTCGCGGCGCTGGTGCGCGCCCTACACGCCTTTCTCGATGCGCCGGAGGCCGCCAAAGAGCGGGCGCGGCGGCTCAAGCAGACGGTGGCAGCGCGCTTTTCGATCGCCACCACAACGGCGACCATCCTCGACTTCTACGCCGAGCTGCTCGGGCGCTAACCTTAACCGCAAACCTAAAGACCCGGCCGGCCCGATCGCCGCCCGGTGGCACGACCTATGCTTTCCAGGACAGCAACTTTGAAAGAGTTGCGAGTCCCTGCGAATGCTGCACCTCGGAAGCGTCTCTACTCAGGACACCGGGCATCCCGGAATTGGCGCGCTGCCCATCGCGCGCCAGATCCCGCGGCTCGCCGATTTCCGCTTCCATGACAAGTCGAGCCTCGTCTCGCTGGTCGTGATCCGCGGGGTCGTACGCGCCCTCGACTTCGCGGCGATCGTCGTGATCGGTCTCGCCATCGCCCTTCTCTACGTCGACGAGCCGATCATCGTCGGAAGGTTGTCGTTCCTCCTCGCCGTCAGCTTCGTCGGACTTGCCGCGGTGGTTTCATTCGAATTGCTCAACCTCTACGCGCTCCCCGCCTTCACCTCCTTCATTAAGCAAATGCCGCGCCTCCTCCTTGGATGGACCGCCGCGTTCGCTTTCCTGCTGGCCGGTGTCTTCTTCCTGAAGGTCGGCTACGACTTCTCTCGCGTGTGGTTTGCATTGTGGTACGCGGCGGGCGGCGCCGCGCTTCTGGGCGAGCGGCTGGCGGTGGCCTCGATCGTGCGCCACTGGACGCGTCAGGGGCGCCTTTTTCGCCGCGCCGCCATCTACGGCGGCGGAACCATAACAGAGAAGCTCATCAACGAGCTCGAAATCGACGTCGACAGCGACGTGCGCATCATGGGCATCTTTGATGACCGTGGCGACGAGCGCGTCGACAGGATCATCTCCGGCTATCCCCGCCTCGGCGGGCGTGATGAGCTCGTCGAGTTTGCGCGCAAGACGCGTCTCGACGTCGTCATCATCGCCCTGCCGATCACCGCCGAGCAGCGCCTGCTCCAGGTGACGCGCTCGCTTTCCGTGCTGCCGGCCGAGGTCAAGCTCCCGGCCGGGGCGACGCAGCTCCGCTTCACGCGCGACACCTACTCGCGCGTCGGCAACGTGGCCATGATCGACCTCTTGGAGAAGCCGATCGCCGATTGGGGAACGGTGGCGAAATGGGCTTTCGACAAGATCGTCGCAACGATCGCTCTCGTCCTGCTCGCTCCCGTCATGCTGGCGGTCGCCTTGGCGATCAAGCTCGACAGTCACGGACCCGTGCTGTTCCGCCAGAAGCGGCATGGCTTCAACAATGAGCTGATCGAGATCTTCAAGTTCCGCTCCATGTACGTCGATCGTTGCGACAAGAACGCGGCCAAGCTCGTCTCCAAGAATGATCCGCGTGTCACGCGCGTCGGCCGCTTCATCCGCAAGACGAGCCTCGATGAGCTGCCGCAGCTCTTCAATGTGATCGCCGGCTCACTCTCGCTCGTCGGTCCGCGCCCGCACGCGCTCGAGGCGAAGGCGGCGGGGCGTCTCTACGTCAGCGTCGTCGACGGCTACTTCGGCCGCCACAAGGTCAAGCCCGGCATCACCGGCTGGGCGCAAATAAACGGTTGGCGCGGCGAGACCGATACGCCCGAGAAGATCCAGAAGCGCGTCGAGCACGACATCTACTACATCGAGAACTGGTCGCTGCTGCTCGACGTCTACATCCTCCTCAAGACGCCGTTCGCGCTTCTCAAATCCGAAAACGCCTACTGAGCGACGCCCAGATCATGTCCGGCACAGCCATCGCATATCCCGACGTTGATATTGTCGCGCGCACCCCGGCCCAGCGCCGCAGCTTCGTCCACAGACTGGCGCTCGCCCTCGTCGCCGTGACGATCGTCTCAAGCGGAGTGGTGTTCTCCGAGCCGGCACCCGTCGACGCCTTGAGCATCTGCCTCGTCGTCTTGCTGCCGACCATCGGCCTCGTCGCCATCAATCCGACGCTGATGGCCTACGCCTCATTGTGGGCGGTCGCCGGCGCCGCTGCCGTGCTCGCGGCGACGCTCTCGCTCGATCTCACCAAGACGCTCACCCACGTCAGCGTGACGCTCTATCTCTATCTCGCCTCGGCGATGTTCGCGGCCTTCGTCGCCAAGAACCCCAGTCGTCACACCGAGCTCATCCTCAAGGCGTGGACCTGGGCGGCGCTTATCGCAGCCAGCGCGGCCCTCATCGGCTACTTCGCGCTGCTGCCTGGGGCCTATGAGCTCTTCACCAAGTTCGAGCGCGCAAGCGGCACCTTCAAGGACCCCAACGTGCTCGGACCCTTTCTCGTCGCGCCGTTCCTCTACCTCGTCCATGTCGCCCTGACGCGCCCTTGGCACCGCGTGCTGGGCCCGCTCGCGCTGGCCGGCCTGCTGACGCTGACGCTGCTTGTCACGTTCTCGCGCGGCGCCTGGATGAACACGACAGTCGCGCTCGCTATCTACGGCTATCTCACGATGCTGACGAGCGACCGGGCGAGTACGCGCCTGAAGCTCATCGCGCTCTTGGCAGCCGGCACCATCTTCGCTGCGGCCCTGGTCACCGTCGCGCTGACCAACGACTACATCTCGGACCTTTTCGTCCAGCGCTCGAACCTGACGATGAGCTACGACAGGGGCACCGAAGGCCGCTTTGGGGGACAGGAGAAGGCGATCGGCCTCATCATCGAGCACCCGTTGGGGATCGGAGCGGAGGAGTTCGACACTCGCTACCACAGCGAGGAGGTGCACAACGTCTACTTAAGCGTACTGCTCGACGCCGGCTGGCTCGGCGGCGGCGTCTACTGGATTCTCGTCGCTCTCACCATCGTGCTCGGCTTCCGCCACGCCATGAAGTCGAGCCAAGCGCGCTCCCTGTTCCTCATCGCCTACGCCGCGTTCGTCGCCAACGCTTTGGAAGGCCTGATCGTAGATACCGACCATTGGCGCCATTTCTACCTGCTGATGGCCATCATCTGGGGCTTGATGAGCGCACGGAAGCTTGCCGAGCCGATCGCGCACGGCGTGCCGCTCCCGAGACGGCGTCCTCGCGCCGCTTCCTCGCAGCCCGGCATCCGCCGGCCAGAGGCGCGCCAGCGCCTGCCGAGCATCCTCCCGCGCATGCTCCGCGAGCGGCGCTAACCGATGAGTCGCAAGTGATTGTCGAAGGCGCGGCCAGGGAACGAGGCCGTGGTGAGGTGCGTGTGATCAGGCTCCTCGGTCTGCAGCACCCCTAGCCCCGAGCTCAAGGCAAACGCCGACTTGGAGATTCCCGTCAGGCCGCAACCGTCCATCAGCTGCGTCTCGCCTACGAGCTTTCCGCGCTCGGTGTCGACGTAGACGATCCGGCCGGCGCGCGGGGCCGAGGCCGCGAGGATCCGCTTGTCGCCATCGATTGCCACGGCGCCGATGTAGCCGGCGAGCGCGGCTCCCCTCGGCACGTTGGGAGCGATGATGCGCAAAGGCTTATCCATGGCAGCCCAGCCCACGAGCTCCGGCGTATCGTCCGCCTCGCCCTCCCATTGGCCGCCGAACCAGATGGCGCCCTGCGCATCCGCGGCGATGTGGCGGATCGAAAGCTTGTGCAAGGCGCTCCTTTGCTTGTGCTGGGCAAGCAGCGCGCCCGATGCGCTGTCGATGAATGCCAGCGAGGGCACCATGGTGTCGACGTTGAGCTTCTTGCGGCCCGTCTCGATGTGCGTCTCGATGCCGCCGTTGGCCACCGCGAGCGTCTTGCCGTCGGCAAGAAGGATCACCTCGTGCGGACCGATGCCGTGGGTCGGAACCTCGCCGATGCGCCTGAAGCCCGCGCTCACGTTGTAGACGCCGAGGAGACCCTGGCGCGTCTCGTGATCGTGCTCGGTAGCGTAAAGGAGGCGCCCGTCGCGCGCGAACACGCCGTGACCGTAGAAGTGCCGGTTGATGGGCGTAGTGAACAGAATAGGCTCGCGCCGGCCGTGCACGTCGAAGGCGAGCGCGAACGACCCGGGGCGGCGCGCGAAGACGACCGCCCAGCCGCTTTTCCGGTCGAAGGCAATATCGTGACCGCGCCCCCGCAGCGGAAGCTCGCGCAGGATGGTGCCGTCGACGGTCAGGATCACGACGGAATAGCTACCGTCGGGGCGCCGGCAGGCCGCGATCAGATCGCCGGGCGTGACCTCGTCATCGCTGTCACCCGGCATGATCCCGGCGAACGCGCACGAGGCGGACGAGAGCAAAACCGCCGTCCCGATCAGTAAGTGGCGTCGATCAATCGCCATCGAGCTCGTTGAACCCTATCGTCAGACCCGCCATCGGTGCGAGCTCGCGTCCGACGAGCTTGCGGATGCCCTCCACGTGGAAGCGTAGCATGTGCAGCTCGCGCTCCCGCGCCTGCGCCGGCTTGGCGCCGCCGCCTACTTTTAGCGCAGCCGGCGCATCCGTGGCCAGCCTGCGGAAGGCCGTCGTGATCCATTCCGGCATCCAAGCCTTGGCCTTCGGCACGGAGCTGGCAAGCCCCATCGACTCGTAGAGCGCAGAGAGCGAGGCGACGGCAGCGCCAGCATAGCGCGCGCTCAAGCCCGAGCGGGCGTAAGGCAGCCGCGGCGACTTGCCCGGACTCGCCTGCGCCGCAGCGAGCGGGGCAATCTCCCGGTCCTGAAGCATCTCCAGCCCCGTCACCAACGCGCGCGCGAACTCCGCTGGCGGCTCGGCCGGCGTGCGATAGCTCGGATTGTCGCGGCCCGCTTCCAGCATTCGCTTGCGCCATCCCCCCTCGCCGCCCCACTCAGACAAAATGCCACGGCTGAGATTTGCAAGGTTGCGCGACACCGAGACGGCGAGGCCACAGCGGTAGCTCGCCTCCTCGTCGTCGCCCGCGAGCGGATGCGCATCATCCGTGAGGAGCGCCTCGATCACGGTCAGGCCTTGCACGGCGGCGCTCTTCTGCGCGAGCGTCTCCGGATTGAGTGCCGCGGGATCGCGATGCGCGATCAGTGCCCGCAACTGGCGATCCGTGACGCCGCGCGGGTCAGGCCAGTAGGCGAAGCGCTCCGGACGCCCCGTCACCGCCATCGGACCGAAGCGCAAGAACTCCACCCCTGCCCAAGCGAGCACGGTCCTCTCGAAGTCAACGCGCGCGGTCGTCAAGCGCTTGGGCTCCTTGCCGCACCCGGCCTCAAGATCGCCCGCGAGCGCCTGCGCTGCGTCGTCGAGGCGCTCAAAGCGCGGGATGAGATAGTGATCGATCAGTCGTTTGGTGAGCTCGGGGTAAGCCGGCGTTGCTGCGGCGGGTGCGACGCCTTCGAGCAGCGCAACGACAAGGAAGAGATAGAAGCTTGCGCGTCTCGGCACAGCCGACCCTCTCTTAAGCAGGTTCTAGCGCCGATGCGCTCGCAGGCCCGACACGTGATCCCGGTTTGGAAGCATTCAAATTAGCATTACCCATACCGCGCTCGATAGCTGACAAGACGCGAAGACCTGCGTCAGAAATTATATCTTGACTTTTTGAGTAATAATTCATTCTCATCGCAGCAAGCGAGGGCAGCGCGACACTTTGAGCGCTCGCGCAATCGCGCTGCCGCAAGCGAGCATTGAGAGCGTGCCGCTCGGCCGGGCGTCTGGAAGCGACAGAGGATATTGGCACATGTTGAGGATACTGGCCGCCACCGTTGGCGCAATCGTGTTCGGCGCGAGCACGCTCGCGGTTGCGGACACCGCACCCGACCTCAACGCCGTTATAAAGAACTACGCCGACATGGCGCAAGCCGGCTACGCCGACTCGCTCAGCGAAGCGCGCAAGCTCAAGACGGCCGTTGACAAGCTCGTCCAAGAGCCTAGCGACGCCAACCTCAAGGCGGCGCGCGAGGCTTGGATCGCCGCGCGCGTCCCCTACGTGCAGACGGAGGCCTTCCGCTTCGGCAACAAGATCGTCGACGACTGGGAGGGCAGGGTCAACTCGTGGCCGCTCGATGAAGGGCTGATCGATTACGTCTCGGAGGAGTACGGCAAAGAATCACCGGCGAACGATCTCTACGTCGCCAACGTCATCGCCAACACGTCGATCAAGATCGCGGGCGAGGTGGTCGATACCTCGAAGATCACCAAGGAGCTCTTGGCCAACAAGCTGCAGGAGGCGGGCGGCGTCGAATCGAACGTCGCCACCGGCTACCACGCGATCGAGTTCCTACTATGGGGACAGGACCTCAACGGCACCGGCCCCGGCGCCGGCAATCGGCCCGCTACCGACTACGATGTCAAGAACTGCTCCAACGGCCACTGCGAGCGCCGCGCGCAGTATCTGGAGACGGCAACCGATCTCCTCGTCGACGACCTCGCCTGGATGACCAATCAATGGGGACCCGAGGGCGCCGCCCGCAAGGCAGCGATGGCCGACGGCGGCAGGGCGGGGCTCATCGCGCTGTTCACAGGGCTCGGTAGCTTGTCCTACGGCGAGATGGCGGGCGAGCGCATGAAGCTCGGCCTGATGATCCACGATCCGGAGGAGGAGCAGGACTGCTTCTCCGACAACACCCACAATTCGCTCTACTACGACGCCGTGGGCATAAAGAACGTCTATCTCGGCTCCTATAAGCGCATCGACGGCTCGGTCGTCTCCGGACCGAGCGCCTCCGATCTCGTCCGCGCCAAATCGCCCGAGACGGACGCGCACACGCGCGCCGCGATCGACGAGACCCTGAAGCGGATGGAGGCGATCGTTAAGCGCGCCGGGGCGGGTGAGCACTACGATCAGCTGATCGGGGAGGACAACCCCGAGGGCAATGCGATCGTCGGGGCGGCAATCGATGCGCTTATCGCCCAATCGAAGGAGTTCGAGCGCGGGATCGCCGCACTCGATCTCAAGGCGATCGAGTTCGAGGGATCCGACAGCCTCGACAAACCCAGCAAGGTGAAACCGCAAAAACAGTCGCGCGCCGACTAACTATCGGTGCTTCCCATGTACAGAAAGCTGCGCCGCACGGGCACACGGGTTGCCCATGCGGCATGCGCGATCAAGCTGAACTCTTGTCTCCGCCAATGCTCGCGTATGTCCCCTAACCCCAGACTGAAGCTGCCGCTGCTGCTCTTGCCGGGACTTTTGTCGATCTGCTCCATGGGCTTGTTGGCGAGCGTGGGCGTTGGGCAGGAGGCGCCGAAGGTGCCGGCGCGGGCCGACGCGCAGCAGCCGGCGGCGGACGATCCGGCAGAGGCGTTCCCCGGAGGAACGGCGACGACGCAGGAGAGCATCAACACGCGCGATGCCTTCTCGCACTTCTCGCACGGCATCGGCTTTGAGGGCGAAGCAAAGTTCAAGGTCGGCAACGCCATCTTCCGCAAGCTGTGGGTGTCGGCTCCCTCCTCCACCACAGCCTCGGACGGTCTCGGGCCGCTTTACAATTCGCGAGCCTGTCAGAGCTGCCACTTCAAGGACGGGCGCGGACATCCGCCCAAGGCGAACTTCCCCGACGACAACGCCGAATCGATGTTCCTGCGTCTCTCTATCCCGCCGCGGACGGAGGAGCAAAAGCGCCTCTTGGCGGAGCACCGCGTCAACGCGATCGACGAGCCCGTCTACGGCGGCCAATTGCAGAACCTCGCCATCCAGGGCTTCGACGGCGAAGGGCACATGCACATCACGTACGAGGAGGTGCCGATCAAGCTCGCCGACGGCACGACGGTGAACGTGCGCAAGCCGACCTACACCATCACCGACCTCAAGTACGGGCCGCTCGATTCCAAGACAATGATGTCGCCGCGCGTCGCTCCGCAGATGATCGGGCTCGGCCTCATCGAGGCCATCCCCGAGGAGCAGATCCGCGCCCACGCCGATCCCGACGACAAGGACGGCGACGGCATCTCGGGCCGCACGAACGAGGTGTGGTCCCTGCAAAACAAGAAGGTGATGCTCGGGCGCTTCGGCTGGAAGGCGGGCGTGCCCACGATCGCCGATCAGTCGGGCATGGCTTTCGCGGGTGATATCGGCATCTCCAACCCGCTCGTGCCGAAGGCGGCGGGCGACTGCACCGCGGCGCAAACGATGTGTCTCAACGCGCCCAACGGCAACAGCCCGCACGAGGGCAACCTCGAGATCGGGCAGAAGCTGTTCGACCTCGTCGTCTTCTATGCGCAGAACCTCGCGGTCCCGCCGCGTCGCAATTTCACCGATGCGACCGTTCAGCGCGGCAAGGCGCTGTTCTACGCCATCGGCTGCCAGGCCTGCCACGTGCCGTCCTTCACCACCGGGACGGTTCCGGGCCAAGAGCATCTGAGCAACCAGAAGATTTGGCCCTATTCCGACCTCTTGCTGCACGACATGGGCGAGGGGCTTGCCGATAACCGGCCGGAAGGAATGGCGGACGGGCGGGAGTGGCGCACGGCTCCGCTGTGGGGTGTCGGTCTAACCGAAACCGTGAGCGGCCACACATTCCTCCTGCACGACGGCCGCGCGCGCAACCTCGAAGAAGCAATCCTGTGGCACGGCGGAGAGGGCCAGGCGTCGCGCGATGCCTACGCGGCCTTGTCGAAGGACGAGCGCGAGGCGCTGGACGCTTTCGTAAATTCCTTGTGACGCTGAGCGACGCTCGCCAAGCAGACAGACCGGACGGCGCTCACCACGCTGTGCGGCCTGTCGCTCAGCTTCAACTCGCTCCGCCCGATTGAGCCGGCTGCGAGGCTTAGCGGACGTTTTCCGCCGTCTTGCGCTTCTGGAACATGCCCGACATGTCGATCACCGTCTGCTCGCCCTTGGTCGACAGCTTCTTGACGTCCTTGGCGTCGAGATCGAACTTGTTGAGATCGACCATGCGGATCGTCTGGTCTGCGTGGGTCTTGTAGTAGAGGCGCAGGTTCTGCGGATCGCGCATGATCGTGAACTCGGTCTCGTCGGCGGCCGTTTTGCCGTTCTCATTGGCGCGTGCGACGCCGACCGGGATGTCGAAATTGTTGAGAACGTGGAACCCGCTGAAGATGCCTGCGATGGCGTTGGCGGCGGGAATCGCCGTGGCGCTGAACACGGCGGCGCGCACGAAGCGCGAGGGCGGCGTGAAGTCGCCGGGGAGCCCCAGCATGCCGTCACCCATGCCGAAGCTCTGGAATGTCGTGTCGTCCAACTTGACCGGCGGCACATCGCGCGGGTTGAGCGCGATGTAGTTGCGCAGATTGGTCATGTGCCAATCGAAGGTCGGCGAGTTGGTGAGGACGCCGAGCGGGTTGTCAAAGAGGACGAGCTTTCCGTCGATCGGCTCGATGACGAGGCTCTTGCCGCTTCTGTCGTAGACGATCCAGTGGAAGGGCTGGACCTGCGGCGGCCAGCCCGGCAGCAGCGTCGGCGCCACGACCGCGTCGCCGGCCTCGATCGCCTTGCGCACCTCATCGACGCTGGCGAACTGCGTCAGAAGCCAGTTGGAGAAATCGACGGCCGACATCGAGCGGCCCTGATTGGCGGCCGTCGTCGGCGTGTATTTGGCCTCCGTCGGGAAGTAGAAGGCTCCGACCGCAAGCCCCTTCTCGTTGAGGCCGTCCATGATGCCGAGATTGCCGAAAACGATCACGCCCGCCGCGCCGTATTTCGACGTCCATTTCTTGCCCTCACCGAGCGGCGTTTGTCCCACGAAGTCATACCCGCGCGGCACGACGGCAAAATCCATGTCGAGCGGAATGCCGAACTCGACGGTGCGGCCGTGCACGAACGAGCCATCGGCATTGTGCAAGCGGATGCCGGTGCAGGCGTCGGCGGTCGTTGCTGTGAGGAATGCCGTGATCGCGGTGACGGCGATGCCGCGAAAGAGCTTGGACTTGCGGGTCATGGGGGCGCTCCTTGGTCGTCCGGGGATAGGCGCCATGCATAGGCCCGGATCATTTAGGTCGTGTAAGGAGTGTCGATAGAATTGCGTCGAATGGGGGCGCTTATTCGTGGGGGACCCACGTCGCGATCAGGCGTCCTGGAAAATGCGAGCTGCAGGCCATGACGTGGGTGATCGCCGCCTTGTCGTACTCGTCGCCCGAACGGTAATGCTCGAAGAAAGCGTTGAGGCGCGCAACCCGCTCTGGCTCGACGCCGACCGCCTGCAGCCCGATCGCGACCCCGTAGTTGGTGAAGGCGAACTTGGTGCGCGGCAGATCGGGCTCGCGACAGAAGTAGCCCTCCGCCTTCCACATGCGGTCGAGCATGGAGAGGCAACGCGCCCTTTGCACCCGGGCCCACGTCTCCTCGGGAAAGAAATGCGTCATCCACAGCATCATGCCGAGGCCAAGATCCTGCGTGATCACCAGGCCGTGCGCCGTCGCATCGATGAGTACCCGCATGTCGGCGATTTGGCGTGACAAGGCCGCCTCGTCGAGAAGGCGGTAGGAGATATACCCGTCGAAGGCATCGAGCGCCCCGAAGCCATATCCCGGATAAGGCCCGCTCAAATCCTCCTTCATCTTCCATAGGACGCCGCGCCCTGGGACGAGGAAGGCGTCATGAATTTGATGCACGAGGTCGATGCCGGCCTGCCGGTAGCGCGGGATGTGACGGCCGAGCACGGCCAGCGCGAACAGCCACATGGCGAGGTAGTGAAAGTACTGGCCGTCGCGGTCGGGCTCCTCGCCGATGCGGATGCCGCGCGGGCGCCCGAGCACGCGGTTGACCTCGGCAACCACCCACTCGGCCTCGTCGAGATCGGCCCTCTGCCCGAGCTCGTCATAGAGCGAGACCAGCAGCACGACGCCAAACGCATCCGTCCAAAGGTAGCGCAGTCCATTGGGCCAGATGCCGCGCGCGCGCATCCAGTCGAGCTTAGCGCGGGCATAATCGGCTCCAGTCATGGCGCCTTCGATCCTGCCTGAATTCTATGCAGAGAAGCGGGCTGAGTGGCAAATCTGCCACGCTATTCCGGTTTATTATGTCTCCCGCCGGAGCATGCCAAGCAGAGCAATCAATCAATCCGGCCTAAAGGGGAGAAACAATCATGGATCTTGTCACCGCACTTGCGGTCAGCATCGGCCTTCTCGGCGGCGTTGCGACCTATCTCTATCTTTCCGACTTCTGGGGCTTAGGACTGCTCATTTGGGCGGCCTTCATCGCGTGGGCGAGCTTCTACCACTGCGGCGGAAAGATCCAGGGCTTCATATCGAGCGTTCTCGGCAACCTGTGGGGCGTAGTGTGGGCCGTGCTGACGCTCTTGGCCATCGCGCGGCTCGGCTTCGGCGACACGCTGCCGCCGAACGTCTGGCCCGGCATCTGCGTCGCGGTCGGCGTCGGCCTCATGGTTCTTGGCGCCAAGATTCCGATCTTCTCGGCAATCCCCGCCTCGGTTTACGGCTTCGCCGCCACCGTCGCGTTCGTGCTGCTCAAGGCCGGCACCGACAATCTGACCGAGCCGACGCTTACCAATCCGGCCGTCGTCGTCGCGATCTCCATGATCGGCGGCGCGATCTTCGGCATCATCTCGGAGGCCTTTGCCGGCCTCATGGCCAAGAAGGCGTAAGCTCTAGAGCACCATCGAGCCTCGTCTTCCGGCGGCTCGATGGTGCCCTCGTTATTGCGTTATCCGCGCCGGTGCGCGCGATAGCGGCGAATAAGCGCGTTGGTCGAGCTGTCGTGCTTGAGCGGCGGCTCGCTGGCGCCCTGCAGCTCGGGGATGATGCGCTTGGCGAGCACCTTGCCGAGCTCGACGCCCCACTGATCGAAGGAATCGATCTCCCAGATCGCGCCTTGCGTGAAGACGCTGTGCTCGTAGAGCGCAACGAGCGTGCCGAGCGTCTTGGGATCGAGCCGCTCGGCGAGGATCATGTTGGTCGGGCGGTTCCCTTCGGTGACACGGAACGGCGTCTGGAAGGCGGGCGAGCCTTCGGCTGCCAGCTCGGCTGCCGTCTTGCCGAAAGCTAGCGCCTCCGCTTGCGCGAACAGGTTCGCCATCAACAGGTCATGGTGCTCGGCGAGCTGGCTCAAGGGCTCGAGGAACCCGATCATGTCGCACGGGATGAGCTTCGTGCCCTGGTGGATCAGCTGGTAGAACGAGTGCTGCCCGTCGGTGCCGGGCTCGCCCCAGATGATGGGGCCCGTCTGATAGTTGACGCGGGTTGCGCTCAAGTCGACGTGCTTGCCGTTGCTCTCCATCTGCAGCTGCTGCAGATAGGCGGGAAAGCGCGCCAAGTGCTCCGCATAGGGCATGACGCCGAGCGTCTCGGCCCCGAAGAAGTTGTTGTACCAGACCGTGAGCAGGCCCATGAGAACCGGCAGGTTCTTCTCCAGCGGGCTTGAGCGGAAATGCTCGTCCATGGCGTGGAAGCCCGACAGCATCGCGCCGAAGTTCGCCGGCCCGATGGCGATCATGGTGGAAAGGCCGATTGCCGAATCCATCGAGTAGCGCCCGCCGACCCAGTCCCAGAACTGGAACATGTTGGCCGTATCGATGCCGAACTTCTCGACGCCGGCGGTATTGGTAGAATCGGCGACGAAGTGCTTGGCGACGGCCTTCTCGTCCTTGAGCTTGTCGACCACCCAGGCGCGTGCAGTCGCCGCGTTCGTCATCGTCTCGAGCGTCGTGAATGTCTTGGAGGAGATGATGAACAGCGTCTCGGCGGCGTCGAGGTCCTGCGTCGCCTCGGTGAACGCCGCCCCATCCACGTTCGAGATGAAGCGGAAGGTCATCGTACGGTCACTGAACGGACGCAGCGCCAAGTAGGCCATTTCGGGGCCCAGATACGAGCCGCCGATGCCGACGTTGATCACGTTCTTGATGCGCTTGCCAGTGTGCCCGGTCCAAGTCCCGGAGCGCACCTTGTCGGCGAAGTCCGCCATGCGGTCGAGGACGGCATGCACGTCGGGGACGACGTTGTGGCCGTCGACCTTGATCACCTCGCCGCGCGGCGCGCGCAAGGCGACGTGCAGAACGGCGCGCTTCTCCGTGATGTTGATCTTATCGCCGCGGAACATGGCGTCGCGGCGCTCCGCGACGCCGCGCTCGGCGGCAAGGTGCAGCAACAGCTGCATGGTCTCGTCGGTGATGCGGTTCTTCGAATAGTCGAGCAAGATCCCCGCGCCCTCCGCCGTGAAGCGATCGGCGCGCTTGGGATCGTCGGCGAACATCCGGCGAAGATGCACGTCCCTGATCTTCGCCTGGTGCTCGGCGAGCGCCTGCCACGTGGCGGTCCCGATCAGCGGGGTGAGGCCCATTATCCGGTCTCCTATTTCAGCGCCTTGCTCTTGGTCTCGATTGAGGCCAGCAGATCCTGCCAGGATTTGACGAAGGACTTGGCTCCCTCCACCTGCAGCTGGCGCCCGAGCGCGTCGACATCGACACCGACGGCGGGATATTCGTCGAGGATCTTGTCGCAATCGCCGCCGTCCGCAGCCAGAACCGCGCCCACGGCGCCGTGATCGGCGAACGCGAGCAGCGTCTCGTCCGGCATCGTGTTGACGGTGTTGGGTGCAGCCAGCGCCGCGACGTACATGGTGTCCGGCGCTTTCGGGTCCTTGGTGCTGGTGCTCGCGAACAGCAAACGCTGCGGGCGTGCGCCGAGCGATTCAAGACGCTGCCAGCGGTCGGAGCTGAGCACCTCACGGTAGGCCCGGTAAGCTTTCTTGGCCACGGCGATGCCGAGCTTATCGCGCAAGGGGTCCGGCACCTTGTCCATCACTGCCTTGTCCCAGCGGCTGATGAAGACGGAGGCGACGGAGCGCACGTCGGGATCGAGCCCGGCAGCAACGCGTCGCTCCAGACCCTTCATGTAGGCGTCGGCCGCGGCGAGGTAGTCGGAGGCGGAGAACAGCAGCGTCACGTTCACGGTCACGCCGGAGAAGATCGACTCCTCGATCGCCGGCAGGCCTTCCTTGGTGCCGGGAATCTTGATGAATAGGTTCGGCTTGCCGGCCTTCTGATAGAGGCGCTTGGCCTCGGCGATGGTCGCCTTCGCGTCGTAGGCGAGCAGCGGGGAGACCTCGAGCGACACCCAACCATCGACGGTCGCCGTGCGCTTGTGCACGGGCAGGAAGAGGTCGGCTGCGCGCGACAAGTCCTCGATCGCCAGCTCGAAGAACAGCGGTTCGCCGGAAAGGCCGCTCTTCATCAGCTTGCGTATGGCCGCGTCGTAGAAAGTGCTTTTGGAGATGGCCTTGTCGAAGATCGTCGGGTTCGAGGTGAGGCCCGTGACCGAAAACTCGTTGATGTATTTATTGAGCGTTCCGCTGTCGAGCATGTCGCGCGTGATGTCGTCGATCCACAGGCTTTGCCCGGCTTCATGCAGCTTTTGCGTCGCCTTCACGGTCTTTCCTCCTCACACCGGCGCGAGCGCCGAGAATTCCTGCGTCATGAGCTCGGCGATGCGCTCGAGCGTGATGTCCGGCGACGCGTCGCCGGCGGCCGCCTTGGCATCGCGAGCGTAGTGGCCTTGCCTCACAAAAACGGTCGTTACGTGTCCGCCCCAGGCCGTCTTGATAGCATCAAGGACGCTAGGCTTGTCATCGATGACGACGTAGTGCCGCGCCGGATAGGCTTGCTGCACCGCGCCGAGCTTCTGCTCCTTGTGGACGTAGTCTAGAACGCGGCCATCGAAGGCCTTCCATAGGCCCGCGCGCTCGAGCTTATAGGGCTGAAAGACGCCGTCGCCGTCGGTGAGAATGACAGGGAGGCCCCACTGGCTCACGTGCCGCACCACGGCGAGCGCATCGGGAAAGAGCCGGTTCGCGAAGGGATAGCCAAAGAGCCAGGTGGAGAGGGCCAGCGCCTGCACCTCGCCCAAGTGCTCCAAGCGGAAGCGCTCGAGCGTGCCGAGGAAGTCCGCATAGCCGTGCTTGGCGCGCTGCTCCTCGTAGATCGCCCAAAAGCGCTCGGCGGCCGCCAGCCCGAAGGTCTCCTGCACTTGCCGCCCGAGATCGGCCTTGAGGCGATCGTTGTCGAAGAGCGTGTCGTCGACGTCGAACAGGAACACGATCTCGTGCGGGGCGCCCATCAGGCCGCATCTCCCGTTGCCGCAGGATTGAGCCACGGCCCGTCGTTGCCGATGAGCTGCACGGCTTCGTTCGGACCCCAGCTCCCCGGAGCGTAGGAATAGAGCGGCGTCACATTGCCGAGGATGTCGTTGACGATGCGCCACTCGGCGTCGACGATGTCCTCGCGCGTGAAGAGCTCGGCGTTGCCGTTCATCGCATCGCCGAGAAGGCGCTGATACGGGGGAACGTCCGCGGCCGGCTGCCGCGTGAGGATGAGCTCGACGTCCTCGCCCACCATGCGGTCGCCGGGGGTCTTGACGCGGGTCCCGAGCGCAATCGTGACGTTGGGCTGAATCCGGAAGCGCATGTGCCCGGACGCCGCCGACACGATCTCGCCGAACGTCTCGCGCGGGGGACGCTTGAACTCGACGATCGCCTCGGCCACTGTCACCGGCAACAACTTGCCGGTGCGGATGAAGATCGGTACGCCGGCCCAGCGCCAATTGTCGATCTCGAAGCGCGCAGCGGCGTACGTCTCCACTGTCGAGTCCGGCGCCACGCCCGGCACCTTTTCGTAGCCTTGATACTGGCCGCGCACGACATCCTCCTTCTTGAGCGCGCGCACTGCCTTCAACAGGCTCGCCTTGGAATCGCGCATGGCTTCGTACTGCTGGCCCGAAGGCGGGTCCATGGTCAACGTGGCCAAGACCTGCAGCATGTGGTTCTGGATGACGTCGCGGATGGCGCCGGTTTCGTCATAGAACCGGCCGCGGTCCTGCACCCCGAAGTTCTCCGCCATCGTGATCTGGATCGAGCGCACGAAGTCGCGATTGAACAGCGGCTCGAACATCGAATTGGCGAAGCGCGTGTAGAGGATGTTCTGCACCGGCTCCTTGCCGAGGTAGTGATCGATGCGGAAGACATTCCCCTCGGAGAAGTACTTATCGATGCACGCGCTCAGTTCCGTCGCCGATTTGCGGTCGCGGCCGAACGGCTTCTCGACGACGAGGCGGGCGTTGTCGGCGCACCCCGATTTGGCGAGCTGTGCCGTCACCGTCGCAAACAGAATGGGCGGGATCGCCAGGTAATGCAGCGGACGCTTGGCGTTTCCCATCTGTTTGCGCAGCGCCTGAAACGTCGCGGGATCATTGTAGTCGCCGTCGACATAGCGCAGCTGGCTCAAGAGTTGGACGAAGGATTCCGACTTCGTGTTGCCGCCGTGCGCGGAGACGCTCTCTTTCGCGCGGTTCTTGAGCTGGTCGAGGTCCCAGCCGGACTTTGCCACGCCGATGATCGGCGTCGTCAGCCCCTCATCGCGCACCAGCCCGAACAGGGCGGGAAAGATCTGCTTGTAGGCGAGATCACCCGTTGCGCCGAAGAAGACGAGCGCGTCGGACTTGCCGTTCACTTTGCCTGCCGTCATGACGCTTTCTTCTCCAGATGGCCGCCGAACTCGTAGCGCATGGCCGACATGAGCTTGTCGGCGAACTCTGCATCCCCGCGCGAGGCGAAGCGGGAGAACAGCGCCGATGAGATGACGGGGGCGGGCACGCCCTCGTCGATCGCCGCCTGCAGCGTCCAGCGGCCTTCGCCGGAATCGGAGACGCGGCCTTCGAAGTTCGACAGATCGGGGTTCTGGCGCAGCGCGCTCGCGGTCAGGTCGAGCAGCCACGAGCCGATGACGCTGCCGCGCCGCCACACCTCGGCGACCTCCGGCAGGTTCAACTCGTATTGATAGAGCTGTGGCTCGCGCAGCGGCGTCGTCTCGGCGTCGGTCGTGCGATGCTCGGTGCCGACATTGGCGTTCTTGAGGATGTTGAGGCCCTCGGCATAGGCCGCCATCACGCCGTACTCGATGCCGTTGTGCACCATCTTGACGAAGTGCCCGGCGCCGTTGGGGCCGCAGTGCAGATAGCCGTTCTCGGCGGGACTCGCTGTACCGGTGGCGCCCGGTGTGCGCGGGGCGGAGGCGACGCCCGGCGCCAGCACCTTGAACACAGGATCGAGATGTTTGATGACGTCGTCCTCACCGCCGATCATCATGCAGTAGCCGCGCTCGAGACCCCAGACGCCGCCGCTGACGCCGACGTCGACATAGTGCAGCTTCTTGGCTGCAAGCTGCTTCGCGCGGCGCAAATCGTCGTGGTAGTAGGAGTTGCCGCCGTCGATCACGATGTCGCCGGGAGAGAGCAGCGGCACCAGCTCGGCCAGCACCGCGTCGACCACGCCCGCCGGCACCATCATCCACACCGCGCGCGGCTTGGAGAGGCCTTTGACAAAGGCCGCCAGGTCGGTCGAGCCCTTCGCACCCCGCGCAGTGAGATCCTGCACCGCGGTCGCGTGCGTATCGTAGACGTGGAGATCATGTCCGGCCCGCATCAGCCGCACGACCATGTTGGCGCCCATCCGGCCGAGGCCGATCATGCCGAGTTGCATCGCTCTACTCCGTGCTCATGCAATCGTTGCGTGCCGCAACCCTTGCACCTCCTATGACCAACGCCCCGGTCGGGACGTCACGAACCGCGGCGCATCGCTTGCTTGGCCGCGGCAACCACGCGCTCCGGCGTGAATCCGAAATGCTTCATGACGACGTTGATCGGCGCCGACATGCCGAAGGTGTGCATGCCGAGGACGACGCCCCTCGCTCCCGCGTAGCGGTCCCAGCCGATGGGCGAGGCCTCCTCCACGGTCACCCGCGCGGTGTCATCGGGCGGTAGCACCTTGTTGCGGTAGGCCTCGCTCTGCTCCTCGAAGAGCTCCCAGGACGGCATGCTGACGACGCGCGCTGAAATCTTCTGCTTGGCTAGAAGATCGCGGGCGGCAAGGCACAACGAGACCTCGCTGCCCGTGCCGATCAGGATCACGTCCGGCTTGCCACCCGGGGCATCGGCGAGGATGTAGGCGCCCTTCGCCACGCCGCTCGCAGGTGCAAACTTCGTGCGATCGACGATGGGCAACGCCTGCCGCGTGCAGATGAGCGCCACGGGCCGGTGCTGAAACGGCAGGATGAGACGATAGGCTTCCGCCATCTCGTTGGCATCGGCCGGGCGGATGACGACCATGCCGGGGATGGCGCGCAGCGACACGAGCTGCTCGATCGGCTGGTGGGTGGGGCCGTCCTGGCCGAGGCTGATGGAATCGTGCGTCCACACGTTGAGCACGGGCAGGTCCATCAGCGAGGAAAGCCGGATCGCGCCGCGCGCATAGTCGGTGAAGATCAGGAACCCCGAGCCGTAGGCCTTGAGGCCCGTCAGCGTCATGCCGTTGACGATGGCGCACATGGCGTGCTCGCGGATGCCGAAGTGCATGTTGCGGCCGAAATAGGTGCCGAGGCGTCCATAAGGCTGGAAGTCGCCGGCGTCCTCGAACAGGAGCCTGGTCTTGGTGGAGGGCGCCAGATCAGCCGCTCCGCCCATGACCCACGGCACCTGCTCGGCGATGGCATTCAGCACCTTGCCCGAGGCATCGCGCGTCGACATGCCCTTGGCGTCTGCAGCAAAGGCCGGGATCTTGCGATCCCAGCCCTTTGGCAGCGTGCGGTTGTCGATGTGCTCAATTTGTGCCGCCAGCTTGGGGAACTTCTTGGCGTAGCGCTTGAACAGCGCCTCCCACGCGCGGCGATCTTTCGCCCCGCGCTTGCCCATCTCGGCCGCGAAATGCTCGCGCACGCCCTTGGGAACCACGAAGCTCTTGTCGGGATCGAAACCGAAGAACTCCTTGGCGAGGCGGGCCTCCTCATCGCCCAAGGGCTCGCCGTGGGCAGAGGGCGTATCGTGCTTGTCGGGCGCGCCGTAGCCGATGTGGCTGTGCACGATGATCAGAGTCGGCCGGTCCTCAGTGGCGAGGAACTCCTGGAAGGCGCGCGCGATCTGCGCCGTATCATTGGCGTCCGTGACGCGCGTCACGTTCCAGCCGTAGCCGAGGAAGCGCGCGGCGACATCCTCGGTGAACGCGATGTCGGTGTGGCCTTCGATGGTCACGTGGTTCTGATCGTAGATCCAGCACAGATTGGAGAGTTGCAGATGGCCTGCGAGCGAGGCGGCCTCGCTGGAGATTCCCTCCATCATGCAGCCGTCGCCGCCAAGCGCGTAGACGTTGAAATCGAAGATGTCGTAGCTGGGCTTGTTGTAGGTCGCGGCGAGCCATTTGCCCGCGACCGCCATGCCGACGCTCGTCGCAAAGCCCTGGCCGAGAGGACCCGTCGTCGTCTCCACACCCGTCGTCAGGCCGTACTCGGGATGCCCAGGACAGCGGCTGCCTTCCTCACGGAACGACTTGATGTCGTCGAGCGACACCGCCTCGCGCCCACCCTTCTGGTAGGAGGTGTCGGCAGCCTTGATCCCGGCCAAGTAAATCAGGCTGTAGAGCAGCATCGAGGCGTGGCCCGCGGACAGCACGAAGCGGTCGCGGTTGGGCCAATGCGGATCCTTCGGGTCGTAGCGCAGGAATTGCTGCCACAGCGTGTAGGCCGTGGGTGCGGCATCCATCGGCGTCCCGGGATGGCCCGACTGCGCTTTCTGAATGGCATCGATGGAGAGCGTGCGAATGGTGTTGATCGCAAGCTGATCAATGTTTTGATCGGGCTTCATCGCCGACGGTTCCAGCCTTTGCAAACGTTCATGATGCGTTGCGCGGCCTGCCTGCGGCGGACCTCGATGGGTTTGAGCGTCCGGACCACGGCAGTACCGGACTATTTGGTGTGCTCGGCGGCGATCGCAAAGGCGGATGGAGGCTCCTCGAAGAGGTGGTCCATCCGCTCATCCCAAGCCCGCACCCCGCCGGTGATCCCGGCCTCGTTGGAGACGGTCTTGACGTTGGCCGGCAGGCCCGGCTCGATCAGTCGCGAGTTTCCGCCACCAATGTACAACGTATCGTACATAACGACGGTTTCGAGGACTTCGACAATTTTACGCACTCGCTTGTTCCAGCGCTTGTGCCCGACCTTCTTGAGTGCCGCCTCGCCGACGTACTCGTCGTAGTTCTTGCCGCCTTTTATCGGGTGCTGGCTCAGCTCAAGATGCGGCGCCAGGCGTCCGTCGAGGAACAAAGCAAAGCCCATGCCCGTTCCCATCGTGATGACGCATTCAGTCCCGCGGCCGTCGATGACCCCGAGCCCCTGCACGCTCGCATCGTTGAGGATGCGCACCGGCTTTCCGAGCTTTTCCTCGATCGCGTGCTCGAGATCGAAGTCTTGCCAGAACTTCGTCCCGAGATTTGGCGCCGTCAGCACGGTGCCGCGGCGGATGACGCCGGGAAAGCCGATTGAGATGCGCTCGAAGTGTTGGAGCTGCTTGGCAAGTCCGACGAGGCCCGCGACCACTGCGTCGGGCTTCGCCGGCTTCGGGGTCACGACGCGCACGCGCTCCGAGATCATGTCGCCCACGGCTGAGAGGATCCCCGCCTTCAAGTGGCTGCCGCCGATGTCGAAGGCCAGCGTCAGTGGTCCGTCGGCGTGTCCGCGGTCGTCGCTGCTGCCCATCGCCGGCCTCTCCAGTTCCGCCCAGTTCCGCTTTGATACGGCCGTTTGCAGCGGCCTAATCAGTTTGAGACGCGCAGCCGAAGACGCAAGTTCCCGCCTGATCGCACGCGAAAAGCGACGCTAGCGGAAATATGTAAATTCGATGCTGAAATGATCCGCAGCTTCTCCATTTAATTGATCCCGGGCAACGCTTTCTTATTCTGCGCAACGCACAAGGTGAGCGATGACATCACTGTGACAGCATACGGGAGCGTCCCATGGGTGAGCCGGCCGACTCCACTTTCATGAAGCCCGCCGTCGGAACGCTGCGGATCTACGACGATCTCGCGGCGCTCTCGCGCGCCGCCGCCGACTTCCTGTGCGAGACCGCACTGCGCAAGCCGGGTCCGGTGAGGATCGCGCTCTCGGGCGGCGAGACGCCCAAGCCCATGTATGAGCTGCTCGGTCAGGATCCCGTGCGCCAGCGGATGCCTTGGGACCGCGTGCAATGGATCTTTGGCGACGAACGCTTCGTGCCGGCCTCGAGTCCGGCGAGCAACTACGGCATGGCGCGCGCTGCGTTCCTTTCGCACGTTCCCGTGCCGGAGAAGAACGTGCATCCGGTTCCCACCGAAGGCATCAAGCTCGACGAGGCGGCGCGTCAGTACGAGGCGACGCTGCAGTCTCTTTACGGCGCCGATACCCTGCGCATCGACCGGCCGCTCCTCGACGTGACCCTGCTCGGCCTCGGCCCCGACGGCCATACGGCCTCGCTGCTTCCCGGCCAGCCGGTGCTGTCGGAGTTCAAACGCTGGGTGGCGCCGGTGCCGCACGGCCGGCCGCAACCGCGCCTCAGCCTCACGTATCCGGCGCTGGATTCGAGCCGCATCGTCGCGTTCCTCGTCGCGGGCGATGCGAAGCGCGACATTCTCGATTCCGTGCTGTCGGGCGACACGAGCGTGCCGGCGGGACGCATCCGTCCGATCGGGGACGTGATCTGGTTCGTCGATAAGGCAGCGGCCGGCCGCTGGTCCTGATCGCGCAGGCTCAAGCGTTGCGCAAATGGCCTTCGACGCGCTGCAAATGGCGCGTGAAGGAGGCGCCTTCCAAGTCGTAGAGCCGGCGCACCACGATCGCTACGGCGCTCGAGATCGGCAGCCAGGCGAGCGCATAGGCCCAGACGATCAGCGCATACGTCCACCCGATCGGGGTGACGAGAACCCCATAGACGGCGAACAGCGTGCCGACGACCTGCGTCGCCTCGAGAACAACGAACATCTTCCAGCTCGGCCACGGTCGCGAGAAGAACCAATGCTGGCTGCGCGTCACGTAGAGCGTCAAATGGCCGGCGACGAGCAGCTTCAGGAAGATCAATGTCTGGATCACCGCCCGGTCGATATGCAGCACGCGGTCGGCGTACCAGAACAAGAGGAAGCTTGCGACGAGCCCCGTCACGCCGAGCGTGGTGGCGACCGTAAGGACGCGACCCATGTTCCAGCGCACCGGCTTCTTAGCGGTGGGCGCGTTGTCGAAAGCGATCATCATGATCGGCAGATCGTTGAGGATCGCCAAAAGCACGATCATGATCGCCGTGACGGGGTAAAAGGCGAAGACGAGGATCGACAACGTCATGAACAAGAGCACGCGGACCGTCTCGGCGATGCGGTAGGTCGCGTAGCTCGACATACGCTCGAAGATGCGGCGCGCTTCCGCGATCGCGTGCGTGATGACGCTGATGCCGGCGGCCGTGAGCACGAGGTCGGCGGCGGCGCGCGCGGCATCCGTCGCTCCGCTCACTGCGATGCCGACGTCGGCCTGCTTCAAGGCAGGCGCGTCGTTGACGCCGTCGCCGGTCATGCCGACGATGTGGTCAGCGCCGTCTTGCAGCGCCTTGACGATCTTGAACTTGTGCTCAGGAAAGACGCGCGCCACGCCGGCGGCATGCTCGATCTTTTCGCGCACGCTCTCTTCCGTGGCGCCAGGCGCAAATAGCTTGTCGGCCGACAGGATCGGCCCGACGAACCCGAGCTTGGCGGCGATCTGCCGCGCGATCGCCTCGTGGTCGCCTGTCACCATCTTGATGTCGACGCCCATCTGGCGGGTCGTCGCCAAAGTCTCTGCCGCATCGTCGCGCGGCGGATCGAAGAGCGGCAAGAGCCCCAGCATGCGCCAGGCGCCGTCGTCATCCTTGGCGGCGACGGCGAGCGCCCTGTACCCTTGCGAGCCCAAGGCGTCGACCGTCTGGTTGTAGGCGCCGCGCTTGGCGGGACTCATCTTGCATAAATCGAAGATGACCTGCGGAGCTCCTTTGCTGTAGCGCGATTTCTTGCCGCCGCGCGCGACTTGCGCTTCGGTGCGCTTGCTGACCGGATCGAACGGCGTGAAGTTGACGAGTTGGGGCAGGGCGCTGCCGCCGCTTTTCTCCCAGCCGGTGATCACGGCGTTGTCGATCGCATCGGGGTTGTCGCGATCCGAAGCGAGCGCGGCCGCCTCGAGGAGATCGACGACGGTCCCCCCTTTCGAAGGCAGCGGGTCGCCGAGCGTGAGCTGGTTCTTGGTCAGCGTGCCGGTCTTGTCGGCGCAGAGCACGTCGATGCCGGCGAGCTCCTCGATCGCCACGAGACGCGAGACGACGGCCTTCATGCGGGCGATGCGCTCGGCTCCGATCGCCATCGTGACCGACAGCACGGCGGGCAGCGCCACCGGAATGGCGGCGACCGTCAGGATCAGGCAGAACTGCAGCGTCTTGAGGAACGGCTCCTCGCGGTAGATCGATACGATCAGGATGAGCACGACAAGGGCAATCGTGCTCATGATGAGAAAG
The DNA here is from genome assembly GCA_963724945.1 of uncultured Alphaproteobacteria bacterium. Taxonomy (GTDB): domain Bacteria; phylum Pseudomonadota; class Alphaproteobacteria; order Rhizobiales; family Hyphomicrobiaceae; genus Hyphomicrobium_A. The sequence goes on along the minus strand of CAVRWL010000003.1, from coordinate 1,921,660 downwards.
TTGCCGATACGCAGCACCGCGCGCTGGAAGTGGGAGCGCGTCTGGGCCGTCTCTACGAGCTGCGCCGTGCGCCCGAAATACGTCTTGATGCCCGTGGCGGTGACGATGCCGTCCATCGCGCCCAGCTTCACGATCGAGCCGGAATAGGCCGGATCCCCGATCTTCTTGTCGACGGGGAGCGATTCGCCCGTCAACGCCGATTCATCGGTGCTGAGATAGTCGCCACTGACGAGCTTCAAGTCCGCCGGCGTGACGTCGCCGATCTTGAGCGCGACCACGTCGCCCGGTACCAGCTCGCGCGCCGCGATCGTCGACCAGGTGCCGTCGCGCAGCACGCGCGCGAGGGGCGCGAGCTGCTTCTTTAACACCTTGATGGCGTCCTCCGCCTTCGCCTCCTGCCAGTAGGAGACGCCGGCGTTGATCAGCAACATCAAGGTGATGATCGCGAAGTCGTTCCAATTGCTCAGGATCAGCGACAGGATCGCCGCCGCCTCGATCATCCAGGGGATCGGCCCCCAGAAGTAGCGGACCAGACGCTGGAGCAGCGTGGTCCTCTTTTCGGCAAGCGCGTTGGGGCCGAACTCTGCGAGCCTCTTGGCCGCCTCCGCCGAGGTCAGGCCCCGAGCAAGATCGGTATCAAGGCCAGTGGCACCAGTCGTGCCCCGCGCCGATGCGGCGGAAGCGCCCGACTTCGTCTCTTCGCTCGGTTGCGGCTGTCCCACGCTCGAGTTGCCTCCAAGCTGGCGGTCGCTTCAGTCTCCCCTGCGATATGCCCCGTCGACTGTTACCTTGAGGTTGATATTTGGGACGCCACTTGCGTGCCGACAATCGGGCGCTGCGATTTGTCTCGTGTGGGACTCAGCGCGTGGCCTCACGGATCACCCGGTGCACGAACCCGAGCTTGGTCTCGGCGACCTCGGGTATGACAAATGGGTAAAAGTCGTTGTGACCCATGCTGCGGTTGATCTCGTTGAGCGCCAGCGTGAGCGGGACCCAGCGCTCGATCAGGGATTCGAACCCTTCGGCGCGATAGACGTCCTGCGCGCGCAACGAGCGTATCGCCTGTCCCGTCAGGCGCCCCGCCCGCGGCTCGATCTTGATGGCGGCCGCCGTATCGAGCGCATCGACCATGTGCAGATAATGCGCCCAGGTCTCCGCCCAGTCCTCCCAAGGGTGAGCGCTCGCATAGGCCGAGACGTGGCGCAGCGGCCAGTCGGGCGGGGGGCCGGAATCCTGGTGACGGTCGAGCGCGGCGCGATAATCCTCGCGCTCGTCGCCGAAAAGCTCGCGGAACTCGTCGATGTGGGGCGTGTCCTCGATCAGCAGCATCCAATAGTAGTGACCGCTCTCGTGACGCAGGTGCCCCAGCAGCGACCGGTAGGTCTCCGCCATTGCCTGGCGCTGGCGCTCGCGCTCGACCGCGTCGGCCTCGCCGACGGCGATCGTGATGACGCCGTCGAAATGCCCGGTCAGCGCGTCGCTGACGAAGTCGAAGGCGAGCGAGCCGCGCCCCGAGGCCGAGCCCTCGAGCGGGAGCCCGAAGCGCAGAAGGGAGTAGACGAGCCGCTTCTTGGCGCGCTCGAAATCTCCCCAGGCGCGCACGTTCGCGGGGTCAGCGAGATTGGGGATCGTGCGGTTCAGCGCGCAGGCGGCACAGAAGCCGGTGCCGGTGCCGGCGCGTACGAGCCAGTTGCAGACGCCGTGGGACTCGTTGGCGCAATAGATGAGAAGCGCGCCCGCGCCGCGCTTGAGATCGCGCAGCTTGCCATCGACGGGCGTGAGCGTGGCCATCTCGAGCCGCGCCGACTGAAATCCCAAGAGATGGCCGCAGTTGAGGCATTTAACGTTTTCGAAATAGACGGTGTTGCCGCAGGCGCCGCACTTGAACGTTTTCACCGTAGCCTCAATCCTGCCCGTGCTTTCCTCAGACGACGCAGCAAACGCTGTATTCTCCCCTCTCGTTTCTCCCTGCTTAATCTTGGTGCATCAAGCCCAGTTGTGAGGCAATGCTCAAACTTCGTGCGAACGGAAAGATGTTCTATGCTCCGAACGCTGCACTGCACAAGAGGCCTCGCACGTAACAGGTTCTGATGACCCTGCATGTCGCTTTGACCCATCGCACAGCCTACCGGTACGACCGCGTAATAGGCATGGGACCCCAGGTGATCCGGCTGCGGCCGGCGCCGCACTGCCGTACTCCGATCCTCAGCTACTCGCTGACACTGGAGCCCTCGCCGCACTTCATCAACTGGCAGCAGGACCCCTTCGCTAACTACTGCGCCCGCGTCGTCCTCCCGGAGAAGTGCGACCACTTCGTCGTGACGGTCGACCTCGTAGCGGATATGGCGGTCATCAATCCATTCGACTTCTTCGTTGCGGAAGAGGCCAAGGACTGGCCGTTTGCCTACGAGCCCGACCTCAAGAAGGAGCTGCATCCCTATCTCGAGCCGCAGCCGGCGGGCCCGCTGCTCGCAAGCTTCCTCGCCGAGCTGCCGCGCGAGAAGGCAGTCACCATCGATTTTCTGTGTGACTTGAACCGCAAGCTCCACGCCGCGGTCAGCTACTGCATTCGCATGGAGCCGGGCATCCAGACGCCGGAGGAGACGCTACAGAAGCGCTCCGGCTCCTGCCGCGACTCCGGTTGGCTGCTCGTGCAGATCCTGCGCCACATCGGCTTCGCGGCCCGCTTCGTGTCGGGCTACCTCATCCAGCTGCGTCCCGACGTGAAGCCGCTCGACGGCCCCTCGGGCGCCGAAGCTGATTTCACCGATCTGCACGCCTGGGCCGAGGTGTACCTGCCGGGCGCCGGCTGGATCGGCCTCGATCCGACGTCGGGCCTCTTGGCGGGCGAAGGCCACATCCCGCTTGCGGCGACGCCGCTGCCCTCGAGCGCCGCGCCGATCAGCGGCGGGCACGAGCGCGCCGAGGTGACGTTCTCCGTTGACATGCACGTGACGCGCATCCGCGAGACCCCACGCGTGACGCTGCCCTACAGCGAGGCACAATGGACGGCCATTCTCTCAGCCGGCGATGCCGTCGACGCGCGCCTCGATAAATCCGACGTGCGCTTGAGCATGGGCGGCGAGCCGACGTTCGTCTCGGTCGACGACATGGAGGGCGATGAGTGGAACACTGCGGCCGTGGGCCCCACCAAGCGGCGCTACGCGGAAGAGCTCGTGCGCGGGCTAAAGCAGCGCTTCGCGCCCGGCGGCCTTCTGCATTACGGCGAAGGCAAGTGGTATCCGGGCGAGCCGCTGCCGCGATGGGCGTTTGCCATCTATTGGCGCCGTGACGGCGAACCGCTTTGGTCCAAGCCCGATCTCATCGCCCGCGAGGCGCAACCCCCGTCTGCGACGATTGCCGACGCTGAGCACCTGATGGGCGCCCTATGCGAGCAATTGGGGCTTCCCCGCGACAGCGCGATGCCGGCCTACGAGGATCCGGCCTACTACGCGCTCGTCGAGCAGAAGCTGCCGATCGACGTGAGCCCGGGCGACAACAAGCTCAACGATCCCGTCGAGCGCGCACGCATCGTGCGCATCTTCGAGCAGGGACTAGAGACGCCGGTCAGCTACGTGTTGCCGATCCAGGTTTGGCATTCGCCGGATCTGGGACGCCGCTGGGTGACCGAGCGGTGGGGCATCCGGCGCAAGAAGCTTTTCCTGGCGCCCGGTGATTCGCCGAGCGGCCTGCGCCTGCCCGTGGCCTCGCTCGCAACCGTGCGCCCGATCGACTATCCGCACGTTCTTCCCCGTGACCCCTTTGCTGATGCCGCGCCGCTGCCTGAGCGCAGCGTCCTGATCGAGCAGCGGCGCGCCGTGACGCTGAAAGCCCCGCCCGTACCCCCGCCGTCGGGTCCGAACGAGGTCTACGGATCGGTGCGTACCGCACTCACCATCGAGCCGCGCAATGGGCATCTGTGCGTATTCTTGCCGCCGCTCGCGGACGCCCTCGATTTCGCCGCGCTCGTGGCTGCGGTCGAGGAGGGCGCCGAGCGCGCGAAAATTCAGGTGCATGTCGAGGGCTATTCGCCGCCGCCCGACCCGCGCTTGAACGTCATCAAGGTCACGCCCGATCCCGGCGTGATCGAGGTCAACATCCATCCCGCGACGAGCTGGAAGGAGCTCGTCGCCATCACGACGGGCATCTACGAGGAGGCGCACAAGGCGCGGCTCGGCACCGAGAAGTTCCTGCTCGACGGCCGTCATATCGGCACCGGTGGTGGCAATCACATCGTCATGGGCGGCATCACGCCGGCCGACAGCCCCTTCCTGCGCCGCCCGGACGTGCTGGCGAGCATCGTCGCCTACTGGCAAAACCACCCCTCGCTCTCCTATCTCTTCTCCGGATTGTTCATCGGGCCGACGAGCCAAGCGCCGCGCGTCGATGAAGCGCGCCACGAGTCGCTCTATGAGATGGAGGTCGCGCTTGCGCAGGTCCCCGACCCCGGCTACGGCAGCATACCGCCATGGCTCGTCGATCGCCTGTTCCGCCATCTGCTCGTCGACGTGACCGGCAACACGCATCGCGCCGAGATCTGCATCGACAAGCTCTACTCGCCCGACAGCCCCACCGGGCGGCTGGGGCTCGTGGAGTTCCGCTCCTTCGAGATGCCCCCACACGCGCGCATGAGCGTAGCGCAGCAGCTCCTTATGCGCGCGCTGGTCTCCAGGTTCTGGGACGCCCCCTACCGCGGCAAGCTGATCCGCTGGGGCACCGCCCTGCAGGATCGCTTCATGCTGCCCCACTTCCTTTGGGCGGACTTTGCCGACGTCGTTTCGGATCTAAGGAGCGCAGGACTGCCAATCGAGCTCGACTGGTTCCGCCCGCATTTCGAGTTCCGCTTTCCGCTGATCGGGGAGTTCGAGGCGGCCGGCCTCAAGATCGAGCTGCGCCAGGCGCTCGAGCCCTGGCACGTCCTCGGCGAGGAAACGGCCGCCGGCGGCACCGCCCGCTACGTCGATGCCTCGCTCGATCGCATCGAGGTGCGCATCTCTGGCCAAACGGGCAACCGCTACGTCGTCACCTGCAACGGCCGCGCACTTCCCTTGACCTCGACCGGCACATTCGGCGAGGAGGTCGCGGGCGTGCGCTTCCGCACCTGGCTGCCGGCGTCCTGCCTGCACCCGACTATTGCGCCGCACGTCCCCCTCACCTTCGATGTCGTCGACACCTGGAGCGGGCGCTCCATCGGCGGCTGCCGCTATCACGCCGCGCACCCGGGCGGGCGCAATTTAGAGGTGTTCCCCATCAACTCCTTCGAGGCGGAAGGGCGGCGATTAGCGCGCTTCGACCGCAGCGGACACAGCGCCGGCAGTCGTCCCGTCATTCCGCTCGAGCGCAGCCCCGAGTACCCGCTGACCCTCGATTTGCGACGCTGAGGACCGGGCTCTAGGGGCATGATGGTCACACGGATTGATTCGTTTTTTCCAGCGCTTATGAGCGCTGGTGCGCTTTTGCCCGAGAGCCTATTTTGGACTCTGCGTCAACTCGGCGCAGATCGGCTCGCAGTGCGCAACCCAGGGCACGAAAGCCCATGAATCTCGAAGCGCGTCTCGCCCCCACGCAGGCGGAGGATCTTCCTCCTCGCCTACGCGAGCGTGCGCGGCGCCGGCTACGACGAGCTGATCGATCGCTCGGGTGCCGTGCGCCCGCATTGGCGCCCGTTTCTCGCCGCCCTTGCCGAGCTCACGCCGGGCGACCGCGCTCATCGCGCCGACCGGCTCAACCGGCGCGTGCGCGAGATGGGCATCGCGCACGACATCTTTGCCGATCCGACGGACGCGGGCAAGCGGTGGGAGGTTGATCTCGTCCCACTCATCTTCTCGAGCGCGGACTGGCAGCCGCTCGAGGCTGCCCTTATTCAGCGCGCGCGTCTCTTCAATGCCGTCCTCGCCGACATCTACGGCGAGCAACGGCTGATGCGCGATGGGCTAATTCCGCCAACGCTCATTTTCGCCGACCCCGCCTACTTGAGCGCCTGCCAGAACATGCAGCCAGCGGCCGGGCATCTGCAGTTCTGCGCCGTCGATCTTGCCCGCGACGTCGACGGAAAATGGCGCGTCATCGACAACCACATGGAGACGCCTGCGGGCGTCGGCTACGCGCTCGCCAACCGCGTCGTGCACACACACATCGCAGGCGACCTATTTCAGAAATGCAACGCCCTACGCCTCGCCCCCTTCTTCCAGCGCTTGCAAGCGAGCCTGACGCTGCTGACGGCGCGCCGTGATCCGCGCATCGCGCTGCTCACCGCGGGGCCCCACCACGACGACTACTTCAGTCACGCCTATCTCGCGCGCTACCTCGGCTACTTGCTGGTGGAGGCCGGCGACTTGCGGACCGCCGGCGACCGCGTCTTCTTAAAGACGCTCGAGGGGCTGAAGCGCATCGACCTCATCGTACGCTGCGTCGAAGGGCGTCAGTCCGACCCCTTGGAGCTCGACGCCAGCACCTACGATGGCCCGCCGGGGCTCGTGCACGCTTGCCGCAAGGCGCCTGACCTCGTGCGCAACGCGCTCGGCGCGGCCATTGCGCAGAACCGTGGCCTCGGCGGCTACCTGCCCGCGCTCAGCGAGCGCCTGTTGGGCGAAGAATTGCTCATCCCCGATACGCCGCGCCTATGGCTCGGCGCCGCCGCTAACCGGCGTCACGTGCTCGCAAGTCTCGATCGCATGGTGATCCGGCCCGCCCAGGAGGGCACTGGACGGCCGGGCGGCGCCCAGTTCGGGCAGCTTGGATCGGCGTTGTCCGAGGCCGAGCGCCGCGTGCTCGCAGGCGAGATCGAGCTCAACGGCGATAGTCTCGTCGCCGAGGAGCGCATCGGCTTTGGCACGACGCCAGCGTTCACCCCCCAGGGGCTCGTGCCCCAGCCCTTCGCCGTGCGCCTTTTCGTTGCGGCCTCCGCCGACGGCTTCACGGTCATGCCGGGCGGCCTTGCCATGACGCTTTCACCCAATCTCGCCGTCGCCTTGAGTGCGCCCGACGCGCGCACGCGCGACGTCTGGGTCATCGCCGACGGGGAGGTGCCGCCGCACCGCAGCCTGTGGCAGCCGACGATCGAGACCGCGCGCGTACAGCGCTCCCAGCGCGTCATCCAGAGCCGCGTCGCCGACGACCTGTTCTGGCTCGGCCGCTACGGGGAGCGTTCCGACTGGATCATGCGCGTCTTGCGCTCAGCGCTTCTGCGCCTGCAGGAGGACTATGGGCCCTCCGACGGCCAGAGCGCAGCGCGCACGTGCCTCAGAGCGCTCTTGCTGCGCGACGAGATCCACGACGTGACCTCCAGCGGGGAGAGCAACGCGGCGGCGATCGAGCGCTTGGCGCGCCTCTTGATCTCGGCCCGCAACGGCAAGCGCACGCTCGATGCTACCCTCGACAAGCTCTACCGCGTCTCGAGTCTAACGCGCGACCGGCTCTCGCTCGAAGGCTGGCGCGTCTTGAGCCACTTCCGCCCCGGAGAGGACTGGCGCCGCACCATCCTCTCGGCCCCGCCCGAGGTCGCGCTCGACCAGATCGAGGACGGGCTCGGCTGGCTTTCGGCCTTCAACGGCCTCATGCACGAGAACATGACGCGCAACTACGGCTGGGCCTTCCTCGACATGGGGCGCCGACTCGAGCGGGCTTACAATCTGAGCGAGGCGATCCTGTCGCTGTTCGGCCAACCCGTCGGTCGCGAGGAGGAGACGGACCGGCTCGTTCTCCTGCTCGAGCTCGCAGACAGCTTCATCACCTACCGCTCGCGCTACCGGCTCGACCCGATGCTGGCGCTGGTGCTCGATCTGTTGCTGCTCGATGAGAGCAACCCGAGGAGCCTCGCCTACCAGCTCGGCAGCATCTCGAGCCATCTCGCGGCGCTGCCGCAGTCGCGCCAAGGCGCCAGCCTCACCGAGGAGCGACGCCTCATCCTCTCCATGCTCACCTCCGTGCGGCTTGCGGACGTGGAGAGATTTGCGGCGGATGCCACCCGCGCCGAGCTGCAGGCCGCCATGCGCAAACAGCTGCAGCTCCTGCCGCAGCTCACGACTGCGATCGAGCGGCGCTACTTCAATCTCGTCGAAGAGCAGCCCCATCGCGTGCACACGCGTCTCGACCCGCGCCAATGATCTACGATGTCAGCCACAGGACGGTCTACCGCTACACGTCGCCCGTCGTGCAGTCCCAGCATATCGTGCACATGTCGCCGCGCGCGGTCGACCGCCAAACGCTGAAGGGGCATACACTGCTCATCGACCCAGCGCCGACGATCCGCACGGAGCGGGAGGATTACTACGGCAACCGCGTCGTCATGTTCGACATCGAGCAGCAGCACGAGGAGCTCATCGTCCACGCCAAGAGCCGGATTGGCGTTAGCGTGCCGCCGGCCGTCAATCTCGATCGCAGCATGCCGTGGGACGCGCTCGCCGCTTCCGTCGCCGACCTCAAGGGACAAGTCGATCTCGAGGTGCAAAGGTACGCCTGCGCCTCCAAGCACACGCGACCCACCATCGAGATCGCCGACTACGCGCGCCCCTCGTTCGGGCCCGGCCGGCCCGTGCTGCGGGCGGCGTGGGATTTGATTGCGCGCATTTACGACGACTTTGTCTTCGACGCCACCGCGACCGACGTCTCAACGCCCGTCATGAAGGTGCTGCAGCAGCGGCGCGGCGTCTGCCAGGATTTCTCGCACCTGGCGCTCGCCTGCCTGCGCGCGATGCACCTGCCTGCGCGCTACGTCAGCGGCTACATCCTGACGAGCCCGCCGCCAGGATCGCCGAGGCTCACCGGCGCGGACGCCTCGCATGCCTGGATCTCGGTGTGGTCGCCCGAGTTCGGCTGGGTCGATTTCGATCCGACCAACGGACTGATACCACGCGATGAGCACATCACGATTGCCTACGGCCGCGACTATGACGACGTGAGCCCGATCAGCGGCATACTCTTGGGCGGCAGCGAGCATTCGGTCGCCGTCGGGGTCGATGTCACCCCCCTCGGCTAATCTGCGCAATTAAAGCCGTCAAAAATTGATGATCGCACCGGTCAGCAGCAGATCGAGATCATCGATCGGCGTCCCCGCGATAGGCCCCGTGGCAGCGAGGCCGTTGAGCTGACGCAGCGTCACGTCTCCGCTCACATGCCGATAGGACAAATAGAGGATCATCGACGCGGCATCGATGCCCTGCGCGAGGCCCCCTCCGATCGCGTTCATGTCCGATCGCCAGACCGTCCACGTGCCGAGACCCGTCGGATTGAGCGCGTCCCCAGGTCCGACCAAGAGCCCGGTCGGGGCGCCCCCGTCGTAGAGGTAGAACTCGCCGTAGATCGTCGATTTGCCGAGCGCGTTAATCCTCTTCTCGATCCCCACTTGGCCCGACCAGAACAGCTCGCCGTCCTCGACGCTCGTACCGGCGAAGCGAGGTGTGTCTTGGAGGAGACCGTCGAGGGTCAGCCCGGCGCCCAGATTGAAGAACAGCCCCGTGGCCTCGTGGAGCACGCTGACGGAGCCTCCCGCCTGGTGGCATTTGGTGGCATCGCCCGTAGTCGCAAAGCGGTCGAGCGCGCAGACGTTGCGCGAGCGCGAGCCGGGCGTCAGGTCGAGATAGCCTACGGCAGCGGCGATATCGAAGCCCGCGATCTCGCCCCGGTAGCGCACTGTCGCGTCCCAGAAGTCGTCGGCAACCCACGACCCGGCCACCGTAAAGCCGTTCCAAGCCGGGGACACGTACTTGAGGAGCTGAAAGCCTCTCTGAGCCTCGCCCGGCTGGTCCCCGCCGGCACCGATGATGCGCCGCCACGTGAGCGTGCGGCTGAGCTCGCCGTTGCCCGATGAGCGCAGGAACATGCTGAGGCCGGTGTTTTCCACGCCGCCGTATTTTGCAAACCAGTCCGTCTGCGTGACGTTGGAATCGGCAACGTTGGTGAAGGACGGGAACGTCGCCCCGAGGTAGAAGGTGCCGTTGCGCTTGCTTTTGAGGAACCAGACGGCCTCGCGAATGTCGGGGGTGTCGTCGCGGCGGTCCGTCGATCCGTACTGGTTGACGAGCTTGGAGTTGGCCGCCCTGACGCCCATCTCCGCGCGGTAGCCGACTTGCCAGTCGGCATCGATGTTGGCGGTGCCATTGAAGCGCAGCCGCGTGCGCGCGTTGTCGTTGGTGACGACAAAGGCGTTGTTCGCAGCGCCGTCGTCCCAGCCGAGCAATGCCTGGTTGATCAGCCCCGAGACTTGAAGCGCGACGTCGCGGTTGCCCTTGCGCGTGACAGTGGCCTCGAGCTCGGCGATGCGGCTCTCTAGATCGGCGCAGCAGTCCGTGCCGGGGCTGCCCGCGCCGGCGCACGGTGCCCAGGCAAAAACGAGCATCGCCGCTGTGGCGAGTGCGGCCCACGAGCCGCGCTGATTGCGCAATGCCCTAATGCCCTCGTCTCGAGCAAGACGCCCTGACGCCTCGACCGACTGAGGCTTTAGCAGATTCGTTAGTGCCGCCCGCGCTCTACATGGCGTGCGCGTGGCGCAACGGGGGTCTAAATGCTTGAGCGCCAAGCCCTTGATGAAATTGGTAGGATGGCGTCACTTACAGGTTCTTGAAATCGGCAATGGCCGCACGGCGGTTGCCTGCTCCCGAAAAGCGCTCCAGCGATAACCACTTCCAGTCATTGCCCACTTTTCGCCATACTATCAGCTCTCTTCGGATATCTCGCTGCAGCGGCAAGCCGTGCTGCGCCGGTCACAGGGGGCGTGAACCCGTAGAGAGATGGACTGGTTCCGGTCGAATATACGCTTGGGTTCCCGCTTGGCGCTGTTCGCGCTGGCAGTCCAAATAGCATTGTCCTTTGGACACGTTCATATCCCTACCCCTGCTCTGACTTCGACGTCGACCATGGCGAATGGATCGAGCGCGGCCTCGGCGAGCGCTCCGATCCACAAATCGAATGGATTGGTCGACCCTCATTGCGCAATCTGCGCATTGATCCAGTTGTTGAGCGCTTCGGCGCCTGCCGCGCCGCCGGCATTGCCGCTGCCCACGAACCTTGGCGCGATAAGGCTGCAAGCAACTGCTGAATTGGCAGTGGTGCCTGCGGCACATTTTATGTTTCAGGCCCGCGCTCCACCTTCGATCTGACATCATCATTGTCCGTTTGCGCGCCGACTGACGCGGCCCGCAGGCTGAAACCGCGGCAAGCGTCGAACGATCCTCGTTCGGGCGCTTGGCCTCGCATGGAAATTCATTCAAGCCAGATTTGGTTAGATGCTCGTAGAATTCGAAGCCAAAGATCGAGAAACTCGATCCTCTGCCGCAGCGTCGGAATGACAAGCCCGGCGGTCGCGAGCCTGTGCGGCGTGCGCTGCACTGGGTGATGACTCTGATACTTGTTCTCATGGCAGGCGCTTTCGGCGCCGGCGCCTATCGGCTGTACATCACCCAATTCCGCCGTCCGGCCCCCGCACCTATCGCCGTCGAGAAGGTGCAGCCCATCATCCGCGCGGGGCGGCGGATCACTGTTCCCGAAGGGTCTCCGGTGCGAACAAAGCTCGCAATCGGGCCCGTCGAGGAGCAGGACATCCAGCGCCGCCTGGTCCTCCCAGCGGTCGTGGAGGCTGATCCTGCGCATCTGATCAAGGTCCTGCCGCCGCTCGCTGGTCGCGCGACGCAGCTCAAGGTGCAACTTGGCGAGCGAGTGAAAGCAGGCCAGCCGCTCGTCGTCATCGACTCGCCCGACCTCGCCACTGCCTATGCCGATTATGATCGAGCGAAGGTAATGCTGTCGCTCGCGCTCAAGAACCGGGATCGCCAGCGCATCCTCGGCAAGGACGGGTGGACGGACCAGAAGGATCTGCAACAGGTTGAAACAGATTACCTCGCCGCTCAGGTGGAGTTACAGCGCACGGCAGCGCGTCTGAAGAAGATCGGCGTCGACGCCGACACCACAAATAAGTCGCGCACGGTGACGGTTGTCGCGCCGATGGCCGGCAGCGTGATCGATCTGGGGGTGGCACCCGGCGCCTATTGGAACGATGTGACGGCCCCGTTGATGACCATCGCCGACCTGAGCACCGTCTGGGTCACCGCCAGCGTCCCGGAAAAAGATATATCGCTCGTTTCAAAGGGACAACTGGTCGACGTCGACCTCGCCGCTTATCCCGGCGAGGTGCTCAAAGGTCACGTCTTGTTTGTCAGCGATGTCCTCGACCCCGACACGCGTCGGACCAAGGTCCGTATCGCCTTTGAAAATCCAGATACGCGTCTGAAGCCCGGCATGTTCGCCAATGTCAGCTTCTACGCGCCTATGCGGAGAGTGGCAGTCGTACCCACGAGTGCACTGGTGGTGAAAGACGACGCAAATCAGGTGTTGGTCGAAGTCGAGCCGTGGACGTTCGAAGCGCGGACCGTGGATATAGACTTTCAGCAAGGGGACCAAGCCGTTCTCAAGAGCGGCGTCAAGGCCGGTGATCGCATCGTCGTCAAGGGCGGAGTGCTGCTCGGTGATTGATTGGCTCGTCAGGCTGGCCCTTCGCAAGCGCTTGGTCATAGCGATGATCTGCGTTTTTGCCGCCATCTACGGCTATTATTCTTGGACCCAGCTTGCGATCGAGGCCTATCCCGACGTCGCGGATACGTCCTCCCAGGTCGTCACACAAGCGCCTGGGCTGGCGGCCGAAGAGGTCGAGCAGCAGGTCACCATCCCACTCGAACGAGAACTCAACGGCACGCCCGGACTGGCGATGATGCGCTCGCGCAGTACGTTCGGGCTGTCGTTGATCTCACTGGTGTTTCGCGACGGCATCGAGGACTACTGGTCGCGCCAGCGCATCATGGAGCGGATCCAGGACGTCACGCTACCGCCGGGCCTTTCTCCGGGCCTCGACCCGCTGAGCTCGCCGACCGGTCAAATTCTCTATTACACGCTCGAGTTCGTCCACGAAGAATTTGCGCCAGCTCTCCGAAATTCAGCAGTGGACGGTCATCCCGACGTTGAAGCAGGTGCCGGGCGTCGCCGACATCCAGAACTTCGGCGGCCTCACGACCCAGTTTGAGCTGGAGCTCGATCCCCAGCAGCTGATCCGCTTCAACTTGTCGCTCAAGAACGTCACCGACGCGATCGTCGCCAACAGTGCGAACGCCGGCGGCAGTGTTCTGAACCGCGGCGAGCTCGGGTACGTCATCCGCGGCATCGGCGTCGTGCAGACCCTGCAGGACATGGGTAACATCGTCGTCACCCAACGCAACGGGACGCCGATCTTCGTGCGCGATCTCGGCAAGCTGAAGCTGAGCAACCAAGAGCGCCACGGCATCCTCGGCAAAGACCAGGAGAACGATGCCGTCGAGGGAACGGTCTTGCTGTTGCGCGGCGAAAATCCCTCAAGGGTTCTGAAGGGGGTGCACGCCAAGGTGGCGGAGCTCAACGCGCAGCTGAAGGCCGACGACGTACAGATCGTCCCCTATCTCGACCGCTCAACGCTCGTCAACGCCACAATCGACAAGGTTTCGCACACGGTCTTCGAAGGCATCGGCCTTGTCGTCATCGTTCTCATTCTTTTTCTGGGCAGCCCGCGCAGTGCGCTGCTCGTCGGCATCACTATTCCGTTCGCAATGGTGGTGGCCTTCATCCTGATGAACCATACCAAGATTTCCGCCAACTTGCTGTCGCTGGGCGCCATCGACTTCGGCATCATCGTGGACGGCGCCATCGTGATGGCGGAAGCGATCTTGCGCCGCCGCGAGGCGAAACCGAACGAGCCTCTCACCGAAGCCGACGTGCACGAGGCGGCGCGCCAAGTCGCGCGGCCGATCTTCTTTGCGACCGTGATCATTATCTCCGCCTATTTGCCCCTGTTCGCGTTCCAGCGCATCGAGGCGAAGCTGTTCCATCCGATGGCCTTTGCCATTGGCTACGCGCAATTCGGCGCATTGCTGTTTGCTCTGATGGTGATCCCGGGGCTGGCCTTCCTGGCGTACCGCGGGCCTTGGCGGGTCTTCCGCAACCCGGTCCTGGACTGGCTCGAGGCCGGCTACCGGCGGATATTGCAACGCTCGCTCCGTCGACCCAGCATCGCCTACGTCCTGAGCGCCGCAGCGGCGGTCGCCGTGGTCGTCCTCGGCGTCACGGTCTGGCGCGAATTTCTTCCGCAGCTCGACGAAGGCTCCATCTGGCTTCATGCCGAGATGCCGCCAGGAATTTCCCTGGAGAAGGCGGGGGAAATGACCGCGGATCTGCGTCACGCCATCAACGAGTTTCCCGAGGTCTCCTCCGTCGTGACCCATCTCGGCCGCAACGACGACGGCACCGATCCGTGGACGCCATCGCATGTCGAAGTAGCCGTCGTGCTCACCCCCTACGCCACTTGGCCGGCAGGCGAGAGCAAACAGGACCTGATCCGGCGCATGACGTCGCGGCTTGAAGAGTTGCCGGGCTTTGAGATCGCCTTCAGCCAGCCAATCATCGACAGCGTTCTCGACAAGGTGTTCGATCCCCACAGCGCTCTCGCCATCAAGGTCTTCGGCGACAATTTTGACGAGTTGCGCCGCATCGGTAAGGGTATTGTCGCCGCGCTGAACACAATTCCCGGGGTCACGGATGCGGCAATCGACGAATACAAGCGGCTGCCGCAGATTGCGATCAAGATCGACCGCGAAGCGGCGGCGCGCTACGGCATTAACGTCAGCGATGTTGCGGACCTGATCAAGACCGGGATCGGTGGCGCGGCCGTGAGTCAGGTGTTCATCGGCGAACGCCACTACGACATGACGGTCCGCTTCCCGGCAGAGGCTCGCAACAGTCCCGAGGCGATCAAGGATCTTGTCCTCACGTCGAGCACGGGGGCGCTCATTCCGCTGTCGCAGCTTGCGGACATCCGGGTGCAGACCGGCGAGAGCATGATCAATCGCGAAATGAATCACCGCTATCTACTGGTGAAGCTCGACTATCATGATCGCGATCCCGCCGCCCTCGTGTCAGAGGTCAACACAGCCATTGCGGCCAAGGTTTCATTCGATCCGAAAAAGTATCACCTCGAATGGGGCGGACAGTTCGAGAGCCAGCGGCGCGCAGAGGCGCGTTTCAAGCTGATCCTCGGCCTCGTATTGGGGCTCATGATAATATTGCTCTATGCGGAGTTCGGCGTCCTGCGCCAAGTCTTGCTGATCCTGAGCGTCGTGCCGCTGGCGACGCTCGGCGGGTTGATCGCTCTCCATCTCACTGGGACGACCCTCAATGTCGCCTCGGGAGTTGGCTTCATTGCATTGTTCGGCGTTGCCGTCATGAACGGGGTCATCATGGTGGCGAACCTTAACCGCGTTCGTGAGCAAGGTATCCCGCTCTCCGAGGCCATCTTGGTGGGGGCTGGCGAGCGATTGCGGCCGGTGCTCATGACGGCTTCGGTGGCAACAGTCGGCATGTTGCCGGCCGCGCTGGCGACGGGCGTCGGCAGCGATGTGCAACGCAGCCTCGCGACGGTGGTAGCCGGCGGCCTCATACCGGCCACGCTGCTCACTCTCTTCATCATCCCGACCTTCTATTTTGCGATCGAACGCCGGGCTGCACGGCGCCTGCCCGTGGCGACGCCCGCCCTGACGAGAGTCAACTGAGAATGCGCGCAAGTGGGCACTGGTCCCCACTTATGCAGATCCAGCGCGGCTAATCAGGGGTTTGGTACAAAACTCGACATTTTCATACCAGGTTGGCCAAGTCCTGGAACATCATTGCCGTCTAAGTGGCTCTCACCAACACGGGTGGAGAGGGGCTGACGATGATTTCCGGATCGATGGCGCAATCTGCGAAGCACGCATCTCCTCAGTTCCAGCAGCTCCCTGCAACGACGCCCGCCGTCGTTTCTCGCTGGGATAGCCGAGACCAGGTTTCCGCAAGACGGCCGCTCCAAATCGGGCGCCTTCAGCGAGTCGCGGCCCTCTTGTCATCAATCTCACGCAATAACTCTTATGAAGGCCGGGACCCCGACATCATTCCCGATTCTCTGGCCTCGGGTTTCGTGGCTGAGCTGCTCGGATTGAGGGTCTCCGATGTGGTAAGTTCACTCTGCGAACTGGAGCATCTGGGCCTGATCGCGCAGAGCCAAGGCGGGGCTCTCCGAGTGTTGGATCGGCCGGCGCTCGATAGATTGATCGATGCTCATTAGGCCCTCTGGCACCGCGCTTCCCCTTTTCTGAGAGGCAGCCACCAAGCCATGAGCAACGCGCAGTTTCCCAGCGGATTTCTTTGGGGCAGTGCCACGGCAGCCTACCAGATCGAGGGCTCGCTCGCTCACCCGATTGCTCCTCGTCGCCACCTGACCATGCGCCGCTGAGCGCGAGAGCCGACCTTCAACTGAGCTTGGGCGATTCGAAGCCCAGCAATCTCAGACCGTTCTGCACTTCGGAGCAACTCATGAAGAGATTCCAGATGAGTCCCGAGCGGTAGTTCTCGATCATCACAATGATCGGGCCTTGGTCGATCCCGACGTGGGTTCGCGCATACCAATCCCTGGCTACGCTGAAGGCGTCGACGAACGCGTAGTCACCCCAGATCTTGCTGCCGAGGTCATAGTAGAAATGCTTGAGCGCGCGCATCGAATATTCGGGTGTGTACGGAAAAGACGACAGCGCTGCGGTCGGGGAGATTACGCCGAGGTCGTTGTCCGGGGAATGAGCGTGGTATCCCAAATGATCGTCGCTGGCGGTGAGCCCCCAGCATTCCGGCCCGTATCCCTTGAAATTCTTGGGATTGCGCACGCAATGCTCGCGGTTGATGAGGGTGTGATTGACATTTTGCTCCCAATAGTCGGCGTAGCGGTCCTTCAGTCCCCGCGGGTCGAGCCCCAGAAAGGAATAATGAGCGAAGAACAGGGGGCCGCCGTAATCGGGTCCCAGAGGAAGCCGTATTCCATAGAATTCTTTGCCGTTCTTGAAGCTCCGGCCCGCGGCCCAGCCGCGGTGATAGACAGCGGCAGCAATCGGGTGGCGCGGAGAGGACGCCGCCAACAGGTAGGTAATCAAGCATTCGTTCCAGCCGCGAATCTCAAGATTGATGTCCCATCCGTAGTTCGGACTCCAATGCCAGATGAGCACCTCAGAGCCGCCGCGGGTGTGCCAACTCCATTCGACGTCGTTCCACAGCGCATTGATGCGGTCGCGCAGCTCGCTTTCCTCCGCACTGGGTCGACCGAAGTACTGCCTCGCGCATAGCAAGCCCATGCAGAGATATGATGTCTCGACGAGATCGCTCCCGTCGTCCTTGCCGGAAAAGGGGATCGTCTCGCCGTTCGTACCGTGCATGAAATGCGGAAAAGCGCCGTGATGGCGTCTTGCCTTTTTGAGAAACCGTACAATCCGCAGCAGCCGGCGAGCCCCATCTCTGCGCCTGATCCACCCTCGTTCGGCGGCGACGAGGATCGCCATGATGCCGAACCCGGACGCTCCAGTTGCCACCACCTCGGAGCCAAAGTCAGGGCTCGGGTCGCTGCGGTCGCGCGCCAATCCACTGACGGGATGAGCAAAATCCCAGAAGTAGCGAAAGGTTTGCCTCTGAACCAGCTCGAGCAGCGCAGTGTCGTCTGTGTCGACCTTATCTCGCATCGGCCGCTGCATCCTTTGCATGGCGCTGGACGAACACAGCGGAAATGACCCGATTTAGGCGTCAACGGCAATTTCGGATGCCAGAGAGACAGGTCTGGATTGCTGCGATCCATCATAAGGGCGCAGACGAAGATGCGCGCTGCCGGGAAGGCGGTGAAGAGCAAAAACACGGTTGTAGAAGTGGTTCTGCTCAGGGGTGCGGCTCGTGCTGATAACGGCGGCCCCAGAGAGGGGGCCATTGAAGACGGACATCAAGGTCTGGCGGGGGCCTACGTCCAGGGCACTCAATGCATCGTCAAGAAAAACCCAGCGCGGCGCGTGCAAGAGGAGACGCGCGAAGGCGAGGCGCTGCTGCTCATCCAAGGACAGTGTCCGGTCCCAACGCGCATCGCGGTCCAATGACGACGCCAAGTAATCGAGGCCCACTCGTTGCAACGCGGAGCTGATCGCTGCCTTGTCCAGGTGACTGGGTTGGGCCGGATAGGCAATGGCGCAGCGCAGCGTGCCCAGCGGCAGATACGGCCGCTCGCGCATGAACAATGTGCTCGCCCGGGGCGGCATGCGGATCGTGCCCGTCCCCCAAGTCCAAAGCCCTGCCAAGGCGAGAACCAGCGCGGTTTTTCCCGATCCGGGCCCACCCACGATCAGGATTCGTTCACCAGGGGAGACTTCGATGTGGGTCGCGTCGAGCGCAGCCTCGCCAACGGGAAGAAAGAGGGTGACGTCGTCCAGAGCCAGTTTCCCGGCGGGATGATCGAGGATCTCAATGCGCGATACGTCACGGTGCAGGTCCTCAACACCCAGTAGGGCATCGCGGAAGGTCACGATGCGCGAGAGCGTGGCGCGCCAGTCGGCGATCCCGGCAAAATTGTCGACGAACCACCGCAGCGATTGTTGAACTTGGAAGAACGCACCCACCACCATCATCAAGCCGCCGAACGATAGGCTGCCGCCGAAATAGCCCGGGGCCGCAACTATGATCGGCGCGACGAGCGCAAGCCAGCCGTAGCCGGAAGTAATCCACGTCAGCCGGGCGAGACCGTTCGCCAGCTGCCGCATAATGCCGATCAAGCGATCGACGATGCCTTCAAGCAGTCGGCGCTCGTCTGGCTCTCCGCCATATAGGGCAATTCCCTCCGCATGCTCGCTGTCGCGAACGAGAGCGAAGCGGAGATCGGCCTCGTAGCTGTAGCGGTCGTAGTTGAGTTGTATGAGAGGGCGCCCGACCCGCCAACTGAGCCAGGATCCCGCCAGCGCGAAAGCGAGCGCGCACCAGACCATATAGCCCGGGACGGAAAAGCTGTGGCCGCCGACCACAAACACGACTTGCGCCGAAAGAACCCAGAGCACGCCCAAGAAGCTGACGAGAAGCAACGAGGACTGGAGAACGCCGACGCCGAGACCTGCGGACAATTCCGTCAGATGACGGGCGTCCTCCTGCATGCGCTGATCGGGATTGACGCCGATCTGACCCGCGAACTGGAGACGATAGGCGCGTTTTGGCGCCAGCCACTCATCGAGCAGATCATGCGTCAGCCATTCCCGCAGCCTCACCTTTGTCATTTCGTGCAGCCAAGTTTGGCTGACGGCCAGCACAAGCAGAACGCTTACTATGACGATAAAGACGACGACTTGATGAGCGAAAGCGTGCAAATCACGCTTCTCGAGGGCATCGTAGAAGCTGCCTTGCCAAATGTTGAGCCTGATCTGCCCGACGGCGGTTGCGCAGAGGATGACGACGATGCCAGCGGTCAGCAAAACGAGGCGCCGCCGTTCCGACGAGGCGCCGAGCGCGCGTAGCAACGTACCGAGCTGAGCAAGAGCGCCTTTGCCTGGCGTACCGTCTTGCTCGTCGGTCGACGCCGTCTGCGGGTCGTCGGGTTTATTCATGGTGCGCTGTCTCCCGATGGGAAAATGTCAGGTTTTTGGCCCGGCGCAAGAGGTGGGGCAAAGGGGCGACACTCTTCAAGCTCAGCTTCGAGAAGGTAGGGACATGGCCAAAACGTCATGGTCATGTTCCGTTCTGAAGGACGCCGTCGCAGAGGGCGTTCAGCGCCGTCTTGGCGAGGTGAAGGTTGAGGCCGCTTGAGGATCAGCCGGGTCGCTGCATGGCCCTTATCGCCGACGAGCAGGCCCGCTTCTGGGAGCAGCCGCCGCAATCGCTTCCGCGTCGGCGACGTGCTGCTTCACGGCGATGAAGCTGTCCGGGCTCACGGAAATGGAATCGATGCCGCAGCCGACGAGGAACCCGGCAAATTCCGGATGGTCGCTCGGAGCCTGTCCGCACAGACCGACCTTGGCGCCACTCGCATGCGCTCGCTCGATGACCGTGCCGATCATCCACTTTACCGCCTCGTCCTGCTCATCGAACAAGGGCGCAAGCTCCGCTGAATCGCGGTCGATCCCCAGCGTAAGCTGGGTGAGGTCGTTGCTGCCGATGGAGAAGCCGTCAAAGCGCGTCGCGAAGGCTTTTGCCAATATGACGTTGGAAGGGATCTCGCACATCACGTACACGTGCAAGCCGTTCTCTGCGCGCTTCAGGCCGTTCTCGGCCATGACCGCCAGAACGCGGTCCGCCTCCTTGATCGAGCGGCAGAAGGGGATCATGACGATGACGTTGGAAAAGCCCATCTCCTCGCGCAGCCGGCGGATGGCCAGGCATTCGAGCGCGAAGCCCTCCTGATAGCGCGGTGAGTAGTAGCGCGAGGCACCGCGGAACCCGAGCATCGGGTTTTCCTCTTTCGGCTCGAATTGTGCGCCGCCGATCAGGTTGGCGTACTCATTGGTCTTGAAGTCGCTCATGCGCACGATCACGGGCTTCGGGTAAAAGGCGGCGGCGATGCGCCCCAGACCACGTGCCAGCCGCTCCACGAAATAGTCGGACTTGTCGGCGTAGCCGCGCGTGAGCTCATCGATCGCGCTCTTTGCCCCCTCGTCTTTCAACGCGTCATAGTGGATGAGCGCCATGGGATGCACTTTGATGTGATTGCCGACGACGAACTCCATGCGCAGCAACCCCACGCCGTCGACCGGAAGTCGCCACCAGCGGAAGGCAGCACCCGGATTGGCGAGATTGAGCATGATCTGCGTTCTTGTCGCCGGGATGTGCTCGAGGTCGATCTTCACCGTCTCAAAATCTGCGCGCCCTTCGTAGATGAAACCTTCGTCTCCCTCGGCGCAGGACACGGTGATCAGCTGCTCGTTTTTGAGGAGTTGCGTGGCGTTGCCGGTCCCGACTACGGCGGGCAGCCCCAGCTCGCGGCTGATGATGGCGGCATGCGACGTTCGCCCGCCGTGATCGGTCACAATGGCGGCGGCCCGCTTCATGATGGGAACCCAGTCGGGATCGGTCATCGCCGTCACGAGGATCGAGCCGTCGGTGAATTGTGCGATCTCGCGCGGGCTTTCGATCCGCCGCACGGGGCCGGCCACGATTGCGCCGCCGATGCTCAACCCGGAGACGATCTTTCGCCCTTTCGACTTGATCTTGTAGGACAGAAAAGCGGCGGTACCCTTGCGCGACTGCACGGTCTCGGGGCGCGCCTGCACGATGAACAATTTGCCGCTTTCGCCGTCCTTGGCCCATTCCATGTCCATGGCCCGGCCGTAGTGGTCCTCGATCAGACAGGCCCAGTGCGCGAGCTCAAGGATCTCCCCGTCGGCGAGCACGAAAGCTGCGCGCTCTGCCTCCGAGGTGGGGACGTTGTGCGTGGGGCGCTCACCTTCATTTCCATAGACCATCTTCTGGACTTTGGCGCCGCGCTTCTTCTCCACGATAGGAACAACGCCGCGCGTCGCCAGCAGCGGCTTGAACACCTGGTACTCATCGGGATCGACGGTGCCTTGCACCACGTTCTCGCCGAGCCCCCAGGCAGCATTGATGAGCACGACCTTGTCGAACCCCGTCTCGGTATCGATCGAGAACATGACGCCGGCCCCGCCCAGATCCGAACGGACCATGAGCTGCACGCCGACCGAGAGCGCCACCTTCATGTGATCGAAGCCCTTGACCTGCCGATAGCTGATGGCCCGGTCGGTGAAGAGCGAGGCATAGCAGCGGCGACAGGCGTCGAGCAGCATCGCCTCTCCGCGAATATTGAGGTAGCTCTCCTGCTGGCCGGCGAAGCTCGCCTCAGGCAAATCCTCCGCCGTCGCGCTGGAGCGCACGGCGACATCCACATCTGCTCTTTGCGCGCGCCGGCACAGCTCGGCATAGGCGGACTTGAGCGCCTGTTCGATATCGCGGGGCCAGGTGCTGCGCAGGATCGCGCGGCGGATCGTGTCGCCGACCTCCGCCAGCGGCGTCTTGCCGGCCGCAAGCTCGTCGAGCGCGCGCCTGATCGTGTCTCGTAAGCCACCAGCGTCGATGAACTGCCAATAGGTCGCGGCCGTGGTCGCGAACCCCGCCGGGACGCGAATGCCCTTCTCGGCGAGATTGCGCACCATCTCGCCCAGCGAAGCATTTTTTCCGCCGACGCGTGCCACATCGGTACGGCGTACGTCCTCGAACCAGAGGATGTGCGGGCTCGTCGTCATGGCCTCCACTGGGCTCGGTCGCTCCCTGGAGCGGGAAGACGGCTTCGAACGAAGCACAAATCGAGCCTACCATTCGATCGCATCGGCAGGCATGGCCGATGCAATAGCGTTGTCGGATCGGTCGCACATCGGGTCGCTTTACGCAACCCAACGGATCAGGTTGGCGCGGGCGGCGGCAAGACTTGCGGATGTCCGACGACGATTGGCGCACCCAGGCAACAGGAAGACCCGGCTACTCAAGCTTCAGTGCCACCTTCGGGCTATTGACCGAAGCCACGGTCTGCGTGACCTCGGGCGCGCCTCCTGTGACCCCAGGCTTTTTCGCAGGCGCGGAACGAATGTGCAGCGCAATTGATTATGCGCAATGCGGGGGTGTTCAATGGGAGGCAATTTGCAAGCCCCGTCTCGGACCCGCTCACCAGGCCAGCCTGCGAAAATGCACGCTGAGGAAGGCAGAATAGGCCATGTTTCGTGCAACTTATCTGTCCGTCATAATCGGTGCATCGTTGCTGGCCATGTGCCTGGTGAGCGATTCAATGCCAGCGGGCGCACGAGGACGAGGAGGCGGAGGTCATCACATTGGCGGCGGCCATTCTCATGGTGTGCATTTTGGCGGGGGGCACCATTTCAGAGGCACCCACTTTAGCGGCGGGCACCATTTCAGAGGCGCCCGCTTTAGTGGCGGGCACCATTTCAGGGCTAGTCATTTTGCTCGTGGGCACCATTTCCGGGGAACACATTTTGCTCGAAGGCAGCATTTCCGGGGCGCGCGGCTTGCACACTCGCACCAGCATGCCATTCGCCGCAGTCACATTGCTGCGTACCGGAGACGGCACATGGGGCAAACAGCATTGGCGGCAACGCACAATCTGAGGGGCCGCTCGCTTAGGCTCGCATCTCATCGCGGCGCGGTGCACCGCTTCGCGCATAACGGCTTCTGGAGCCACCGCTTCAGGTCAGACAGGCTGCCTCGCGGGTTCGGCCGTCACTTTCATGGCTATGGCTGGTACGGACCAGTCTTCTGGCCATACGCGTATGGCGATATCTTTGCCTTTGCGCTATGGCCCTATGCCTACTACGACCCCTTCTGGGATTACGATCCGGATTGGATCTGGTGGAGCGTGTTCTGGCCGCTCGGTGAGCCAGGATACGTCAACTACGGCAGCCATTACGCTTATTATGACATCTATGGCGTTGAGCAGAGGTCGCATCGCGCCTCCGGCCGGGCGGCGACGACCGTCTCCCCGCAATATCAAGAGGACGCCTGTGGAAGCCTAGCCCCAGGCGTCACCGACTTACCGTTCCAACACCTTAAAAAGGTGATCAAGCCAACGAGCGAGCAGCAAGCGGCCCTTGATGACCTCAACGCGGCCTCAGCTAAGGGTGTCGAACTGTTGAAGCAATCCTGCCCGACAGAACCGCCTCTCACGCCGCCAGCCAAAGTGGACGCCGTAGCCACGCGGCTCAAGGCAATGGAGGAGGTGATAGACATGGTGCGTGAACCGCTGGATCGGCTGTACGGCCTCCTGAGCGATGACCAGAAGCAGCGCTTCGATCGAGCGGCGCTTTCCGCGTCAGACACGCGCCAAAGCGACAGCCGGCCGGGAAAAATCTGGCGTGAATATTAGAGGATGTGTGCTCCGAGCGTGGTCCTGCGTTTACAGACCTCCCGGCCCAGCAAATCGAGAAGATAGTGAGCCTGAATGACGGGCAACGCGGTCAGCTGGAGGCGCTGAAAGCCGCGTCGACAAGCGCTGCCAACGCCGCCAAGGCGGGGTGTATCTCGAGCATCCCCTCGACCGTTGGAGGCCGCCTCGATGCCACGAAAAAGCGCGTTGCCGCTTTGTTGGAGGCCGCAGACATCGTGCGGCCTGCAGTGATCGACTTCTATGCGTCTCTTTCCGACGAACAGAAGGCGCGCTTCAATTCGATGGGGCAACCTACGGTCTCTAGCAGCAACCACGGCTGAGATGGCTTCGGCCTCTAGCGCGAATGACGCCGCCCTAGCCGCGAGGCAGTTGCGACTGCCGCAGTGACTGATCGCTCGCAAGACACGAATGTCAACTTAGCGTCACTTTGCCGTTCTCGACGCCGCAACCACGGCCGACTTTCCCTCGACAGCCGACCTCATGGACGCGCACTACAGCAGCTTCTGACCCGGAACGGACATTTGTGCTCTGAAGCGTTCGCGTCCTTGCCGACGACCGCGCAGATTGACGGAAAGCCTAAATAAGCGGGCTGCCTAGGCGACTGCTACCTGAGATCGCTTCTCTATCAAGACGAACGAGCCGTGCTGTACTTGGGAAGTCACGCGACAGGCCGGTTGGAGTGTCCGACTTTCGGAATCAACCTGTCCACGCGAGTTCAGGCCGCCGTTTCGAGCAGTTGTGAGGATGAAGGCCAGGTGAAGGGCTCGTTCACAGGCGGTTTCAACCGAATGGCAGAAGACTGCTGCGAGATTTGACGTGCTATCGCTTAGGAGGGCGACATGTTTATCTCTCCCCGCAGCCTTCTCATTGTTGTGCTCCTGGCCTCTTCCGGCGCCACGGCCCAAGCGCGAGGCCGCGCCCTCTCGATCGGACAGCTGAACCCAGGCGCGATCGACATAAACAGGAAGATTGACCCTCAGGCGCTCGTAACCCAAGTCGGCGTAACCCCCACCGGGGTTAGCTCACCAGGCTCCGCGCCCGCGGTGGTGCTTCAGCCGAACGCCGATGCGCATGGGCTCCCGCTCACTGCAACCAGTTCGGGAGCCATCGCCGCAACCACGTCAGGGGCCATTCCCACGAGCATCGGGGGCACAGCCGTTCTCGGCGCTACCGGTCGCGATATGGCCGAATGTATGGCCGCGTGGGACCGGAAGACCCACATCACCAAATTGCGCTGGCGCGAGATATGTGAGAGCACGCTTGGTTCTGGTGTCTGAGAGCTCAAGCGCGCCCGAGTTGCTGGCACTTAGCCAGCATGGACTTCTGCGAGGCCTTCATACGGTTGGGTCGAAACCCGAACTGGATCAAGGCGAAGACGACAAGCGTGGAAGAGTGCCAACAAGTCTCGCTGGGAGGAGTTCGCCTGATGCCGCCCGCGCCTTATATGAAGCTGGTTCGGGCATATCGAACGAGGAGCGCGATGAAGAAACTGTCACTGCTTGCTGGCGCGCTAATCGCCGTGGCGGCGGCATGCCCCGATGCGGTAAGCGGGCCTTTTCCCTGTAATGGGCACCAGTTGCTGCCAACGCCACGACCGGCATCAAGCTGCAAGAAAGTCAAGCCGACGATCTTCCGTTCACCCGACGGCGAACTCAAAGCAATGGTTGTTCCAGCAGATCCGAGTCTCTATACGACGCCCGACATGGAGAGCCGAGTCGAGATCCTCGCGAGAGATGGTCACTTGCTTGCCTCAAAGGATTACTCCTCGCCGCGTGGCGCCAACGGGTACTTCGTCGCAAAAGCGAAATGGACACGCGACTCCCAATTCTTCGTATACAGTCTGTCATCCTCAGGTGGACATTCCCCGTGGTCGTTCCCAATGGAGGTCTATAGCCGTGAACGGAATGCGTTCATTAAGTTCAGCGACTTGATCAATGGCAATCCAACATTATCGGAGGACTTCAGGGTGAAGAGCGATCACACGGTGATCGCCACCACCTGGCAAGATCACAACATTGAGAAGAGGATCAGGGTCACTGTAAATTTGAGGGATGCCCTAACCAAACTGCCAGCGGGCAAATAGACTTGGCTCCGAGAGGGTGCTCGACAGCCGGCTGCCAATTTTGCACTCGCACCGGCGGTCAAACGCTAGCCCCACATAAGTCGTGATTTCGTGCGTAATGTGTGGCCCGCCTTGTCAATCGCATCAGCGTCGCAAACCAATGCCGCCGTCTCACGAAATCCCTCTTGGCCCGCGCCTCTTCGTCCTTTTTGTGTACACCTGCCTCGGTCTATCGTTCGTGGCGACAACCACGGTCCTCGCCTATGAATTCCGCGACGCGGGCTGGTTCGATCTCTCCACGGCTGACAGCCATCTATTTTGGTTCTTTCCGACCCTTGGCATCGTCGCGCTCGTAGCCTTCTACGTGCCATCGTGCGCTCTCGCCGACCTCTACTGGCGACACGTCCCCTACGGCAAATTACGGTTCGCCGTAGGCGCTCTGCTGGTTGGCGCCCTCTCCTATCTGATCGCCGCAAATCTCTTGGCGAGCCCCAAGCGCTCGGTGTGGGAGATCGCGCCAGCGACACTCAAAGCAGACAGCGGCGAGCCCGCGGGCTGCGCGCATGGCGCCATTTGCGAGCGGCTCCCTGCGCTCCTAGCTCTGCAGAACTTGCGTCGCGTCAGCCAGACTCACCTCGGTTTGGCCGAATTCATCCGCGACTGCGACCATGACCCCTTGTTGGAGATCACAGCGGGGCCCGAAGCCAAACGCTTCTGCTTTGCGTCAACCCCCCTGTCGCAATCGCCCCGACTGCAGACGGATGCCGATTGCTGCCGCGCTCAAGACCGACTGAGCGCTATGGTGAGCGCCCAATTTACACATCCCGACCGCCGCTCGCTCACGGCCAAGGTCCATGCTTGGCTTCTGCCTTTGAAGGTATTCTTCCTCCTGGTGCTTCTCGTCATCAGCATCCTTCTCGTCTTTCGGCACAAAGCTATCCAGCAGCACTACCAAGCTGCCATGGCACGCATCGAGTTCTCAGTGATCATCGGAACGGCGGTGGTACTTCTCTTCCCCTTGATGTCGCAGGCGTTCGTTCAATCCTCGGAGGTCTTATTCGGCATCAGCGGCCGCGGCACCTTCAGCCGTCTGATGCCGGTCCTGAGCTTGGCGTTCGGGGCTTGGACCTTGCTCATGGTGCTCTTCTTCTACCGTCGGCGCGACAAGGAGCTGGAGGCCTTCGGCAAAATGGGAAGCGCGCTCGGCGGCGCCATCGCCATTCTCAAGTACACTCTTGTGACGGCGCTTTTCGTACGGCTTTTAGGCTCAGGAGCGAGCGTCTACACGATCGCTGCACTGCTGATCGTGAGTATCGTCGCGGTAATTGTCCTATTGCGGCCGCCCCGGCAGGTGATACGGGGCCCCAGTGCAAGCAATCCGGGCGGCTGAGCCCTAAAGAATCGCGTTTTGGTGAGGCGACCCGAAACTTCCACGCTGAATAAGTGGTAACGCGCTCTTGAAGGTGCCGGCGTCGAGTTTATTGATGAAGACGCGGAGAAGGGCCCAGGCGTGCGCCCGCAGAAGGGCAAGCCGGCGGGCAAGAGGAAGTGAGGATCAAAATGCGTATCGCTCTAGCTATCGGCCTTGTTCTGGCTGGCGTCGCATCGGTCGCGGCACAGCAATATCAGTCGCCAGTTCCCCCGATGCCGGCAGGGATGGGGCTCGATACCTCGTCGGCCAAGACTGCACAAACGGCGCTTCCGCCGGCTAACACAACAGCTACTGCGCAGACGCCCCCGCAGAGCGCAAGCGTTCCCCCCGCCACAGCAAACACTCAGCAAAAATGAAGAGAGGTGCTCAAAATGGCAAACCGTGAACAGAAGGGCAATCGAGAGAAGCGCAAGCCCAAGAAGGAAAAGCCCAAGGACGTGCCTGTGTCCTCCTCCTTAAGCGCACAATTCAACAAACCGGGCGGCAAGGGGAAGTGACGGCAGCGATGTGCAAGCCGAGCTTGAAATTCGGTGGCGTTATGCTGTTGTTGTGCGCGGCCCTCGTGGCGAGCATTCCGCCCGTTCACGCGAGGAGGTCGACTGCGTCGATCTTTCAAGCGCTCGACACTAACAAAGACGGCTCTGTCGACGAGGCAGAATCCCGACAAGGCGCATCGACACTTTTCGATCGGCTCGACACCGATAAGGATGGCACTCTCGATGCGAACGAGCTGCGCGGTCACCTCAGCAATGAAGAATTCAAGAGCAATGACCCAGATCACGACGGCACGCTGACCAAGGACGAATACTTGGCGATCGTCGGGCAGCGCTTCAGAGCGGCTGATGCTAACCACGACGGGAAACTCAAGATCGATGAGTTCACCTCTGGGCCAGGTGCCGCTCTGGTGAAGCTGATCACATATCAGGTCGAGGGCGTCCATCCAGAGGCGCATTAGATGGTCAAAACGAGCGATGGGAGGAAAAAAATGACGGCTAAAAATTATTCGCTCCTTGCAGCGGTCATCTTCGCGCTTGTTGCGGTACTGCAGTTGTCGCGAGCCCTAATAGGCTTTCAAGTCGTGGTCGGCTCACATGCGATCCCGATTTTGGGGAGTTGGATTGCGTGTCTTGTGGCCGCTGTTCTTGCCTGGCTCGGGTTTAGCGCCGCGCGCAATTGACGACGGGACGTCGGCGCCTCCACGCGGCCAGTGCCCCCTGTTTAGATGACGGAAGCCTACCAGGCCCTCCGCTCCGTCTCCGACAACCACGTCTTTGTGGTCTGCCGCGACGGCGGCTTCTACGATATGACGTGCGCCACCGAGGGCCATGGCAGGGGATGCAGCGCGGCGCGATCGTTATACGTCGTCACCGACGTGTCGAGTAACGCTCGCGGTTTGAACGCGTCACCCGAGCGGCCGCGCAAGAGGTAGGTTCTCTCGCTGCCTAGCTCAATGGCCTCTGCCAACGTTTCTCCGCTTAGACCGAAGCCGAGGCGGGTCTGCCCGACAAGGGTGGATGTGCCAAGAGGCGATTTGTCGTCGCGGGCCACTTCGCGTGCTGCCCTATCGCCACTAAGCTACGTTTGGAGCCCACCGTCCTTTTTCCAGCCTAAATCAAGGGGCTGACTGATCCTGCAAAGACCTTGACCGGAAGGTTTTACATGCGGATTGCGTCCCTGATCTTGTGGCTTTTCGCCGGACCTGCCTTCGCGGCGAGTGAAGTCCGCGGCGGCGATGTCTTGCGGCTCAACTTTGCAGACGCGCCTACGTTCCATGGCGTCATTGAGGACCACTTCGCGCAGCCTGGCGCATCCGACGGTGCGGACAGGCTGCGTATCCACGTATCACCCAAAGTGCGGATAGCCTTGTGGACTTCCGGAAGCATGCTCCCCGCTCGCGCTGAGGTGCTGAGACCTATGCCACCTTCAGCAATTCTTCTGGAAGTCTCCCCCAAAGAGCAAATAGCTGCAAAGGCTGTGCGCTCTGCATTCCTTGAGAGTGCGGCGTCGGCTCATCATCAGAAACAGTGGAAGCGATTCGCTCTGGGGGCCGCGCCGCAAGTCGATGAGGATGAGGAGCCATCCTTCTTGCAGAGGATGTTGGGCGCGTTGCTGCCCGGCGATTGACGAGCGCCCGGAGGCGCACGAGCGTGATCGGGCTTAGTGGGCTCCGCTGATCGGGTCAGTTCCTCAAGAAGAAGCGCGCGGATATCATCGATCATCGGTTTTGCCCCCAAACTACTTGGCCACGATCCCGACTGCCTCCTCGACGCGCTCGAGGATAGTGGGCTCGTCGTCCTCCGGCTTGTTCACCCGGGTCGAGTGGGCCTGAGTAGCTCGTTCGCGTCCGTGGTGATGATCGCGAAGGTGCGGATCCATTCCTCGGCACCTGCGATTTTTAGGAGGCGTTCATCTGGCGGATGCTCGGGGCACGCAACGTGTCCCCGTTGCGCCAATGCGTGAAGGATGAATCGGGAAATGCGCAGGACTCGTCAATCGGAGGCGCGGTGAGCGGGGACCTGTTCGCCTGGAGTTGCCTTCTGCGCCTGACCGTCGCAGCCGGAACTTAGCGTGCACGAAGCGCCCTTGCACGCGGCGATGACTTCTGCGCGCGCAGCATCTTCTTTTGCCGCGATCGCCCAGAATGTCCCAGCTGTGGCAAAGCACAGATCCTGAAAGGCACTGACGACGACACAGGCCGCGCGCGCCTCGTCGGGTCCGTTTTTCGCATCGTGACACGCTGCCAGAGCAGACTTTGAGGCTTCGGCCGAGCTGGCCTTTCCCGTAACACTGGCCGACACCGTGCTGGCCCGATCGGGAGAAGTTCCAAACGCAAGGGCACCCCAGGCGACCGCTTGATTCGTGTAAAGGGATGAAACGGCAAGCGCACATGCTGCGGCAAAGCAGCCCCGGCCGATGCGAGCCTTGAGTTTCCTGATCATTGATATTCCCTTCGGAGAAATTGACCCCGATGTCGTCGAAGATGCTCAATCCTACTGTCGCTCGAACCGACGTCCGGCGACGGGTATAGCGCGCCCTGGGAGGCGAATCCTTGTGCCCTCAGCCCGAGCGAGGGACGCTGGCGTATCCTGAGCGGCTTCCGCAAGCAAGGAGCGATGCCTTGGCGGGCCGTCGCACAAATAAGGAGCTTTCCGAGTACGTCATCATTTAGCCCTGAGTGTGCTGCCCCATAGGCGGCAGCGGGCCGATATCTACTAAGGGATAGATATCAGGGGGTTAGTCATGAGTGTGCTCGCTTGGCGCAAGTCTGCGCCCGCTATGTCTTCTTTTGATCCAGAAGACGACGACGCGGAGGAAAGCCCGTTCTTTGCAGGCGAGCGGATTTGCCCGCCGCCAGCGGAAACGCGCGGCAATTCCGCGATGCGAATATGCGTGGTCATCCTGATCGCGGCTGGCGGCTGGTGGCTCTTTAGAAATCCGGAAAGTTGGCAGCGGTGGCTGTCGACGACAATTGCGACCTCCTCGGCGTTGATGGAGTACAAGGCGCCGAGCCCGGTCGCGCCAGCGATGGCCCCGCCAGACCACACGAGCCCAGCGGAGCCGGCACCGAGAACCGATACCGCGCTGACCTTGTCCCATACCCCGAGCAAGATTGCTGCCGCCGTCGATACGACACCGCCACCGTCGAAACCCGTGGCAACAGTCACAACTCACCCGGCTCTTAAGGAGTTCTCAGTTTCGCCGTTGCAGCCACCCGCGACCGACCAGACCGACCCCTATCGAGCGCGTGCGGTCGCCGCCGGCCTTCACCCGGATCTGTCGCGAGTTCCTCTTGTCGCGGCTGTCGACGACGGACTACCGCAATGCGCGCACCGCCATAGACGCCGCCATGGCGAAGACACCCGATACTGGGACCTTCGTCTGGCCGCGGCAGCGCCGGCCGGAGCTTGCACTTTTCCAGGTCCGCTTCGTGCCCGGCGCCGCACCCGGCTGCCGGAGGTACGTGGTGACGGTAACTAAGGACCGCTGGTCAACGACGGCCCCGCCGATGGAGAGGTGCGGCTCAGGCTGGGGCGGCCATCACAAGTGAGCTCCGATCGAGCTATTGCAAAGGCGAATTCAGCGAGGGAAAGCCAAAGGGTGCCGTGCCACTTCGGCCGCCGGACGGCTATCATCCTGATCGATTCGATCAGCATGCGCTTCAAGCCAAAGGATACCCCATGCTTCTTGCAATAGTGACACCACTCGTTGTCCTTCTGGTAGCGGCTGCGGTCTCGTTCGTCATCACGCGCCCGATCGGCAACCTGCGCCGCTACATCGTTGCGTCGCTGTCGAGCTTATTGCTCGCAGCCGCAGGTGTCGCGGCCGCCGGAGCAAACGTTTATGGGGCGGCTTCGCAACACGTAATCGTGATGGCAGTTGCTGCAGCTTTCGGCTTCTGCATCGGCAGTCTTCTTGCGTGGCGTCGACGCACGCTACCGATTATGCCTGGCAAGTTGGAGGCCCATGCTCGCCGGACAAAGCGGGCGAGCTCACAGTGGCATGATCACGTGGCACGCCGCGCTTGAGAGGCGCGCTGCTGTCGGACGGGCGATGCAAGCTGCTCTGCTGATCCGACGGCTCGATTGGTCGCATCGAGCATTACCGTGTCGAGAGACGCTCGGGGGCTATACGGCCTGCCCAGCAACGCAATTGGGTAGTGCTACCCCCCTGCGGGCACAGAGGACTTGTCGACCCGTGCGCACAACAGCTCATGGAAGAGCTTAGGGGCGAGAATGTCCGCGCGCGCGAAGTCTTGACCGATTAGATAATCGCGCACCAAAAATGGTTTGAGGTCATAGCGTCGGATCATCCGCGCTCGAGAGGCTACCGGTTGGTGCAGTCCCCAACTGGGCGCAAGATCGCGTGCTAGCTCACGGTTCTCGTTGAGGGTGCGATCATTCTGGAGGACGAGGCTGCTGCCGGATACCTCCACGCGCGACCTGATCTTGCCGCCCAGCTGGCCGACGGCCTTCAACGCGCGTTGCCCCCCGAACTCTGTCGGCGCCGTGCGATCGAGCCAGGGCACTATCGCGACGCGCGCAACAGAGACCTCCTGCTTCTGCCGTACCCGGTGATAGCCGGCTTCCAGTTTGAGGTAGCCGTATGGAAAGTGGCCACGCGCCGCGAACATGATCGGCTCATCCGCAGCCATCGGCTCGCGCACCATCATGAGTTTGAGCCTGCGGTCTCTCGCCCACGTAGCGTAGATCTTGAACATGAAGTCGCGGGCCTCGGACCCGCCCCCGGTTGGCGCGATCTCGACCAGCGCATCCCAGTAGCCTTCGGGCGACATGCGCACGAGCTCGCGCTGCGCCGCAGCGCGGGCAGCTTCGAAATGGACAAGCTGAGCTGCCAAGCTTTCGAGCTGACTTCGCGTCGTCTGAGAGGCTGCCCCCGAGCCGAGCTCGTCGACCCACGCCGTCAGACGCTCCACGCGCGAGACCACCTCCATAAGGCGAGTTTGTCGGGCGAGAATTCGGCTGGCCTCGGCGGTATCGTGCCAGAAGCGATAGTCCTTGCGCCGGACATCGATGTCATGGATCTCCGCTTGCAGCCTCTCCACTCCACTCGCATCGAACAGCTCCTTGGCTGCCATGCGCGCATTGGTGATCCTCTCGCCGACGACTTTGCGCGTCAGACGTTCGCCCGTAGGCGTCCGGATCGGCACGCGCTCGGCGCGAATTTGGCTGCTTTCGGGCGTGTCGGCCACGACGACCGCTATCCTGCCGTCGCGGACGCCCACCTGAATAATGCTCGCTGGGACAATCTCGCGCTCCATGAGCAGCGTCGCAATCGGAAGTATGATCTGTCGGCGCACCTCGCGCTTGATGGCTCGGGCGCCGAAACTGGCGTTGAACCCGGCCGCCAGCACTTGCTCGATTGCATCGTCAGTCAAGTCCACGATCAAATTCCGTTCGGTAATGCCCTCCCGCTTCAACAGCGAGCGCAACTCGATGTGCGCGATCTGCGCGGCCTGCTCGCGGGTCAGTGGGTGGAAGAGCACGAGGTGCTGGAACCGGTTGATGAACTCGGGCCGAAACTGAGCCCCCATCGCGCGCAGTGCCTTCTCTGGATCGTAACTCGGCCCGACGTCGCGACCAAAGCCGATGCTTGACGTGGTTCCTTCGGAGGCCCCCGCGTTTGTCGTGGCGATGATGATCGTGCTGCAGAAATTGATGGTCTCGCCTTTGGGCGTAGTGAGCCTGCCTTCATCGAGCAGCTGCAAGAGGAGATCATGTATTGTGCGGTGCCCTTTCTCGATCTCATCGAGGAGGACGACCTGGAACGGTTGAGCCCGAACCGGATCCACCAATCGTGCTGGCCGCTCCGGCTCTCGCGGGCTGCCGACAAGCATCTCGAATGCAGCATATTCTGCGAATTCGGACATGTCGAAGCGGAGCATGCGCCGCTCGCTGCCGAAGAAGTATATAGCCAGTGCCCGAGCCAACTCCGTTTTGCCGACGCCAGTAGGACCCACAAAGAGGAAGGATCCGATTGGCTTGGTCTTATCGTGGAGCCGCGACTTGTAGAGTGCGATCATCTCGACGACCGCGTCGATCGCAGCCTCCTGACCGATGATCCGCTCGCGAAACCATTCGCGAATTTGGCTGGTCGGCTTGCTCTCGCCCGCCGCAACCACGAACAGCGGCAAGCCGCTGTAGATGGCAAACACCTTCTCGATGAAGGCTGGCGTGATCTCGACCTGCTCGCCAATGGCCGTCTTCTGATCGCGGTAGTCCTTCACCCTGCCGAGCAGATCGACGGCGGCGCCGGGGATCGGCCGGCTCGCTTGGAACGTGCGGCAGAGCTGCATAAGCCGTTCGCGCGTGGGCGCGTCCAAGGGGAGCCCGATCTCGCTCGCCTCGCGATCGACGATCTCCGCGATCTGCTCTGCGGACAGCGGCTCGATGTGAATGAGATCGAACAGGGAGGTGAAATTGGGGATGCGGGACATGGATTGCAACTGCTCCGGCGTCACCTCGCCGACAATGAGCAGCCGCCCGCTCGCGATTTGCGGGCGCATCGCATCGAGGAAATTGCTGTTGCTGTTGCTTGAGACTCCCGCGCTGGCGAGGCTGGGCACATCGACGATGTTGAGGATCGTCCTCGACTGCACCGCTTCGGCCATCAGAGCGGAAAGCTTCGACTGCCACTCGCCGAGATAGCGGGTACCGGACATGATCTGGACCACCGTAAATTGGCGGACCTTGAACTCAAAGTTACCGATGCGATCGGCAAAGGCGTCGATAATCGTGCTCTTGCCGACGCCCGCAGGCCCGACGAGCAGCACGGAACGACCGTTGGTTATCGCCTCGATAGCGGACTGAACCTCGCGCTCGCGAAAGAGTGGAGGCGCGGACGCCCTTGCGAGCTCAATGACGTCTCGTCCCTCATCGAGCACATTTGCATAATCCATGTCGTTACGTGCGTTGTGCTGAGGCTCACCGCATAGTGCCGCGGGCCGGCGCGCTGAGGCAAGCCGGAAGATGCTGGTCGCTCCCTCCGACCCTAGCGCGGCGGCAATCGGTCGGGCGAGTTCGCAGGAGCTCTCCCGGTAGTTGACGCCGCGAGGCAGCCACCATTTTCGAGGACCATGGACGAGAGGCGGACCCCGGCGCGGGCATTACTCCATTGAAAAGGGAAGGGACTTGAGCGAGAACCGGCTATTGCGAGGCGTTGAACTCAAAAGCGGTGTGACGACCGGCGCTGGCCGGTCGGGAGCCGAGGCTCGATCGCTTCGAGTCTAATGCACAGTGAGGTTTGAGGCATGCTCCAGGCTTGGTTGTCATATGGGTACCTCGTCCTGCTCGCAATTCTCATGTTTGCCTTCGTCTTGTGGCGCAAACAGAGCCCCGTTCTCACCATCGCTGCACTCGTGGTGGGTATCCCTCTCTGGTTTGGATGGGAATACGCACGTCCGACCTGGACGACCGGCGTCATAACGGGGACGGAAGTGCGCCGCAGCGATCCCGACGCTCGTGGCAATACGGCCGACATCGAATACATCTACATGCGAAACCGGTCCGACAGGGGGCTCGAGCTGATCAACGACGATTCCTGGTGGTGGTTGAAGCGCAACAGCGAGCGGGTATTCAACGACGCCAAGACCGCCCAGTCTCGCAACACGGAAATGACCCTTATGTGGAACCGGTGGCGCTCCACGCTTTTCTCTAAGTACCCCAACGTCATCGCCGTCGGCCCGGCCGGCTCTTGGCCCTTTTGGTCGGTGCGAACCGTCGTCTTCTACGGCCTCTCCGTCGTCCTCTGGCTCGGTTACTTCTACGCCTTCTTCAGATTGAGCCGTTCGAGTGCGCCAGATGCGTGACGGTTATTCGCTGCAAAACGCAGAAATCCCATGATTGACAATGCGCGACTGGCCCATCGCTGACATCACCGTTTTGGCTACTCTTATACAGGAACCGACGTTCTCCGGTCGCCACTCACGACCGTGTTCGCGCTCTCAGAGATGTCCGCTGTCGAGGGTTTTCCGGCGGCGGGCGCTAAGCCCCTGAACGGCCGCTCATGACCCAAAGGAGACTCGCAGATGCGCGACTGGTGCCCAGGAGATCGTCCGCTTCGCAGAGGAAGCGGACGCGACAGTCGACCCTGCGAGCCTACGCAGAATCCGGATTCCAGGGCAGCTAAGCACTCGAAAGCGGACACCAGCCGATCGGCAGCGACGGGCCGGCGGCCGACGTAATAGAACAACTCACTTGACCAGCCATCAAGCAATTCCACCAATGAACTATTCCCCATAAAATGCGATAATACCTCTCACTAACGCTTCGGCCGTTATCTCGTCAACCACTATTCCATTTCCATATTTACGGACTTGCTCAGCCTGCCCTCCGATATCAAAAGATACCAGGGGGATTCCAATCTCGATCAACTCTTGAGTTACATAAGAGAATGTTTCTGGCCATATAGAGGGAACAACGCCTAGATTGATTCCATATTTGGCGATAAGATCCGGAAGATCACGCCGATCATACTGCCCATGGATCATTAGGTTTTTGCTTTTTCTTATATATTTAGCATCGACCAAGCCAAGGACAACTATCTTCGACCCCGGCTGCTCGCGGAGAAGCAGTCTACTTATATCGGAGACGATTCTCGCGCCCTTGGCCAGAGTGAGCGCGCCAACCACTCCAATGACAATGGGATCCGCCGGGCGCCTTGTAAACCTAAGCTTATCGAAGTGGTGCAACGGAGAATGCGGACGAACACTCATTTTGGCAGACGGTAGCTCCCAAGCCTTCTTCACAATTTCTGCGCTTGAATTTGAAAAGCAAACCACTTCATCGGCTGCGGTCAACAGACCTCCCCATCTCGCGCGCCAGCTTTTGATGTCAGTTTTGTAGACGGCATTCGAATTGCTTGCAAGACAGCGCAGGCATTCGGAAAGATCCTCTGGAACGGCACAGTACTCATTGGTGGCATTCAGGAGATTATAAGACGGGCATATGGGGAGATAATCATGGAAGAGAATAATCAATCGGTTCCCGGTGGTTCTCCTGCGCCAATTTGATAATAACGCGACTACCTCAAGAGGCGCGGGCCAAGATACCAGGTCATTGTAGACGACCTCCCCGTTCTCTAAGTAGCTAAGGAGGTGTGCAACCCACGCCATTGTCGTTGTGGCAAACGACGCACGAACCTCGCCGAATTGTGCGTCCACGGCGAACATTTGACGTGCGGTATTATACGTTAAAAGAAGCGTGGGCCTGCATTCGGTGAGTGCCGCTTTGATTATGGCATCGCTATATGCATTAGCCCCGCCCCCAATATTGTGGTCGATAATTACGAGGGGGTTGTTTACTAGGCAGAGATGCAGAAAGGCGGCATGGCGCAGCCTCGACCACGGATCGTTGGAAATATGAGTGCCGACATCATGAAAGTAGTTGGGCCACTTCTTCGCTAGCCGCCTGAGATTATTTTCGATGAGGCTTCTGCGCTTTTCGGCGGGAAAACTGGCCCCGTGCGCGTGGTAGACAAACAAGTTCGGAACAAGGACGTTGCAGTACCCCTTTGCGCCGGCGCGTTGACACCAGTCGTTTTCCTCGCCGTAGCCTTTTCCAAACGTGGCAGCGTCAAATGGCCCTATTTCCCGCCAAGCCATCCCGTTGATTCCCATGCAGAAGCCGACTCCAGTTGGTGCACACAAGTCGACATCGGCTGGGCAGCAGATGTGGCGAAATGACCTATCCATCCTTTGCGGGGTAAGTTGTCCGAGTAGCGCGCAATCCTTGCCGGTCTCTGGAAAGCTGAAGATTGTCGCAGCATTACTAAATGGCGTAGTGGAGGAAATGCGGGAATCTGCGAAGATTGGTTGCATTAACCGCTCAAGCCAATGGGGAGGGAGAACTGTGTCCGTGTTGAGAATAACGAAATGACCCTTAACGGCTTGCGCGCAACGGTTTACCGTCTCGACAAACCCTACGTTCGGGCTATTGCGTAAGACTGTTATATTCGGTCTTTCGCGCTTCGCCTGTTCGAGTAAAGGAGCGATGCCCGGGTCGGAACTCGCATCGTCGACGAGAAACAGTTCGTGTTTGATGTCAACGGTATCTAGCAATGATGGTAGGAGGCGCTGCAGGTGACTTAGTGCGTTGTAGACGGGGACAATAATGGACACCGATTCTGGTAACGGGTTGGGATGGGGCAAATGTGCGGCCAAAATCGATAAGGTGGTAGAAAGATCGATGAGCTTGTGCTCGTGCTCCGCGCGGCGTTCGGAGAGTTGGACCGGCCGAGGCGAGCGACCTTCCTTTCGACCATAGCGAATATAGTGGACGAGTGGGTTTATGCCGGCGCTGGCTACGTCGGGATTTGCAGCTAGGTATCTTTCGGTGCTGAACGCTTCGCTGGGATTGCGGCCCGCTGATGCTCCGTGTCGCAGATAATGGAGAATTGGATCAACTTTTTGAGCACGAACCTCTGGGTTCGCCTCCAAGTAGTATCGTTCATTGAACAGACCAGAATACTTTAGAAGGGCGCGAATATAGTACAGTTTGGTCTGTGCGAGAATTGATGGAACGGTGCATTTCTTAAGGCCAGCAGTGAATTTAGAAAGCCGCTTGCGCAGCTTCAAAGGGTCTTTTGATTTACGGGGTTTTGACCTCGCGTCTCTACTTGTTACTGGCATCGCAGCTCTCGACCCGGGGTCATTCTGTTAGGCACGAGTAGAGTGCTCGGCACAAGTGCGCGAAGCGGTGGATGCGCGCATCGTTGTCCCGGCTCCCGTCGACTGGGCCTCGCCTTAGATCGATAGCGAGCAAGTCACCGCGCTGTTCACGTGGGAGCCGATCATCATATTCTACGACGGCGTTCGAAGCACGCGTTGGTGCACCGCATATGCCCGACACTGGCGGCTTAGTATCCGGCAAACTCATGTTGCGCCGATCCAAAGACCCACTCGCCAGCCCCAGGTTGAGGATTACCAACACTTGCCCCCTTTTCCTTTGGAGCGGTGCTTGGCGCCAGTCTGACATGATCAGATCCCGACCCACGCCGACTTATATTCAGCATATCTCACGGCCAGGCCCATCAACCTTCGATCTTGCTGAAGCTCTATAACGCGGCTACCTCAATCGCTTTGACCTGATGGTCTAGCTAAGTCGCTCAAAGACATGGTTTCAGCGCAGCAGACTCACAATCGCTGTACGCTGCTCCGCAGCAATCGGTAGTTGCTCGATTGCCGCCACAACATCGCTGCAGGTTTCATTGCGAATGCAGCTATAACGATCGCCAAGGCGGCGTGAGACGATGCTGCCGACCTCTTGCGGCATGAGCAGTTTGTCGACATCAAAGAAGAACTGATTTGGCGCGGCATCCAGGACCTTTAGCACCCACGGCGGCGCAATTCGCAAAATTCCGCGAATCTTTTGCCCGAATTGATAGGTTTGGGCGTCCGGAAGAGGGCATCGGTCACACACGGTGCCCGACCGATTTCTTGGTCGCGAAGAGGTCTCGCGCTTGCCGGAATTTCGAAGCGTTCCAGGCGTCCTTGAACGTGGCAAAGTCGTCAATGTTGGAGAAGTCGTCGTTCTTGTCATTGGCGACACAGCAAGGCCCAACGGCTCCGTTCGGGTAGATCATTGTGCCGAAATAGAGCCAGTCGCACTTGCGCTCGCTAGTCTTCGCTGCGGGCAATCCATAGGCGGGGGGCTCATCTGCAAGAAACTCATCGAGTAGCCCGCGCGGCGCCATGCGCTTCCGCTCAAGCCCCGGCCCCGACACTTCTGGACCGACCAATGGGGCGTTCGTCGCCTGGACTTGATTGTCCGTGGCATCAGGCGGAGCGGAACCGGGAAAGAACTCGAGGAGGTCAACGCTGAGTTCAGCGGCCATGCTGCGCGCAGCTTCCTCCTCGTGCTGATTGTGGCGGAACCGCAAGAAACGCCACTCGATCAGCGGGAATTCGATACCCAGCTCAGCCTTCCGCGCCACGAGTCGGCGGATGTTTTCGACTACGAGATCGAACTTCCCGCCCACGCGATATCGTCCATAGGACTCGGCCGTGGTGCCGTCCATCGCGACACTAATCATCCCGAGCCCTGACCGGATCAACTCATCGATACGGGTATCGCTGAGCGGGAGACTTAAATTTGTCGAGATCGCGGAAAAAATCTGCTGATGCTTCGAGGTCGACACAAGGGTGAACAATTGTTTGTGCAGCAGCGGCTCGCCGGTGCTGAAGTACCATATGATGAACGCTTCGAGGCCGATGCCGGATAAAATGTGGCTGTAGCGCTCTGGCGTCATGGTAGAGACTGGACGATCCATCGTGCCGTTGCCGACCGCACAATAGGGGCAATGCAGCTGGCAGGTGGTCGTCAGATCCACAGTGGCATCGATCGGCTGATGGGTGACCTGCGGCGACAAGGCTCGCCGGGCACGAAGCGCCGCCAGTAGAATTCACAAACTTGATGGTTTCTAGGCGCGAGTCGACAATCTTTGGCAGAATGTAAGGGAGCGCTAAATCGCCCATTCCAAATCCTGATCCTCCACCCACAATCAACCACTCCCGGGACTTCCACGGGATACCTTTGATTGACCTGCACATGGGCGCGTCGAACCATCACTACGCGGCAGTTCATAGCTGACCGCACTTCTGATCAGCATGCGTCCTCGGAGTCCGGCTCGAAACCTCGGCGGCTCACTATTGCACCTTTCCAGCCCGACTCAAGGTCTGAGACCGCGTGCTCGACACCTAACGGCCTCCTTTCGCCACAGTTCGACTGCGGCAACCCCCCATGCTAGGTTTTGCCGTTTATCAGTTTCCCAATGGCCATTAAAGCGATGAAATGCGTCCCGCGCACAAGCGATCCCTATACGTACCTAAGAGAAGTGGTTCACAGCCTGCAAGGCTGGCTGGAGGATTACACCGCGATCCGGACAATGGACATGCTGGACTGGCAGGCCGCGAGCGGCATCGAAGGACCACTACTTGAAATCGGAGTTTACGGCGGTCGGTATTTTTCTCTGCTACTCAGGGCCGCGAAACATGGAGAGCGCGTCGTCGGGATCGATACATTCCAATACATCAGCAAAGAGGCGGTCGCTGAAACTCTCGCCGCGCTGACCGATACCCCGCCGATGCTTGTCAGCAAGCCATCAACTCAATGCACGGCGGAAGAACTTCTCGACTATCTCGGCGCCGCGCCGAGATTTGTCAGCATTGACGGCTCGCATGATTTCCAGGATGTCTTTTGGGACCTAAGGATGACGGAGAAAATACTGTCTGCACGCGGAATTGTCGCGGCCGACGATTTTCTTAATCCCCTTACGCTCGGCGTGAACGAGGCGATCAACCTCTTTTTCTGCACGCCACGTTCCCTCAGCCCCTTCGCTTACATCGCTAACAAACTCTTTCTCTGCCGACCGCCGATGGTCGACACCATGATGGACGTGATCGAACAGAAGGTGCTTGCCGACACGGTTGAGCCGCGAAGCAAACGGTTTCGCGAGGAAGGTGCAAAGGCACGGCACTTTGTCGAGCAAGTGATGTGGCGGCGCAAATTCTTGACTATCCCCTGACGCCGCCGACTTCCGCTTATGTATACGAGCAGACGAAGTTGCGCGCACGCCCGCCGATTTGTGCTTCTCCGTGGCACAACAACCGTTGTCATATCGGAGAGACGCGAGGCCCTGGATTTTTGGTCTCGGCATCTGAAACCTAAACCGTTCCGAGGAAACAGATCGCTGGAACCCTTTCCGGGATTCACGACGATCGCGAATTCAACTCCAAGGCTTCGACGCGCTCAATAGAGCGAAGCAACATCCGCGGCGCAACGCCCAGCCGTGGTTCACAGATGAAAAGCTGGGCCGTCTTGCCTGTGACCTAGCAGGTAACTGGGCGGACGGCATCGACCCATATGTGAAGCAGGTCACCCGCCGTGGGCGTCCCCCCAAACGAGCCAAAGCAGTCCGGTCTTGCTAGCGACAGCTCTATCGCGACACTCGCGCCGTAGACCCGAAGAGATCGATGCTAATCATGGAGCCCGGCGACCGTCGCATCGCCGCGGTGGTGCCCGGCCTGCTCGCGCTCGACACACCTCGGCACATACGAAGTCTCGAAACGTCCGTGAGGCACCACGTCGAATCTGGATCGACGAGCGCCGTGCTACATGGCTGGAGAGGGAGGTCGTGAAGGGATCGAAGCTCAGCTGAAGGTGCAGCTGACCGCCACGCAGAGCAACCTCAGACGGTTCATCACGCACGCGGGACGTGCATCATCACCGGGCAAGTTTGGGGGCCCCACGAGGGCCCCAACATTTACTCCGTCTGCAGACGTATTTTTCTACGTCATTGATTTTATTGGTCGGAGCGGGGAGATTTGAACTCCCGACCCCCAGTCCCCCAGACTGGTGCCACGACACCACTTGCGAGGTGCTAGCCTTTTCAAGCTGTTAGCTCAAACGGTCGGAGGATAGCTGCCACACCTTTGCCGGTCCGCTTAGCCCTTTGAAAGCGGACCGCGCAGCCCCTAAGCGAGATGTCCGAGATGGGCCAGAAGCTGCCGTTGCGCAGGCGTCAGTAGTTTGTCCGCTTGCCGCTCCAATACGGTCGGAGTGGTGTTACCAAGCATACCGCTGCGCTCCTGATCTCCGACTGATTGCCCGAGCGGCGTCCGTAGTGCGGCGGCGGATGGTCGAATTGTCTGTGTGGGCCCGCGAACATAGGATCGCAAAGACGCCATTTGGTCGACTCGTTAGCGATGAGCAGCTTTTGTAAGACAAGCAGAATGCAGGTCGGGGGCGCTCTGTGAATCTCGTCTTCCTAGGCCCACCTGGTGCAGGCAAGGGCACGCAAGCCCAGGCCCTGGCTCAACGCCACGGCATGGTTCAGCTTTCCACGGGCGAGATGTTGCGCTCGGCCGTGCGCGCAGAGATTGACGTTGGTCTCAGGGCCAAGGCGATCATGGAGCAGGGCAAGCTCGTTCCCGACGCCGTCGTCATCGACATCATTGCCACGCGGCTCCTCGAGCCAGATTGTGCGGGAGGCTTCATTCTTGACGGCTTCCCGCGCACTCTGGCTCAGGCGGCTGTCTTGGATACTCTGTTGGAGCGACTCCATAAGTCCCTCGACGCCGTGATCGAGATCAGGGTCGACGACGAAGCCCTCATCGATCGGCTCGCGGGCCGCTTCAGTTGCGCCAAGTGCGGCAGCGGCTACCACGACCGCTACCGTCCACCCAAGACTGCCGGCATCTGCGATGTGTGCGGCTCCAAAGAGCTTACGCGGCGCGCCGATGACAATCCCGAGACGCTGAAAAGCCGGCTCATGGCTTACTACCGCGAAACAGCTCCACTCATCGGCTACTACTTCGCGCAGGGAAAGCTGCGTTCGTTGGACGGGATGGCGCCGATCGACGAGGTGCAATTGAAAATTGAACGCTACTGCCAATTCCTGCGGCTTGAGCAGCATCAGGGGCACGGGGAAACCGGAGCTGATCAAGATCTGGGCGCACGAGCCAAATCCCATCGTAGAGCGAGGTGCATCTAGAATGGACAACATCGAAAAGAACTGGGCGATCCCGGCTGCCTTCCGCGATCTCGCCCAGCAGAACGTGCGCCAGGCGCGCAGTGCCTACGAGCAGTTCATGACTGCGGCGCGCCAGGCGCAAAGTGTCGCCTCCACATCGGGCGGCTCCTTAACTTCGGCCGCCAGCGAGATTCAACGCCGATTGGTCCAGTTCGCGGAAAAGAACTCGGAGGCCGGCCTCGCCCTGGCCGACGAGCTTGCGAAGGCTCGCGATCTCAACGAGTGGATTGCCGTATACCAGCAGCACGCGGTGCGCCAATCGGAGTCCTATGCCCTGCAGGCTCAGGAGCTTGGCCGCCTGATCGCGGCAGCGCAACCGTCGCGCTGATGGCTCAAGACTGGCAACCCGGCCGGCGTTAAAGGCCGGCGTTAAAGATTGGCGAAAACGGCGGCCGCCGAAATGAGCATGGCAAACACGATCGCCAGCGTCAGGGTCAGTCGATGGATTGCTCTGTCGTCCTCGCCGTTCGAATAATCATTCATGCACATCTCTGCTCGTGAGGGGTCAATTGGTCGGTCGGGAGCAGTGCAACAGGCCCGTGCCGTCGTCACCCGCGTAGAGGGCCAGCATGGCATCAAGGTTGAGCTTAGAGACCTCGGCCACCGCCTGGGTGCGGCAGCAGACGCTCAGTTTGCGAAAGATCTCGGTGATATGCGCCTTTACGGTGGTCTCGCCGACGTCGAGCTCATAGGCGATCTGCTTGTTGAGCATGCCCTGGCATAACATCTGGAGCACGCGCAGCTGCTGGTGCGTCAACGATCTGAGCCTCGATGGGAGTGCCGGCAGCTCGGTCTTGGTGATCGCGTCCGGCTGCGGCGTTTCGCCGGGCGGCGTGACGTGTCCGGCGAGAATGTCGGCAAGGGCTTGCAGCAGAGTGTCCTTGTCCGCCGTTTTCGATATGAAGCCCGAAGCCCCGCAAACGAGGGATTTGTGGACGACGCTCTGATCGGCGAACGCCGAGACGATTACGATG
Organism: uncultured Alphaproteobacteria bacterium; assembly: GCA_963724945.1. Taxonomy (GTDB): domain Bacteria; phylum Pseudomonadota; class Alphaproteobacteria; order Rhizobiales; family Hyphomicrobiaceae; genus Hyphomicrobium_A. Next base: position 1,877,417 of record CAVRWL010000003.1, on the reverse strand, counting down.
CGAAGTCTGGGAGCCAACCTGCGCAACTCGATCAGCCCCTCGAAGCCATGGGTGTCGGGCAGACAAAGGTCGAGGAGGACAAGGTCGAGCTTCTTTTCCTGCCGAATGGCGTCCTTGGCTTCCCGCAGCGTGCCGGCACAGGTGACGCGAACGTCGGCCATGCCGCCATAGATGATCAGCTGCAAAGCCTCCGCGTAAATGGGATGGTCCTCAACAATTAGGAATCTCTTCAGCATTTGTAGCCCCTGGCCGGCCTTGAAAAGCGCCGCGGTCACGTCATGCCGCCCTCTATAGGCGCCGCTATGTTGCAGCGCAATATGAACTTTGGTGCAGTGCGACATGATGTTTGTTGCAGTGCACAATAAGCTTGCGCATGATCAATGCTGTCAGTCCGCGTTGCGTACCGAAAGGGCGCGATAGCATGCAAAAACAGGAGGTTATCATGCACGAGCAATTCGCCCGGCAGGTGTTGGCGGCGGCCGCCAAGACCGAGGTGCCAGCCGAGGTGCGTGCCTTCGCTCAGGAGAGCGTGGGCAAGGCGCGCGAAGTCTATACCAGATGGGCTATTGGGGCCGAGAAGGGCTCAAAAGCCATCGAGGACGCGATCCGATTGGCCCAACTGGAAGTCTTGACGGTCGGTGAAAAGGCTCTCGGGAATGCCCTCGCCAACACCGAGGCCGCGCTCGATGCCGCAGGCGAACTGGCGCGCGCAAAGACCTTGCAGGAGGCTGCGCAGCTTCAGGCCAAGTTTCTGCAGACGCAAATGAATACCGTCGGCGAGCAGGGTAAAGCGTTGTTCGAGCTTTCGCTCAACTTCGCCAAGGAGGCAGCCGATGCTCTGACGGCCATTGCGTCGAGCACGGCCGGCGATCTCAAGGCGGCTGTCGCGTAGCACAAAGCGTGCTCACAGAAGCGACGACGTCTGGCGCAAATCTAAAACGCCCGAGCCCCAGTGACTCGGGCGCTACCTTTTTACAGTTGAGCTCTTTGCTTTAGGATTCGCACGGGCGATCGCCTGACTGATCAGCTTGTGGGCCTCGGCGGCATCGCCCCAGTGATCGATCTTCACCCACTTGTTGGGCTCGAGATCCTTGTAGTGCGCGAAGAAGTGCTCGATCTGCTCGAGTGAAATGTCCGGCAGGTCGGAGTAGTTGGCGACCTTGTCGTAACGCCGTGTCAGCTTGCTGCTCGGCACGGCAATGATCTTCTCATCTCCGCCGCCCTCGTCGTTCATCATGAGCACGCCTACAGGGCGGCAGTTGATCACCGCGCCGGGCACGATCGCCCGCGTATTGCAGACGAGGACGTCGATCGGATCCCCATCGGCGGATAGAGTGTGGGGCACGAAGCCGTAATTTCCCGGATACCGCATCGGCGTATAGAGGAAGCGGTCGACCACCAGCGTTCCTGCCGCCTTGTCCATCTCGTATTTGATCGGCTCCCCGCCGACAGGAACCTCGACGATCACGTTGATGTCGTGGGGCGGGTCCTTTCCGATCGCGATCGCGTCTAGGCGCATGTGGGCCTCGCTCCTGCATGTCCGCGCAACGCCACCCTAACCTCGATGGGCGCACTGCAAACGAAATGATAAAGGCCGCAGCGCCGGGCACCAACCCGGCTAATGGTGCTGGGCCAGGAGATTGAGGGCCGCGGCCCCGGCGGCTAAAGACGGCCCATGGTAAATTTCGTTCATCACAGCGAGCGCGGGCGGCCCCTTCCCGGTGGCGGCCGGGTTAATCTGATGCGTGAATGCTGCAAAGACCGCTTGCAGTTGGATGACTTGGTGGGATTTACTCAAAGTCGGGCACCATCTGCAGCACGCAGAGGCGATAACAATGAATAAGCCCGGGAGGAATGGGCTTAGCCTTGGCCACGCGGACCATGTCCGCGCTGCCACGGAATCGTTGTCGTCGGCTGCGCAGTCGGCGCTCGCGGCCTCATGGCGGCGCTCGCTCGTCTATCATCATCTGGATCCCGAAACGCGATCGCCACCTGACAGGGTGGAGGAGGCGGCGTTGCGCGAGGCGCGCGAGCGTCTGGGCGCCTTGGCGGCGATCGCCGGTCCGATCATCGACCGCGTTCTCAACGCCGTAGGACGGGCAGGCTGCTGCGTGCTGCTCACCGATTCCAACGGGGTGATCGTCGATCGGCGCGGCAATCCCGCCGATGACGAAATCTTCTCGAAGTGGGGGCTTTGGACCGGCGCGATCTGGAGCGAGGCGAAGGAGGGAACGAACGGCATCGGCACCTGCCTCGCCGAGCACCGCCCCGTCGCCATTCTCGGCGAGGAGCACTTCCGCAGCCGCAACACGGACATGAGCTGCGTTGGGACCCCGATCTTCGACGATCAGGCTCGTTTGGCGGGAGTGCTGGACGTCTCGTCCTGCCGCGGCGACCTCATGAAGGACCTGGCCCCTCTCATCGCCGCCGTTCTTGCCGACACGGCAAGCCGCATTGAAAGCGAAGCCTTTCGCGCTGCGTTTCCCGATTGCCGCATCATCATGACTCCGGAGCACGGCCACCGCGGATGTGCGCTGCTCGCCGTCGACTGCTACGACCTCGTTGTCGGGGCAACGCGCGCGGCGCGCCAAACCTTGGACCTGACGGAAAATTTCCTGGCAAGGCCCGTCGCCGACGTGCTGGCCAATGGACGGCAGGCTTCAGACTTGCGAGCGGCCGAGCGGGCCGAGTTGCAGCGCGCGCTCGCGCGAACCGAAGGCAATGTATCGGCCGCCGCCCGCGAACTCGGCATCGGCCGGGCCACGCTCTATCGCCGCATGCGGCGGGTGGGATTGTCCGACGGTCCAGAATTGCCAGCCCCTCCCATTGCGCGACCCGCCGAGCGCCCGGAAGCGCTCCTATTGTCTCACAACTGAGACAGATCGCATCGAGCTGCCGATCCCAGCGTAGTGACGCGTGCCTCCCGCGCGAGCAGACTCCGGCTCAAGCCAGCTTGGCTGAGCTTGAGCAGCGTTCCGAGACCAACAACGACGGCGGAGATGGCGGGCCCATAAGGGCCTCCTCCGCAGCCCTGAGGAGGAATCCATGATTCAACAAGCCCTCGACGAGCTCTCAAAGAAGATCCGTATCCGGCCCCGCTACGACAATTTCATCGGCGGGCAATGGGTGCCGCCGGTGAAGGGCCAGTACTTCACCAACCTGACGCCCATCACGGGCAAGCCGCTGTGCGAGATCGCCCGCTCCACCGCCGAGGATATCGAATTAGCGCTCGATACCGCCCACGTCGCCCGCGAGAAGTGGGCCCGCACGTCCGCGGCCGAGCGTGCTCTCCTCCTCAGCAAGATCGCCGATCGCATGGAAAGCAACTTGAAGCTGCTCGCCATGGTGGAGACGCTCGACAACGGCAAGCCGATCCGCGAGACGATGGCCGCTGACATCCCGCTTGCGGCCGACCACTTCCGCTACTTCGCCGCCTGCATCCGCGCGCAGGAGGGCTCGCTCTCCGAGATCGACGAGACGACCATCGCCTATCATTTCCACGAGCCGTTGGGCGTCGTCGGGCAGATCATTCCCTGGAACTTCCCCGTTCTCATGGCCGTGTGGAAGCTCGCGCCGGCGCTTGCGGCCGGCAACTGCGTCGTACTGAAGCCCGCCGAGCAAACGCCGATGAGCGTTATGGTGCTGATGGATCTCATCGGCGACATCCTGCCTCCGGGCGTCCTCAACGTCGTCAACGGCTTCGGCGTGGAAGCGGGCAAGCCGCTGGCCCAGAACAAACGCATCAACAAAGTCGCGTTCACCGGCGAGACGACCACGGGTCGCCTCATTATGCAGTACGCGTCTGAGAACATCATCCCGTGCACGCTCGAGCTCGGCGGCAAGTCGCCCAACATCTTCTTCGCCGACGTTGCCGATGCCGATGACGACTATTTTGACAAGGCGCTCGAGGGCTTCGCCATGTTCGCCCTCAACCAGGGCGAGGTGTGCACATGTCCCTCGCGCGCGCTCGTGCAGGAAAAGATCTACGACCGGTTCATGGAGCGCGCCGTCGCCCGCACGAAGAAAGTGAAGCAGGGCCACCCGCTCGACCCGACCACCATGATCGGCGCGCAGGCGTCCAACGATCAGATGGAGAAGATCCTCTCCTACATCAAGATCGGCAAGGACGAGGGGGCTCGCGTGCTGGCGGGCGGCGAGCGCGCGATTCTCGATGGGGAGCTTTCCGGCGGCTACTACGTCCAGCCGACGATCCTCGAGGGCCACAACAAGATGCGCGTCTTCCAGGAGGAGATCTTCGGGCCGGTGCTCGCGGTCACGAAGTTCAAGGACGAGGAGGAGGCGCTGTCGATCGCCAACGACACGCTCTACGGCCTCGGGTCCGGCGTGTGGTCGCGCGACGCCAACACCTGCTACCGCATGGGTCGCGGCATCAAGGCGGGCCGCGTGTGGACCAACTGCTACCACCTGTACCCGGCGCATGCGGCGTTCGGTGGCTACAAGCAGTCCGGCATCGGGCGCGAGACCCACAAGATGATGCTCGACCACTACCAGCAGACCAAGAACATGCTGGTGAGCTACAGCCCGAAAGCGCTCGGCTTCTTCTGACGCAGAACGCGAAACTGCGCCGGCGCTCTGCCGGTCACCGCGCGCCCCTGACGAATTGCACTGCCTGGCGAGGCAGCAAGAGAATTTTTGCGACGAGAGACCGCAGATGAGCACCGATGCCAAAGTCGCCGACGTCTACGAAGTGCCCGCCAACTGGAAGCTGGAGGCGTGGCTCGATGACGCGAAATACCAGGCCATGTACAAGCGCTCGGTCGAGGACCCCGACGGGTTCTGGGGCGAGATCGGCAAGCGGCTCGAGTGGATCAAGCCGTACACGAAGGTCAAGAACACGTCCTTCAAGCCCGGAAACGTCTCGATCAAGTGGTTCGAGGACGGCACGCTCAACGCCTCGGCGAACTGCATCGACCGGCACCTTAAGACGCATGGCGACCGGGTGGCGATCATTTGGGAGGGCGACGACCCAAGCAAGGACGAGCAGATCACGTACCGGCAGCTCTACGAGCACGTGTGCAAATTCGCCAACGTGCTGAAGGCGCACGGCGTCCGCAAGGGCGACCGGGTCACCATCTACCTGCCGATGATCCCCGAGGCGGCCTACGCCATGCTCGCCTGCGCGCGCATCGGCGCAATCCACTCGATCGTCTTCGGCGGCTTTTCGCCCGAAAGCCTTGCCAGCCGCATCGAGGGCGCCGCCAGCAATTTCATCATCACGGCGGACGAGGGCGCGCGCGGCGGCAAGACCGTGCCGCTCAAGAGGAACACCGACGAGGCCTTGAAGCGGTGCGCCAAGGGCGGCGAGAAAGTGCTGGTCGTGCGTCGCTCGGGCAAGTCGGTTCCGTGGACGCCCGGCCGCGATCTGTGGCTGCACGAGGAGACGGCCAAGGTCGGCTCCGATTGCCTGCCCGTCGAAATGAGCGCGGAGGATCCCCTGTTCATCCTCTATACCTCCGGCTCGACGGGAAGCCCCAAGGGCGTCGTGCATACGACGGGCGGCTATCTCGTCTACGCATCGATCACGCACCAGTACGTGTTCGATTACCATGACGGCGACGTCTACTGGTGCACGGCGGACGTGGGTTGGGTCACTGGCCACAGCTATATTGTCTACGGTCCGCTTGCCAACGGCGCCACAACGCTGATGTTCGAAGGCGTTCCGAGCTATCCGAGCCCATCGCGCTTCTGGAACATCGTCGACAAATGGAACGTCAACGTCCTCTACACGGCACCGACGGCGATCCGCGCGCTCATGGGTGCGGGCGACGACTTCGTGAAGCAGACGAGCCGCGCCTCGTTGCGCCTTCTCGGCAGCGTCGGCGAGCCGATCAATCCCGAGGCCTGGACCTGGTACCATAATGTGGTCGGCGACCGGTGCTGCCCCATCGTCGACACGTGGTGGCAAACGGAGACCGGCGGCATCCTGATCGCTCCGCTGCCGGGGGCCACGCCGCTGAAACCCGGCTCCGCGACGCTACCGTTTTTCGGTGTCCAGCCCGCGCTCGTTGACGAGAAAGGGGGCCTCTTGAAAGGAGCAAACCACGGCGCCCTCGTCATGCTCGACAGCTGGCCGGGACAAGCGCGCACGGTATACGGCGATCACGCGCGTTTCGAGCTAACCTATTTCTCCACCTATCCGGACATGTACTTCACCGGCGACGGCTGCCGACGCGATGAGGACGGCTACTACTGGATCACCGGCCGTATCGACGACGTCATCAACGTTTCCGGCCACCGCCTGGGAACGGCCGAGATCGAGAACGCGCTCGTGGCTCATCCCAAGGTGACCGAGGCCGCTGTCGTCGGCTATCCCCACGACCTCAAAGGGCAGGGCATCTACTGCTACATTACGCTCAATGCCGGAGAGGAGCCTAGCGATGAGCTGAAACGCGAGCTGGTGGCGCATGTGCGCAAAGAGATCGGGCCGATCGCATCGCCCGACCTCATACAGTTCGCCCCCGGTCTGCCGAAGACCCGATCGGGCAAGATCATGCGCCGGATTCTGCGCAAGATCGCCGAGGACGACTTTTCCAATCTTGGCGACACCTCGACCCTGGCCGATCCAGCCGTCGTCGGCGATCTCGTCAACAACCGACAGAACCACGCCGAATAGGGCGGGGGCCGCCACCTGTGCCCGCGCCCCGCCACACAAGAAAACGTGCCGAAAGAGCGCCTTCTCCAGCCATGCTTGACATCACCACAATGAAGAACGTGCCCCCGTTCCGCGTGGAGAGCCTCGACGAGCTCACGCGCAATGTGCTGAAGCTCTTCGAGCTCGGGGCGCGCGCGATGTCGAGCCTCGTCGCGCGCTCCGACGGCAGGCTCAGCCCTTATTCCGCGGCGAGCGAGATTGTCGAGGCCGCGGGGACAGCTGCTGATATCGTTGCGATCTGGATGACCAATCCTGCCAAACTGGCGGAGGCCCAGGGCTCGCTCGTCCGCTCATATATCGAGCTTTGGAGCCATTCGATGCGGCGCGTTCTGGGTGAGGATGTGGAGCCACTGATCACGCCCGACCCGTCCGACAACCGCTTCAAGGATCTGGAGTGGTCGCAGACCCCGTATTTCGACTTCTGGAAGCAGGCCTACCTGCTGACGACGCAGTGGGCCGACGACATGCTTCAACATACGCAAGGCCTTGATGAGACGACGCGCCAGAAGGCGAACTGGCACTTCCGCCAGATCGCGAGCGCGATGTCGCCGTCCAACTTCCCGTTGACCAATCCCGAGGTGGTGCGTGAGACCGTTGCCACGAATGCCCAGAACCTCGTGCAAGGCATGACGCACCTTGTCGAGGACATGGAGCGGTCCGGCGATCTTCTTAAAGTACGCCAGACGGACACCGCAGCCTTCGAGGTCGGCGCGCAACCTCGCCACCACGCCCGGCAAGGTCGTCTATCAGAACGACATCTTCCAGCTGATCCAGTACGCGCCCGCGACCGACAAGGTGCGCGAGCGACCGCTGCTGATCGTGCCGCCCTGGATCAACAAGTATTACATCCTCGACCTCACGCCCACGAAGAGCCTCATTAAGTTTCTGGTCGATCAGGGCTTCACTGTCTTCATCATCTCCTGGGTCAACCCGGACGAGCACCTCTCGCACAAGTCCTTCGAGGACTACATGCAGGAGGGCATCTTGACCGCGGCCGATGCGGTGCGCCGCGAGACGGGTGTGGAGGAGTTGAACGTCGCCGGCTACTGCGTCGGCGGCACGCTGCTCGCAACGACGCTCGCCTACCTCGCTGCGCGCGGGGAGGCGCCGTTCTGCTCTGCGACATTCCTGACGACGCAGATCGATTTCACGAATGCCGGAGACCTCCTCCTCTTCACCGATGAGGCGAAGCTGGCCTCGCTCGAGGAGATGATGGCGGAGCGGGGGTACCTCGACGGCTCACGCATGGCGAACGTCTTCAACATGATGCGCCCGCGCGATCTCATCTGGCCCTACGTCGTCAACAACTACCTGCTCGGCAAGAAGCCGTTCCCGTTCGACCTGCTGTACTGGAACCAGGATTCGACGCGGATGGCGGCCGCCAACCACAACTTCTATTTGCGGGAATTCTACGGGGAGAACCGTCTCGCCAAGGGCGAGCTGATACTTTCGGGAACGCACCTCGACATGGGCAACGTCACGCTTCCCGTATTCGAGCTCGCAACGAAGGAAGACCACATCGCGCCGGCGAAGTCGGTCTTCACCGGCGTGCAGCTCTTCGGCGGCCCGGTCGAGTTCGTGCTGTCGGGATCGGGGCACATCGCCGGCGTCGTCAACCCGCCCGACAAGGTCAAGTACCAGTACTGGACCAACGCCAAGCAGGCGACGTCGCTCGAGCAATGGCTGAACTCTGCTGAGGAGCATCCAGGCTCGTGGTGGCAGTGTTGGGCGCAGTGGCTCGCCAAGCATTCAGGCGACTGGACTGCGCCTCGCGCGCCCGGCGCCAAGCTGGGCGTCATCGAGGATGCGCCTGGAAGTTACGTTAAGGCCTTGTCGTAGGCCCTCCCAAATCATTCTTTATGTGCGGAACGCTGATTGTCCGCTTGGGGTCACGGGCCGCCATTCGGGCGCACAAAGCTGGTGGCCGGTGTTCTCTCAAGAGCGGCCCTTATCTCCGCCGCACATCGCATACTCTGCCCCCACCCGACACACCCCTTCTCGAGCATTTGAGCTGCGCGGAAACGCGCCCGCTACCCAAGATTATCGAACTCAGAGACAAATTCGGGATAGCCCATCCGGGGCGGACCGCGCCCGTTGCTCGGCTCGGTGACTGGACGACCAGTCGCTCGCGTTGAGCCAGTGGGCTCAACCAAACCGCCCCAACCTCCAAATCCTTCTTCTAATTTTTGTCATCAGAGGATAGGCAGAGGATAATGGGGTCGGCCGATAAGCTAAGTCATTGATTTATATGGTCGGAGCGGGGAGATTTGAACTCCCGACCCCCAGTCCCCCAGACTGGTGCGCTAACCAGGCTGCGCTACGCTCCGATTGAGCCCCTTGTGCCTCGCCGGGCCACCCCGGTCAACGGCAAAGCCTCAGCCTCCCTGTGCAAGCAGCGCATCGATGCCGGCAACGCTGTGGGGCAGCCAATTCGCCTCCGGTCGAGCTGGCGCGGGCGGGGCGGCGACCGCCGCAAAGAGCCCCTCGCCCAGCGGCAAATCGCGCACGGCCATCGCCTGGAACTCGGTGCGAAGGCAGTCCAGTCGCGCCTTAATCTCATCGCACGCGGTGGCGCTCCCACCCATGATGCCCAGCCGCGTCAAAAGACGGCCGATGCCGCATCCTTGCGCCTTGGCGAACGCTTCAAGGCGCACCCAAGCCTGCAGCAGGCGCACGTCGCTATTGGCGGGCAACGGCTGCTCCACGCTGAGAAAGGTGCCCGCCGCCTCGATCTGGTCGCGGCGCGGCGCACGCACGCGCACAATCCGCGCCCGCTCCACGTCGACGCCGATCGGCTCGGCTTTGCCAACGCCGATCAGCGCCAGCCCCGGTGCATGCGACAGGCTGAAGGCGACGGGCGCACCTTCAAGATGCGGCTTTCCGTGCGCGCCCTGTTGCAGGGGAACTTCGCGCCACCGCGCACCGGCCGCTCGCTCGATCAAGATGCGCAAGGCGATATAGGCTGCGACCCGCTCCGCGCCGAGGCGCGCATCTTTGAGGACGCTGGCGCGCGCGCGATCCGCGGGCGCCAGCCGCGGCGTGCGGGCTTCGATCTCGCTCAAGGCCGGAGCGGCCGCCTGCAAATCGATGCACCATACCTCGAGCGCTCCCAAGCCGCCCCGAGGAGAGCGCCGGCTGCGTATAGCGGAGTGTCCGCTCAAGGGCGGGCGGCGCGGCGCACCTTGCCCGGCCGCCGCCGCGCGCTGGTCTCGATCGCGCGTCCGAGCAGAATGCTGCGGCAGACCTCGAGCTCGGCGATCGTCGCCATGATCTGAGCGCGCCGGTCGCGCGGGGCGGCCGCGAGTGCCGCCTTCGCGCTCGGCGCGGAAGCGGGCGCGCTCGCCGGGGCCGTGTGCACCAACACGGCTGCCGGCGCCTTCGCCCGGCGGCCGCGCTTTGGCGGCTCCTCGCCATTCTTCGTCTTTGTCCGAACCTCGACTCCGATCCGCTTGACCTGCTCGACGCCCTGCTCGCGCAAGATCTTCTGCACGCCCTTGATGGTGTAGCCTTCCCCGTGCAGGAGATGGCAAATCCCGCGCAGGAGCGCGAGATCCTCCGGTCGGTAGTACCGGCGCCCGCCGCCGCGCTTCATGGGGCGGATCTGAGGGAACCGCCCCTCCCAGAAACGCAGGACGTGCTTTGGCACGTCGAGCTCGCCTGCGACCTCGCTGATGGTCCGAAAGGCCTCTGCCGTCTTACTCATTGCGCCTCCCGCCGCCTTGGGCGCCCACTGAAGAAGATGCTGCTATTCCGCCGCTTTACGTCGCCCGCGCCCCTGGTTGATCCGCTCCTTCATGATGTTGCTCGGCCGAAACACTAGCACCCGTCGCGGTGTTATCGGCACTTCCTCCCCCGTTTTGGGATTTCGCCCCATCCGTTCCCCCTTCTGGCGGATGCCGAATGAGCCGAACGAGGAGAGCTTGACCGCCTCGCCGCGGGCAAGACTGGCCGAAATCTCGCCGAGAACCAGCTCCACGAGCTCTTGGCTTTCGTTGCGCGGTAGCCCCACTTTGCGCACGACCGCTTCCGCGAGGTCGGCTCGCGTCAATGTCTTGCCTCCCATAGCGATTGCCTCCCAGTTTCTGTTCGTTTGGATAATGCTACCGGGGGCGAGCGTGCTCGTCAATCATGCGTGCTTTTCAACTCTCTGAAATTACACAAAGAATTTTGACGCGAGGGACGCAATCGGCGCCCCTTCTACCAGCGCGCTAGCGCCGCCCCCCACGTGAACCCCCCGCCCATCGCCTCCATGAGCACGAGGTCGCCTTCCTTCAGCCGGTGCTGCTCGAAGGCATGGTTAAGAGCGAGGGGGATGGAGGCGGCAGAGGTATTGCCGTGGCGGTCGAGCGTCACGACGATCCTGTCGGGGGAGACGCCAAGCTTTTTGACAACGCCGTCGAGGATGCGCTGGTTCGCCTGATGCGGCACGTAGAGGTCGATCTCGTCGGGAGCGAACCCCGTCATGACGAGCGTCTCCTCGATGACGCCGGTGATCTTCTGCACGGCGTGCCGGAACACCTCGCGCCCGTTCATCCTGAGGTGGCCGACCGTCTTGGTGGAGCCCGGGCCACCGTCGACGTAGAGAAGATCCTCAAAGCGGCCGTCCGAACGGATGCGCGTTGCAAGGATGCCGCGATCATCGCGGGTCCCGTGCTGCGGCTGCGCCTCGAGCACGACGGCACCCGCCCCGTCCCCGAACAGCACGCACGTCGAGCGGTCGGTCCAGTCGAGGATCCGCGAGAAAGTTTCCGCTCCGACCACGACGGCGCGCTTGAACTGGCCCGTCTTGAGGAAATTGTCGGCGACCGTCAGCGCGAAGATGAAGCCGGAGCACACCGCCTGCACGTCGAACGCCGCGCCCTTGGTGACCCCCAGCGCGTGCTGGATGGTGACTGCCGTCGCCGGAAACGTGCGGTCTGGGGTCGCCGTGGCGCAGACGACGAGATCGATGTCGACGGGATCGATAGCCGCGCGCACGAGCGCCTGCTTCGCGGCCGCAATGCCGAGATCGGACGTGCGCTCGCTCTCATCGGCGATATACCGCGTGCGTATGCCCGTCCGCTCGACGATCCACTCATCGGTCGTATCGACGAGCTTCGCCAAGTCGGCGTTGGTCATCACGCGCTTGGGCAAATGCGCGCCGACGCCGCGGATCACGGAACGAATGACTGCCACAGACCTGACCTGCTTCTTCTTTCGCTAAGGTCTCGTTCAAAGGAGGGGCTCGAACCGAGTAGTTCGCAGACCCTGGGGCCCGGAGCTCGGCGCCGAGCGTCTCTAGCCCGTGGCCGCCGCCTCGAGCTTGTGGTGGAAAGCGGCAAGATCCTCGGCCAGTCGGCTGATGAGCCTGCTCTGCACCATCTCGTACGCGAGATCGACGGCACTGGCAAAACCCACCGCGTCGGTGCCCCCGTGGCTTTTGACCGCGATCCCGTTGAGCCCGAGGAACGTGCCCCCGTTCGAGCGGCGCGGATCCATCTTGTCCCTCAAGATGCGGAAGCCCCCGGCGGCGAGCGCCGCTCCGAGCCGCGATATGAGGGTTCGCCGCATGGCCGCCTTGAGGTACTCGCTGATCTGCCGCGCCGTGCCCTCGGCCGTCTTCAGCGCGATGTTGCCGGCAAATCCCTCGACCACCACGACGTCGACCACGCCCTGCCCGATCTGATCGCCCTCGATAAAGCCCCGGTACTCGAGCGGCAGCTCCGTGCTCTTGAGCCAGGCGTGCGCCTGACGCACCTCCTCCACGCCCTTGATCTCCTCGACACCGACGTTGAGCAGCGCCACCGTCGGGCACTCGATGTGAAACAACGCCCGCGCCATCGCGGCGCCCATCAGCGCGTAGTCGCCGAGCTGGCGCGCGGTCGCTCCGATATTGGCCCCGACGTCGAGCACGATGCACTCGGCCTTGATGGTCGGCCACAGGGCGGCAATAGCGGGGCGCTCGATCCCGGCCATCGGCCGCAGGATCAGCTTCGACATCGCCATGAACGCGCCGGTGTTGCCGGCCGAGACCGCGACATCGGCCTCACCGTTGTGCACCGACTCAATCGCGAGCCACAGGCTCGTGCCCTTGCCGCGGCGCAAGGCTTGGCTCGGCTTATCGCTCATAGCGACCGCCGTGTCGGTGTGGATGATGCGCGACCTGGCGGCTAGCCGCGGCGCCTTGTCGAGCTCAGCGCGTATCCGCGCCTCCTCCCCGAAGATCAGGAAGCTCAAGCCCGGATGCCGCTCGAGCGAGAGTGCAGCCCCCGCAATTACGACCTCGGGGCCATGATCTCCGCCCATAGCGTCAAGCGCTATCGTCCGCGGCTGAGACATGTCGCGGGTCGCCTCGCAGTTTTCTTGCCAAAGAGGCAGCGCGCGCTCACCTGCCCACCCCCTCAATATTCGCCCGGACCATACTCTTTTGCATATGCGAAACAACTGGATTCTAAACGCCTTTTGCCGCGACCTGCTGCTATAGCAACATTGGCGGCCGCTCGCCTCAACCGTCCTTTTGCAGCTTCTTGAGGCCCGCGAACGGCCCGCTTGGCTCCTGGCCGGAGGCATCCGCCCCGTCCTGCCACTCAAAAAGGGCGCCCTGCTTGCGCGGATAAGGGTCGAGGGACGCCGAGAGCGTCTCGAACACGATCCGGCCGGCCTCGATCGTGCCACGCTCGAGCGGCTCGATGTCGGGCGCGGCGAGAACCTCGATCTCCGCGGCGGATGCTTCCGGAATGGCTTCCGGCGGCAAGAGCTCGATTTCGAAGCTTTCCTCGATCCGCGCCGGAACCGGCTCCAGCGTCACGATGCACCTCTGCGTCAAACGCGCCGAGACCTTACCCGACATCCGGTAGCGCCCCGCGCCCAAGGATCGGATGACGTATTCGGCCTTCACCTCTTCGCAAGCGACAGCATCGAGCGCCACGGCGAGCGCCGATCGCTCGGATTCGCTCGCCGTCTTGGCGACGTGCAGGCCGGCCTCGGCGATTTCGCTGGTACGGTGCGACCAGGTGAGCGGCTGCGTCATCGCACCTCCTTCGCGATGGCATCCGGCGGCGGAAACGCGATGCGGCCCGCGAGCAGGTCGGAGCCGCTCTGATCTGCGAGCAGCGCGGCCGCCGCCCGGACATAGCGGGCAAGGGCTCCGCTCGCGCGGCCGCTGCGCTCGCGGCTCGGCAAATGCCCTGCGAGCGCCTCAGCGAGCCGTTCCGGGTCCGCCCCCCCAAGGGCCGCCCGATAATCCCCACTCCGCTCATAGAAGCCCGCCGCCGCGCGCCGCACCTTCTTGCCGACCGCGATGTCGCCGGTGCCGAGCTCGCGCAGGCAATCATCCATGTCGGCAACAAATGCCTCGATCAGCGCCCGGGGCAAATTCCCGGCGCGCGCACCCTCGGTTCGCAACCGCTCAAGCACCAGAAAAAGGTGAACGACAACAGCCTCGTAGCGGCCCGCCGGTGTGTCTGGAATACCGAGCTTGGCATAAAAAGCCGGCTGCCGCGCCTGCGTCACGATCGCGCCATAAAGCTCGCCTGCTTTACGTCGGAGCCGAGCCCGTTCCTTAAGCGACTGCAGCATCAGGGACGGAACTCGCCGACAAGAGAAGGAACCGGTTGGGGGAAGAGGCAACGGAGCACGTTGCATTCGAGCAGACCTCGGGCTAAGCGGCTCTAGACCACCCTCCAATCGAGTCTCGGGAAGACAGTAGCATAATGCGCCGAGAGACGAAGCGCCGCGCTGATCACGCCGACGTAGTCTACATCTCCCGACGAGTGCGCCGCCCCGCCGCGGTGCTGCTCGCGGCGGCTGCGCTCGCATTGACGGGGTGCGACTCCACCATCATGAAGCACGGCACCCAGTTTCACGACGGCGATCTGCAGCAGATTCAGCCCGGCATGAGCGAGGAGCAAGTCCGTATGAACCTCGGCACGCCCGCGACCACCGCCGTCGTCGGCACGGGACATGCCTACTACTACATTTCGAGCACGCAGTCGCAGACGGCGTTTTTCCTCCCCTCCGAGGACGACCGCAAAGTCGTTGCGGTGTACTTCTCGCCGGGCGGTACCGTCGATCACGTGGCCAACTACGGCCTCAAGGACGGCAGGGTGTTCGACTACGTCTCGCGCACCACCCCGGCGCCGGGCGGCCACGACGACAGCATCCTGCAGCAGCTCTTCCGCAATCTTGGGCAGAAGCAGATCTTCGGCAACCAGTAAGCAACGTGCCGCAGCCGCCTGGCCAAGAGCCTCAGCTCGACCTTGCCGCCATCACTGCGCCAGCACGGCGAGCAGCAGCAGCGCGACGATGTTGGTGATCTTGATCGCCGGGTTGACCGCCGGTCCCGCCGTATCCTTGTAGGGATCGCCAACAGTATCGCCGGTCACGGCGGCCTTGTGGGCTTCCGAACCTTTGCCGTGCTTCACGCCATCCTTGTCGACGAACCCGTCCTCAATCGCCTTCTTGGCGTTGTCCCACGCGCCGCCCCCCGACGTCATCGAGATGGCAACGAAGAGACCCGTGACGATCACGCCGAGCAGCATCGCCCCGACGGCGGAGAACGCCGCGCTCTTGCCCGTCGCCCCGCCCCCGGCGATGGCGTAGATGGCGAAATAGAGGACGATCGGCGACAGCACTGGCAACAGCGACGGCACGACCATCTCCTTGATCGCCGCGCGGGTCAGAAGATCGACGGCCGCGGCATAGTCGGGGCGGTCCTTGCCCTGCATGATCCCGGGCTTGGCTTTGAACTGGCGGCGTACCTCCTGCACGATGGCGCCACCCGCGCGTCCAACCGCCATCATTGCCATGCCGCTGAAAACGTACGGGATGAGGCCGCCCAGCAGCAGGCCCACCACGACGTAGGGGTTCGCCAGCGAGAAATCGGGATGCACGTCGCGGAAGTACTGCACCGTCGTCGAGCCGGCCGCGTTGGCCTCGTCGATGAAGTGCTGCAGGTCGTAACTGTAGGCGGTAAACAGCACCAGCGCGCCTAGTCCCGCCGAGCCGATGGCATAGCCCTTGGTGACGGCTTTGGTGGTGTTGCCGACCGCGTCGAGCGCGTCGGTGGAGCGGCGCACCTCCTTGGGCAGCCCCGCCATCTCCGCGATGCCGCCCGCATTGTCCGTGACCGGCCCGAAGGCGTCGAGCGCGACCACGAAGCCGGCAAGGCCCAGCATCGTCGTGGTGGCGATCGCCGTTCCGAACAGGCCCGCGAGCGAATACGTCGCGAGGATGCCACCGACGATGACGAGCGCCGGCAGCGCCGTCGCCTCGAGCGAGACGGCTAGACCTTGGATCACGTTGGTCCCATGCCCGGTGACGGACGCCTGGCTGATCGAGCGGACCGGGCGGAAGCCGATGCCGGTGTAATACTCGGTGATCCACACGATGAGGCCGGTGACCAGGAGACCGACGATGCCGCACAGGAACAGATGCAGCCCCGTGATCGACGTCCCCGCCGCGGTCCCGATCTCGCCGAAGCCGCCGAGCACGAAGTTCGTCGCCACCCAAAGGCCGCCGATCGACAGCACGGCGGTGACGATAAAGCCGCGATAGAGCGCCCCCATGATCGAGTTGTTGGCGCCGAGCTTCACAAAATAGGTGCCGATGATCGAGGTGATGACGCACGCCCCGCAGATCGCCAGCGGGTAGATCATCAGCGCGGTCAGCCCAACCTGGCCGCTAAAGAAGACGGCGGCGAGAACCATCGTCGCCACCGTGGTGACGGCGTAGGTCTCGAACAGGTCGGCCGCCATGCCGGCGCAGTCGCCGACGTTGTCGCCGACGTTGTCGGCAATCGTCGCAGGGTTGCGCGGATCGTCCTCGGGGATGCCGGCCTCGACCTTGCCCACGAGGTCGCCGCCGACGTCGGCGCCCTTGGTGAAGATGCCGCCGCCGAGACGGGCGAAGATCGAGATGAGAGACGCACCGAAGCCCAGAGCAACCAGCGCGTTCGTCACAGTGCGCTCATCGGGCTGATAGCCCAGAAAGCCGGTGAGGACGAAGAAGTAGACCGACACGCCCAGAAGCGCGAGCCCTGCCACCAGCATGCCCGTCACGGCGCCCGACTTGAAGGCGATGTCGAGCCCGCGGCCGAGCGATTGGGTGGCCGCCTGTGCCGTGCGCACGTTGGCGCGCACCGACACGTTCATGCCGATGTAGCCCGCCAATCCCGACAGCACCGAGCCGATCAGGTATCCGAGGGCGACGAGCGGACCGAGCAGAATCCACGCGGCGAGGAAGATCACGAAGCCGACGACGGCGACGGTGCGATACTGACGGTTGAGGTAGGCCTGGGCTCCCTCGCGGATGGCGGCGGCGATCTCCTGCATCCGTGCGCTGCCTGCGTCGGCTTTCATCACCGACCGGATCGTGTATGCGGCATAGACAATCGCGAGCGCGCCGCAAGCGACGATCACCCACAGTATCTCGGTCATCGGTAAGTCCCCTTTGGCGCCCAGGCCTTGAATAGTCTTCTAGCGGCAGGAAACGGCGGAGAGAGAGCCGCCGGCATCCCGCGCTGTTAAGGTGCGGATTCGCGCGCGGACCATGCCAAAAGTGTGGACGGGTTGCAACACAAGGCCCCACAGCGCGCCCTGTCGAGGCAAGAGGCCGCACGAGGGGCTGCTTGCGGAGGACCACCGGCGGTGGCGCTCGCATTGGCCTTCGCCCCCCGCAGGCTGGCCGAGAGCGCGCTCCGGCTCCCCGACGGCCGGCTGTGGCATTCCCACTTATGCTGCTATAGGGAGAAATACCGAGAGGGGCGATCTGCGCGTGCACATCCACAATGTCCTCAGTGAGGCTCAAGATGGCCACGCCTTCGCCAATGTGGCGCGCGCCTTCCATTTGCCTCCTGCCAAGGTCGACGTGGCGGTCCGCATCATGCTCGACGGGCTTATCGCGCATATCGAAGGACGCTTGCAATCGCGGCGCGCGCTCCCCGGGCTGGTGGAGCTGCTCGGCCAGAGCGGCTACGAGCAGGTGCTGGAGACCCCAGCCCTTCTCGGCGCAACTCATACTCAGGTCCTCGGCAACGACGCCCTCAAGTTCATCGCCGGCAGGACCGCGAGCGATAAAATGGCACGGCAAGCTGCCGCGGCGGCAGGCATCAGCGAGATGATCTCCGAGTATCTGCTTCCCGTCATCGCCGCCATGCTGGTCGGCGCGCTCGCAAAGACGAGCCGCTTTGGCCTCGAGACGATCATGAATGGGGACCCGGAGGGACCCGGCTCAGACCCGCCCGCGGGCGACAGCGGGAGCAATCCCGCGCTCTATCTTCCGCGCGTCTCAGGCGGCGTCGGCTTCTCGGGCAGCACCGGGGGAGCGGTCGGCTTCGCCAGCCCCGCTGCGGCGGCCAGTGCCTACCTCGAGCTAGCCGAGGACATTAGGCGTGCCGACCGCACGCCCGGCGCCCGCGACCCGGCAGCGGGCGTGCGCCGCGTGCTGGCGGCGAATCTCGGCAGCTCGGTTGCACCGGTCTACTGGATCGACCGCATGCACAAGTGGAGCATCGACGCCCTCAACGCGATCTTCGCCGGCTGGCGCCGGCATTAGGCGAGCGCAAAACCACTTTAGCTAAAGGTCGAGGGCCGGGGCCTACTTGCAGGGACGCGCTGAGACGTCGCAATTCCAGCCGGCGGCGGACGGCGAGCAGCTCATCCTGCGGCTCGCGGCACGGCCCCAGCGAGCCCAGCTGCTGCCGTACTCGAGGTCGGTGAAATCCGCCCAGGACCTGATCGCCGACCGCTGAGCGGCCCCGCGCGATCTCTGCGCGCCGCTGCTTCCATAATGAAAGTGATCGGCCATGCAGATGCGTCCGCCTTCGCGGCGCAAGACATGGATGCTCGCCAATCCCGTCTCGTCCGCCCAAGTCGTCGGTACGCCGACAGCCGTCACCGCAGCGGCAGCGACGATCAATCTCAATGCCACTTTGAGGCTCATCGCCCACCCCCCTTTTGTCTCGTCACACGGCGCGGGAGAGTGCCCGATTCCGCCGCGTTTCTCGATAGCTGCCAGCGTCGCATGGGGCGAAATGTTGTAAGCGAGCGGCAAACCGGTCACAGCGGACTGACAAAGAGCAGTGGGTGGGAATTGCTGCGTCGCTGTGGCCTTCGAGCGGCCGTCAGAGCAGCGGCTCCTCGTACACCCTTTTTCCATCCACGATGAGCCCCTTGATGCCGGCGTTGCCGTCCCTATCCACCGCAAGCAAAGCAAAAAGCTTGCGGTCCCTGATGAGCTTCTCGAGCTGATGGCCGGCTCCCTCCGGAACGAAAAAGGTCTCGATGCCGTAATCGACGCTCGACTGCGCCGGCGTCCGATCGGTTGCGCCGCTCGAATACTGCACGCGGCCCTTGAGGACGACCTGGTCGGGCGATGTCGTCGCCGGCAGCGACGTGCTCGCTTGCGCGACTGTCCAGGTGTCGTTCGCGGCCTTTTGCAGCGTTACGTAGATCACCTCGCCGCGGCGCAGCTGCGACGGCGTATCGATGCGCGAGATGGGGTAGCTCAAGGTCACGTAATCGCCTTGGAACAGGCTGCGCGGATCGACCGGCACCACCTCGAGCACGACCTCACGCCCGCTCGAGAGAAGGTGAGCGCGCTCATAGATCATCCAGCACAGCACCCCCGCCTGCACCGCCGCCACGACGATGATCCCGAGCCACAGATTGCGACGCGCCGTTGTCATCGGGCCGCCTCCGCACCGGGTTGCGCCCTGGCGTGCAGCCGGTAGGCCGCCAGCGCCAGGAGCACGACGATCACGCCGGCCGACAGGAAGAACAGAGAGGAGCCGAGCAGCGTGCCGACGGTCTTGAAGTAGAGCGCCAGGACCTCGATGGAGAAGCCCGCGTATCCGAGCCAGAGCATGGTTGGGCTATTCGCCCGAAGGCCGATGCCGATCGCGCCGAGAACCAGCGCCAGCGCCAGCACCGCGAGCAGGATCAGGTGATCGAGCGCCACCATCTCGATGAACTGCAGCGCAAAGAGCCCGGCGAACGCGATCGCCGTGCCGTAAGCGAGGGCAGCCGGCGCCCATGCATTCCAACGCTCGGAGAGCGCGGGAGCAGCAAAGCCCACTGCGGCAATGAGAAGCCCGATGCCGACGACCACGCCGTGGCCATGGCCGTCGAAAAGGAAATACCCAAGATTGATGATCCAGACGCTCATGACGACGGCCGCAAGGTGCAGGCCGGGAACCCAGCCTCGCCACAGCATTGCCGCGGCGACGGCGACCCAGCCGATGAGAAACGGCCAGTGCACGGCGTTGCTGTCGGCCATCTCCCAGCCGCTCCACAGTCCCATGAGCAGCATCGCGAGCGCGAGCGCGGGATTGGATTTGAGCACGACGCCAGCGAGCAACGCGCCGAGCGCCCACGTCAACACAGCGTCAGGCGGATGCCCGCTGATGTGGAACATCTGAGCGATGAGCATGATGCCCGCGCCGAACAGCGCCACGCCGGCGAGGATCGCGGCGTGCGCGAAGGCCGGATGCTCGCGCTCAAACAGCGCGCCGGCGAGCCCATAGGCTCCGAACAGGCCGCCGAAGATGATCGCCAAGCGGAAGAGGCGCGCCATCTCGTTCCAATGCGCGGCGACGAAGCTCATCGCCCCGAAGCTGATGAGGATCGCGCCGAGGATGCCGAGCACCGGGGCGAGATCAACCCCACGGGATTGGCTCGCCACGTCGCGGCGGATGGAAGCCTCGCCCTCCGCGGTCACCCAGCCGGCGGCGCGCCAGCGTTGGAGATCGCGATCAAGACGCCTGGCGTAGCGCGACATCCTCATCCCCTGGCGGCGGTGGATCGGCGGCTGGCACAATATCCGATCCGCGCCCCAAGACAACGAGATCCGCGGCCGGCCATTAATCGTTCCTTTCGCCGCCAGGACGACATTGTGATGGTCCCGCATTTCCTCTAGCGTGCGCCGCCATGACGCTCACAAAGCCCATCCACGTCGTCGGAGGCGGGCTCGCGGGCTCGGAAGCCGCCTGGCAGATCGCGAGCGCGGGCATTCCCGTCGCGCTCCATGAAATGCGCGCAGTCCGCATGACCGAGGCGCACAAGACCGATCGCCTTGCCGAGCTCGTGTGCTCCAATTCGCTGCGCTCCGACGACTGGGAGACGAACGCCATCGGTCTCCTGCATGAGGAGATGCGCCGCGCCGGCTCGCTGATCCTCGCTGCTGCCGATCGCCACAAGCTTCCTGCCGGCGGTGCGCTCGCCGTCGATCGCGATGCCTTCTCCGCCGAGGTAACGAGCCGTCTCGCCGGCCATCCGCTGGTCGCCATCGAGCGTGGCGAGATCGCCGGGGTGCCGCCCGCGAGTTGGGACAGCGTGATCATCGCCACCGGCCCACTGACCTCGCCGGCCCTAAGCGACGCCATCCGTGCGCTCACCGGCGAGCGTGACCTCGCCTTCTTCGACGCGATCGCCCCCGTGGTCCACCGCGACACGATCGACCTGTCGGTCGCTTGGTTTCAATCGCGCTACGACAAGCCGGGCCCCGCCGGCACCGGCGCCGATTATCTCAATTGCCCGCTCGACAAGGCGCAATACGAAGCCTTCGTCGATGCGCTGCTTGCCGGCGAAAAGACGAGCTTTAAGGAGTGGGAGGGCGATACGCCCTACTTCGAGGGATGCCTGCCCATCGAGGTCATGGCCGAGCGCGGCCGCGATACGCTGCGCTTCGGACCGATGAAGCCCGTCGGGCTCGCAGATCCACACCGTGGCGGCGCGCGGCCCTACGCGGTCGTGCAGCTGCGTCAGGACAACGCGCTCGGCTCGCTGTGGAACATGGTCGGCTTCCAAACGAAGCTCAAGCACGGCGAGCAGGCGCGCATCTTCCGCATGATCCCCGGGCTCGAGGCGGCGGAGTTCGCCCGCCTCGGCGGGCTGCACCGCAACACGTTCCTCAATAGCCCCAAGCTGCTCGACGAAAGTCTGCGCTTGAAGGCGATGCCGCGCCTGCGCTTCGCCGGGCAGATCACGGGCGTCGAAGGCTACGTGGAGAGCGCCGCCATCGGGCTCCTCGCCGGGCGTTTCGCGGCCGCCGAGCGTTACGGGCGGCCGTGCCGCCCGCCACCCGCGACGACCGCCCACGGCGCGCTGCTGGCGCACATCACGGGCGGACATTTGCTCGACGATGAGCGCACGCGCTCGTTCCAGCCCATGAACATCAACCATGGGCTGTTGCCGCCGATCGAGGCTCCTCACCACGATGAGCCGGGCAAGCGGCTCAAAGGCAAGGACAAGGGACGCGCCAAGAAGCGAGCAGCCGCACTGCGCGCCCTCGCTGACCTGGAGGCGTGGCTCGCGCAGGGCGCCACCGTCGCGGCAGCCGAATGACGGGCTGCCTCACGCCGCCGGCATCTTCAGCTTGTGCATGTCGATGAGGCGCATGAACGCCTTCTCAAAATACGGCTCGCTGACGCCCGTGCGCACCTTGCGCAGGAAGTACTTCTCGAAGGCGATCTTGCCCAGGTGCACCCATTTGCCCTCGGCGGCCCAGTTGACGTTGCGCGGCGGGATTTGCGGCTTGGCGACGAAGGCGACGCCCCGGTCGCCGAAGTCCGCTAGGCAGAGCGCATTCCACGTCGGCTCGCTCGATGGCTCCTTGCCGGACAGTAGCGAGGCGATGTTGCGCACGGCCGCCGTCACCATGCTCTCGATCATGTAGCCGGTCTTGGGCACGCCGGTCGGAACGGGCGTCTTCTCGAGCGGCGCAATCGCGATGGCGACACCGATCCCGAACACGTTGGGGAACTTAGGGTTGCGCTGGTGCTTGTCGACGATGACGAAGCCGCGCGGATTGACGAGCCCCTCGATGCCGCGCAGTGCGGCAATGCCGCGGAACGCCGGCAGCATCATCGCGTACTTGAAGGAGAGCTCGTGCTTCTTCTTCTCCGCCCCGTCCTCACCAACCTCGGTGACGGCGAGCTTGTCGGCCTCGATCCGATCCACCTTGGCATTGGTGATCCAGCGGATGCTGCGCTGGCGCAGCTCGTGCTCGAGCAGACCCTTTGTGTCGCCGACGCCGCCGAGCCCCAAGTGGCCTATATAAGGCTCAGCCGTGACGAAGGTCATCGGCACGCGATCGCGGATTTTGCGACGGCGCAGCTCCTTATCCATGATCATTGCGTATTCG
Source organism: uncultured Alphaproteobacteria bacterium (assembly GCA_963724945.1). GTDB lineage: Bacteria > Pseudomonadota > Alphaproteobacteria > Rhizobiales > Hyphomicrobiaceae > Hyphomicrobium_A. The sequence goes on along the minus strand of CAVRWL010000003.1, from coordinate 1,854,625 downwards.
TACGCGGGGCCGAAGCACGAGGCACCCTGCACCGCACCGACGACGATGGGACCCGGGTCGTTGCAGAAGGCCTCCCAGGCAATATGCGCCTTGGTAGCGTGATCGGCAGTGCAGACCGATTGCGTGTGCCCATCTGGGCCGAGGCCCGGCAGCTCGTCGAAGGCGAGCTCGGGACCGGTCGCGATGACGAGAATATCGTAGGATACGGAGCGGCCATCCTGCAGCTCCAGCCTGTTCTCCTCGGGGTGGACGCGCTTGACCGCCTGCTCGATGAACTTGACGCCAAAGCGCGCCATCAGGGCATCAAGCTCGACGACGATGTCCTGCTTGGTGCGCCAGCCGACGCCAACCCAGGGATTGGACGGCGTGAATTGGAAATAGGGCGTATCGTTGATGAGCGTGATGGAATGCTTCTTGCCAACCGTCGCGCGCAGCTCGTAAGTCGTCGAGATGCCGCCGATGCCGGCGCCAAGTATGACGATATCGGCCATGGTCACTCTCCAATTTTGATGTCGGAGTGCCCCACCCGTCCCAGCTTGCGTGGCGCGCAATTAGCCGACGCCGACACGTAATCAGCCTTCGAGCTTTTCGGCATTGATCAGCATCAAGCGTCGTCTCCGCGTCGGAGACCGCTTCACTCGATCGAGTCCCTCGCACTGCTCGTGGGGCTGTCGATCAGAGCGCGCGAGCGCACGCCGTTCGGCCCCTCCCCGTACTTGGCGAGGACGGCGCGCGCCTTGACGACGACGGCGTCGGCGATTGCCGCCTGGCCTTCGGCGGTCGGGTGAAAGGCGCCCGAGTAGGTCGAGGCCAGAACGAGCTGGAACCACGAGAGAGACTGCAGCTTCAGCACCTTCTGCAGGATCGAGGCCGCCACGTGGAAATTGGCCGTCATGAACGCATCGTTCGGCGTGCGGAACCAGCGCTGGCGCGAGGCGTAGGCCTTGTAGTCGGCCGGGTTGTAGGGGCGCCAGCCCGCTGCGGTCTTGCGCGGCAGGCGCAGGTCGTCGGCGATGTCGGCGCCGTCGTAGGTGGTCCCAGCACAGACGCCGCGTCCGATGTACTCGCGGCGGAAGCCGTCGACGTAGGTCCAGTGATAATCGGTCGCAGCGTCCTGCATCGCGTGATTGAGCTTGTCGGCGATCCAGGTGCCGACGCGCGCCTTCGCCTCGCTCATCTTGAAGTCGGAGAGCACCTCCATGCCGGCCCGCCCGTCGGAGCAGACCTCACTACCATCGCCGAGGAGCGCAAGCCCCGGGTAGGCCGTCAGCAGCACGCGGTCGGATTGCCCCCACGGGATGTGCAGGATGTAGTGGATTGCCCTGTTGAGCGACTTGTAGCGAAGGATGAGCGCATCGAGCTGGGTGCTCGCCTCGCTCAGACCATGCACCTGCCCGAACCAGCCGCCGAGCTTGCGCAAGACCGATTGATCGGCAAGCACGGCGTTGGCCAACAGGCGCGAGAAGCCCACGTCGTTGCCGCCGACCGACAAGAGCAAAAGGTCGATCTTGCGGGCGTTGAGCGGATCGCACTTGCGCAAGACGAGGCCGCCCTTGAGCTCGGGGATCGCGCCCTCCATGTGGTAGGCCTCGGGCAGATCCTGCAGCGGCGCGTTATGGTCGTCGCACTGGGCCGAGGCAATGGCGGAAATCTGCGACATGTCGGGCGGATTGGGGACCCACTCGTTGCCGGTGTAGCGCAGGAATAGGCCAAACGTGACCTCCGCACCCGAGCAGGCAACGCCGACGTAGGTGACGGCGCGGTGGGGGTCCTCGATGCCGAGCTGGAGCGCGGCTCGCAATTGGTGCGAGTAGAGCGAACGGTGGCATGCCTGGTCGCTCCACTGCGGGTTCTCCTCGATGAAGGCCTTGTCGCCGATCTGCTTCCACGGGCCGACGCGCGCGGGATAGCCGCTCAACTCGATCTTTCCGTGCTTGCCGTAGCTCGCCGACCGCTCGCGCGAGAAGCGCACGGGCACGTCGGGATTGCCCTCGCCGGATCCGAAGCTGTCGCCCATGCCAACGACCAGAATGTCGCGCACCACGACCTCCTCTGACGCCACCTCACGTCCGCCGATCTCCACCTTGACCGTCATCCCGCCTGGATAAGGAACATCGAAGCGCGCCGCCTGGCTACAAGGCTGAGTAACCACCTTGCCGCGTGGATCCTCGCCCCTGTGCGGTGCGGTGAGCCAGGTGCAGTCGAGGCGCGCGGAAAGGTCGACGTTGTCGACCGTGGCGATGACCCAATGGGAGCGCGGATCGATGTAGTCCTCGTGGTCCGGGCAGGTGAAACGGTTGGTGCGCGCGTCCCAGCACGTGTTGCGGAACATCGTCGCCGCCCAGCCCTCATCGTGGCGTCGGCTCAGAGCCCGCTCGGCCTCGAGCACGGGATGGTTCAACCGGTCCTCACGCGGGAGCGCAAGATAGGTCGCGCGGTGCACCTCGGTATCGGCGGCGTCGGTGAAGAAGCGGAATGAGTTCTCCACGCGCCAGGAAATGCGGGGAACGGGCAACGATTGCGCCTGAGCGAAGGCCGACGCCGCCGACACACAAGTGAGCGCGCTGAACGCCAGCAACCGGCCCGCCGTCCGGAGCATGAGAAACCTCCGCTTTGCGGGCGTCACACACGCCCCAGGACGCTGGCCCGCCAGAGCCGCCAGACGCGCGTCAACGGAGAGATGTCCGTTGTCTGTCTAGCGAGGCCGGGACCCGGCCTTTCCAAAGCCGCCAAATAGGGCTCCACAAGGGCGACCGGCAGAATCGCCGGGATAACGGCTCTTGGCGCGGTACCGGCGCGCAAACGTGCCTCCTTAAGCCAAGCTCGCGCGTCGTGGTGCAAAGCCTGGCTGTCGCTTTCGCCCGCGCGCACGGCAGCGCGGGCGATGCGGGTGCGCCCGTAGGCCTCGGCCGAAGCCGCAAGCAGATCGGACACGGCGGGGCTCGCCTCCACGTTGAGCACGTGTGCGCTCAGCCGGAATGCCGCGCCCTCGGTCTCAGCGATGTAGCCTGCAAGCTCAGGCATGCGCTCGGCGAGGTCGTGCCGACCGGGCTCGAGGTCGCGCCGGCGACCCTCGATCACGGAGACGAGCAGCTCCTCGGGCAAAGCGTGACGCGCGATGACGGGGCCGAGCGCGTCGGCCACCGGATTCCCGGTCTTGCCGCCGGCGCGCAAGGTCTCGAGCGCGTCGCGCCACCACTGCAGCCGGATCTCGCCCATCATCGGCTCGTGCACGACGTCGGGAATGCGCGCGACCTCGCCCAAGAAGGCGGTGAGCACGATGAGGTCGTGGCGCGCGCGGGCCGGCGCCAGCAGAGCGGCGAGATAGCGGTCGAGGTCGTTTGCGCGGGCCGCCGCCCGCACAACCGTGGCGTCAAGAGCATCGTCGGCGCGTTGCCTCGTCATCGCCCTGCCGCGATCAGTCTACCGCCATGAGTCCCGCGCCGACGTCGCGGCCTTCGCCTAAAAGCACATTGTAGGTCCGGCAGGCCGCCCCCGTGCTCATGGCCTCGAGCCCCAGCGCCGCCTTGGCAAAGAGGGCGCGGACCGGCGCGGGGGGAATGTGGTGAGCGGCACCCGTCCCGAGCAGCACGAAGGCGGGAGACGTCATCTCGCGCACGAAGACGGCGCAGGCTTCCGGCGTCAGCTCCTCGATGCTCGCCACGTCCCACGCATAGATGCCGCTCGGCACGATGATGAGCGAGCCGCGATGGCTCATGTCGGCGAAGCGGAACCCGCCGTTGCCGTAGGCGTCGATGGGCGCGCGGCGCGGGTAGTGAGCTTGAGCCGGGCGCATCATAGCGCCCCCTTTCCGTGCGTCTTTCTCAGGCCTTGCGTGCGGCCGGATCGGCCTTCACAGCGCCTGACCAGTCGCGCTTCACGCCGATCCACAGAAGGAACGGCGAGGCGACGAAAATCGATGACCAGGTGCCGATCAGGATGCCGAACAGCATGGCGAAGGAGAAGCCGCGAATGACCTCGGTTCCGAAGATGTAGAGCGCGAGCACGGCGAGGAACGTCGTCGACGCAGTGAGCACCGTGCGCGACAACGTCTCATTGATCGACAAGTTCAGGAGCTCGATCAACGGCATCTTCTTGTAGCGGCGCAAGTTCTCGCGGATGCGGTCGAACACCACGACCGTGTCGTTGATGGAGTAGCCGGCAAGCGTCAAGAGCGCAGCCACCTCCGTCAGCCCGAACTCGAAGCCCAAAAGCGAGAACACACCGATCGTGATGATGATGTCGTGGACGAGCGCGAGGATCGCCGCCACGCCGAACTGCCACTCGAAGCGGAACCATATGTAGAGCAAGATGCCGACGACGGCGAGCGACACCGCGATGATGCCGGCTTGTTTCAATTCACCCGAGACCGCCGGCCCCACCACCTCGGCGCGGCGGATCTCGATATTCTCCCCGAGCGCCGTCTTGACCTTGTCAGCGGCCTGCTGCTGCACCTTCTCGCCGCCCTCCTGCTGCTCGACGCGGATGAGCGCCTCGGTCGGCGTGCCGAGGCCCTGAATTTGCACGTCGCCGAGACCTAGTGCACCCAGCTTGTGGCGCAGGCTGGCGATGTCGAGCGGGCCGGTCTTGCTCTGGACCTCGAACAGCGCCCCGCCCTTGAAGTCGATGCCGAAGTTGAGCCCCTTGGTGAAGATGAGCGCGGTCGCGATGATGGCGGCGCCCCACGAGATGGCGATGCAGTAGCGCCGCATCTCCATCACGGGAAGCTTGGTGTTGTGCGGGAAGAAGTCGACGCCTTTGAACATGGAGTGCTTCCTGTCTCTATTAGAGCGGCGCCGGGATTTTGCGCGACCTCTGTGCGCCGACCCACAGCGACACCAAGAGGCGCGTGACCGTGAAAGCGGTGAACACGGTCGCGAAGATGCCAAGCGACAGCGTGACCGCGAAGCCGCGTACCGGGCCCGAACCGAGCCAGAACATGACGAGACCGGCGATGAGTGTCGTCAGGTTCGAATCGATGATCGTCCCGAACGCCTTGGAGAAGCCGCTGTCGATCGCGGATATCGGCGATTTTCCGCCGCGCAATTCCTCGCGGATGCGCTCGTAGATCAGCACGTTGGCGTCGACCGCCATGCCGATCGTGAGAACGAGGCCGGCGATGCCGGGCAGCGTCAGCGTCGAGCCGATCACGCTCATGACCGCGATGATCAGTATGATGTTGATCGTCACCGCGATGATCGCGAAGAGGCCGAAGAGCCCGTAGGCGAAGATCATGAAGCCTGCGACCGCCAGCGTTCCGATCATACCGGCCGTCTCGCCGGCGGCGATGGAATCGGCGCCGAGCGAGGGGCCGACAGTACGCTCCTCGACGATCGTCAGCTTGGTGGGCAGTGCGCCCGAGCGCAGCTGGACCGCCAGGTTGTTCGCTGATTCCACCGAGAAGTTGCCGGAAATCTGCCCCGAGCCGCCGAGGATGGGCTCGCGAATGACCGGGGCGGAGAGAACCTTGTTGTCGAGAACGATGGCGAAGGGCGCGCCGACGTTGTCCTTCGTGAACCGGCCGAACTTGCGCGCTCCCGACTGGTTGAAGCGGAAGGAGATGATCGGCTCGTTGGTGCGCGAGTCAAAGCCCGGCTGCGCGTCGACGAGATCCTCGCCGGAGACGACGGGCGCCTCCTGCAGGAGATAGGACCCCACCCCCCCGTGATCGCTCGCGTCGGCCGCATAGATCTTGTAGCCGAAGGGCACGTGCGTGTTCTTCGCCTCCTCAGCCGACATCGATGGATGCACGGCATGGAAGGTGAGCTTGGCGGTCTGACCGATCAGGGCCTTGAGCTTGCTCGTGTCGTCGAAGCCCGGCACCTGCACGAGGATGCGGTCCTGGCCTTGACGCACGATGTTGGGCTCGATGTTGCCAAGGCTGTCGACACGCCTGCGCACGGTCTCAACGGAAGCGCTCGCCGCGCTGGCAACCCGCTGCTCCATGCCCTGCGGGGTAGGGCGCAGCGATATGAGATCGGGCCCGATCTTCTCCACCTCGATATTGTTGCCGGCGGAGCCGAGGATCGCATTGCCGAGCGGCTCCACGAGCTTCTTGAGGTCGTTGTAGGCTTTGTCGGTCTCCTCCGGCTTGGCGATGTGCACCTGCACCGCGTCGCCGACCACGCCGAGACCCGTGAACCCGATCTTGCCCTCCCGCAATTGCTTCCTGACGTCGTCGCGCAACGTCACCAGCCAATCCTTTTCCAGCTCCTTGGTATCCATTGCGAGCAGGAGATGGGCGCCGCCGCGCAAGTCGAGGCCCAGCGAGAGTTGGCGATGGGGCATCCAAGAAGGCCAACCCTCGACCGTCTGCTTGGAGAACAGGTTGGGCATGGCGAGGATGATGCCGGCAAGGCACGTCAGCACGATCGCTATGATTTTCCAGCGTTCGAAGTGCAGCATCGCGAATGGGTTCTCTTGATTTGTTTGTGGCTTGTCGTTGGCGCGATGTGGCCGTTACGAGGCTTCCTTGACCGGCTCGCCCCTGGCGCGCACATCCATCAGCGTCGATTTCAGGACGCGCACGCGCATGTTGTCGGTGAGCTCGATCTCGATCTCGTCGGAGTTGTCGGCTGCCTTCATCACCTTGCCGATGAAGCCGCCCGAGGTGATGACGGTGTCGCCGCGACGCACCTTGTCCACGAGCTCCCGGTGCGACTTGGCGCGCTGCTGCTGCGGCCGGATGACGAGGAAATAGAAGATCACCACCATCACCAGCATGGGGATCAGCAGCCCCGTGAACGGGTCGCTCATTGCACCCGTCTGGGCGTAGGCTGGCGTGATGAACATGTCTTCAGTCCCTTCGCGGATGGGGCAACAGGGGGCGAGGCCTGCGGAACCGCAGCCGTCTGGGTCTGCCCGGCCTGAAAAGTGCCGTGACTATAGTGCCGCGCAGCCGCTTTGCAACCGCCGCGCGGGAGTGCTGCCGGTGCACAAGGAGAGTGACTTCGCCGGTGCCCGCGCTATAGAAGCAGCTGCGCTTACGGGCAAGTGAAAAGCGAGCGCCCAGCGCCACTTACGAGGCAACGGATGAACGAAGAGACCGCACTGATCGAGCGCCTCGAGCGGCTCGCGGCCGCGCTGGAACGGCTCGCAGCCCCCGCACCTAGCCCGCCCGATTTCGAGGCCGCGGAGGCATTCGTCTGGCACGCCGATCGCGAGGCCTTCGAGCCGGTCGGCGAGGTTAACCGCGTGCCCTTGGCGCTGCTCAAAGGTCTGGAGGCGATCGCGCCCGAGCTCGTCGAGAACACCGAGCGCTTCGCCCGGCGCCTGCCCGCCAACAACGCGCTGCTATGGGGCGCGCGCGGCATGGGCAAGTCCTCCCTCGTCAAGGCGGTGCATTGGGACGTGCGCAGCCGCCTCGTCAGGGATCTCAACGCGCAAGGGATGGACTTGAAGCTCGTCGAGATTCATCGCGAGGACATCGCCTCGCTGCCGCGCTGCCTCAACGTGTTGCGCCAAAGCGCGCACCGCTTCATCGTATTCTGCGACGACCTGTCCTTCGACAAGGAGGACACGAGCTACAAGTCGCTCAAGGCGGTGCTCGAGGGCGGCATCGAGGGGCGTCCGGCAAACGTCATCTTCTACGCCACCTCCAACCGCCGCCACCTCATGCCGCGCGAGATGGTCGACAACGAGCGCTCGACCGCCATCAACCCGTCGGAGGCGGTCGAGGAGAAGGTGTCGCTTTCCGACCGCTTCGGCCTGTGGCTCGGCTTCCACAACTGCAGCCAGGAGACCTTTCTCGACATGGTGCGCAGCTATGCGGCCCACTATCGCCTGAAGCTCAAGGACGAGGACTTGGTGCGCGAGGCACTCGCATGGAGCATGACGCGGGGCGCGCGCTCGGGCCGCGTCGCCTGGCAGTTCACGCAGGCTCTGGCGGGGCGGCTCGGCAAGAGGCTCGAGCGCTGACACGTCGGCACGCTTGATCGGAACCGGACCCGAGCCCTGCTCGTTGCAGGCGCAGAGGCTTTGCCATGAGCAAACCGAAGAAACCCGCTAAGAAAAAGAGCGTGTCGCGATCGCGGACGCTGTGGTCCCAGGATGTGACCGAGCACAGCGACGCGCTCGACCTCGAGCGCGACGTCTTCACGCTTCCCGACCCGAAAGCGATCGCGGCCTCGCTCAAGCGGAGCGCGGAGCAGAGCCATCGGCGCAAGTCCGAGCCTTACCGCTCCGCCATGTCCATGCTGACGTTCTACATCAATCGCGCAGGCGCGAAGCTGCCGGCAAAGCGCCGGCGCGTCCTGGAGCGCGCCAAGGATGAGCTGCGCAAGGCCTTCGGGCGAAGCTAGCTCGATTGGCGTCAGACCCTTAGGGTCCGACACCTTGTCGCCGGATCTGCGCTCAGTCGGTCTTGCGGCGCGGCACCGACGGCACTGCGCCCGAGCCCTTGGCGGAGCGGTCCTTCTTGTCCTTCGGACCGGGGAGCGCCTTGCGCGGGGCCGCATCGACCAGCACGGCTTGCGGCTCCTCGTCCTCCTCCTCGTCCTTGGGCTTCGCCCGCTTGCTGGGATCGGCCGGCAGGTACTCGAAGCTCAAGCTGCGGTCCTCGCCCTTGCCGACGACCACGACCTTCACCGTGCCGCCGTGCTCGAGCTTGCCGAACAAGAGCTCGTCGGCGAGCGGCTTCTTGATGTACTCCTGGATGACGCGGGCGAGCGGACGGGCGCCGAACTTCTCGTCGTAGCCTTTCTCGGCGATCCACTTGGCCGCCTCCTCGGACAGCTCGATCATCACGCCGCGGTCGGCGAGCTGCGCCTCGAGCTGGAAGACGAACTTCTCCACGACCTTGGCGATCACCTCAGGCGGCAGGCCGGAGAAGGCGATCACCGCATCGAGCCGGTTGCGGAACTCGGGCGTGAACATCCGATTGATGGCCTCGGTGTCGTCGCCTTCGCGCTTCGAGCTCGAGAAGCCCATGGGGGGCTTGGCCAGATCGGAGGCGCCCGCGTTGGTCGTCATGATCAGGATGACGTTGCGGAAATCCACCGACTTGCCGTTGTGGTCGGTGAGCTTGCCGTGATCCATCACCTGCAGAAGGATATTGAACAGGTCAGGGTGCGCCTTCTCGATCTCGTCGAGCAGGAGCACGCAATGGGGATGCTGATCGATGCCGTCGGTCAGCAGGCCGCCCTGGTCGAATCCCACGTAGCCGGGCGGCGCGCCGATCAAACGGCTCACCGTGTGCTTCTCCATGTATTCCGACATGTCGAAGCGCAGGAGCTCCACACCCATCAGGTCGGCGAGCTGGCGGGCGACCTCGGTCTTGCCGACGCCTGTAGGACCTGAGAACAGGTAGCAGCCGATGGGCTTCTCGGGCTCGCGCAGGCCGGCGCGCGACAGCTTGATCGCGGACGCAAGCGCCTCGATCGCTTTGTTCTGGCCGAACACGACGCGCTTTAAGTCCTTCTCGAGATTGATGAGGACCTCAGCGTCGTTCTTGGAGACGGTCTTGGGCGGAATGCGCGCCATGGTGGCGACGGTAGCCTCGATCTCCTTCACGGTGATCTTCTTCTTGCGCTTGTTCTCCGCGACCAGCATCTGGGAAGCGCCCGTCTCGTCGATCACGTCGATCGCCTTGTCGGGCAGCTTGCGGTCGTGGATGTACTTGGCCGAGAGCTCCACCGCCGTTTTGATGGCGTCGTTGGTGTATTTGAGCTTGTGGAAGCTCTCAAAGTAGGGCTTGAGGCCTTTGAGGATCGCGATCGAGTCCTCGATCGAGGGCTCCTTCACGTCGATCTTCTGGAAGCGGCGCACGAGCGCGCGATCCTTCTCGAAGTGCTGGCGGTACTCCTTGTAGGTGGTCGAGCCGATGCAGCGCACGGTGCCCGACTGCAGCGCGGGCTTCAGCAGATTCGAGGCATCCATGGCGCCGCCGGAAGTGGCGCCGGCACCGATGACCGTGTGGATCTCGTCGATGAACAGGATCGAGCCCGGATAGTTCTCGATCTCCTTCATCACCGCCTTCAAGCGCTCCTCGAAGTCGCCGCGATAGCGCGTGCCGGCGAGCAGCGCGCCCATGTCCAGCGCGAAGATGGTGGCGTCCTGCAGAACCTCGGGCACCTCGCCCTTGATGATTTTGCGCGCAAGGCCCTCAGCGATCGCGGTCTTGCCGACGCCGGGGTCGCCGACGAACAGCGGGTTGTTCTTCTGGCGCCGGCACAGCACCTGGATGGTGCGCAGGACCTCGGGCTCGCGCCCGATCAGCGGATCGATCTTGCCCTCGCGCGCCTTCTTGTTGAGGTTGACGCAGTAGGTGTTGAGGGCGTCCTGCCCAGGCTTCCTCTCCTCGCCCTCGACGGTCTGCTCCTCGTCGACGCCGCGCACGTGGCGTGGCTCCGTCATGCCGGGGCGCTTGGCGATGCCGTGGCTGATGTATTGGACCGCGTCGAAGCGCGTCATCTCCTGCTCTTGGAGGAAATAGGCGGCGTGGCTCTCGCGCTCGGCGAAGATGGCGACGAGCACGTTGGCGCCGGTCACCTCCTCGCGGCCCGAGGACTGCACGTGCACCACCGCGCGATGGATGACGCGCTGGAATCCGGTCGTCGGCTGGGCTTCCGTGGCCTCCTTGGAGACAAGCGCGCCGAGGTCGTTGTCGAGATAGCTCGTGATGCGCGTGCGCAGCGTCTCGAGGTCGACCGTGCAGGCCCGCATGACCGCGGCGGCGTCGCGATCGTCCAGAAGCGCGAGCAGCAGGTGCTCGAGCGTCGCGTACTCGTGGCTACGCTCGTTGGCGGCTTCCAAAGCGCGATGCAGCGCGCTCTCCAGGCTCTTCGAGAAGGACGGCAAGGGGAACCTACTCTTTCTCCATGGTGCACTGTAGAGGATGACCGTTCTGACGTGAAAAATCCATGACCTGGGTCACTTTAGTTTCTGCGACCTCGTAAGGATACACGCCACAAATGCCGACGCCCTTATGATGGACATGCAGCATAATGCGCGTCGCCTCCTCACGGCCCTTGGCAAAGTATTTTTCCAGCACGTGGACGACGAATTCCATCGGCGTGTAGTCGTCGTTCAACAATAGTACCTTGTAGAGGCTAGGTTTCTTCGTCTTCGGACGCGTCTTCGTGGCGAGGCCTGTGCGGCCGTCACCCTCGCGGTCCCGCCCCGGAGGCTCGTTTTTCGCCGCTATCCACCGCGCCGAGGAGCGGTGGGTCATCCTCGTCTTCGCCATCGGTCTCAAAATCCGCCCAGGGGTCCGATGCCTGCCAGTGGCTGCGCCAAGCCTGGCGGTCCTGACCCCTATATTGATACGCAACGGCGCCTGCCCTCGCAATTGCGGCTTTTTCCCTGCGCGGCAAGGAGCAGGCAAGCCCCAGGAGCGCGCGAGATCACGCTTTCTTCACGTTATGATGGGGGCCCAAGGCGTCACAAAAAAGGCCCGGCGCGGGCCGGGCCTTGCTGCGGGCGCTGTCGGCAGGGAGCCTGAGGCTCAACCGCCGTTCTGGAGAATCTTCTCGACCGGCTTGTAGGCCTCTTTAGCCATGTTGGCATACATGCCGCCGATCTTGCTCATCTGCTGCATGTAGTCGTCGTAGGCGCGCTTGGCATAGCTCGTCTGGATCTCGACGGCCTGCTCGACCGATTTCGATGCCATGAGCTTCTCGAGCGTCGCCGTGCCTTCCTCGAACGACCGCTTGGTATAGTCGCTCATCTCGGCCGCGATCGCCTGCCAGCTCTTGTTCCACTCGCCTAACGCACGCATGGCGCTGTCGACATTGGTCTGTCCCAGCTTCTGCATGTCCTCAAAATTTCTGATCATGGTGTCATCCGTGTTCTCTGAGACGATTTCCGAGCCCACCCGACCGCCCAGCCGTGCATCGGCCCCAAACTGGGATGTCCCTCTGACCTTTTTATAGGCAATGCACAATATTTCAAGGACTTTTTTTGCGATGCACCATGGGGCCCTCGGGCATCTCGTCCCATTAACCTCGCCGAAGCTGCTCGTCGACTAGCTTTGGGCAAATGGACCGAGAGCACGCAGGGACGAGGTGCCCCAAAGCGGCCCCAAAACGATGGTCCTTTCGGCGCCGGCCGCGTCGTTGCAATGGCTCGCGCGGACTTCCGCTAAGCCCTCAAGGGATAATGTTTTTTCGGGACCGGGCAGCCGCCTCGCAAGGATGTCGAGTTGGTCGAGTGATGCACGAGGCGCGAGAGGGCGAATCTTCATCGCGAGGCTACCGCCAGCTGGCAGCGGGCCTGTGCATCCTGCTCGCGAGCGTCGGCGCGAGCGTGCCGGCGCCGGCTCGGGAGGCCGATCCCCCGACCTCCGCCATGGCGATCGACGCCAATACCGGTGCCGTGCTGCACAATAAGGCTGGAGACGCGCTGCGCTACCCCGCCTCGCTCACCAAGATGATGACGCTCTACATGACGTTTGAGCTCATCGAGCTCGGGCGCCTCGACTATCAGTCGAAGATCAAGATGACGGAGGAAGGCGCCGCGGCGGCCCCCACCAAGCTCGACCTGCAGCCCGGCGAGGAGATCACCGTCCTCGATGCGATCAAGGCGCTCGTCACCAAGTCCGCCAACGACGTCGCCATCGCGCTCGGCCAGCACATCGGCGGCACGGAGCAGAACTTCGCCCGTCTGATGACGCAGAAGGCGCACGCGATCGGCATGTCCCACACGGTCTTCAAGAACGCCTCCGGGCTGCCCGAACCCGATCAGGTGACGACGGCCCGGGACATACTGACGCTCGCGCTGCGGCTGCAGGATGAGTTCCCCAACGAATATAAGCTCTTTGCGACCCGCATTTTCCGCTACGGCGGACACGTCTACCGCAACCACAACGGGCTGCTCACCCGCTACCGGGGCACGGACGGCATCAAGACCGGCTACACGCGCGCGTCTGGATTCAACCTGGTGGCCTCGGTCCGCCGCGGCGGAAAGCACGTCATCGCCGCCGTCTTCGGCGGCCGCACGGCGCGCGCGCGCAACGCCCGCATGCGTGCGATCTTGGATGACGCGCTGGAGCACGCCTCGCGCAAAGTGACGCGAACGCCGGCGGTGTTTGCGCGCGCGCCGGCGCGCGTGCCGGCCCCGCAGCCGGCGCGTACAATCGCCAGGGCCACGACCGAGTCGCAACAGCCCTCGCGACCCCAGGCCGCGCTCGCGCCACCGTCTGCTGCGGCGGGCGCCGACCCGGGTCCGGCCATCGCCGTTGCCAAGGTCCACGCCGTCCCGTTTGGCCAGGACCTGCGTCAGACATCGGCGACGGGCCCCACGGCAAGCGACGCACAGCCCGTTTTCGCCACCGTTGGCACAAGCAGGCCCACCTTGCCGCGCTTTGCGCCGGGATTGCCGCCGTCGACGCTGCAGGCGCAGGCCGAGGCGCTCGGCGCGGCGCCGCGACAGGAGCCGGCGGCAACAAGCGACGTCGAGCCAGCGGCGCGCGACACGCCGGCTGCGGCAGGTCCCTTCGCTATTCAGATCGGGGCCTACAGCGACTCCGGCGACGCCGAGGAGCATATGCAGGCGGCCCGCCGGCGCGCGAACGGCCTCCTCAATTCCTACTATGCCGTCGCCGTGCCGGTGCAGAAGGGGAGAAGCCAGCTCTATCGCGCGCGCTTCCGCGGCTTCACCGCAACCGCCGCTGCGTCGACCTGCCTGCACCTCAGACGCATGCAGATCGACTGCTTCGTGGCCAAGACCGAGTAGGCTCAGACCCCGCGCACGGCGAGCGCCACGTCCTTGGCCTCGTTGATCTTGGCGGCGAGATAGGTGGAGCCGCCGCGGTCGGGATGCAGTTTCAGCATCAGATCGCGGTGCGCGCGGCGGATGTCCTCCTCGCCGGCGCCGGGCTTGAGGCCCAAGATCTCGAAAGCCTCCTCAGGCGCCATGCGCCCGTCGGGGCCGCGCCGCATGGCGGATTCGCCTCGCGCCATGTCCTCGCGCCAGCTCGCGTGGGTGCGGTCGAGGTAGGCCTCGATGAGCTGGGCCGACTGCACATCGGTGTGCCGGCAGTCCTGCCACAGCAGCGCCAGGTCGGCAGCGCTCAGGCGTGCGATGTCGCGGTCCTTGAACAGCCCCTTCAAGACGCGCCCGCGCATCTCGCCCGTGTCGTGATCGAGCTCCATCTCCAGATGGTCGGTCACAATGCGCGAGGTCTGACCCGGCGATTTGCGCGCCCCGCCGAGGCTCCACGGCCCCGAGGTCGAGCCCCACAGCAGCCAGGAGCCGAGCATGGCGAGCGGGACGGCAACGGCCTCCAATCCGCGCAATGCCAAGGCACCCGCCGCCACGATCGAGACGACGCCGGCCCCGACCGTCAGCTGCCGCGACACCACCGCCGGGTTAGCGCGCGCAAAGGCGCGCAAGCCGAGAAGCCCGATCGCAAGCGCCGCCAATCCGAGGAGCAGATACGCCATCGCGCCTCAGCGTCCCGGAGCGTTCAGCTGCTCGAGCAGAAGCCGCGCGCCTGCTCCATCGCGCGCCCCGCTCAGAGCCAAGAGCGCCTTGCGTCCGCCGGCCGCGTAGACGGCAACCGCCGTCAACAGATCGCGCAGCTGGCGCGCCGAGCCCGGATCGAAGCGGCAGTAGGCGCCCTTGGTGAGCCGCGCGATCTCGCGGAAGGCGCGCGCAGCACGCGGCTCGTCGCCTTCCTGAAACAGGAATACCGGCACGCCGAGCAGCGCCAGCTCGCCTGCCCGCGCGCACAAGCGGTCGACATCCTCCTCCATGCAGTCGCCGACGTAGACGAGGGCGTCGACCTTGCGCTTGCCGCTCTCCTCGAGCGCGTGGGTCAACACCTTGCCGATCTGCGTCAAGCCGCCGTGACAGCCGACGCTCGTCATCAGCCGCGCGAGCGCGTCGGGGTCGGAGACCCATTTCGAGGCGCGGCATTCGTTGAGGCCGCGAAAGTAGACGAGCTGCACGTCGAGGCCGCCGACCTCCTTGACGGCACGGAACATGTCGGCCTGCAGCTTGAGCGCCATGTCCCAGGTCGGCGCGCGGCTCATGGTTGCGTCCATGGCAAAGACGAGCCGACCGCGGCCAGCGCCGGCGACGGGTTGCAGCGTCTGCATTTTGGCGATGAAATCGGCGACGTCGGCATCGGAGGAGCGCTCGGCGGGGACGCCCGCGTCGGTGCCGCTGCCGACGACGGCTCCGCCGGCGCGCGCCGTCTCCGTCGAGGGGTTCGCTGCGGTCGCTGCGGGCTTATTCTTGCGCGTCGTCATCGAGGAGGCTCCGATAGCCGCGAGGCGTCCCTTCAAGATGGCGAGAAGCGCCGCGCCCGGCAATATCCTTGGGCAATCCTCAACGCTCGGTAACGCCGCCCGTCAAGAGCTGCAGGTTGCCGCCCGTCGCGGTGATGTCGGTCGTGCGCACGCGCTCGAGCGCATAGGCCATGAGCGTATGCGGGCCGCCGGCCTTCGGACCCGTGCCGGAAAGGCCCTCGCCGCCGAACGGCTGCACCCCCACAACGGCGCCGATCTGGTTGCGGTTGACGTAGAGGTTGCCGACGCGCGCATGCTCGGCGACGTAATCCGCCACGCCTTCCATGCGGCTGTGCAGCCCGAGCGTCAGACCGTAGCCGGACGCGTTGATGGCGGCGACGACCTTGTCGAGATGCCCGCGCTCGTAGCGGACGACGTGCAGGATCGGTCCGAACACCTCGCGCTCGAGCACGCTCAGGCTCTCAATCTCGTAGGCCGCCGGCGTCACGTAGCTACCCTCGCGGCAATGCTCCGGCAGCGGGCGATCGACAAGCTCGCGTCCGTCGCGCCGCATGCGCATCTTGTGGCCTTCGAGCCGGTCCTGCGCTTCCTCGTCGATCACGGGTCCGATGTCGGTCGCGTAGTCGAAGGGGTCGCCCATATCGAGCGCCTCTATGGCGCCGGTAAGCATCTCGATCGTGTCGTCTGCGCAGTCGTCCTGCAGAAACAGCACGCGCGCCGCCGAGCAGCGTTGGCCCGCGCTGTCGAAGGCCGAGCGTACGCAGTCGCGCACGACCTGCTCGGGCACCGCGGTCGAATCCGCGATCATGGCGCTGATGCCGCCTGTCTCCGCAATGAACGGCACGATCGCTGAGCGGCGCTCAGCAAGCACTTTCTGGATCGTCCAGGCCGTCTCGTTTGAGCCCGTGAACGACACCCCCTTCACGCGGGTGTCCTTGACGAGCGCCTCACCGAGCCGCCCGCTCCCGGTTAAGAGATGCAGCACGTCGCCCGGCACGCCCGCCTTGTGCAGAAGGCGTGTCGCGAGAAACGCCGTGATCGGCGTCTGCTCAGCGGGCTTGGCGAGCACCGTATTGCCGGCAGCGAGCGCGGCCGCCACCTGCCCGGTGAAGATCGCGAGCGGAAAATTCCACGGCGAGATACAGGCGAACGGCCCGCGTCCGTGCAGCGTCAGCACGTTGCGCTCACCCGTCGGTCCCGGCAGCGCAATGGGCCCGGCGAACACGCGGCGCGCCTCGCCCGCGTAGTAGCGCAGGTAGTCGATCGCCTCGCGCACGTCGCCTTGCGCGGCTTCAAGCGTCTTGCCGGCCTCGCGCACGATGACCGCCATCAGCCGTGCCCTGTCGCGATCGAAACGCTCGGCAGCGGCTTCCAGGATCTCGGCCCGGCCGGCCCCACCTTTTGCATCCCAGGCGTTAAGCGCGCGCGCCGCGCTCTCGATCGCTGTGTTGGCCTGCGCCGGCGTGGTGATGCACGCCGTGCCGATGTGCTCGCGCCGATCGTGCGGGCAGGTGATGAGACTCGCGGAATTGCCGCCGACGATCGCCTCGCCGGCGATGATGGGGCCCGCCTCGAACGTGTCGTCGAGCGCCGCCGTCATCTCGGCGACGAGCTCGGCACGCACGGATGGCTCGCTCAACGCGGCGCCGGCCGCCGCCTCGCGTGCCGGCAGATAGATCTCGCGCGGGAGCGGAATGGGCCGCACGGGCTCCGCCCCGCGCTCCGCTTCGGCCGCCTCTACCGGATCGGCCACGATCTCGGCGACAGGAGCCTCATCGTCGGCGAGCCGGTTGACGAACGAGGTGTTGGCGCCGTTCTCCAACAGGCGCCGGACGAGATAGGCGAGCAGCTCCTCGTGGCCCCCGACGGGAGCGTAGATGCGGCACGGGCGCCCGATCAGGCGGTCGCCGACAACCTCCTCATAGAGAGCCTCGCCCATGCCGTGCAGGCGCTGAAACTCGAAGACGACGGGGCCGGCGGCGACGTGGGCGGCCGCAAGCGCGTGCGCGTTGTGGGTCGCAATCTGCGGGTAGAACGCCTTGGGGTCGCTCAAGAGCAGGCGCACGCAGGCAAGGTAGGAGAGATCGGTGTGCATCTTGCGCGTGAACACGGGGTAGTCGGCGAGCGCGCGCTCCTGCGCCCACTTGATCTCGCTGTCCCAATAGGCGCCCTTGACGAGGCGAACCGGGATGCGCTTGCCGGTGCGCTCGGCGAGGCGGCGCAGCCAGCGCAGCACCGGTACCGCGCGCTTGCCATACGCCTGCACGGCGATCCCGAGCCCGTTCCAGTTGTCGAGCACCGGATCGGTGAAGGTCGCGGCGAAGTGCTCGAGCGTCGGCTCGAGCCGGTCCTGCTCCTCCGCGTCGATGGTGAGCGTGAGCCCACGCGAGCGGGCCGCGCGTGCGAGCACGAGGAGCCGCGGCGCCAACTCGACGCTGAGGCGCTCCTCCTTACCCGGCTCGAAGCGCGGATGCAGAGCCGACAGCTTCACCGACAGGCCCGGTCGCTTGTAGAGCGCATCGAGATGCATGGTGGCGAACGGCCCGGCGGCCTGGCCGACGGCGTCGATCGCCGCCATGTAGCGCTCGAAGTAGAGGTCGGCGTCCTTCTGCGTCCGCGCAGCCTCGCCCAGCATGTCATAGGAGAAGAGGTAGCCCTTCTCCTGGTAGCCTTGCGCGCGGGCAATCGCCTCTCTGATGGTGCGCCCGAGCACGAATTGGTCGCCGAGGATCCTCACCGCCTGGCGCACGGCCTTGCGGATGACCGGCTCGCCGGAGCGCGCAACGAGCCGCTTCAGCGCGTCAACGGGGTTGGCGCCCTGCGCCTCCTTCAGCTTAACGACGCGGCCGGTGAGCAGAAGCGCCCAGGTCGAGGCGTCGACGAACAGGCTGTTGGAGTGGCCGAGGTGGCGCTCCCAGTGGCCGCTCGCGATCTTCTCGGCGATGAGCTCATCGGCCGTGTCGCTGTCGGGGATCCTGAGCAACGCCTCGGCGATGCACATCAGGATGACGCCTTCCTCGCTCGAAAGGCCGTACTCGTGCATGAAGGCGTCGACGCCAGGGTGCCTGCCCTTGTTGGCGCGCGCGGCGTAGACAAGCCGGCGCGCGATGTCGGAGGCGCGGCGGCGCTCGTCCTCGGTGAAGACGGCGCGCTCGATCAGCCGGGCGACCAGGCTCTGCTCGTCCATCAAGTGGTGGGCCGCGATCTCGTCGCGCTGCGGCAGCGTTAGCGGCACCTTCTCGCGCACGACTTCGCCCGGCTCGGCCATTTTCAATGCAACCATGCTGCCCCTCAATCGCCCGCCCCACGCGATTCGATATGGGCGCAGTCTAGCAAATCGGGAAGGCGGGCGCGCGAACTCATGCACGCTGGGCCGTCACACACGTCCACTCCCTGGGCCCTCTTGACGCCGCACCATCCCCTGGCAGAGCCTCGGCGCGGAAAAAATCGGCGAGGTGAGGCTGTCGTGGAGCAAGATAAACTGGAGATCGTCCGCACCGTCGCCGACCTGCACCAGGCCGTGGCCGCTTGGCGCGCAAATGGGCAGACGGTTGCACTCGTTCCCACGATGGGCGCGCTGCACGCGGGCCATCTGGCGCTCGTAGCGCACGCCGGCAGGATCGCCGACCGCACGGTCGTGTCGATCTTCATCAATCCGAGCCAGTTCGGACCCGGCGAGGATCTCGCGCGCTACCCGCGCGATGAGGCGGACGATCTTGCCAAGCTCGCCGCAAAGCGCTGCCACCTCGTCTGGGCTCCGACCGCGGCCGAGATGTACCCCGACGGCTTTGCCACGCGAATCGTGCCGGCAGGCGCCGCGCTCGGGCTCGAAAGCGACTTTCGTCCGCATTTCTTCGGCGCGGTGGCGACCGTGTGCTGCAAGCTCTTCAACGCGGCGACGCCCGACTTCGCACTATTCGGCGAGAAGGACTACCAGCAGCTCTGCGTCATCCGCCAGATGGTGCGCGACCTCAATCTGCCGGTTGCGATTATCGCCGAGCCGACGGCGCGCGAGGCCGACGGGCTCGCGCTGTCCTCGCGCAACGTCTATCTCTCGCAAGACGAGCGCGCGAACGCCCCGGCGCTTAACCGCATCCTCAGGGAAGCGGCAGCCAAGGCTACGAAGGCGGTGCGCGGGCCTGGACCGGCTCCGGCGGCCAAGCGCCCGCGCCCAGCGCCGCTCTTGGCCGATCCGCACCGCCCGCACGAGGAGCCGCAGCTGCCCGAGCTCGATGCGATCTGCGCAAGCGCGGCGCGCGCGCTCGAAGCTGCGGGGTTCTCGAAGGTCGACTACGTTGCCGTACGCGAGGCCGATACACTGAAGGTCGTGAGTGCGAGAGGCGACCGCCCGCTACGTGTCCTTGCAGCCGCCTGGCTGGGGCAGACCCGGCTCATCGACAACGTCCCGGCATGACGCGATCGCGCGAACCTAGCGCATTTCGCCGTGCGACTGCCTGAGGAACGCATCGCGCGTCACCGGCTCGATGTCGCTCGGACGCCAGGTCTTGGCAAAGAACGGCTCCAGCGGGCTATAGAGCCGCAGGATCACGAACCAGCCCTTGCCCGGCACGGTCTCGATCCAGTTGCCGTCCTTCACGGCCGCCGGCTTCGTCGGACCGAAGTAGACCGTCGTGGCGCCGTCGGCGCTCGCCTCGGCCGCGGGGCTAGGATAACTCTGGCTGCCGGCACGGGGATAACGCTGATCGGTCTGCAGCATCGAGCGGCTCTGGTTGTCATAGAGCGTCAGCGACCAGAACTTCGCCGCCGGGATGTCCTTGGGCAGGCTCACCTTGTAGCTCTTGGCGCCGTCGAAGGGCTCGCCGGCGGAATCCATGATGCCGAACAGGTATTGCGAGCCGACGTCGGGCAGCCGCATGACCATCGCCGGCGTCACTCCGGTCGCCGCGTAGAAGAAGGCGTCCTTGGCGTCGAGCGTGCGCGCGCCGGTCGCGGGGAATTGCTTGACGCCCTCCTTGGTGATCTCGGGCGGGGGCCGCGTGAAGTCGTAGCCGCCCACGAACAGCGGGTTCAGCCACTTGGAGGCTGCGCCGTAGTAGCCAAAGCCCTCATTCTCGCGCGGGCGCAGGGCGAACGTGCGCGCTGCCGCGTTGCCGATGGCGACGGCGTCGGTGAGGATCTTGCGCATGCGTTGATCGGGCTTGAACGGCTTGCCCTTGACGATGCCGATCGCGGCGAACTGCCCGCCGATGTCGGGATCAAGAGCGCTCGCGGGCTGCTCCTGCACGAGCCGATCGAGCATCTCGTAGAACGAGAAATCGTTGGGCGGGATCGTGTTCATGGGCATCCCGCTCGCCTCGACGAACCGCGGTGTAATGGGCGTGCTCAGCTTTGCCAGCGGCCCTTTGCCGGTCAAGAAGCTGCCGATGCTGGTGCCGTAGGAGCCAGGAACATAAGGATAGATCTTCAGCGTCTTCTTGATCGCGTCGACGGCCGGCTCCGGCTTGCCGTCGACGAGGAAGGCGCGGCCCAGAAGTGCGACCGAGGTCGTCGTCGGGCGCCCGATGAAGTAGCCGGCGGGCAGCGGGCCGTCGTAGCCCGGCGGCAGCAGCAGGTACTTGCCGCCCTCGCCGCGGTCCGGACCCGGCGTGCCGAAGTCGCTCACCCAACGGAACCACAAATCATCGAAGATCCCCAGCGTCCCCGGCGGGGTCTCGACCACGAGCGGGCCCTTGCTCAAGTCGAGATTGGAGAAGAAATACACCGTGTCGGCGTTGGCCGTGAGGAACAGCGACCGCGAGTCCATTAGCTTGGAGAAGATGAGCACGTCGTTGTCGGCGACACCGGCGTCGCGGATGCCTTTGCGCGCGGCGAAGATCGAGACGCCCCTGAGCCCGCCCAGATAGCTCGCGACGCCGCGCTGCAGGTCGAGCTGGTCGTAGACCTTCGCGGCCGTCTCCGCGGTCGGGACGCCATGCGGAAACGCGAGCACGCCGATCCCGGTCTCGACCGAGGGCGGCGTCATGATCGACGGCGGCAGCGGCGTGGCATCCGTCTGCGGCGTGGCCGGCTCGGCGAACGCAGCTCCCGCAAAGGCGCACGCAAGGATTGCAAGTGCGGCGCCGGCGAGTGTGCCGTTCCTTACCGTTTCCATGTCGGGCGCCTTTCCGGGGACCTGCGCGTCGTTGCAAACCTGGCAAAGTTCGATGAATTCGGCGTTGAACCGGCTAAGCGAATTGCAACGAATGACTGGCCGCCCCAAGTGCGATAGCCCGCATACTTGCCAAAGGCCCACCGGGCGTGGCACCTCAACGCTCGAAACCAAGGAAGATTCGCCGGGTCGGCTTTCGTCCCCTGCGTCCCATGCCGGGCGGCCTTTTTGCTACGACGGGACAGGGCGACCATGGCCGGAGCCGTACGCGACCTCTTCTCGACCATTGAAAGCTTCATGACCGACAAGACGGGCCGCTCCCGCCGTTCCGCCGACGCCTCCGACCGCTACACGGCCGCCGACATCGAGGTGCTCGAAGGCCTCGAGCCCGTGCGCCGGCGGCCCGGCATGTACATCGGCGGCACGGATGAGAAGGCGCTGCATCACCTCTTCGCGGAGGTGATCGACAATTCCATGGACGAGGCGGTCGCCGGGCACGCGAGCTCGATCGAGGTCGAATTCGGCAAGGACGGCTTCCTGTCCGTCACCGACAACGGCCGCGGCATCCCTGTCGACCCCCACCCCAAGTACAAGCCGAAGTCCGCGCTGGAGGTCATCCTCACGACGCTGCACTCGGGCGGCAAGTTCGAAAGCAAAGTCTACAATACGTCGCGGCGGCCTGCATGGCGTCGGCGTCTCCGTGGTCAACGCGCTATCGGAAACGCTGGAGGTGGAGGTCGCGCGCGGCCAGCAGCTCTATGCGATGACGTTCAAGCGCGGCGAGCCGCAAGGCAAGCTCAGGAAGCTGGGCGCAATCATGAACCGGCGCGGCACGACCATACGCTTCAAGCCCGACGAGAAGATCTTCGGCAAGGGCTGCGCCTTCAAGCCTGCGCGCCTCTTCAAGATGGCGCGCTCGAAAGCCTACCTCTTCGGCGGCGTGAAGATCTCATGGAAATGCGATCCTTTACTCATCACCGACGACACGCCCGCAAAGGCCGAGTTCCACTTCCCCGGAGGGCTCAAGGATTATCTCTTGAGTGAGATCGAAGGCCAGACGCTCGTCACCAAGGAGATCTTTGCCGGCCGCACGCAAGGCTCAAACGGACACGGCTCGGTCGAGTGGGCGGTTGCCTGGGTCGCCGACGAGGACGGCTTTTTGCGCTCCTACTGCAACACCATCCCAACGCCCGACGGCGGCACGCACGAGACCGGGATGCGCCAAGCGCTGTCCAAGGGCTTGCGCGCCTACGGTGAATTGACCAACAACCGCCGCGCCGCGCAGGTCACCGCCGACGACGTGCTCGCCACCGCAGCCGCCATGCTCGCCGTCTTCATCCGCGAGCCGGAGTTCCAGGGCCAGACCAAGGATCGCCTCGCAACGCAGGAAGCGACCCGCATCGTCGAAGGAACCGTGCGCGATGCCTTCGACCACTGGCTCGCCGACAGCCCGGCGCAGGCGACGAAGCTGCTCGACTGGGCGATCGACCAGGCCGAGGAGCGGCTCAAGAGAAAGCGCGAAAAGGAGATCGGCCGTCAGTCGGCGACGCGCAAGCTGCGGCTCCCCGGCAAGCTCGCCGACTGCACCATCCAGGCTGCGGCCGGCACCGAGATTTTCATCGTCGAGGGCGATTCTGCCGGCGGCTCGGCCAAGAGCGCGCGCGCCCGCGAGACGCAGGCGATCCTGCCCCTGCGCGGCAAGATCCTCAACGTAGCGAACGCGTCCTCGCAGAAGCTCGCGGCAAACCAACTCTTGGCCGACTTGATCCAGGCGCTCGGCGCCGGCACCGGCCAGCGCTACCGCGACGAGGACCTGCGCTATGAGCGCGTCATCGTCATGACGGACGCCGACG
The DNA here is from genome assembly GCA_963724945.1 of uncultured Alphaproteobacteria bacterium. Lineage (GTDB taxonomy): Bacteria > Pseudomonadota > Alphaproteobacteria > Rhizobiales > Hyphomicrobiaceae > Hyphomicrobium_A. The sequence goes on along the minus strand of CAVRWL010000003.1, from coordinate 1,831,472 downwards.
TCGACGGCGCCCACATCGCCTCACTGCTGATCACGTTCTTTTATTCAGAAATGCCGGCGCTGATCGAGAACGGGCACCTCTTTCTGGCCGTGCCGCCGCTGTATAAGCTCACGCAAGGGGCGAAATCGCTTTATGCGCGCGACGACAAGCACAAGGACGAGCTGATTGCGCGCGAGTTCAAGGCCAATCAGAAGGTCGAGGTCTCCCGCTTCAAGGGCTTGGGCGAGATGAATGCGAGCCAGCTCAAGGAGACGACCATGGACCCCAAGCGGCGCACGCTTCTGCGGGTCGAGATCGGCGAGGGCGACCGCAGCGAGATCGCGGAGGCGATCAACGCGCTGATGGGATCGAAGCCCGAGGCGCGCTTCCGCTTCATCCAGGAGCATGCCGCCTTCGCCCACGATCTCGATATTTGAACGCCTGCTCGGGCGGACTGTTGCGTCCAAGGCACACCTCTGTCCGCCAAGTGTGCATTTCAAACCATTGTTCATGGCGAGACCCACCCTGCTTTGATAGATGGTGGATAGGTGCATTGTGTTCAGTTGCGTTTGTTGCGTCCAAGGGGGTTGCGTATGATTCGGGTAGGCGTTTTGAGCGCCGTTGGCGCCGTCCTTCTCCTCACCACTCCAGTCCAAGCCAACAGCTTTAGCGCCGGTCGCGGCCTCGCGAACTGGGACGGACTGTATATCGGCGCCCATGTCGGCGGCGCTTGGGGCAATATGGACGTCGTCGATACCGATGGCGGCGTGCCTTATGGGGCCTTCAGCTACTCGCCTAGTGGCGCCTTCGGAGGCGGTACGCTCGGCTACAACGTCCAGATCAACAACATCGTCGTCGGCATCGAGGGCGACCTCGGCTACATGGATCTGACCGGCGACAAGGTGATTGCTTCGTCGAGCCCCAATTACCATCAAGACCTCAAGGTCGATGGCGGCATGTACGGCGACATTGCTGGCCGTCTCGGATTTGCCTTCGGCCGCACGCTGGTCTACGGCAAGGGTGGATTTGCCTTTTTTGATGGGAGAGCCATACAGGCGACGACCAAGACTTGGTACACACCGACCGGCACCGAACCTTCACCGGCTGGACCTACGGCGGCGGCATCGAACATGCTCTGGGCAATGGCTGGAGCTTCAAGGTAGAGTACCTGCATTTCGACTTCGGCACTCAGGGCGGCGACCAGACCAAGACATCGACGGTGAACCGAGACGATCACCGACACGCCCGTGGCTACAAGTTCCACAATGAGCATACCTGGACGTCGACACCGTCAAGGTCGGCATGAACTACCACTTCGACAGGCCGGAGCCGGTCCCGCTCAAGTAATCGTTCGCCACCGGATTTTGATGAGACGCCCCGATCCTTCTCCGAAGGACCGGGGCTTTCTTTTTGCCGCGTAGCATCGGTGCCATACCGACTCGCACGAGACGACGGGCGGATGTGCGCGCGCCTTCGGCCTCGCGAGGCATTTGCCCCCGAGGGCTTGGAGAGGTCGAGGGGCTGCGGGGCGAAGAGCGCCGCAGAAGTTTGGTAACATGAAGCGGCACTTCTGCCGCCCCGCGCAGGATTTTGGGCCTACCCGCAGCTTTTCAGCGGTTCTCGCTCCCGGGCTTTCACCGGGTGGGTGCGGCGAGCCCCAGGCAGTCTGCCGCGCGTCACGGACTAGAGTACCCGGCCTGCAGCCCGCCCTCGATCAGGTCGCTCGAGATCGACCCCTCGGCGGAGCGGGATGCCGCAAGCTTCGCACGGCAAAGGAGCGCGGGGAGAAGTTTTAACGGCAGCTTTCGCGGGGACGTGGTAACGGGGCGCATGAGCACGCGCAAAAAGCCTGCACGACACAAGACGCCGGCCGCCTCGGAAGCCCCGTTCTGGGAGGTGAAGCGGCTCGAGGAGATGTCGCGGGCAGAGTGGGAGTCGTTGTGCGACGGCTGCGGGCTCTGCTGCCTCGTCAAGGTCGAGGACGAGGACACGAGCGACGTCTATCTGACGCGGCTTTCCTGCCGCCTCCTCGACGTGGGCTCATGCCGCTGCTCCGACTACGCCAACCGGCACGCGAGCGAGCCCGATTGCATCGTGATCAGCCCTGAGACCGTGCGGTCGACGCCCTGGCTGCCACAGACCTGCGCCTATCGGCGCATCGCGGAGGGACGCGGGCTCGCGTGGTGGCACCCGCTCGTGTCGGGCGATCCGGAGACCGTCCACCGCGCCGGCGTCTCGGTGCGGGCGTGGGCGCTCAGCGAGAAGGGCATCAAGCCGAGCGCGGTCGCGCGCTACATCATCGGCGGCGCAGGTTAGAACCGACGCACCTCTTCGCAATCAGCCCATGTTCAGGAGAGCGGCGAGCGAACATCCGTCTCGCAGGGCTCATGTAATCTTCGCCACCTGCCCGCGCCGCATGCGCAACTGGCCATAGACCATGTGGCTGGTGAGCGCCGTCTTGGCCTCCACCTGCGCCGTGGCGGCGCCTGGAACGCGACGACGGACGGCCTCGATCGCCTGCGCCTTGATGGGCTCGGCCACGTTGAACTGCAGCGGGGCGCCGGCAGACGAGCCTTCGACCTCGACCACCCACCCGAACGCCTTGCCGGTCACTTCTTGAGCCATGCAACGTGCGCCTTCGCTGTCCGACTGAGCTCTTGTTCCGGGTGCATCCAACCTGGCGAGCATTCGCTCCGATTTGTCAATGAGAGCACATCATGCGTTCACGCGGCGTTGCGGGATTGGATCGCTTGCGACCTGCAAGGTTCGCAGCGCCTTAACGCAGAGCGGGGCGCCTGAGGCCCGACGCCAAGGCGCCCTGCTAGGGTGCGTCGGCGGGCGGCTCAGGGCTCGTATCGGCGGGCGGCTCAGGCGCGGTGTTGGCGGGCGCGGGCGCTGCCGCAGCCGCCGAGGCCGGCCCGATCTTCTCGGCGGCCCACGCCACGAGCTCTTTCACCGTGTCGCCGAACGCCTTGTTGAGGCCCCCGGCGGCCGATGCCCCGTCGATGCCGGAGATCGGCACGCCCTCCTCGAAGACGCGCGTTGCGATCATGCGTCCACCGCTCAAAATCTTCGCCGAGAATGCAACCGCCGCCGCCGGCGCGGGCACGGTGACGATGCGGAACGTGCGCAGCCCGATCAGCACCTGCTGGTCGGGCTCGAAGCCCTCCACGGGTCGCGCGACCGCCTGGAAGTAGCCGGAGTTCTCGAAACTCTCGATCACTTTCGACTGGAACAGCACAGGCAGGTTGTCGCTCCATTGCGCGTTCTCGATCGAGGCGCCCTCGCTGCCGTCCTTGGCAATGAGGATCTTGTCGGATGAGAGCGACATGAGCGCGCTAGGCTCGGGGATCGCGATCTCGCCGCGCTTCGCGCCCGTGAGCGGGGGAAAGTCGCGCACGGCCGAGAGCGTGTAGATCGGCAGCTTGCCCGAGGCGGCCGCGCCTCCCGTCATGCGCTCGAGCCCCGCGATGACGCTGTCGACCTTGTCGGAGTTGCGCGCGAGCGCGTCCGAGAACGTCTTGAAGTTGGTGATCACGTCGTGCAGCGGGGTGGCGTTGTCGGCCAGCAGGGTGTCGAGCTTCTTGAGGGTTATGCGTGCGGCCTCCGTCATGCTCTGGCCCGAACCGGGCTCGGCGACGAGCGTGGGGACCACGCCGTCCTGCGGGGTGACCGCGGGCGCCGCGGCGCTGCCGCCGGAAAGCGCGATCACGGGCGCGCCGGTGAGGCCCTGGAAGTCCATGCCGACGTTTGTGTCGGCGCGCACGGGAGTAGCCGGATCGATGGCGACTGTCGCCAGCACCTGCTTGGGGTTGTCGGCCGAGAGCCCCAGATTCGTGACCTCGCCGACGCGGATCCCGTTGAAGAGCACGGCCGAGCCGACGAGCAGGCCGGAGACCGGGCTCTCGAAGCGGATCTGGTAGACCGCGCGCTTGCCAAAGCCGCCGCCCGAGTAGAGCCAGAAGACGAAGGCGAAGCCCGCGGCGATCACCGCGAGCGTGAATACTCCAATCGCAAGATAGCGCGCTCGGGTTTCCATCGCCGTTCCTCTAGCTTACCGGTTGCTTGAAACGCCGCGCCAGGTCGTCGGCGCGCTTGCCCCTGAAATACGTCTTCACCCAGGGATGCTCGGAGCGCAGCATCGCCGCAATAGGGCCCGTGGCGACCACCTTGCCGTCGGCCAGCACCCCGATGCGGTCGCACACGGTATAGAGGCTCTCCAGGTCGTGGGTGATCATGAACACGGTCAGCTCGAGCGTCTTTTGCAGCGTGCGGATGAGCTCGTCGAACTCGCCCGCCGAGATCGGGTCGAGCCCGGACGTCGGCTCATCGAGAAACACGAGCTCGGGGTCGAGCGCAAGCGCGCGCGCGAGCGCCACGCGCTTCACCATGCCGCCCGAGAGCTCGGAGGGCAGCTTGCCCCAGTCCTCGGGCTTGAGGCCCACCATGTCGAGCTTGGCTTCCGCCATCTCCCGCATCAGCCGCTTGGAGATTTTGAGATACTCGCGCATGGGGAACTGCACGTTCTGCAACACCGACAGCGAGGAGAACAGCGCGCCCTGCTGGAACAAGACGCCCCAGCGGCGCTCGATTGGGCGCCGTGCCTCCTCGTCGGCGCTGGTCAAAATTCTGCCCAGCACTTCCACGCCGCCCGATCTTATGGGCAAAAGCCCGATGATGGAGCGTAGAAGCACCGACTTGCCGCTGCCCGAGCCGCCGACGAAGCCGAAGATCTCGCCGCGCTTGACCGCGACCGAGACGTGGTCGAGCACGATCGTGTCGCCGAAGCCGACGACCAGATCGCGCACGCGGATGACGGTCTCCTCGTTCATCGGCTCACATGTCGATCGAGGCGAAGAAGATGGCGAAGAGGCCGTCGAGAACGATCACCAGAAAGATGGATTTCACCACCGAGGCCGTCGTCTGCAGCCCGAGCGATTCCGCGCTGCCCTTCACCGCGAAGCCCTGCGCGCAGGCCACGACCCCGATGACGAGCGCCATGAACGGCGCCTTGATCATGCCGACCTTGAAATGCGTGATCGAGATCGCCTCCTTCAGGCGCGCAATGAAGATGTCGGGGCTCATGCCGCCGTAGAGCCACGCGACGAGCCCGCCGCCGTAGAGCGCCGCCATAGAGCCCAAGAACGTCAGCATGGTGAGCGCAATGATGAGTGCGAAGACACGCGGCAGGACGAGCACCTCGATGGGGTCGAGACCCATGGTGCGCAGCGCGTCGATCTCCTCGCGCATCTTCATGGAGCCGAGCTCGGCCGTATAAGAGCTACCCGAGCGCCCGGCCACCATGATCGAGACGATGAGCACGCCGATCTCGCGCAGGATGAGGATGCCGAGCATGTCGACGACGTAGGTCTCGGCGCCGAACTTGCGGAAGTGGAAGAACCCCTGCTGCGCGATGATGCCGCCGATCAGGAAGGTGATCAGCGCGATGATCGGGACCGCCTGCAGGCCGACGCGGTCGAGATGATGCACGGCGGAGGTGAAACGGAAGGAGCGCGGGCGCGCCAGAACCCGCAAGGTCGCGGCTCCGATGGCGCCCAGCATGTTGGCGATCGCCAAAAGGTCATCGCCGACGCCAACCGTCGCCTTCCCCAGCTTCTCGAGGCTTGCGATGAGCGGGTTTTCCCGCACGGGCGGCGGCGGAACCTTGAGGATGGCGCCGTGCATCGCCTTGAAGAGGTCGCGATAGTGCTCAGGTAGCGAGACGATGCTCGTCTCGCCGCCCATAGCTTTGCGCTCGCGCACGAGGCGCTCCAAGAGCCACGCGCCGTAGGTATCGAACGCCTCGACCTTGTGCATGTCGATCGCGGCGGACTTGGCGCCGAGGTCATGGGCGGCGCCGTCGATCACGGCCTCGAGCTCGCTCGCGTGCACGGCCGTCCAGGCGCCGGCGGCAGCGCACTCGAGGGCCGCCCCGCCCGCCGTCACCGATAATGAGGGCTTGGCGCTCAATTTCGTCTCCGTCTCGAAGAAGGCGGCGGTTTGTTGCTCGTTTGCACGTTTACTCCGGGGGGTCGCTCGCGCCAATCATAATAGGCAGCGCCGCCCGCCGGTAGCACTTGATGGCGATCAAGGTTGTTCGCGAAGGCCAACGCGCACATTATGCCGCACGCGCGCGAGCGCTGCAGCGATAAGAACGAGGGATAAGAACGAGGGAGGAGCGTGACGATGAGAGCCCGAATTGCGATCCTGGCGGGATTGGCCCTTCTAATCGTGGGCGCCGCGCCGGCTTTCGCGCAATCGGACGATGAGGACCCGTCCGGGCCGGTCAGCGGCAAGGACGAGTACGTGCGCACCTGCGCGCTCTGCCACGGGCTCGACGCCACCGGCAACGGGCCGCTCGCCGCGGCCCTGCAGATCGCGCCTGCGGATCTCACACGCATCGCCGTCGAGCAAAACGACGTATTCCCGGCCGAAAAGATCGCCGACGTCATTCGCAACGGCGGCGGCGTCCTGGGGCACGGCTCGACGGCCATGCTCGCGTGGGGCACCTACTTCGCCGAGAAGCGCAAGCCCGAGGTGGCGAAAGCGCGCATCAAGGCGCTCGTCGACTACATCAAGAGTATTCAGCAGAAGTAAGCGCACGGGGCTCGCGTGGCGGCATCCGCCCGTCTCGGACGATCCCGAGACGGTGCATCAGGGGGTATGTCGGTGAGAGCTGGGCCCGCAATGAGAAGGGCGTGGCGCGGTGGCGCGCTACATCGATACTGCGACGAAGAAAACACCGAAGCTTAGCACCATATTAATTGTCATTCTCATTCTGGCCTGCTCGGCGCGCCGCCGAGGGAGCAGTGTTTATCATTTGGGAGCAGTGTTTATCACTCTTATGAGTTTGATTCTGCTCGGCCGTATCTAGCTAGGCGACATTGACCGTACGAACTCGCAAACTGCTGAACGATCTCAGCGAGGCGTTCTGGCTCGTCCCCGGATTGATGGTGCTCGCCGGCGCGCTGAGCGCCTTGGCTTTCGTGCGTCTCGATCGCAGCGGTCTGATCCCGTTGCCGACGGACGGCGCCTTCTTGATCTATATGGGCGATGTTACGGGTGCGCGCACGCTCCTGGGAGCGATCATGTCTTCCACAATCGGCGTGGCCGGCACGGTCTTCTCCATCACCATTGCTGCGCTGGCGCTTGCCGCTGGACAGATGGGGCCGCGGTTGCTGCGCAACTTCACGCGGGATCGCGGCAATCAGTTCACACTCGGCGCATTCCTGGCAACGTTCGCCTTCGCGCTCTTGGTATTGCGCAGCATACGCAACGAGGAGTTTACCCCGCATCTGTCGCTGAGCGTCGCGATTCTGCTGGCTTTCGTGTGCGTCGGCACGCTCGTCTGGTTTGTCGGCCACATGGCGAGCCGCATCAACGCCGACACCGTCATCGACCTGGTGAGCGCCGACCTTGCTCGGGTCGTGCACCGGCTGGCTACCGATGATGCACTCTCTGCCCGGCCGCCCGAAAGCTACTGGCACGAGGCGCAGCCGGTGCACGACCATCGCTGTGGCTACCTGCATCAGCTCGACGAGGACTGCCTGGCCGACTGGGCCGCCGCTCACGGTACGGCGGTGTGGCTTCTGGTCAAACCGGGCGACTACATCTTTCCCGGTGCCCCCATCGCCCTCGTCAAACCGCCGGCCGAGGGCGCCGGCAAGGCAATCCGTGTCGCCACCGCGCTCGCTCTGAACCGGAGCAGTCCCGCTGACGTCGAGTTCGCGGCGCGTCAGATCGTCGAGATGGCGGTGCGCGCCCTGTCGCCCAGCGTCAATGATCCCAACACCGCGTGCAGCGCGCTCGATCACCTCGGCTCGGCGCTTTGCCGGATGGTGTCGCTGCAGCTGCCCACCGGCGTCTACAAGCGTGACGGGCGCGTGGTTCTCATGGTGCCGACGGTTAGCTACGCGAAGATCGTCGCAACCATGTTCCACAAGATCAGGCAGAATGCGGCGGGCAACGCCGCCGTGCTGAGCCATATCCTGGGGGTGCTGACCGCGGTGGCGAGCTGCGAGCGCGACCCGACGCGCGTGGCCACCTTGCAGGAGCACGCCGATCTCGTGCTTGCGGACGCCGCCCGCACCGGCTTGGGACCCGTCGATGTTGAGTACCTACGCGCCCGTCATGCCGACTTTGAAGCCATGTGCGATTCGGGGCAGCGAACGCCGTTGAGAGCGCAGGGACGGTTAGCCCTTTCGCAATGATGCCTCGACCTCGCGGGCAAGCCCCTCGGCGTCCACCACGTCGGCGTGCTCGAGCGCGTCGGCATCGACAAAGACGGCCTCGCGCCTTTTGGGCGCATACTTCTCGCCGAGGACGCCGAGCGCGGTGGGATGTCCGTGCGCGTTCTCGCCGGAGCCGAGGTAGCCCTCAACGATCACACCCTTCTCGCTGTACTCCGGGTCGCGCAGCATTACCTCATGCAGCTTCTTCAAGCTGTAGTGGGGCACCGACGCGATCATGTGGTGGGGGAGGTGGTAGTCCATGCCCCACGGGAACACCGCGTAGCGCACGAACGGGCCGGCGAGGAACACGCGCGTATTGGTGTAGCGGCCGCGATCGGCGTTTCCGTGCTGCACCCACTGGCGCAGGATCATGAACAGCGGGAAGGTCGTGAACACCGGCAGCACCCAGAGGAGGGCGAAGTAGCTCCACGCTGCTCCGTAGGCCCAGCCCTCGAGCTGCGCGAAGGACACGAACGCGAAGAGGATCGCAAGGTGGGTCACGCGGCCGATGGCGGTCAGCTTGTGCGAGATCACGCGGTCGAGACGCGTGTGCATGTAGAGCCGCTCCGGCAGAAGTGCCAGCAGCGCCACGGTGGCGGCCCACATTGCCGGCAGCACAGCGTAAAGCGCGAGCCAGTTTCCGTTGAGCGTCATCGGCACGATCACGGCGGGTGTCCCCACCATGAACAGGAGCCCAGCGCGCAGCGGCCAGTGGGCCGGCGGCTGATCAGGGAGCTGGTAGGGGCTGTGGTGGTCGCCCCCGCCCATGGCCGAGTAGCGCGCCCGGGTCAGCGTGTAGCGGATGAGATTGGGCAGCCACAGCTGCTTTAGGAGCTTCACCAACATCTCCACGTGGGTGATGGGGAAGTCGAGCCAGTGGTTGCTGTCGTGCAGCTGGCTGATATCGGGGTCGCGCTCGGGATCGTTGACGAACTGATGGTGCGCCAGGTGGTGCAGGCGGAAATGAAACGTGGTCGTCAAGATGGCGAAAGCCGCGAGCCAGTCCGAGGCGAGCTCATTGAGCTTGCGGTTAGCGAACAAAATGTAGTGCGTACCTTCGTGCACGGCGCCGCCGAACTGATGCTGGGAGGCGCCGACGGCGATGACCGCAAGCACCGTCACCGGGATGCTCCACCACCACGCGATCTGCCCGGACATGGCAAGATGATCGAGGTAGATGGCGCCCGCAATGGACACGGCGATGACGAGGTAGATGCGCGCCAGATAGATCCAGTTGGTCAGGTTGTCGCGCGCCTTCAGCGCCTTGATCTCCTCGGCCGTCTGCCGGCTCGGCCGCTCGCGCGGGCCGTCCGTCTCTCCGCTCCGCGCCGAGATCTCGGCAACCGCTGCCATTGAAGCCATGGACCCTCTCTATCCTTAATCTGTAACGCACTCGCCGCGTGCCGAGATCCGCTAAACGCCATATTGCCAGAACGTGATTCGCCGATCCAACCCCCGATAGCTGGGTGCGGCCATGTAGCAGGCCCAGTAGCAGACCAACCAAGGGGCTGATCCACTTGTGAAATGTGCCGGCGACTTGTCAAACAATTCCTTAGAAGCCGCAAAAAATGCATTCTTGTTGTGCGAATCGGCTCGACACACCGAGGGAATTGCCCGTCAGCTAAGCTTCATCTGCCGTCGAACAATCCGCCTTAGGGGGGACTGGCCATGGCAAAGAAGGCGCTCGCGGCCGAGTTTGCCGGCACGTTCATGCTGGTTGCCTCCGTGCTGGGCGCCGCCCTCTTCTCTTTCCCCATCGCAGGCATCCTCGGCGTGGCTCTGTCGATCGGCTTCACCGTAATGGCCATGATCCTCGCCGTGGGCGCGATCTCCGGCGGCCATTTCAACCCCGCCATCACGCTCGGTCTCGTGGCGGGGCGGCGTTTTCCCGCCGCGAGCGCCCTGCGCTATATCGCCGCCCAATGCCTCGGCGGGATTATGGCCGCGATCGTCTTCTACGTCATCGCTAGCGGGCGCAACGCCGGCTTCGAGGTGGGAACGTTCGCCTCCAACACCTACGGCGGCGCCAACGGCTATTCGCTCTACGCCGTGTTCCTCATCGAGACGGTGCTGACCGCCTTCCTCGTTTTCGTCGTCATGGGCGTCACCTCGGAAGGGGTTCCCGTCGGCTTTGCCGCCATTGCCATCGGCCTGACGCTGTCGGCGATCCACATCATGGCGATCCCGGTCTCCAACGCCTCCGTCAACCCGGCCCGCAGCCTGGCGACGGCTTTCATCGCGCTCGGCCGCCCCTTGGCCCAGCTCTGGGTCTTCTGGGTTGCACCGATTCTGGGCGGCGTGGCCGGCGGCCTCTTGGGGCGCTGGATCCTCGAGGAATGATCACAGAACGATGACAGCCGGGAGGTGCAGAAATACGCCGACGGACCGCGGCGAGCGGCCACATCCTCCGGTTTTTCTTGCGTTATTCGGAGGAGTGTGTCAGCACACCGTTGGCTCGAGCGCAGGGGATGCGATTCCGTTAGTCCCTTTTCCGAGCCCGCCTTTTTTCTTTGCCGAATTCGGCGAATCCTCAATCCCCCTGCGCTCCGTCAACCGCTGCCGCTTCAAGCGTCGGCGCGGGACTGTACGAATGCAGACGGAGATATCGACTTTTGGAACCTAAGACGTTCGCTGAGCTCGGTCTCAGCCCCAAGGTGTTGGCGGCGATCGACGCCGCCGGCTATACGACGCCTACTCCCATCCAAGCCGCGGCCATTCCCGTCGCATTGACGGGTCGCGACGTGCTCGGCATCGCCCAGACGGGCACCGGCAAGACCGCCGGCTTCGTGCTGCCGATGATCACCCGATTGGAGACGGGCCGGGCGCGGGCACGAATGCCGCGCTCGCTCATCCTGGCGCCGACGCGCGAGCTCGCCGCGCAGGTAGCGCAGAGCTTCGAGAAATACGGGATCAATCACAAGCTGGACCTCGCGCTGCTGATCGGCGGGGTATCGATGGACGATCAGGTGAAGCGGCTCGACCGCGGCGTCGACGTGCTCATCGCCACGCCGGGCCGGCTCCTCGATCACTTCCAGCGCGGTCGCATCATGCTGATGGGCGTCGAGATCCTCGTCATCGACGAGGCCGACCGCATGCTGGACATGGGCTTCATCCCCGACATCGAGAAGATCTGCAAGCTCTTGCCGCCGCGCCGGCAGACGCTGTTCTTCTCCGCCACGATGCCGCCGGAGATCACGCGGCTCGTCAGCCAGTTCCTGAAGGATCCCGCGCGCATCGAAGTGGCGCCGCCCGCGACCACCGCCAAGACGATCACCCAGCGCTTCGTCTACTGCCCCAACGGCGAGGATTGGGCCAAGCGCGAGGCCCTGCGCGAGCTCATTCGCAACGAGACCGTCAAGAACGCCATCATCTTCTGCAACCGCAAGGTCGAGGTGGCGATCCTGCACCGCTCGCTGGTCAAGCATGGGTTCAGCGCCGGCGCGCTGCACGGCGACATGGACCAGAAAAGCCGCATGGAGACGCTCGACAAGTTCCGCGCCGGCGAGTTGATGCTGCTCGCCGCCAGCGACGTCGCCGCGCGCGGCCTCGACATCCCCGACGTGAGCCACATCTTCAACTTCGATTTGCCCTGGCAGTCGGACGACTACGTGCACCGCATCGGCCGCACCGGCCGCGCGGGCAAGGAAGGCAACTCCTTGTCCCTCGTCACGCCTGATGAGCTGAAATCGCTGAAGGACATCGAGAAGATGCTCGGCGAGCCGGTCGTGTGGCTCGGGGCCGAGCCGACCGAGGAGGACTACGCGCAGGCCGGCAAGCGCAAGCGCCGCGGCGGGCGCGGAGCTGCGCGCGGGCGCGGGGGCGCTCCCGCAGCCCGTGCCGAGGGCAGAAGCCAACCTGGAGGCCGGCACGGCGAGCACCGCGGAAAGCCGCGGTTCCATGAGCGGCCGGAGGGCAAGGAGGGGCGTCCGGAGCGTTCGCCAGCGCGGGCCCAAGAAGCGCAGCGGCGCGATCAGCCCCGGCAAGACCTGCCTCGGCAAGACCAGCCCCGGCATGAGCAGCCGCGCCACGAGCAGCGCAGTCCCGACAGAGAACCGCGCCGCCATGCCGCCAACGGGGGCAACGGCCAGCCGCCGGTAGCAAAGCCTCAGCGCGAGCGCGGGGGCGAGCGTCAGGGCCAAGGGCAGCAGCGGACAGGCTTCGCCGACAACGTCCCGGCTTTCCTGCGCAAGCCCGTCAAGCGGCCGGTCAAGGTCGCCGGCGAGTGACGCGGGCGCAGCGCGCCAGCTTCGCTCCTCACTCGTCCTTGCGGCCGAGCATGCGCCCGAGCACGGAATCGCGCAGCACGAAGTGGTGGTAGAGCGCCGCTGAGACGTGCACGGCGACGAGCCCGATGAGGAGATAGGAGAAAAGCTCGTGCGCTTCCTCCAAGAGCCTGTGATCAGGCGCACCGGGCCCGATCAGCGGCGGCACGCCGATGAAGCCGAACAGCTCGACGGCGACGGGATCGCGCATGGCGCCGGTCAGCGCCCAGCCGGCCACGGTTGCCGAGAAGATCAACCCATAGAGCACCCAGTGCGCAAGCTTGGCCGCGCGCCGCTGCCACAACGGCATTCCGGCGGGCTCGGCGGGCACGACGTTGATCAGCCACCAGAAGAAGCCCACAGCCGCGATCGCAAGCAGGCTGATGCCGACGGCGCAGTGCAGCCAAACCTGAAAGGCAGCCTGGCCGCGGTCCAGATCCTCGATCCACAACCCGTGCGCGAAGAGGCCGAGCACCATCGCCGCGACGATCCAATGCAAGGCCCGCGCCGGCCAGCCCCAACTTACGCTCGTATTGCGGATCATGAGCCACTCCTCAAATGCACACGCCGATCGAAGCGCATTTAACGATCCGCACCTGTCATTAACCTGACACGCGACGACCTTTTCCGCGACCTTTTTGCGCCGTGGGCCCTTTGCGCCCTGCCTTGGCGGCGGCCGCGCGGCGTGCGACGGCGAGCGCCGCGCTCGCCCACGCCACCATCTCCTCGGCATCGTCGAGGAGGCGTTCGGGTATGCGCCAGTAGGGCAAATCGATGCGTCTGCCGTGGCCGCCGTATCCGTAGGGCCCGAGCCCCTCGGCCTCGAAGGCGCCCTTCGTCTCGTCGTCGGCCTTGAGGTAGAGCGTATCATCGGCGATGAGGGCGAACATGACCCCGTCGGCGTAGACGCCGGCACCCCCGAACATGCGGCGCACGCTCACAGGCCCGAGCCCGGAGAGCGTGTCTTTCAGATGCTCGATGAAACCCTCGCTGGCGGTCATGGCGCCAAAGTCTAGCGCGGCTAGCGATCCCGAGCGAGCTTGTCGCTATGCGACTATGACCCGTCATCCCGCGCGTGCCGCAGCACACGTGGTGCGGCGCAGACGCGGGATCTCGCCGCAAGGACGGGGCGAGCGACAAGATCCCGGATAGCCTCCGCTAACGCGTCGGCTTCCGGGATGACGGGTTGGAATGGATACGCGCCGCCGGGTTCATCGAGGGACGCTGCTACGTCGGGTGGCGCGGAAGCGGCGAGGTGCGGCTCAGTCGCCCTGTACTAGCGTCTTGGCCTCATCCGCCGGCGTGAGGTTCACGCTCTCCCCGCAGCCGCACGACCCGGTCTGGTTGGGGTTGTTGAACACGAACTGGCTCGCGAGCTTGTCGCTTCTGTAGTCCATCTCGGTGCCCAACAGATACATGATCGCGGCAGGCTCGATCAGCACCACCGCGCCGTCCTGCTCCACGACCTCGTCGTGCGGCGCCTTGGTCTCGGCGACCGTCATGGTGTACTCCATGCCCGCGCAGCCACCCTTCTTGACGCCGATGCGCAGGCCCAGCGCATCTGGGCTGGCAGCCATCAGCGCGCGCACGCGCTGAGCGGCGGCGTCCGTCAGGGTCACGATCTTCGGCATCATGCGCAGCGTCGGCATCTCGTCTCACCCGAATTTCTTCGTCTCACCTATATAGGGCACAGCCGCAGCCCTGCAAATCGCCGTGCCTTGGCATTAGAACATATTGAGCGCGAGGCGCGCCTCGTCCGACATCCGGCTCATATCCCACGGCGGATCGAACGACATGGTGACGGTCGTATGGGCAACGCCCGGGACCGCATTGACGGCGTTCTCGACCCAGCTGGGCATCTCGCCCGCGACCGGGCAGGCGGGCGCCGTCAGCGTCATGGTGATGGCGACGTTGCGATCGCCGTTGATCGCGATGTCGTAGATAAGCCCCAGCTCGTAGATGTCGGCGGGGATCTCGGGGTCGTACACGGTCTTGAGCGCAGCGACGATATCATCCTTGAGGCGGTCGTACTCCTCCGGCGCCAGCGCTGCGGCCGCTTGCGTTGCGGCAGGAGGCGCGGCGGGTGCCGCGTCCGTCTTCGCCGGCACAGTCTCGGCCTTGTCGTCGGCCGGCAGCGGCGTCGAAGCCTCCAAAGATTTGACGTCCATCTCTCAACTCCCGGAAAGGCGAAAGCCCTTCCTCACGCGAACAGCTCCTCGGCGCGCTTCAGCGCCTCGACAAGTGCGTCGACCTCCGCCTTGGTGTTGTACATGGCGAAGGACGCGCGGCACAGCGCGGTGACGCCCAAGCGCTCCATCAGCGGCTGCGCGCAATGGTGGCCGGCGCGCACGGCGACGCCCGAGCGGTCGATGATGGTGGCGATGTCGTGCGGGTGCAGGCCATCGACCGTGAACGAGACGATCGCGCCCTTACCCGGCGCGGTGCCGTAGATCTTGAGCCAGGGCAGCTCGCTGAGCCGCGCGTGCGCGTAGGTTCTCAGCTCCGCCTCGTGGCGCGCGATGCGGTCGCGGCCGACCTGCATCATGTAGTTGAGGCCCGCGCCGAGCCCGATCGCCTCGACGATCATCGGCGTGCCGGCCTCGAATTTCTGCGGCGTCTTGCCGTAGGTGATGCCGTCGACGTGCACGGATTCGATCATATTGCCGCCGCCCTGGTAGGGCGGCATGGCGTCGAGCAGCGCCTTCTTGGCGTAGAGCACGCCGATGCCGGAGGGCCCGTAGGTCTTATGCCCGGTGAAGGCGTAGAAATCGCAGTCGAGATCGCGCACATCGACGCCCATGTGCACCGCCGCCTGGCTGCCGTCGACGAGCACGGGGATGCCGCGGTCGTGCGCCAGCCGGATCACCTCCCGGACCGGCACCAGCGTGCCGGTGACGTTCGACATGTGCGTGATGGCGACAAGCTTCGTCCGTGGCGTCAACAGCCGCTCGAACTCCTCGAGCAGGAACTCGCCCGAATCCGTGATCGGCGCCCACTTGAGCACGGCGCCCTGGCGCTCGCGCAGAAAATGCCACGGAACGATGTTGGAGTGGTGCTCCATGAATCGAGAGCACGATCTCGTCGCCCTCGCCGATGTGCGTGCGCCCGTAGGTATCGGCGACCAGATTGATGGCAGCGGTCGCGTTGCGCGTGAACACAATCTCATCGACGCTGCCGGCATTGAGGAAGCGCCGCGCCACCTCGCGCGCGTCCTCGTACTTCTGGGTCGCGGTGTTGGAGAGATAGTGCAGCCCGCGGTGCACGTTGGCGTACTCGAAGCGATAGATGTGATCCATCGTCTCGATGACGGAGCGCGGCTTCTGGGCGGAGGCCGCGTTGTCGAGGTAGACGAGCGGCTTGCCGTAGACCTCGCGGTAGAGAATGGGAAAATCGGCGCGGATGCGCTCCACGTCGTAGGCGTCCCCGGCGGCAGCGCCCGTGCGCGGTGCTTCGCCCCCGATCTCTTTGGTGTTGCGGCTCGTCGTTGCCATCATGCCCTCTTTGTGGACGCGGCTTCGAGCCAGGCCCGCGCCAGCGCCTCCAAGGCTTCGCGCACGTCGGCGCGCTCCACCTTCGCAATCGCCTCTCCAATAAACGATTCGATCAGCAGGGCGCGCGCGGCCGCCTCGGGAATGCCGCGCGAGCGGCAGTAGAACAGCAGGTTCTCGTCGAGGTCAGCGCTGGTCGAGCCGTGGCCGCAGACGACGTCATCGGCGTAGATCTCGAGCTCCGGCTTGGAATCGAACTCCGCCTCCGGCGACAGCATGAGCACTTGCGCCATCTGCTTGCCGTCGGTCTTCTGCGCGTCAGGGCGCACGATGACCTTGCCCTGGAACACGCCGCGGCCGTGATCCTCGAGCACGCCCTTGAACAGCTCGCGGCTGAGGCAACCCGGTACTGCGTGATCGACGAGGAGCGTGGTATCCACGTGCTGGGTGTCGCGCGCAAAGAACGCGCCCGACAGGTCGATCTTGGCGTTGGCACCCTTGAAGACGACGGAGAGGCCATTGCGCACGAGCGCCGGCCCGGTGGTGAATTGAAAGCCGCGGTAGTCGGCCTTCGCGCCGACATCGACGAGCCAATGCGCCAGGTGGGCGCCGCGCCCCGCCTCGAGCGTCGCCTTCACGTGCGTCACGTGGGCGCTTTTCCCGACCGCAAGCTCGGTGACGGCGCTTTCCTGCGCCTCCTCGGCCGCGCCGGCCAAGGTCACGAACGCCTCGATAATGGTCGCTTCCGCGCCGTCACCCACGCTCACCACGTTGCGCGTGGCACAGAAATGCGCCTCCGCGCCGCCGCGCGCGAACACGAGAAGCAGCGGCCTCTGGAGCTTGGCGTTCTTTTTGACCGCCAAGACCACGCCGTCGGTCGCATACGCGGTGTTGAGCGCCAGCATCGCGTCCTCTTCGCAACCATCGAGGCGCAAGAGGTCGGCGGCGCCTCCGTCGTGCTTGTCGCTGAGCGCCGCGCTGAGCGGCCCGCCGGCCACGGTCTCGCTGGCGCCGAGCTCAGAAAGCTCTGGCCGGAACGCGCCGTTGACGAACACCACACGGTCGGCCTTGATTTGCGCCAAGGGCCCGAGCGCCACAGCCACGTCCGCCACCGTAACGGGCGTGTCGTCGCCGACCCTCGGCGGCAGCGCCTCCTTCATCAGGCTGCGCAGATCGGTGTACTTCCACGCCTCGATGCGCCGCTGCGGCAGACCGAGCGCCTCAAAGCGGCCGATCGCGCGCTCGCGCACATCGCGTACGTCATCCCTGCCCGGGAGCTTATCGGCGATCGCGGCAAAGGCGTCGCTGAAACCCTGCTCCGCCTTGGTCTTCAAAACGGTGACGCGCTGAGGCGCGCCGGAGCCCGCCGGCCGCTCCGCCTCGGCCAGCTGTTGGCGCTCCAATTTGCCATCCATGCTCACGCGGCCTTCCCCTGATATTCGGCGTAGCCCGAGCGCTCCAGCTCGTGGGCGAGCTCAGGCCCGCCGGATTTCTCGATGCGGCCGTCGACCATCACGTGCACGCGGTCGGGCACGATGTAGTTCAAGAGCCGCTGGTAGTGCGTGATGACCAGCATAGAGCGGTTGTCAGCGCGCATGCCGTTGACGCCGTCGGCGACGATGCGCAGGGCGTCGATGTCGAGGCCGGAATCGGTCTCGTCCAGCACGCACATCGTCGGCTCCAAGACCTCCATCTGCAGGATCTCGGAGCGCTTCTTCTCGCCGCCCGAGAAGCCGACGTTCACGGGCCGCTTCAGCATCTCCATGTCGATGTCGAGCTTCTGCGCCTTTTCGCGCACGAGCTTCATGAAGTCGGGCGTCGACAGCTCGGGCTCTCCGCGCGCCTTGCGCACGGCGTTGGCTGCGGTGCGCAGGAAGGTCAGGCTCGCGACGCCAGGAATCTCCATCGGGTACTGGAAGGCGAGGAACACGCCGGCAGCGGCACGCTGCTCCGGCTCCATCTCGAGCAAGCTCGCGCCGTTCCACTTGATGTCGCCGGAGGTGACCTCGTAGCCGGCGCGACCGGCGAGCACATAGGCGAGCGTCGATTTACCCGAGCCATTGGGGCCCATGATCGCGTGCACCTCGCCTTTGGGGATCGTCAGCGAGAGCCCTTTCAGGATCTCGCGATCCTCGTCGGCGAGCTTCACGTGCAGGTCTTTGATCTCGAGCATTCCAACAACTCCGCTAACTCGTTTGGCGGTCACTTGGGCCGCATGATCTTCAATCGCGCGCGCCCCAGCGCCAGCGCCACTCGCCCTCGGTCTTCGACTTGGCAAAGCGCGAGAAGCCGGCGACGAGGCCAAGCGCGATCGCCAGACCGAGGATGACCTCCCATGCGGGATGGGCAGCGCTGCCGGGAATGGGAACGACCATAAATCGAACCACGCCGAGCAGGACGACCATCACGGCGAAGGCCGACGCCCAGCCTTTCCAATTGACCGGCCGGGCGCCATAGCCAAAGCGGCGCGGCTTGAACCAGAATTCGCTCATCGCTTCATCCTACGCTTCCGCCCAGCGAGATGCAGATCAGCCTCTGCGTCTCTGCCATGCACCAGACACCCATCATCCGACTGAGCCTTCAAGCGAAACCCCGATCAGCTTCTGCGTCTCGGCCATGAACTCCATCGGCAGCTTCTGCAGGACGTCGCGCACGAAGCCGTTGACCACGAGGGCGACGGCCTCCTCCTCCGAAAGCCCGCGCTGGCGGCAGTAGAACAGCGTGTCCTCCGAGATCTTCGAGGTCGTCGCCTCGTGCTCGAAATGCGCTGACGCGTTCTTCGCCTCGATGTAGGGCACGGTGTGCGCGCCGCACTTGTCGCCGATCAGAAGCGAGTCGCAGTTGGTGAAGTTGCGCGCACCCGTCGCCTTGCGGTGCGCCGAGACGAGCCCGCGGTAGGTGTTGTTGGAATGCCCCGCAGCGATGCCCTTGGAGATGATGCGGCTCGAGGTGTTCTTGCCCAGATGGATCATCTTGGTGCCGCTGTCGACCTGCTGATAGCCGTTCGACACCGCGATCGAGTAGAACTCGCCTCTCGAGTTGTCGCCGCGCAGGATGCAGCTCGGGTACTTCCAGGTGATGGCCGAGCCGGTCTCGACTTGCGTCCAGGAGATCTTCGCATTGCGCCCGCGGCAGTCGCCGCGCTTGGTCACGAAGTTATAGATGCCGCCCTTGCCGTTCTTGTCGCCCGGGTACCAGTTCTGCACGGTCGAGTACTTGATCTCGGCGTCATCGAGCGCGATCAGCTCCACGACGGCGGCGTGCAGCTGGTGCTCATCGCGCATGGGCGCGGTGCAACCCTCAAGGTAGGACACGTACGCGCCCTTGTCGGCGATGATGAGCGTGCGCTCGAACTGGCCGGTCTGCTTCTCGTTGATGCGGAAGTAGGTCGACAGCTCCATGGGGCAGCGCACGCCTTCGGGCACGTAGACGAACGAGCCGTCGGAGAACACCGCCGAGTTGAGCGCGGCGTAGAAGTTGTCGCCCTGCGGCACGACCGAGCCCAGGTACTTCTTGACCAGCTCGGGGTGCTCGCGGATCGCCTCCGAGATCGAGCAGAAGATGACGCCGGCCTTGGCCAGCTCTTCCTTGAAGGTGGTGACGACAGAGACTGAATCGAACACCGCATCGACAGCGACGCGCGCGCCTTTGACGCCCGCCAGCACCGCCTGCTCTTTCAAGGGAATGCCGAGCTTCTCGTACATCGCGATCAGCTCCGGATCGACGTCGGCGAGGCTCTTAGGCCCCTCGGTCGATACGGGCGCCGCGTAGTAATAGAGATCCTCGAAGTCGATCTTCGGATAGCTGACGTTGGCCCAGGTCGGCTCCGTCATGTTGCGCCAACGCCGGTAAGCCTCGAGCCGCCACTCGAGCATCCACGCCGGCTCGCCCTTCTTCTCCGAGATGAAGCGCACGATGTCCTCATTGAGGCCCTTCGGCGCCTTCACCGTCGCGATCTTGGTCTCGAAGCCGTACTTGTACTGGTCGACGTCGATCTTCTTGACCTGCTCGATCGTGTCTTGAACCGCTGGCATCAACTATCCTTTCAACCTCTCAGGTCACGCGGCGATCGCCGCGGAACCTGCAACCTTGTCCCAAGCCGCCAGGAAGGCGGCGATGTCCGTCTCGTCCGTCTGCGGCCCGAGGCTCACGCGGATCGCCGAGCGCGCGATCTCCGGCGGCAGCCGCATGGCTTCCAGCACGTGGCTCGATCCGACCTTGCCCGAGGAGCAGGCAGCGCCTGCGCTCACCGCGATCCCTTCCAGGTCGAGCTTGATGACGAGCGTTTCGGCCGCCTTGCCCGGCAGCGCTATGCACGAGGTGTTGGCGAGGCGGGGTGCGTCCGCGCCGACGATCACCGCCGCCGGCGTCGCCCGCTTGATGCCTCCCTCGAGCTTTGCCCGCAAAGCACCCATCCGCTCGGCGGCATCGGCCTCGCGCACGACCGCCTCGGCCGCGGCGCCGAACCCGGCGATGCCGGCGACGTTCTCGGTGCCGCCGCGCCGCCGGCGCTCCTGCCCGCCGCCCATGATGAAGGCGCGCAGGCTCAGGCCGTCGCGGATGACGAGCGCGCCGACGCCGCGCGGACCGCCGAGCTTATGAGCGGAGAGCACGAGCAGATCGACCCCGAGCGCGGCAAAGTCCACCGCGATGCGTCCGGGCGCCTGCACCGCATCGACGTGCACTGCCGCGCCGTACTCGCGCGCCAGAGCCGCCGCTTGCGCCACGGGCTGGATGACGCCCGTCTCGTTGTTGGCCAGCATCAGGCTCAAGAGCGCCCCGCCAGAGGCCCGCGCTGCGCGTGTCACTTGCTCGGCCGCCGCCTGCAAGTCGACGATCCCGCGGCTCGAAACGGTGAGATCGACGAGCGTTGCGCCGCAGGCTCGTGCCGGAGCGAGCACTGAAATCGTGCTCGATACCAGCGACGCAAATCATCTCCCAGCCCGCCGCCATAACCCAGTTGTTGGCTTCCGTCGCGCCGCTGGTGAATACGACCTCGCTCGGCCTGGCGTTGACGAGACGGGCGACTTGCTCGCGCGCCTGCTCGACCGTCCCGCGCATGGCCCGACCCTCGGCATGCACCGACGACGGGTTGCCGACGGCGTCGGAGGCCGCCAGCATTGCCGCGCGCGCTTGCGCGCGCAGCGGGGCCGACGCGTTGTGATCGAGATATGTGCGCTCGGTTCTCATCGGGCCGCCAGCTCCCTTTCCGGCAGCGGCTCTGCGGCGAGCTTGGCGGCAGGAATTCCGTCGATCACCTCCTGCAGCGACACGTTCGACAGGAAGGCGGCGATATGCCCGCCCAGCGCGTGCCATAGCCCGTGCGTCAGGCAGCGCTGGTCGCCGAGGCAGCCGATGTCGGCGTCGAGGCACCGCGTCATGCGCGTCTCCTCCTCCACCGCGTTCATGATGTCGGCGATGTGGATGAAGCTCGCAGGGCGCGCGAGCACGTAGCCTCCGGCGCGGCCGCGCGCGCTTGCAACGAGCCCCGCGCGGCGCAGCCGCAGGAAAATCTGCTCCAGATAGGCGAGCGACAGCGCCTGCCGCTCGGCGATCGCCGACAACGGCACGGCCCCCTCCTCGCCGTACTTGGCGAGGTCGGCCATCGCCATGACAGCGTACCTGGCCTTGGTGTTCAGCTCCACGCCACGTCCTCCGCTGCGCTCGGGTTCTCCGCGTTAAGCAACACTGCAAGCCGCTTTCTCTTGCATTCGCCACCCGGCCTTGTGCTAAGAAGCGCGACCGTCAAAAGAGCAGGCGCAGCCGCTTTTTCGAATAGTTCTAAATTCCTATCGGGAATATGAAAATTCCGAGCCCCCAAGTCAAGGTTTCGGAACGGCCGAACTAACGGTTTTCCCTCCGGCTTGGCCCAAACGCGGACCCGCAACCCCCTAAAGAGCTGAAAAACAAGATGCCCGAGCTGATCATCAATGGGCCCGCGGGCCGCTTAGAGGCGCGCTACCACCACGACGGCGGCAGCGACAGCCCCATTGCGCTTATCCTGCATCCGCACCCGCAGTTCGGCGGGACGATGAACAATCAAGTGGTCTACACGCTCTATCACACCTTCGTGGAGCGGGGCTTCTCGGTGCTGCGCTTCAATTTTCGCGGCGTCGGCCGTAGCCAGGGCATCTGGGACGGCGGCCCCGGCGAGCTGTCGGACGCAGCGAGCGCGCTCGACTGGCTGCAGATCGTCAAGCCCGACGCCAAGAGCTGCTGGATCGCAGGCGTCTCGTTCGGCACCTGGATCGCCATGCAGCTCCTGATGCGGCGCCCCGAGGTCGAAGGCTTCATCTGCGTCGCCCCGCCCTCGAACCTCTACGACTTCTCCTTCCTCGCCCCGTGCCCGTCCTCGGGCCTCATGATCAACGGCGACAAGGACCGCGTCGTGCCGACGAACTCCGTCGCCGAGCTGTCGCAGCGCCTCAAGACCCAGCGCGGCATCAAGATCACGCATCAGATCATTCCCGGCGCCAACCACTTCTTCGAGAACAAGCTCGACGAGCTCAAGGAGGCGGTCGGCACCTACGTCGATGAGCGCATGGCGCAGGCCGAGGTGGATCGGGCCAAGGAGAAGGAGCGCGAGCGGGAACGCGAGCGCGAGCGCGCCCGCCAGCGCGAGATCGAGCGCCAGGAGGAGCAGGGCGGCGGCTAAGGCCCAACCAGCGAGGCAAACCTCGTGCGGATACGATCGTGAGGAGAATCGTGGCCCTTTGGGGAGCAGGGCTTTTGCTCGTGCTCGTCGCGCTGTCGGCGGCGGCGGCCTGGTACATGCTCGGCCTGCCGGGGCGGAGCTTCTCCGGACCAACTCCTCCCGTCTCGCGCGCCGAAGAGGATCTGGCAGAGCGCTTGCGGCGCCACGTCACGGCGATTGCGAGCAAGCCCCACAACGTCGCCCATCCCGCCGCGCTCGAGCAGTCCGCCCGCTACATCGAGGGCGAGCTCGCCTCCCTCGGCTACGAGCCGCAAGCGCAGACGTTCCAGGCCGACGGCCAGGCGGTGCGCAACATCGAGGTCGTGCTGTCGCCGCCGGGAGCGGGACCCGAGACCCCGAGCCTCGTCATCGGTGCCCATTATGATTCGGCCGGCGTGGCGCCGGGTGCCAACGACAACGGCACGGGTGTCGCCGCCGTCATCGAGCTCGCGCGCCTGCTCAAGGGTCTCAACCTCAAGGACAAGCGTCTGCGCCTCGTGCTGTTCGTCAACGAGGAGCCCCCCTATGACCGCACGCCCAACATGGGCAGCTGGCGCTACGCGCTGGCCTTGAAGGAGCGGGCTGAGCGGGTCTCCGGCATGATCTCGCTGGAGACGCTCGGCTGCTTCTCCGATCAGCCCGGCACGCAGAAATACCCCGAGCCGTTCGGCCTCATCTTCCCATCAAGAGCGAACTTCGTCGCCTTCGTCGCCATGCCGGGCTCGCGCTCGTTCCTGCACGAGGTGCTGGGATCCTTCCGCAACCACGCCCAGTTCCCCACCATCGGCGGCACGGGGCCCGACGAGATCGACGGGCTGGGCTGGTCGGACCATTGGTCGTTCTGGAAGCAGGGCTACCCGGCGGTGATGGTCACCGACACCGCGCTCTTCCGCTATCCCCACTACCACAAAGCGACCGACACGCCCGAGAAGGTGGACTACGAGAAGCTCGCGCGCATTACGCTCGGGCTCGAGCAGACGCATCCGCGATCTGGTGCAGTGACGTGCAAGCTCGGCCTCGCGGCGGTGACGCCCGAGGTTTTGTCAAAGAGCGAAGGGAGCGCGGGCGCCGAAGCGCTGCGATCCTGTGCAACTAACGGGCAGCTCTTCAGCGCCCGCGCCGGTTGCGTGCCGTGCCGAGGGTGCGGTCACATCGTCAGCGGGCTCATCGGTCCGGCTCGGGACGCTTCGCCCGAGCCTCTCGCGTCCAGGACCTAGAGCTTCTGCGCGCCGCCTGTGAAAGCGGAGCGCCGCTGCGCGACGGGCGTCCGTGCAAAGTGTTGCCACCGTTGCACAGCCTCGATCCGCGGCCCCGGAATCTGGAGCTGAGCTGAGCTCCGCGACCGACGCCCGCGACGGTACGGACGTAAGCCTCAACCGGGTAACCGCCCCCGCCCCGCAAAGCCGCTCAGCTGATGCGTCCCATGACGGGCAGGGGTGAGGGCAGCATAGGGGAGGGGCGAGGGGCGGGTATTAGTTTGTTGCGGTATTAGTTTGTTGCTTGGCCGCTTAGGGCCAGGAGCGGCCGTCACGCTAGCGGCAGGACGTAGTCGGCTTTCACCTCAAGAGCTGTCACGCCGCGCCATCACGTCAGTGTCGGCGACGGGCTACGAGCTACGAGCAGTCTTCAATCCAGTGCCTTGACACCTGACTAATCGTCTGGGTAGGCACCATGCGCACGAGAATTGGAGCCTCAACATCTTCCCTTGTTGGCACGGAGTGCCTACTGTCCTGTGATGGCACGAGAGATCGTCACTACCTATTGCGCCTTGTGCATCTCACGCTGTGGTTGCCTTGCTACTGTTGATGATGGAAAATTGGTTCGGGTGGCTGCCGATCACAATCATCCAACAGGCCGGGCCATTTGCATCAAAGCCAAAGTGGCGCCGGAGTTGGTGGCCCATCCGGATCGACTGACCAGCCCGCTTCTTCGCACAACGCCGAAAGGCGACCCTGACCCTGGATGGCGACCCGTTGGCTGGGACGAAGCCTTAAATTTGGCCGGCGAACGACTGGCGGCCTCTGGTCCTGAAGGTACGGCCTTTGCTGTCACGACTCCAAGTGGCACTGCCATCGCCGACAGCTTCGACTGGATTTTCGACTCGTGCACACTTGGGGTAGTCCCAATCTCGTCTTCGCCACCGAAAACTGTAACTGGCACCGAGATTTCAGCCCCACTCTCACTTGGGGCAACAGCCTTGGCATGCCGGACTACGCCCAGACACGTACTATCCTGCTATGGGGATGCAATCCGGTCGCCACCTGGCTAGCACATGCCGAGCGGATCCGCGCCGCGCAACGGCGTGGGGCGAACCTCATCGTCATTGACCCGCGCAAGAGCGGGCTCGCCAATGGCGCCGACCTGTGGTTAGCGGTCAAACCCGGTACGGATGCCGCCTTGGCCCTCGGTCTCATCCACCTGCTGCTGAGTGAGGGCGGTGCCGACCTTGAATTTCTACGAAAGCACTCCGATGCGTTTTCTCCTTGTCCGGATGGGCAGGGCACCGTGCTTGAGCGCCTCGCCGCGCACGCTTCCCTCTGGCCTCCGGAACGCGTCAGCGCCGTGAGCCGTGTTTCGGAGGTTTCGCTTCGCCGTACCGCCAAACTGCTTGCAGCGGCAAAACCAGTTTCTCTTTATACCTGGGCCGGAACCTGTCAGCAGGAACACGCCACTGCTGCAACGCGGGCCATCAACCTCCTATATGCCCTCACCGGCAGTCTGGGGCAGCCCGGAGGAAATCGCTGGTTCGCCAAGCCCCGGTTGAACAACATCGCGGCTTTCGACCAGGTGACACCAGCCATCCGTGAACGAACTCTTGGTATTAAAGAGCGCCCGCTGGGGCCGCCTTCCAGGGGGTGGATCACCACTCGCGACCTTTTCCGCACCATCGTCTCGGGCGAGCCCTATCCCGTCCGCGCGCTGGTAGCATTTGGCGGCAATTTTCTCGTTTCGAAGCCCACTACCCGTTATGCGGAAGAGGCCCTGGCCAAGCTGGATTTCTTCGTTCAGAGCGAGTTGTTCGAAACCCCCTCTGCCCGTTGGGCCGACCTGCTGCTCCCCGCCGCTTCATGTTGGGAACGCGAGGGCCTGCAAGCGGGCTTTCTCGTGGATGAGGCCGCTGAGGCTCACGTGCAGTTGCGTCCGGCCGTCGTGCGATCACCAGGGGAGGCGCGCTCCGACACCACTATCGTTTTTGACCTGGCTCGGGTCGTTGGACTTTCCGATGCATTCTTCAATGGCGACGAGGAAGCTGGCCTTGCCCACATTCTCGCCCCTAGCGGGCTAGGCGTGGCGAGCTTGCGCGCCCAGCGTCGAGGCCTTGCTGCGCCTAACCTTGGCAGCGAACGACAGCTCAAAACCCTCACGCTGTGGTCCGAGGCGCTTGCGCAGTTGGGCGAGGATGGGCTGCCAATCTGGCAGCCACCTGTCTTCGATTCTGCGCTGCCATTTACGCTCACGTGCGGCAAGACCGTTGCCTACTGCCATAGCCAGTTCCGGCAGCTCGACGGTCTGCGGAGGCGTCAGCCAGAGCCTGTGGCGGAACTCGCTCCAGACATTGCGATGACCCGCGGAATCGACTCTGGCGATTTGATCGTTGTACGCACCGCGATTGGCGAGGTGCATTTCCGCGCCCTCATAAACCCCAAACTCTCCGCCGCTACAGTTTGGGCTCATTATGGCTGGTGGCGTGCAGACGAGACCGTCAGCTACAACGCTGCCATGGATGGAGAATGCTTTGATGCGATCTCCGGCAGCAATGCCATGCGGGGAATCCCTTGCGATGTCCTGCGAACCGACCCATGTGAAGCCAAATCAAATTCCGTCACAACTACTGCCGGGATTTAGCGCGATGAGCGGATCCGCCTCGCTTTATGATGTCCGCTCCGGGCCAGAAGCCGACAACGCCAGTGCGCTTTCATCGCCGGCAAAACCCCGCTTCACGCCTTGACGTAGACGCCGCCGGTCATCGGCGCCGGCACGCCCGTCGTCTCCGGGAACGTGATCGGCAATCCGAGCAGCGAGCGCACGGCCATGTAGGCCCACGCCTCCGCCTCGATGAAATCGCCGTTGAGGCCGAGCGCCTCCACGGGTGCCACCGCATTTTGCACCCGCGCCGCCAGCAGGCTCATCAAGGTCTTGTTCTTGCGCCCACCCCCGCACACGACCCAGGTCTTGGGCTCGCGCGGCATGTGCTCGCGCGCCTTTGCGATCGAGACGGCGGTGAACGCCGCGAGCGTCGCCGCCCCGTCCTCCACGCTCAGCGCCGCGACCGGATCGGCGGTGAAAGCGTCGCGGTCGAGCGACTTCGGCGGCGGCAGCCCGAAATAACCGTTCGTCAGCAGCGCCGTCAGCGCCGCCTCGTCGATGCTGCCCGCGCGCGGCGACGCCGCCATCGGGATCGTGCGCGTCACCCGTGCGCGCGAGCATCCAGTCGTCGAGGAGCGCGTTGCCGGGGCCGGTGTCGAAGGCCAGCAAGCGGCCCCCCTCGCCGATCCAGGTGACGTTGGCGACACCGCCGATGTTCACGAAGGCGACGGGGAGCTCGGTAAGCTGCGCAGCGAGCGCCCGGTGGTAGACGGGCACCAGCGGCGCCCCCTGGCCGCCGGCCGCGACGTCTGCGGCGCGTAAGTCGTAGACGACGTCGAGACCGGTGCGCTCGCTCAGCAGCCGGCCGTCCCCGAGTTGCACCGTCAGCTTGCGGGAAACGTCGTGCAACACCGTCTGGCCGTGATAGCCGACGAGGTCGACGGAGGCAGGCTCGATGCCATTCGCCGCAAGGAAGCGCACCACGGCCTCGGCGTTGAGCTCCGTCAGCGTGCGCTCGAGCTCGGCAAGACCGCCCGGCCGCTCCGAGCGCGCCCGCACAGCCCGCGCCTCGGCGAGGCCAGCGCGCAAGCGCACCCTGACCTCGGGCGGATAGGGATAGCCGGCGGCGGGTCCGTGGCGCAGCGTGCGGTCGCCGTCGGTCTCGATGAGGGCGACGTCGATGCCGTCCATCGACGTTCCGCTCATCAAGCCGACAGCGCGCTTCTCCTTGCTCATCGAGCCCTTCCTGTGCATGTTCGCCGCCACCATCCGCGCGGCGCAGAGTCATACCGGGGACATGCCCGATCTTCCATGCCCAATCTCAAATCAGATTTCCTGAGAATTCTCACCGAGCGCGGCTTCCTGCACCAGTGCTCCGACGAGGCGGGGCTCGACGCGCTCAGCCTGAAGGGCGAGATCGTCGCCTACGTGGGCTACGATTGCACGGCGCCCTCGCTGCACGTCGGCAGCCTCATCTCCATCATGATGCTCCATTGGCTGCAAAAGTGCGGCGGCAAGCCGATCGTGCTGATGGGTGGCGGCACCACCCGCGTCGGCGACCCGTCGGGCAAGGACGAGACGCGCAAGATCCTTTCGCTCGACGATATCGAGGCCAACAAGGCCGGCATGGCAGCAGGCCTTCGCCAAGTTCCTGCAATTCGGCTCGGGCAAGACCGACGCGGTGATGGCCGACAACGCCGAGTGGCTCAGCCGTCTCAACTACATCGATTTCCTGCGCGACGTGGGGCGGCATTTCTCCGTCAACCGCATGCTGACCATGGACAGTGCCAAGCTCCGCTTGGACCGCGAGCAGGAGCTCTCCTTCATCGAGTTCAACTACATGCTGCTGCAGGCCTACGACTTCGTGGAGCTGGCGCGCCGCTATGGTTGCAACCTGCAGATGGGCGGCTCCGACCAGTGGGGCAACATCGTCACCGGCATCGATCTCGGCCGGCGCATGGGGCTCGAGCATCAGCTCTACGCGCTCACCTGCCCGCTGCTTGACCACCGCGTCCGGCGCCAAGATGGGCAAGACCGCGGCGGGTGCGGTCTGGCTCAACGAGGCGCAGCTTTCGCCCTACGACTACTGGCAGTACTGGCGCAACACCGAGGACGCAGACGTCGAGCGCTTCCTGAAGCTCTTCACGACGCTGCCGCTTGCCGAGATCGCCAAGCTCGCCGCGCTCGAGGGGGCCGAGATCAACGAGGCCAAGAAGGTGCTCGCCACCGAGGCCACCGCCCTCCTGCACGGCCGCGTGAAAGCCGAGGCCGCGGCCGAGACCGCGCGCAAGACGTTCGTCGAAGGCGCGCTCGCGCAGGACCTGCCGTCCGTCGATGTCTCCAAAGCCGACCTCGAGAAGGGCATCGGCGTGCTCACGGCCTTCGTCGAGGCGGGGCTCGTCAAATCGAACGGCGAAGCGCGCCGGCAGATCCAGGGCGGCGGCTTGCGGGTGAACGACGCCCCCGTCGCCGACGAGAAGGCCCGGCTCACGCGCGCCGATGTGGTCGCGGGCGGCGTCATCAAGCTGTCGCTCGGCAAGAAGAAGCATGTGCTCTTGAAGCCCGTCTGACGCCGTTTTCAGCGCGCTAATGCTTCTTGGCGGGCTGGTTCTCGATCGTCGACGACCATCCGTCGATCGTGTCGGGCGAGGCCGCGCGGCGTCTCATCGGCGCGCTGACCCGGCGGCGCCCCCATCGTCGTGCTGGACGCGCGCACGCTTTCCTCCGCGGTCGAGCTCGGCGTCTCGTCCCGGCGCAGAACCTTGGGATTGGGGTTCGTCATCTGGAAGATCTCGCGGAAGATGCCGGGTGCCAGCATGGACAGGGGATTGACCACGACCTCGGGGTGGTCCATCGGCCCCTGAATTGCGAACGTCATGCCCGACAGGCCGTCGCAGCCGGGCCCGGTGATGATCGGGCCGAAGATCGGGATTTCGCAGAAGCCGGCGGTGAGGCCCTGCAGCGGCACGTAGGTCCCGCCCAGATTCATGCGCCGCGTCTTGTAATCGACCTTGCCGCGAATCGAGGCGCCGAGCAGCGGGCCCCGCAGGTAAGCCTGCTCCATCACGAACTGCCCGTAGCCCACCGAGAACGGCACGCGCATGCGATCGAAATCGAAGACTTGGCGCACCACCTGACGCGGCTTGTGCTGGCCCGCCTTTACGCCGGGCTGTCCCTCGTCGGCGCCGCTAAACACCTCCGAGACCACCGGATCGCCGAGGATGCGGAAATCCTCAACCCACAGCGTCCCCGTCTTCTCCGCCGGGCCCTTGCCGTCGAGGTTCACCTCGAGCCGCACCCGGCCGCCCTGGATGTTGGGATAGAAGTCGATGAGCTTGAAGGCCTGGCCGGCGTCGGTCGAAATCCGCCAAGAGCTTGCGCGGCTCGCCCTTCTCCTCGCGCAGCACCACGGCGAGCGGCTTGCCGCCGTCGAGCGTGCCGCGCACGTCGAGGCCGGTGAGCTTCTCCCCGCGCTTGGACAATTTCAGCTTCACGCCTCTGAGGGCCACCTCCGAGAAGCCGATCACGGTGCCGATCTCGGCTTCGAGATCGATGCCGTCGCGCGGCTTCTTCGGCTTGGGCCGCTGCTCGGCAAGCTGGCCCAAGGAGAACAGCGAGCGGAAGAAATCGCGCCCGTCGAAAGTCGGGCCGCGCGCCTTCACCTTCCACACGTTGTCGGGGCCGAGCACGCCCTGAACCTCCATGCGCGTGACGACGTTGAGCGAGAAGTCGGGGAAATAGAACTCGCGCAGCCGGTTGTCGGGCCCGATGGAAGCCCAGCCCTCGATGGCGACGTCGTCGCCGGCCACCTTGAAGTTCTGCAGCTCCAAATTGTGCGAGCGTCCCCGCGCAATGTCGCATTGGAGCGTCGCGGATCGGCCGGGCGGCTTGCGCCACGACACGTTCTCCAGGAGGAGATCGGCGTTACCGAGATCCGCGCGCAGGCGTATCGCCGGCTCGTTGCGGGGCCCGCGCGTGACGGTCAGCTCCACCGGCACCTCACCCTGAACGATGTGATTGATGTCGAGACCGAGCTGGTTGCGGTCCGCGTCATCGAGCGTCGCGGTGATACGCAGCGGCGGCTGCTTGTCTAGGGGGGCATCGAAAATCCGCTGCCAGCTCACTTTCGCGAGCACGCCGTTGACGAGCATCTCGCCGCGCGTGTCGACGGCCTTCTCGGTGATGTCGAGGTCGATGCGCGCGCCTTGCACGGTATAGGGGCCGAGCAGGCCCTTGGCGCGTCCATCGGTGATGCGTGCCTTGCCGTCGACCTTGATCGCGCTCATCGGCAGGTTCGCCAGCAGGGGCAGCGTGACCTTGAACTCGCCGTCGAACTTGCCGTCGATGCCCGCGCGCGGCACGCCCATCTCCTCGAGCGAGGTGAGCGGCGAGCGCTCGAGCACCTCGAGCACCGATGCGAGCGACGTCTGCGAGCCGAACACAATCTCGCCGTTCGGAGTGGCGTTCATGATGTCCGTGGCGGTGAAGCGTCCCCCTTTCAACGGAACGGTATGGTCCGGCGCCAGCGCGATCGCCGCCTCCGGAATATTGATCTCGAGGCGGTCGTTCTCGACCTGCGTCAAGACGTGCGGAGCGATGACCATCGGCATGTTGTCGATGACACGCATCTCGACGTCGGCGGCCTCCAGCGCGAACGACAGCTTGTGCTGCCCGCCGTCCGGACCCGCTTGTCCCGGACCGCCGCTCGCGAAGGCGAAGGTGCCGCCGCGAATCTCTGCGCGCGTCACCCGATCGCCGACCCAATCGCGCGCACCCGGCGCGATCGCCTTGGGCCACAGCGCCTTCAGCGTCGCGAGCGGCATCGGGCCGATCTTGCCCTCGAGCCGCGTGCTGGCCGGCTCGACGCCGGCCACCAAGTCGCCCTTCATCGCGACCTCGCCGCCGCCGGCCTTCAAATCGAAATCCGACAGCTCGATCTCGCCCCGCTGCGGCAGGATGTGCCCCTTCGCCCGCCACAACTCGAGCGGGACGGGCGGCACTGCGAACTCCTGCGCGGCAAAGGCGCCGTCGCTCGCGCTGAGCTCATAGCTCCAGACCGGGTGCTGCTCCGCCCTGTCGCTCGCAAGCGTCCCCGACAGCGTGATGCGGCTGCCGCGCCAGCGCAGAGTGGAGGGAGACATGACGATCTTCTGGGCGGCGCCGTCGTAGGCGGCGTTGAAAGATCCGCCGTCGACCTCCATCGGCGCCTCGGGCAGCGCCGGAAGCCGCAGGCTGCCGTGCCCGATCTGTAGTGCGAGCGTGGCGGCGCGAATATCGCCGTCGCTCGACAGCGCCAGCGTGGCATCGCCGGCGACCGGCATATCGAAGGCTTGCAGCAGGCTGAGCTGGGGCACCGCCGGGGCGAGGCTGCGCGGGACGAGATCGCGCACGGAGGTTTTCAGATTGAGGGTGCGCGTGCTCTCCTGCTCGTCGGTCTCGAACGTGAGCTCCCATGGCCGCGCGCCCGAGACAATCGTCGCCTTGCCCGAGATGACGCTGCGCGTTGAGGCATGCGTCAGCTCGACCGCCAGCGAGGGCACGCGCCATTGCGTCGATCGCCCGGCGTACTCCAGGATGACGACGGCGTTGCGCAAGCCGACCTCGCGCAAGTCGGAGCTAGCATCGAGCCGCTGGCGCGCGCGCGCCGACATGTTGGTCACGACCCGCGCAAGGTCGATGCGCTTGAGCGCTCCTCCCGGCGGCGGCGCGCTTGCCTGCGTGGGCGGGTGGGCGGGAACCGGCGCGGGCACGCCGGCTGGAGGCGCCTCTTTGGTCCCACCGCTCGCATCATCGGACGCGCCCTCGACCGGCTTGGTGAAGCTCAGCGACAGGCCGGTGTCGTCCGAATAGGAGAGTAAGAGGCGCGGCTCGATCAGCTCCACGCGCGCAGGCACGATGCGGCCCGACCACAACGCGGAGGTGCTGAGCTCGACGGCCGCCAGCGGAGCGGAGGCCACGACGTCGCCGTCCGGCTCGCGCATGCGCAGGTTGCGCAGGCGGAACTCCAGTCCGCTCCTTCCCGACAGGCCCACCACCACGTCGTCGATGCGAACGGTGCTGCCGTCGAGCTCGGCGTCGATGCCACGCTCGATCGGCTCAACCATGAATTTGAGCGAGATGGGGCCGTGTCGCAGCCTGACGTAGCCGAGCCCCACCACGAGCATCAGCAGTGCGGCGACAGGGGCGAGCAGGAAGACCGACCTGCCGACCCCGTGCAGGAGGCGGTCGCAGGCGGCGGCGGCCGTAGCGAGGCGCTGAGTGGCGGGCGCAGGCCGCTCCCCGTTACGCGGCTCGGCGAATTGAGGCCCTTGCTTCTGTCGTTTTGTCGTTTGCAAGCCAGCCCCTCGACAGTCTTGTCCCGACGCAAATCGACTTGGCGGCAGACACGACGATAGCCCCCACGCGAGTTGCGAGCGCTTCGGTCTCGCGAGGACGTTTCCGCGCTGGTCTTCTTATCCGGCTTGGCGCTGAAATGCTCCCGCCAGCTTCGTGCCCATCGCGGTCGCCTGCTCTCTTGCGCGGGCGCAATCCGGCGAGTAAGCATCCCGACGCCACAGCCGACGCAGGACCGTGCGTTGAGGCTCACGTGCAGGGGGAAAAGCGACAAAAGAAAGGCATCTCGATCATGGTCGAAGACGGCATGAAAGCCCCAGATTTCACGCTGCCCGACGCGAACGGCAAGAGCGTGCGGCTGTCGAGCCTGAAGGGCGCCCCGGTGGTGGTCTACTTCTATCCCAAGGACGACACGTCGGGGTGCACTGCGGAGGCCAAGGACTTCACCTGTCTTGCTCCCGACTTCAAGCGGGCCGGCGCTCAGGTTCTCGGCATCTCGCCCGACAGCCCCGAAAGCCACCGCAAGTTTCAGGACAAGTATGACCTCGGCGTTCGTCTCTTGGCGGATCAATCCCGCGCGGCGGCAGAGGCCTACGGCGTCTGGGTCGAAAAATCCATGTATGGAAAAAAATACATGGGCATCGAGCGCTCGACCTTCCTCGTTGACCATGCCGGGCGCGTCGCCAGAAGCTGGCGCAAGGTTAAGGTGCCGGGGCATGCCGAGGAGGTTCTCGAGGCGATCCGCTCACTAAAGCCATAGTCCTGCCCACAGAATGCGCAAAGCGAGACTGCCGCAGCCCGTGACCGGCGGCGGGAAACGTGCTAGGTGGGTCGATAAGGGGAAGCACCTGGTTGTGAAAGCCGCCAGCGTGTCCGAATCGCCAGCAAAAATGCACAGTCGTTGCGTTTGTCGCGTTTAGAGCGGAGGTGGAAGCTCATGTTGCCGAACTTCAAGAGAACTGAGTCGGAAACGCAGGCCGCTTCGGGCCTGCCTCCATCGAACTCCAGCGACAAGCCACGGCTCGCGGCCCTTGGGGCTCGCCCGCGGCGCTGAGCGCAATACGCCGTCCGTCATCGGTCCCGACCTCATCATCCACGGCAACCTGACGTCGAAGGGCGAGGTGCAGGTCGACGGCGAGGTGCAGGGCGACATCCACGGCACCTATGTCGTGATCGGGGAGAAGGCGCGCATCACCGGCGGCATCGTCGCCGAGGAGATCGTCGTGCGCGGTCACGTGGCCGGCTCGGTGCGCGGCAAGCGCGTGATGCTCCAGTCCTCGAGCCACGTCGAGGGTGACATCTACCATCAAGCGCTCGCCATCGAGCAGGGTGCCTATTTCGAAGGCAAGTCGCGCCGCTCCGATGACCCGATGGCTGGCGTGCCTAAGCCGGAAATCCCGGCGATGAACGGCTCCGGCAGCGACCACGGCTAGGAGCCGTCTCTCCTCTCAGCCTGACCGCCAGGGCTCGATGGCGACGCGGTGGCCGCCGAGGCGCTCGAACGTGCGCTCGCGGCAGGTGAGCACCAGCACCTGGTGGCTTTGCGCCGCCAGATTCAAAGCCGCGAACATGCGCTCGATGCGGGCATCGTCCGAGTAGACGAGCGCATCGTCGAGGACGAGCGGCGCGGGTGCTCCCGTCTCCGCCAGCAGGCGTCCGAGCCCCATGCGGACCAGAACGGCGAGCTGCTCGCGCGTACCTTCGCTCAAGCGCGCCAGCTCCTCGATGCCCCCGTCCCGCTCCAGCGCGTCGAGCGCGAGCCCTTCGCCGAAGCGGGCGCGCGCGCTCGGGAAAACGAGGTCGAGGTAAGGCAGAAGCCGGTCGATCACCGGCTTTGCGAAGCTCTCGCGCATCTCGCTCTCGGCCGCCTCCAGCTCGCGCGCGAGCAGAAACGAGGCGCCGATCTCCTGCTCGAGCGCGGCGACGCGAGCCTCCGCGGCAGCGCCAGTCTCCTCGATCTCCGCGACGCGAGCCTCCACGTCGTCGGCCCTGTCGGCCTTCAGCTCGCCCTCAATGCCGGCCTCAGCCCGGCGCAGCTCATTGAGCTCGCGCTCGGCGCGCACCGCGGCCGCTTTTGCCGCTTGCGCCGCGCCGTCGAACGCTGCGAGCCGCTGATCGTCGGGCGCCTTCTCGCGCCACGCCGCAGAATCGCGTACCGCCCGGTTGAGCGCGCCCTCGGCCTCGGAAACCGCGGCCGCGGCTTTGGTCCGGCGAGCGGCGCACTGCGAGGGATCCCCGAGGCTCGTTGCGAGCATATCGATCCGGGCGCGTCGTTCCTCCCCGCGCGTCCGCGTCTTGACGGCGGCTTCGCGCGCCTCCGCGTGCGCGGCTTGCGCCTGCGCGAGATCGGTCTCTGCCGCAGCGAGCGCATCGGCAAGCTCGAGCACCTGTGCGTCAACCTCGGACGCGCTCCGCATGCGGGTGGCTGGCGCCGGCACCTTGGCCGACAGCTCGGCATAATGACGCTCCAGGGCCGGCGCGCCGTCTGGCGCCTGCGCCTTGAGGTGCGCTTGCGCCTCGGCGAGCTTGCCCTGCAGCGCGCGGCGCTCCGCGGCGCGGGCCTCGGCGGTCTCGACCGAGGATGCGCCGATCCGTTGCAGCAGAGCGGCAAGCTCGGCGGCGTGTGCGGCGAGGTCGGCCTCGTCCTCGGCAACGCCTTCGGAGCGGCCCGGCGCAATGGTCAACACGCCAACGCCCTCGATCTCCAGCGCCATCGGTCGCGCGGGGCTGAGCGTCTCGCCGTCCTCGAGTGGTCGCCCGCCGATCTTGATCTTGCCCTGTCCACCACGCGCGTAGGCAACCGAAACGGTGGGCGCCGCCGCCGATAGCCGCGCCTCGAGCGTGGCGATCGCCTGCGCTTCGCGGCGCACGGCGGCCATGACGCCCTCGTCGGCGCCGTTGCCGTCAAGCGCTGCCGCCAGCGACTTGATGTCGGCTGCGGCCGTCCGCGCGCTTTTAAGCCGCTCCGCCGCCTCCTTGAGACGCAGAGCAAGCTCGATCGCCTTGCGCTCGGCCTCGGCGGCGGCGAGTGCAGACTTGGTGTCGTCGCGCCGGCGCCGGCATTGGCTCTCCTTGGCCTCGGCATCGTGCGCGCGCCGCGCCGTCTCCTCGAGCGCCGGACGCTCGCGGGCCTCGGCCTCCTCGAGCTTGGCAAGGTCTGTCATCTGGCCGTCGATGCCCGCGAGCGCCCCCTTGAGCGCGGAGAGCCGCTCCTCCTGCGCTTGGGCGGCCTCTTCGGCTTGACGGCAGCGCTCGCGCGCGGCCGAGGCCTCCTCGAAGGCGCGTGCCGCTGCCGCAGCGTCACCTGCCCGCGCCGCAGCGGCCGCGGGATCGGCGAGGCATGCGACCTGCTGACGAAGAACCGCCAGCTTATCGAGCCGCGCCTCGGCGCCGGTGAGCCGCGCGCGCGCTTCCTCGCGCTGGCGCCGCAGCGAGTCTCGCTCCTCGAGCGCCGCCTTGTAGCGGCCGGTCGGACGCGGCGGCGTATGACCGGTGATGAGCTCGCCAAGCTCGGCTTTGAGCAGCGCCAAAACTTCACGTGCCGCGCCGCCGTCGGCGACGCTCTCGGCCTCGTCCTCGACGGCGACCATAAAGGCGCTGCCTCCGCTCCTGGCGGGCTCGACGGGCGCGAGCGGTGTCCCCTGATCGACCCAAAGAAGGGCAAAGCGGCCCGCGCCGTCCTTGCCGTTGAGCAGCGCCTCGAGCTTGGTCTCGGCGTCGCCACCGCGCGCGATGAAGCCCGAGCGCAGCTCCTTGAGCTCGGCTGCGCGCGCCGATAGGAACTGCTTGCGGATGCGCCAAGTTGCGCCGTCGATCTCGAAGTCGACCTCGATCAGCGGCGCGCCGCCGGCGTAGGGACGGCACGCCTCGACCTCTCCCGCCTTCGAGGTGTGCTTGGAGAACAGCGCCAGCTTCAGCGCCTTGAGGATCGTCGACTTGCCGAGCTCGTTCGGCCCGGCGAGCACGTTGAGGCCGCCCGTCAGACCTTCGAGCGCGACGGCCTCGCGAAAACGGCCGACCTCCTTCAAGCGGATGGCACCGATCTTCAAGGCCGCCCTCCCGCCTCGACGCGGCGCGCGAGGAGAAACAGCTTGCGCAGGGCGCGCCCCGCTTGCGCGCCGTCCTCGCCCTTTCCATCGGCCACCGCCTTGAGCCGCTGTGCGACTTTCGCCAGCGCGTCCGACCGCATCGCTGCAAGGTCGCTGTCGGCAGCGTACGTCTGCAAAGCACCAAGATCGCGCTCGAGGTGAAAGAGGCGGGGCGCGAGGCCAGCGAGCTGCTGCTCGATGATCGCAAACTCAGCAAGCGTGATGAGCCCTTCCAGCTTGAGCGCAATAAGATGGCGCGCAGCCGCCGCACCGAGGCGATCGACCTCCGCCTCGACGTCCTTGAGACCGTCCGCGCCGGTGATCGGCTGGCACCGCTCAATCCAGGTGAAGTGTGCCGTCGGCACGCGCTCGACCTTGGGCGTTGCTGCACCCTCGATGCGAACAACGAGAGCATGTCCCGGCTCGTTGTCGCGAAAACTGTCGGGCTCGGGGGTGCCCGAGTACCACACGCGCTCGGAGATGCGTGTCGTGCCGTGCCAATCTCCGAGCGCCAGATAGGCAAGCCCGGCACTCTTTGCGCGCGCGGGGTCGAGCGGCACGCTGGCCTCGCCGGCGCTGCCGAAGCCCTGCACCGAGCCGTGGGCAAGTCCGACGCGCAGTGTGCCGGGCGGCGTGCCTGCGTCATTCATCCAGGCTGTCGGGTCCTCGCTGGTGCGCTTGGCGGTGAGCGGCGCCGGCAACAGTACGACGCTCGCGGCCAGCTCCGCCGGCTTCGGCTCCAAGTGCACGCGCACGTTCCCCGGCAGGCCGCCCGCGATGATCGCCTCCCACACGCCGCCCGCGCGCGCGGGATCGTGGTTTCCGGGCAAAAGGTGCCAGGCGAGCTTGGGATAGGCCTTGAGCCGCGACAGCAGCGTGCCGGCGAGCTTGTCCGACACCGTCTCCGAATCGAATATGTCGCCGGCGACGAGCACGGCCGTCGCTCCGGCATCGCGCGCGGCCTGACCCACCCGGTCGACGGCGCGCAGGCGCTCCTCACGCAGCACGGGCGCCGCCTCGGTCGAGAAGCCGCCGAAGCGCTTGCCGATCTGCCAGTCGGCGGTATGGACGAAGGTTAATTTCATCGTGTCGGCGAGAATGTTCCCTTTTTGTTCGAGACGCAAGGGGCGGGGGCATCAACGCCGCCCGCCCGTGCCCAAGGGGTCAATCCGTGCGTCTCTGCTCGCGTTGGCGATCGGGCGCCCGCCAGCAATCCGGGCGGTGCCGAGGCGCCTTCACGCGGCGTCCTCTTCCTCCTCGTCATCGTCGATAAGGCTTTTCAGCACTTCGATAATTTGCGACTGACCGTCCTCCTGTGACTCGACCAGCCACTCCGAGAGCACAGTATCGCCCTGCTTGAAAACCACCTTGAACGGAAGCTCATCGCCTGAAACCGGAACGACATCGCCAGTGACGAATGCCATAAGACCCTCCATGCGTTGCACCCGGCTCGGATTGCGCCGCGCCGAACCGGGACACTAGCCACGATTCGAGCTATTTCGGGCCCGTCCAACCCTGGATTTGCCTTGTGGAAATCGTGCCCGGCGCCGATCGGCGCCCAACTAGGGGGCGAGCGGACCGTTGAGCGCAGATGTTGAAACGGTCGTCGTCGGAGCCGGCGTCGTCGGCCTCGCCATCGCGCGGGCGTTGGCGCTCGCGGGCCGCGAGGTCCTCGTTCTGGAGCAGCACGACCGCATCGGCTCGGAGACGAGCGCGCGCAACTCGCAAGTGATCCACGCCGGGCTCTACTATCCGCCCGGCAGCCTGCGAGCAAAGCTGTGCGTTGCCGGCAAGGCGCTGCTCTATCGCTTCTGCGCAGAGAACGGCGTCGCGCACGCGCGATGCGGCAAGCTGCTCGTGGCGACGGAGGAGGCCGAGATCGCCAAGCTCGAGGCGATCGCCGCCACCGCGCAAAGAAACGGAGTCAACGACCTGCGCCGGCTGTCGGGCGAGGAGGTGCGCGGTCTCGAGCCTGAGGTCGCCAGCGTCGCCGGATACCTGTCGCCGTCAACGGGCATCGTCGACAGCCACGCGCTGATGCTCGCGCTCGAAGGGCATTTGACCGCCCGCGGCGGCGCTGTCGTGCTCAACACGACCGTCACGGGTCTTGAGGCTCCGGCGCACGAGACCGCCGACTACCGGATCGAGACCGAGAGTGCAGGTGAGAGGAGCACGCTCACGGCCAAGACCCTCGTGCTCGCCGGCGGCTTGGGCGGCACAGCGCTCGGCCGCATGCTCAGCTACCCGAACGCCTACCGCGTGCCCCAGACCTATCCGGCGAGGGGCCATTACTTCTCGCTGCAGGGCCGAGTGCCCTTCAAGCACCTCGTCTATCCCATGCCCCAGGGCGCCTGGCTCGGCATCCACCTCACGCTCGACACTGGCGGCCGCGCCAAGTTCGGCCCCGATATCGAATGGACGGACACGGTCAGCTACGCCTTCGACGATCCGGACGGAGCCCGCCGCGGCCGCTTCGCGCGCGAGATCCACCGCTATTGGCCCGGCCTGCGCGAGGACGCGCTGCAGCCCGACTTCGTCGGCGTGCGCCCGAAGATCTATCGCGAGGGCGAGCCGGTTGCCGATTTCGCCATCCATGGGCCGGCCGAGCACGGCCTGCCCCGCCTCGTCGCGCTCTACGGCATCGAGAGCCCCGGGCTCACGTCCTCGCTCGCGATCGGGGAGCACGTCGCCGCGCTCCTCGCCTGATCGAATCTCTTTTGAGCCGGTCTAGCGGCGCGCTAGTTTCGGCGGCCGCCGGCACGCCTCGGCAGGCCGCTCGGCCTAAAGGGGCCCCGCCCAAAGGGGCCCAAAGGGGGATGTCATGGCCCGTCTTTTCTTCGCCTCGCTCGTCACCGTCGGGCTTCTGCTCACCATGGTCGTCGGCGTGGTGCTCGCCGCCATGGTCGCCGCCGGCAGGGTCGATCTGTCGCTCGCCATTGCGCTCACGATCGTCCTCAATCTGGTGGTCTGGCTCATCAGCCCCTGGATAAGCGACCTTTCGTTCCGCTGGTTC
The DNA here is from genome assembly GCA_963724945.1 of uncultured Alphaproteobacteria bacterium. Lineage (GTDB taxonomy): Bacteria > Pseudomonadota > Alphaproteobacteria > Rhizobiales > Hyphomicrobiaceae > Hyphomicrobium_A. The sequence goes on along the minus strand of CAVRWL010000003.1, from coordinate 1,791,577 downwards.
AACAAGCTCGTCTTCCTGGACGACGCCGAGGTGCGTCAGCGCTACCCGGGCGTGCACACGCTCATCCACGCCGTCGCCGACGACTATAAGTTCAGCGCGCCGAGCATCGGCGTGATCCCGGACCGCAACCCGACCGCATTCACCTACGGGCTGATGCGCGGCAACGCCCGCATCGTCGTGACCGAGGGCATCTTCGAGTTTCTCAACGAGGAGGAGGCCAAGGCCGTCGTCGCACACGAGCTCGGCCACATCGTCAACCGCGACTTCATCGTGATGACGGCCGCGGGCACGCTCGTGCAGATTCTGTATCAGGTGTACGCGGCCCTCATGCGCTCGTCCCGCTCGAGCAGCAGCAAGAAGAGCGGCGCGAATGTGGCCATCGGGCTCGCGGCCCTGCTCTTCTACTATGTCGGCATCTACCTGCTATTCTATCTGAGCCGCACGCGCGAGTACCTCGCCGACGCCTTCTCCGCCGAGCGCATCGAGCCGCGTCACCTGGCGAGCGCGCTGGTCAAGATCGCCTACGGCATCGTCAAGGTCGAGGACACGGAGGCGACGCAAAGCCTGTTGCGGAGCACCCGGCACATGGGCGTCATCGACGTGAAGAACGCCCGCCACGTTGGCCTGCTCGCCGAGAGCGACACGGCCGGCCCGGATCTAGCCGCCGAGGCGATGCTGTTCGACGAGTACAATCCCTGGGCGCGCATCATCGAGCTCAACTCCACCCACCCGCTGACGGGAAAGCGCATCGCGCACCTGGAGCAGATCGCCAAGGAGAAGCGCCAGGACTTCTCCGACTACGACATGGAGGCCGCCGCCCGGCGCGTCCACCTCGACCGTGGCGGGCTGTGGCGCCAGTTCTGGAGCGAGCTCGGTTTGCTGGCGGCGCCGGTCGCCGCCTTCCTCGTCGTGGGCGTCTTGGGCGCATGGCTGCTCGCGCCGGCGGCCGCAGCCCTCGCCGTCCTGGCAACGCTCATGCTGCGCTATCCGTCCGTGCCGCCCTCCGCCACGACAACGGTGGTGGCGCTGATGACGAATCCCTCGGCATCCCCCGTGGTCGGCAAGCCCGTGCGCCTCGAGGGCAAGGCCATCGGCCGTGTCAATCCGGGCTTCTTCGCCGGCGAGGACGTCATCTACCAGGACAAGACGGGTCTGCTCGCCGTCGACTTCCGCTCGATGCTGGGCGTCATCGGCGACCTCTTCGCCGGATGGGCGCGCGTGCCCAAGCACCTCGGCAAGCCCGGCAACGTGACGGGATGGTTCCGGCGCGGCATGGGCGGCTACGTCGTCCTCAAGGAGCTCGATTCGACAAGCGGGCGGCTCAGGGCGCACCCGTTGTTCTGGCAGATCGTCTTGTGCCTCCTCGTCATCGCCGGGACCGGCTACATCATGGCAACGGGCACGCGCCTGCCCTCGGCCGTGACCGATGTGCCAGGCGCCGTGGAAAATTGGATGCGCCCCCAGTAGACTGGGGCGGCCGATTCGGCGGGCTTAGCGCGCCGCGATTGCGCCCGGCACGCGGGCACGCCAAACTTGTGCCCCAGGGGGATGCGAGACGAGGCTCGTGCCGGATCGCGGAAGGGGGGAAGGACGACATGCGAGGTCTTGCGCGCCGGATCATCGGTGTGGTCGCTGCGTCGCTTGCGGCGACCGCCAGCGCTGCAGCCGGCGAGCGCCTCGACGGCTACTGGATGGATTCCGACGGCGAGGTCCTGCTCGACATCGGCCAGTGCGGCAACGCGCGCTGCGGCAGGGTCGCCTGGCTGAAAAAGCCGCTCGGTCCCGACGGCGGTCCTCTGCGCGACTTCCGCAACCCCGACCCCAGGTTGAAATCCCGCTTCGTCTGCGGGCTTCCCGTCGTCATCGGCTTCAAGAAGCAGAGGGACGGCACCTGGGGCGACGGCACCGTCTATGTCCCCGACCAGGGCATGAGCTTCAGCGGCTACGCCGAGGTGCTGGGTGCGAACCACGTAAAGGTGAGCGGCTATATGTTCTTGCCGATCTTCGGATCCTCCGAGGTATGGACGCGCGTCAATCGCAAGCCGCCTTCCTGCGAGGAGCAGGCCCGCATGATCGCCGAGCACCGCTGGTCGATCGACCTATCGGCATGGCCTCCGCTCACAACAGGCTCCGTTCAGCAGCCGGCGCCGCCTGTCGCTGCGCGCTGACTTGCGTCACCGCCAGAGGCACGGGGGGCATGCAATGGGTCTCAACGTCGCCCGTCTCTTACCCGCGCTCGTCGTCGCGCTGCTCATCGCCACCTCAAGCCGCGCGCAAGAGCCCGACCCGCCCCGCGCAGTGAAGATGTTCAATGTTTTCTGCCTGAGCCAGCTCCCCGATCTTAGCGGCGTCACCAAGGCCGCCGGCTTCGGCGAGTTCGCGCAGATCGCCGGCAAGGAGCTTGACGGCTACCGGCCGAAGGGTCCCGTCGCGGACTTTCACGCTTGGCGCTTCCACGATCAGGGCTCCGAGTACGTGCTCACCGCCACGAGGTCGAAACCCGACGACGGCCTCAAGCAGCAGCCTGCCAAGCTCGCCAAGGCGATTAACGTTGCCTGCTCGCTCCTGTTCCCGGCAGCCGAGGCGAAGGCGCCGGTCCTCGCGGGGCTCAGCAAGATGCTGGGCCGGGCGCCTGACGAGACGCGCGAGGAAGGGCCAGCGCGCCTCTATGTCTGGAACGGAAAGGGCGACAAGGCGTTGAGCCACGTCGATTATTCCGTGCCGCTGAAGCCGGGGCCAAAGGCCGTTTTGAGCGCGAGCGTTTTCGTGCTGAACTAGGACAGAACCCTGCCTGTTCCGACCGGAACAGCGCGGCCCCCCAATTTATACGAGCTTGAAGACACGCAAGCCGAAACCTTCATCGACTTTCCGCATTCGGCTTGCATGCTTCTCCGAGCCCTGATGAACATCCGAAAGGTGACCCCCATGCGGACCAACACATTAGCCCTGCAGGCGGCCGCTTTCGCCGCGGCCTTACTTTCCGTCAGCGCCGCGCGCGCCGAAACCTCGCCGCTCGGCCTGTGGATCGACCACACCGGCCGCGGCGCCGTCGAGATCACGCAGTGCGGCGACAAGCTGTGCGGCCACGTCGCCTGGCTCAAGGACGCCGCCAACGCCGACGCGTGCGGCGAGCAGATCCTCGGCGACCTCAAGCCCGTCGGGGGCGGCGTATGGGACCACGGCTGGATCTACGATCCGGATGCGGAATCGAAATACGACGTCGAGCTGACGCCGCTCGGACCCGACAAGCTGCGCGTCGTCGGCTATGCCGGCACGAAGTTTCTGAGCGAGACCATGACCTGGAAGCGCGCTCCTGCCGACTTGCAGAAGTGCTCGAAGACCTCCGCTGCGGCACCTGCCAGCAAGGACAAGCCCGCAGTGGCCGCGGCCACTCCCGCCAAACCTTCGATCGAGATGAAGGAGGCGAGCGCGGCCGGAGCGGCGAAGCCGGAGAGCAAGACCGCGGTCAAAGCCGACAGCAAGACGGACGACACGGCCGAGATTGCCAAGGCTCCGGACGACGAGACGGCAGCGAAGGACGACGACGAGCAGGGCCCGAAGCGGCACCGCAAGCACGGCGAGGCGTTGGCGAAGCTCGCCGAGGCGCTCGATGTGAAGAAGATCGATGGCGGGCGGCGCTGCAAGATGAATGTGCCCTACGTCGACATGGTCGTGACCTTCCCGTGCGAGAAGTGACGCTGCGCCACGCGGTCTTAAGCTCCTCCCCAACGGCCCATGGTCCACGCCATGGGCCTTTCCTTTTCGTCGTCCTCGTAGACAAGGATGCTCGCGGGTAGATCGCGCCCGCGCGCGAGCCCGATCGCATCGACCGGCTCGGCAACGCCACGCACGGAAAGCTTCATGGTGACGTCGGCCTCGGGCTCCCAGCCCGCGCGCTTTGCGACCTCGCGCGAGAGCATGAGCTGCACGCCTTTCTCCTTGGTCAGCGCCTCGAGCCGGCTCGCGACGTTGACGGCGTTGCCGATGACGGTGAAATCGACCGCCTCGCCGTAGCCGATGCGCCCCAACAGCAGCGGCCCCGCGTCGATGCCGATGCCGACCTGCAGCGGACGGCCGATCTCGGCCGCGAGCTTGGCGTTGATGTGGTCGAGCGCGAGGTCGATGGCACGTGCGGTCCGCAACGCCTGGCGGCAACCCACCTCGATGCCGCAGTGCTGCCCGAACACGGCGAGCAGGCCGTCGCCGAGGAACTTGTCGATCCAGCCGCCGTGCTCGGCTATCGCCGAGCCGATGACGGCGAAGAACTCGTTCAAGACGAAGACGACGTCGAACGGCAGGCGCTTCTCCGAGAAGCGGGTGAAGTCACGCAAGTCGACGAACATGACGGCGAGCTGCTTCTCGACGCCGGCTGAATCGGCCTCCTCGAGCTCGGCCGCCTCGGGACCGGCGGTTGCCGCCTTTAGCAGCCGCGTCACCACGATAGTGTCGGTCGGCCGGATCTGGCAGGCAAGCCGCACGTTGGGCGGCGCGCCGATGGAGCCGAGCGTCACGCTCTCGGGAAACGTGGCGGGGGGAAGCGTGGAGAGGCCCTTGTCGATGCGCACGCGGCAGGTGGAACAGCGCGCCCTGCCGCCGCAGATGGAGGCGTGCGGCACCTTGTACATGCGGCTGATCTCAAGAAGGGTTGGCCCCGCCGGCACTTTGACCGTGGGGCCGCCGGTATAGATGATCGTCACCTTGGGGCCCATGAGCCGCGCGACGTAGGCCCAGGCGATGCAGGCGACGACGACCCCCAAAAGGCCCCCGAACTCGATGCGCGTCAGCGTCCTGAGCCAGGCGAGCGTCGTGCCCGCCTGCTCGGTGGGCCAACGCGTCAGGTCCTTGAGCGTGTCGAACACGCGTGGGACTTGAATGGCGGAGGCGACGCCAGATCCCGCCACGATGAAGCCGCCGAGCGCGGCGAGCGGCAGCACGATGGCCGCGGCAAGCAGGAGCGGCAGGGCGCGGCGGTAGGGCGCGTAAAGGCGCAGCCAGAAGTGGATGCCGATGCAGCCGTGCACCCATACGATGACGAGCAGCAGACTTTGCGTGATCGCGCTCGCCGGCCACAGGCGCGCCAGCTCGTAGACGTAGATGTCGTTGACGCCGAAGAACACGTGCGCGATGCGCGTGTTCACGATGTGCGGCAACAGCAGGAACGGTATCGACAGCCCGAGCAGGAGCTGCGTGAGCTCCCAGCGCGGCAGCCGCAGCGTGGCGCGGCCGGCGAGCTTGTAGAGCGCGAGGCCCACGTGCGTCAGAAGCGCGCTGATCAGGATGACGGTGCCGGGCCACGAGCGCGTCACGGTCCAGCGCCACTGCTGCACGTTTTGCATCCAATCGACGCTGAAAAGCCCCAGTGCGTGATTGAGGAAATGCGTCGTCGCGAACGCGAACAGGATGAGCCCGGAGACGAGCCGCAGTCTCTGCAGGATGTCGCCGCGCCATAGAATATGCATGCTAGCCGGGCCCGTTCACTGTTGCCGACAGGGACACGGTATATACGGTCGCAGCCGCGTCCAAAATGCCGGTGCACGGCGCGGGCCGGCACCCGCATTTGCCGAGGCCCTGATCCGAGGCCCGGCGGGTGACACTCCGTCCACATCGTATACGCGCCGAATTCCTGCGCAGCGCGCGTCGGCGGTGGATAGATGGGCGGTATCGGTGAACAAGTCGCACCAATCCCGAATTGACCGCCCCGAATTCAAGCAAATTTCCGCCTCTCGTTTGGTCTTTGGCACGCTGAGGATCCTGACCTGGCATGGCCCGCGCCCTCTCTATCGTCTTTCTGACGGCGCTCCTTTTGGTGCCGACGTGGGCCCTGGGCCAGGATGCAGGTCCCGCCGTCTCCGATCCCAACGGCAAGTTCAGCGTCGAGGGTGGGGCCTACGACGACGAGCAATCCGCGCTGGCGCTCGGCAGCTACACGCTACCCTTGGGCCACGCGTTCGGCTTGCAGGCGGACGGCGCAGTAGGGCACATCGACCAGGACACGATGGGGGGTGGCGGCGTGCACCTCTTCACGCGCGACCCCTCGCGCTACCTGCTCGGCGCCTACGGCAGCTATCACACCTGGAACGACATCAACATCTGGCGCGCAGCCGCCGAGTTTCAGCTCTATGTCGACCGTTTCTCGCTCGACGGACTTGCCGGCTATGAGGGCATCAACTTTCCCTCCACCGCTGGCGGCCTCCCTGTGCTCAGCTCCGACGACAACCACGCCTTCACTCATATCGACCTCGCCTACTATCCGATCGACGATTTGCGGCTTTACGCCGGCTATCGCTACGAGAGCGAGGCGAGCCTCGGGGCCGCCGGCTTCGAGTACCTCCTGCGTAATTACGGCTCGCCCATGTCGCTCTTCGTCAAGAGCGACTTCGGCAAGGAGGAATTCAACCGCGTCACCGGCGGCCTGCGCATCTACCTCGGGCCCAATCCCGACAAGACGCTCATTGCGCGCCACCGCACCGAGGATCCGGAGAACTACACGCCCGTGTTCCCGACGGTCAGGACGCAATCGGCCGCCCTCCCTCAGTGCGCTACCGATGGCGACAACGTGACCACTACCAACAACGGCCAGTGTCTCTGCCCAGCGAGTTCGCCCCGGGCCGGCAACCTTCCCACGCCCCTCGGTGGCGGCGCCTTCAGTTGCAGCTGATGGCGACGTGACGGTATTCCGATTTCCTCATGCGCGCCTTTGGCTTGCCGGTCTATAGGACGGTCAAATTCGCCGGCCGAGAGCCACCTCGGATCGGCCGAGACCGCACAGTCGTCGCGACACCTCCTGATGAGGTCGACCGCAAAGGCAACGGCCGACCGATTTGGCCTTCCGGTCGGCTGTGAATCAGGCGAGCTTGGCCTTCGATTCCCTTTTTCCTCCCAATCGAACCCAAGTCGGCGAATGCTCAGTTGGGGACCGGCACGTTCCCATGACACCCGCAGGCGCCAGATGGCGAGGTGGGCGGACGCAACCGATTTAGCTTTTGATCCGGCCTGAATCAGGCAAGCTCCATCCGTTGATTCCCTATTTGGCGCATCGGGGACATCGCCTCGCATGGCCTGCTTTCGCATCGCTTGTCTGATCGTTCTGCTGCTTGCTCCGTCGTCGCCGGCGCTCTGGCGGCGAAGCGGGCCGGCGGTCTCCAACGCCAACGGCAAGTTCAGCGTCGAGGGTGGGGCCTACGACGACGAGCAATCCGCGCTGGCACTCGGCAGCTACACGCTGCCGCTCGGCCATGCCTTCGGCCTGCAGGCCGACGGCGCGCTCGGGCGCATCGATGCGGGCACGATGGGCGGCGGCGGCCTCCACCTCTTCACGCGCGACCCCTCGCGCTACTTGCTCGGGCTCTACGGCAGCTATCACACTTGGGAATCGATCGATATCTGGAGGGCTGCCACCGAGGTCCAGCTCTACGCGGGGCCCTTCTCGCTCGACGGGCTCGGCGGATACGAGGGCGTTGCCGTTCCTTCGACGATCGGCGGCCTCCCGGTTATCGACCCGCACGACGATCATGTCTTCGGCCAGCTCGATCTCGCCTACTACCCGATCGACGACCTCAAGGTCTACGGAGGGTACCGCTACGTCAACGAGGCAAGCCTAGGTGGCGCCGGCATCGAATACCTGCTGCGCGCTTATGACTCGCCGATCTCGCTCTTCGCCAAGGCGGACTTCGGCGAGGCTCAGTACAACCGCGTCACCGGCGGCTTACGCATCTACCTCGGGCCGAACCCCGATAAGACGCTCATTGCGCGCCACCGCACCGAGGACCCGGAGAACTACACGCCGCTGTTCCCGAGGCTGTCGGAGATCGCCACCGTGCCCCAGTGCACGGTCAACAGCGCCATGGTCGTGACGAGCCCAGCCAACGGCCAATGCATCTGCGGGCCGGGCACATTCCAGCCCGGCAGCCCGCCTTCCCCAAATCCCGCCGGGGGCTTTGCATGCCTCACGGGCAACTAGCGCCGGTCCCCGCTCGCAAGTCGTCGCTCGAGGAAGGCTGAGTAGCGCGACATGGAAAAGCAGAAGATCCAGAAGATCGCGCCGGCGAAGACATAGCCGGTCGCCGCGGTCTGCGCCGAGAACCACTTGGCGTCGGAGGCGACCGACTGCTGCACGATGCCCAACAGATCGAACAGCCCGATAATGAGCACGAGGCTCGTGTCCTTGAACAGCGATATGAACGAGTTGACGATGCCGGGGATGACCAGCTTCAGCGCCTGCGGCAGCACAATGAGCCCCATTTTCTGCACGTAGGAGAGCCCGAGCGCGTCGGCTGCCTCGTATTGCCCGCGCGGGATCGCCTGCAGGCCGCCGCGGATCACTTCCGCCAAATACGCCGCCGAGAACAGCGCCACGCCGATCAGCGCGCGCAAGAGCTTGTCGAAGGTGACGTCGGGCGGCAGGAACAAGGGCAGCATGACGGAGGCCATGAACAAGACCGTGACGAGCGGCACGCCGCGCACGAACTCGATGAACCCGATCGACACCCAGCGCACGATCGGCAGCTCCGAGCGCCGCCCCAGCGCCAACAGGATGCCGATGGGAAACGAGGCGGCGATGCCGACCGACGCCACGACGAGCGTCAGAAAGAGCCCGCCCCACAGCTCGGTCGGCACGTGCGGCAACCAGAGGATGCCGCCCGTCACCAACACGAAGCCGACGATCGGGAACACGATGATGAGGTAGATCGACAGCCAGAGCTTGCCTGGAACGCTTCGGGATCATCAGCGGCACGAGGCCGGCAAGCGCCAGGACATAGGTCAGGTTGATGCGCCAGCGCTCCGCCTCCGGGTAGCGGCCGTACATGAAGAGCCCGAGTTTGTGGGCGATGAACGGCCAGCAGGCGCCTGCGCCCGGCTTGTTGCAGGCCGCGCCGTCCTCGCCCGCGAACACCGCGCTAAAGAGCGCCCAGTCGAGAATGCGCGTGACGACAACCCACATGATCGCCAGCGAGAGAAGCGTCAGCGCCGTGTTGCCCCACGAGGAGAACAGATTGGCCTTGAGCCAATCGATGCGCGTTGTGTGCCCCCGGTGCGCCATCACCTAGTGTCCCGATTGCGAAGTTCGCCCGCCTTCGATGCTAGGTCCCCAAGCGAACTTTGCAATCAAAAGGGACACTAAAATCATGGAGTTGGTAGTGTGATTCAGATCGAGAAATTCGCTCAGACGTGTGCCGCGAGCGACGGCGAATTTCTCGATCATCACACTACCGCTCCACCAGCGCCATGCGCGCGTTGAACCAGTTCATGGCGAGCGCCGTAGCCAAGCTGATCCCGAGATAGACGCCCATCGTAATGAGGATCACCTCGACCGCCTGATTGGTCTGGTTGAGCACGGTGCCGGCGAACACCGACACGAGGTCGGGATAGCCGATCGCCACCGCGAGCGAGGAGTTCTTGGTGAGGTTCAAGTATTGATTGGTGAGCGGCGGAATGACGAGGCGCATCGCCTGCGGGATGACGACGAGGCGCTGGATCTGCCAGGGGCGCAAACCCAGCGCCGCGGCCGCTTCCTTTTGCCCGCGCGGGACGGCGGCGATGCCGGAGCGCACGATCTCGGCGATGAAGGCCGCCGTATAGAGCGTGAGACCAAGCAATAGCGCGATGAGCTCGGGCAGCAGCACGATGCCGCCCTCCAGGTTGAAGCGGCCGAGCTTGGGGACCTCGAAGGCGAGCGGCGCACCGAGCAGCAGGAATAGGACGAGCGGAGGCGCGATCACGGCGGCAAGCCCGTACCAGAACGCGGGCACCTGCCGCCCCGTCTGCAATCGCTCACGCTTCGCCCATAGGCCGATCGCGACCGCTCCGGCGATGCCGGCCAGCAACGCCACGAGAACCGCGCCCATGCCCGGCTGCCAGACGGGCGCCGGCAGATAGAGCCCGCGGTTGTCGATCGCGATGCCAAGCGGCAGCCGCGCATAGGCTTGCGGCGGAGGAAGCGAGATCAACAGCGTGAAGTACCAGGCCAGGAGCTGCAAGAGCAGCGGCACGTTGCGCACGATCTCGACGTAGACGGTGGCGAGCTTTGCGACGAGCCAGTTCGACGAAAGCCGCGCCAGACCGATGACGAAGCCGAGGATGGTCGCCAGCACGATGCCGATCACGGCAACGAGCAGCGTGTTCGTCAGCCCGACCCAGAACACCTGGCCGTAGGTGGAGGTGCCCGCATAGGGGATCAGCGTCTGCGAGATGTCGAACCCTGCCGGCTTGTGCAGAAAGCCGAAGCCGGTGGCGATGTTCTGGGCCTTCAGGTTCGCCGCCGTGTTGAGCGCGATCTCGATGAAGAGCGCGGCGACGCCGATAAGCAGCGCTATCTGGAAGATGAGCCCGCGCGTCTTGGCCTCGTAAAGCCAGTCGAGGCTCGCGAGCGACCGGGCAGGCTTTCGTGCGCTCGCCGTCACGCCCTCACCCCACTACCGGATCGGCGGCGCGTAGTGCAGCCCGCCGTCCGTCCACAGCCTGTTTAGCCCGCGCGCGATCTTGAGCCGCGAGCCCTTGCCGAGGTTGCGCTCGAAGGACTGACCGTAGTTGCCCACATTCTTGACGATCGCGTAGGCCCAGTCGTTGTCGAGCCCGATGCCCTTGCCGAAGTCGCCCTCCACGCCCAACAGGCGCCGGATCTCGGGATTAGGGGATTTCGAGCATCTCGTCGACGTTGCCCTGCTTGATCCCGAGCTCCTCCGCGTTGAGCCAGGCAAAGAGCGTCCACTGCACGAGATTGGCCCATTGCTCGTCGCCCTGGCGCACCACCGGGCCTAACGGCTCCTTGGAGATGACCTCCGGCAGCACGACGTTGGCATCGGGGTCAGCGAGCTTGATGCGCTGCGCGTAGAGCCCGGAGCTATCGGTCGTGTAGGCGTCGCAGCGGTCGAGGTTGTAGGCGGTGATCGCCTCCTCGTTCTTCTCGAACACAACCGGGTTGAAGCTGAGGCCGCGCGTGCGAAAATAGTCGGCGACGTTGAGCTCATTCGTCGTGCCGGTCTGCATGCAGATGCTCGCGCCTGCGAGCTGCGCAACCGAGGTTATCCCGAGCGCCTTCTTCACGAGGAAGCCTTGGCCGTCATAGTAGGTGATGCCGACGAAGTTGAGCCCCTGCTCGGTGTCGCGGCTCATCGTCCACGTCGTATTGCGCGAGAGCAGATCGATCTCGCCCGACTGCAGCGCCGTGAAGCGCTCCTTGGCCGACAGCGGCACGAACTTGACCTTGGAAGCGTCCTTGAAGATGGCTGAGGCAACCGCGCGGCAGAAATCGACGTCGAGGCCCTGCCAATTGCCCTCGTCGTCGGGCGCGCTGAAGCCGGCGAGCCCGATGTTGACGCCGCAGCGCAAGTCTCCGCGGCTCTTGACTTCGTCGAGCGTCGCCGCATCGACGCTACGCACGGTGCCGGCGGCAAGAGCGAGGAGGAGGATCATTCGCCGCATCAAGCAAGGTCCTCCATCTCAATGAGCGAGAATTTGCGACAGGAACGCGCGCAGGCGCTTCGACTTCGGTTTGGAGAAGAATTCCTCCGGCGCAGCGGCCTCTACGATCTGCCCCTCGTCCATGAAGACGACGCGGTCGGCCACCGCGCGCGCAAAGCCCATCTCGTGCGTGACGACCAGCATGGTCATGCCCTGAAGAGCGAGCTCGGTCATCACGTCGAGCACCTCCTTCACCATCTCGGGGTCGAGCGCGCTTGTCGGCTCGTCGAACAGCATGATGCGCGGGCTCATGGCGAGCGAGCGCGCAATGGCGACGCGCTGCTGCTGGCCGCCGGACAGTTGGCCCGGATATTTGCCGGCCTGCGGCCCAATGCGCACGCGCTCCAGAAGCTGCATGGCGAGCGCCTCGGCCTCGGCGCGCGGCATCCGGCGCACCCAGATTGGTGCCAAGCACACGTTGTCGAGCACCGTCAGATGCGGAAACAGGTTGAACTGCTGGAACACCATGCCGACCTCGGAGCGCACGGTCTCGATCATGCGCAGATCGTCGGTGAGCTCGTGCCCGTCGACGACGATGCGGCCCTGGTCGTGCGGCTCCAGATGATTGATGCAGCGGATGAGCGTCGACTTGCCCGAGCCCGAAGGCCCGCAAATGACGATCTTCTCCCCCTGACGCACGCGCAGCGACACGTCGTTCAAGGCATGAAAGTCGCCGAACCACTTGTGCACGCCCGATAATTCAATGGCCGGCCGTCCGCTCGCCGCCGCATTGACCTCGGCCTTCGGCATGCGCCCTCTCCACACTGCGTCACGGGCATCTTCCCCGCCTCAACGTCGAGATCAAGCCGTTTCTTGACGAGGAAGTCGCTTGCCGAGGAAGACGACGCCGTGGCCGTTGAAGTCGGCACGTGCAAGCTCGCGAAACCCGTTGCGCTCGTAAAAGCGCACGTTGCGCGAACCCGCTCCGGTGACGACGTGCACGCCGCATGCTCCCGCGCGCGCGGCATCGGCGGCGAACGTCGCGATCAGCTCCGCGCCGATCCCGCGATTGCGGTAGGATGGCGCGAGGTTGACATGCAGGTGTGCGGGATATTGCGAAGTGAGTGCCGCGAAATCGGCACCGTAGCCGACGTCCGCGCGGTGCGCGGCCCTGGGCGGGGCCTCGACGCTACCGACGAGATAGCCCGCGACCCGGCCCTGGTCGAGCGCCAGATAAGCCCATTGAGGCTCGTGCTCGAGATAGCGCCCGAGCCAGCGCTCGCGGAACGCGGCCCGCTCGCGCTCATCGGCGAAGGTCTTGGTGGCGCTCGATTCAAAGAAGATCGCGTCGATGCCGGGAACAAGCCGCTCCTTGTCGGCGATCTCGGTCCAGCGCTCAATTGAAATGTCGTGGCGCGATTGGGCAATCGGCATGGGGCAATCCTGCCCGCAGCCGTTGGGCTACGCCAGCGCGAAATTGCTCGCGGCACGAAAAGGGCCGGAGACGATCCGGCCCTTTCTTACGCAGCTCAATACGAGTCGCGGCAAGCGCGGTAGCGGCGCCACCAATAGCGGCTGTTCGTGTGCAGCGCCCTGCGCCTCAGCCATCCGCAGTCGTCGCTGTAAGCGTAGTAGTCGTTGTCATAGTAGTATGAGTCGTAATACGGGGCGTAGTAGCCGTAGCCTCCGTAGAAGCGTACGCCGCGGCCAAAATGCCCGCGATGACCGAAGTGGGGCCCGCCGTGGAAGTGGAACGAGCCGCCCATGCCACCCATGTGTACCATGCCCGCCCATGCCCCCATGCCCCATACCGCCATGGCCATGACCCCGCACCAGCGTCACGCCCGGCATAGGCACTTCCATTTTCGCCAACGGGACCGCCATCGCCGACCCGGCTGCCACGACTGTCATCAGCAGGCCTGCCGCCAGGGCACCCGCCACGCATAACCGCTTGCTCATCGCGTCACCTCCTATGCCGCCTGCCCGGCAGACCGTCTCTGCCAGTCGTCAACCCGGCATTAACGTAAACATATAGGTAGGCGTTGCGGCCGAATCGATGGCTGCGGCCAAACGCTCACTCCGCCCCTGTCTCGGTGCAGGCGCGGTAGCGCTGCCACCAGTTGGCGTTGTTGGTGTCGATCGCCCGCTTTGCCATCCAATAGCAGCCGGTGTTCCCGCGGCTCGTGTCACCGTAGTAGCGATACGGATAAGGCTGCTTGGCGGTCTCGCTTTTCGATCCGGCATAAGGTCGTCGATCGCAGCGGCACCGGGAGCGCACGCCGCACGGGCGGCATCCGACTGTTGGGGAGGGCGCGCCCCGCTGCGGCATTGGGCGTGTTGATGCTGTGCGAAACTATAGGCGTCGCCAATCGCCGGCGTCGCCGCGATGGACACCGCGGCAACCGCGAGCGCCAACGCGAGGCTCCCCGCTCCGCTCCTCATCTCCGCTGCCTTTGATAGGCGCCGCCGCGCCCAGCGGCGATCGCGCGCACATGTGCCGACATATGGGGGGCGCTGCGCTCAATTTGCAGACCCCGGATTTGGGTGGCGTCACGCTGGCTGGCGAGGTGGAGCCTGCGCCGGCGCCGGCACTGATCCGTAGTTGGGGCTGTAGGGCTGCGTCGGGTCGTCGGGCATTGGCGTCTCGTCGGTGCGCCGGCGCGGCGGCCGTTGGCTTTCGAGGCCGTCGCCTTCGATCTCGACGAGCGGCGCAGCTTGCGGCGCCGACCCGGCACCCTGGTCCTGCGTCGCATACAGATTAGCAGATTGCGTCGCCGGGCCCGCGGCGCTGCAGGCGGCGAGCATGAGAGAAAGAAGGAGCGCCGCCGGCCGGCCCAGCGCTCCAACTACGCCAGTACTCGCCGGACGACCGGCACGCGACAACAGCATGGGACCTACGCCTCTTCAACGGACGCGACTGTCCCAATTCTGGACGCTCATGGTTAAAGATGGCCTAAGCGGCGTGCGGATTTGGCGCTTTTCGGGCCCCGCTCACACGAGGCCGCTTCCGCGGATGCCATTGAACGCCGCTTGCACGGCAATTCCCGCCAGGAGGATGCCGAACACGCGCATCAGCACGCGCTGCGCCGTGATGCCGATCACGTTGTTGAGCTCGTGCGAGATCAGCAGCAGGACGAGGGTGATGACCATGACCGCGGCGAGACCCGCGAGCGTGACGGCGAGCGCGAGCGGCTGTCCGTCGGCATTGGCGGCGAGCAGAATGCCGGCGCTCATGGCGCCGGGACCGGCGAGCAGTGGCGTCGCCAGCGGAAAGACGGCGATGTCGTCCTTCGTCTGCGCCTCCACGTCCTCCGGCTCCGTCAGCTTGAAGGCGCTGGTGGGGCGCGCAAAAATCATATCGATGGCGATCATGAGGAGAATGATCCCGCCCGCCGTCTGCAGCGCAGGGATAGTGACGCCGAGCTGATCGAGCAGCGGCTGCCCGAGCAGCGTGAACACGAGCAAGATGAGGCTCGCGATCGCGGTGGCGCGCAGCGCGATTGCCGCCCGCGCCGCGCGGCGCCATCTTCGGCGTCAGCGTCGCAAACAGCACCGCCGTCTCGACCGGGCCGATGGTCGCAAAAAAGGTCGTGAAGCTCGTAAGGGCTTTCTCGATCATGGCATCATAATCGGCATCATCATGGGCATCGGCATCGGCGCTTTCTTGCGCTTTACGAGCGGGGCGTGGTTGTCAGCAGTTGCCACCGGAGGCTGCTAACGCTCTGACCTCGCGGAATAAATTCGTTGTCGTTGGCGCTGTCTCATCTATCATTGGCTTTAATCGAGTCTTGGGAGGTCTCGATCACCACTTGGGGGACGCGAGATGACGATGGCCAAAACCGACTTTTCCGCACTGCTCAAAGGATACAGCCTGACGACGGCGGAGATCCTCTACCATCTGCCCGATCACCCCGCCCTCTTACAGAGCTACATCTGGCAGGACTACGACCTTCATCCGCGTTTCCCCAAGCTCAAAGGGTTCCTGGAGTTCTGGACGGCACGGCTCGACGGCAAGCTCTACAAGGTGACGGTCGCGCACCGCCGGCTGCTGGCGCCTGCCGAGCTGCGCCTGGTCGGCTCCGAGATCAAGGTGCATTGAAGCCGGGCGCCGGCTTCTCAAGCGCCGCCCAAAGCGCCGTGCATGGGGAAGAACGTCCCGCCGCTCCACACGCCCATGAGCTTGCGCCCCTTGCGCGTCTCCTCGACGGCGATATCGGCGAGATCATAGACGAGCGCGCGCGCCAGGAGCGCCTCGAGCCCGCCGCGAACGAGCACGTAGGGTTTGAGTCCGCCGCCGGGCGCCTGCAGCGCAAATCGCAGAGGGTGGACAGGCCCGCAGGCAACGACGTCGCCGACGTTGGTCGTGAAGGCGAGCTGCTGGCCACGGCCCGTCCCGCGCACGTCCATCGCCACCGCCAGAAAGGCTGCGTCCTCGACCGCAACGTCCACCTTCTCGGCGGGCGTGATAAGGTAGGTGCGCCCGTCGGCCTCCTTGCGCAGCACGCCGGCAAAGAGCTTGACCAAGGCGTCCCTGCGGATGGGGCTCTCCTGGTAGAGCCAGACGCCGTCGGCGCGGATCTTGAGGCCGATGTCGCCGCAATAAATCGGCGGCCGGTGCTTCACCGGAGGCTGCGAGCGCCCGCGCGCACCTTCCTCGAGGGCTGCAAGGCCGCTCAGCCCGCGTTTCGATTTTATCTGCCTGCCATCCATCCGGGTCTGGTTCCGGCGCCAAAATGCCCCAATATTCAGCCGAAAGGACATGTGACGCCCTTTCCCCAGTCTAACGTAACATTCACTTGACCGGGGCAACGGCGCCCGTGATCGTTCCTGTTCATATTTTTGTTAAGCTGCTGTCCGCGCAACCCCAACAGCCGATAAGCAAGCAGAGAGCCCCCAGAGAGCCCAGAGAGCCCCATGAGCACCCTCACCGAGAACTCACGCGGACATCGTTCCCCGCCTCGAAGCGGCAGCCGAGCGCGTGCAGCGGGCCCACAAGGCGGCCGCGTCCGTCATCTTCGGCCAGGACGTCGTGATCGAGCGCTCGCTCGTCACCATTCTGTCGGGCGGGCATGCGCTCTTGATCGGCGTGCCGGGCCTCGCCAAGACGCTGCTGGTCGAGACGCTGGGCAAAGTCTTGGGCCTCGATGCCAAGCGCGTGCAGTTCACGCCCGACCTCATGCCCTCCGACATCATCGGCTCGGAGGTCTTGGAGGACACGCCCGGCAAGCAGCGCTCATTCCGGCTCGTCAAAGGTCCGATCTTCACCCAGCTGTTGATGGCGGACGAGATCAACCGCGCCTCGCCCAGAACGCAGTCGGCGCTTCTGCAGGCCATGCAGGAGCACCACGTGACGGTTGCGGGCGCGCGCTATGACATCCCCTCGCCCTTCCACGTGCTCGCCACCCAGAACCCGTTGGAGCATGAGGGCACCTATCCGCTGCCCGAGGCGCAGCTCGACCGCTTTCTGTTGCAGATCGACGTGACCTATCCCGATTTCCTCGCCGAGCGGCGCATGCTGTTTGCAACTACGGGCACCGACCAGACCCAGCTGCAGCGCGTGCTGACCGCCGATGAATTGCAAAACATCCAGCGCCTCGTGCGCCAAATCCCGGTGCCCGACAAGGTCGTCGACGCCATTCTGAGGCTCGTGCGCGCGGCGCGCCCGGGAACCGGAGCCAGCGAGGAGACCGACCGCTTCGTCGCCTGGGGGCCGGGCCCGCGCGCGAGCCAATCCTTGATGCTCGCCGTGCGCGCCAAGGCTCTGATCGATGGCCGGCTTGCCCCCTCGGTCGAGGACGTGATGGCGCTCGCCGAGCCGATCCTGAAGCACCGCATGGCCTTGACCTTCGCGGCGCGCGCCGAAGGCCAGGATCTCAGCGCCATCATCTCCCGGCTCGTAGCAGCAGTGGAGTAGAGTGAGAATGGCGAATGCCGCCGCGCAGTCGCGTCGGGAGCCGGGGCAATCAGCCGGCGTCCTGGCCCTGGAACGCGAAGCGCATGGGCTCGCCGACCGGCTGCCGAACATCCTGATCGAGGCCAAGCGCATCGCGCAAACGGTCGCGCACGGCATCCACGGCCGGCGCCGCGCCGGCCCGGGCGAGACGTTCTGGCAGTTCCGCCAGTTCGGCCAGAGCGACACCGCGCGCCAGATCGATTGGCGCCGCTCGGCGAGCTCCGACCATCTCTACGTGCGCGAGCGCGAATGGGAGGCGGCGCACACGGTTTGGCTGTGGCCCGATCTTTCCCCGTCGATGGATTTTCGCAGCCACCTCTCCACCACGACTAAGCGCGAGCGAGCGCTGCTTCTCATGCTGGCGACGGCTGAGCTGCTCGTGCGCGGGGCTGAGCGCGTCGCCTTCCTCGGGCTCACGCACCCGACCGCGAGCCGCAAGGCCACCTCGCTCATCGCGGAGGCGATCCTCGCCCATCAGGACCAGCCGGCGCTCGCTGCGACGCAGCCGCCCAAGGCGCATTTGGCGCGTTTCTCCGGCGCGCTTCTGTTCAGCGACTTCCTCGATCCGATCGCGCAAACGCGCGAGCACATCGAGGCGCTCGCCGCCGACGGCGCCGTCGGCCATCTGGTGCAGATCCTCGATCCCGCCGAGGAGACGCTGCCGTATGAGGGGCGCACCGAGTTTCTGAGCCCCACCGGCGCGGACCGCTGGGTCGCCGACCGGGTGCAGAGCTTGCGCGGGCGATATAGAGCGCGGCTTGAAGCGCACCGCGCCGAGCTCGCTGCGCTCGCCACGCGGCTCGGCTGGTCGCTCCTCGTGCACCACACCGACCGGCCGGCGTCCGAGCCGCTGTTGACGCTCATCATGCGCCTTCAAGGCGGCCCCGCCGATCACCGCTGGCAGAGCCCCGAGCGCGATGGAGCCGATCCCGAGGCACGCCCATGAGCTTTGGCGCGCTCGCATTCCTCAATCCTTGGCTGCTCGCGGCGCTCGCGACGCTGCCCGTCATCTATTGGCTGCTGCGCACCGTACCCCCGCGGCCGCGCCAGATCACCTTTCCCCCGACCCGGATCCTCGTCGGCCTCGAGAACCAGGAGAAGACGCCCGCCAAATCGCCGTGGTGGCTGACGCTCATCCGGTTGCTGGCGGCAACGCTCATCATCCTCGCGCTCGCCGAGCCGGTGCTGAACCCCTCGCGCCAGGCGGCACTCACGGGCAAAGGCCCGGTGGCGATCGTCATCGACAACGGCTGGGCCGGCGCCTCGCATTGGGACGAGCGCGCGCGCATGATCGACCGCCTGATCGGGCAGGCGGAGGGCCAGAGCCGCGCCGTCGTCATCGTACCGACTGCGAGCGCAGCCAAGACCATCTCGGCCCGCGTCGAGGCGCCGGGCGACGCGCGCTCGACCGCGGCAGCACTTCAGCCGCAGCCGTTCGCGCCCGACCGGCTGGCTGCCGTCGGCGCGCTCAGAGCTGCGCTCAAGGGCACTACGGGCGCCCCGAGCATCGTGTGGCTGAGCGACGGGATCGACCACGACGGCAAGGCGGCGCAGGCAGCCAAACAGCTGCAAGACCTGGCGCAAGGCGGGACCTTCGCCGTGGTCGAGGACGGCGCGAGTGGCGAGGCGCTCGCCCTCTTCGCCGGCATCGGCGAGAGCGGCAAGCTCGAGGCGCGGATTCTGCGCGCGGGCGGCGGACCACGCGAGGGCTTCGTTCACGCCTTCTCCGGCCGCGGCCAGCGGCTTGGCGAGGCCCCGTTCAAGCTCGCAGGCCATGAGCACACCGCGACCATCCCGCTCGAGTTCCCGCTCGAGCTGCGCAACCAGATCGCCCGCGTCGAGATCGCAGGCGAGCACTCGGCGGGCGCCGTGAGCCTGCTCGATGCGCGCTCGCAATGGCATCGCGTGGCGCTCATCTCGGGTGAGAGCCGCGAGGAATCGCAGCCGCTATTGGCGCCGCACTACTACATAGAGAAGGCGCTGAAGCCCTACGCCGAGCTCATCAAGCCCAAGGGATCCAACCTCCTTGCCGGCGTCAACGACGCGCTTGCGGAGAACGCCACCGTGCTGGTGCTGGCCGACGTCGGCACGCTGGCGGGCGCTGCCAAGAAGAAGGTCGAGGACTGGGTCAAGCGCGGCGGCGTTCTCGTGCGCTTCGCCGGACCACGGCTCGAGAATGGGGGCGATGAGCTTCTTCCCGTGCCGCTGCGCGTCGGCGGCCGCGCGCTCGGCGGCGCGCTGTCATGGTCGACGCCGCAGCCGCTCGCGCCGTTCGAGGACACGAGCCTGTTTGCCGGCCTCAAGGTACCGCAAGAGGTCACCGTCAACCGCCAGGTGCTGGCCGATCCGGCATTGCTCGGGCCGGATGTCCAGGTGTGGGCGCGGCTGCAGGACGGCACGCCGCTCGTTACTGCGCGCAAGCTCGGCGAGGGCCAGATCATCCTGTTCCATGTCACCGCGAACTCCGACTGGTCGAACCTGCCGCTCTCCGGCCTCTTCGTGGAGATGCTGCGTCGCATCTCCGCGCTCGGCACCGGCGTTTCCGGCGGCGGCGAGGCGAGTGTCACCTCCGGCAAGGCCGCAACCGCGCCCAATCAGCCCGCAGTGCTGCCGCCGCTGCAGACGCTCGACGGCTTCGGTATCCTGCATCAGCCGCCGCCGACCGCACAGGCCGTCCCTGCGGCCAAGGTGCACGACCTCGTTCCGAGCCTCGACCATCCTCCGGGCTACTACGGCGCCGGCGGCTCTCCGCACGCCGTCAACGTGATGGGCCCCAAGAGCACGCTCACGCCCCTGCCCCCGCTGCCGTCCGGCGTCGAGCGCCTGGGCTACCACAGCGAAGGCGCAAAACCCTTGAAGTCGTGGCTCCTGCTCGCCGCGCTCGCCTTGCTGTTCGCCGACATCATCGCCGTGATCCTGCTGCAGCGCGGCTTCGGCTTCGGGCGCGGGCCCAAGCGCGTGCCGGCCGCAGCGGCGATCGCCGCCGGCTTCCTCGTCGGTACCGCCGCGCTCTTCGCAACGGCGCCGCCGCTCAAGGCGCAGCCGGCTCCGCCGGAGGTCGTGCAACCCCCCAACCTCAGCGAGGCGGATCAACGCGCGCTCGAGGCGACGAGCAAGGTGACGCTCGGCTACGTCTTGACCGGCAACCAGCAGGTCGACGAGATCAGCCGCCTTGGGCTCGACGGCCTCGGCCGCCTACTCGCGGTGCGCACCGCGGTCGAGCCCGGTCCCCCGATGGCGGTCAATATCCTGACCGACGAGATCGCTTTCTTCCCCGTGCTCTATTGGCCGGTGCTGCCCGACGCCAAGCCGCTGCCGGAGGCTGCGCTCGCCAAGGTCGACGCCTACATGAAGCAGGGCGGTCTCATTGTTTTCGACACGCAGGACTACGGTCGCGGCGCCGGCGTGGGCGGCTCCATCTCGGGGCAGGGCGAGGCGGCGCTGCAGCGCATCCTCGGCAAGCTCGACGTCCCGCGCCTCGAGCCCGTGCCGGAGAACCACGTGCTCACCAAGGCGTTCTACCTGTTGCGCAACTTTCCCGGCCGCTGGGACGGCGGCCAGCTATGGGTGGAGGCGCAGGACGAGAACGCCAACCAGGACCGCGCGCGCAAGCCTCGCGTCTCCGACGGAGTGACCTCGATCATCGTGACCCCCAACGATTTTGCGTCCGCCTGGGCGCTCGATGAGAGCGGACGTCCGCTCTATCCGACGGTGGGCGGCGGCGAGGACCAGCGCGAGATGGCGTTCCGCACCGGCGTCAACATCGTGATGCACGCCCTCACCGGAAACTACAAGGCCGACCAGGTGCACGTACCGGCGCTGCTCGAGCGCCTCGGCCAATGAGGAACCGGGCATGAGCTGGTCGATCGATTTCGCGCCCGTGCTGCCTGCTCCCGTCTTCTGGGGGGCGGTCGCGATCGCCGTCCTCCTCGTCATCTATCTTTTCATGCGCCGCTCGCGCGGCGCAGCACTGCGCGCACTCGCGCTCGCAGCCCTCATCGCCGCGCTCGCCAACCCGACCTTGCGCGAGGAGCAGCGCGAGAGCCTCAAAAACGAGGCGATCGTCGTCGTCGACGAAAGCGCGAGCCAGACGCTGGGCGACCGCAAAGCGCAGACCGCCGCGGTCAAGACCGCACTCGAGGAGAAGCTCAAGAAGATCCCCAACCTCACCGTCAAGTGGGTTCCCGCTTCGCGTCCCGGCGATACCACGGCGCCAGGCACCCACCTCTTCGCCGACCTCAACAAGGCGCTCGCCGACACGCCGCCCGACCGGCTCGCCGGCGTCATCATGTTGACGGACGGCGAGGTACACGACGTGCCAGCGTCCGCCGCCGCGCTCGGCTTCGATGCGCCCGTGCACGCGCTTCTGACCGGCGCGCCCGACGAGTTCGACCGCCGCATCCAGATCCTCAAGGCGCCGCGCTACGGCATCGTCGGCCAGTCGCGCGACATCGAGGTCGTGGTGCGCGAGACGGGCAAGAACAGCGGCACGTCCGAGCCCGTGACGCTGAATGTGCGCCGCGAGGGGCGTCCCGACGAGCACATCACGACCGCGATCGGCCGTCCGGTCACGGTCGAGATGCCATTCCCGCACGCGGGCCAGAACATCCTCGAGGTCGAGCTTGACACCGCGCCCGGCGAGCTCACCCCCGCCAACAACCGCGCCGTGATCGCCGCCGAAGGCGTGCGCGAGAACCTGCGCGTGCTGCTCGTCTCCGGCGAGCCGCATGCGGGCGAGCGCACGTGGCGCAACCTCTTGAAGTCGGACGCGGCCGTCGACCTCGTGCACTTCACGATTCTGCGCCCGCCGGAGAAGCACGACGGCACGCCGATCAACCAGCTTTCGCTCATCGCCTTCCCGACGCGCGAGTTGTTCTCCGAGAAGATCAACGACTTCGATCTCATCATCTTCGACCGCTACCAGCATCGCGGCCTGTTGCAGCTCGCTTACTACGACAACATCGCGCGCTACGTGGAGGACCACGGCGGCGCGCTACTCGTTGCCGCCGGCGACGACTACGCCGGCGACTTCAGTCTGTTCCGCACGCCGCTCTCTCCGGTGCTGCCGGCGGTGCCCACGGGCCGCGTGCTGTCCGAGCCGTTCAAGGCGACGCTGACCGAGGACGGCCGCAAGCACCCGGTGACGGATGAGCTGTCCGGAGCTGGGACCGCCACGACGCCGCCGACGTGGGGACGCTGGTTCCGCCAGGTCGAGGTGCGGCCCGAGCACGGACGAGTGCTGATGGACGGCGCGGAGGGCGAGCCCCTTCTCATCCTCGACCACAAGGGCAAGGGCCGCGTTGCCCTCCTCACTTCGGATCAGGCCTGGCTGTGGGCGCGCGGCTACGATGGCGGCGGCCCGCACAGCGATTTGCTGCGGCGGCTGTCGCACTGGCTGATGAAGGAGCCCGACCTCGAGGAGGAGCGCCTGATCGCCACCGCCAAGGGCCTGCACTTGACGCTCGAGCGCCGCTCCATGGGGGACACGGTCGGCCCCGTCACGCTGTCGGGTCCGGGCGGGGAGACCTCGCAGGTGACGCTGCAGAAGGCCGGCGACGGCGTCTGGCGCGGAAGCGTCGACGTCAAGATCCCCGGGCTCTACAAGGCCCAGACGAAGGCCGACTCGGGCGAGCTCACCGCGGTCGCGCACGCCGGCATCGACGATCCGATCGAGATGAGCGAGGTGACGGCGACGGATGCCAAGCTGCAGCCGATCACCGACGCCACCGGCGGCGGCATCTTCTGGACGAGCTCGTCGGCGGCGGCCACGCGCAAGAACCCGTCCGCCGTCGACGTGCCGCGCATCTCCATGTTGGCGAACGCCAAGGTGCTCGCGGGCTCGGGCTGGCTCGGCTTGAAGGACCGCGAGGCCTACGTGACGCGCGGGGTGAAGCTGACGCCGATGTTCACCGGCTTCACCGCGCTCTCAGCGCTCCTCCTCCTGATCGCGCTCGCCTGGTGGCGCGAGGGGCGCTAGCCGCCCAGCTTCTCGACAGAAAAGCGCTCAAGCGCGCCTTGTCACACCTCGGGTCGGGGTCCACACTCCCGCGCGCAAAATCATAATGCGCAACGATTTGGGGAGGCACTGCATGGACACCTCGCTGTTTCTCGCCCGTCTGCTGGGGCCCATTCTTCTGACTATCAGCGCGGCGTTGCTGATCAACCCGGTCAACATGCGCGAGATGGCCACCGATTTCCTCGAGCACCGGGGCCTCATCTTTCTCACCGGCGTCCTGTCGCTCATCGGCGGCCTCGCCATCGTCTTGACGCACAACGTGTGGGAATGGCACTGGCCCGTCGTCGTCACCATCTTCGGCTGGCTGCTGGTGATCGGCGGCGTGTTCCGCATCGTCTTTCCCGACAGCGTCAAGTCGATCGGCCAGTCGATGCTGGACAAGCCGGGCCTGCTCACCGCGAGCGGCATCGTGCAGGGGCTGATCGGCGCGGGGCTTTGCTACGTCGGCTACCTGCGCTGAGCCGCAAGGAACGTGCCTTGCGCTTGCGCGTTGACCCGGAACGGCGCACACTGGCGCCGTTCCGAGGGGCGCCGGAGGCATCCGGCTGAGATCGCGCTCAACCCAATCCAACCGCGCGAGCACCCTTCGAACCTGATCCGGGTCATGCCGGCGAAGGGACGGGACTGCACAACGATCTCCGTCCTCGGCATCTCCCCGCCAAGCCCAAGGCGCCCTAGGGCGCATCGCGCGGCGCAATTTTGCGGCGCTGAGCGCAAGGAGAGACGATCATGGAGACGTCCATCATCTTCGCCAAGATCATGGGGCCGCTGTTTCTCATTATCGGCGCCGGCATCTTCATCAACCTCGAGCACTACCGGCGCATGGTCGCCGACTTCGGGGCAAGCCCGCTCTCGATCTACATGGCGGGGACGACGGCGCTGCTGCTCGGGCTCCTCATCGTCACGTTCCACAACGATTGGGAGTGGCGCTGGCCGGTCATCATCACCGTCCTCGGCTGGGCGAGCCTGATCAAGGGTGCGGTGCGCGTCGCCTTGCCCAAGCTCGTCGCCGACCGCGCCGCGCGCTATGCGCGCAATACCAACATCCTGATGCTGACCGCCATCGTCGTCTTGGTGCTCGGCGGCGTGCTCACCTACTTCGGCTACGTGCCGGCGGCCTGACGCAACCTTCGCCCCTGCGAGGTCCCCCCATGAACAAGATCGAGAACAAGATCGAGCGCAAGCCTGAGCTCGCAACGCCCAAGGTGACGACGGGGCCGCTGCCCGCGTCGCAGAAGATCTACGACGCGCCGGACGGACACCCGGACGTATGCGTGCCCTTCCGCGAGATCGCGCTCAGCGAAGGCGAGGTCTTGTCGGAGACAAGCGGCAAACCAGCGTTCCGCGTCTATGATCCGTCGGGGCCCTATACGGACGTCAGCGCCGACATCGACGTGGCACGCGGTCTGCCTCGGGTGCGCGAGGCTTGGGTCAAGGAGCGTGGCTTCGAGGCCTACGACGGCCGCGCAGTGAAGCCTGAGGACAACGGCAACGCCGCGGGCGCACATCGCGCGCGCGACTTCCCCAACAAGCCGAGGCCCTATCGCGGGCTTGCCGGCAAGCCGGTAACCCAGCTCGAGTACGCGCGCGCCGGCGTCATCACCAAGGAGATGATCTACGTCGCGCATCGCGAGAATTTGGGCCGCAGGCAAGCACTCGAGCGCGCCAAGGCGGCGCTGAAGGATGGCGAGAGCTTCGGCGCGGACGATCCCCGAGCACATCACGCCCGAGTTCGTGCGCTATGAGATCGCGCGCGGGCGCGCCATCATCCCCGCCAACATCAACCACGGCGAGCTGGAGCCGATGATCATCGGCCGCAACTTCCTGGTGAAGATCAACGCCAACATCGGCAACTCCGCCGTCACCTCCTCGGTCGAGGAGGAGGTGGAGAAGATGGTGTGGGCGATCCGCTGGGGCGCCGACACGGTGATGGACCTGTCCACGGGGCGCAACATCCACACGACGCGCGAGTGGATCCTGCGCAATAGCCCAGTGCCCATCGGCACCGTGCCGATCTACCAGGCGCTGGAGAAGTGCGGCGGCGATCCGGTCAAGCTCACGTGGGAGCTCTACCGCGACACGCTGATCGAGCAGTGCGAGCAGGGCGTCGACTATTTCACCATCCACGCCGGCGTGCGCCTGCCCTATGTGCCGCTGACGGCGAGCCGCGTCACCGGCATCGTCTCACGCGGCGGCTCGATCATGGCCAAGTGGTGCCTCGCGCACCACAAGGAGAGCTTCCTCTACGAGCGCTTCGAGGAGATCTGCGACATCATGCGGGCGTACGATGTGTCGTTCTCGCTCGGCGACGGACTGCGCCCCGGCTCCATCGCCGATGCCAACGACCGCGCCCAGTTCGCCGAATTGGAGACGCTGGGCGAGCTGACCAAGATTGCCTGGGAGCGCGGCTGCCAGGTCATGATCGAAGGCCCGGGCCACGTGCCCATGCACAAGATCAAGGTCAACGTCGAGAAGCAGCTCGCCCTATGCGGCGAGGCCCCGTTCTACACGCTGGGTCCGCTCGTGACCGACATCGCGCCGGGCTACGACCACATCACGTGCGGGCATCGGCGCCGCCATGATCGGCTGGTTCGGCACGGCCATGCTCTGCTACGTGACGCCGAAGGAGCACTTGGGCCTTCCCGACCGCGACGACGTCAAGACCGGCGTGATCACCTATAAGATCGCAGCGCACGCCGCCGACCTCGCCAAGGGGCATCCGGCCGCGCAACTGCGCGATGATGCTTTGAGCCGCGCGCGCTTCGAGTTCCGCTGGCAGGACCAGTTCAACCTGTCGCTCGATCCCGACACGGCCAAGAGCTTCCACGACGAGACGCTGCCGAAGGAGGCGCACAAGGTCGCGCACTTCTGCTCCATGTGCGGGCCGAAGTTCTGCTCCATGGAGATCACGCAGCAGGTGCGCGACTACGCGGCGCGGCTGAACGAGGCGGCGGTGGAGCTGGCGGAGGAGACGACGATCATCGATCCGCACTCCGAGGATCCCGCGTCCGCGCCGACCGCGTCAGCGCTTGCGCTGGAGCGGCAAGCAAAAGCCGGCATGGCGCGAGATGAGCAAGAAATTCCGCGAGCTGGGCGGAGAGGTGTATGTGGAGGAGGCGAAGGTTAAGCCGAGGCGCTAGTCGCGCGTCAGCCGAGCTGATAGTCTGGCCCTATGAACAAAGCCCTTGAGGACGCACTCGCCAAGGTGCTGCGCCTGCCCGAGCAGAAGCAGGAAGTTGCGGCCGAGTTGCTCGAGCAGCTCACCGCCGGCGAGCAGGGCGTCTATCCCTTGACGGACGAGGAGCGGGTCGCCGTGCGCGAAGCGCTCGCTCGCGCGCGCGCAAACGCGTTCGCCTCCGATGACGAGGTGCGCGCCGCGCTCCGTCGACCCTGGGCATGAGGGTTAGGCTCGCCTCGCGTGCCGTTCGTGATCTCGAAGACATCCGCGCCTACCTCGTCGAACGCAGCCCAGTCGGGGCAGAGCAGGTGCGCCAGCACATCGCGGCCACCATCGACCGGCTTGGCGATTTTCCGCTTCTGGGCCGCGCCACCGACGAGCCCGGCGTCCGGGTTCTGCCCCTCACGCGCTACCCGTATCTGATCTTCTATGCAGTGCTCGCGGACACCGTGGCCATTCTCCACATCAGGCACGGCGCACGCGAGCCGCTCGACCCGAGTGAACTCTAGTCGCGGCCATGGCGATCGCTCCCGACGAGCTACAGAAGAGGAAAGCGCGCGCCGCGTTCGTCTTGTCGCTGGCGGTCTACGCCATCTTCATTGGCGTGAACCTCGATCCCGAGGTGACGAAGGCGCAAGTCGGCGTCGCCGGCGAGTGCCCGTTCGGCCTTCCGACCCGGACCGTCTTCATGGTGCTGAACGCAATCCTGTTCTTTCCGATCTTCTGGTGGACGTCGAGCCTCATGCGGCTGCAGGCTTACGCCATCGGAAAGGAGCGAAGCGTCGCGAAGTCCCTTCTCGGCGCCGTCTTCACCCTGTTCGACCTCTTCTCCCTGTTCACGAGCGTGGATGCCGCGGCGGCGCCTGAGATCAGACGCGCGCGCACCATCACCTTTGCGGGCTTTTTCTATTTTGCTGCCCTGGCTGCGCTCTGGATCGTCCTGGCCGCCAGAGCCGGCGTGTAGTGGCGCGTGAGGCCGAGCAAATCTAGGGTCGGTCGCGTTTGACTGGCAGATCCGGCTTCGGCGGCGGGCATTGGCGATACCCGAACTTGTCGATCAGGGTGGCGCCCTTGAGCGTGAAGTAGGCGCGCGAATCCACGTGGTGCCCGTCGAGGAGATACTTGCGCAGCTTCGGCTTGTAGGCGGAGAGCATCGCCCGCGTCGATGAGGAGTTGCGCACCCACTTGTGCGTCTTGCGGTCGGGCCCGGCGTGAAACGACAGGAACGCTGAGCGGTCGACGCACACGTTGCGGATCGACAGGAACAGCGTGCAGGCCGAGCGGCACGCGCCCTCGATGCGGAACCGCTCGCCACTTCTTGTTGTATTTCGCGATGATCGGGTAGTAGACGGAAAAGTTGCCGCCAGCGCCGTGGGGTTTAGACGAGCCGTCGGCAAGCACTGCCGGGCCGACGCCCAGCGCGGCCATGCAGAGCGCACAAAGGCCCGACGCGAATTGCCTGCGACGCACGTCGCCCCCCTTTCCCACACCGCGAGACTACCCCAGCTCCAGGCAGGTCACACCAAAGATGCGCTCGGGCGCGATCGGCCGGATCGGTCCATTGTACATGCGCGCGGTCTCGAACACCGGTGCGAGCCCATGCTCGTTCGCCAGCGCGATTGCCGCGCTATTGGGCTCAGGCACGTCGATGAACACCTCGCCCGGCTCGTCTCCCACCAGCGCGCCAAACACCGTTGCCGCCGCCTTGCCGTCGTCCGCGACAAGCGGCCCGATCCTGCGGCCCTTGCGGCAGGGCCGGATCACCCCCCACGCGGCGAGACTGCCGACGCGCATAAGCGCCGCGCCGCGATGGCCCGGCGCGCCGATCCAGGCGCGCCAGAAGGCAGGCCGCGCCGCCGGAAAGATGCGCGCGTCCTCCGCCACGATTTTATCGAGCGGCAGCTCGGACAGAGGCACGATCGCGCCCGCCGCCGCCCCGGCCCTCATCGGCTCGCCGCCGTAGCGGATGCTCCGGTAGGCGAGCCTGAAGCCGGACTTGCGGTAGTTGTCCTGCTGCGCGACGACGCCGTCGAGACCGACCGTGCGGGCGCCCGCGTGCGCGAGCCCGGCCTGCCACATACGCAAGCCGAAGCCGCGCCCGCGCATCTCCGGGCGCACGATGTAGAAGCCGAGGAAGGCGAAGCGGGGATCGTAGTTGACGGTGGAGATGATGGCGGCGGGCTCGCCCTCGTGCTCGCCAACGAGAAAGCCTCCCGGATCGACACCGGCAAAGCATTTGCCATCGCCGAGACCCGGGTTCCAGCCTTCCGCCGCCGCCCAGTCCAGCGCAATCGCGACCTCGTCCGCGCGCATCGCGCGGATCGACAGCGCCTCGCTCGATCTGCTGCTCATGACACAGCCTCCGTGACAGCGCAGACGCTAGCAGCCTTGTTGCAGCAATCGCTTAACGGAGTCGCTCGAAGGCGATGGGTTTCTCTCGCGGCCCAGAGATCGTAGTCTTGCCCGCTCATGCGCACTTAAAGGGCACAGATTCAATTGGGCGCAGCCTACGACAATCAAATCGCGCTTCTGAAGCAGTTGAACGCACCGGCAGAACGGGTGACCGCCACCGAGACGAGGCGCGATGCGATGCTGGCCCGCTATAAGACCTCCGACGCCGATATCTCCAACTTCATAATTGCCAAGGAGCCGGTCGAGGACTACCTGCAGATCATCGTCATCATCCTGTTCGCGCTCGGCAGCCTGCTCGCCGGTATCGGACGGGCCCTGCGAGATGCATGCCGGGCCGGAACGCAGATGAGCAGGCCGCGCCGGCGGGAAAAAGCTCGAATTTCGCCATGATCGCAGGCCACCAAGGCCAACGCCCATAAACCCCGGGGGAAACACGATGCCGCGCACAGCTCTCTCGCTCGCCTTTCTTTGCCTCTTTTCGATCCTCGCCGCGGCGCCCAGCGCCAGGGCCGGCTCCGCGCACGATATCGACGTCAGCGTCGATGCGACGCTCGACCGCTTCTTCCATAGGATCGGCGGCGCGCGCGAGCTCGCTCACAAGGCCGTCGGCATCCTCGTGTTTCCTTCCGTCGTCAAAGCCGGCTTCGGCTTCGGCGGCGAGTACGGCGAGGGCGCGCTGCGCATCCACGGCCGCACCGTCGACTATTACAACACTCTTGGAGCCTCGTTCGGCTTTCAGCTCGGCGTGCAGGAGCGCTCGGTCATCATCATGTTCATGACGCCGGAGGCGCTCGATCAGTTCCGCCGTACCGCGGGCTGGAAGGTGGGCGTTGACGGCTCGGTCGCCATCATCACCGTGGGCATCGGTGGCTCGATCGACACCAACAAGATCACGAGCCCGGTCGTCGGCTTCATCCTCGATCCCAAGGGGCTCATGTATAACCTCACGCTCGAGGGCACCAAGATCTCGCGCATCAGCCGCTGAGACGGCCCGAGCAACTAGACCGGCGGATGGAACCGCCGCAGGGCCGCGAAACCCGCGACGACAAACACCGCCAGCCATGCCGGCGAGCGCGGTCGGCGCCCTGAGGCTGCCTGCCAGAGGCGGGGGGCGGCGGCTTTTCGGTGAAGGCCGCAGTTGACAAAGGATCAAAGGCGGCAAAGTCTGGCAAAGTCGTCACATCGCTTCAGGCCAGCGAGGGGCGGCGCGCGGCGGACCATATACGGCGGTCACAATAAAGAGTGCGCGCGTATCGGCCATGACCCTATCGAGATCGGCAAGCTTGGCGTTTCTTGCGGCCGCTTGCGTGGCGCCCGCCCTCTCCGGCTGCTCGTCGGGAACGACGGCCGGCGCACCTGGGTCCGTCGTCACCAATTTCAATTCCGACAGCACCGCTGCCCGCTTCCGCGCGAGCGGGGCGAACGAGACGACGCTCGCCGCCTTCTGCAAGAACCCGCCGAAAGCCGCGACGCCCGCCGGCGCAGAGGCGATCAGGGCGAGCTGCCGCCCGAAGGTGCTGGCGCTCGTCGGCGACGCGGCGCTGTTCGACAAGGGGGGCGGCCTCTACCCCGTCGTGTTCAAGCGTCCAGTCCGCAACGGCGACATCTGTCCTCCGGGCACGACGCCGGCGTCGATCTGCGGCAACTTCTCGACCGGCGACACCATGCACTCCTCGCGCATCGACGCCGGCTGAGGTCGGCACGATATCGATAAGGTGTAGCCCTCCCGCTCGTCCTCCAGTCGAGGCTCTGGCCGCGCCCGCGCGCCCACACCACTCGTGGTCAGGCGGACCGGAAACGACGCTTTGGCTTTGATCTCGATCGTGTTGGTCATGGAACGAACGCGGTTAAGCAGCTTGCAAAACTGTAACTTTGCAACACAGCCAAATCATGCCAAGCTGCCGATATCGTTCAACAATCGAAAGGAGGTGATCCGATGTCGAGTGGGATCTTGAGGACGGCGACGTCGCGGTCGCTGGAAATCAAGGCGGATTTGCCTCTTACGGCGGCCTGACCTCCAGCAAAGCGGCTGAGCGCAACAATCGCTCAATTCGCCGCCGAAGTCTCACGGGGGCCGCCCTCAGGGCGGCCCCTTTGTTTTGCCCCAGCCCCTCATCATCGCCGCCCCGGAATTGCGCAGCCTCCGCCGCAAAGTATACTGCGTTGCCTGCGGCGCCTGGTCCCGCAGGGAGACAGCGCAAGGGGCGCGACGCTCGTGAGAACCACGGCCGCAGCGGTAGCTGCACTTCTCGCCGCTCTTCTCATCGTCACGGCCGGCGCCGCCCAGGCCTTCGATGTCGATTCCTCGGATAAGGACGTCGACGTCCTGGTCGAGGGCAAGACCGAGAGCGCGCCCGACACCACCGATCCCAGCAAGTCCACCTACTACCTCTTCCAATACGAGGCGCACAACCGCCGCGATGAGCCCGTCATTTTGACGATCAACCTCACGGCCTGCGACAACTGCCGCGACAAGCTCGTCAAGAGCGCCGTTAGCATCGAGCCGGGCCAGACAGTCAGCGTCGGCTCCGTCGAGCGCGACGATGCCTCCAAGGACTGGAGCTTCAAGTACTCCTGGGAGTGGGACAGTGCGGCACCGCCGCCCGATGCGCAGGTCAACCCCGGCGCCACCGCCCCGCCGCCCTAGCGCGCCGCCGCGACCATCCGACACCGGCTCCTTGCAGGTGGGGGCCGCGGCTCCTAGATGGCCCGCAGTTCCTCGGTCCTCACCGCGCGCAGGAGCCCACATGACCACGACGTCCGCCATCCCCGCCGCCGATCTCGCCACCACCGACCTCTTCGATCCCGTCCAGCTCGGCCCCTACAAACTCAGCAATCGCATCGTCATGGCGCCGCTGACGCGCTCGCGCGCCGACGATGCCGGCGTGCCGGGGCAATTGCAGGCAACCTACTACGCCCAGCGCGCCTCGGCCGGCCTCATCGTCACCGAGGCGACCAACATCTCAGGCCAGGGCAAAGGCTACATCCGCACGCCCGGCATCTGGACCCCGGAGCAGGTCGCCGGCTGGAAGCTCACGACCAAGGCGGTGCACGACAAGGGCGGGCGCATCTTCCTGCAGCTGTGGCACGTGGGACGCATCTCGCACCCCGACCTGCAGCAAGGCGGCGTGCTCCCCGTGGCACCGAGCGCGGTGCGGCCCGAGAATCAGCAGGCCTATACCTATGAAGGCTTCAAGCCGGTCCCGACGCCGCGTGCGCTCGAGACCGAGGAGATCCCCGGCATCGTCAAGGACTATGCGCACGCCGCCCAATGCGCTTTAGCCGCCGGCTTCGACGGCGTCGAGATCCATTCCGCCAACGGCTACCTGCTGCAGCAGTTCCTCTCGGATAAGACCAACAAGCGCACCGACCGCTACGGCGGCTCGATTGCGAACCGCACCCGCATCGTCGTCGAGGTGGTCGATGCTGTGACCAAGGTCTGGGGCGGAGATCGCGTCGGCATCAGGCTGTCGCCGCTGACCAAGTTCGCCGACATCGGCGATTCAAACCCCGAGCCCGTCTACCTGTCGCTGATCGAGCAGATCAATCCGTTCGGGCTCGCCTACATCCACGTCATCGAGGGCGACACGCAAGGCGAGCGCCATCCGGCGGGCGGCTTTGATCTGCAGAAGCTGCGCCGCGCCTTCAAGGGGCTCTACATGGCCAACAACAACTACACGCTCGAATTGGCGCTGGAAGCGCGCGCCGAGAACCTCGCCGATCTGATCTGCTTCGGGCGCCCGTTCATCGCCAACCCGGACCTGGTGGCGCGCCTGCGCTCAGGCGCTCCTCTCGCCAAGCCCAACCCCGACACGTTCTACGCCGGCGAGGAGAAGGGCTACATCGATTATCCGGCGCTCGACGCCGCCCCCGCCTAAGGGCTCCGCGCGGGACCCCTCCTCCCGAATGCCATCCCGGTGTGGCCCCCACGGCCTTGCCTCGCCCGCGCTCGCATCCTAGGCAAAAAGTGCAGCGGGGGATCAACGGGTGAGGAGTAATCCCATGAAAGCGAAACTAGCCGCGCTCCTGCTCGGCCTCGGAGCGGCCGCGCTTCTGCTCGCCTCCGCCGCCGATGCCGGTTGCGTGACTCGACGCGGCAAGGGCTGGGCTTGGACCGAGGACATGGCCCGCTTCCAGGCCTGGGAGATCGTCTCCCAGAAGCACGGCAACTGGCCGTTGCCGAACTCCAACTTCCGCAACGAGCGGTACAAGTGCAAGCCGGACGGCAGCGGCTATACCTGCCTGTCCTGGATCGACGTCTGCAATTAGCTCCTTGCGCCCAAAGCTCCCTGCTGAGAGCTCCTCTTGGTGAGAGCGCGTTGCGCTGATCCGTCGCGAGCAGGACGCGAGGCGCGGCGCAGTTTGCCTAATCGGCTCGCATGGGTGCATGCGTGCGCGCCATTACACGCGCAGGCTGGGCTCGAGGCCATCGACGACGCCGTGCGCCAGCGACGCTAACGCGTATTAACGATGGGACCTCACGCTTGCAGGAGCAAATGCGACTTCCTCGCCGAATAGCTGGCATCCCATTGCAACCCACGACATAATTGCCCCACGTGAACGTGCTCAGCATGGGGCTTGGGGGTCACGTGCCAGCCGAGGGAGGTAAGTTGTGTTCGGCCGAACATTCAATCCGGAGCCCAAGCTTCCGGCCCGCTCCGGTACTACCGAGACGCCAGGCGCGAGCTCGGCTGGCGGCAAACAAGCCTCAGTCATCGGACCTGACCTTTCGATCATCGGACAGAAGATCACGCTCGTCTGCAAGAGCACGCTTATCGTCACCGGAGAGATTTTGGGCGACATCAACGGCAGCGAGGTCACCGTCGGCGATACGGGCAAGGTGACGGGGACGATTACCGCCCGCAGCATCTCGGTCCACGGCGAGGTGCACGGCGCGCTCAGGGCCGAATCCGTGACGCTCTATGCGACCGCGCATATCGTCGGCGACATCATCCAGAAGAATCTGGTCATCGCCGAGGGCGCCAAGTTCGATGGTCAGGTTCGCGCCGCCAGGGATTCGGCCGAGATCGAGCCGGTGTTCGACGTCGCAGCACTCGCCGCAGCGGCGGTCAGCTGAGCAAGCCTGAAATCGGAAAGATCGGAGAAACGGCGCTTTAGGCCGAAGATTTGTCGAGGCCGGTGATGCGCTCCAAGAGCCGCGACTTGCGCGACGGCTCGGCGCCTGCTGCAGCCTCCTCTTTCGCCTTCTGAGGAGCCTCCGGAGCCGGCGGCGCTGCGGCGGCCGCCTCGGCCTCCTTCTTCGGCGGCTCCGCGCTGTCTCCGTCGAGCGCTTTCAAGAAGCCGCTCACGCGCCGCGGGTTGCCCTTCTGCGCGTCGTCGCCCGCTCCGGCGCGTACGAGCCGCGCCACGCGCGGATCGTTGATGCGCTCCACGAGCGGCCGCTTGGCGGGCTCGGGCGCCGCAGGCCGCCGGGCGGGCCCCGTCGCCGGAACGGTCCCGCCCAAGCGCCGCATCTCCTCCATGAAATAGGCGGCTTGCCGCGCGAGGCGCTCGTTGCCGGCAGCGACCTCAGCTCGCAGCGCTTGGATCGTACCGCCCTGCTCGTCGGAGAGGGCTTTGAGTGCGCTCAGCCGGGCTTTCAGCGCGATCTTGCTGTCTTTGATCCCCCGGTCGTCCTTGTCGGAGGCCTCGTAGGTCCCGAGCGCCGCCTTGAGGCGCGAGATCTCAGCCGACTGGTCCTGGTTCGCCGCTTTGAGGCGGCGCAACTCGGCCTGCGTCTGCGCGTCGATCGCCGCGGGGGCCTCCGGCGGGCTTTCGATCGCCCTCAGGGGCGCAGAGGGCTCCGAGCGTCGGGCGACGACCTTCGCCGGCCGGCTCGGCTCATGCGCCCCGTTCGCCCCCTCGCCAGTCTCGCGGGCGGCCATCGCCTCCGTGGCAGGTCCAGCCCGCACCAGCAGCGCCTCCAGCCGCGCGATCTGCGCCGCCTGATTGCGCGTCTTGGAGCGCAAGGCCTCAATTTCCGTGCGCAGCGCCACCTCGCCTTCGAAGCGGGGATCGTTGATCCCCTCGCGGCTGCGCGCCGCCCGCGTGTTGAGCGCAGCCTTCAAGCGGTGGATCTCGTCAGTCTGCTGCGTATTGATCTGGGTCGCCTCCTCGAGCGCGCGCGACTGCTTCTCGCTTCCCTGGCTGAGCGAGACGATCTCACGGTCGCGCTGGAACAGAAGCTTGCGCGCCTCGGCGAGCCGGTGCTCGACCTTGGGCAGGCGGTCCATGATGGTCTGCTCGAGCACACGCCGCGCGTTCTCGTGCTCCTCGAGCGCGGTGCGCTGATGCGAGACATCGGTCTCGAGAGCGCTGATCGCCGCGTCGCGCCGATTGAGCTCGACCATCTGGCGCGCGGCCGCTTCCGCGGCCTCCTCGACTTTCATGTCGAGCTTGTGAATGCGGATGGCGTACTCGGCCCGCAAGCGGTCCTTGTCGGCACGGATCTCAGCCTCGGTCAGCGGCATCGAGCGCTTGAGCATCTCGGTCGTGAGACGCGCAACGCGGCGCCGGTAGAGCGGAGACAGGAATACCGTCAGCAAGGCCGCCGTGAGGAAGCCAAGCCCGGCCAGCATGACCATCTCGATGCTGATCACGCCTCAAACCTCGACTGCGAAACCCGACGCAACCGCCCCCCCTCGCCCAGCCAGCCGCGCACCACAAAGCTAATTATCCAGCTTGCGGCCGATCTGCGCAATGCGTCTACCCCGCTCGTCTCCACCCGGCCCCTCTTTCCCCGCAGTGCGGCGACTCAAAACGGATTCCACGTCGGCTCGCGGGTATACTTCAAATATCCGACATTGGCACCTAGCCGCAGGCCAATGCCGGCGCGGATGGGCGCCAGCGTGACGTTGCCGTGGGTCTGGAATTGAATGCCGACCCCGCCCACGAAATAGGCAGAGCCCTGCACGCCGGCGTACCGGTTGTAGATCTCCCACGGCTCGTGCAGGTTGTAGACGAGCACCATCGTCTTGGAGCCCTCCCCGCCGAAGTCGTAGCCGATCGAGGGGCCTTCCCAGTAGACCTTGTGGGCGCCGGCATCCTTCGTATAGAGCGTGCCTTCCCCGTAGCGCAGCCCGGCGATGAAGGCGCCACCCGCATCTTCGCCCAGGATGTAGCCGTTGGGGCGTCCGGACTTGCGGAACGCGTACTCGACCACGCTCGCGAGCCCCCTGTCCACCGAGCCGAAGAAGTGGCGGCCGGCCTCGACGATCTCGTTTTGCGAATAGCCGTGGTCATAAGGGTCATCCCGCGGCGGTCCGTCATACGGCTCACCCGGGGGGTGGTAGGGCTCTCCGTAGCCGACCGAGCTATCATCCTCGGGCGGACGCGGCTTGGGAGAGACCATAGGCTGATTGCCGTCGTAGCGCCGATAGTTGTCGTCCTCGCGATAGACGCCGCTCGGGTGGTAGGGCGGCGTCGGACCGACGTTGTCGGGGTCGGACGGCGGTGAGTAGGCGTCGTTGGCAGCCAGTGCGTGCGGAGCAACAGCAATCGCGACCACGGCGAGTGCGCTCAGCGCAGACAGGACGAAGGGATACCGGCGGGGTTGCGACATGACGCGATCCATTTCTACGCGTAGCTTCGCGGGATGCACCGCGAATGCCTGCAATTTGCGAATCCTTCGACTTAAAGTGTTACGAAAGTGTGGCCATTGCAGCGGCCGATTGTGGCGGTTCTGCCGCGCTCAGAGCAACGGTTTGCGCGCCCAGGCGACGAACTGCGGATTGGCAAAGCCGGCCCCCGACTTGCCGTAGACGAGCGGCTCGCCGTCGATGGTCGTCACGCTACCGCCGGCGGCGGCGAGGATCGCCTGCCCCGCAGCGGTATCCCACTCGTTCGTCTGTCCCAGCCGCGCATAAAGGTCGGCCTCCCCGCGCGCGATCAGGCAGAATTTCAACGACGAGCTCGCCTTGCGCTTTTCAGCGATCGGCAGGCGCTTCAGGAAGGCTTCCGTCGTCTCGCTCGCGTGCGAGCGGCTGGCGAAGGCGATAAGCGCCTTGGGATCGGGCTCGCGCGTCGCGAGCGGCTTCAAGTGCAGGCCCTTGAGCGCAAACCCTTCCGCCTCCGGCGCAATCGACGCCTCGACGGCGCGGCCGGGCGCGATCGTCGCGAACAGGAGCTGCAAGGCCGGCGCGTAGATGACGCCGAACACCGGCTGCCCGCGCTCGATGAGCCCGATATTGACGGTGAACTCGGGGCTGCGGTTGATGAAAGCGCGCGTGCCATCGAGCGGATCGACGAGAAAGAAAGCATCCCCGATCGGCGGCACGCGGCCCGCCGCGACCGCCTCCTCGGCGATGACGGGCACGCCCGGCGCCGCCGTGCGCAAGCCGGCGATCAGCACCTCCTCGGCCTCGTGATCGGCAATCGTGACGGGCGTGGTGTCGGCCTTGGTCGCGACGGCGACGCCGGCTGCGAAGTGGCGCATCTCGATTTCGGCCGGCGGCGAGCACCGCAGGCAGAAGCGCATCCAACAAGCGCCGGCACTCCTCAGCTTCCATGCTCCGCTCGCCCCTGATTCGCGCTAACGCGGTCAAAGCGCGCCATACGCCGCTCTGCCCGCGGCGCGCTCTTTGCTCATTGCCCTACGAAAACAAGGGCGTGAGCCGCAGCCTGCGGCAGACCTTTGCATCAAAAGTCCGGCGCGTGTATCAGAATGAACGAACTCTTCGCAAGCGGAGCTTGTTTGCTCAGGTAGGGCGACCCTCGATCCACAGGGCGCTCGGGCGGCCGCCGCTCGGAATCTGCGCCATTGGAGGGGCATCGATGGGGCAACGCACCAATCCCACCGATCTAGAACTCGCCGCGCTTATCTCAAGCAAAATATGCCATGACGTGATCGGCCCTGTCGGCGCCATCTACAATGGCCTGGAGATTCTCGACGAGGACGACGACGAGGAGGCGAAGAACTATGCCCTCGACGTCATCCGCAACGTCACCGAGCAGGCCTCGGCGCGGCTGCAATTCGCCCGCTTCGCCTTCGGGGCGGCGGGATCGGCGGGCGCCATGATCGACCTCGGCACGGCCGAGCAGATCTCGCGCGGCTTCATCGGCAAGGGCAAGCACAACCTGATCTGGCGCACGGTCCCCGGCCACATGGGCAAGGACAAGGTAAAGCTCTTGCTGAACCTCGTCGCCAGTGCCGTCACCGCGTTGCCGCGCGGCGGCGACATCGAGGTGCAGATGGGCGGCTCGCTCGAGAACCCGAG
Organism: uncultured Alphaproteobacteria bacterium; assembly: GCA_963724945.1. Lineage (GTDB taxonomy): Bacteria > Pseudomonadota > Alphaproteobacteria > Rhizobiales > Hyphomicrobiaceae > Hyphomicrobium_A. The sequence continues at coordinate 1,753,403 of CAVRWL010000003.1, read as the reverse complement.
CTTCCTGATCCGCTGCCGCGGAGCCACCGCACGGCCGCCCCAGCATCTCGCCGAGTTCATCGCCGGCGAGCACCCGCCCCCGCTCGACGCCATGACCATCCAGGCCTACTACACGTGGCGACTTGCCAGCACCGCCGGCATGCGCCTCGAGGTGCTGCGCGACGGCCACGACATCCTGCTGTCGGCAAAGCCCGTGGGCTGAGCGCGCCGCTGCCGGCGCGATCACGGTTTGCGCGCGTCGTGATGTCCCAATGGCGGACTTTTGCCGGTGCCGGCGCTGGCGTCGGTGCCGTCCTGCTTGCTAAGGCTCGTCAACGCTACAACGGAAGTGCTCATCTCTTGCTTCGCGTCGAACATCTGCGCATTCCCGAGCTGCCGCCCTTGAGCTTCGAGGTGGCGGACGGCGACTGCCTCGCAGTCGAAGGCCCCTCGGGCGCCGGCAAGACGCGCGTCCTGCGCGCCATCGCCGATCTCGATCCGGCGCCGGGCCAGGTGTTCCTCGACGGCGCGGAGCGCAACGAGATGAGCGGCCCGGAGTGGCGCGCGCTCGTGCGCTATTGCTCCGCCGAGCCGGCCTGGTGGACCGAGACGGCACGCCCCGCGTTGCCCGCGGAGGCGGGCGCCGGCAGGGTCGAGCGCCTGCTCCACTGCCTCGGGCTGGAGATGAGCGTGCTCGATCGGCCGATCGCCGTACTCTCCACCGGCGAGCGCCAGCGCCTTGCGCTCGCGCGCGCGCTGATCGACGAGCCGAGCGTGCTGCTGCTCGATGAGCCAACCACCGCGCTCGATGCGCAGACCGCCGCACTCGTCGAGGAGCTGCTCAAGTACCAGCTGCTGGCGGGCCGCAGCATCGTTCTCGTCAGTCACGACCGCGATCAGATCGAGCGCCTCGCGCACGCGCGCCTCGTGCTGCCGCGCGGCGCAGGCGCTCTCGCAGAGGGAGAGCGCGCGGCATGACGTACGTCGCCTTGACCCCGCTCGATCTCATGCTCGCAGCCTGCCTGCTCCTCATCAACGGCACGATCTCGTGGGTGTTCGGTCTGAAGCTCGAGAAGAGCATCGCCGTCGCCGCCGTGCGCATGCTGGTGCAGCTCGCTCTCGTCGCGCTCATTCTGAAGTTTATCTTCGCCCAGACCTCACCCATCTGGACCGCCGTATTAGGGCTCGTGATGGTGCTCGCCGCCGGGCTCGAGGTGGTCTCGCGCCAGCACCGGCGGCTCGGCGGCTGGGCGGCGTGGGGCTTCAGCACCGCGACGCTTCTGTTCATCGGCATGACGATCACCGGGCTCGGCGTCGGCGTCATGATCGGGCCCGACCCCTGGTACGCACCGCGCTACGTGCTGCCCATCCTCGGCATGGTGCTCGGCAACACCATGACCGCCGTCAGCCTCGTGCTCGACACGTTCAGCGAGGCGGCAAGCCGCGAGCGCGGCGCCATCGAGGGGCGGCTCGCGCTCGGCGCGCACCGTTACGAGGCCTTGAGCGGCGTGCTCCACGTCGCGCTGCGGACGGGCATGATGCCGATCCTCAATTCGATGGCGACGACCGGGATCGTGGCGCTGCCCGGCATGATGACGGGACAGATCCTCGCCGGCATCGCACCCGTCGAGGCCGCGAAGTATCAAGTCCTCATCATGTTCCTGATCGCCAGCGCCACCGCGCTCGGGTCTTTCTTCGGCGGCCTCGGCGCCATCCTGCTGCTATCGGATCAGCGCCATCGCTTGCGGCTCGACCGCCTCGCTATGCGCGGGTGAAGGAGACGCTGGCGAACGAGCCTTAGTGGCTGGTCTTCGACTTGTCGGTGAGCGCCGCCTCGCCAAGCGGCGGAACGAATGCGCCGCGGCCGGCCGCACTCGCAGCGATAGCCGCAGCTGCGGCCTCCTTGGCGGCGTTGGCCGCGGTCTCGGCGGCGGCGGCAGCTCTCTCGGCGGCAGCGGCAGCCGCGGACGCCGCCGCGGCAGCCTTGGCTTTCTCCGAGGCAACCTCGCCTGACACGGCAGGCGCGGCCGGCGTCATGTCCGCCGGCGCGGCATCGCGCGATAACGCGCCGGTCTCGACAGGAGCGGCCATCTTCTCGAGGCGCTCCTCGCTCTTGGCAGGCGCAGCCGTTTGGATCGCGGGCGCGGCCGGCGGCGCCTCCGCAGCCGACTTGTCGGGAGCCGCGGTCGGCACTGCGTCTACGGGAGCCATCGTCGTGTCGGTGGGCGAAGCCGCATCACGCGCGGCGGCGCGTGCCGCGGCCTCGGCGGCGGCCTCTGGCGAGCTCGTATCCGGCGCGGCGTCGGCAGCGGCCGCAGGCGGCGTCTCGCTCGTCTTCGCGCTCAGCTTATGGGCGGCCTTGTGGCTGCCGGCGTGAACGGGCCGCTCCGCGGCGGCCTTGCGCACGGGCGCCGGCGGCGCGCCAGCCGCGGCCTCGGTGCCGCTCGTCACCTTGCTCTGATCTCCGCCCCAGCAGACGTTTGCGGACGCGGTGCAGGTGTGCTCGTCGAACACGACGAAGTTCAAGAACAGCTCGCAGCTGACGGCCTTCTTGCCGACCTTGTAATCCTTGATGCCCTGCTTGCCCGCCCACTCCGCGATGTGCTTGTCGAGCAGCTCCTTAGCGTCGTGGGTCGGCCCCTCTTTGCCGTAGTCGTTCACCGTGAAGCCGAAGCGCTTGCACGCGGCCTGCGCGGGCATGGCCCCCATGGCGATGCTCGAAAGCAAAGCGGTGACAGCAGCGGCAAAAGCAAGCGGAGCGCGCATTGATGGAACCCCTGGCGGCACGGACCTTCGAGCCCGTATCGTTGAGCTATAGCGGGGACTCCGAGCGGTGCCTAGGGCCCGGCCCATCAATTATGTGCAGTACAATGGCAGCAAAAACGCGGCGCTCTAACCCCTTAGTTCATGTAAGGGGAATCGCCGCCGTTGGGACGGATGCCCGAATCGAAGAAGAAGCCGCTATCGAACGGGCCGCCCGGCGTCTGTATGTTGAGGGTCGGATCGATATACCCGCCGTAGAGCTGGAAGTAGCGGGCGATCTCCGCCGGCGTCGACCCCTTGCGCAGCGTGGCCCGCCGGCCGTGACGCCGCGCATGGCGGTAGTGCCGCTTGGGTTGGACCTCGTCCGCCCGTGCGCCCGCGCCCGGGATCACGTGCTGTCTGACGCCGTCTAGCGCGGCAATGGCCAAAAGCGCCACGACGATGAGGCCGCCGCCACGAATGAGAGAACCGCTCATAAATCCCATAGCCTCTTCAGCCTGTTTGGCCTTCTTCCGACCCGGCCAATTCGGGGCGGAGAATAGCGGAAATTGCCGGTAGGGGCGGCAAAAGTGCCATCAGCAACGCGCTTTGCCGGCCTCTTGTCACCCGTCGAACACGCTCAAGACGCACACGCCCGGGCTTGCCTGTAGGCTAAACGCGCCAGCCCGGCCGTTGTGCCGTTTTGACATCATCCTCTAATAGATAGCAGGAATAGTTAACCCAGGGGGGCGTCATTTGGCCGAGCTCGTCGTACTTGCCGCTCAGGTTGTCGGCGGGCTCCTCGGCGTCCTACTCGCCCGCGTCCTGCGGGCGGCGCGGCTTGGCGCGCTCGGCGGCCTCATCGTCGGCATCGTGGGAGGCGTGTGCGGCGGCCTTGTCGCCGCAAACTATGGACTAGGCGCCGTCGCACTCGCCCAAGGCGCGATCGCCGCGCCCGTTGCGATCGCGGCGCAAGCAGGCGCCGGCGCGTTGGGCGGCGCGCTTCTCGCCCTCCTGACGGGGCTCATCACTGGCCCCGCCGTGCGCTAACGCGCCGCGCCTTCGCTCACGACGTGGTGCAGACCGTCGAGACACCCCTGCAGTTGTAGCCGAGCCCGCCCTTCGAGCAGCTGTAGCGCGGGGCGCCGACCCGATAGCCCGGCGTCGAGCCCGTCGCCATCCAGCTCGCCCACGCGCCCCAGTCGAACGACTGCAGCAAGGCCTCGTAGACCTGCGATTTGGCGCCGGCGATCGTGGTGTTCGTCCCCGATGCGGCCTTCTTGAAGCAATGCCCCGCTTGCGCGGAGGTGCCAAGCCCGAGCGAAAGTGCGGCGACGGCCGCCGCGGCAAATGCGATGCGATGAATCTTCGTCATTTCGAACACCCCTGGGAGTTGCGCGCCTTGGAGTTGCGCGTAGGCCGCCGAGCTTGCCGCAGGCAAGAGCCTTTGCCCATCCGCCGCGGTGGAAAACGCGAAAAAGGAGCGCGCGACGTGGCCGGCCGGTGACGCCGCCAGCCCGTTATCCTCGTTTCGTCTGGAATGATGTCAGGCGGAGGCCTGCAGATTGACGGCCTTCGGCCCCTTACCGCGCTTGTCGGGCTCGGTCTCAAACGAGATGCGCATGCCCTCGTCGAGGTTCGAGATGCCCGACTGCTCCACGGCCGTCACGTGCACGAACACGTCTTGGCCGCCGTCGTCGGGCTTGATGAAGCCAAAGCCCTTCTGGGAATTGTAGAACTTGACGGTGCCGCTCTGGCGCATCGCGAAGTCTCCCTAACGAACGCAAATCTCGACAATGGCGCGGCCCGAGCGGAGCCGCGGCCGGGGGGTGCTCGGAAGTCTCTTTGCAAGTCGGGAAGGGTCAAGTGCGCGTGAGAATGCATGCGCGCGAAAATCTCAAGGCTACCCAAAGTCTCCGCCGGGTCGATCGGCTGCCGAGCGATGGCAAGTATCAGAGAAATACGGATTTCCCGCAAGGGCTTAGCCGCCCGCTGGAGGCGCCGCCGGTGGGGCGCCGGCAAGCTCCTCCATGCGAAATGTCGCCCCTTCCCCCTGCGCCATTAGGCGCACGAGCTCTGGCAGCAGCGCCTCGAGCTGGCGCGGCAGCGTAAACGGCGGATTGGCGATGATGAGGCCGGCGCCGTTGAGGCGCGCGGGATCGTCGGGGCTCCGGATCATCAGCTCGACCGCCAGCGCCTTGGCGAGCCCGAGGCTTGCAACCTGCCGGCGCAAGGCAACGGCAGCGCGCACGTCCTTGATCGGATACCACAACAGAATCGTGCCGCCCGCGAAGCGGCGCGCGGCGTCCTTCAGGCCCTGCACCAGGCGCTCGAGCTCGCCCGGCTCCTCGTAGGCAGGATCGACGAGGACGACGCCGCGGCGCTCTCTCGGAGGCAGCAGCGACTTGAGCGCCGTCCAGCCGTCGAGATGCAGAACCTTGGTCTGCGCGTCGCGACCGAACTGCCGCTTCAAGGCGGCATGGTCCTCCGGGTGCAGCTCGTTGACGATGAGGCGGTCGTTCTCGCGCATGAGCCGGCGCGCGATCAGCGGGCTGCCGGGATAGCGCGTGGGCACGCTCTCTTGTCCGTCTTCCCCATTGAGCGCGCGCACGACGCCGAGGTAGGGGGCAAGCGCCGCGGCGGCTTCCGGCGAAAGCTCGGCATCAAGGACGCGGCCGATCCCCTCGCGCCACTCGCCCGTCTTCGATGCAGTTTCGCTGGAAAGATCATAGAGGCCGATGCCAGCGTGCGTGTCGATGACGCGGAACGGCGCCGACTTCAATTTGAGGTGCTCGATGACGAGCGCGAGGGCGGCGTGCTTGAGGACATCGGCAAAGTTGCCGGCATGATAGGCGTGGCGGTAGTTCATGGCCGACGCTTGAGCGCCGGCGCGGACCCGCTGTCAAGCGGCGACGCCGATCCTCAAGCCGCCTTCTTCCACAACGTCGTCTCGGTCGCGACAAAGTCGACGCGCCCCATCAGCAAAGCCCGCAACGCTTCCTCGGGCTTGTTGATGATCGGCTCCTCGTGCACGTTGAACGAGGTATTGATCAGCGCCGGCACGCCGGTCAGCAGCTCGTACTGCTTTAAGATATCGTAGTAGAGCGGGTTCGTCTCGCGGTCGACCACTTGCGGCCGCGCGGTGCCGTCGACGTGCACGACGGCGGGAATTTGCTCCTTCCATGCGTCCTTGACGTTGCATGTCACCGTCATGAACTGCGCCGTGTACATGAGGCTTTGCGGCAGGTCGAAGAGCTCGGCGCAGCGCTCCTTGCGCACCACGGGCGCGAACGGCATGAACTCGGTGCGGTCGAGGCGCTTATTGAGCCAATCGTTGATCGAGCGGTCGACCGCTGCGGCTATGATTGAGCGCGCCCCGAGCGCGCGCGGGCCGTACTCGCCGCGGCCAAGATAGGTGCCAACGATCTTGCCTTGGGCGATGAGCTCGGCAATGCGGGGCACCAGATCGTTGCGGCCGGCGGAGGCCGAGACCTCGGCTGTGGCGCCGCCGGCGTGGAAGACGTCATCGGCCCCCGCCATGTAGTCGCGGCCGAGATAGACGTTGGCAAACGGGGCGCGCTGCGCCAGCCAATGGCTCGCACCGTCGCGCTGAAGGAGATACTCGAGGACGCCGCCCGCCCCTTCGCCCTGGTCCGACATGGCCGGATAGACAAAGATCTCGTCGAGCGCGAAGCGCTCGGCGATCCGCTGCGTCAGCTTCACGTTGGCGAACACCCCGCCGCACAGCCCAAGGTTACGCGCCGGGTGGCGCGCTAAGATCCGCTCGAGCGAAAGCAACGTGATGTCCTCGACGACCTCCTGCACCGAGGCCGCGACGTCCTCGCGCCGGCCCGTCGCCGCGATCGCCTCGACCTTTTTGACGATCTCGCGCGGATGCACGAGGCTCTTGATCTGGCCGTCGTCGGCGACGCGGTAGAAGCGGCTAAGCTCGTGCGCGTAGAGAGGGCGACCGAACGCGGCAAGTCCCAGGACCTTGCCTTCATGGCGCAGCGGGCGGAAGCCGAGCGCGCGCGTTGCGTGATAGTAGAGGTGGCCCATGCTGTCGGCGCGCGTCTGCGGGCGCGAGTAGGCGCGCGAATCCGCCTCGCCGCCGAAGATGTCTTTGAGCCGCCCTTCCTTCAGATGCCGCGCGCTGTAGAACGTCCGGTCGCCGCCGCCGTCGGAGGTGTAGATGACCGCCTCGTCCCACCGCGTGTGAAACAGCGCGCCCGCCGCGTGCGCCATGTGGTGGTTGTAGAAGTAGATCTCTTTCGGGTTGAGGCCGTACTCGGAGAGATACGAGCGCGCATCGAAAGCGCTGAGCGGATCGGAAATGAAATTGCGCACCATGACGCGGATCAATTCCAGCGTGTTGTCCTTTGCCGTTTGCGGAAACGGCAGGTGCGCGCGCAGTCGGAAGAATTCCTCGGGGTAGCGCGTGCGCGGCAGGCAGACGACATCGACGTCTTCAAAGCCGATCCCGCCTTCCTCGAGGCACTCGCGTACGGCTGCGAGCGGAAAAGTGCCGCCGTCGCCTTTGCGCCGCGTCGGCCGCTCCTGGGCGACGGCCGCCACCAGGCGGTAGTCGTTGAACAGCGCGGCGCACGCATCGTGCTGATTATATATGCCCAGTAGGTGCATGGACGTTCGGCAGGTGTGAATGGCTCAAATCGCTTGCTGCCGGACGGTAGGAAGGCGTCAATTTGCGTGCAAGGCAACGCATGCGTTGCGCGAGCGAATGTCGTGGACAACGTGTGCGCTCTTTGCAGAAGCTGATGGATATCGGCTGCGCGGGCTCAGCACGTGGCGAGTGCGCCACATCGGGCGCACGCACCGGCTATCCTTTCTTTTCCCACTTGCCTGCGGCGCTCTGCTGCCAGTAGGTGACGGGGCAGCCTGCTCCCTTCGCCTCGGTCCACTGCGCGCGCGCCTTCGTCACGGCGTCTGCGTCGTTGCCGTCGAACATATAGACGATGCGCACGTAGCCGGTGAAATCGTTTGTCTCCGCGCCGTCGACGAGAAAGCGCACACCGGCGCCGTTGGGTGTGTCGTTGCCGGTCGTCAGATAGACCGGCTGCTCGGCGGCGTGGCCGTCCTTCGCCGTGCCGTGCGCAATGAAGCTGTCCTCCTTGTAGGTCCATAGCGCGAGATCGATCGCGGCGAGGCGCTCATCCGTCCCTGCCTGCACGACCGCGCGCCAGCCGCGCTCGAGCGTCTTCTCGACGAGGCTCGGCAGCACCTGCTCGAGCGCTTGGCGCTCCAGGTGATAGAAGAGGACCTCGCTGTTGCGCGCTGTTTCTGCTTCCGCCAACGGCATCGCTCCTCGTTGCAGTGCAAGATCAGAAGATCGAGCGCGACGGCTTCGCGTCAAGTCCAAAAAGCACTTGCACCGGGCCGGCGCCCAACCTACTTGTGTGGGTCCGGAACGGCGCCAGACGTGCGGCTGTCGTCCGTGCGGGCGGTGAGTCGGTGGCATCTTCGGGTTCGCTGCCGCTCCCGTCCGCTGCATTTCCGGCCCCTCTCAATCGCAGACCAAACACGCGCAGAGCCGTTCAATGCTTCTTCTTGACGTAGGGGTTGTCACCCTTGCGCAAGTTGAGGCGCAGCGGCACGCCGGGCAGATCGAAGGCCTCACGCAGGCTGTTGGCGAGGTAGCGCAGGTAGGACTTGGGCAATTCCTCGGGCCGCGAGCAGAAGGCGATGAAAGTCGGCGGACGCGCGGAGGCCTGCGTCATGTAGCGGATCTTGAGGCGGCGGCCTTGCGCCGCGGGCGGCGCATGACGGCTAAGCGCTTCCCCGAGCCAGCGGTTGAGATCGGCAGTCGGAATGCGCCGGTTCCATGCATCGTAGGCCCCGAGCACCGCCTTGGCGAGCCGGTCCAGCCCGCGCCCCGACAACGCCGAGATCGGCACGAGCGCGACGCCCGGCACCTGCGCCAAGCGCTGCGCCAGCGTCGCGCGCAGCTCCTTTAACATCCGCTCTTTGTCGGCAACGAGGTCCCATTTGTTGACGGCGATGACGAGGGCGCGCCCCTCCTCCGTCACCAGATCGCCGATGGTCAGATCCTGATGTTCGAAAGGACGCTCGGCATCGATCAGCAACACGACGACCTCGGCGAAGCGGATGGCGCGGATCGCGTCCGATGCACTGAGCTTCTCGGCGGCCTCCGTCACCCTGGCTTTGCGCCGCAAACCCGCGGTGTCAAAGAGGCGCACCTTGCGGCCGGACCATTCAAGATCGCTCGCGACGGCATCGCGCGTCAGCCCCGGCTCCGGTCCCGTGATCATGCGCTCCTCGCCGAGAAGCGCGTTGACGAGGGTCGACTTGCCGGCGTTGGGTCGCCCGACGATGGCGACGCGAATGGCTCGCGTCTCGCGCTCGGTCACGGTCTCGGTTTCCGCCGCCGGCTCGTGCGCATCTTTGATGCCCAGCGCTGCCAGCATGTCGACGATAAGATCGCCGAGGCCCTCGCCGTGCTCGGCCGAGATGGAGACGGGCTCGCCGAAGCCGAGCTCGAAGGCGGCGTAGAAGCCTTCCTCGCCCGCGCGCCCTTCGCACTTGTTGGCGACCGTGATGACGGGGCGGCCGGAGACGCGCACGAGCTTGGCGAACACCTTGTCGTCCGCCGTCACCCCTTGGCGCGCATCGAGGAGGAACAGCACGAGGTCGGCTTCAGCAAGCGCGGCCTCCGTCTGCTTGCGCATGCGCTCCGCGATCGAGCCGCGCTTGCCCTCCTCAAGGCCGGCGGTGTCGACGAGCGTCACGGCGTGGCCGGCGAGCTCCGCCTCGCCTTCGCGGCGATCGCGTGTCAGCCCCGGCATGTCCGAGACGAGCGCCGAGCGCTTGCCGGTCAGCCGGTTGAACAGCGTCGACTTGCCGACGTTGGGCCGGCCGATGATGGCTATGACGGGGGGAACGGACATGGGTGGAGCGGCCGAAGCGAGAGGAGCGCCCTTATCGCGCATTCGCCGGCCGGATGGTAGCCGTTAGCACTAAACGCTCAGTTGAGCGCGATCAGCTTGGCATTGTCGGTCAGGACGTACATTCGCCCTTGCGCGACGACAGGCGCGACGTAGATCGCGCTGCCGAGATCCTTCTGCGTCGTGATGCGCCCGGTCGCGGCATCGACGCCGACGAGTGCGCCCTTCGCCGAGCCGAGCCACAGCGTGCCGCCGGCGAGCGTCGGCCCGCACCAGCTTGTGGCGTCGGGCAGCTTCGTCGTCCACAAAATCTTGCCGTCCTTGCGCGTGATCGCCATCAGCTGCCCGCTGGTGTCGACGACAAAGACGCTGTCGCCGGCGACCCAAGGCGGCTGGATCCCCGGCACGTTGAGCGACCACAACCGCTCGCCCGTCGCCGATTGCGTCGCGATCATGCGGCCTGCGTGACCGACGGCAAACACTGTGCCGTTGTCGATCGCCGGGCGCGCGGCGTCGCTCATGGAGGTCAATTCCGAGGTCGTGCGCGTGCGCGACAGGCTCTCGGTCCACACCGAGCTGCCGTCGGCGACGTTGAGCGCCACGAGGTCGCCGGAAGGATAGGGCACGACCACGATGCCGCCATCGACTGCCGGGCTCGCGTTGTTGATGAGGCTCGCCTGCTGCGGCAGGCCGCGCACCGACCACAGCTCGCCCCCGTCGGCGCCAGCGAGGCAGTAGAAGCGCCCGTCGAGCGTCACGATGAACACCCGATCGCCAGCCGCCGTCGGCGAGGCGCGGATCGGCGCCTCCAGTTGCTTCTCCCACAACTTCTTTCCCGACTGCGGATCGATGGCCACCACATTGCCGTAGCCGCTCGCCGCGTAGAGCCGCCCGTTGTCGACGGCGAGGCCGCCCCCGTATCCGCCTCCGCTGTCGCCGCCGAGCGAGAGCGAGAGCGAGTACCAGGGGGTCTTCGCCTTCTCGCGATCCGGCTTCAGCGAGATGCGCCATTCCGCCGAGCCGCCCGACGTCGCAAACGAGCTCACGTTGCCTGCCGCATCGAGCGTGTAGATGTGGCCCCCATAGACGATGGGGCTCGCGGTGACGCGGCCGGCGCTGCCCGAGCCGGTGCCGGCGCTCGTGGACCACGCCTCGCTTGCCGCCCCGTCGAAGACGAGATTGCCGGGCGCGTTGTTGGCATCGCCGCCGGGCTGCGCCCAATCCTCGTTGGCGCGCGGAGGCGGCAGGATGATCGGCGCGCTCGCGTCGGCAAGCTCGCCCGTGACCACGTCCGGGGTCTGCATCACCGAGATGCGCCTACCGGGCAGCGGCACCGCCTTCTCGGCGAAGGGGTTCAAGTCGTTGAGCTTGGGGAGCTGTGGACCGTCGGAGCAGCCGGCGAGCGCGGCAGCCGCAAGGCTCGCGCCGATGAGGCCGATCCGCCGTGACCACCGTTGCCCACCCCTCATAGTCTTTCCCCTACTCCTTCTTCGTGGCCGACGGCGCAGCACCCGCCGATGCTCCCTCGGCGGCAGTCGCGCCCGCGGCTGCGGGCTTCGCCTCGGCGCCCTTCTTGGCGATCTCGCTGGTCGCGATCTCCGCCAATACGATCTGCGCGCGCTCGACGATGCTCTGCGGCGTCTTCTGGTCGACGAGCAGCGGCGTCAAGACCGTGCGCGCCTCGTTCCAGTTGCCGGCCTTGAACGCCGCCAGTCCCAACAGCTCGCGCGCGCTGTAGCGCCACGGGCTCTCGTCGCCGATCAATGGGTTGAGCCGATTCTGCATCTCCGTAAAGTCGGCGTCGCCGAGCCGCATGGCGGCGGCCTGCAGGGCTGCGTAGCCGCGCAACAGATCGTCGGCGTCGGCCTTGTTGGCGAGCGCCTCGTAGGTCGCAAGCGCGTCGGCTTTCTTGCCTTCCTTCAGCAGCGCACCCGCGAGTTGCAGGTGCGCCAGATCCGGATAGCCGCCCGTGCCGTCCTCGGCGATCTTCTTGAACTCCGCCGCGGCACTGCCCTCCTTGCCGTCGTCGGCGAGCGCGACCGCGTCCATGTAGCGTGCGCCCGTTGCCTCTGCGGCCGTGGTGCGCCGGTTCTGCAGATACTGGTAGCCGAGCACGCCGAAGACGATGAGAGCCGCACCGGCGATGAAATAGGTGCCGTATTGGCGCCAGAGCTTCTCGATGCGCTCGCGCCTTATCTCTTCCTCAACCTCGCGGAGAAAGCCGTCGTCCTGTGCCATGTCGGTTTCCGCCCCTGACTTCCGGCGCTTATCGTTATCAGAGGCCCATTCTTGCGCATCTCTGAGCCCCGCATAAATAGCCGACGGCGGTCCTAGCGCAAGTGATTGATCAGTAAGGCTCTATAAAGGCCTGCCCGCAACCCCTCAGCCCTTGCTGCTTGGGGTTTTCGGCTTTTTCGTGGCTTTGATCTCGCTTGCTAGGACGCGCGCGGGCGTGCGGCCGGAGCCGATTTTTGCCGGGCTCTTCATGGAATAGGTGTGCTCGGGCGTGGGGAACGCGCGCGCGCGCACGTCCTCGGCGTAGGCGCGGATCGCGCCTTCGATCACCTCGCCGACCTTGCCGAACTTTTTGACGAAGCGAGGCACGCGCGGGCTCAAGCCGAGCATGTCCTCCATGACGAGGATCTGGCCGTCGCACGACAGTGAGGCGCCGATGCCGATGGTGGGGATCTCGATCGCGGTGGTGATGCGCTCAGCGAGCGGCTGGGTAATCGCCTCGAGCACAACGGCGAACGCGCCCGCGTCGGCAACCTGGCGTGCGTCCTCCTCGATCGCGGCCCACTGCTGCTCGCTGCGCCCCTGCGCCTTGAAGCCGCCGATGACGTTCACCGATTGCGGCGTGAGGCCGATATGCGACATGACGGGGATGCCGCGCTCGACGAGATAGCGGATCGTCTCGGCCATGCGCCGGCCGCCCTCGATCTTCACCGCGCCGCAATCGGTCTCTTTCATCACGCGTGCCGAATTGCGGAACGCGACGGCAGGACTTTCCTCATAGGAGCCGAACGGCATGTCGACGACGACGAGCGCATGTTTGGCACCACGCACCACGGCGCGCCCGTGCATGATCATCAATTCGAGCGGCACCGGCACCGTGGTCTCGTATCCGTGCATCACCATGCCGAGGCTGTCGCCCACGAGGAGAAAATCGCAGTAGCGGTCCGCGATCGCCGCCGTATGCGCGTGGTAGGCGGTGAGCGCGACGATCGGCCCATGCCCCTTCATGGCCGTGATGTCGGGAGCCAGGAGACGTTTTTGGGAGTTGTGAACGGACATGGGATGAGCATACTCATTTCGTCGGATCACGTCCGCGAAACCTGGGCGGAACGGCCCGGCAAGCGGCCACCTACCGGTTGCGCGGCTACAACATTCGCTCTTTCGCGCAGCAGGCAGACATTCTGCTAACGAAGATTTAGGGTTAAAACCAGCATATAATATGCTTCCTTCAGATGCGTTCTCAGTTCGGACGGGTGCTTCCTTGGAAACCTTCAGGAAAGTAAACACAGGCGCGGTCGGCCATGGACTCGTCACCGCGACGCTTGCGGTAACCGGGCTCCTCCTCGCCGGTGCGACCGACGCAGCCCAGGCACAGCTTTTCCCCTGGGGCGGCTGGCAGGGACCATCGCCGTGGCAGGCGGAGCGGCCGCGCCCGCAGCGCCGCATCCCGCGCAACATTCCCGATGACGGCGAGAAGATCACGTCGACGCTGCCGAAACCGACCGGTCCCCTGGTGATCGTCGTGTCGCTCGGCAAGCAGACCGTCTCCGTCTACGACGGCACCACCAAGATCGCGACGTCGACCATCTCCACCGGCATGCGCGGACGCGAGACCCCGACCGGCATCTTCAGCATCCTCGAGAAGAACCGCTACCACTACTCCAATCTGTATGGCGGCGCCCCGATGCCATACATGAACCGCATCACCAATTCGGGCGTCGCAATGCACGAGGGCGTGGTGCCGGGCTATCCCGCCTCGCACGGCTGCATCCGGCTTCCGGGGAGCTTTGCCCGCAACTTGTATGGGATCACCGAAATCGGCGCGCGCGTCATCGTCACCGAGGACGATCTGAAACCTGTAGAGTTCGCGAGCCCGCATCTCATCGCACCGCTGCCACCCGACGAGCAGGCGAGCAATAAGACGCAGGATGGCACTGCGGCCGAGAGGGCCTCCGCCACGGGCAAGGATATGTCCAGCTTGATCGGCGTGACGCCCGCGTCGGCGGAGACCGTCGACAGACCGCGCACGCGCGAAGCCGCCGCTGCGGCACGCGCCGCCGAGAGGGTGCAGCTGGCGAACGCGATCACCGATGCCGGGGCGCGCACGACGGCCGCCGCCGAGCACGCCAAGGAGGCCGCCGATGCCGCGCGCGCCGCCAAGGATGAGGTCCGCAAGGCGCGCAACGAGCACGACAGGCTCAACGACGCCGCGCGCAAGGCGGCACGCGAGGCCGACAACGGCGCCGACAAGTTCCGCGAGATCACCGCGAAGATGTCTAAGGTCGAGGTCGACAAGCTGTCCAAGGACGAGCTCGAGAAGCAGTCGGCCGACGAGCTCGCCGAGGAGACGAAGGTCCTCGACCTCGCCGACGCCGCTGCCGCCGCCAAGCGGGCCGTCGCCGCGCAGGCGGGTGATATCGACAAGGCCGTCGCTGTCGCCGCTGACGCCGAGAAGGCGGCGCGTGCTGCCGCCCAGGACGTCAAGACCGCGGAGAAGGCCGTCGTCGACGCCAAGGCCGCGCTCGCAGCAGCCGACGCGATCGAGAAGCGCAAGGACAATCCCGTCTCGATCTTCATCAGCCGCAAAACCGGACGCCTCGAGGCCAAGCTCGGCATCGATAATCCGGTGATCGACGTGCCCGTGAAGATCACCGACCCGGACACGCCGCTCGGCACGCACGTGTTCACGGCGACCGGCTACACCAAGGGCGAGAAGAACCTGCGCTGGAGCGTCGTCACGCTGACCGCGGCCTCCTCCACGCCGAGGAGGACGTGGCACCGCCGCCATCGTCATGAGGACCAGGAATACGTCGCCACCGCCGGCGACAATGCCGATCCCGCGAGCGCGCTCGAGCGCATCGAGATCCCCAAGGAGACGGTCGAGCAGCTCGCCGAGCTCATGAAGCCCGGCTCCTCCGTAATCATCTCCGACTACGGCCTCAGCCGCGAGACGACCAAACGCACGGAGTTCGTCGTCGAGCCCTGGCGCAGCGCCAGTGCACCCACCGTCGAGTACGAGGGTGGGCGCCGCGATTAATCGCGCAACGGATCAACCAGCCGAGGGTGCGCTCACCGCGCCCTCGGCTTCTTTTTGCCCGCTCAACCTGGCAGCCTGACCTTGCGCTCGGGCGGGGCGAGGAGAACGTCGACGGGATTGCCGAGCGCAACCAGCCCGCCCTCGACGATGCGGGCGGTGATCCCACCGCGCCAGTCGGGATAAAGCGCCTTCATGAGGCCGGCCCGCACCTCGTCCATGCGCCGGCACGGGGTCGTCGGATAGGTGACCTCGAGCACGACCGGCCCGATCCGCACGATCCCGCCCAATGCGCGCGGCAGGGCAACGCCCTCGACGAGGAGATTTGCGCGACGCGCCGTCCACGCGAGCGGCGCGGCGCCCTCCTCGCCGCCGAGCTCGGCCAGCGCCGCCTCCCAGGCTTCGCGCGCGAGCACGGTGACGCCGCGGCGGGGATGCTTGACGCCCTTGTAGTCACCTTCGACCCCTCCTCCGACCGACAGGAGCGCGCTTCTCCGCGGCTGCATGGGGGCCCGGTGCGCCGTCCGCACCGCGATGCCGACGAGGCGCCCGCTCCCGCTCATGTCAGCGGCGACACGCCGATGAAGTACTTGTGCAGCCACAAGAGGATGGCGGCATAGAGCGCGGTTGCGAGCACGACCACGATGGCGTCGTTGAGCCAGGGCCCGGTCTTGCTCCCAAGCGGTCCGAGCGCACCGCGCCGCTTAACCGAGATGCGGTCGTAGACGGCGAACGCGAGGAAGCTGCCGAACAGCACGAGCGCAGCGAGATCGCCGTTGGCGAGCAAATGCGCGAGCGCCCACAGCTTGATGGCGACCAGCATCGGATGCTTCAGCGCCGAGTGAATGTGCGAGGGTACGTAGGCGGCAACGAGCGCGATCATCGCCGGCAGCATCAGCGCGATCGCCACGTGGCGGGCCCACAGCGGGGGCACCCACAGTTGCGGGTCCTTGCCCGGGTGCAATTGCAGCTTGGCGAAGCCGAGCACGATCAGCGTCAGACCGATCAACGACAGAATCCCGAAGATGGCCTTGTACCCCACCTCGCCGAATTGGTTGATGAGACCGTTGCGCAACTCCACGTTGGCGGGAACCAAGTGGATTGCGAAAAACACTGCCAATCCGAGCACCAGCACCAGCATCGCGCGATCTCCCCATCCCAAGACGCCGCGCAGGCGCGGACCTCGTTGCCACGCTGCGGCCATCACTGTAGGCTCTTTTAAAGTCCGGGCGCTGAAGCCGCCAGCCTGTTTGGTGTCCGGATGACATCGGGAGCGCGCGGCAAGGCACCCCTGAGAGGTGTGTATGCGTACTCCAGCCGCCGACCCCAGCGATGTGTCCGTCGCGTCGCCCACGTCGTCCAGATCCCGTGCCCCTGCCTGCGACGGACCGGCACGCCAGCGCCAGTACCCATTGCGTCCCGCCAAGCGCCGCCGCTCTTTGATGGGCGCCTTGGGCAAGCCTTCGATGAGTGGCGTTTTTCCATCAGAACCAGCAACTTCATGGAATTTCGACGCGATGGATGCACGAGTGATTGTGAAAGAGGATCTCGCCGCCGAGGCGGAGCAGGACCTCGTCGAGAACATTGCCCGAGCCATGCAGAACCGCCCGCTGATGCGCCGTCTCGCCAACGTCGAGGCTGCCTACAGCGATGCGCCCGAAGCCGTGGCGGAATTCTTGGCCCAACCCGAGGCGCCGGCGGAGGAGACCCCAAGCTCACCGGTCGAGGGCGAAGCCGCCCCGCTCGCGTCGGCGGCGCCCGTCGAAAGCGAGCTGGCGGTGATCGAGCGCCGCGTCGAGGAGGCGGAGGAAGGCTGGCTCATGCCGCCCAGCTCGGCGGAATGGCTCGACAAGGCGCAGCGTGAGCGCAACCACGCGCGCCTGCGCAACGCCGCAGCCTGGGCTGCGACGCTGCTTATCGGCGGCTCGATCATCGCCACCACCGCTCTGATGCTGCAGCCCTGACGCAGCGGCTCAGGGCAGGAAGCCCTTGTCGAGGTTCAAGGCCTGACGCGCGCGCTCGTGGCCTTTTGCGTCGAGGTGTCTTGCCGTCCAAGCGACGTGCGTGCCGGCGTCGATCGAGGTGCGCGAGCGTAGCGCAACGGCGATCGTCTCACCGGACTTCGCGTGCAACGGCGCCAGCAACGGAAAATAGAGCTGCTCCCAGTGCGTCGCCGGATCGCCCGGTCCCGTCGTCAGCAGGACGCCGGGCACGAGCTCCGCGCGCCACCACGTCGCAAAGCCAAAGATTGTCGCCGGCGCCTCGAGCCGCCAGGCCGCCTCGCCCTTGCGGCTTGTGCGGTTCTCCCTGGTAAAGTCGATCTCGTCCCAGATGCGCGCGCTCGCGCCGCCCTCAAGCAGCTCCTTCTGTGCCAGCGCGCGCACGTAGATGTTGTTGAGGCTCATCGTCTTGGCAACAGAGAGATCGAAGCCCGTCGCGTCCCAGGCGGAAAGCTCGCAATCGATGCGGTCTGATACGACCGGGGCAACGAGTTGCTCGAGCGAGCGCGGGATAATCGTGCCCTTCGGCTTGAGGAAGCGGGCGCGCGCGTCGTTCAAGGTCTCGATGATGTGCTCCTCGAAGGGATAGTTGCCGAGCGTCTCGGAGACAACGACGTCGACCTTCGGCGGATCCTGCATCTCGGTCGAATGGCAAGGGAAAAGGTGGCAGTTGCGCGCGCGGTTCGCCTTGAGGATCTTGGCAGCGACGCCCGCGACCTCGGCCGCCTCATAGAGAAAGACCTCACGCGCGCCGAGCCTCGCCGCCATCAGCGCGATGAGCCCGGTGCCGGCGCCGATGTCGGCGAGGCTCGTGACGCCGGGCTTGATCACGGCGGCAAGCGCGCGTTCGAACGCGGCGTTGCGCACGGCGTCGGCGATCAGGGTGCGGTGGTACTCAATGCGCATGGGTTAGAGCTTCAGGTGGGACCCGCGGATCTGATACAGCATCAGCGCCGTCGCCACCGCCAGATTGAGCGAGTCGAGCTGCCCCGCCATCGGAATCTTGACGGCCAGCGTGCACGCCTCGGTGAGCGGCTGCGACAGGCCCGGTCCTTCGCTGCCCATGATGAGCAGCGCCGGCGCGCGGTAGTGCGCCGTGCGGAAATCCTCATGTGCCGACAGAAGCGTGCCGACCACGTCGCCACGCCAGCCCTGGCGCCAGGCGAGGAATGCCTCGCGCGTCGTCTTGACGAGCGGCACGGCGAAGATCGAGCCCATGGTCGCGCGCACGCACTCGCGCGAATAGGGATCGCACGCGGTGCCGATGAGGATGACACCCTTGGCGCCGACCGCGTCGATGGTGCGGATGATCGTGCCGAGGTTGCCGGGATCGCGCACCTCCTCGAGCGCCAGCCAGACGTCAGCGCGCCCGACCTTGCCGGCCTCCGGCAAAGTGGACCAGCGCTGGCGGAACACCGCGAGCATGCTCTGCGGGTTGTCCTTGGCGGCGAGCTTTGCCAGCACCGCGTCTGAGACCTCCAAGCACTCCGCGCCCGCATCAAGCGCCCAATCGACGAGGCCGCGCGCAATTCCGCTCTGCGCCCCGCGGAAAACCAGCGTCTCCGGCGCAAAGCCGTGCTCGCGCGCGGCGACGAGGATCGAGGTCCCCTCGGCGACGAACTGGCCCGTCTCCTTGCGGACTTTTCGCATCTCGAGCGCACGGATCGCCTTGACGCGCTCGTTCTGCAAGCTCGTGATCGGCTTCGGCGCCGGCTCGCGGTCACGCTCGCTCATCGGACACCCAGCGCGTGAAGAGCGAGGCCGGCAGCAGGCGGCCGCCGTCCGCCTCGCGAATCGCGAGCTCCCCTGAAGCAAACGTGCCGCCACGCGCGGCCAACACCTCGCGCATGAGCTGATCGAAGGCGAGCGAGGACGCGCGGATCGCGTAGACCGTGAGCACGAGGCTAGCGCGCCCAGGCGCCAACAGTCGCGCGCAGTCCTTCAAGAGCGCCGGCAGGTGCTCGAATAGCTCCCACACCTCGCCGTCGGGCCCGCGCCCGAACTTCGGCGGATCGATCAGGATGAGGTGATAGGTCTTGCCGCGGCGCACCTCGCGCGCGGCGAACTTTAGCGCGTCATCGAGCATCCAGCGGATCGGCGCGGCGCCCGAGCTTGGAGGCCGCCTGGTTCTCCTTGGCCCAGGAGATCGCCTTTTTCGACGCATCGACGTGCGTCACGTGCGCGCCCGCCGCCGCGGCGATGAGGGAGGCGGCGCCCGTATAGGCGAAGAGGTTCAGAACGCGCGGAGGCTCGTCGCGGATCTCTTTCAGCTGCTCAAGCATCCACTGCCAGTGCGGGAGCTGCTCGGGGAAGAGCCCCATGTGGCGGAAGCTCGCCAGCCGGCACAGCATGGTCACGCCCTGCACCTTGACCGGCCAGCTCTCGGGCACGTTGCCGTCGATGCGCCAGCGCCCCTTCTCCTCCTCGTCCTCGCCGGAGAAAACGGCATGCGCCTCATCCCAGGTGCGCTTACTTGCGCGTGGGGTCCACAATGCCTGCGGCTCGGGACGGTCGACGACGACCTTGCCGAAGCGCTCGAGCTTGCGCCCTGCCCCGGAGTCGAGCAACGCGTAATCGGGGAACCCTGCGGTCTCGATGAGCTGCAGCCGGGAGGAGGCGCTTTTGTCTTGCTCCATCTCTTGGCCCATCTAGCCCTTTCCCCGCTCGCGCCCGCCGTGCTCGCGGCGGTGCTCACGGCGGTGCTCGCGCGTGTACTCCAAAAGCTCCGACACGCCGAACAGCAAGAGCAGCACGCCGCAGATCACTTCGATCGAGGTGAGCACCCGGGCGGCGTTGCTCGCCGGCACAATGTCGCCGTAGCCGACCGTTGAGATGGTCGCAATCGAGAGGTGGATCGCCTCCGAGTAGCTCAAGGGCCGCGCCACAGCGCCCACGTGGAAATGCGGCTCGTAGGAGTATTGCGACAGGATGCAATAGAGCGAGGCAAACACGACGACGAGCAGGGAATAGAACGTCAGGAACGCGAACGCCGGCACCGCCAGCAGCGACATGCGGTGGAAGAACTCCTCGAACAGGAGCCCGGCATCGACGAGAAAGATCGCAACGTTGCGGCTGACCGCGAGCACGATGAGCCCGATCAGCGCCATCGCTGCGAGAAATGCCATGTTGTTGTTGACGAGCGGCGCGTCGAATGCGGCCAGCACCAAGACGCCCAAGCCGACTAGAATCACGGGCAACATCCAGAGCAGAGCGCGGGTCAGTCGTATCCCGCCGCGCAAGTCCGGATTGTCGACGACCGCGCGAATGTCCTCACGCCGCAGCCAGCAGCCCACCAGAAAGAACAGAATGGGCAGCGTGAAGCCGATGGCGGACACCGGCGCCTCGATGCGCCCGAACAACTCCTCCATGAAGAAGGCGAAGATCGAGGCATAGAGCGCGATGAGATTGGCGAAGGTGAGCGAGAAGAAGGGCGCCTGCGGGAACAGCCAGCGGATCAGCGCCGTCGCGACGCCAGCCGACGCGATGATGACGAGCAGGAGCGAAAGCGCGCTGCCGGCGATGGAGATAGCGACAAGCGCGACGAGGGCGAGCGCGATCGCGAACAGCACCACCTCGTGCAGCACTGAAGCGTATCTGCTCGAGGGCCTCCCCATTCGCTCGCTCCGGGTCTCTCGCGGGCTCGCCCGCCGCAGGCGCGCGAAAATCGCGCGCCACGCAGGCAGATGCCAGGATGCGCGGCCGCCGTCCAGTGCGTGCCGCGGGTGTCTCACGCGCACCCTGCACGGTTCGTTGGGGAAATCCTCCTCGGTGAGCGGTGCGCTGCGCCCGCAGGCGGCTTGCGCGGGGCGCCCCTCGGGCTATACCCAGCGGCAGCCGGGCGGCCGCGAATCGCTCAGGCCAGGCATCCTCGTGCGAAGGGGTGGGACCGGATGGCTCAAGTCGAGGTGCCGCAAACGCCGCTCAGCCGCGCGCTCATCCTCACGACCGCCATGTCCTTCATCGCCGGCATCGTCGACGTCGTCGGCTTCGTCGCCCTGTTCGGCCTTTTCACCTCGCACTTCACCGGCAACTTCGTGGTGATCGGTCAGGAGATCGTCCAGCATTCCCTGCGGCTCATCGCCGAGCTGATCGCGCTGCCGATGTTCATCCTCATCGCGGTGCTGACGCGCCTCCTTGTTCTTTATTGCGAGGAGAGAGGGCGCTCGGGATTCCGCGCCTGCCTCGTGTTCCAGATCGCAATGCTCACGGGCTGCATGCTGGTCGGCGCCGCGGCCTCCCCCATCACCAACCCGGCCGCCGCCGGCTCGATCCTCGCCGCCCAGCTTGGCGTCGCGGCGATGGCCATCCAGAATGCCACCTGCCGCCTCATTTTTCCCACGCATCCGCCGACCACGGTGATGACGATCAACCTGACGCAGCTCTCCGTCGACCTTGTCGACATGTATCGCCGCTGGCCGGGCCGCGCGGAGGCGCGCGACCGTTTCGATCGTACCGCGCCCGTCATCCTCGCCTTCTGCGCCGGCGTCGTCTTCGGGGCCTACGGCTATCTCTTCGCCTCATTCTGGTGCCTCGCGATCCCCATCGCCGGCCTCGTCGTGATCGCGGCTGCAGCCGCAAAGGCTACGGCGCCCGCCCGTGCCTGAGCCCGGGAACGAAGCCTAGGCCGCGGCCCCGCCGGCGTTCTCGCGTCGCTCGTTGTAGGTCATGAACGAGACGACGAGCGTCGAGCCGCAGACGACGAGAGCTGCCGCCGAGATGACGCCAAACCGCGCCAGCGCTTCGGGCGAGGATGCCGCCACGGCGCTCACGCCGCCCATCAGCTCGTAGAGACCCCAGCCCGACGTGCCCCAGTCATAGAGGAAGGCCACGGCCCACAGCCCGCGCAAGAGCAAGGTCATGAACGTGGATTCGCGCAGCACCGGATGCCACGTCCCCCAGATGTCGAAGGTGCACAGCAGCGTGATCAGCACGCCGAGCCCGACGATGAGCCCCGCCACGAGCGAGAGCGCCGGCGGCCCGCCCAAGACTTTCGACGTACCGTAGACCGTCATCGCCCCGTCGATTAGCGCGAGCACGAAGAACGGCAACACCACGGGACGCACCAGCACCTCCCAGAAAGGCTTGGAAAAGATCATGGTCGACCCCCTTTGCGCGCATGGAGACCCGCAAGACGGCGGTGGCCAAAGCCAATGGCCAAGTCGCCGCTCCAGAGGAGTGCATCTTGCCCGCCAGCGCGCCCCTGACATTGATGCGCCTCAAGCCCGGCGCGCAGGCTCACCGCATACGCGCGGCGGTGACGTCGAACGTGGCAGTAACTTGCAAGCCGACCCACTGGCCGCTTCTCCACGATCCTTGCCCGACGCCGTAGTCGGTGCGCACAAGATCGAGATGGCCGCTCGCGTGCAGAGTGTCGCCGGCGACCTCGATCGTCATCGGCACCACCACGTCCTTTCTCACATCGCGGATGCGCAGTGTTGCGACCGCCTCATAGGATGTGGCGTCTTTGGCGCGAAAAGAGCGTACTTCGAACGTCGCCGTCGGGAATGCCTTTATGTCGAACCACTCGCTTCTCGGCAACGCCTCGTCCTTCTGCGGATCGCCCGTTTCCGCGCTCGTCATGTCGACGGTGACGACGGCCCGGCCTCCCGCTGCATCGGAGGGGTCAAAGCTGATCTGGGCCTGCCAACGCTTGAAGCTCCCTTTAAACGATACCCCCGCCGCTGTCCCTTCGAAGCCGAGTCGGCTCTTGGCCGCGATGACCTGCCACTCGGCTGCCGCAGCAGGGCCGCAGAGCGCCAGAGTTGCGATGGCAAAGCTGAGGATCAAAATCCGCGGGCCGGGCATTGCAGGCCTCACGGCGACCTCTGTGCGCGGTCGAACTCGCAGCTGATGCGAAGCGTGACCTCGTCGCCGACGAAGGGCACGAAATTCTTGATGCCGAAGTCGGAACGCTTGAGCCTGCCCTTCGCGTCGAAGCCCAAGACGTAGGCTTTCGTCAGCGGATTGACGCCGCCGCCATTGAACGTGACGTCGAGCGACACCGGGCGTTTCACACCGTGCAGCGACAAATCCCCGGTCAGCTTGCCGCTTCCCGTCCCCGTCAGCTCGATGCGCGTCGCCCTAAATGTCGCCGTGGGGAAGCGCGCAACGTCGAAGAAGCCGTCCGACTTGAGGTTCGTCTCGAGCTTCTCATTTGCCGTCACGATGCCCTTGAGGTTGATCGCCACGAGAAGCGTGCTTTTCGCCGGCGCCGCCGGATCGAAGTCGAGCGTGGCGTCGAAGTCGTCGAAAAAGCCATAGTAGGTCGAGAAACCGAAATGCGTCGTCGAGAAGACGATGCGCGCGTGGCTCTTGTCGAGCGCGAAATGTCCGCCCTCGACCCGCGCGAGATCGGCGATCGGCGGCGACTGCGCCAGGCCGGCCGGGGCCGCAGCGAGGGTGAGGAGCGCGGCGAGGCGAACAACTCTCGTGCAGCGAATTGTCAAGTTATCCCCCTGTCGCCGGCCGCTGCCCTGCAGCGATGAGGCAGCGAACCGTTTATCTTGATGGAATCGGCCCGGGCCGCTGTTCCCTAGGGAACAGCCGGGCTCTCGCCGTTCGGCGTCTGTTTGAGCGTGTCGGCCGGATCCAAGCCTCTACCGCGTGATCTGCCGCCGACCCCGGGGGCATGCGTGTTCACCCAAATTGCTCCGCTGAACCGCAGGAGACTTTCATGCTTGCAAACCGCAAAGGCGTTGCCGTCTCGCTCACATTGAGCGCGTTCTTGCTGGCCGGCTCAGCGGCGTCCGCTCCGAGCCCGTTCGACACCGTCAAAGGAAGCTGGGGCGGGGGGGCAGCCTGACGCTCGAAGGCGGCAAGAGCGAGAAGCTCGGCTGCACCGCATACTACACGAGCTCCGGCGGCGGCCGCAATTTGGGCGTCGCGCTGCGCTGCGCCGGCGAGACGAGCAAGTTCGAGCTGCGCAGCCATCTGGACTATGACGGCAGCAAGGTGACGGGCAGCTGGGAGGAGCGCACATTCAATGCTTCTGGCGATGCCTCCGGCGTCATGAAGCCCGGCAGCCTGCGGCTGCACTTTCACGGCGGGGTCTCCGGCGACATGACGGTCGCGTTCACGACCTCGAGCCAGTCGATCTCCATCACGGTTGACGCGGGCGGCGCAGTCAGCGGCGTGCACCTGCAAATGAGCCGGCGCTAGGCGACTGGGGCCCGCGTGGACCGCTCTACTTGGCAACCGCGTTGTAGACCCAGGCAATGACGACGCCGGCAATGAAGCCATCGACGAACGCCCACACGGCGCCGATGAGCACCCCGACAATCGAGGCTCCATAGCCGATGTAGAGGGACGCTAGCGTCGCGACGAGGGCCGTGCCCCAGCCGAACATGGCAATGATGCCAAGGCCGACGACATAAAAGGCCCACAGGACGCCGATGGCGACGCCCAGCGCGAGAGGCTGACAGGTATTCATGGGTCAGGCTCCTTCTGCAATCCTGCAAAGATGGCGCTGAACCCGCTGTCGCGGCATTGACCCATCTCAAGCGCGCCGGCGCGCTTGGTTCCGTCCCTCGCGACAAGGCGCGACGTGGCGTTCGCGCAGCAACCTCTTCACACACATGACCAAATGTGACGTACCCTTATGCACCCAGATCCTTAAAAAAAATTCTCAAGGAACGGATGATGGCGTAGTTCAATTGTCGAGTACCGGCAAGATTGAGAAGATCAGCCCGTTGCTGCCGCTTTGCGGCTTCGCCTCAAGATGTTGCACGCGGCACGCACTCGGCCAGACACTTTAGCCAGATCAGGGAGGAGCTCAAGAGGAGGCAAGGCTCCATCACACGTCGCCAATTCGGCGCGCTCACCGGCGCTGCCGTCTATCGCTCTCGCTTCTGCCCTCCGGCACGCGCGTTGCCTTGGCCGCAGACGATGCTCCCAACTCGGCGCAGATCATCCACGGGCAAGAATGCCGACCTGATCATCCACAACGCCAAGCTCGGCGTCATGGAGACGCCGCTCACCGAGCTGCGCAAATACGCCCATCACGCCCAAGGACATTCTGTTCAACCGCTTCCACTTTCCCGCATGAGGGCGACGCGTCCTGGTACGCCACGACGTCCGCGCCGTCGGCCGAGATGGTCAAGAACTGGAACCTGCGCGTCGACGGGCTGGTGCAGCGGCCGCGCGACGTGACCATCGCCGACCTGCAGAAGATGCCGCAGGACAAGCGGGTGTCGGTGCTGCAATGCGCCGGCAACGGCCGCTCCTACTACGCGGCCAAGCAGAAGGTCGCGGGCGGCCAGTGGAAGAACGGCGGCATGGGCAATGTCGAATGGGAAGGCGTGCCGCTGCGCCCATTCCTCGACAGCCTGAAGATGAAGCCCGCCCAGTCGCGATCTGGCTCACCGCCGAAGGCTGGGACCAGCCGGCGACGCCGGAAGGCTCCGACTTCGCCAAGAGCTATCACAGCTCGACGATCCCGCGCTCGATCACGCCATCCTTGCGCTCAAGATGAACGGCGAGCCGATCCCGGCGACCAATGGCGGTCCGGTGCGCCTCATCATCCCTGGCTATTACGGCAACATGAACGTGAAGATGCTGACCTATCTGCTCTACGCAGCCGCGCAGTCACCGAGCGCCTTTCAGTCGGTCGGCTATCGCATGCCCAAGCACCTGCCGGTCGAGCCCGGCAAGTTCGGCGCCAACGACTATACCCTCGACAACAGCGTCCGACCTACGGCCACAAGATCAAGAGCGTGATCTTCTCGCCGCTGCCCGAGGACAAGCCGCAGGCGGGCGACGTCGAGATCACCGGCGTCGCCTTCAACGACGGCACATCGCCGATCACCAAGGTCGAGGTGTCGACCGACGGCGGCAAGACCTGGCAGGAGGCGACGATCAAGCCGCCCGAAAGCCCCTGGGCCTGGCATCACTGGTCGCTGAAGACCAAGCTCGCCAGCGGCAATCGCGTGCTCATGTCGCGTGCCACCGACGCGCAAGGGCGAACGCCAGCCGATTGACGGCCTCGTCCGCTGGAATCCGCGCGGCTATGAGTGGAACGGCGCCGATCGTGTCGAGGTGACCGTCTGACGGAATGGCGAGTGCCGCCGGAGCGGCACTCGCTCCGGCCCCAAGTTGGAGCCTTAGCTGAATGCGCGGGCGCAGTCTCTATCGCAGCGTTGTTGTGCTGGGGCATCGCTGCGATCAGCGCGGGCGCGGCCGCCGAGATCAAGCTTCCGGAAGGGCCCGGACGCGACCTCGTCTATGCGAAATGCCGAACCTGCCATGACCTGCAGTATCTTGAAGGAGTCCGCGGGCATCACGCGCTCAGATTGGGGGATCTACTCGAGACCATGCGCCAGTACGGCTTGAGCATTCTCCCCGATCAGAAGGCGAAGATCCTCGATTATCTTGGAACCTATCTGGGGCCCAATCCGCCACCCGCCGGCGCCTCGCCGGCGCAGGAAGCGAGCGCCTAGTCCCGACGGCGCCGCTCTCTTCAACGAGAACTGCAGCGCCTGCCATCAGGAGAGCGGACAAGGCGTGGCGGGGCAGTTCCCGCCGCTCGCGGGCAACCCCGACCTGTTCCTTGCCCGCGACTTTCCTGTGAAGGTCGCGCTCTACGGGATCGAAGGAGCCATCGCGGTGAAGGGAGAGCCTTATCGGGCCACCATGCCGCCCTTCGGCCATCTCGAGGATCAGCGCATTGCCGCGATCATCAACTACATCCGCTCGGCCTGGGGCAACGCCGCACTCGCGCCTGCCGGCATGGTGGAGGTCGACGCGGCCGCGGTGAAGGCCGCGCGGGCGACGCAGATGACGTCGGCGGCCGTCCTCGCCTATCGCAAAGGCCCTGCAGACGAAGCCCTAGGAGCGCCCCCGCCCTCGACCCTCTGCCCGCGCAGCCCCTTGCTGCGCTGCACAGGGCATAAAGGCCATGACCTATGAATGGGGCCCAGGCAAAGCCTTTCTCTTGCCCCGACTCTTAGCTACGAATGCCCGCAAGAAATTACGGTAGCGCGATTTGCGAGGGGCACATGCTGCGCCACAGCGCATCTCCAATGGCAGCGCGTGGGCCGACCTCCGTGAACCGTGGGTAGGGCCTCGCGTGCACGAAAAAACGCTACGTATGGTTGGACTGAGATGGACGCTGCTCGCCTCCGTGGCGAGCCTCTTCTTGCTGCCGTCCGCCAATAGTCTGGCGCAGCAGACGAGAGACAGCGACGCCTCCGCGGCGGCAGCGCACCAGATTGCCAACTTCTTCGGCACGATCGGCGATCAAATCTACGAGGACTGCATCTTCGAGCTCTCGCCCGAGCAGGTCGAGGTTCAGACCGCCCTCATACAAGCCTATATCAATGCCGGCGCGAGCAGCGCGCTGGCGCGGCGGCTCGCGGTGAAGCAAATTCATCCCCCCAAATTGTCGGAGGAATGCGAGCGGATCAGACGCTCGCCCAAAGCTGCTCCCCCAAAATTTGTCGACTCGCCGTGGGTCTTGGAGGAGCCGAAGATCGAGGCAGCACCCAAGTTAGCGGCCAGGCCGCCGCCCGAGCTACCCCCGCCGGCAATCCTCCTCGCCGACAAGAAAATGCTGCCGCGGTGGGACTGCGCGCCCAACGTCGACTTCGTCACCATCCACCTCAACGGCTACGAGAGAAAGCTGACCGACGGGGAGATTTGCAATCCTTATGAGGATGTCGTTCACGCGGTACCCGACACCGCGCGCAGCTTCCGCTTCGGCTACACGATCAGCACAGGCCGTCTTTTTGTCGTCTCCGACGACCCGCAGGTCAGCGGCAGAACGATCGCTTGGGCAATCTCCGGCAGGGATGTGTGCAGAAACAATCCCGATCCCGACTGCCTTGCCGCCAGGACCGTCGGCTCCCTGCCGCCGGGAGAATATTCCTTCTCAGCCGACAAGGCCCACCGCATCACCTGGGGACCAAAGACCAAGCGCAACGTTGCCGCCATCTACTTGAGGAAGCTTTGGGACAAGGACCGCTTCAGCGCCGCACAAAGAGCTGCCATGCTGAAGCGGGGCAATATCGCCATCCACCTGCGCCTGAAGGGCGAGATGTCGGAAGCCTGCCTCGGCTTGGAGCCGAAGGGCTGGGCCTATGTCGCCTCGTTGATCAAGGAGGGGCGCGCCACCGGCGTCAACGTCTACATCGACGAGCCCTATCCCCAGGTCGCCGAGAACCCGCCGCTCGTCGTCGCCTCCTCGTTCTCGCTCACGTCGCTGTTCAAGTGAGCGTTGACGGCTTAGCGCCAACCCGGCGCACGCGTGGTGTCGAAATGCGGCCCACTTCCCGGCGTGATGTCGATGTCCGCGCCGTCGGCGAGGAGACAGCTCAAGACAGAATTTGGATGTTGCGGGCGGCCGTATGCCCCGCACACGATTGAATTAGGAGATTGCCAGGGTGGCCGACAATTCTCGTCAACTATCGCTCACACGACGCGATGCCTTAACTGGAGCCTTAGCGTTGGCGGCGGTTCCGTGGAGGAGCGCGCACAGTGCGACCGAAACGAGCCTTTCCGTCCGGCGCAGCGTCACCGGAGTTGATCTCGCGCCCGCCACCCTCGACTCCTTCAGGCGCGCTATCCGCGCCATGCTTGCCCTTCCCCCGAGCGACCCGCGCAACTGGTATCGCCAGGCGTTGATCCATGTGCTGGATTGCCCACACGCCAACTGGTGGTTCTTGCCCTGGCACCGAGGCTATCTCCTGCACTTCGAGGAGATCTGCCGGCAACTCTCTGGAGACCCCGAGTTCGCGCTGCCCTACTGGGATTGACGAGCGCCCCGCGCGTCCCCGACGTCCTGTTCGACGACGTGCTCACGCCGACGCACGCGCTCTATGAGGAGAGCTACGCGACATTCCGTCCGAGTACGTGCCGGTGATTGGTGATCTCTGGCACGGCCTGACGGCGGGGCAGCGCGAGCAGCTCAGCTTGCGCGGGTATGCAACGCTGGCGATATCTGGGAGAAGCTCGAGGTTATTTTTCCGCGCGTGAAGAAGCGCGGGCCGACGCGTGAGGCGCCCGAGCTGCCGACTGGCGAAAACGAGGTCGGCCTGAGCGCGTCACCGCGCGCTCGCGCCGAAGCGTTTTGAGACTTCGGCAGCACGCCCTCCGAGAACCACCACCAACGCCATCCAGACACGCTCGAGAGCGGCCACACAACAACATCCACAACGCCGTCGGCGCGACCCGGCTTCATGAGCGAGCTATTGCGCCCGTCGATCCGATCTTCTGCTGCACCACGCTAACGTCTATCGGCTGTGGATCTGTGACGAGACGGGAGCGGAAATCCGGCGAACGCGATGCCGGAGACGTCGCCGCTGGAAGCGCGAGCCATTCCTCTTTTTCCGACTGGACGCACTGTCGGAGCGCTATCTCGAAACAAGCGAGCTCGCTACAGCTACTCGAAGGCTTCGCGAGAAATCCTGAAGAGGCCGAGCCAGCAGCACCTGCGCCGACAACCTCAGCGCAGCAACGTTCGAGGCGAGAGTGCATGCGCCCCTGCGCACCGATGCTGAGGCAGCGCCGCCGTGCGCGTGCCCAACGCCCTGCTCGTGGCCGCGCGCATCCCCAAGAAGAAAGGGGCGGCGCCCACTCATCCTCCAGTGCTGGCGTCTCACGATGAACCGGAGCTTGTGCACGTGTCAGCCTAAACCCGCCGCGAATCCGCGCGCCGTGCGCTGCTCTTCTTCCTCATCAGCACCTGTCGCCGACGTCGTGCCGATCCCCACTACGTGGATCGTGACGTTCTTCGCCTGCATGCATCACACGTGCGCAGTACGCAACGTTGCCGCTGAACGCCACGCTGCAACGCTTGCGGCGTCCGCGAGCCGTCATGAGCCAGGTGAAGCTGCAGGCATCGCCACCAGACGATGCGAGCACCACAGTGACGCGCCCTGTGCAGTCTCCGTCAAAAGCGTGTGAATGCGCGCAACCTTCTAAAGTCACCAAACGTTTCCCATTTGTTGTGATACTATTGCAAGCAAATGCATTGCCATATAATGGACATCAGCTGGGTTGGCCGCTCTCGTCGCCGGCGTGGCCGCGCTCGTGTTCGGTTTGGCGCGATGCCATTCACCGCCAATCCGCTGGCGCATCCGCCGAGGTGCAGCTGCCGGCAAAGATCCAACCTGGACAGCGCACCGCGCTCGATCTCGAGCTGGTGTTCGTAAGGCTCGCGCGGCTCGGCCGTGATCATTCGTCATAAGCCGTCGGGTGAGGTCATCGGCACCGTGACGCCCTTCGGCTCGGCGCCGACGGAGGCGTGGGGCGCTTTGCGCTCACCCTGCCGCAGGATCTTGAGGCACGGCTGCGGCGCGATCACCAGCCTCTGCGGCTGGAGCTCGAGGCGCGCGGCGCGACCGACGACGTCGTCCTACGTTCCGTCGCGCCGAAGCTCGTCCCCACGGCCCAGTAGCAGAGCCGCCCCTCGTGGCCCAACGCTGGCCCTTTCCGGACTTGTGCATCAGACCCGGAGCTAATCCCTACTCCAGATCCGCGACCTCCACCGGCCCGCCGCCCTTCATGCGCTGCGAGAGCGCACTCTCGATGAAGGAATTGATCTCCCCGTCGAGCACGGCCGACGGATTGGTGCTCTGCGTGCCGGTACGCAAGTCCTTCACCAGCTGATAGGGCTGCAAGACGTAGGAGCGGATCTGGTGGCCCCAGCCGATCTCGGTCTTGCTCGCGGCCTCGGCGCTCGCCTTCTCCTCGCGCTTTTTCAATTCCATCTCGTAGAGGCGCGATTTGAGCATCGCCCACGCAATCGCCCGGTTCTTGATCTGCGAGCGCTCCTGCTGGCTCGCCACGGCGATACCGGTGGGAATGTGCGTGATGCGCACGGCTGAATTGGTCGTGTTGACGTGCTGGCCGCCGGCGCCCGAGGAGCGGTAGGTATCGATGCGGCACTCGCTCTCCTTGATGTCGATGTCGATGTCCTCATCGACCACGGGGTAGACCCAGACGGAAGCAAAGCTGGTGTGCCGGCGCGCATTCGCGTCATAAGGCGAGATGCGCACGAGCCGGTGCACGCCGGATTCTGTCTTGAGCCAGCCATAGGCGTTCTCGCCCTTGATCTCGATCGTCACCGACTTGATCCCGGCTTCCTCGCCCGGGCTCTCCTCGATGACGGCGACCTTGTAGCCGCGCTCCTCGGCCCAGCGCATGTACATGCGCGCGAGCATCGACGCCCAGTCCTGGCTTTCGGTGCCGCCGGCGCCGGCGTGCACCTCGAGGTAGGCGTCGTTGGCGTCGGCCTCGCCCGAAAGCAGCGCCTCGACGCTCTTTCTCTGCGCCTCCTCGTCGAGCTTCTTCAGCGCCGCCTCGCCCTCGGCGATGGAGGCGGCGTCGTCGCCCTCCTCGCCGAGCTCGATCAGCGTGACGCTGTCGTCGAGCTCGCGCTCGAGCCGCTTATAGGCGTTGATCGAGCGCTCGAGCGCCTGGCGCTGGCGCATGATCTTCTGCGCCGCCTTGGGGTCGTTCCACAGCTTGGGATCCTCGGCCCGCTTGTTGAGCTCGGCGAGCCGCATCTGGGCGTTATCCCAGTCAAAGATGCCTCCGTAGGAGAACGAGCGCCTCCTTGATGGAATTCGACGTGCTTTTGCGGTTCGGCCCGCATGGTTGCCTCCGTGACCTTGAGCGATTTTTAGGAATCTGACCGAGTGATATAGAGGCCGCAGACGTGCCTGTAAACGCGAGCGGCGCGCGCAAAGCGCCTCACCACAAACCGCCGGGGCCGGTGCCCAATCCGGGCGAGCGCGGCGGCGGTGGCGCCGGTTGACCGTAGGTCTCGCCGTCGGCGGGAGCGCCTCCCTCCGCAGTTCCCGTGAGGCCGACCACCGAGTAGGCGTCGTCGGGCCCCTCGCCGGGCTTGAACGCTTCCATGATGGTGTTCGGGTCGTCGGCGGAGGCGCGCAGGCCCGTGCGCAGGTCGATGCGGACGAGCTTGATGCCGGGCGGGATGCGGAATGGCGCCGGCGGCGTGTCCGCGAGTGCGAGCTTCATGAATTCGCCGAAGATGGGGGCCGCGACGCGCCCACCCGTCATCCCTTTGCCCATGGGCTTGGGTGTGTCGTAGCCGACGAACACGCCGACCACCAGGTCGGGCGAGTAGCCGACAAACCAGGCATCCTTCTCCTGGTTCGTCGTGCCCGTCTTGCCGGCGAGCGGCCGGTTGAGCGACTTCAAAACCGTCGCCGTGCCGCGCTGGATGACGCCTTCGAGGATCGAGGTTATCTGGTAGGCGGTGTGCGGGTCGATGATCTGCTTCCTGTCGTCGGGGATGTCCGGCTCCTCCTGGTTGGCCCAGGCATCCGCCTTGCAGCCCACGCAGGTGCGCTGGTCGTGGCGCCATACCGTGTGGCCCCAGCGATCCTGGATGCGGTCGATGAGGGTCGCGTGCACCTGGTGGCCGCCGTTGACGAATGAGCAGTAGCCGGTCGCCAGCCGCAAAAGCGTCGTCTCGCCGGCACCGAGCGACATCGCCAGCACCGGCAACAGATCATCATAGACGCCGAAGCGCTTGGCATACTCGATGATGAGCGGCATGCCGAGGTCCTGGGCGAGCCGCACCGTCATCTGGTTGCGCGAGTGCTCGATGCCGAAGCGCAGCGTCGAGGGGCCGGCGGAGTCGTCCTTCTCGTAGTTCTCCGGCTTCCAGATATCCTGGTTCGGGCCCTGCTCGATCTCGATCGGCGCGTCGAGCACGATCGATGTCGGCTTGTATCCGTTGTCGAGGGCGGCGGCGTAGACGAACGGCTTGAACGAGGAGCCGGGCTGGCGCTTGGCCTGGATCGCGCGGTCGAACTGGCTCATGTCGTAGGAGAACCCGCCGACGTCGGCGAGCACGCGGCCCGTGTTGGGATCGAGCGCAATGAGGGCACCACCGACCTCGGGGATCTGCATCAGCGACCAGACGCCGGAGAGATTCTTGGGGTCCTTGGGCGCCACGTAGATCACGTCGCCCGGCGCCAGCACGTCGCCGACCGTCTTGGGCGCAACCTTCGTGGTCGCAGACTTCGCCCACTTGATCTCGTCGAAGCCGATCTCCACCGCCTCGCGGTTGTCGACGAGCGTGCCATCCTGCTGCTTTTCCGGGTTGAGACCGACGATCGCCTTGGTCGGCTCAACCTTGAGGACGACGCCGAGGCGCCAGGGCTGGATGTCTTTCGGGCTGTCGATTGAGCGCAGCGCCGCCCCCCAGTCGCCCGAGATGTCGATCTTCTTCAGCGGGCCGCGCCAGCCCTTGCGGCGGTCGAATTCGACGAGCCCGTCAACGAGCGCCTGGCGGCCGAACTGCTGCAAATGCGGGTCGAGCGTCGTGCGCACGGACAACCCGCCGCTGTAGAGCTTGTCCTCACCGTAGGCGGCGAGCAGCGTGCGCCGCACCTCCTCGGCGAAATACTCCGCGGCAAAGATATGCGCTCCCGTGGGGCGCAGGTTGACGCCGAGCGGCTTCGCCTTGGCAGCCTCGGCTTCCGCGGCCGTGATGTAGCCGTTCTCCTGCATCTGCCCGATGATCCAATTGCGCCGCGCAATCGCCGCCTTGGTCTGGCGGAACGGGTGGTAGTTGTTGGGGCCCTTCGGCAGCGCTGCGAGATAGGCGGCCTCCTCGATGGTGAGGTCCTGCAGCTCCTTGTTGAAATAGCTCATGCTCGCCGCCGCCACTCCGTAGGCGCCGATGCCGAGGTAGATCTCGTTCAGGTAGAGCTCGAGGATCTTGTCCTTGGAGAACGCGCGCTCGATGCGGATGGCAAGGATCGCCTCCTTGATCTTGCGCGACATCGAGCGCTCGTTGCTCAAGAGGAAGTTCTTCGCCACCTGTTGGGTGATGGTGGAGGCACCCTCCACGCGACGCGAGCGACCCTCGATCTTGTTCTCGACGAGCTTGAAGACGGCGCGCGCGATACCTTGGAAGTCGATCCCGCCGTGCTCATAGAAGCGGCTGTCCTCTGCCGAGAGGAACGCCTCGATCACCCGCTTGGGAATGGCGTTGATCGGCACGAAGATGCGCCGCTCGCGCGCGTATTCGGCGATGAGCTCGCCGTTGGCCGCGTGAATGCGCGTCATCACCGGCGGCTCGTACTTGGCGAGGCTTTCGTAGTCGGGAAGGTCCTTGGAAACCTTCCACAGCATGAAGCCCGCCACGGCGGAGGCGGCGATGAAGGCGACGACGCCGGCCGCGAACCCGTATCCGAGCAAGCTCAACAGCAGACTCTTGCGCCGCTTGCGCTTGCGCGCGGGCGGCGGGGCTTGGGGCGGATAAATCGGGGTGCGCATCAGCCCTGCGAGTTCCGTTGATCGGGGGTACCTGAGGCCGGCCTTCGCGTGGCACCCTCGCTTGCCGAAAAGCTGCCGCCGCGACGCGCGCACCTTAACACGGATTGTGGCATCAAGTCGTCGCTCACCCGGGTTTAGATAAGGTTGAGAGGCCGAGGCCCGCGCAATTTTAACGCGCCCTCGCCGTTCTTTTGGCGAAATAGGTGTCGACTGCCGTGCCTATGGCGTCCGCGACCGTACGCTGCCAGGTCGGCGATTTGAGCAGCCGCTCGTCGTCTTTGTGGCTCATGTAGCCGAGCTCGATGAGCACGGAGGGCGTGTCGGCCTGCCGCAGGACCTTGAAGGCGGCCGAGCGCTGCGGGTCGTGCGACAGCGACACCGTCTGAGCGAGGCGCTTCACCAGCGTGTTGGAGAAATCGGCGGAGAAATTGGCGGTCTCGCGTTTCAACAGGTCTATGAGGATTGAGCGCACCTCGCCCTGGTCCTGATCCGCAGAGGGGAGGCCGGCGATGACGTCGGAGGCGTTCTCCTTCTCTGCCATGAGGCGCGCCGTCTCGTCGGAGGCGCGCTCCGACAGGGTGTAGACGGTCGCCCCGCGCACCGTGTTGGCATAGTGCTTTTGCGCAATGGCGTCGGCGTGCAGCGAGATGAACAGATCCGCGCCGAGCTCGCGCGACATTTTGAGGCGCTGATCGAGGGAAATGAACACGTCCTGCGTGCGCGTCATGTACACGTCGTAGTGCCCGCTCTCGGAAAGGCGCGCCTTGAGTTTGCGCGCGACCGCCAGCACCACCGTCTTCTCCGCCAAGTTCGACGGGCTCAACGCGCCGGGATCGACCCCGCCGTGGCCAGCGTCGATGAGAATCACCGGCTTGGCTCGGTTTTTCGGCTTCTTGCCCCGTCCTTCATCGGTCTCCTGCTTCGTCGGCCCCTCGGCCGCGCGCAGGCCGCCCGTGCCGGCCCCGAAGATCTGCGCCGTGGTCGGCGTAAGTTCGATCGCCAGCCGCACCGCCTGGCCGCCGCGCGAGGTCATTTCCGCCTTGCGGATCAGAACCGGCTTCACCGTGTCGAGCACGATGCGCGCGCGGCCCTCGGCGAGCAGCCCGTAGCGGAACGCCGACACCAGCCCCTGCCCTTTCTTACCCGTGCCCGCCGGCAGGTGGAAGGTGACATCGGGCAGGTCGACCACGACCCGGTAGGGATTGGCGAGGGTGAAGACCTCGGCTGGCACGCCTGACGACAGGTCGAGCAAGAAGGATGTGCCTGTCGGGCCGCCCGAGAGCTCGGCGCGGCGCGCCTCCACCGCGGTCGTCTTGCTGCGCAGGCTCGTGTGCGGCAGCGTTGCGGCGAAGTGCGAGCCGGCGCCTCCCTCAACCTCCGCGCGCAGATCGTGGTGACGCGGGGCCTCAGGGGATGCCGCGTAGACGGCGCATGCCGTCAGCCCCAGGAGGGCCGCCGCAATGCTCGTCTTGAGACCCCGCGGCATGAGAGTTGCTGATGCCCCCGATATTAGCGCCGCCACGAGCCGGCGGCCCAATTCCGCCGTGCCAACTTAACGAAATCTTCGGCGAATTCCCCTCAAATTGCAGGGAGTTGGCCGGTAAGTCTGGCAGCGCGGCACTTATAACACGCTTGCCAGGCCACGGACGAACCCGTAGTTATCTGATTTGTTGCTGTCGGAGTGCCCTCGGCGGGACATGTGTGCGCCGCAAGAACGGTTTTGCGAGGTCCTTGCCTCAGCCGCTCGCGCCGGTCGCCGCTCCCGAAGGCGGGAAACAGAGCTCCTGCAGACGACGGTTGAGTGGTCGTCGGGCGCTCGGTTTCGCGGGCACCGATCTCTCCAAAGGTCTAGCCATTTGCGCTTGCGTCCGGTGGCCATTCGAGCAGCAATCACAAGTAGCACCGCGCCCGTTGTTCGCCCAGGAAAGGATGGCAACCGAGCAGGCCGGGGTCGATCCCCCAGTTAGCTCGACAAGCGGGAGCAGATCGGCGGGGCGATCGCAGAGGATCGCCGGCCGGAAAACCGAAAGTCGTTAGCAATGCACAACTTGAGCACGTGTCGTCTTTATGCCCCTGCGCGCAAGGATCAGCGCCGCGGGGCGGTCTCGGCCGCGGCCGGGACGAGAGGGCTGCGTGCCTCAGCCATCACCCCTTCCCTTAGCTTTTCACATCAAACAAACGCGCGCGCCCGAGAGCGGAATCTCGTCGGCACCGGTCTCACTCCTTTCAGCATTGTGGCCGGGAGCGGCATTCCGCCCCGCAGGCGCGCCAAGGATCGGCGCACATGTCCAATAACAAGATGCTCATTGATGCCACGCACCCGGAGGAAACCCGGGTCGTGGTGCTTCGCGGAGGTCGGGTAGAGGAGTTCGACTTCGAATCCGCCGCGCGCAAGCTTCTACGCGGTAACATCTACCTCGCGAAGGTGACGCGCGTTGAGCCGTCGCTGCAGGCCGCGTTCGTGGAATACGGCGGCAACCGGCACGGCTTCCTCGCCTTCAACGAAATCCATCCCGACTACTACCAGATCCCGATGGCCGACCGCCAGGCGCTCATCGAGGAAGAAGCGGCCGCGGAGGCAGCGGAGGAAGCTGCCGTTGATGCCCACGCAGAGGCGCTCGCGCGACGCCGCCAGCGCAACCGCTCGAATGCGGACGGCGAGGAGGCGGCGCACGCTCACGACAGCGAGGACGGCGGCGATCTCGAGCCGGACGGCGAGGAGCCTGCGCCCACCGAGGCCGGCGCCCACACCATTGCCGAGGCTTCCCTCCCCGAGGACGACCGCATCGTTGAGCCCTCCAGCGCCGCCAACGAGGATGAAGGCGTCGCGGCGAACGAGAACACGCTCGAGACGCACAGCTCCGAGGAGATGGGCGTGGACAGTTCCACGCCCGCAGCCGAGGCGACGGGCGAAGGCTCGGTCCACGAGGTCGAGAGCAACGGCGCTTCGACCGACGTGGAGCGCGTCGAGCAGGTCGGCTCGGGCGAGGATGCGCTCGAGGAGCTGCCTTCGCGTCCGCGCCGGCGCCCGCGCTCATACAAGATCCAGGAGGTCATCAAGCGGCGCCAGGTGATCCTCGTTCAGGTCGTCAAGGAGGAGCGCGGCAACAAAGGCGCAGCGCTCACCACCTACCTGTCGCTTGCCGGCCGCTACACCGTCCTGATGCCCAACACCGCGCGCGGCGGCGGCATCTCCCGCAAGATCACCAACCCGCAGGACCGCAAGCGTCTCAAGGCCATCGCCGCCGAGCTCGAGGTGCCCGAGGGCATGGGGCTCATCATCCGCACCGCGGGCGCGGCGCGCACCAAGCAGGAGATCAAGCGCGACTTCGAGTATCTCCTGCGCCTGTGGGAGAGCGTGCGCGACCTGACTTTGCAGAGCCAGGCGCCGAACCTCGTCTACGAGGAAGGCAACCTCATCAAGCGCTCGATCCGCGACCTCTATAACAAGGACGTCGAGGAGGTCATCGTCGCCGGGCCGGACGCCTACAAAGAGGCGAAGGACTTCATGCGCATGCTCATGCCGAGCCATGCCAAGAACGTCATCGCCTACCAGGAGCCCGAGCCGCTCTTCACGCGCCACAAGATCGAGAGCCAGCTGAACGCCATGTTCAGCCCGTACGTGACGCTGCGCTCGGGCGGCTATCTGGTGATCAACCAGACGGAAGCGCTCGTCGCCGTCGACGTCAACTCGGGCAAGTCGACGCGCGAGTTCTCCATCGAGGAGACCGCGCTCAACACCAACCTCGAGGCTTCCGACGAGATCGCGCGCCAGTTGAAGCTGCGCGACTTGGCCGGCCTCATCGTCGTCGACTTCATCGACATGGAGGAGAAGCGCAACAACCGCGCTGTCGAGCGCCGCCTCAAGGAGGCGCTCAGGCATGATCGCGCCCGCATCCAGGTGGGGCGCATCAGCCACTTCGGCTTGCTCGAGATGTCGCGCCAGCGGCTGCGCACCGGCGTGCTCGAAGGCTCGACCTCGCAGTGTCCGCACTGCCAGGGCACCGGCATCATCCGCTCCACCGAATCGGTGGCGCTGGCGGTGCTGCGCGGGCTCGAGGATGCCATCATGGCGGGCGCGCGCGCGCCTCTCATCGCCACCACGACGCCGTCGGTGGCACTCTACATCCTCAACAACAAGCGCCCCTTCATCAACGACATGGAGGCGCGCCACGGCCTGCCCATCACGGTGACGGGCTCAGACAAGCTTGCCGGCGCCAACTTCACCATCGAGAAGGGCGCCGCGCCGGCGCTGCCGCAACGGCGCGCCGAGCGCATCGCCGTCAACATGGAGTGGGGCTTCGAGGGCGAGGCGGAAGAGGAGGCAGACGGCAAGGAGGCGGCAGCGCTGCCGCGCGAGGTGCCGCCCGCCGCCGAGCGCGCGGATGACGATCAGGGTCAGCGCCGCGGCAGGCGCCGCCGGCGGCGGCGCGGCGGCAGTGGTGGCAGTGGCGGCGGCAGGCGTGACGAGCGCTACGACAGGGAAGGTGCTGGAGAGAGCCTGCACGCCGCCGACGAGCACTTTGAGAGCCATGGCGACGAGAGCGGCGCGATGGACGATGGCCAGCCCGCGGACGGTGTCGATGACGTCGCGGAAGCCGCCCCCGCCGACGGCGAGGAGCGGCGCGGCGGGCGCAATCGCCGCCGCGGACGGCGCGGCGGCAGGCGTGGACGCGAACGCCAGGCGCGTGGCGCCGAAGCGTCGACCGGCGGAGCCGGCAGCGAGCCCGGTGGGAACGAGCCACCAGAAGGCGCCGCATACGCCTCCCGCGCCGAGCCCACCTACGAGGCTGCCGGCGCGCCCGAGACGTTTGCGGGCGATGAGCGCTCGCAGCGGAGTGCGCGCGGGCGCGGGCGCACGCGCGAGAACGAGAGCGAGCCTGCTGTCGTGGCGCCGGAGCCGCGCAGCGAGCCGGTCGCCAGGGCCGCCAAAGCCGAGCCCGAGGCCGCGCCTCCCAAGCGCTCGCGCCCCGCAGCAGGGGCGAGCGAGCCGCGCATTGAGCGCATCGTCGTCGGCGAGGCGAGCGAGGTTGGCGCCGAGGCTCCGCGGGACGAAGGCGCGGCACCGACCCGCAAGGGCTGGTGGCAGCGCCGTCTCAGCGGCGAATAAGGCCGGTATTGACGCAGGCAGCAAATCGGGCCGGAGCAATGCTCCGGCCCTCTTTGCTTTCAACGTCATCGTCTCGGCGCGAGCCGCAAGGCTCACTCCGCGTGCATGTCGTGATGGTGGCCCATCATGCCGCCGCCCATTCCGCCCATGCGACCATCCATGCCACCCATGGCCCAGCGCCGGCCATGCCCGTGATGATGGTGGCCGCCGACCACGCGGCCGAGGACAAGACCTGCGACCTTCTTCTGCTCATCCGAAAGCGATGCGTAGAACGGCTTCAGCGTCTCGGCGAGCTCTTTGGTCCTGGCGGCCCGTTCGTTGAGCTTCGTGGCCATCGTGACCATCCTCTCGCTGCGCTTCTCGATGCGATCGGGCAGCGCTAGCTTCTCCGACTTATTCTTATCGCGGTCAGCGCGGCGCTCCTCGCGCTTGGCCCGCCATTCCTCGCGTGCCTTGCGCCGCTCGGCAAAGCCTGCGCGGATCTTCTCCTCGACCGGGGC
The DNA here is from genome assembly GCA_963724945.1 of uncultured Alphaproteobacteria bacterium. Lineage (GTDB taxonomy): Bacteria > Pseudomonadota > Alphaproteobacteria > Rhizobiales > Hyphomicrobiaceae > Hyphomicrobium_A. The sequence continues at coordinate 1,713,633 of CAVRWL010000003.1, read as the reverse complement.
CCACAGCTTCTCCTGCTCTGGCGTGAGCTTGAGCGCGGCCTTGACCATGGCGACGCGGCCGTCCTCCAGACGCGCGACCGTTTCCGGCGACGGTCCGCGGTCCTTCTCGCCCTGCTCGGCCGTCGGCTGGCTCGGCTCTTCGGCCTGCTGCGCCAGAACGACGGTGGCTGGAAGGCTCGCGGCCAGCAGCGTTACAGCGAGCGCACGTGACAACTTGCTCATTTCATTCTCCTGATTGGCATTGGCAGCGGCGGCGGCTTTGCGCCGCTGTTAGCCGAGGAAACGCGCCTGCCCCCGCCGATCCGTCGCGACCCCAACCTTTCGCTTTGTTAACCGTCGCGTTGACGCCGCGAGGTCGCCCACTGCTTGAGACGGCGCGCGGCTTCCGCCATGTCGGCGGTGGTCCCCGCGTAGCAGAAGCGCAAATAGCGGTGGCCGCGCTCGGCGTCGAAATCAACGCCCGGCGTCGCCGCTACACCGGTCTCCTCCAGCATCGCCTTCGCAAATGCGAGCGCGTCGTTCGTCATGTCGCCGACGTCGCAGTAGAGGTAAAAGGCGCCGTCCGCCGGCGCGAACGTCTTGAAGCCCGCCTTGGGCAGCTCCGCCAGCAACAGCGCGCGGTTGTCCGCGTAGACGCGGCGGTTCGCTTCGAGCTCGTCCATGGCGTCGAACGCCGCGAGCGCGGCGACCTGCGCGATCGCCGGTGCGGAGATGTAGAGATTCTGCGCGAGCCGCTCGATCACGCGCACGAGCCTTTGCGGCACCACCATCCAGCCGATGCGCCATCCCGTCATCGAGAAGTACTTCGAGAAGCTGTTGATGACGATCGCCTCGTCGTCATGCTGCAGCGCGCTCTCGGCACGGCACCCGTATGTGAGCCCGTGGTAGATCTCATCGGAGATAAGCCGCACGTGCGCGCGCCGGCAGGCCTCGCTGAGCTCAGCCAGCCGCTCAGGCGTGATCATGGTGCCGGTCGGGTTGGCGGGGCTCGCGATGAGCAGGCCCTTGATGGAATCGCTGCTCGCGGCCTCTGCGACAGCGTCAGCCGTCGGCATCCAGCCCGTCTCGGGCCCGGTGGCGACGACGATCGGCTTCTGACCCAGCGCCGACAGGATGTGGCGGTAGCAGGGATAGCCCGGCGAAGGCAGCGCGACGGCCTCGCCGTGGTCGAACACGGCGAGAAAGGCGAGGACGAACGCGGCCGACGATCCCGTCGTCACTACGACGCGCTCGGGGGCGACGCGGACTCCGTACCGCTCCGCATAGTGCTCAGCGATTCGCGCGCGCAGCTCCTCGCGGCCGAGCGCCATGGTGTACCCGAGCGTGTCGCCGTCGAGCGCGCGCATCGCCGCCTTGCGCGCGGCAAGCGGCGCTCGCGTCGCCGGCTGCCCGACCTCCATGTGAATGACGCTGCGGCCGGCCGCCTCTTGCGCCGCCGCCGCGCGCATCACGTCCATTACGATGAAGCTTTCGATCCTGCTGCGCGCCGAGCCTTCAGCGGCAAGCAGTCCAGCCCGCAAGCTTGCGCCTTTCGTCTCCTCGTCGGCCATGCAGCGATCCCAATGGGTTGCCCGGATCCGGCGCCTTGAGGGCGTCTCGGCCGCCCCATTCTCGCCCGTCCGTACTGCTACTGTAAGGGTGGAGTTTTCCGGGCTTGGCCGCCAATGCGCCGCCAAGCGATCGACGCTTATAGGTCGCTCGTTTCGCGTCCGCCAGGCTTGCGTTGACGGGGCAAATATCCCCAACTAGGGTCCAAGCCTAGCGTCACAGCACCGTTGTCCTGAGCAAGGCGGCAGCAGATGACGAAGATATTCGCGCCCATGACCAGCATCGGCAGACCCTCCTTTCGCGGCGCGCTGTGCGCGCTATGCGCGACGGCAACGCTTCTCGCCGCGCAACCCGCGGCCGCGCAGAACCTGCCGCTCATCCGCGACACCGAGATCGAGAACCTGCTCAACGACTACGCGAGCCCGATCTTCCGCGCCGCGGGGCTCGGTTCGGGGCGTATCAAGGTGCGCATCGTGCAGAACGACGCCTTCAACGCCTTCGTGCTCGACGGGCACAACGTCTTCATCCACAGCGGCACGCTGATGCAGGCGCAGACGCCGAACGAGGTGATCGGCGTAATCGCCCACGAAACGGGCCACATCACCGGCGGCCACATGGCAGCCTTGCGCGCCCGCATCGCCAAGGACCGGACGCGTGCGCTCCTGGCGCAGGTGCTCGGTATCGGCCTCATGGTCGCAGGCGGCGTCAGCGGCAGCGACAACGCCAGCTCGATCGGCAACGCCGGACAGGGCATCATGTTCGGCGGCAACGAGATCGTCATGCGCGGCCTGCTCGCGGAGCGGCGCAACCAGGAATTGGCCGCGGACCAGGCGGGCATCAAGTTTCTCACTGAGACCAAGCAGTCCGGCCTCGGCATGCTGGAGACGTTCGAGCGCTTCCGCCAGCAGGAGTATCTCTCGGACGCGCAGAAGGACGTGTTCCTCCGCAGCCATCCCCTGTCCACCGACCGCCTCGAGCGCCTGCGCACGCTCGCAGAATCGAGCCCCTACTTTCGCGTGAAGGACCCGCCCAAGCTGCAGCTGCGCCACGACCTGATGCGCGCCAAGCTGTCGGGCTATCTGGAGCGTCCCGAGATCGTCTACAATCGCTATCCTGCGACGGACAGGAGCCTGCCTGCGCGCTATGCGCGCGCCATCGCCCGCTTCTTCCAGGGCGGCCCGGGTGCGCTCGAGGCCTCGCTCGCCCAAGTCGACGGGCTCTTGCGCGAGCGTCCCGACTATCCCTACTTCTGGGAATTAAAGGGCGACCTTTTGATGCGCTCGGGCAAAACGGCGCAGGCGATTCCGCCGTTGCGCCAGGCCTTGAAGCTCGCGCCCGGAGCGAGCCTAATAGAGGTTCAGCTTGCTTCTGCGCTGCAGACCGAGACGAGCCCGGCGGCGGTCAATGAATCCGTCGCGCTTCTGCGCAAGTCGCTCGCCGAGGATGAGAACGCCAGGGCCTACCGCTTGCTCGCCACCAGCTACTATAAGCAGGGTAAAGGGCCTGAGGCCGACGCCATGATCGCACAGGCCTATTTCGTCAACGGCGACGTGAAGCAGGCTCAACTCTTCGCCAAGCGCGCGCAGAAAAACTTGCGCTCTGGCTCACCGCAATGGTTGAAAAACGACGATATTTTAAACTACAAGCCACAAACCTGATCGCGGCCGGCACCTCCAGCCCCGCAACACCCCCTGAAAAGAGGCTCGTACCAATGTCCTCAAGTCCACGTCCGAACCTGTTTCGCGTTCTTGCCGAGAGCAAGCTTAAATGGGCCGTCGTGCCCGTGCTCGCCGTGCTCGCCGGCCTCGTGGTGATCGGCAACCGCTCGGTTCAGCCCGCCATCGGCGAGGCTGATGCCGCCGCCGCCACACCGGTCAAGCTTGCGACCGCGACTTCGTTCAGCACCGATCAGAAGCGAGAGATCGAGCAGATCGTCAAGCGCTACCTCGTCGCCAACCCCGAAGTCTTCCTCGACATCCAGAACGCGCTCGAGGACAAGATGGAGAAGCAGCAGGCCGCGAAGCTGAAGGTCGCCATCGCCGAGAACGCGGCCGAGATCTACCGCGAGCCCAAGGCCTCGGTTGCCGGCAACCCCAACGGCGACATCACGGTCGTCGAGTTCTTCGACTACAACTGCGGCTACTGCAAACGCGGCCTGCACGACGTGATCAAGCTCGTCGACACCGATCCCAAGGTGCGCGTCGTATTCAAGGAGCTGCCGATCCTCTCCAAGGGCTCCGAGGAAGCCTCCCACGTCGCGCTCGCGGCGGGCCGGCAGGGCAAGTACTGGGAGATCCACCGCGCCATGCTCGGCGCCAAGGGCCACATGGACGAGGCGTCCGCGCTCAAGATCGCAGAGAGCCTCGGCCTCGACATGGACAAGCTCAAGGCCGACATGGCCTCGCCCGAGGTCAAAGCCGAGATCGAGAAGTCGGAGGCGCTCGCCAAGAAGATGGGCGTCAACGGCACGCCGCACTTCCTCATCGGCGACCGCGCGATCGCCGGGGCACCCGACGACCTCTATGACCAGCTCGAGAAGAACGTCACCGAGCTGCGCAAGCAGGGTTGCTCCTACTGCTGAGGGAGCGGCGCCGACCGGCTGACGTAGCCCATCGGGTTGCGCCTGCACGCTTCGAGCGCGAGCGATCCCTGCTTGGATGCGAAGGCGCCCGCGCGCAGCCTCACTCGCGGTCGCATTCGGCGTCTGGTGCGCTCTCTTTCGCAGGTGCGGAAAAGCTGGTAGATGGGTGGGCTCCCTCGGTTCCGGGCGTGCCCGGCGTTTTCCCGGGCGGCGCCCAAGGAACTCATGGCCAAAGGAACTCATGGCCAAGCCGATCTACGTCCTCAACGGACCCAACCTGAACATGCTGGGACTGCGCGAGCCCGCCGTCTACGGCCGCGAGTTGCTCAGCGATGTGGAGAAGCGCGCGCAGGCCCGCGCCAAGGCGCTCGGGCTCGCGATCGTGTTTCGCCAGTCGAACGCCGAGGGCGAGCTCGTCGGCTGGATCCAGGAGGCGCGCGAGAAGGCACGCGGCATTATCCTCAACGCCGGCGCCTACTCGCACACCTCCATTGCCATTCTCGACGCCCTGCAGGCCGCCGAGCTGCCCGTCATCGAGGTGCATCTGTCGAACATCTTCCGCCGCGAGCCCTACCGGAACCATTCCTACGTCTCGCTCGCCGCCAAAGGCGTGATCTGCGGCCTTGGACCCAAGGGCTACGAGCTCGCTCTCGAGGCGATGGCGGAGACGCTCAACGCTGGCGCCAGTGGCTAAGGGCGCAGGACGGCCGGCGCAACGGCCGCACAAAAAGGAAAAGCGACGCATGACGGCCCAGGATCGCGACAAGGATCGTGACAAGGAACGAGGCAAGGATCAGGGCGCCAGCTCCGAGCAGCAGTTGATCCGCGAGCTCGCCGATCTCCTCAACGAGACCGGCTTGAGCGAGATCGAGATCGAGAAGAGCGGGCTCAAGATCCGGGTCGCACGCACGCTCTCCATCCAGTCGACGGTCGCCGCCGCTCCCGCGCAAGCTGCCGCCGCCGCGGCGGCGAAAGCCGCCTCGAGCGATCCCGCCAAGCACCCAGGCGTCGTCAAATCGCCCATGGTAGGTACCGCCTACCGCTCGCCGGAGCCCGGCGCCCCTGTCTTCATCGAGATTGGCGCGCGCGTCAGCCAAGGCGACACGCTCCTCATCATCGAAGCCATGAAGACCATGAACCAGATCCCGGCCCCGCATGCGGGCAAGGTCACCCAGATCCTCATCGAGAACGGCCAGCCGGTGGAGTTCGGCGAGCCGCTCGTCATCATCGAATAAAGGAGTTGGACAGTAGGCAATAGGCAGTAGGCAGTAGTGACCGGATCGCTTGCTGATCCTTACTGCCTACTGCCCACTGCCCACTGCCTGGTCAAAGAATGTTCGACAAGGTCCTGATCGCCAACCGCGGAGAGATCGCGCTGCGCATCCAGCGTGCGTGCAAGGAGCTTGGCATCGCCACCGTCGCGGTGCATTCCACTGCCGATGCCGACGCTATGCACGTGCGCCTTGCCGACGAGAGCGTTTGCATCGGGCCGCCGCCGGCCGCTGAGAGCTACCTCAACATTCCCCGCCTGCTCGCCGCCTGCGAGATCACCGGCGCCGACGCCGTGCACCCGGGCTACGGCTTCCTCTCCGAGAACGCGCGCTTCGCCGAGATCTTGGAGGAGCATCAGATCACCTTCATCGGCCCGACGTCGGAGCACATCCGCATCATGGGCGACAAGATTACGGCCAAGGTCACGGCAAAGCGGCTCGGCATTCCCGTGGTGCCGGGCTCGGACGGCCCGATAACGAGCGAGCCCGAGGCGATGAAGGTCGCCAAGGCCATGGGCTTTCCCGTGCTGATCAAGGCGACGGCCGGCGGCGGCGGACGCGGCATGAAGGTCGCCCATACGGCGGCCGACCTTGGGCTTGCGCTGTCGACGGCGCGCTCGGAGGCAAAGGCGGCCTTCGGCAACGATCAGGTCTACATGGAGAAGTACCTGACGACGCCGCGCCACATCGAGGTGCAGGTGTTCGGCGACGGCCAGGGCAATGCGATCCACTTGGGCGAGCGCGACTGTTCGCTGCAGCGGCGCCACCAGAAGCTGTGGGAGGAGGCGCCTTCGCCGGCCCTCAACGCGGAGGCGCGCAGCAAAATCGGCGAGACGGTCGCTGAGGCGATGCGCGAGATCAAATACCGCGGAGCCGGCACCGTGGAGTTCCTCTACGAGGACGGCGAGTTCTACTTCATCGAGATGAACACGCGGCTGCAGGTCGAGCACCCGGTGACCGAGGCGATCACCGGCATCGACCTCGTCTTAGAGCAGATCCACGTCGCCTCCGGCGGCCAGCTCGCGCACCGCCAGAGGGACATCACCTTTTCCGGGCATGCGATCGAGTGCCGCATCAACGCGGAGAACCCGCGCACCTTCCGCCCCTCGCCGGGCCAGATCACCTACTGGCACCCGCCTGGCGGCTTGGGCGTGCGCGTCGATTCCGGCGTCTATCAGGGCTACCGCATCCCCCCCTACTACGACAGCCTTATCGGCAAGCTCGTCGTCCACGGCAAGACGCGCAACGAATGCCTGATGCGCTTGAAGCGCGCCTTATCGGAGTTCGTGATCGACGGGATCGAGACCACGATCCCGCTCTTTAACGAGCTGATCCGCCAGCCGGACATCGCCAACGGGCTCTATGACATCCATTGGCTCGAGAAATTCCTGGCCGAGCCATAGGCCCCGCCGCTTGAGGTGATTGACGATCCTCGCCTAAATTCTCATTTTACGCGGTTGGGCCCTCACGGCCGCGAAGATATGGCCAGAAAGACGACACGGCCGCAGACGGCACACCGGACGACGCAGCGACGATACACACCCGACGTCACACACCGACGACATGGCTTCGCGCGACGACATCGTCATCGAGATCACGCCGCAGGTCCTCTTGAAGGCCTACACGTGCGGCATTTTCCCTATGGCCGAGAGCGCGGACGACCCGGCGCTCTATTGGATCGAGCCGCAGCACCGCGGCATTCTCCCGCTCGAGGCCGTGCACGTGCCGCGCCGGCTCGCGCGCACGCTGAGGATGACCGACCTTGCCATCAAGATCGACACCGACATCGAGGGGGTGATCGAAGGCTGCGCCGCCTCGCGCCCGGGGCGGCGCTCGACCTGGATCAACGAGCGTATTCGCAACCTTTACCGGGACCTTTTCGATCTCGGGCACTGCCATACCGTCGAGGTGTGGGACAAGGGTAAGCTCGTCGGCGGGCTCTATGGCGTCGCGCTCAACGGCGCCTTCTTCGGCGAGAGCATGTTCTCCTACGAGCGCGATGCCTCCAAGATCGCGCTCGTGCATCTCGCCGCGCGTCTCGCCTATGGCGGCTTCAAGCTGCTCGACACGCAGTTCGTCACCGACCACCTGCGCCAGTTCGGCACCATCGAGCTCAACCGGGAAGAGTTCCATCGCCTGCTCGAGACAGCGCTCGACGTCGATGCCGACTTTACGCGGCTGCCCGAGGACGCGAGCCCGGAGCAGATCCTGTCGATCCTGGCGCCGAGCGAGCCGCCGCGCGGCTGACGGCGCGATCCTCTAAGGCCGCCGCGAGAGAAAGTCGCGGCGTCGTTCCGCCTTGGGCCAAAATCGTTATTCGAACTCGTACCCAAGCATGAGCCGGAGCAGGCCGCGCTCGCTCTCTTTGCTCAAGCCCGCTGCCCCACCCACCATGAAGTGCAGGCCGTTGCTCCATTCGGTCTTAAGATTCAGGCCAGCGTATTGCTGGGTGACGCCGGGATCGAGCGTCAATCCAAGCGTGCTGTCGCCGAGCCCCCCATAGAGCTCCCCACCGAGCTTGATTTCCTTGATCTGCCAGCCCGAACCTGGCGTTGGGTGCTCACCCCGCCGGGACTTCTCATGCTCGTGCTCCTCGGCTTCCTCGTTGGCTTCGCCGACGAGCGCGTAATTGAAGCCGAGCGCATAGCCGTACTCCCAGCGGCCGGTGACCACATTCGTTTCGTTGATCCAGTTGAAGGCGACATCGAACCTATTTGTTAGGTCGTGTCCGACAATGAGTTTGCTCTCGATCTCGTGCTCGGTTCGCTCCGGTCCTTCAGGAGTGTCCGTTCGACCGGTGACCTCTAAGAGATACTTGTGATCCGGATTTAGGTTTTCGTATTCCACGTAGACGACTGGGTTGAGTAAGGTGCCGTAGTCGAAGAGCCGATAGCGGCTCTCAAGGCGCCAGCCGCCGAACAGATAGTCCTCATCGTCTATCTTATCGCCTTCGAGATAAAGGGCGGCCTCCCACCGATCAGTGAGCGCGCGCTCGATCTCAAACAACTGGGCGCTGTAACGGGGCTCCTCGCTCTGTGCGTTGGAGAGATCGCCGTACACGTTGAACTCGGTCTCGCCCCGTTCGTCCGTGTGGTGATCGTAAAGGACGAAGTTTGCCTCGTTGCCCGCCGACGCCTTACCGGTCGGCAAACATGTTCCGGCGATCAGTCCGAGGAAAATAATGGCGCCCCTCGCGCGCTTGCACTGTGACACCGCTCACGCTCCCCCACGCCCCGAACGCGCCCCGCAAAAGCAAGGCGCGACAGAGGTTCGCCATAGCGGCGGAATTGTCAACTTTTTTTGTCATGTTTCTTTAGAGAGCTTCTAACAATCAGAGCATGGGAGCGGTGGTCGCGAGACGATCGAAAGCCGCCGATTTACATCGGGGCAACATCAGACACGCGCAAAAAACCGCCGCAAGGCATCATCGATTTCACCGCGGAAAAGCCCAGCGATGCTGCAGCTCCCACCCTGCAACCGGGCGTCGGCCGGCTAGCCGAATGTGCCGCCGGGAACAGCGCCGGGCGCCGCGTATTCCTACTCAAGCCTCGCGAGCGCGGCCGAACCTGCAACGGGACCGCGCTGCAAAACGGGCGCGCCGCGATCCCCGCGACGCGCCTCGCCTTGATAGGAGACACCGATGCCTTCCGCGTTCAGAACGACGCTTCTCACCTCGGCCGCAGCCCTCCTCGCCCTCGGCGCCGCCGGTACGGCCCAAGCCGGCGGCTTGCGCCATGACCATTTCAACAGCTTCCTGTTGGGCGGCTTCAAGGATGACGCCGCCACTCAAGACGCCGACCTCGTCAGCGGCGCCGCCGATCTCATAGACGCTGCAGATGCTGTCGACGCCATGGACACCATGACGGACACCCTGACGGACGCCGCCGAGGCCGCGCACGACCTCATCGAAGACGCTGCGGATGGCGACTGAGCGCCTGTTCCCCAGGGAACAGCGAACGTGACCGCAGCCCTCTAGAGTTCGATTGTTGCAAGACGCGACAACGAGATTTGAAAGGAGACCACGCCCCGTTTCGTCACTTCCATTGCCGGCCGGCCCAACCTCCCCGTCCCCCTTGCCCCCTCGGGACGCCGGCCGGATCCTTGCCCTCCAGTCTCCCCCGGCTGGAGGGCATTTTCATTTCCGCACCGACGAGCCGACAGGCGGCATCAGGAGCGTTCGGCGAAATTGACGCCTTGCACTTATTTCCGGGCCTGTGCCGCAGGGAACAGCCGCGCGAGGCGCGCTTCCCTAGAGTGGCCTCATCGAATTCAGTTTCCTCCTGCACTTGCCGCTTGCACTTGCCAGTTGAACCTGCCTCCCGCACCTCAAGCCCCGCGCTCCCCCCGCGGGGCTTTTTTTATGCTCCTAGGACTGCAGCGCGCGCCAGCGCTGTAAGAGCCAATCGAGCGAGATGGGCCCCGGCCCCGCGACCGCGAGCCAGCCGAAGAGCGCCATATACGCCAGCTCCTCGAAGCCCAGCAGCGTCTCCAGCGAGTCGACCTGGCTCCACTTGGCGCTGATGGTCGCAACGATCATCACGATGACCAGCGGCACCGCGGCGATGCGGGTGAAAAGGCCGAGCAGCAGCAACAGGCCGCCGACGAACTCCACGCCCGAGACGAACGGGGTCGTGATTTGCGGGAAGGGAATGCCCCAGTCGATGAAATTCTGGGTGATCTGCGGCAGCGCGTTGAGCTTCTCCCAGCCCGACCACATGAAGGTCCAGCCGACGACGAGGCGGGCAAACAGCGGTGGCAGCCAGGCGAAAACGGCCGACAGGCGCTCGGGCGCGTTGATCAGGAAATCGATAAGGAATTTCATGGGCAGTTCCCCCGAGAAGGTGCGCGACGTTCCCATCCAAATACGCGGCTGCGCCGCCCGTCGTTACGAAGCCCCTTGACATGCAACCAAATGGTTGCCTATTAGAACGATGACCGAGGACGCCGTCTTCCGCGCCCTGGCGGATGCAAGCCGCCGCAAGCTGTTGGACCGGCTGCACGCGAAAAATGGGCAAACGCTGGGCGAGTTGTGTCGGGGTTTGGCAATGACGCGTCAGGCGGTCGCAAAGCATCTGACGATTTTGGAGGAGGCAAACCTCGTCTCATCCAAGCGTGACGGCCGCGAGAAGCTGCACTTCATCAATCCGCTGCCGATCAACGACATCGCCGAGCGCTGGATCGGAAAATTCGAGCGCCCGAGTTTGGCGGCGCTTTCGAGACTGAAGCGATCACTTGAAGGAGAGGATCATGAGTAGCACCGCTGGCTCCACGTTCGTCTACGTCACCTACATCCGCACAACACCCGAGAAGCTGTGGGCGGCGCTGACGGATCCCAAAACCATCAAGCAGTATTGGTTCGGCATGACCTGCGAAAGCGACTTCCAGAAGGGCTCGCCGTGGAGGCTCGTGTTCGAGGACGGGCGCATCGCCGACAGCGGCGAGATTCTCGATGTTGATCCGGGCAAGCGCCTCGTGATCAAGTGGCGCAACGAGTGGAAGCCGGGGCTGAAGGACGAGGGCTTCTCGACATGCACAATGGACTTGGAGCCGGTTGACAGCGCGGTGAAGCTCACGATCACGCACACGATCAATAAGGAGAATGCAAAGTTCATCGATGCCGTCGCCGGCGGCTGGCCGAAGGTCTTGTCGAACCTCAAGTCGCTTCTGGAGACGAACGAGATCGCCATGTCGACGGCTTACAAAGCGAGTTCGGCAGCATGACCTTCAAGAAGTGGGCGGGGCGTTGAGCCCTGCCCCCGGGGGCGGCGCCTCACTCCCACTCGATCGTGCCGGGGGGCTTGGAGGTAATGTCGTAGACGACGCGGTTGATGCCCTTCACCTCATTGATGATGCGCGTCGCCGTCGCGCCCAAAAACGCGTGGGAGAAATCGTAATAATCCGCCGTCATGCCGTCGCTCGAGGTCACGGCGCGCAGGGCGCAGACCCAGTCGTACGTGCGCGCATCCCCCATCACGCCGACCGTGCGCACCGGCAAGAGCACCGCGAATGCCTGCCAGATCTTGTCATAGAGACCCGCCTTGCGGATCTCGTCGAGGTAGATGGCGTCGGCTGAGCGCAGAATCGCGAGCTTCTCCTCGGAGACCTCGCCCGGCACGCGGATCGCGAGCCCCGGCCCCGGGAACGGGTGGCGCCCAACGAAGCTTTCGGGCAACCCCAGCTCGCGCCCGAGCGCGCGCACCTCGTCCTTGAACAATTCGCGCAAAGGCTCGAGCAGCTTCAGGTTCATGCGCGCAGGCAGCCCGCCGACGTTGTGATGCGACTTGATCGTCACCGACGGCCCGCCCATGAACGATACGCTCTCGATCACGTCCGGGTAGAGCGTGCCCTGCGCCAGGAACTGCGCGCCTCCGAGCTTTGCGGCCTCCTCCTCGAACACGTCGATGAAGAGCGCGCCGATCGTCTTGCGCTTCTCCTCCGGGTCGGACTTGCCTTTGAGCGCTGCAAGGAAGCGCTTGCCCGCGTCGACGTGGACAAGCGGAATGTTGTAAGTCCCGCGGAAGAGCTCGACGACCTCCTTCGCCTCGTTCTGGCGCAAGAGCCCATGGTCGACGAAGATGCAGGTGAGCTGGTCGCCGATCGCCTCGTGGATCAACACCGAGGCGACGGCGGAATTGACGCCGCCCGACAGCCCCGCGATCACGTGCGCTTTTCCGACTTGCGCCCTGATCTTGGCGACCTCGCTCGAGCGAAAGTGCGCCATGGTCCAGTCGCCCGGCAGACGCGCGATTTTGTGCACGAAGTTCGCCAGAAGCCTGGCACCGTCCGGCGTGTGCACCACCTCGGGATGGAACATCGTCGTATAGATGCGGCGGGCCTCGTCGCTGGCCACCGCGAAAGGCGCATTCTCGCTCACAGCCTTGACGGTGAAGCCCTCGGGCAGCCGCGTCACCCTATCGCCGTGGCTCATCCACACCGGATAGCGTTTTCCCACCTCCCAGATGCCGTCGAAGAGCGCGCTTTTCGCCTTGATCTCCACCTCCGCGCGCCCGAACTCCGCCGCGTGCCCCCCTTCCACCGCGCCGCCGAGCTGCACCGCCGTCGTCTGCTGCCCGTAGCAGATCGAGAGGATCGGCAGACCGCTCGCGAAGATCGCCTGCGGCGCGCGCGGCGAGCCCGCTGCCACGACCGAGGCCGGCCCGCCGGAAAGGATGAGCGCCTTGGGGCTCAGCCGCGCGAGCGCCTCCTCGGCGCGGCTAAATGGCACGATCTCCGAGTAGACGCCCGCCTCGCGCACGCGCCGCGCGATGAGCTGCGTGACCTGGCTGCCGAAGTCGATGATGAGGACGGTGTCGGTCATATGGTTAAGCGGGCCTGGTTAAGAGGCGGGGGCGCCGCGCTGGCACGGTTCTTGTTAGCCAATCGGTAGCCCCCGCCGCGCGAGAGTTCGCACGCGTGGGCCGCTTTATAGCGACGCCAGCGCGAACTTGGGAGTCACGCCAATGGCCGATGTACCGATGTCCCCAATCCCGGCGCCAATGGCGCTCGCCGGCCTGCGCCGGCACGGGGACGCGGACGACGCGCGCACGCAGCTCTTCCGCGAGACGATTGCGGAGACGCTGGCGCGTTGCGCACTCGGCGCGGCCTACACCTGCCACCCCAAGCGCATCGGCGATCTGCCGTTCCTGCTGTGGTGGATGGCGTTCGACCTCGCGCGCGGCGGCACGCGTGCTGCCGGATCCGGCGGCGACGCGTACGCGGCCCGACTCCTTCGCGGGCCTCGTGCGCGGCATTTCGCCCGAGACGATCCTCGCCGCCGCGCGGAGCGGCTTCTTCCCCTGGTGCCACTTCGGGCCGCTCAAGTGGTGGACGCGCAAGGAGCGCATGGTGCTCACGCTCGGCGAGCAGCGCATCACCAAGAACCTCAAGCGCCTCATGCGCAAGAACCCCTACCGGGTGACCTTCGACAAAGCCTTCGACGACGTCATCAAGGCCTGCGCCGGACGCCGGAAGGGACGGCCAGCGCTCACCTGGATCACGCCGCAGATCATGCGGCTCTATTCCGACCTGCACGAAGAGGGTCATGCGCATTCCTTCGAGGTGTGGAGCGCCGACGGCGGGCTCGTCGGCGGCGGCTATGGCCTTAGCGTCGGGCGCGTCTTCTTCACCGAGTCGCAGTTCAGCCGCGAGAGCAACACCTCCAAGATGGGCTTCGCCACCCTCAACCATCACCTCGCAAAGTGGGGCTACGTCGTCAACGACGGCAAGGACTTTACGCCGGCGCTGGCCGAGGTGGGCTTTCACGCGCTCCCGCGCTCCGAGTTCGAGGCGTTGCTTGAAGCGCACGCGCACGCGGGCGGCAAGGCGGCGCCCTGGACCGTCGAGGCCGACCTGGCGACGATTGCCGGCTGAGACGCACGAGAGGCTCGGACCGGCGCGGCGCAGCATCAAACCTTGACGAGCCCGGCCGCAATCAGTGCCTTGGTCGTCCAGTAGCCGACGACGTACATGAGCCAGAAGCTCAGTTGGTAGGAAGCGATCGCTGCTACGACATAGAGAGCGCCAGCGCGCCACAACGACATGCGCCAGAAGCGCCGGTGAATGGCGATGAAATAGCTCCACAGAAGAAGCGCCAAGGCGGCGGAGACGAGCGTCGACGGCTCGTTCCATTGCACCGGGTGAGCGGTCTCGTTGAACGAGGACATCCCCGTGCCGCCCAAGAGGCCGCGCGCGGCAAACTCGTAGACGGCGTAGAGCGGCATCACGAAGCCGAAGGCGAGGCAGTAGAGCTTGAAGTAAGCCTTGAGCGTGCGCGGCTCCTTGGCAAAGTAGCGGAACAGCGCGAAGGCCAAGAGGAACGTGATCACCGCGCCGACGTAGACGCCCACCTGCGACAGCACCTTCATCAGGGTCTGCATGTCCTCGCTCATATGCCCTGCCGCCGCGGCGGGGACCGTCGTGCGCATGAGGATGGGCAGGAAGAGCAGGCAGAAGATCGCGATGCCCGTCAGCAGGAACGACACCTGGCTGCGGTAGGTGGGATCCTCGGCAAGCTCCACGGTGGCCCTTACGGGCGCGCGCAGAATGCCGAGGTAGACCGCGGGAAAGCTGCGCCGCACCGTCCCGGCGGCCGCGCTGAGCATACCGAGCATGCCTTCGCGCAGGTCGGCGCCGCACACGCTGCAGAAGTTGCCGGCGGCCTCTGCCCCGCACTCCGCGCAGACGACTGCATTTTGTGCCTGCGCGCCGACGATCCTGGATTGCAGACTCATTGCAAAGCCCCCTTTGCTTGAGCGAGCTTACCAGCCGCTGTGCAAAGTGGCCAAGCCGGGGTACACGCGGCTGCGCTAGCTGTTCAGGCGCCAGATCGCGAAATTGAGCGCGCCCGCGAAGCTTACCCACAGGAAATACGGCACGAACAACAGCGAAGCGGTGCGGCGCACCGGCCAGGCGGCGACGATGAACGCGAGGATCGCCAGCCACAGCGCGCCGATGTCGAGAAGTGCCAAGTCGATCTGCTTCCGCCCGAACATGATCCACGACCAGCCCGCGTTGAGCGCGAGCTGGATAAGCCAGAACCACAGCGCGGGTCCGAGCCCCTGCGCGCGCCAGACGACCCAGCCCGCTAGAGCGATCATGACGTACAGAGCGGCCCATACCGGCGCGAACAGCTCTGGCCGCGGCGTCCATGCGGGCTTCGCCAGGGCGGCGTAGAAGAGGCCCGGCTTGAAGGTCGCGCCGCTCGCGGCGGCGATGGCGACGAGAGCGACGAAGACGAGCAGCGCCGGGTAGCGCCTCACTGCGCCGCCTCGACCTGGGACGCCTGGCCGGGTGCCTGCGCCGGCGCTTTCCCGACGATCGACAAACGCTCCACCGCCGCAGCGAGGATCTGGCCCAGGAGCTCGGAGTAGCGCATGCCGGCGAACCCGGCCATCAGGTTGACCTTGCCGTCCCAGCACCAGCCCGGGTTGGGATTGACCTCCAACAGCTTGATCTCGCCCTTGGCGTCGGCGCGGAAGTCGAAGCGGGCATAGTCGCGGCAGCCGAGCCGCTCGAAGAGGCGCGTCGAATGCTCGACCATCTGCTGCTGCTGGATCTCCGCTAGCTCCGCCTCCTGGTAGCGCACTTGCGTCCAGTAGGGGCTGTCGGGCTCCCACTTCGATTCATAGCCGAGGATCTTGGGTAGCTTGGGATCGAGCCGCGTGAAGTCGACCTCGAGCACCGGCAGTGCACGCAGACCCTGGTCGGGGTTGCCGACGAGCGCCACCGAGTACTCGGCCCCCGTCAAGTACTCCTGCACCAGGATCGGCCGCTTGGGGAACGCCACGCGCAGGCGGTCCAGGTAGTCGAGCAGCGCCTTCTCGTTCTTGACGACGGCGTCCTTGGTGATGCCTTCGGAGCTGTCCCCGTAGCAGGGCTTGAGGAGTGCAGGAAACACCGACGGCAGCGTCGCGCCTTGGTCGCCCGGGCGCACGTGCGTCTCCAGCGGCACCGGCACGTCGAGCGTCATGGCGACGGCGCGCACGAGGCCCTTGTCGTAGCAGGCCGCGAGCGCCGATGGCCCGCCGCCGGTGTAGGGAATCCCCAGCGCCTCCAGCATGGCGGGGACGTGCAGCTCCTTAAAGGGATCGTTGTTGAAGCCTTCATCGCATAGGTTGAACACGAGATCGGTGCGCAGCTCGGACAGGTCGCGCTCGAGCGTCGCATGGTTGTCGAGGTAGCGGAACTTGTAGGCCGGCAGCTCCGACAGGGCGTCCTTCAGGCGGCGGATCGTCTCCATATCCTCCGGATTGAACGTGCCGCCGCGCTTGACCGTATCGGGCAGGCGCGGATCACCCATCACGACCGTGACGTCGATCAGCTGCACCTTGCCCTTGGGCTTGCGCGCAACGAGCTGCGGCGCATCGGCGGAGAGCAAGAGCCGGCGCGCCATCATGCCGAGATCCTGGTCGCGAGCCGACAAGGCCTCGGCGTTGCCGTGATAGCGGACGTTGCGGAACCCGGTCTTCTCCAGAAGCTTGCGGATGCTCTCGCGCGTGTAGAGCCGCTCGGCGTAGAACTGGTCGGCAATGACCCCCAATTCGTCGTGCACGATCACCTCGCGCGAGATGAGTCGCTCGCGATCGCCCGAGAGCGAGCGCTCGCGGCAGACGAAATGGTGCTCGTCGATCCACTCCCACGAGCGGCGCTCGAAGTGGTCGGCCATGTACTCGCCGTCGGTGATGTCGAGCACGAGCTGCCCGGACGGGCGCAGGATCTTGCCGACGGCGGCCAGCACCTTCTCGTCGTCCTGCTTGTTGGAGAAGTAGCCGAACGAGTTGCCCATGATGGCGACACAGTCGAAGCTCGACTCGGCGAGCCGCGGGTTGCGCGCGTCGCCTTCCTTGAACACGACTTGCAGGCCCTCGGCCTGCGCCCGCTTCTTGGCGAGGCGGACGAGATAGCGCGAGCGGTCGACGCCGGTCACATTCTTGAAGCCGCGGCGCGCGAGCTCCAGGCAGTGACGCCCCTGCCCGCAGCACAGATCGAGGATCTGGCTGTGCGGCTGCACGGCGGCTGCCGCCACGATGAAGTCGACCTCGCGGCGGGTGTTCTCCACGTTCTCGACGACGTCTCCGTCCGTCTTCACGTAGAGGGCGTTGAATAGCTTGCGCCACCATTCAGCGGGGAGATGCGCCTCGAGATCCGCGACAGGACCCAGGCACGAGCGCGGCGTCGGGCGCTTTGGGCGCTTCGCCTTGGCAACGGCTGCCATGATGGACGGTTGTCCTCAAAAGCCGCGCTCTGGCGGGCGGGGCTTCAATGCCCCCGTCAGCCGGCGATCGGCCGCTCAAAACAACAAGGCCCCTCTGGCCTCGATGAACGCGAACTTATTTGCCAATTGCGACTTTGCAAGAGGCATCTTGGTATTTTCCGCCGCGGCGATGCCGTGGCAGGCTTCAACTTTGCTTACGCCGGACAGAGTCGGGAGGCTCTTGGGAGGCTTACGCCTGATGCCGCCCGAGCAGTGCGATGAAGAATCCGTCGGTGCCGTGGCTCGCCGGCGTTAACTGCAGCGTGTCTGAGCGCGCATCTGCCGAGTCGGGTGGCTCTGAGCCGAGTTGGCCGCGCCAGGCCTCAGTGTAAGGTAACAGCGCATAATCAGCGTGGCGGGCGAGGAATGCTGCGACCTGGTCGGCGTTCTCCTCCGGCAGCACCGAGCACGTGACGTAGACGAGGCGCCCGCCGGGCTTGACCAGGCGGGCGCCAAGGTCGAGGACGTGGGCTTGCTCGGCCTGGCGCTCGGGGATGTTGGCAGGCTTCAAGCGCCACTTCGAATCGGGCTTGCGCCGCCAGGTCCCGGAACCTGAGCAGGGCGCGTCGATGAGCACGACGTCGAATTGGGGGCCGAGGGCTGAAAGCGCCGCCTCATCCCCTGCCTCCATAACCTGCACGTTGCGCACTCCAGCCCGCTTCAGCCGCTCGAAAATGGGCCTCAGCTGCCGCTTGTCCGCGTCGTAGGCGTAGATCTGGCCGGTGTTCTGCATCTGCGCGGCGAGTGCCAGCGTCTTGCCGCCCGCGCCTGCGCACAAGTCGAGAACCTGCAGGCGCGGGCCGGCACCGCTGAGCAACGCTGCGACCTGCGAGCCCTCGTCCTGCACCTCGACCCAACCCTTGCCGTGCGCCGTCTCCGCCTCGACGTGGGGCGCGCGGGCGGTGCCCTCGGGCGGCGCAATGCGCACGCCGACGGGCGACAAGGACGTCGGCTCGGCTCCGAAATGGGACAGCGCCTTTACCACCTTCTCGCGCGTGGCCTTCAGCGTGTTGACCCGCAAGTCGACTGGGGCGCGCTGGCTCAAGGCCGCGCCCTCCGCTGCCGCCCGGGCACCGAAGGCCCGCTCGAAGGAGGGCATCAACCACGCAGGAATGTCGCCCTTAACGTGGGCGGGAGCGTTGGCGGGCAGCTCGGCTGCAAGGCCGGCCCGCTCCGCCGCGCTCAAGGAGGAGAGCGCGTACTCCGAGCGCGTCGGCGGCCGCCGCCACCTCATCTGCTGTCAGGGCGAGCGCGCGTGGAGCGGCGCCGAGGACGAGCGCGCGCGCAGTATCGGCGCCCATCTTGGCGCCAATCGAGCTCTTGCGCCTAAGTGCATCGTAGACGAGCGTGCCGATCGTTGCCCGGTCGCCGGAGCCAGCGAAGCGGTGCGCCTTGCCCCAGTCGGCGAGCGCGGTGGCGGCCGGACGGTGGCGCACGAGGATGTCTTCGAGGACATCGGCGGCGGCCTTGAGCCTAGCACCGGGGCGCATGGGGGCTAGTGTCCCAGATCGAGAAATTCGCTCAGACCTGTGCCGCGAGCGACGGCGAATGTGTCGATCATCACACTACAGGCCCTCGGTCGTGAGGATGCTCGCGGCGAACATGACCCACATGACGACGAGGATCGCCATGCCCGTCGCCATGGCGTAGAAACGCCTGTCCACCTCGTTGGAGCCGGTGTGGATGTAGGCGTGGACGAGCCGCGATAAGACGAACGCCCACGACAGCCACACGAAGATCGTCGAATCTATGCCCGTCGCCAGGACGAGCGCCACCAGCACGTAGAACAGGACCGGCAGCTCCAGCTGGTTGTGGAAGGCGTTGGCGATCTGGGTGGGGCGCTCCGGCCAGTTTGGCTCGCGCAGCGCGATGTCCTTGGGCCGCACTTGGCGCCCCTGAACCGCAAAGACGCGCAAGATCGCCATCCACGCCATCAGCGAGAACGTCAGCGCCACCTGCACGAAAAGGGGCAAGAGCAAGCTCGCAACCGACATCCGTCTAGCCCGCCCCGACCTATACGTTCCCCGGGTAGTTCGGGCTCTCGCGCGTGATCAGGACGCCGTGCGCGTGGCTCTCGTGGATCGCGGCCGGCGATACGCGGATGAACTTCGCCCGCGCCTGCAGGTCGGGAAGCGTCGCCGCACCGACGTAGCCCATGCCGGCGCGCAGGCCGCCCACGAGCTGGTGCAGCACGGCTTCCGTCGGGCCCTTGTAAGGCACCTGCCCCTCAATCCCCTCTGGCACCAGCTTGAGGGTGTCCTTCACCTCCTGCTGGAAGTAGCGGTCGGCGCTCCCTCGCGCCATCGCCCCGATCGAGCCCATGCCGCGGTAGGCCTTGTACGTGCGCCCCTGATAGAAGTACGTCTCGCCGGGCGCCTCGTCGGTGCCGGCCAGAAGCGAGCCGATCATCACGCAGGAAGCGCCCGCGGCCAGCGCCTTGACGACGTCGCCCGAGTACTTGATGCCGCCGTCGGCGATCACCGGCACGCCGTGCTTCATCGCCTCCTTGGCGCAATCCATGACGGCGGTGAGCTGCGGCACGCCGACGCCGGCGACGATGCGGGTGGTGCAGATCGAGCCCGGCCCGATGCCGACCTTGACGGCGTCGGCGCCGGCGTCGATCAGCGCCTTGGTGCCCTCCGCAGTAGCGACGTTGCCGGCGATCACCTGCACGCGGTTCGACAATTTCTTGATGCGCGTCACGGCTTCGAGAACGCGCGCGGAGTGCCCGTGCGCGGTGTCGACTACGATCAGGTCGCAGCCGGCCGCCATCAGAAGCTCGGTGCGGTACATGCCGTCATCGCCGACCGTCGTCGCCGCGGCGACGCGCAGGCGCCCCTCGGCGTCCTTGGAGGCGTGCGGGTGCTTTTGCGCCTTCTCGATGTCCTTGACCGTGATGAGGCCGATGCACTGGTAGGCGTCGTCGACCACCATGAGCTTCTCGATGCGGTGCGTGTGCAAAAGCCGCTTGGCGTCCTCTTGAGCGACCGAGCGGTTCACCGTGACGAGCTTGTCCTTGGTCATCAGCTCGGAGACGGGCTGGTCGAGGTTCGTGGCAAAGCGCACGTCGCGGTTCGTGAGGATGCCGACGAGCCGCCCCTTGTCCGAGCCGTTCTGCGGCGTCTCGACGACCGGTACGCCGGAAATGCTGTGCTCGGCCATCAAGGCGAGCGCCTCGCGCAGCGAGGCGCCCGGGTGGATCGTCACCGGGTTCAAGACGATGCCGGATTCGTACTTCTTCACCTGGGCGACCTGGCGCGCCTGCTCCTCGGGCGAAAGATTGCGGTGGATGACGCCGACGCCGCCCTCCTGCGCCATGGCGATGGCGAGCCGGGCCTCCGTCACGGTGTCCATGGCCGAGGAGACGACGGGGATGCTCAGCCGAATCGAGCGGGTGATGTTGGTCGCAACGTCAGCCGCACTGGGCAGGATCTCGCTCGCACCGGGCACCAAGAGGACGTCGTCGAAGGTCAGCGCGACGCCGGAATCCAGTGTAGGCGGGCCTTGGGCCATGCTCTGGCGCTCTCCCTTGAGGGGACATATGGGGCTGGGGCGACAAGGTTCGCTAAGGGGTCTTGGGCGCGCCCAGCGGGAACGATGTCGGCAGGCCTATAGCACTCGCGGCCGGGCGAGGGAAGGTGGGTGGGGCACGGGCCGTCGCTCGCCCGCCGAGGAGCATCCAACGCCAGAGCCGGGCTGGATGCACCTCCAGCAACCGGTGAACGGCCAGCAGCCGCTTGCGGTCAAGCGGAATTAGCGCAGGGGCCCCGGCCTCACTGCCGCGAGGAGCGTGCTCAGACTGAGATGATCCTCACGCCCCGGGAGCCACCGCCGGCCCTGCCGCGTTCGCTGCCTCGGGCAGGTACTTCGACAGCGCGTCCAGCACCGCGTCGATCGGGATGCCGAGCGACTTGGCGATCTGCTGCACGTGCTGGTCGCCGAGCGCGGCGCGCAGCTGCTCCGGCGTGATCGGCAGGTTGGCGCGGTTCTTGTCGAGCCAGGACGCGACCTGCGCACCGAGCCCGGCATCCTTCAATTTGGCGAGAATGGTCTGCAGCCCTTCGTTGCCGAGCACACCCTTGACGAGCTCCGGCAGCGCCGCCTGCTCCGCC
This sequence comes from uncultured Alphaproteobacteria bacterium, assembly GCA_963724945.1. Classification (GTDB taxonomy): domain Bacteria; phylum Pseudomonadota; class Alphaproteobacteria; order Rhizobiales; family Hyphomicrobiaceae; genus Hyphomicrobium_A. Next base: position 1,692,369 of record CAVRWL010000003.1, on the reverse strand, counting down.
TCTCCGACGAGACTTCCAACTGCACCCTTGAGGGCATCGCTCCAGCTCATGGGATCCACCTCATTCCTGTTTCCGGCCCCTCGTCCTCGCGCACGTTTTTATGCCGGATGTCGCGCGAGCACTTTCGCAGAAGCGCGATAGCAGTTTCTTCGGAAGAGAAGCGTCGCATGCTGACGATAGCACGAACGCTTCCTTAGCATTGCTTACGGATTTGTATGGATGGGGGCCCTTGTAGCGCCCCCGACGCGGCGTCAAGACTTTCCCGGGGCGCGCAACCTTCGGAGAGAAACGATGACGCGATTGATGCTGGCACTGGCTGCGACCTGCCTCCTTGCGGGCGGCGCGGCCGCCGACACCTGCAAGGCGCAGTCCGATGCCAAGAAGCTGCACGGTGCTGCGCAGACGAGTTTCATGACCAAGTGCGAGAAGGACGCGAAGACGAAGTGCGCCGCCGACGCCAAGGCGAAGAACCTGCACGGCGCCGCCGAGACGAGCTTCACGACGAAGTGCGTGAAAGACGCCACGGGCGCCTAGCGCATCGCTGCCCGAGCGACGCCAGAGGGAACGCGCGCCGGCAAGAGCGAGACGCCGGCGCGCGATTTTGCATTGCAGACGCCGATTCGGGCGCGGCGCTGTTCCCGGCGGGACAGCCGCGCAGGGCGGCCGCCGCGATACTCAGCTCCGGAACACACCCCGGAGAGACCCATGAACAAGTTGCTGATCGCCGTCGCAGCCGCAGCGTTCGCCGGCGCGCTGGCGCCTTGCGCCGAGGCGGGCTTCAACCTGCGCCTGCCCGCCGCCGCGATGCGTGCGCACGCCGCGCCGGTCAAAGCCGTCGGCTGCGATGAGGACTGCGTGGAGTATCTGGAGGACCAGGGCTACGAGCTCCTCGAGCCCGCCGACGGCAACGACGATGAGCCCGACACCCCGCGCCGCAGCAGCTTTGCCCGCGAGGCGCGCTCAGAGCGGGTCGTGCGCAAGTCCGAGCGCGCCCAGGAGAGCGCCCAGGTGAGCGCAAAGGGGACCGGCAAGGATGACAGCAAGCAGGCGGCCCCCAAAAGCCCCGAGCCGAAAAAGGCCGTGGCGTCTGCGACCCCCGGCAGCTGCCGGCAATATTTCCCCTCGGCCGGCATGACGCTTTCGGTCCCCTGCGAGTAACCACCTGAAGGGATCGGACGCACCTGTTGCAGACGCACAAAGGGCGCCTGTGCTAGGTCTTCCGCCATCACACAATCCAAGCGACCGGGGGACACCATGCACGGCATCGCCAGAGCATTTTTTGCAACCGCCGTCGCCTATGGCGTACTGGGCATGCTGCTCGGCCTCATCATGGCAATTGGCCACGATCACGGGGAATTGCCGACGCATGCCCACATCATGGTCGCCGGCTGGCTGAGCTTCGCCATCTTCGCCTTCTTCTATGCGCTGCTCGGCGAGGACGTGCCGGAATGGCTCGGCAAACTGCACTTCTGGCTGGCGCAAGTCTCGCTTGCGATCATGGTCTTGGGCTTATGGCTCTATTACGCGGGGGTCGAGCAGTTCGAGCCGCTCGCGGCCGGCGGCGCGCTCGGCTACGCGGTTTCGTTTCTGGTGTTTGCAGGCGCGGTGTTCCACGCGCTGCGCGGACCGGCAACCTGATAGCATTGCTCCGAACCCAGTTGACGCAACGGCGATCCACCGCCCTCGATCATCCCCGTCTTGAACATCACCTCTTCGGACGTCATCTTGTGGGAGATGGTCGCAAGGCGCGGGCCCAGGCCCGATGCGGGACTGAGGCGGGTGCGCGTGCCGCTTAACGCTTCGGTAAGTCTAACGCGCGGAGCGCCCAACGCCGCCCGCGCGGGCCACGCGTCCCCGCCGTCAACCCTAACCGACGCTGGTGTTCCGCGCGCGGCGATTTCGAGCTAAGGACGGGCCCTAAAGCGACCACGCAAGGAGGCCGCCCATGAAAAACGCCCTGACGAAACTCTACCGCACCGGCGACGAGCGCGAGCGCAGCGTCGCCATCATCCTCACCGTGCTCGGCACGCTCGCGTTCCTCTCGTTCGTGATCGCCGGCATCGTCGGCGAGCACGAGAAATCCGTGAGCACGGCGAGCGCATCCGCCGCCGTCTCCCACGCCGGCTGACGCACGCCGCGGCACGCGCCTGTCTACGTCATCGCCCTGCAGAGCGGGACCCACGCCAGCTTCAGCAAGTACTTCTGGCGCGTGTGACAGCGAAGCCTGGAAGCACTGGCGCTCGTCGAGAGACTAAAGGGGACGGGCGCCCCGCGGCTTCAGAAGATAACCTTGTCCCTATTCCGCGTCTTGTCCCACCCGCGCACGCGCTCCTTGCCTTTCACCCCCTGCAGGTTCGCGTCGTAAAGGTCGACACCTTCGAAATTGGCGTCGGCAAGGTTGGCGCCCGTCAGCACCGCGCGCGACAGATCGGCTCGAGAGAGATCGGCGCCCTGGAGATCGGCCCCCGTCAGGTTCGCAAACGACAGGTTCACGCGCCTCAGGTCGGCGTGGCGCAGGTCGGCGCCTGCCAAGTTGGCGCCCGACAGATCCGTCTCCTGCGGCGTCTTTAGCTCGTTGCCGGGCCGTGGGGGGCCGAGCCGCGCACCCGCAAGGTTCGCTCCGCGCAGGTTCGCCCGGGAAAGCCGCGCCATGATGCGCGCGCCCGACAGGTTGGCGCTCACCATGCTCGGCGCGTCGCGGGCCGGCGCGTCGAAATCGAGGGCGCCCACGGCGTGATAGAGCGTGACGCCGGAGAGGTCGGCGTGGTCGAGATTCGTGTGCTTGAGCGTGGTGCGATCGAGTTGCGCGCCGGCAAGGTCGGCGTAGGACAGGTTGGCGTTGGAGAGATCGGCGCCCAAGAGATTTGCGCCCTTCAAGTTGGCGCGCTTGAAGTCGAGCGTGCTCAAGTCGAGATAGCTGAGGTCCTTGCCGGAGAGATCAGGGTGGCTGCCGGGCGGCGCCTTGAACAGCATCTCCACGATCTCGCGCAGCGTCAGATCGGCCGCACCGGCGCTCGCGGTGGCGAGGCAGACCGCGGCTAAGCAGGCGGCGCAGAGCCGGAAGGGGGCTTTCGCTCTCAGGACCATTGCAATCTCAGCCTAAGCTTGGTTCCCATTCTGCTCCAGCGCCGCGCGAAGTCCAAGCCCGCTTCAGATTTTTACTCTCATCCTGCAGGATTAAGGCTCAGGCGCCCCGGTAGCCCGTCGCCAGCACGTAGAGCTCGGCGGAATCGGAGCGGCTCGCGGGCGGCTTCACGTGGCGCACGGTTTGAAACGTGCGCTTCAATAGATCGAGCAGCTCGCGCTCGGTGCCACCCTGCAGCACCTTGGCGAGAAAGACGCCGCCGGGCTCGAGCACGTCGATCGCGAAGTGCGCAGCCGCCTCGGCGAGGCCCATGATGCGCAAATGGTCGGTGCGCGTGTGCCCCGTCGTCGGCGCCGCCATGTCGGAGAGCACGACGTCGGCGCGGTGATCGCGCAGCATCCCCTTGAGCCGCTCCTCGGCGCCCTCGGCCGTGAAGTCGAGGTGCAGAGTCGCGACCCCCGGCAGCGGCTCCATCGGCGTGACGTCGATCGCCACGACCTGGCCGTTGCCGGCGACAGATTGCACGCGCATCGCTGCGATCTGGCTCCAGCCGCCCGGCGCCGCACCCAAGTCCACCACGCGCTTTCCCGCCTTCAGGAAGCGGTGCTTGTCGTCGATCTCAGCGAGCTTGTAGGCCGCACGCGAGCGAAAGCCCTCGCGCTTGGCGGCGCCCACATACGGGTCGTTGAGCTGGCGTTCGAGCCAGCGCTGCGAGGAGGCGCGGTGCTTGCGCGCGCTCTTCAAGCGCACGTGCAGCTGGCGGTTGCCGCCGCCGGGGCCGCTGCGGTTCTTGCTCATGTGAGCTTCCTAACGCCGCCTGCCGCGCCGGCGCCGACCGGTGCGCAAGACGCCATCCTCGCTCATCAACGTCGAGAGGATGCCCTCGCGCAGACCGCGGTCGGCGACGCGCAGGCGCTCGCATGGCCACAGGCGCAGCACCGCCTCGAGGATCGCGCAGCCCGCGAGCACGAGGTCGGCGCGATCACGGCCGATGCAGGGCTCGGCAATGCGCTCCTCGTAGGTGCGGCCCAAGAGGTCATAGGTGACGGCACGCACGTCACGCACATTGAGCCAGCACCCGTCGACGCGGTTGCGGTCGTAGCGCGGCAGCCCGAGATGGATGCCGGCAACGGTTGTGACAGTGCCCGAGGTGCCGAGCATGTGCAGGCGCTTGCCTTTCAATTTCGCGGCGAGGTTATGCTGCGCCTCGAACGGCTGCAGCATCGCTTGCGTGGCCGCGACCATCGCCTCGAAGGCGTCGGGTAGGACATTGCGGCCGCCGAAGCGCTCCGCGAGCGTGACAACGCCGATCGGAAGCGAGGTCCACGCCGTCATGCAGCTCTGCGCGTCGACGCGGTCGGCCAAGCGGCGGTCGTGGCGGCGGTTGCGCTTGGACAGGTCGAGCAGGATCAGCTCGGAGGACCCCCCGCCGATATCGAACACGAGAACGTAGTCGCAGGTCGCGTCGATCAGCGCCGCCGATCCCGACACCGCGAGGCGCGCCTCCTGCTCGGGCGTGAGCACCTCGATGTCGAGGCCGAGCTTGGCGCGCACCTCGCCGAGGAACGCTGCGCCGTTCTCGGCGATGCGGCAGGCCTCCGTCGCCACCAGCCGCGAGCGGCGCACGCGCGCACGCTCCAATTTCGTCGCACAGATCTTCAGGGCGTCGTAGGTGCGCGCCATCGCCGCCTCCGACAAGCGCCCGGTCTGCCCCACACCCTCGCCGAGACGGATGATGCGCGAGAAGGCGTCGACGACGCGGAAGCCGCGCCGCGATGGCTTGGCGAGCAGCAGGCGGCAGTTGTTGGTGCCGAGATCAAGCGCGCCGTAAACGGCGTCGCCCGCCTCGGGCTCCAAGCGCGTGTCGCCGCGCATTAGGGTCTGCGGGGCGCCGTCGTGTTGCGGCAATGCGGATACAGGATCAATGGGCTGGGGCAGGGCCGGAGCTTCGGCCGTTGCGCTGGCGTCAGGCGCTTCTAGCGCGCCGCCGTCATCGGGGTAGCCTTGCAAAGCTCCAACTCCAGCGCCTGGCTTCGGGCCAAACCGGTCGACGACCGGACGGCCTCTGTCATCAGGCGTCTCCTGGATGACACTTGTGTTACACTTTAGCAGCAAACACGCGCGCGTAAAGCGCACTGCACGCCACGGAATTCACTCCACTTTCGCGCAAGCGACAGCGTTAACAAATGGCTTCGATCAAGCGAATCGGCCCGAGCCTCCTCCTTGTGCTCCTCGCGATCGCGCCGGCGGCGGCAGGCGAGTTGTCGCAATCGGCGCGCGCGCGCCTCCTCGCCGCCTATCCCGGCGAGCTCGATCGCATCGAGGGCAATACGCTCATTTGGCGCGACGGCACGCGCATGCCCTTGGACGATGGCAAGGACGCCAAGACCTTTGCGCAGTGGCTTAACGATCCCGACATCGAGGACACGCTCGCGCTACCCTATCCGGCGGGGGAGCCGGCGACGCCGCCGGCAAAGGATGTCGATCCGGGGCGCGCGCGCAATGAAGCGTTCTTCGACAAGGTGTACGGCAATTGCCGCAAGGGCGAGGTCGAAAAGAACCTCGTCACCGTCGTGTGGCTACCCAAGAAGCGCGGCCAGCGGCTGCCCTTCAGCAGGATCAACGGGGCCGCGCGGGCGCTTCAAGCCGTGAGCGGCGAGCTCGACGCGCTGCCGGCCCGCTTCGATGCGTACCTGTTCCCTTCGGCCGGCACCTACAATTGCCGCGCCATCGCCGGCACTAAGCGGCTCTCCGCGCACGGGCACGGCATCGCCATCGACATCGCGATTGCGCACGCCGACTACTGGCGCAACTCGCAGCCCGGCAAGGACGGCGCCTACCCCTACAAGAATGCGATCCCGATAGAGATCGTGCGTATCTTCGAGAAGCACGGCTTCATCTGGGGCGGGCGCTGGCACCACTACGACACGATGCACTTCGAGTACCGGCCGGAGCTCGTGGGCGCGGGCCCGTAAGGGCGCCCCGTTGCGAGGCGGGGGCTTAGCTGTTATATGCCCGCGAGCGCCGGCAAGCCGTGCGTTTGATCCCGGCATTGGGGGATCGTCTAATGGTAGGACTGCAAACTCTGACTCTGCCTGTCTAGGTTCGAATCCTAGTCCCCCAGCCACGATAAAATCGTACTTTTCAAGTATTTAGTTGGTGTACCGGTGGTACCTCGAGGGCCTCGTTCTACAAGAGCGCGCGGTTCTCGTTCTACAAGACGCCCTGACTGGTATCCCAAATTTCTCCGCTGACGGCTCAATCACCAAGCGCGAGCTTTCGCTCCTCAGCGGGTTGAAGGACGAAAGCCAGGTGTTGGCGATTTTGGCACGGCAGAGGTTGCGAAGTCGCACTCGGTTGAGAGCCCCAATTTCTCTCCTTAAAGGCTAGGTCTGCTCACCTTCTCGAAAAAGACAATGGGCGGCTGACCGCTGAGGCCAGCTTCTGACGAAGTTGCTGCCAACCAGCGCAGCGGGCAAAGTGTGTCAGAACCGGCTGGGGGGTCACCAAAGAAGGCCGCGCTCCCCGACAGCGCACGTTGTCGGAGGAGGCCGCTCGCCCTAGTGGACGCAATGCTGTTGGCAGCGCGTGCATGACACGAAGCATTACGCAAATTCCCCGGCGCCGCTTGGCATCCGAGAACGACTCGTTGCAAACGGCGGGTGAGATCTTTTCGAGGCGGATCGAGCATTTCATGGTTTTTGCAACAAAGACAATCGGCGAAGCGATGCCGGTCTACGGCGCGATCGTCATCGGTTCTGGCTACGGCGGTGGTGTGGCAGCATCCCGCCTCGCGCGCATGGGTCTGCGCTTAGCGGTCCTCGAGCAGGGGCGCCTCTGGCGGCCCGGCGATTTTCCGACTACGGGCAGGGCACGGCTCAAGACACTGCGGCTGACGGGCCGCGCGTGGAAGCTGGGGGATCCTACGGGACTCTACTACCTGTCGGTCGGCAGGGGGCTGACTGTGTTCGGCGCATCCGGCCTCGGCGGTGGATCGCTGATCAACGCCGGCGTCGTGCTGCGGCCCGATCTTGCCAGACTGCGCAAGGCCGGTTGGCCCGAGGCCGTGGTCGGCGACGGACTCCTGCTTGAGGGTCTCGCGCGCGCAGAGGCCATGCTCGGCGTAGCGCCGGTGCCGGACCCGGAGCGCTTCGGCAAGCTTGCCGGCATGCGCAAGGCATCGGAAGTCTCAGGCCGCCCGGTGCAACTGCCGCCGATGACGATCTCCCACAGGCCGGGCGCAAACTCTGCAGGCGTTTTGCAGTACGAATGCCGGCATTGCGGGGACTGCTGGTCGGGTTGCAATGTGGGCGCAAAGAACACCGTAGGGATCACATACATTGCCGACGCGATCGACCATGGCGCATCGGTGTTCTGCGAAAGCCGGGTGCAGTCGATCTCCAAGACCGAGAGCGGGTGGGAGATCGTGGTGCAGGATCCCTCGAAGGCGAGCGCAAGCCGTCGCATCGAGGCGCCGATCGTCGTCCTGGCGGCCGGCACGATGGGGACCAGCGAGCTGCTTTTACGGGCGCAGCAGCGTGGCCTCGCGCTGTCGGCCAAGCTGGGCGAGAGGTTCTCAGCAAACGGTGACGACCTCGTATTCGCCGACAAGCTCGATGTACGCGTCAACGCCATTGCCACGGGCTTTCCGCCTCAGGCACCACGGGGAACCCCACCGGTGGGGCCGCACAGCATGGCGATGATCGACCTCGGCGACGAGCATGGCCCGCTTTGGATTCACGACGGCACCACGATGGCCCTGATGGGCTCGCTCGCTCCCCTCGAGAAGCTGCTGAAACTGAAATTGCGCAATGCGCTGCGGCTCTTGAAGGAAGGCAACTACGGCGACGAGATGAGCCGGTCGCTGATCCTCTATATCGTCGGGCACGATGATGCGAGCGGCCGCCTGCGGCTTCAGAACGATCAGGTCGTGGTCGACTGGCCGGGATACAGCGATGCGCCGGAGCGCGTGAGAGCGGAGCAGAAGGTCAAGGACATCATCGAAAGCATGGGTGGTGAGTTCACCCCCAACCCGTTCGTCATGACCGCTTTCGGCGGCAACCGGATCATTGCCCACCCGCTCGGCGGATGCGGGATGGGTGAGACGGTGGATGAGGGGGTCGTGGCGCCGGACGGCCGGGTTTTCGATCCGACAAAAGGGCCGAAGGGCGTTCACGATGGGCTCTACGTGTGCGATGGGGCGGCGGTCCCCTCGGCGGTCGGCGTCAGCCCGCTCTTGACGATTACGGCCCTTGCGGAGCGCGCAATGATTTTGGCGGCGCAGCAACTCAACAGGAAGCTCGATGTCCACGCGACGCCGCCTCGCCCGCTGCGCGATGCCGCGATGTAGCGGCAGGTCGCCACCGGATCTATGCGCCATAGCTCGCGAGGGTCCAGAAGGCGAAGCGGATAGCAGACGCCGGTGCGTTCGACCTTCTCGTTGGAGACGATATAGTTACGCTGATCTGGGTCGCTACCCAGTGCCCCCTCCACGTAGGTGAATTGCGGCAGCTGCTTCTGAATGGTCCCGAAGACAGATCTCACTTCGCGGCTTGGCGCGAGGACGTCCAGGAACCCCAGCCACTAAGATCAATAGGAGGGCATGAGAGCGGCTTCCGCCTCACTTCTTGCGGCGGCTTTCCTGCATGATCTCGAGCTGAATCTGCTGAATTTCAGCAAGCCGCTGCCATTGCTTGGTGATGAGGTGATCCATCTTCTCGTGAAGGTGGCGAATCTCGAGCTCAGCCTTGAGGTTCACGCGATAGTCATTGAAGGCGCGCAGACGGTCCTTCGCTTCCTGGCGCTTCTAACTCATCATGATGATCGGCGCCTGGATCGCAGCCAGGCATGAGAGAATGAGATTGAGGAGAATGAAGGGATAGGCATCGAACGCCTTAGACTGGCCCAGGAAGAGATTGTAAGCGATCCAACAGGCCAAGGCGATGAAGAATGCCATGAGAAAGGCCCAGGATCCGCCGAACGAAGCGAGCTGGTCGGAGAGGCTCTCGCCGAAGGTGCGCTGCTCTTCGAACTGCGCCTCGATGTTCTCTGCAATAGTGTCTTGCTTTGCTATGCTCTCTGCCACCTGCCGGTCGAGCTCGCTGAACTCGCCGTGCTCGGCCTTCAACAGCTCCTCGACATAAATCGTCCGGAACTTGTTGGCGGCCTGGCGGCTGATGAGCGCGTCCTGAGCCAGACCTGGATGCTCCCTTTGAATTCGATCGACCAAAGCTGGCCGCAAGGTCTCGAGCGAGATCAGGTCCTTGCGCGGGCGCGGCTCGCCGGAAATCGCGCAAGGCACGCGCTTTGTAGGCGTCTCAGCCTGTGAAGGCACGGGGGCATTGTTCTCGCCCATGTTCTCGCCCATGGCTTCCACTCCAATCATCGAAAGTCCGCGCCGAGCGCAGGGCGGGCTTTGGATAACGATCGATTCTCCTCAATTCCGTCGGCGGCTCGCCGTCTACGCAATTATAGCGGTGCTTGCGCGAGAGACATCGTCCGTCCCCGCTGTTGCACTCATCGGAGTCCCGTGGCCCTCGAGCTTTCGACGTACTCGCGAGCTGTTCTTAGCTTGGTTTCGCCCCAGCCGCGACGGCGGGGTCGGGCTCGGCCGGCGCGCCAGGAAATCCGAACTGGACGGGTCCGGACGTGCGCTTGAGCAGAAGCACGAGCGGGACGAGGACGAGGAACGAGAGGGTCACGAACCCGAAGGCCTCAATGAAGCCCAGCAGCGTCGATTGGCGCATGACCTCCAGCCCGATGATCTGCATCGTCTTCGGATCGGAGATGCTGGACCCTGTTGCATCGAGCCACGCATGCAGCGCCGGATTGTAGGGATTTATGGCGGAGCCGAGCGTCTGCCAATTGGCCTGGCTCGTGCGCGTAAGCACCGTCGCCGCAATGGCAACGCCGACCGAGCCGCCGACGGTGCGCGCAAGGTTGAAGATGCTGGCGGCCTGGTCGGAGGCATCCCTCGGCAGAGTTTGATAGGCGAGCGTCGACAGTGGCACGAAGATCATGCCCATGCCGATCCCCTGGACGATGCCGGGCCCGATAATCCACGCTAGCCCGATATCGAGATTGTACCAGGTCATTGCGTAGCTTCCGGAGGCAGCGAGCGTCAGCCCGGTCAACACGAGCCAGCGCGGCTCGATGCGCGTGATGAGGGTGGCAACGAGGCTCATGCCCACGGCCACGGCGATGCCGCGAGGAGCCATAAGGAGGCCCGCCGTGGCGGCGGGATAGCCGAGCATATGCTCGAGGAACAGCGGCTGCAGCGCAATGGTGCTGAGCATGCCGACGCCGAAGGCCATGATCATGAATGTCGACGTGGCGAGATTTCGATCCTTCAGCAGGTCGATTTGGAGGATCGCATTCGGATTGCGAAAGCTGCGGACGATGAATGTAACGCTACAAATCAGCGAAACGACCGCCAGGGCGACGATGAAATTTGATTGCAGCCAGTCTTCGATGTTGCCGCGATCGAGCAGCATCTGCAGCGCGCCGACGCCGACCGCGAGCAGCAGCGCACCTGTCCAATCGGCGGACGCCCTCGATCGCGGCGTCTGCTTGAGGTAGGCCGCCAGCAGCAGCAGATTAATGATGCCGATCGGCAGGTTGACGTAGAACACCCAGCGCCAGTCGAGATGGTCGGTGATAAAGCCGCCGATGGTCGGCCCCATGATCGGGCCGAGCAGGATGCCGATGCCCCAAATGGCCATCGCCTTGCCGCGATCGGCGGCTGGGAACGTATCCACCATCACGGCTTGCGACAGGGGAATGACGCTCGCCCCGAATGCGCCCTGCAGAAGCCGGAAGCAAACCATCTGCGCCAACGTCGTCGACTGACCGCACAGCATTGACGCGATAACGAAGCCCGTGACGCTTGCTATGATCACGGGCTTGCGCCCGAAGCGAGCGGCCAGGAACCCGCTGATCGGAATGACGATCGCCTCGGCGACGATATATGAGGTGATGACCCAGGTGATCTCGTCGGGTGTGGCGCCGAGCGCCCCCATCATTTGCGGCAACGAGACGTTGACGACGGTCATATCGAGGATGACCATCAGCACGGCGAGCAGAACCGAAACCGACGTCAGGATACGGTCGGCGCGGCTGGTAGATGGCGCGTCGACGAGCGCCACTAGTTCGCTCCTTTGTCCGTCGTATCGATGGTGACGTTCGCGGAGGCGCCGATGCGCAGCGTCGGATCATCGGGCTTCAGCGAAAGTGAAACGCGCACCGGAAAGCGCTGAGTGAGCTTGATCCAGTTCCCGGTCGCGTTCTCCGCAGGAAGCAGAGAGAACGCCGAGGTGCTCATTGGGCTTACCGCTTCGACAACCCCGGAGAATTCGCGGTCAGGGTAGATATCGATGCTGACGGTCGCCTTCTGCCCGGGATGGATGCGCGCGAGGTCCGTCTCCTTGAAGTTGGCGTCGACCCACCATTTCGAGCCATCGACGATGGCCAAGATGGGGACGCCGGCCCTCACCACGGAGCCGGGCCGGATGCTGATCTTGCCGACAATTCCATCGACGGGAGACTTGATCGTCGCGGTGTCGAGCGCGGCGCGCGCCTGCGCGACGGCTGTCTGCGCCACCTCGACGTTCGCCCTCTTCGCTTGCGCGGCTTGCAGCCCTGCCTCCGCCGCCTTGAGCTGCGCCTCCAATTGGGGCTGACTAATTTTGAGTAGCACGTCGCCAGCCTTGACCGTGTCGAAGCTTTTCACATCCACCTCGCCGACCTCGCCGGACAGGCTCGGTGAGATCTGCACGGTGTTGGCTTCGACGTAGGCATCATCGGTCGATGGATGCAGAGTGGCGTAGTGCCAGTAGGCATACGTGGCTCCGGCCACCGCCAACACTGCGAGAACGCCGACGATCTTTCCCCAATGACGCTGCGATCCCGCCAGGAGACTTCGCCCGTGACGAAGCGGCACCGCCATCAGCGAGGACGACCGGCTAGGTTCGGGCGCAGAGGGTCCCTTGCCGGAATTCTCTTTGCCAGAATTCTCTTTCGCGCGTACGAGCTTGGTGGATGATGATTGCATACCCGACATTTCCAGAATGGACGCTTATCTTTATGACTTTGCTCGGTGAGCCTCTTAACGCAGGAACTGCGCCGAGGCGATGCCCCAGGGGCTCTGACCGGGACGAATTAGTATCTTTCTCGGCCCAAAGTCCACTTCTTAGCGATTCTACGGCCCGGCTCGAACGTCGCACCAAATTGCCGGCATCGTCGTTCGATCTCGCTCCCTGCAAGTCCACCCATCGCGATTGCGAGGCCGCTGTTCTAGTCAATTGAGCCAGGAGCTTCCGTGCGACTGTGCTTGCTGCGGTCGTCCGCCACCAGCACGAGCAATCCAATGCTTCCCACGACAGCGAAGGCGGCTCCGTAATAAAACACGGACGTATGACCGACGCGATCCCACAGCACTCCGGCGACGAGGCTTGCTGCAAGCTGTAATAGGCCGACCGTGGTGCTGTACCAGCCGACGCCGCTCGCGCGCAGATGCGCCGGCACGAAATCGGCGGCGAGCGCCTTGCCGACGGCGCGGAAGATGCCCTGGTACAGTCCGTAGAAGGCGAAGAGAGCAGCGATCGCAACGATGCTGCGCGTCAGGGCAAAGCCGAGATAGGTGATGAAGAAAATGACGAAAGAGGTGAGCAGGACGCCTTTTCTGCCCCATCTGTCGGAAAGAGATCCGGCTGGGTAGGAAACGAGCGCCCCCACCAGATTGAACCCGGCGTAGATGAGGATCGTCACCTCTAGAGAGGCGCCGATATCCTGCGTACGCAGGATCAGAAAAGCGTCGCTGGAATTGCCAAGACCGAATACCGCGGTTGCCAGCAGATATCTCCAGTAGCGCTTGGGGAATTGGCGCAGGCCGACATCGATCTTCGATTTGGCCGCAACTGTCACCGGCCGTTCCTTGACGAGCAGGACCATGAGGAAGGCCAGCAGACCGGGGATGATCGCCAGATAGAAAATCGCACGCATCCCCCAGTGCAGGGCATAGAGGAGATAGACGGCCAGCAACGGTCCCAGGAACGCGCCGGCATTGTCACCGAAGCCCTCGAGACCGAAGGCTTTGCCTCTATCCTTCTCTTCCACCGAGGCCGCGATCAGCGCGTCGCGCGGCGCGGAACGGGTGCCGGTGCCAAGCCGGTCGAGAAATCGCGCGGCGAACACGCCCTGCCAGGCCGTGGAAAGGCCCATGAGCGGCTTGGCAGCAGCGGCGATGAGATACCCGGTCAGCGCAATGGATTTTCGCTCTTGCAGCTTATCCGACAGCGCGCCGGAAAAGCCTTGCACAATATTCTGGGTCGCCTGTGCGAACCCGTCCACCAGGCCGACGATGCTGCCGCTCGCCTTCAGCGTTTGCGTCAGAAAAACCGGCAAGACCGGGTAGAGCATCTCGGTCGAGATATCGGCGAACAAGCTGGCGAAGGCGAGGAGAAAGGTGTTTCTCGACAGCCCACTGAAGTAGCGTTGGGTCGCTGTGCTGGCCATGGGCGGCTGCTGGGGCCCCTGCTTTTTCGCCAATGCCGTCGCGTTGGCTATGCGTAATTGAAGAGCGCCATGAAGCCGAAGTCCATGTGCAGCTGCTGGTGACAGTGGAAGAGGGTCAGCCCCGGATTGTCGGCGACAAAGTCGAACTCGACCTCCTGAAACCCGCCCATCATCACCACGTCCTTGATCACGCCCGCCGTCGGCTTGCCTGCGATGCGCGTGAGCTCGAAGCTGTGCCGGTGCAGGTGCAGAGGGTGAATGTCGTCGCTCGCGTTGCGGAATTTCAGCCGGTAGCGCCGCCCCTCGTGCACCGTGTACATCGGCCTTCGCGTCTGCATCGAGAATGCCTCGCCGTTAAGCGTCCACTGATTGAAGCCATCGAGCGCACCGTTGTGCTTTTCGACCGTTATCTCAATGGTTTCATCGGGCGCTGCGGCAAGCGCGTTCGACTTTCCGAACAGCGTATAGTCCCAGCGGAACGGCCGCGGCGCCACCCATTGTGCCTCGCCCGTCTGCTGTGCGTACTCGATGACGATGCCCATGCCGTTGCCGCGGTCATCGTCGGAGAGATCGCCCATCACCCACACGCCAGGCCGGTTCATCTCGACGATCGCCGAGATGCGCTCGGCCGTGCCGAGCCAAAGCACCGGCACCTCCACTTGCGTGGGAACCGGATTGCCATCGAGCGCGACGACGCGGAACACATGTCCCGGCAGAGCGAGACTGCGGATCTCGGTGGCGCTCGCGTTGAGCACGTGGAACAGCACGCGCTCGCCCGCTTTCACCCGGATGGGCTCGCCGTGGCCCAGCATGCGGCCATTGATGCTGAACAGCGCGTAGCCGACCTCGTAACCCTTGGTCTTCTCCTTCGCCTCCGCGTCGGCGGTCTCCCCCAGCTGTTGGAGCGGCTTGAGGGGGACACCAGCCAGCGCGTTGATGTCCATGTCGCCGCCGCGACTGAAGGTGGGGGCGAACTCCTTCAAGACCAGAAACACTTCGCGGTCGTACGCCCCGGGATTGTTCTTGGGCTCGATGTAGACGGGGCCGGACTGCCCGGTGTAGGTCCCGCGGGCGAGGTCGTTCCCGGCCATGACATGCGTGTGATAGAAGCGGAAGCCTGTGGGCCTCGGCACAAAGGCGATGCGGCTCATGCCGTGCGCCGGGACGAAGGGCGTGCCTTCCTCGGCCGAGCCATCGACGTCGCTGGGGATGAACTGGCCGTGCCAGTGCACGAGCTCGGGCGTATCCGTGTCATTGTAAACGTCGACGATCGCGCGCTGCCCTTCCGTGAAGCGCAGCAGCGGTCCTGGATACTGGCCGTTATAGAGGGTGGTCGAGACGATGTGGTCGGGCGCCAGCTCGACGAGGCCCGTTGCGATGCGCAGCGTGTAATCCGCCTTTTCCATAGCGCCTTCGCCGGTGGCTTGCGCCAAGCGCGGCGCCGCCAGCACGGGAAGCGTTCCGGCAAGCTTCAGCAGAGAGCGGCGATCGATGGCCATGGCTTGGATCCCCCTCGCAGATAGCACGGCGCCATGCAAACGCACGGATGGCGTCGAGCGGCGAATTTACTCATATAGTCGCAAAGCGGCGCAGCGCCGAGCAGTCCTTCGCTGCCGGCTCCAACAACGCGGCCAGCAGTCAAGCTCCCGTTGCGTCGGACCTTCCGATGCGGCCACGGGGCAGGCGCTACGCCGCACATCACGCCGCCGGGCAGATGCTCTGCACGCGTTTCTTCCAATGTCATCGAATTTTTACAGAGCCCGTAAAGGGCGCGCCGTTAAAGCGGCAGGTCCACGTAGTCTCATTGCCAAGGGCCGCCGATGCCTCTCGACATGCCCACGATCTCGGCCGTCGCCGTTGCGGTGACGGCGGTCCTCGGTCTCGTACTGTTGCAGTCGTGGTGGCGCGAGCGCACGAGCTCACTCACCGGCTGGTGGGGGCTCGCCCATCTGGTCATGGCGGCCGGGATCGCGATCGCAGCCCTTGCCGCCTCCAAGAACGCCCTTACCATTGTCGCTTTCGGACAGGCGATCTTCGTCCTGTCCATTGGGCTCATGTGGATGTCGGTGCGGCAGTTTGAAGGGCGCCAATTCCGCACGCTCTGGGTCTTCGCCTGGCCGGCTGCCTTCTTGGTCATCGCTTTTTCCGGTTATTTCGACGGCTTCGACGAGCGGCTCATCGCAGCCTGCACGATGATCGCGATCCTGCGCTACGCCACCGCCATTGAGCTCGCCCGCGACGGAACCGAGCGGCTGATCTCGCGCTGGCCGGCCGTCGGGCTCCTCGCCGCCGTCGGGACGGGCTACCTAGCTTGGCTGGCCCTCACGCTCACGATGCCGATCCGGCAAGCATGTCTCGTCTTCTCCAGCACGTGGTTCCCCGTGGTCGTGCTCTTGGCGCTGCTCGGACGCATCGCGCTCGCCTTTGTCGTGTTGGCCATGGTGAAGGAGCGCGAGGAGCTCAAGCAGCGCCACGATGCGCTCACCGACCCGCTGACGGGGCTGCCGAACCGGCGCGCCCTGTTCGACGCCGCCGCAGAGCTCGGGCGTCACAGCAAGTACCTCAAGGGCGACTCCATCTCGGTGCTCGTGTTCGATCTCGATCACTTCAAGAAGATCAACGATACCTTCGGGCATCGCCTCGGCGACCGCGTGCTCCAACTGTTCGCCGACACGATGTCGAACAGCTTGGAGACGGGCAGCATCGTCGGGCGCCTGGGCGGAGAGGAGTTTGCAGCCATCTTGCCCGGGGCCGACTTAGAGACGGCGGCCCAAACCGCCGAGGCCGTGCGGGTCGCGTTCGCGGCCTCGGCCTCGGTCGTCGACGGAGCCCAGGTCGCGGTCACGGTCAGCGTCGGCGCCGCGAGCCACGACGACATCGGTTGCGATCTCGGCGCGCTGTTTCATCGTGCCGACGGAGCGCTTTACGCGGCCAAGAACAACGGCCGCAATCGGGTCGAGCTCATCGGCCCGAAGGAGGCAACGCGTTTCGACGAGGCCGATGCCGCGATGCAATCGGCCATCGACCGCCGCGACGGCCAGGAGCTGCCCTCCTTCGGCAAGTGGCGGAATACGCGGCGCTACAGAGGATCGCCGTCGCCGACGGCCCCCGCTGTCCGCCAGCGCCGCGGTGGACCCACGCTCTCCTAGGCCAGCGACGCATTGCGCCTTTTGCGGCCGTTGCTTTTCCGCCTGAAGCTGGCATCTCCGCGACGGGGGCAATGAACCTTTCCGCGCCACTCAAGCGTTTGTGATGTATAGGTTAAGGCAAACGGGGGCACGGCCGTCTCGGCCCGCGCGCGACGGCTTTTGCCAGGGTCGTTCGTTTTGGCTCCAGATGCCGCACAATCGCCTATTTGCGCCGTCTGATCTGGGGCTTGGACAGGGACAGGATCCACAGGGTGCAGAAGTTTCTCAAATCGGTGCTCGCGATCCTCATCATCGGCGCGCTGACGGCCGGGGCAATCCACTTCACCAGCGGTGGGGAGGAGGGCCAACGCACGCGCCGGGGCTCGGCACGCGCGGATGGTCCCGTTCCAGTCGTCGCGGCGCAAGCGCGCCTTGCCGACGTGCCGGTTTGGCTTGAGGGCGTAGGCACGGCAAAGGCTCGCAACACCGTCACCGTGCGTCCCCAGGTCGACGGCAGAATCATATCGATCGGGTTCAAGGAAGGTCAGGACGTGAAGCGCGGGGACGTGCTCGCCAAGATCGATCCCGTCACCTACCAGGCCCAGCTCGACCAGGCGCTGGCGAAAAAGGCGCTCGACGAAGCGCTGCTCAGCAACACCAAGCGCGACCTCGATCGCTACCAGAAGGTCGGAACGCTGGCGATCTCGCAGCAGCAGATCGACACGCAACGCGCGCTGGTCAACCAGCAAGAAGCGCAAATAAAATCCGATGACGCCGCGATCGAGAACGCCACGGCCTATGTCGGCTATACGACGGTGACGTCGCCGATTGACGGGCGCACGGGCCTGCGTCTCGTCGACGTCGGCAACCTCGTGCGTGCGTCCGACGGCTCGGCCGGGATCGTCGTCGTCACCGAGGTGCGCCCCATCACGGTTCTGTTCACGCTGCCCCAGCAGGATCTCCCGCAGATCAACAAGGCGCGCGCCGAAAGGGCGCTCGCGGTCGAGGCGCTGGAGACCGACAGCAAGGCCGTGCTCGACAAAGGTACGCTGCAGGTCATCGACAATCAGGTCGACCAGTCGACCGGAACGATCCGCCTCAAGGCCGAGTTCCCGAACTCCGAGCTGCAGCTCTGGCCCGGGCAGTTCGTCAATGCCCGCCTGCTCCTGAAGACGCTTGAGAACGTCGTGGTCGTCCCCACCGCCGCAATCCAGCGCGGCCCCGACGGCACCTACGTCTACGTGATCAGCCCGGAAAATAAGGTTGCGGCGCGTACCGTCACCATCACTCAGCAGGACGACAACGAGGCTGTCGTCGCTCAGGGCTTGTCGGCCGACGAGCAAGTGGTCACGGCGGGCTTTGCCCGGCTCAAGGAAGGGGCAGAAGTACAAGTCAGCGGAAGCGGCGCCAAGAGCCCGGCCGGCCCCGCGGCCGCGGTCCCGCAGGCCGACGCCGGCAAGACGCTGCAATCGGAGGAGACGGCCTCCATCAACGCCGGCTCGCCGCAACAGGGCACCGCGCCGGGCGCCGGCGCCCACAAGCACGCAGGCGGCAAGCACAGCCATAAACAGGATGCCAGCGCGGCGCCGAGCGCGCAGCCATGAGCGTCTCCAGCCCCTTCATCAACAGGCCGATCGCAACCTCGCTGCTCGGCTTCGCCACCCTGCTCGGCGGCGCTTTGGGCTATTTCTCCCTTCCCGTCTCCTCGCTGCCGCAGGTCGACTTTCCCACCGTCCAGGTGACGACGCAGCTGCCGGGCGCCAACCCGCAGACGATGTCGACGCTGGTGACCGCCTCGCTCGAGCGCGAGCTGGGCCAGATCCCGGCGCTCGCGACCATGACGTCGACGAGCTCGTACGGGCTCAGCCAGATCACGCTGCAGTTCAACCTCGGCCGCGACATCGACGCGGCCGCCCAGGACGTGCAGTCGGCCATCAACGCCGCCGGCTCGACGCTGCCGCGCGACCTGCCCTATCCACCGACGTACGCCAAGGTCAACCCGGCAGATGCGCCGATCGTGACGCTGGCGCTCACGTCGAACACGGTCTCGATGCGGGAGCTGAGCGACCTCGCCGACACCCTGATCGCCCAGCGTCTAAGCACCGTGACCGGCGTCGGGCATGTCTCAGTCGAAGGCGGCATTCGCCCAGCCGTGCGCATCGAGGCCGACATCTCCCGGCTCGCCGCCTACGGCATGAGCATGTCCGACCTCAACACCGCCATCGTCGGCGCCAACGTCGCCGGCCCCAAGGGATCGCTCGACGGCACGCACCAGTCCTACACGATCGCCGCCAATGACCAAATCGAGACGGCCGCCGCCTACCGCGACATCGTCGTTGCGTACCGCAACAACGCGCCGGTGCGTTTGAAGGACGTCGCCAGCGTGTCGGAGGGGCTGGAGAACGCCCGCGTCGGCGGATGGCTCAACGGCACGCCCGCCGTCATCATCGACGTGCAGCGCCAGCCCGGCGCCAACGTCATCGAGACGGTGGACCGGCTCAAGGCGGAGCTGCCGCGCATCGAGAAGGCGCTGCCGACCGCCGCCAAGCTCACCCTCGTGCACGACCGCACGGGCACCATCCGCGCCTCGATCCACGACGTGGAGCTCACGCTTTGCTTGAGCGTCGCGCTCGTCGTCATGGTGGTGCTGATCTTCCTGCGCTCGGGGCGCGCCACGATGATTGCCGGCGTCGCGCTGCCCGTCTCGCTCATCGCCACTTTCGGCGTGATGTGGTTCTGCGGGTTCTCGATCGACAACCTGTCGCTCATGGCGCTCACGATCGGCACCGGCTTCGTCGTCGACGACGCCATCGTGATGATCGAGAACATCGTGCGCCACATCGAGAAAGGCGCGCGCCCCTTGCAGGCCGCCCTCGACGGTGCCAAGGAGATCGGGTTCACGGTCATCTCGCTGACGCTGTCGCTCATCGCCGTTTTCATTCCGCTTCTGTTCATGACCGGGATCGTGGGGCGCATGTTCAGCGAGTTCGCGCTGACGCTGACCATCGCGGTCGTCGTCTCGGCCGTGGTCTCGCTGACGCTCACGCCGATGATGTGCGCGCGCCTGTTGAAGAAGGAGCCGGAGGCAAAGAAGGGCTTTGTCTCGCGCGGATTCAACTGGGTCATCGACGGAATAGTCGAGGGCTATCGGCTGAGCCTCGAATGGGTGCTGCGCCACCAGCCGGCCACGCTCTTCGTCACGGCCCTGACGCTCGTCGCCACCGTCTGGCTCTACGTGATCGCGCCCAAGGGCTTTCTCCCCGTGCAGGACACCGGCCTCATCACCGCCACGCTTCAAGCGGAGCCGGATGTCTCCTTCGCCGAGCTGACGCGCGTGCAGGCGAGCGTCGCCGACATCGTAAGGAAGGACCCTGATGTCGATAGCGTCGTCACCGTCACCGGCGTCGGTACGCTCAACACGACACCCAACGTCGCGCAACTCAAAATCACGCTCAAGCCGCGCGAGGAGCGCGCCCTCCTCGCCGCCAAAATCGTTGATCGCCTGACACGCGCGGTCGCCGTCATCCCCGGGGTGACCGTCTACTTCCAGCCCGTCCAGGACGTCCAGATCGCGACGCGGACGAGCCGCGCCCAGTACCAGTACACGCTCGTCAGCACCAGCGTCGACGAGGTCGCCCAGTGGTCGCAGCGGCTCGCCACGGAGCTTGCCGCCTCCCCGGTGCTGAGAGACGTCAACCTCGAGACCGAGGCGGCCGGGCTGCGGGCGAGCGTAAATCGTCGATCGCGAGACGGCGGGGCGGCTCGGCATCACGCTGCAGGCAGTCAACGATGCGCTGAACGACGCCTTCGGCCAGCGCCAGGTCTCGACGATCTATGCGCAAGCCAACCAGTACAGGGTGGTGCTGGAGGCGAAGCCGGAGTACCGCAGCGATCCATCGCGGTTGAGCCGGATTTACATCCCCTCCTCCACCGGCGCGCAGGTGCCGTTGACGGCGGTCGCCAAGATCGAGCACACGACGGCCCCGCTCGCCGTCAGCCACCAGGATCAGTTTCCCTCCGAGACGATCAGCTTCAACTTAGGCCCGGGAGCGGCGCTGAGCGATGCGGTCTCCGCCATTGCTGCGGCGGAAAAGAAGATCGCCATGCCGTCCTCGGTGAGCGGCAGTTTCTTCGGCGACGCCAACGAGTTTGCAAAGTCGCTCGCGAGCCAGCCCTGGCTCATCCTCGCCGCGGTCGTGACCATCTACATCGTCTTGGGCGTGCTCTACGAAAGCTTCATCCACCCGTTCACGATCCTGACGACGCTACCGTCGGCCGGCATCGGCGCGCTGCTCGCGCTCACGGTAATGGGCCTCGATTTGTCGCTCGTTGCGCTCATCGGCATCGTGCTTCTTGATGGGAATCGTCAAGAAGAACGCGATCATGATGATCGACTTCGCGCTCGAGGCGGAGCGCGTGCGCGGGCTTAGCCCCCGCCAATCGATCGTCGAGGCCGCTCTGCTCCGATTCAGGCCCATCATGATGACGACGCTTGCCGCGCTCTTTGGCGCGCTGCCCCTGGCGCTCGAGACCGGCGCCGGCTCGGAGCTACGCAATCCCTTGGGCATCACCATCGTGGGCGGCCTGCTCTTGAGCCAGCTTCTCACCCTCTACACGACGCCCGTGATCTATCTTGCCATGGAGCGGCTGAAGGCGCGGCTCACGAAAGCGCCGGAGCGGCGCGAGGACGAGCCTCGCCTGGCGCTTGCCAAGGAAGCGGCCGAGTAGCGCCATGAGCTTCTCGACCCCCTTCATTCGGCGGCCCATCGGCACGACCCTGTTGGCAGCCGGGCTGTTTCTGGCCGGCGCCGCCGCCTATTTCAACCTGCCGGTCGCGAGCCTGCCGACCGTCGACTTCCCGACGCTGCGCGTGCAAGCGAGTCGGCCCGGCGCCGATCCCGAGACGATGGCGGCGACGATCGCTGCCCCGCTTGAGCGCCGCCTCGGCGAGATCGCGGGCGTGACCGAGCTCACCTCGGTGAGCTCGCAGGGCTCGACCGCCATTGCCATCCAGTTCGATCTCAACCGTAACATCGACGGCGCCGCACGCGACGTGCAGGCCGCACTCAACGCTGCGACGGCCGACCTGCCGAGCGACCTGCCGCAGGTCCCAACGTTCCGCAAGTACAATCCTTCCGAGTCCCCGGTCCTGATCCTCGCGATGACGTCCGACGTGCTGTCGCCGAGCGACCTCTACGATGCGGCCGACACCGTCGTCGCCCAGCGGATCTCGCAGGTCGACGGCGTGGCGCAGGTCGAGGTGAGCGGCGCCGAGCAGCCCGCCATCCGCGTGCGCGTCAACCCCACCCTGCTCGCCAGCATGGGGCTGAGCATGGAGGAGGTGAGGAGCGCGATCGACGCCGCCAACGCGATCGAGCCGGTCGGCGCGGTCGAGGCCGACCAGCAGCAGATCAGCCTCAGCGCCAACGGCCAGTTGCGCGAGCCCAAGGACTACGGCGCGATCGTGCTCAAGACGAGCGCCGGCAATGTCGTGCGGCTGGCCAACGTCGCCACGATCGAGCACGGCACGCGCAACACGCGCTCAGCCGCCAAGTTCGACCACAAGGCCGCCGTGCTGCTCATCATCCGCAAACAGCCCGACGCCAACGTGATCGAGACCGTCGACCGCGTGAAGGCCATGCTTCCCGACTTGCGGCGGTGGATACCGGCGGCGATCGACATTTCCGTGCTCTCCGACCGCACGGCGACCATCCGCGCGAGCGTCAACGACATGCAGTTCACGCTCGCTGCCACGATCACGCTGGTGATGCTCGTGGTGTTTCTGTTCCTGCGCCGCCTCACGCCCACGCTCGCCGCCGGCATCACGGTACCGCTATCGCTGGCGGGGACGTGCGCGGTCATGTGGCTCTTCGGCTTCTCGATCAACAACCTCACGCTGATGGCTTTCGCCATTGCGGCCGGCTTCGTCGTCGACGATGCCATCGTCATGATCGAGAACGTCTACCGCAACCTGGAGCGGGGCATGACGCCCATCGAGGCGACGCTCGCGGGCGCCCGCCAGATCGGCTTCACGGTGCTGTCGATCAGCATCTCGCTGATTGCCGCCTTCATCCCGATCCTGTTCATGAGCGGCATCGTCGGCCGGCTCTTGCGCGAGTTCTCCGTGACGCTTGCGGTCGCGATCGTGGTGTCGCTCGTGGTGTCGCTGTCGGTCACGCCGATGATATGCGCCCGCTTTCTGCGCCGACCGCAGGAGGACGGCCGCACCCGGCTCGATCGCATCGTGGAAGGCGTGCTGGATCGCATCGTGAGAGGCTACGCACGCACGCTCACGATCGCGCTGCGCAACCAAGCGGTTATGCTTTTCTCGCTCATCTGCGTCGTCATCCTAACCGTTCACCTCTACATCGAGACGCCGAAAGGCTTTTTCCCGGAGGACGACACCGGCCTCATCATCAGCTCGACCAAGGCCTCGCCCGACATCTCGTTCACGGCGATGGCCAAGCTGCAGAACGAGGCGCTCGACATCATCCTCAATGACCCCGCCGTCGAGCACGTCGGCTCCTCGGTCGGCGCCTCCGGCTTCAATGCATCGGTCAATAAGGGCCGCATGTTCATAAACCTGAAGCCGCTCAGCGAGCGCGGCGGCGTGACCACCGCCCGCGTCATCAACCAGCTGCGTAAGAAGCTTGCCGGCTTTGCACGGCCTCGAGGTGCGGATGTATCCCTCGCGCGACATCCGCGTGGGCGCGCGCCAGGGCGATTCCCAATACCAATTCACCCTCTGGGACCCTGATATTGACGAGCTGTACGCTTGGGCGCCCAAGATCATGGCGCGCATGAAGGAGCTCCCGGGGCTCGTCGATGTCTCCAACGACCGCGACGAAGGCGGCCTGCAGCTCGACGTGAAGATCAACCGTGACGCCGCCTCACGGCTTGGCGTGCGCATCTCGGACATCGACAATGCGCTAAACAACGCCTTCTCCCAGCGGCAGATCTCGACGATCTACACCCAGCGCAACCAGTACCGGGTCATTCTCGAGGTCGATCCACGCTGCAGCGCGATCCATCCGATCTGGAGCATGTCTACGTGCCCGGCGGAAAGGGCACGCAGGTTCCGCTCATGAGCGTCATCAACATCAAGAAGGACCTCTCCCCGCTGGTCGTCAATCACCAAGGCCCGTTCCCCGCGATCACCATCTCGTTCGACGTGGCGCCCGGCACGACGCTCGACGCGGGCCTGCAAGAGATCGACCGGGCGATGGCTCGAGTTGCATGCGCCGCCCGGCTTGCACGGCGAGACCGCTGGCGATGCGCGCGCCTTCGCCCAGCAAGCCTCGCAGCAGCCGTTGCTCATTCTTGCGGCGCTGCTCGCCGTCTACATCGTGCTGGGCGTGCTTTACGAAAGCCTCGCGCACCCGCTCACCATCATCTCGACGCTGCCCTCAGCCGGCCTCGGCGCGCTACTCGCGCTGCGCATTGGCAACATCGAGCTGTCGATGACGGCGCTCATCGGCGTGATCCTGCTGATCGGCATCGTGAAGAAGAACGGCATCATGCTCGTCGACTTCGCGCTCGAGGGCGAGCGCCAGCGCGGCTTGCAGCCGGCGCCCGCGATCTACGAGGCCTGCCTCGCCCGCTTCCGTCCGATTCTGATGACCACCATGGCCGCGATGCTCGGCGCCGTGCCGCTCGCCATCGCCACCGGGCCCGGCTCCGAGATCAGACGCCCCCTCGGCATCACGATCATCGGCGGCCTTCTCGTCTCCCAGCTGCTGACGCTCTATACGACGCCCGTCATCTACCTGCTGCTCGACCGGCTGCATCGCCGGCTCTGGGGCACGGGAGCTCCCGAGGACGATGCCGGGCCTCAGCCGGAGGTGGCCTTGCTCAACAGCCCCGCATCGAGCCAGGTCTTGAGATAGCCCGCAGCGCGCGCCGACGCGTTCGGCGCATCGTCATAGGTCGCGAGCAGAGCACAGAGATCGGCAAAGCGCGTGCCTTTGACCATTTCCGTCCACATCATCGCCTCCTCGGGCGCAAGCTCGCGGAACATCGACGTCGTGCCGTGACGCCAGACGAGAAGGCGGCGTGCGTCATGGGAAAGGGTGCAGGGCGGCGGCTCCTTGCCCGCCTTTAGGGCGGTCCAGATCGCGCCGACGTTGGTGCGCACGTCGAGAGCGACCGCCGTCGGATGGCAGGTAAAGGAAAGCTGCGCCCATGCCTGCGGCGGCAGCGCGGCAAGCTCGCTTCATGCTCAGAACGGCCGCGTCCGCGCCGTCGAAGGCATCGTTGAGCGCCCGCTCCAACGCTGCCAGCTCGAAGAGTATCGGCTGGCGCGAATAGGGCTCGCTCAATTCCAGGAACTCGGGAAGCCGGCGGGCGAACCAGCGCGCGTTGGGGTGTTGGGAGGGGTAGGCCTCGATATAGGCTCGGGTCATGGCCCGGAAGCGATCATCGCCGAGATAGGTGTGCAGGCGCTCGTGATCGTTGCCGACCACGTCGATCAGCCGCAGCACGTAAGCGTCGCGGTAGATGCCGAGCAGATTTGACTTCGTCTCGCGCGGGCCGTCGGGAATGTCGTCGAGGATGGCGTCGTCGCGCTGAAGGATGGCGCGCTGGAAGCGATCCTGAAAGTCCTTGAGCTTCAATGAAGCCTCCCAGCGCCGGCCGATACCCTATGAGTTGGGGGCGCAGCGAGCCAAACGTCAACCTAGGCCGCAGTCGGTGGCTGCACCAGGCTCGTCAGCTCGGAGCCCAGCGTCTTGCGCGCAAGGGTGCGGGCGTGCGCGAGTTCCACAAGCATGTCGGCCAGCGGCGGGATGTTGTCGTCGCGCTCGATCATGGTGGAGACGGGTCCGAAGCGCCGCAGCGCGGCCTCGTAGAGCGTCCACACCTCGTCGCGTACGGGATGGTCGTGCGTGTCGATGATGTAGTTGGTCATGTCGCTGTGGCCGGCCAGGTGGAATTGGATGACGCGGTCGGCGGGAATGCCGTTGAGAAAGTCGAGCGCGTCATAGCCGTGATTGTAGGCGCTGACGTAGACATTGTTGACGTCGAAGAGAAGCCAGCAGCCCGTGCGCTTCGTAAGCTCGGAGATGAACTCCCACTCGAACATCTCAGACTGGCCGAATTGCACATAGGTGGAGACGTTCTCCAGACACAGCGGACGCCCAATTCGCTCCTGTACGTGATGGACGCGCGACACGATGTGATCGAGCGCCTCGCGCGTATAGGGGAAGGGGAGCAGATCGTGCAGGTTGACGCCGTGCACGCCGGTCCAGCACAGGTGATCGGAAATCCATTTTGGGTGCACGCGCCGGGCGAGCGCGTTGAGACCGTCGAGATACTCCTCGTCGAACGGAGCGGTCGACGCGATTGAGAGCGAGACGCCGTGCATGACGACGGGATAGCGCTCGGCGATGCGATCGAGGAAACTGAGCGGCTGGCCCCCCGGGATCATGTAGTTTTCCGAGATGACCTCGAACCAGTCGACCTGCGGATTTGTTTCGAGGATATCGCGATAGTGCTGCGGTCGGAGGCCGAGCCCGAACCCAAGATAGGGCGGGCGGCGCTGCTCGTCGCCGGCGTAGCACGCGACGTCGGCCGGGCCCGTCTGTGGCGCTTTCTGTCTCACACCACTGGACATCGGCGATCCTTCGCTAATTTTCCGTTTGCGTTCCGGCTAATGGCGGCCCGGCGGCCGACGCCGCCGGACCGTTTCGAATGGTCTAATCCAACGGCTTGCGCCCCTTACATCTTCTCGGGCTCGAAGGTGGCGCCTTTGACCTTGTCGCACTCGGCCTTCGTCATCTCGACGAAGCCCTTGCCCTTGCAGGCGTTCATGCCCTTGCACTCGTTGCTCGCGCTCTTACATGCGCTTTTGCCCTTGCAGGCATTGGCGCCCACGCAGTGGCCCATGGCATCGCCGGCCGCGAGTTGCACAGGGGCGCTGATCGCTGTGCCGGCGATCAGGAGAGCGGCGGCAGCGGCGGCGATGGCCGCTCCGGAATTGACGTCAATTTTCATGGTAGTCCTCCAACAACGACGAAGTTGGTTAGGGGATGAGGGATTGGATGGGGATCACCATTTGGCTTGCCCCGCAGGTGGCGCGAGGCCACCCATTCTTGCTCCCTCCCGGCCCTCAAACAAGGCTCGGCTCCCGCAGATCGTTGCTCGACCTGCTTTCGGCTGATACGGAGGCCGACGGTCCGCCGTTTCGGCGATCACGATTTTGTGTTCAAGGACACGGTCGGGCCAAGGCCTAGAGAACGCGGCGCTTTTCGGTGTAACAAACCGGGATCAGGGGGCGAACAGCCGATGAGGACTGTGTGGCTCAGGTAAATCGCGAGGAGGAGTGGGCGGCCTTGATGCGGGCAGCCATAGACGGGGATGGAGCCGCTTATCGCCGGTTGCTTCAATCCCTCGCCCACAGCCTCCGCGCTGCGACGAGGCGCGGCTTTGCTCAGGCCGGGGCGGCACTCAATGATGTCGAGGACGTGGTGCAGGAGACCCTTCTGGCGATTCATCTGAAACGCCATACCTGGGACGCCAGCCAGCCTGTCGGGCCCTGGGTCCGGGCGATCGCCCGCCACAAGCTGATCGACGCGCTGCGCCGGCGCGGGCGCCGCATCGAGGTGCCGATCGAGGCGGTGTTGGATGTACTGCCGGCCGATGAGCCGCGCAGCGATCTCGACCGGCAAGACGCCGCCCGCCTCGTCGACGGCCTGCGCGGCCGGCAACAGGTCATCGTGCGGGCCATCAGCGTCGAGGGCCAATCGATCCGCGAGGTTGCGGGCCGTCTGGGAATGAACGAGGGCGCGGTGCGCGTAGCGCTGCACCGCGGTCTCAAGGCGCTGGCCACCATGCATCGGAAAGGCCACGAGGAATGAGGACCGACGATCTTATCGCAGCCATGGCGGCCGACGCGCGGAGCGCCTCCGAGCCGATCGGGCGCACGATGCTGATCGCCGTCGCGGGCGGTGCGGCCGCGGCCGCGCTCGTCTTCTTTTTGGCGCTCGGCGTGCGCCCCGACTTCGCGGCCGCCCTCGATGCGCCCCGCTTCCTGTTCAAGTGCATCCTGACGCTGACGCTATTCGCAACGTCGCTTGGGCTGGTGTTGCATCTGGCACGGCCGGGCGCCGTTCCCTCCGGCTGGATGCTGGCGCTCGCCGCAGCGCCTGCCCTTCTCCTCCTCGGCATCATCGCGGAGCTTCTCTATCTCCCTCCCGACCTGTGGGCCCAACGCCTCATCGGCCACAATGCGCTCGTGTGCATGGTGCTGATCCCGTCCTTGTCGGCACTCCCCCTCATCGCCATCATCATGGCGCTGCGCCAGGGCGCGCCCACGCATCCGGTGCTGGCGGGTGCCGCGGCGGGTCTCGTTGCCTCCGGCATCGGCGCCTCGCTCTATGCGACGCACTGCCAGGACGACAGCCCGCTCTTCGTCGCCACGTGGTACGTGATCGCCATCTCTGGCGTGACTCTGATCGGAGCGTTCCTCGGCGCGCGCTTCCTGCGCTGGTAAGGGCAAACTGATTGAGTCGGGCAGGCGATGCCGCTACTCTGCGTCGGACCAACAACAAGGGGGCCGCCATGGACGCCAAGAGCCTCGAGACGAGCTGGGCGCCACTCGCGCTGGCGTTGCTTCGCATCGTGGCGGCGGTGCTGTTCATGGAGCACGGCGCGCAAAAGCTGCTGGGCTTTCCCGCGACCAGTCATCCGATGCCGGAGATGCTCACGCTGTTGTGGTTTGCCGGCGTCCTGGAGCTCGTGGGCGGCTTCTTCGTGCTGATCGGCCTCTTCACGCGCCCTGTCGCGTTCCTCCTCTCCGGCGAGATGGCGGTCGCCTACTGGATGGCGCACGCACCCAACAGCCTCTTCCCGGCGTTGAACGGCGGAGACGCGGCAATCCTCTTCTGCTTCCTGTTTCTCTATCTCGCCGTCGCCGGACCCGGAGCGCTCAGCGTCGACAACGCCCGCAGCGCAGCATAAACGCGCCGGCCGGAGTGTTGGCCCCCCGCTATTGACCTGAACGCAACCGGACCGACTTATACTGGTCGCGGCAACGGCGGCCGAGCCGCGGGATGGGCTTCCCGCGGCAGAGGCGCCGCAACGTGGTGTGGTTAACGCAACGAGGGGGACCGCAGAGCCCGGAAGGAAGACCAAGGACCGCCGATGCGTCTCAAGCACGCAATACTGATCCTGGCCCTCGCTCTCGGAGGCGCCATCCTCGCCATGGGACCCCTCAGGGGACGCAGCGTCGCCGATGGCGTGAAGGATCTCGCGGGGCTCGCCGCGCTACCGTTCTCCTCTGCAGGCAAAACGCAAGCCGCCGACGCCCTGCCGCCGGCGGAGATCAGCGTGAGCCAGCCCGCCTCGCGCAAGATCATCGAATGGGACGAGTACACCGGCCGCCTCGACGCCGTCGAAGCGGTCGACGTGCGCGCGCGCGTCAGCGGCTATCTCACCGCCGTCAATTTCACCGACGGCGAGGATGTGAAGGCCGGCGACCTTCTGTTCGAGATCGACCCGCGTCCGTTCGAGCGAGCGCTGGAGCAAGCCAAGGCGCAGCTCGGCGAGGCCAAGGTGCACGTCAGCAACGCGAACCTCGATGTGGCGCGCGGGCTCCCGCTGCTCAAGAGCGATTACATCTCCAAGAAGACGTTCGATGACCGTGAGAATGTCGTGCGCGAGGGCGAGGCCGCGGTGAAGGTGGCGGAGGCCCGCGTCAAGACTGCCGAGCTCGACTTGAGCTTCTGCCGCGTGACGGCGCCGATTTCGGGCCGCATCGGCCGCACGCTCGTGACGAAAGGCAACTTCGTGAGCGGCGGCGGCACGAACGGCGCCAACACGGTTCTGACCACGATCGTCAGCCAGGACCCGATCTATATCTATTTCGACATCAGCGAGAACAACGCCCTCAAGTACACGCGCCTGTCGCAAGCGGGCGGCAAGGGTGCCGCGGGCATGCTGGGGGCGGCGGTCGGCGTCGGGCTGCCAGACGAGACCGGCTTTCCGCACGCCGGCCGGCTCGACTTCGTCGACAACCGTCTCGATCAGGGCACCGGCACGCTGCGTGCGCGCGCCGTCATTGCCAACAAGGAGGCACTCTTTTCACCCGGCATGTTTGCACGCGTCCGCCTTCAGGGCTCGCCCGAGTATCAGGCGCTGCTGTTGCCCGATGAGGCGATTGGCACCGACCAGGCCAACCGCTTCGTCTACGTGGTGGGCGACGACGACATCCCCGTCCGCCGCGCCGTCGTGCTCGGCCCGCTGATCGACGATCTGCGCGTCGTGCGCAGCGGCATCAGCGCGGACGACTGGATCGTCTTGCGCGGACAGCAGCGGGTGCACCCCGATCAGAAGATCGTGCCCAAGCGGACGCCGCTCAAGGTGTCGGACGCGCAGCAGCAAGACGGCATGAGCTCGGTGAAGAAGCCCTGACGGGCGCGAGGGCACGGCATGCGCTTCAGCCACTTCTTTATCGCCCGGCCGATCTTCGCATCGGTGCTTTCCCTCCTCATCCTGATCGTCGGGGCGATCGCATACCTGACGCTACCCGTCGCCCAGTTCCCCGAGATCGTGCCGCCGACCATCGCCGTCCACGCGAGCTATCCCGGCGCCAACGCCGTGACAGTCGCCGACACGGTCGCCTCCGTCATCGAGCAGGAGGTCAACGGCGTCGAGGGCATGATCTACATGTACTCGCAATCGACCGATGACGGCGAGATGTCGCTGCGGGTCACCTTCGAGATCGGCACCGACATCGACAAGGCGCAGGTGCTGGTTCAGAACCGCGTTGCCCAGGCCGAGCCGCGCCTGCCCGAGGAGGTACGCCGCAACGGCGTTACCGTGCGCAAACGCGCGCCCGACCTCCTGCTGGTCGTGCATCTCGTCTCGCCCGACAACACCTATGACCAGGTCTACATCTCCAACTACGCCATCCTGAACGTCGTCGACGAGCTTGCTCGCATCCCCGGCGTCGGCGACGTGAGCATCTTCGGCGAGCGCGAATATTCGATGCGCATATGGCTCGACCCCGAACGCATCGCTCAGCGCGGCATGACGGCGGACGAGGTCCTCGCGGCGCTGCGTGCGCAGAATATCCAGGTCGCCGGCGGCGCACTCGGCCAGCCGCCGCAGCGCGACAACGGCGCCTTCCAGCTGTCGCTGCAGCTCAAGGGGCGCCTGCTCCAGCCGAATGAGTTCGCCAACATCGTGCTCAAGACGGGGCAGGACGGCCGCGTCGTGCGGGTACGCGACGTCGGCCGCGTGGAGCTCGGCGCCCTCAACTACACGACATACGGCTACCAGGATAAGAACCCCGCCACGGTGATGATCGTCACCCAACAGCCCGGCTCCAACGCGATAGCGACAGCGGACGCGATCAAGACGGAGATGAAGCGCATCTCGCAGCGGTTCCCGAAGGGGCTCGAGTACCGCATCATCTATAACCCGACCGAGTTCATCGAGGTCTCGATCGCCCGCCTTTACCTGACGATCCTCGAGGCCATCGCACTCGTCGTCATCGTCGTGCTCTTGTTCCTGCAGACGTGGCGGGCAGCGATCATTCCCCTCGTTGCCATTCCCATCTCGCTCGTCGGCACGTTCGCGATCATGGAGGCACTCGGCTTCTCCATAAACATGCTGACGCTGTTCGGGCTGGTGCTCGCCGTCGGCATCGTCGTCGATGACGCCATCGTGGTGGTGGAGAACGTCGAGCGCAAGCTGCGCGACGGGCTCAAGCCGGTGGATGCCGCGCGCGTCACCATGGACGAGGTCGGCACCGCGCTGATCGCCATCGCTCTGGTGCTCACCGCGGTGTTCGTGCCGACGGCCTTCCTCGGCGGCATCACCGGACAGTTCTATCGGCAGTTTGCAGTCACAGTGGCGACCGCGACCATCATCTCCGCATTCAACTCGCTCACCTTGAGCCCAGCCCTCTGCGCCATCCTGTTGCAGCCGCATGCCGAGCACGCCAAGGAAAGCCTGCTGATGCGGCCCGTGCATGCCGCCTTCGGCCTGTTCAATCGCGGCTTCGACCGGCTCGCCGCCGGCTATAGCCGGCTCGTGCGCGCCGTGACAGCGGCTGGCCCGCTGATGCTCGCGCTCTATGCCGTGCTGCTGGCCAGCGCCGGCTGGCTGCTCGTGCACACGCCCACGGGCTTCATCCCGAAGATGGATCGCGGTCTTCTCATCGTCTCCCTGCAGCTGCCGCCCGGAGCCTCACTGTCGCGCACCGATGCGGTCACGCGCCGCGCCAACAGCATGATTTTGCAGGTGCCTGGCGTCGCCCATACCGCCTCTTATGCGGGCCGATCCGGATCGACGTTCTCCAATGCCACCAACGCCGGCGCCATCTTCGTCGTCGTCGACGACCCGGAGAAGCGGCTGGCCAAAGGGCTGACCGTCGACAAAATCGCTGATCTCGTTCGCGCGAAGATGAACACAATCGAGGAATTGGACACGCACGTCTTCATCCCCCCGCCGGTGCGCGGCATGGGCGGGCAGACCGGCTTCTCCATGCGGCTGCAGAACCGCGCCAATCTCACGCCCGCCGAGTTCGAGAAGGTGGCGACCGACTTCATCGCCAAGGCCAATGCGACCCCCGGCATCAAGAACGTCTTCACGACGTTCTCTACGTCCACCCCGCAGGTCTACGTCGACGTCGACCGCGACAAGGCGCAGATGCTCAAAGTGCCGCTGGAATCGATCTTCGAGGCCCTGCGCGTCTACCTCGGCTCCGCCTACGTCAATGACTTCAACATGTTCGGCCGCACCTACCGCGTGACCGCGCAGGCCGATCAGGAATTTCGCGTCGATCCTCAGAACGTCGCCCGCATCCGCGTTCGCAACGAGGCGGGCCAGATGGTGCCGCTCTCGACTCTCGTCACCTTCCGCAACATCGCGGGGCCCGACCGCATGCCGCGCTACAATCTCTTCCCCACCGTCGAGGTCAACGGCTCGACCGAGCCCGGCGTCAGCACCGGCCAGGCGATCAAGCTCATGGCGGACTTGGCTGCGCGCGCGCTGCCCGAAGGCGTCACCTACGAGTGGACCGACCTGTCGTACCAGGAGGTCAAGGCCGGAAGCACCGGCTACTACATCTTCGTCTTGTCGGTCGTGTTCGCATTCCTGGCGCTGGCGGCCCAGTTCGAGAGCTGGTCGCTGCCCCTCGCCATCATCCTCATCGTGCCGATGTGCCTGCTGAGCGCGCTCTTCGGCGTGACGCTGCACGGCCAGGACATCAACATCCTGACGCAGATCGGCTTCATCGTGCTCATCGGCCTTGCGGCCAAGAACGCCATCCTGATCGTCGAGTTCGCGCGCCAGCTCGAGGACAAGGGCCGCGACCGCGTATCGGCCGCGATCGAGGCCGCGCGGCTGCGGCTGCGGCCGATCCTGATGACGTCGCTCGCCTTCACGCTCGGCGTCGTGCCGCTCTACATGGCGACGGGAGCGGGGGCGGAGATGCGCATCGCGCTCGGCACCGGCGTCTTCTGGGGCATGATCGGCGTGACGCTGTTCGGCCTCATCTTCACGCCGGTGTTCTACGTGGTGATCCGCGGGCTCATCGAGCGCAAGGTCCGCGGCGGTGCGCCAGCGCGCAAGGATGCGGCTTCCGCGGCGGAGTGAGAGCATTTCCGGCTGGGGGCTAGCCGAATGGTAAGCTCGTGCGCTCGCTGATGAGCCGGATGATCCGCTCGATCTCGTTGGCGTGTCGAACTACGTTTTGTGCCACGTCGATGCCCTTAAGCGCATTCTCACTCGCGGTCGCCGTCGCGCTCGCATGACAATGCGCACATTCGCATTCATCCTTGTAAAAGAAGCGGTCGCAGATCTCGCACAGCACAAGCTGATCCAAAGCTGCGCCGGCACCTGGTGCGAGATCGTGGAAATCATCGCGCGTGAAGATGTCCTGCCCGTGCAGCCGACCATCCTGATCCTCGACGAGGATATCGAACTGGCCGTGATCGAACGGGAGATGCGAAGCCGGCCCCTCTTTGTGAACGATGATTTCGCGCCAGCCGCGCTCTTGCAAGCGCAGCACGCGATAATGGCAAAATGGATTATTGCCGGGCCGGCCGGTGATCACGTGCGCAGTCCAGCTGCAGCCGCCACGGCAAATCGGACCATAATAACATTTGGCGCAAAAGCCCCAGCACCGGGCTCGACTGTCGGCCCGATCGCGCATGAACCCGAGCTCAGCGCTATCTTTCCATATTTGCGAAAACGGCTTATCGCGGATGTTGCCACCGACATAGGATGCCGTGGGCAGCGACGGGCACCCCTTAATTGCGCCGTCGGCCTCGATGCCGAGCCCGGCGCGCCCCGCCTGGCAGCCTCCGTAGTATTCCACTCGCCCCGAAGTGCTTCGCCATGCGGCCTCGTAGGGACCGAAATACCCGATGTTGTTGCCGGGAATGAGCTGCAAGCCACGCTCAAGACCGCTGCGGAACAATGCGAACAGCTCCGGCATGAGCGAGGCGAGCTCGTAAGGCTGCAAGATCAGCGAGGGATCGTCTGCGGCATTGCCCATCGGCACGGTAAGCTGGATCTGCCAAGCGGTGGCCCCCGCATCGATGATCGTGTCGAGGACTTCACGTAGCTCGCCGACATTGCGCCGATTCACCTGCGAATTTGCAGTCGCCATGATCCCCTGCTGGCGCGCATGGCCGATCGCAGCCACCGCATGCGCATGGCTTCCCCTAACGCCGCGCAGATGATCATGCGTCGCTGGACCACCGTCGATTGACACGCCGACTGTTTTCAGACCAGCGCGCGCGGCCGCCGCGATCTTCGCTGCGGTAAGCGCCCGAGCACCTGTCTGCAAACCACAGAGAATTCCGTGACGGGTGAATTCCTCGATGAGGGTCAGCCAATCGGGCCGCAGATAGGCTTCACCGCCGATCAGGACCACTTCTTTGGTGCCCGCCTGCGCGAGATCGCCGATGAGAGCAACGCACTCTTGGGTGGTGAGCTCTTTGGCCCGCGGGGCTCCAGCGCGCGAGCCGCAATGTGTGCACTTGAGGTTGCAGGCGAGCGTGACCTCCCACACGACGTAACGCGGTTGGGGCTCCGGCAGCCCTCCAACCGGGATCGAACGCACTGGGATCTGGCTTTTGGCGCCCAAATCGAACGTTGTCCTGCAATTCTTCCGAGCACAATGTTGACGTGTATATATTTAGTATATTAACTTGTGGTTGCATACAGCCAAGGAGGCAACGATGGCGGAAAAAGGCGCTCAAGGCGGCACGGTGATGGTGTATGGCGTCGCCATCGGCAATGCGATCGCTCGCAGCGGCGCCACCATCGACGAACTGCTCGCGCTGCGCTCGCACGCGAAAGCGATCGTCGACGCGCAAGGCGATCTCGTCTCCGCACTCACGGCGCTCGACAAGGAAATTGCCGATCGGGGCGGTCCCGCCGGTGCAAAGTTCGCCTCGCTGCAGCCGACGCCCGGTGAGCGGTTCGTTGTGGACGTTCACGGCCTGCCAATTGCGCCCGACGCCAAGCAGCGGCTTGAAGCCGTCGTCAACGAGACCGTGAAGACCGTGCTGGCTCGCCATGACGCGGGCGGCGATCTCGTGGTCACGCCGCTCTCACAGATTAGATCATACGGCGCCGGTTTGGGCGGCGCGACCGCAGGCATGATTGGCCGTCCGCCCGATTTCGGGCGCTAACCACCAGTGCGGAGGCGATGTTATGGCTCAGGAGTCTTCTGAAGGCGGAATGGTGGCGCTTTACGGCGTCGCCATCGGCGACGCGTTGTCCACGAAGAAAAAAGAACAGACACCAACCGACAAGCTCGTCATGCTGCGCGACCAAGCGAAGGCCATCATCAACACGCAAGGCGATCTTGTGGCTGCCCTGCGTGATCTGGAAACCGAGATCGCGCGCAGGGGCGACGCCAAGGCGGCGCCCGTACCCGCAGTTGAGCGGCTCGTGGCGCAAATCGATGGCCTCGCGCTGTCGGACAAGGTGAAAGGGGAAATAGAGCAAGCGTTGCAAAAGGCTGTGATGGCGGAAATCGCCAAGATCGACAAGGGCGGTGACATGGTCGCGTCACCACTCTCGCAGATCAAAGCATTCGGCTCGGGCACCGGCGGGCATACCGCGGGCATTACCATCGCCGCGCGCAGCCTGAAGTAGGGGGTGGCATCAGGGCCGAGATCCGTCGCGCCACTGATCGATGGTCCGCACGATCG
Organism: uncultured Alphaproteobacteria bacterium; assembly: GCA_963724945.1. Lineage (GTDB taxonomy): Bacteria > Pseudomonadota > Alphaproteobacteria > Rhizobiales > Hyphomicrobiaceae > Hyphomicrobium_A. Next base: position 1,656,472 of record CAVRWL010000003.1, on the reverse strand, counting down.
CGGGCGCCACGGCCGAAAGGTTCACCTCTCGGGCCGGAGATCAGATGTGACAGGGGGAGGCGTGCCGCGAGTCCTATCCGATGTCCAAAACCAGCGCTCCCGTTCTATGCCCTAGCTCGCGTTGCACAGAGGGCAACATCCTACTTGGCGTCGTGAATGCGCAAGGGCGCATCGATTTCCTCGCGCAACGCGTCGAGGTCGATGCCAAGTTCGTCGAAGTGGCCAACGAAGGACGCCCCCCCGAACAACGCTTTCGCTTTTCCTCGCCCTGCTTGAAGTGCGGCTGCGAGAAATGGGATGGCGAACGATGTGGCGTCGCCAAAATCCTGCAGGAGCGCGCTCCGGACCTGTTGACGCAGGAGACGGCGACCGCGCTACCGCAGTGCCCAATCCGACCAAACTGCCGCTGGCATCTTGAATACGGCAACTCGATTTGCCGTACTTGCACCTGGGTTATCACCGAGCGCGGATCTACGCGGTGATCCGCGGGCTCATCGAGCGTAAGGGCCGCGGCGCGGCGCCAGCGCGCGAGGATGCGGCTTCCGCGGCGGAATGACCTGCGAGGCTCGTCTATCTGGCGGGTGAGAACTGCTGGTTGGGCACCGGAGGAACGGTCGGGCGCCGAATTTTGATGAATGCGTGCGCGGCCGCCGTGTGGCAGGCATTGCAGCCGGCTGTCAGCTTGTCGAATGCGCGCGTGAACTGGCTCCTGTTCTTGGCCGCGATCGCTTTCGCTAGATCCGCAAGCGGGTCGTCCAAGTTCGACTTGATCATGGCCGCCACGGGTATGTCCTTCAACGTCGGATGGAGCTTCGCCGCGTGCTCGAGCCCTTCGTTGATTTCATGGAGCTCGAATTCGGCAAGCGGCCAGTTTCTCGCCCTGCCTGCGAACCAGAGCTTTGCGTGCCGCACCTGGGTGGCGGCCATGAACTCTCCCAACCCTGGAGCATAGGACGCGCCGCTCGGCCGCTCGCTGGCGGCGACGGCGCCGGCGGTGGCGATGCTCAGCGCCGCGATGAGTGCAAGGCGTCCCATGTTTCCCAGCGTGCGCATATTTCGCTCTGGCGAGCGCGCTTCCTACAGAATCCGAGCCCCGACCGCAAACGAAGGAGCGAGTTTCACCGACCTCGGCATCCGCACCCACTGACGGGCTCCCCGCGCGGCTCCATCGTCATAGACACAACCGCTTTCGGGAAGTAACGATCGACTGCAAACGCGCACGTGCGGCACCTCGAGTTGACGGGCCGATGCAGCTCCAGCTCATATTTGAGTTCGTCCTACTGCTGGCCGTCGCCAACGGCACGCCGGTCATCGCAGAGAAGCTGTTTGGAAGATTTCTTGCCTACCCCCTCGACGCGGGTAAGGCCTTCATTGACGGGCACCCCCTATTTGGATCCTCGAAGACGATACGCGGCATCATCGTCGCCGTGATTGCTGCCTCCGCATGCGCGCCGGTGTTCGGCATCGCGTGGACCACAGGTTTTCTCATCGGGCTCGCGGCCATGGCTGGCGATCTTTCTTCAAGCTTTGTGAAGCGCAGGATGGGCTATCCTGCGAGCAGCAAGGCTCTGGGCCTCGATCAGATCCCAGAGTCGCTGCTCCCAGCCCTCGTTTGCAAGAGCCTCTTGGCGCTCACTGTTGCCGATGTGATCTTGGTTGTTGCCTTGTTTTCCGTCGGAGGACTGCTCTTATCGCGTCTTCTCTTCAAGATGCATATCCGCAAGCAGCCCTATTAGGCCGTTCTCTCAATTTTTCGAGGTGATGCAGGGTAATTTCGGGCGGACAATTGAAGCGCACGGGCACCACGGACGATCCCGCCCCGACGGACGTGTAGCCGTGCATGGTGTGGTGCATCCACGCTCCTGCCCCCAATCGCCGCGGCAGAGCTGCATCGAGCGTCATGGGGATGCCCCCGGGAAGGCAGATCTGGCCGCCATGTGTGTGCCCGCTCAACAGCAAGTCGAAGCCGGCGTGAGCGGCTTGCCGGTAAATCTCAGGGGTATGCGAAAGCAGGATGGAAAATGCATCAAGTGGGATCGGGGCCGCAGCCTTCTCAAGGTTGTCGGCACGATAAAAGTGAGCATCGTCGACGCCTGCAAGGTAGATATTCTGACCGCTACGCTCGATTGTCTCCGCCTCGTTCACGAGCATCCTGATCCCGACGTTTTCCAGCCTGGGCACCATGCGAATTGAATCGTGGTTCCCGAGAACCCCGTAGACCGGGCTTCGTATCTTGGCGCAGAGATCGGTCATGGTCGCGAGCGCGGCATCGAAGGACCCGAATGTTGCGCCCCGGAAATCTCCGGTGAGCACACAAATGTCGTAGCTCAGGGTCGGCAGAAGCTCCGCCACCCGCTTCATAGCGGGCTCACTCATGTCACAGTGCAGATCGCTGAGGTGAAGTATCGAGAAGCCATCGAACGCGTCGGGTAGGTCTCTGACCTTCACGTGGTTGCGTCGCACCTCGACTTGCTCGGCATTGCTGCGGCCGCGCCAGAACAAGCCGGTCATTTTGAGCGTATATTCGATGGCAAGAGCCGATAGCGCAGAGTTCTCGATGTGGAAGAAATTCAGCCCCTGACCGAAGATCTGAGCTTCGTGGTCCTTCTCCACGCCCAAGCGCTGCCTGACGTGCAGGCGCCCGAGACGTTGCTCAAGAAGGTGCAGTTCGTTGCTGTCCACCTCGGGCCCTCGTCCGTCGCAATGCTTCGTTGGCGTGCACTTCTCGGTCTGGCGCAGCTCATCGAGGAAGAGCGAGCCTCGAGCCGATCGCGAGTTTGACACACCAGACTGCAGAAAGAAGGAGCGCGTGGGAAGGCAAAAGCGGAACGCTATTGCCAAATCTGCTCTGCAGATTTTTGCCGAACCTGCGCATCCGCCGGCGATTTTCAGGAGGCTTGTTGGGCAATGGTGCCCAGGGGCGGAATCGAACCACCGACACCGTGATTTTCAGTCACGTGCTCTACCAACTGAGCTACCTGGGCTTGCACCTTGGCGTGTCCATGCGCCAAAGCCCGGCCGTTATAGAGACGCCCCCTGCCCCTGTCCAGGGGCCAGCGAGCCGCACACCGCGTGCGAAAGGGCCAGCATCAATCGCAATCGTCATCGCCGGAGTCATTGGCGCCACCCGGCGGCGCGTGCCGAGCGGCGCTGTCCTCGCCGTCCTCGTCCGCCGCCGCCTGGCCGCCGGGAATGGCATAGGCGCCCCGCAGCCAACGCGATAGATCGACGTCGCGGCAGCGGCTCGAGCAGAACGGCCGATACGCCGTCTCGGTGGGCGCGGTGCAGATCGGGCAGCGTCCGCGGCTCGCTTGCGGCTTTTGGGATTGCTTGCTCGCCATGCTTTCCGGCTCAAACGCTCAGCTCGGATCGAGCTCGGCGGCTCTGACCCAAGCGAAATGGATGGGAAAGCCCTCGCTCACCAGAAGAGCCACGACCTCGGTCAGCGGCAGGCCGACAACACTCGTATAGGAGCCGATGAGCTTCTGCACGAAGCATCCGGCGAGGCCTTGGATCGCGTAGCCACCGGCTTTGCCGCGCCATTCTCGCGACGCGATGTAGGCCTCGATCTCCTCGCGCGACAGATGCTTGAAGCGCACGCGCGTGTCGACGATCTTGTGGCGCACGCGGTCGTCGGGCGTGACGAGGCAGATGCTGGTCAGCACCCGATGCGCGCGCCCCGACAAGAGCTGCAGGCAGCGTGCCGCCTCCTCGATGTTCGACGGCTTCATGAGAATGCGGCGGCCGACCGCCACCACCGTATCGGCGGCGAGCACGTAGGCTGCGGCGATGTCCTTGTCGTTGGCGATCTGATCGCGCGCGGCCTCCGCCTTGGCGCGCGCAAGCCGCCCTGCGTACGCGCGCGGCATCTCGCCCCGCCGCGCCGACTCGTCGATCGTTGTCGGCCGCAACGCGTCGGGCTCGACGCCGACCTGGGCGAGGAGCCGCAGCCGGCGAGGGCTCGCGCTGGCGAGAACCAGCGTCGGGCGCGCACTTGCCTCGTTGCGGCTCGTAACCCGAGCGAGCTCGCGGCGCAGCGTCTCCCGGCGCGGCCGGTCGGTGCGACTCAACGCGGTCAAGAAGGCGGCCTTTGCGGTCATGGAGAGATCACCTGGGAGGAAGCAGCATCGGAGGTGGACGACTTGTGCATGAAACGCACTCGCTGACGGTGCCGGCAAAAGACGAGGCCGAGCGCCGCAATAGCCGGTGAAACATGACCCTCTGGGGCGGCAAAGGTGTGGCGCCGGCCGCGGCCTTTGCGCGCCCGAGACAATGCAAAGGGCCGCCCGCAAAAGCAAGTGGTCAATCCGTCGTTGCCATGGCACACGTTATGCGGGCTAGTTAGCTGCAGGCTAGATCGGGCCGGCGACTGCGTGAGACAGGGTTCCACCATGATTGCCAAGACCGCCATCGTCGATCTTCTGGGGCGCACCCAGCTGTTCGGCTCGCTCGACGAGGCGGACCGGCGCGCGGTGGGCGACGAGATGCGCGAGGTTGCCTTCGAGCCGAGTCAGGTCATCTTCGCGCGCGGCGACGCGGGCCGCGAGATCTACCTCGTCGCCAATGGACGCGTGCGCCTCTCCGTGCTCACGGCCGAGGGTCGTGAGCTGTCGTTCGCGCACGCTGAGCCGGGCGCCATCTTCGGCGAGATCGCCATGCTCGACGGCGGCCCGCGCAGCGCCGACGCGACCGCCGTCGGCAAGGTCACGGCGCTGAGCCTCTCCAAGCCGGCCTTCAAACGCCTCGTGGACACGCGGCCCGTCGTGGGCGAGGCGGCGATCCGCTTCCTGTGCTCGCGCTTGCGCGAGGCGGACCAGCAGCTCGAGGCCATCGCTCTCTACCCGATCGAAGGTCGGCTCGCCCGCTTCTTCCTCGCTGCGGCGCGGCAAAAGTCCCCCGGCAGCGAGGAGGGCCGTGTCACGGTCGACCTGCCCATGTCCCAGAGCGAGCTCGCCTTGCTCATTGGCGCGAGCCGCCCCAAGGTCAACACGGCGCTCTCGCTTCTGGAATCGAGCGGCGCGCTGGAGCGCAGCGATGGGCGTTTCATCTGCGACATCGAGGAGTTGCAGATGATTGCCGGCTCCGAATGAGGCCCGAGGAGGGGCGCCCTTAGCCCCGGGCCTCGCCCTGCGCTAAGATTGGCGCCAGGCTTGCGAGATGGATCGATGCGCCCAGCCCGCCAAATGCCGATCGTGGCGTACTTGCGTCTGTTGAAGGCGAGGGCAGGCAAGCGTCTTGCATCTCTCCTCGACCGCCCGTTCGTGCACCGGACGGGCACGTTCCTCAGCCGCCTCGCCCAGGCGGGCACGAGCGGCTACCCGCCCGACGTGAAGCGCCGGCTCAAGATCCTCAACATGATGGCCTACCTGATCGCGGCCACGACGCTGATCTACGCCATCCAGCAGAGCATTCAGGATTTCCACACCTACGCGCCGATGATCGGCCTCAATCTCATTCTGGTCGTCACCGTCCTCATGGTGCCGTTCGCGCACCGCATCAACGAGATCGCCGGCGGGCTCTTGATCGTGGGCGCGGAGTACGCAGCACTTCTCGGCTTCGGCGACTTCTTCAGCCGCGAGGCCGGCACCCAGCTGCAGTACATCATCGCCGCCGCAGCAGCCTTCGTCATCTTCGGCTTGGAGCGCATCTGGCTGATCATCGGCGTCGTGGGCTTGGGCCTCGTCCTGCATTTGTGCACCTGGTTCTGGTTTCCCGCGGCGGGACGCATCGGCCCGGCCGGGCAGAAAATTGCCGACTCGCTCTACGTGCAAGGCGCCATCACCACCGTCGTGCTAATCGCGGCCTCCGTCTGGTACGCATTCACCCTCGTCGAGCGCGCCAAGGCCGAGACCGACGCGGTCTTGCGCAACGTGCTCCCCGACGCCATCGTCGAGCGCCTCAAGGCCAACCCCGGGACCTTGATCGCCGACTCGATCGACGACGCCTCGGTGATGTTCGCCGACATCTCCGGCTTCGTGGCTCTGGCACGCCGCCTCGGCGCCAACCAGACCGTCGATCTCTTGAGCCGCATCGTCTCCGAGTTCGACGCGCTGGCCGTCCAGCACGGCGTGGAGAAGATCAAGACCATCGGCGACGCCTACATGGTCGTGGCGGGGCTGCCCGAGCCCGTCCCCGACCACACCGCGCGGCTCGCGCGCATGGCCTTCGACATGCTCGACTGCATCGCGCGGCTGCGCGCCGAGACCGGCCTCAACATCAACATTCGCGTGGGGCTGGCGTCGGGTCCGGTCACCGCCGGCGTCATCGGCACGAAGAAATTCAGCTACGACGTGTGGGGCGATCCCGTGAACCTGGCGAGCCGTCTGGAAGGCCTCTCGACGCCCGGTCGCGTCCTCGTCTGTCCCACCTGCCGCGCTAGGCTCGACGAGATGTTCGCGTTCGAGTCGCGCGGCGCCATCGACATCAAGGGGCTCGGCTCGCAGGAGACCTGGTATCTCCTTCCCCTGAGCGGCGATGAGACCGAGGACGACCCCGTCACACCGTCGGACCTCCTTCGAACCCGAAACGCGTCTTGATCTTGTCGAACAGCTGATCGCGCACGCCGCGATAATACGCGAGGATCTGCTCGCGGCTGCCCTGCCCCAGCATCATCGTGGCATCGAGCGTCGGCCAGTACTCCACCTCGACCGCCATGGTGCGGGTCAGCTCGAGCGCCTGATGGTGCGCCTCCGGCGACAGCGTGATGATGAGGTCGAAGGAGGTGTCGTGCAGCTCGCGCAGCGTCTCCGGGCTGTGCTGCGACACGTCGATCCCGATCTCGTCCATGACGACTGTGACGAATGGATCGGGCTCGCCGGCCTTGACGCCGGCCGAGCGGACGTACGACCGCTGCCCGGCGAGATGGCGCAGGATCGCCGCACCCATCACGGAGCGCACGGTGTTCATGGTGCAGGCGAACAGCACCGCGCCCGGCAATTCGCGCCGCTCCCCTACTGTCGCCGCGCCGAAAAGCGCCGGTGCCTGCCCGCGACCGCCACCCGACGACGCCTCCCCAGACATGCGGGCTAACCCTTCCAGTGCAGCGCGCAAATCAAGGTGAAGAGCCGCCGCGCGGTGTCGAGATCGACGGTGATCTTGCCGGCGAGCCGCTCCAGCAGGACGCGGCTGCCTTCGTCGTGCAGGCCGCGCCGGCCCATATCGATCGCCTGAATGCGCGAAGGGGGCGCCGTGCGGATCGCCTCGTAGTAGCTCTCGCAGATGAGGAAATAGTCCTTCATGATGCGCTTCAAGGGCGTCAGCGACAGCATGTGCGTGACGAGAGTCCGACCCGCCTCGTCGCCGACCGTGAACACGAGTCGGTCCTCGACGATGCCCAAGTTGAGCGCGTAGGGGCCGTCATCGCGCCCTTCGAGCGCAAAGCGATTGCCTTCAAGAATGTCGAAGATCGCCACCTCGCGCTCGTGCTCGATGTTGGCGTTCGTGGTCGCCGTCGACTTCTCGTCAAGCGTGATGGCGACGAGCCGGGCTTTGTCCTCGGCCGGCGTTGCCCCTTCGCTCATGACGCGCCTTGAGCCTGCCGATCGAGCCGGATCTCGGCGGAGCGGCGATGCGCCTCCAGCCCTTCGGCGCGCGCGAGCGCCATGGCCGCCGGCGCGAGCGCCGCGAGTGCCGCGCCATCGAGCTTTAGGAGCGAGGTGCGCTTCATGAAATCGATGACGCCGAGCCCGGACGAGAAACGCGCCGAGCGCGCCGTCGGCAGCACGTGGTTGGAGCCGGCAATGTAGTCGCCGATCATCTCTGGCGTCTGGCGGCCGAGGAAGATCGCGCCAGCGTTGCGGATCTGGTCGGACAATGCTTCGGCGTCGGCCGTAGCGATCTCCAGGTGCTCGGCCGCAATGCGATCGGCGAGCGCGGGCGCCTCCGCGAGCGAGGACAGCTCGATCACCGCGCCGAACACGTTCCAGCTCTCGCCGGCGATGTTGCCGCGCGGCAGCTTCTCAAGTTGCCGCGCCACCGCCGCCTCGACTGCGCGGGCAAACGGCGCATCGTCCGTCATCAGGATCGCCTGCGCGGCCGTATCGTGCTCGGCCTGCGCCAGAAGATCGGCCGCGATCCAGTCCGGATCATTGTGCTTATCCGCGATGATGAGCACCTCAGAGGGGCCTGCGATGCTGTCGATGCCGACGAGCCCGAACACTTGCCGCTTCGCCGCCGCCACGTAGGCGTTGCCGGGCCCGACGATCTTAGCAACCGGTTTAATCGTCTCGGTGCCGTAGGCGAGCGCCGCCACGGCCTGTGCACCGCCGATGCGGTAGACCTCATCGATGCCGGAAAGCTCGGCCGCCGCCAGCACGAGCGGGCTGAGCTCGCCCCTGGGGGCGGGCACGACCATGACGAGACGCGGCACGCCGGCCACCTTGGCGGGAATCGCGTTCATCAGGACGGAGCTCGGGTAGGACGCGAGCCCGCCCGGCACGTAAAGACCCGCAGACTCGACCGCGGTCCAGCGCCAGCCGAGCTCGACGCCGAGCTCGTCCGTATAGCGCTCGTTGACCGGAAGCTGGCGCTGATGATGCTCGCTAATGCGGTCTGCCGCGAGCCGCAAGGCTGCGAGCGTATCCTCCCCGCAGGCCGCGGCCGCGCGGGCCATCTCCTCCTTGGAGACGCGCATGCCCGCCGCTGCAAGGTCGATCTGATCGAGCTTGCGCGATAAATCGATCAGCGCGGCGTCGCCGCGCGCCTTTACGTCGGCGATGATCTTGGCGACGGCTGCGTCGACGTCGGCGGAGACCTCGCGCTTCTCGCCAAGAAAAGCTGCGAAGGCCTCTTCAAAGCCCGGGGCGCCCGTTTTCAGCCGCTGCGGCATCTCGTCATCGGCCTCGTGCGGCCGTCTCCCTAGGATGTCGTCGAAGAATCATCGCTCGTGTGCTCGGGCTTGCGGCTCGTGCGCCACGCCGCGCCAAGATCGCGTAGCTCCGCCTCAATGCACTCGACCTGCAGACGGATCGCGCCTCCGCCCGCGAAGGCGAGCTTAAGCGTGCCCGAGGGCTCCTCGCCCGGCTCGAACGTGACCGCGAGCAGCTCGAGCACGGCATCCTTCTCTTTGAGATCGATACCCTGCACCTGCGCTCCCTTCACGCGCTCGAAGCGTAGGCCAGCGCGCGTGCGCCGGTAGTCGCCGCCGGCCTGCGCCGCGCGTTCCCAGTCGAAGCGGTTGGCGATTGCGGCGAACCGCATCTCGCTCTTCAAATAGGCCATGTCGCCTACCCGAATTACGGCGTCCTGGAGGTGGCAGGACAGAACCCGCAGATCCTCGGGGTCCAAGGCGATCAGCTTCAGGTCTTCCATGCGCTCATGCGTTCCGGCCGGGGCTCATGGCGCCGAACTGGGCCCCCGAACGGGGCCCATGAGCGCTTAAGGCTTTGATAGCGGTGCCGCCCGAGGTGCGCAACCTGGGCGGCAATCGCCCGCTGTCCGCATCGCGGCGCTTGAATTGGCGCCCGAAAGGCGCCTTTGTAACCAGCAGGACCGGCCATTCGTATAGACAAGCGACGAAATCGTCGCTCATTGCGCGACGCTGAGAGGGAGACGACCATGGCCAAGCTACTCGTTGCACTGCTGGCGACCCTGGCGCTTACGGCTTTAAGCCTCGAGGCCTCGGCGCAGGACAAGAAGTGCCCGGACGGCCAGGTGTACAATCCCGATACGGGCAAGTGCGTCACACCTCGCGGCTCGTACTGAGCCGAGACCGGCGAGCCTCTGCCGGCACCTTGGCCGCGGGGATCGCGGCAGGCTGGGTGACGCTCAGCCTACTCGTCATCGCGTTCGGCGTTGGCCTGACCTTGGCGTCGGCGCATTTCGGCTATGACTTCGACGTCGCGGCGATGCCGGTGCGCAACCTCGTCGCCGCACTCGTCGCCGCCGGTCTCGTCTACTGCGTGACGCTGCCGCCACTGATCCGCGCCTCCGTGACCGCCGGCGCAGATCGCGTGAAATGGCTTGCGATCCTCATCGTCGCCGCCGGCCTCGCGGCGCGGCTTGCGCTCTTTGCGAGCGAGCCCATTCTGGAGGACGACTACCAGCGCTATCTTTGGGACGGGGCCGTGACGGCGAGCGGCGCCAATCCTTACGCGCTCGCGCCGCAGTCGGCGCGCGGCCTTGGGGCGGAGACGCCGCTTGGCCGGCTCGCCGTCGAGGCCGGCCCCGTCGCGTCGCGCATCAACCACCCCGAGCTCAAGTCGATCTATCCGCCCGTCGCGCAAGCCGCCTTCGCGCTCGCGCATGCGGTGCAGCCGTGGAGCCTCGCGGCATGGCGCGCCGTTCTTCTCGTATGCGATCTCGCAACGCTTGCGCTCGTCTTGGCGCTGTTGCGCACGACGGGTCGCTCGCCCTTGTGGGCAGCGCTCTATTGGTGGAACCCGCTCGTCATCAAGGAGCTGTTCAACTCGGCCCACATGGACGGGCTCGTGGCGCCGTTTCTGCTGCTCGCGCTTCTCCTCGCGACGCGGAGACGACAGCTTGCCGCCAGCGCAACGCTCGCCTGCGCGGTAGGCGCAAAGATCTGGCCTGTGCTGCTTCTCCCATTCATCCTCAGGCCGCTCGCCGCGGCGCCGCAAAAACTTGCCGCCGCGCTTCTGATCTTCGCCGCCCTGACCGCGCTGCTGGCCGTTCCGGTGCTCCTTGGCGGCCTCGACACCGCATCCGGCTTTACCGCCTACCTGACGCGCTGGCAGACGAGCAGCGCGCTCTTTCCCGTGCTCAACGACACGTGGGCGATGCTGCTTGGATCGCTGGGAGGGAACGAGGTGCCGCTGGGGCTCATGGCCCGTGCAACAGTCGCCGTCACCCTAGCCGGCCTCGCCTGCGCGCTGAGTCTCAAGCCGATCGCCGGTGCCGACGATCTCTTGGGTCGCGCAAGCGTCACGATCGCGGCGCTCGTCTTGCTTTCGCCGGCGCAGTTTCCCTGGTATGCGGTCTGGCTCGCGCCGTTCCTTGCCTTTCGCCCCTGGACCGGATTTCTCATCCTGGCCGCGACGGCGCCGCTCTACTATCTGTCGTTCTACTTCATCGCCGCCGGTGAGCCGGCGGTGTTCACGCACTACGTCGTTTGGATCATCTGGGTGCCGGTGTGGGCGGCCCTCCTCATCGAGGCGGTCCGCAACCGGCAGGCTGCGCACGCCGCTTAGGAAGCCATGCGTCACGGCAAGAGAATTGGCGTCGTCATTCCTGCCCTCAACGAGGAGCAGGCGATTGGGCGCGTGATCGCCGATGTTCCCGCCTGGGCCGACGACATCGTCGTCGTCGACAACGGCTCGCGCGACGGCACGGCGCGCGCGGCTGCAGCGGCCGGCGCGCGCGTGATCGCGGAGCCCGAGCGCGGCTACGGGGCCGCCTGCCAGGCCGGGATCAGAGCGCTTGCTGACCCCGACATCGTCGTGTTCCTCGACGGCGACTACAGCGATCGACCGCAGGAGATGGGCGCCCTCATCGATCCGATCGCGTCGGGGGAGTTAGATCTCGTCGTGGGCTCGCGCGTGCGCGGCAGCTGCGGACCGGGCGCGCTCACGCCCCAGCAGCGATTCGGCAACTGGCTCGCCTGTCGCTTGATCGCCAGGATCTGGGGCGCTGCATGCAGCGACCTCGGGCCGTTCCGCGCCATCCGCGCTTCAGCTCTGCGCGACCTCGACATGCAAGACCGCGCCTACGGCTGGACCGTCGAGATGCAGCTGAAGGCGGTGGAGACTGGCCTCAGATACCAGGAGGTGCCGGTCAGCTATCGCGCGCGCATCGGCGTCTCGAAAATCTCAGGCACGCTGCGCGGCTCGCTGCTCGCCGGCATCACCATCCTCGCAGCGATCGCCCGCTCCGCCTGGCGCGCGCACCGCTCGGCCTAGAAGATCGTCAGCCGCGGGGCTTGGTGCGCGCGAGCTGCGGCCGTGCGAGCAGGCGCCCCCACGTGGAATTGTAAGGATGCACGAAATCGGTCGGGCCCTTGGCGTCGACTAGCGGGCGGCTCTCTCCGTGCCACGCAAAGATGCCGCCGGCGAGGTCGTCGACCGCAATCGCACCGCGCGCCTTGAGGCCGGCCGCCACGCGCTCGGCGAGCTTCGAGCTTCTGACGCCGACCGAGCAGTAGAAGAGCGCCGTCTTGCCGCTAACCATCTTGCTGTAACGGTCGAGGAAATCCGCCGCCGGCATGTCCGGAGCAACCGAGATGGCGCCCGGCAGGCGGCTTACCGCGTACTCGGCGGGCGTGCGCACGTCGAACAGCACGACGTTGCCGGCGGCGATCATTGGGGCGAGCTGCGCGGTCTTGATGTGGCCGATCTGCGGCCAGCGCCGCGCGACGTCCTCAATCGTCGCTTGAAGCGTCGCCGGAGCGGCAGCGGTCGTCCGCTGGTACGCCACGACGAGCCCCAGCGCGGCGACGGCCAAGATGAGCGCAACCGGGGCGCGTACGTTGAAGGCAAAGCGTCTCATCGTCTGATGTCGTTCAGCGACCAGTTGTAGGCGTAGTCGGCAATGGATGTGGTGCCTTCGAGCTTGCGCGCAAGTGCCGGCTGCGCATAGCGCTTGAGATGGGCAATCACGCCGGCCTCGCTGCCACCGAAGTCTTTCTGGTACCAGTCGTAGATCGAGGAGACGACGAGCCCATCGGGCCTTGGATCTACGCCGCGCCGGCTATTGATGTAGGCGCGGGCCGCGGAATCGAGCTGCGCATTGAGCTTGGCGCCCGTGAAGGCCTCGGCACGCAAGTTGGGACAGCCGATCGAGGCGCAGTTGACGGCATAGTGGATGCGCCGGTCTTTGAAGAGCGGGCGCAGGATGCCGTGCTCGATGTCGTCGAGGCTGAGCGCGACCCCCTTCATCTGCAGCACCTTGGCCTTCCAGGGTCCGCTGGAGAAGACGCCGAGCAGGCCCCCGCCGAGCGAGATGTCCTTGATCGATTTCACCGGGTAGCGGTCGAGCACGATGTCGACCGTCTTCGCGTTGTAGAGGTTGGCGAGAAGCGCGAACTGCTCGGGCCGGTCGAGCGTTGCGGGATCGACGGCCTCGAGTGCGCGGATATAGGCCTTGAGGTCCCGTTGCCCGTTCCTCTTGAAGCTCGCGTAGTCGACGCGGTTGACCCCGTCGGGACCCGGCTTGACGTATGTCTTGAGCAGGCGGTCCCAAGCCGAATGATCGACCGTTTGTCGCGAGCCGGCAGCCGCTGTTGCGAAGAGATCCAGGGGCGTCCCGGCCCGAGCGGGGCCCCCCAGCGCCAAGAGCGCGAGGCTCACCGCCAGCACGCGCCGGAAGGCCCGAGGTGCGCCAATCGCGCTGGACTTCGCAAAACTGTGCATCGTGACCCTGCCTCCCCCGTGCCAATAGGCCATATGCGTAAAGTTCGACGAACACCCATCCGCCGTTACGCAGATTCTGATATCTCTGCCCTTCTGACCCCCGATGCTGCAAAGGAGGCACCAATGGAGAACGAACGCTTCAATCTTTCCCTGCGCCGCTTTCTGAAAGAGGTCGGCATCTCCTCGCAACAGGAAATCGAGTGCATCGTGCGCGAGCACGGCCTCGCGGGCAAAGGCAAGCTCAGGGTAAAGATGGTGCTGACCGCGGAGGGCACCGATCTGAAACACGAGGTAAACGGCGAGATCGATCTGGGCTGAGGCGCGCGGCATAGCGCGCCGGCGCGCCCGCCGGCCGAAAACGCCAAAATTCCTCACACAATTGCAGCAATTTAAGATTTTTTCTTCATCCCCAATGAAGCCTCCTGGTCATAGCATCCCGGCCAACCGGAATGGCCCCGATGCTCCCGAACGCCGAGAACGAAGCTCGCGCCGCGCCTGAAGAAACGGCGCGCCTCGAGGCGTTGAGCGAATATGCCCTATTCGACACCCCGCCCGAAGCCGACCTCAATCGGCTCGTGGAGCTGGCCGCACGCATCTATGCAACCCCGCTCGCAGTCCTCTCGCTCGTCGGCCACGACCGGCTCTTCTTCAAGGCCCGCTTCGGCCTGCATGCGACCGGCATCGCCCGCGACGGAAGCTTCTGCTCGCACGCCATCGAGAACGACGGCGTTTTCGTGGTTCCCGACGCTAGCAAGGACGATCGCTTCGCCTCCCACCCGCTGGTGCGCGAGCCGCCGCAGATCCGCTTCTACGCCGGCATCCCGCTGAGCGGGCCTTCGGGCCACAAGATCGGCACGCTCTGCATCCTGGATATCAAGCCGTGGCCGGCGTTCACGGAGGACGACCGCAGGACCTTGGAGGACGTGGCGGCCCTCATCATCAGCCGGCTCGAGCAACGCCGCCTCGATCAAGCCAAGCAGGGCGGCCACCTGCTCTATGAACGCATCGCGTCGACGTCGCCGGATGCAATCGTGTGCGCCGATGGCTCGGCCAACATCAATTATTGGAACGGGGCGGCCGAGAAGCTGTTCGGCTACTCCGCCGGCGAGGCCACGGGGCGGCCGCTCGGCTTCATATTCCCCGAGCACGTGCGCGACCTGCAAAGCGCCGAGGTGATGAGCATCGTCAACTGCCGCGCCTCGACCCCGGCTAACCAGCAGCTGCGCCTTCTCGCTCAACGGCGCGACGGCGGGAAGTTCCCTGTTGAGCTCTCTCTTTCCACGTGGCGCGAGGGCGACAAGGTAAGCTTCGGCGCAATCCTGCGCGACATCACGGACCGCCAGCACGGCGAGCAGCGGCTCTTCAACCGCGCTCACATAGATCCGCTGACGGGTCTGCCGGGCCGCAGGTACCTCTTCGATCGGCTGGACCAGATCGTTGCAACCACTACGGGAACGCTGCTGCTCGTCGATCTCGATGGCTTCAAGTACGTCAACGATTCGCTGGGCCATTCAGCGGGCGACCTCGTCCTGACCGAGACGGCCGACCGGCTGCAGTCCCATCTCGGTCCGGATGCGAGCATTGCGCGGCTCGGCGCCGATGAGTTCGCGATTCTGCTCCCCGGGCTTGCGGACAGATTGCGTGCCGCGCGCACCGCCGACGATCTTCTGCGCGTCTTCGCTGCGCCCTTCGCGGTCGACGGACAACCGGTGCACGTCGGCGCCAACATCGGGATCGCGATGTTTCCCGCGCATGGAGCCGACGCCGAGGAGATCTGCGCGAACACTAATCTCGCCCTCCAACGCGCCAAGGCGACGCCTGGCAGCGGCTATCAATTCTACAAGCCGAGCCTTCGCCAGGCCGTAATGGCCCGGCGCAGCTGCGAGGCCGAGCTGCGTAAGGCGCTGTCCGAGGAGCAGTTCGAGCTCTATTACCAGCCGCAGGTCCGGCTATCCGACCGCAGCATCATCGGCGCGGAGGCGCTGCTGCGCTGGCGCCATCCCGAGCGTGGCCTGTTGGCCCCGAATGCATTCCTGTCGGTCTTGGAGGCGAGCCCGCTTGCCGTCGACGTCGGGAACTGGGTGCTCAAGACCGCCTGCGCGGACGCTGCTATTTGGCGCCGGTCGAGCTGCCCGGAGTTCCGCATCGCCGTGAACCTGTTCGGGGCGCAGTTCAACGGCGGCGATCTGCCCACCCACGTCGAGCAGACGCTGTTGCAGACCAAGCTGCCGCCCGAGGCGCTCGAGCTGGAGATCACCGAGAACATTATGTTGCGGCATGACGAGAATGTCACCGTGCCGCTGCGCGAGATGCGCGCGTGGGGCGTCGACATCGCCTTCGACGACTACGGCACCGGCTATGCCTCCTTGAGCCTATTGAAGCGATATCCTGTCTCGCGCCTGAAGATCGATAGGAGCTTCGTGCGCGACCTGTGCGCGGACGCCGAGGACGCGGCTATCGTGCAGGCCATCATGTATCTCGGACGGCGTTTCGGGCTCGGCATCATCGCCGAGGGGATCGAGGCCGAGCCGCAGGAAGAGGTGCTGCGCATGTACGGATGCCCCGAGGGCCAAGGCTATCTCTATGGGCGACCGGTGCCGGCCGCAGCGCTCGCTGGCTACCTGCATCAGGATCGCGAGCGAACGGTCGCTTAAGGCCGCTCGAACGCATCGATTGCAATACGCGGCGGGGAAAAGAGGCGGGTCCCGGGGATTACTCCGGGACCCGCCGATCGGGGGCGCTGTTGCGGGGCGACGGAGCCGATGAGCCCCGGGCGCGACACACCCCGATCAAACGCGCTTAGTAGCAATACTGGCGCAACGTCCAGCCCTTCACCTGGCAGCGCTCGTTGCCGTTGGCGTCGACCGTGCACACGCGGTTCGGCAGGCGCTGATAGGAGCAGTAATAGTTGCCTGCCTGCCCCTCATAGCCCTTCATGGGCCGGTCGAACTGGTAGTCCTCCGAGTAGAACTCCTTGCCGCCGCGGGCCTCAGCCGCCGTGCTCGTCAGCAGGCCGGCGAGAGCCGAAGCCACAACCGCGCAGCACACGATGCCGGTCTTGAAGATCTGGGTGGTCATGCATTCCTCCGTCGCGTTGAGACGGCGCCATTGCGGGCCGCCGGTTGATCACGAGGAGGTCAATAAGGCGCGCGGGGCCACGCCCGCTGTTCCGGGCGGAACACCCGGAAAGTGCAAAGCTCAGCCCGTGAGGCGCTCGATCTGCGCGCCGCAGCGCGACAGCTTCTGCTCGAGCTGCTCAAAGCCGCGATCCAAGTGATAGACGCGGTTGATCATGGTCTCGCCCTCCGCCATCAGCCCGGCGATGACGAGGGAGACGGAGGCGCGCAGATCGGTCGCCATGACCGGCGCTCCGGTGAGGCCCTTGACACCCTTGATGGTGGCGGTGTCGCCGTGCAGCTGGATATCGGCGCCGAGGCGGGCCAATTCCTGCACGTGCATGAAGCGGTTCTCGAAGATCGTCTCGCGGATGACGCTAGTGCCGCCCGCCGTCGTCATCAGCGCCATGAGCTGAGCCTGCAAATCGGTGGGGAAGCCGGGGAAAGGCTGCGTCTCAATGGCGATCGGCTCGATGCCCGCCCCGTTGCGGGCGATGCGGATGCCGCTGTTGGTCTCCTTCACCTCGACGCCGGTCTTGGCGAGCGCATCGAGCGCCGTCTTCAAGAGATCGGCGCGTGCGCCCTCGAGCACCACGTCGCCTCCCGTCGCCGCGACCGCAATCGCAAACGTGCCCGTCTCGATGCGGTCGGGGAGCACCGTATGCACGGCACCCTCCAGCCGGTCCGCGCCCTCGATGTGCAAGGTCGAGGTGCCAATGCCCTCGATCCTCGCGCCCATCTTGACGAGACATTGGGCAACGTCGCCGACCTCCGGCTCGCGCGCCGCGTTCTCGATCACCGTCTCCCCGCGCGCAAGCGCAGAGGCGAGCAGCACCTGGTGCGTTGCGCCGACCGACACCTTGGGGAAGACCACGCGTCCGCCGCGCAAGCCGCCGCGCGCCTTGGCGATCACGTAGCCCCCCTCGATCTCGATCTCGGCGCCGAGCTCCTTTAAGCCCATCAAGTGCAGATCGACCGGGCGCGTGCCGATGGCGCAGCCGCCGGGCAGCGAGACCTTGGCCTGCCCGCAACGTGCAACGAGCGGGCCCAAGACCCAGAAGCTCGCGCGCATGCGGCTCACCATCTCATAGGGTGCCACCGTGTCGACGATGTCGCGCGCGGACAGATGGAAGGTCTCGCCGATATGCGCGGCGGGGCCGGCGCGCTTGCCGTCGACAGCGGAATCGACGCCGTGGTTGCGCAAGATGCGCGCGAGCAGATTGACGTCGGCGAGGTTGGGGACGTTCTTCAAGGTGAGCCGGTCGGGCGTCAGCAGGCTGGCGATCATCAAGGGGAGCGCAGCGTTCTTGGCACCCGAGATGGGAATCGTGCCGTTGAGCCGCTCGCCACCCGTGATTCTGATGCGATCCATGAAATACTCCCCCTCGCGCTCGCGCGGGCCGATAGCAGGCCTGCCATCCTTAAATGATTATGCGCTTGGACCCCTTTCCAGCAAGTTTTCGTGGCCAAACCGCGTCCGCCGCGGCCAAAACGGCACGCTCCCGACGTGACGAAGGATGCTACTGGATTCTGAAAAGTCGGGTTTGGCCGTTCCCACAATCCTAAACTTCGGCTAGCATCGAGCCGGTTCGGGCGCTCGGGTAACGATCAGTCGGGCCGCCGCGATCAAACCCCATGGAGGTCACTATGGCCTGGGCACGTCTCGTCATCGCGGCGGCACTTTTCGCCTTAGCGACGGCCGCCGCCTCCGCGCAAAATTATCCCAGCTACGAAGGCCGCGGCTACGGCGGACCGCTCGGTGTCGGACCCAACTTCCATTCCAACGACTCCGGTGGCAGCTACCAGCATTCGGCGCCGCGGCGCGTTTATCGCGATACGCCGCGGCACGAGGCGCCCGTCCACCGGAAGACCAGCACGGCCAAGAGCGCGCCCGCCGACGACGACGCGGATAAAGTCAAGGACAAGGCGGAGAACGAGAACTCCGGGATCGCCCGGGGCACGCTCGCCAAGGCGGATTCCGGTTCCGACAAGGCCGACACGGCCAAAGGCGTGCACAACGAGAATTCGACCATCGCGCGGGCTTCCCTCGACACGGACACAGCGGGTGGGAAGAGCACGGCCAAGTCAACGAGCGAGCCGACGAGCGAGCCCAAGACCACCCAGAACGTCGGCTGCAAGAAGTACTTTCCCGCGGCCGGCATGACGCTGTCGGTGCCCTGCGAATAGCCGCCTCGGCGAGATTTCCGCGCCTCACTTGCCGCTTTCGTCTTGCTTGGCGGGCCGCGATCCGCCCGCGTTTCGGCGCGTGCGCGCCTGCTCCTTGCGTCTCTTCAAGTTCGCCTTGAGCTCGGCTGCGAGCCGTTCCGCCCGGCTGGAGCCGGAGGGCTTGCGAGGGATGCCTCGTCCATCCTTGTCGTGCATCACAGACCATCCGCAGACCGCAGTTTGCTAGGATATCACGGCCCTGTCCGTGGCGCGCAGCCAATTGGTGCCATCGGAGAAGGCTATGACGGCGCCGCCGCTTTCGTCGGAGATATAGATGATCTGCCCGGCCGCGGCCGCTGCCGAGGGGACCGTTGCGACGGTGTAGGATTTGACGCGGATCGGTCCGTCGACATCGAGCTTGACGGCGGGGCTGGTCATGCCGATGCCGACGTTGCCGCTCGCGGCAATGGCCAGCCGCGATAGGTACCCGGTGGTCGTCCTCAAGTCGATACGGCCAGTGCTTTGCGGATGATCAATATAGAAGTTGCCGTCTATGTAAGAATTGTATTGGTCGGTAACCTCGCCGGCAGCATTGGTGAACCTGACGATCGATTGGCCCGCCTCATTGGGCCCTATCTTGATCCCGCCGCGAGCGAAGAGTTCCCCGCTCGTCTTATCGACGACGATCGCCTCCTGCCAGGTAGAGCCGTCGGGGCTCACCTTGACGTGCCAGTCGTCGTCACCCGTCGTCCCGAACTCCGCCCGGCCCGAGAATCCGGTCTGGAACAGCAGCGAGGCGGTATCGCTCGCCGCGTTCTTGTTGATCTTGTGCTGGTGGCCGGCGCCGGCGTGATTGAACAAGCTCGCGTCGGAAGAGATCGCCAGCTTGTTGCTGGCATCGGGCGTGGCGTTCACGCCGAGCTGTGCCACCTCGTCGGAGAACTCCAGGCCCATCTCGTCGCTTCTGACGACCGACATCTTGCCGGCAGCGCTCGTGTAGGCGGACGGCGTGTCCGTGAGCGCGGTGAACGCGCTCGCTCCACCGCCAGCCGCGCTTGTCCATACGCTGCCGTCCCAGGCGAGAAGCGCGTCCTCATCCGCAACCCAGGCGAGCCAGCCTTCTAGCGGCGCATAGAGCATCCAGGCGCCGTCCTGCCAGGCCGCGAGCTTTCCGTCGCTGCCGGCCCACGCGCCCGTGGCGCCCGCCGCGACGATGTAGCGGTCGCCCTCCGCCGGGCTCGCGGGCGGGATCGTCAGGTCGCGATCGGCGACGGCGATCTGCACGACGGCATCGAGGGCGCGGATCGCCTCGTTGTGGGTGACGTGCTTCTGCGCCTGCGCCGCCATGATGTAGGGCAGATTCAGGTTCGGCGTGTCGTCCATCGTCTTCGGTCCCGGCGCTTCCTCGATTAGCGGCATGCAGTATCGGCCGCTGCGCCGGACGCGGGCATAAGTTCTTATCATTCGATCTTAGAGGCTCGCGAGGCGGCCATGCGGGCAAGCCCGGCTTTCGTATCGCGATCGGGGCACCAGCCGGCGGCGATCAGCTTGCCGGGATCGACGACGAGCGCCCCGGCGAGGCGCTCCCAGAGGTCGCCGCGCCCGGCGAGCCGCAGCCCCGCCTCGAGCCACGCCTGAGGCACAGGGAAGAGCCCCGGCCGGCGACCGGCGCCAGCGCGCAGCGCCGCGACGATCTCGGCCAGGCTCACCGGCTCAGGCTCGGCCACGAGATACGTCTCCCCGGCCGTTGCCGACTGCTCCAGCACGAAGCGGACGGCGCCGATGAGATTGTCGCGGCCGATGAGCGATCGCTTGCTGGTGAACGCGGCGAACGGCAGCGGAAGCGGCAGGCGCGCAAGCCGCATGAGGCTCGCGAGGTTGCCCTTGACGCCAGGACCGTAAACCACGACGGGACGCAGGATCGTCCAAGCGAGCGGACACGCACGAATCGCGGCCTCAGCCTCGAGCTTGGAGCGGCCGTAGGCCTCGGTCGGCTGCGACTCGTCGCTCTCGCGCAAGACGCGGGGAGACGCCGGACCGCATTGCGCCCTGACGGAGGAGACAAGGATGAAGCGGGGCACGTTGGCGCGCACGCAGGCCGCCACCAGCTCGGCGGTCGCGCGGTGATTGACGCGATCGTAGAGGTCGGCGTCGACGCGCGTACCCACGTGCGCGATACCGGCGAGGTGCACGACGGCGTCAACGCCGGCGAGCAGCGGCTTCCAGTCGACGGGCTGCGTGAAATCGGGCACCGCAATGGTCTCGACTCCGGGTGCCGTCGGCAGCGAAGCAGGATTGCGCGTCGCCGCGCACACAAGCGTGCCGGCGTCGGCGAGCGCCGCAACCAGGCCGCGCCCGACGAAGCCCGAGGCTCCGGTGACGAGGATGCGGCCGCTCACCGGCGTCCTCGGGCAAAGCTTGTCATCAGCCCTGCGACGAGGGCGACGCCGGTCAGAAAGGCCGCTGCAGCAGCGGCTGGCGCGGGAACGACGATGGTCAGCACCGCCAGCGCCACGAGACCCAGGTTGACCGCGAACACGCGCGCAACGATCTCCATGTTGGTCCAGCCGCCGTCGCCGGCACGCTGGTAGAAATGCGTGCGGTGCGCCTCCCAGAAGCGGGCGCCCGCCCGCATGCGCCGCAGAAGCGTCGCCGTCGTATCGGCGATGAAGTAGAGCGGCAGCAGTAGCGCCGCCGCAAGGTGGCCGGAAGCCGCGACGAGCAGCAACAGCCAGCCGATGAGCAGCCCGATCGGGAGGCTGCCGACGTCGCCGAGAAACATCCGCGCAACCGGGCGGTTGAAGGGCGCAAAGCCGAGCATCGCGCCCAGAAGCGCGAGCGCGACGACGAGGGCCTCCGGCGGCAGCACGCCGAGCATGCCGATAAGCGCGACGCCGAGCGTGATCGGCACCACCTCGGCCACCATCATCCAATCGATGCCGTCCATGAAGTTCACGAGGTTGACGAACCAAACGCCGCCGATGATCAGCACGCCGCGCTCAAGCCAGAGCGGCACCGCCGGCAGGATGCGCGCGTCGGCGGGCAGCGCCGCGAGCACCACGCCGACGGCAACGGCTTGCGCCACGAGCCGCGGGGCAAAGCCGAGTGTGCGGATGTCGTCGGCTGCCCCCACGAGGGCGAGCAGTAGCGCGCCGCCCAGAACCGGGAGAAGTCTGTCGGCGGCGGAGGTCCCGGAGGCAAAGGCGAGCACCGCGATCGCGCTCACCGCGAGCGTCACGGCGACGACCGCGATCCCGCCGCCCTGCGGCGTCACCTCGCGGTGAGACGAGCGGGCATTCGGCACCGCGGGCGCGATGCGCTTGAGGACCGGGCGCAGCAGCAGGGTCAGCAGCGCCGTAGCAACGGCGGCGAGCACGATCACGGGGCCTGAAAGCTCGACAATGCGCCAGGCGTCCGCGTTATCGGCCATGGGATTGGGCGTTCTGTGATTGGCGGTGGAGGTTTCGGATCGCAGGGGCGCGCTGCAATCGGCGCATATTGCCATGCCGCAACCCGACCCACAAACGCGATGGCGCCCTTTGCCCCATGCGCGCTGAGCGCCCGCGCCTCAAGGCTGGCAAGGCGAGCCTATGAGCGGGCGGCCGTTGGCGAAGCGCACCTCGACCCGGCTTCCGGCAGCGATCGGCTGGGCCGGGGTCAGCACGAACCCGGCGTCGTCGGGGAGCCCCTTCGAGGCGAGGTCAGGCCGCTCCATGCTCGTAAGCACGGCCTTGATCGGCTGCCCGTTGACGCTCGCCGTTACGCTCACAGCGGTATTCTCCGCGATCGCCCATCCGACCAGCTTGCCCTGGCTGCAATGGTCGAGAAAACCCTTGAAGTCGGTGAGGTGGCGGGCATCGCGCAGGGACAGCCCCTCTACGCCGAATACCGTGGGCGTGGGGGAAGTGGCGGCGATCTCGAAGCTTAGCTGCGCGTCGGTGCGCCGGTTGAAGACGGCCGCGGGGATGATG
Source organism: uncultured Alphaproteobacteria bacterium (assembly GCA_963724945.1). Taxonomy (GTDB): domain Bacteria; phylum Pseudomonadota; class Alphaproteobacteria; order Rhizobiales; family Hyphomicrobiaceae; genus Hyphomicrobium_A. Next base: position 1,633,915 of record CAVRWL010000003.1, on the reverse strand, counting down.
AATCGGCGGCGCAGACGGCGCGCCTGTGCCGGCAATTGCCAGCGGCCGAGCTCGGCGTCGTTGAAGCGGACGATGACCGTTGGAGGCTCGATGCCTTGGAGCGGCTGCGTGCGCGCCTCGAGCAGCAAGTCGACGTCTCCGCGCGCGAGGGCCGTCGAAGCCGAGAAGTATCGACGCGCTGTTGCCGGACATCCAAGTGCCCCACGGCTGCGGTCTGTCCCATCCCCCCTTCAACAGGGTCGAGACCGAGCCGTAGCTGTTGAGACGAATGCTGGTGTCGACGGGAGCCGTCGGCGGGCCGCTTTCATCGAGCGGGGTGCTCTCGAGCCCGACTGCGAAACCCGCAACGAGACCGCCGACGACACCGGCGATGAGAATCTCGCGGCCTTTCGACTCGTCACGCACACGTCTGCCGATTTGCGCGGCGAGAGCAGGCACCTGCGCCCAGGAGAGCTGCGCGACGCGCGCTCGCACCCAAAGGGCCGCGTCCCTCACGAGCACAGCCCCGCGCCCATCCGATTGCAGAAACCGGACAACCGCCGCGCGGGTCGCCAACAGTCCCGGCCCCAGTTGGCGCACGCGAGCGGCAAGATTACGGGCAAAGTCTTGCGCGTGAGCGAGCAGCGCGTGGCGCATGAGGAGGATATGCTCCGCCGACTGCTTGATGCTCTCAAACAGCGTGGGCTCGTCGTCCACCAGCGCGGAGGGTACCGCGAGGGACACCGAAGTGGGCTGCGTGAAGGGCACTGCGAGGGTGTCATCCCCGGGCGGCGAGTTGGATGGCTGAGGCTCGCCAGTCGGCTGCGTCGTCGGCGGCGTGTCGATGATCAGCTTGGCCACGAGCTCCTTGAGGCGCGTGTTCTCGTTCTCGAGCAGCTGCAGGCGCGACAACCCGGCCGGCGTGAGGCCGCCGTACTTGCGGCGCCAACGGTGATAGGTCTCGAGCGAGATCCCGGCCTCGCGGCAGGCGTCCAGAACCGACGCCTCATCGTCCGCCGCATCGTCAGCCTGCCGCCGGATGAAGGCGATCTGCTGATCCGTGAACCTCGGTTCCTTCATCGGCGAACTCCCGTCGCGAGCCCGCCGGCTCACGACGACACGCTACAAACATGGTCGCCCCGCGATCCCGTCCCGGAGCAATCCTACAACCCCAAAAAGCTCGGCGCGAGGGCTTCGAGCCCACACAGCCGACCCCGGAAACGGCCCGGCACCAGGCCCCTTGCCGAGCGAAACCCTCAGGCCTTCCTGCTCTGGATTAAAGCCCAAATTTGCAGCGGTCCGGTGCCGGAGCAGCGACGACTTAACGCCAGGGTAAAGCCGCGGCTCCGTACCCGATCCGCCTCTCACGTATGCAGATCGCCCAAACGCTAAGCAAGGGATCGCGTCGGCACCAAGGCGAGGCTCAGGTCGCGCCGACATTTCGCAGTGGCACTCGTGTTGCAGAGGGCGCCGCGGCGCTCGAAGGCACGCTTGTAGTCGAGCTTGAGCGCGGGACCCTGCTCACCCTTATCCAGGTAAAGGTTGCCGATCGCGAGCCCGTCGAGCTCGGTCCCCATGAAGCAGCGGAAAGCGTCCTCCGGCGTCAGCACGATCGGCTCGCCTGCGCACATTGACGCTCATGTTGACAAGTCGGCGGCGCGCGAATCTTCGGGGTTGAGCCGAGCGCCATTCAAGCGCACGTGGCGAGCCGGGGCGTTGCCTAACCGCTTGCGGCATCGCCCACCTCCGGATGATCTCAAGCCCTCAGGCCGCGCTTGCGCCGAAAGGTTGCGGCGCACGCCCATCATGAGCCGAGGCGGCGCGCCTATCTCACGCAACCCCATCCCGCGACGGCGCTGTGTCTCACTTCAATGGGACAGACGACGAGACACCGCACGGCCTTGACGTTCACAGAGAGCAAATGTAGACCGCACAGGCAACGCAGACTGGGGCCTGCGATCGGCGTCAATGGCAACTCGCGCCTCCGCGGCCACAGTTTCGCCAATCGGCGAGCCTGCATGATACCCTCAATACCCTCAGCGCCTGAGAGAGTGGTGCTGAATTTGCCTAGGGTCGAAGCCATCCGGAAATGAATTCGATGCTGCATCGTCCGAAGCTGACCAGTGAGCCGCTGCGGCACGATCCTCTGGTCGAAGCGCGGCTCAGGGCGGAATTGGGCGTGCTGCGCGGGCTCTTGCCACACGCGAAGATTGCCGTCGACGATATCTGCGGGGGATTGATCGGTTACCGTCTGGCGACGCTGCTCGCGTGGAACGACATCAAGCAGCGCTATCGCCGCTCGACGATCGGCCCTCTGTGGCTGACGATAAGCATGGGCGTGAACATCACCACCATCGGGCTGGTGTTTGGCAGCGTCTTCAGAACCTCCATCGCGGATTTTCTTCCCTTCGTTTGTCTGGGGCTCATCTTCTGGGGTCTCATTTTGTCGATGATTACCGAAGGCTCGCTCAGCTTCATTGCCGCCGACCACATCATCAAGCAGACACCGCTGCCGCTTTTCACCCATGTCATTCGCGTCTATCTGCGCTCGACTTTGATCCTTCTTCACAACCTCATCATATTCCCCCTGCTCCTGCTCTTGCTCGGCAAACCATTGTCGGTGACGGCGCTGTTGAGCATCCCAGGATTTGTCCTCGTTTCGTTGAACCTGATTTGGATGGCGCTCTTTCTCGCGGTTCTGTGCACGCGCTACCGTGACCTTCCTCAGATTGTCGCAAGCGTCGTCCAGATCGCCTTCTTCGTAACGCCAATCATTTGGATGCCGGGTCTCGTCCCCCGTCGCCAATCGCTTTTCCTGTTGGATCTCAATCCGATGTACCACCTCTTGCAGATCGTTCGGGCGCCGCTGCTCGGGGAGATACCGAGCATGGCCAGCTGGAGCACAAGCCTGCTGCTCGCCGTCGTCGGCTGGTCGGTGACGATCGCTCTATTCGGCCGGTTTCAGCGCCGCGTCGCCTATTGGCTGTAGGAACCTCAGATAGCCATCCGATCGAAAAGGCAGGGACAACCTATGGCATCGATCGCCCTTGATCGCGTCACTGTAGATTTTCCGATCTATAGCTCGGGCGCCAGATCCTTGCGGACCCGGCTCATGAAGTTCGCAACCGGCGGACGCATCGGTGAGCGTGAGGACGGCCGCATCGTCGTGCGCGCCCTGGAGGATCTGACGCTCAGCGTCAAGGACGGCGATCGCGTCGGCTTAATCGGCAACAACGGGGCCGGCAAGACAACGCTGCTGCGCGTGCTGCGCGGCGTCTACTACCCCGTCGGCGGCACGCTGCGGGTGCAAGGGCGGGTGGGATCGCTCATCGACATCGCCATCGGCATCGATGCGGAAGCGACGGGCCGGGAGAACTTGACCTTGCGCGGGGCCATCATGGGAATGAGCCGCGCCGAGATCCAGGAAAAAGCCGACGAGATTATAGAGTTCACCGAGCTCGGCGACTTCATCGACGTCCCCGTTCGCACCTACTCCGCAGGCATGCAACTGCGTCTCGCGTTCGCCATTTCAACAGCCGTGACGCCGGAAATACTGCTTATGGACGAGTGGCTCTCGGTCGGCGACGAGCACTTCAGCAAGAAAGCGAGCCGCCGCTTGAATGAGCTCGTGGGCAAGACGCGGATTTTGGTGATCGCCAGCCATTCGATCGATCTTCTCCGGACGACCTGCAACCGGCTTATTTGGCTCGAAACCGGGCGGATCCGAATGGATGGCAATCCGGACGCCGTCGCAGCTGCGTGCGAGTCCTAGCCGAGAAGAGACGTCAACGCGCAGGCCGAATTGCAAGCACGATGCCATTGTCGGTGGCGCCGCCCGAGCCGGTCTCCCTATCCTCCCAGCTCGGCTGATACCGGCAATTGGCGCCAAATTTTGCTGTCGCGCAACGCTTTCGCCCAAACTTGCGGTCCCTGCGCGATGCGGGTAAAGAACGGCAATCCGAGCGTAACGGCGCGGAGCTTGAAGATGGGGACCACGGCGGAAAGCCACGCGATAGTGTATCTCGCTCGCGGCGTGGGTGGGGGCATAGATTCGGCTCGGAGCTTTCTCGCCTCGTATCGTGCGCATGCGGCCGGGCTCGAGCATGACCTCGTCGTATTGGCCAAAGGATGGGATGAGGGACGCGACCGCACCGAGCTCGCCTCCCTTGTCGAGGCGCACGCCGGCACACTCGTCGAGTTGCCCGATGACGGGTTCGATTGGGGTGCCTACATGCGCGCGGCGCATCTCCTCAGCCACAATTGGCTATGCTTTCTCAACACGCACAGCCGCATTCAAGCCGATCACTGGCTCGCAATTCTCAAGTCCGCCGCTGAGCATTCCGGAGTTGGCGCCGCCGGAGCGACGGGATCCTGGGGCACCTTGGCCCCAGTGCTTCAATCTATTCCGCCGATCGTCGTCGACATCGCCGGGGCGAGAGGGCTCGCCCGCGCAAGCCTCTCTGCAGTCATCGGCTGCCTGCGATACCCCATTCAATGGGCGATGGCCATGCGGCGGTTTCCGCCGTTTCCAAACCCCCACTTGCGATCCAACGCATTCCTCACGCGCAGAGCCCTTTTCTTGGAATTCGCAGCTCGATCCAAGATGCCGCGAACGAAGTATGATGCATTTGCCCTGGAAAGCGGAAGAAAGAGCTTCACCGCCTTCATGGGCTCCAAAGAGCTACGGCCGGTCGTCGCCACCGCCGACGGCTCCGTCTATCGGGCTGAAAATTGGGACGAATGCGGCGCGTTTCGATCGCCGGGCCAGCCCGGTCTGCTCGTCAGCGACAATCAGACCCGCGCCTATGATGCCGCCCCCGCGCACGAGCGCCGCATCATGGAGCGTGCCGCCTGGGGCCGCACATTCACGCCACGCCTGTCGCAGGACGCGCGAGCCGTTGCGGCGATCTGCTATAGAAGGCGCGGCCGATCCTATCATGAAGCCGAGTTCGGGGCCGGGCAGGGCGCAGGGATTGCATGCGGTGGTCGTGCAAGGGCGCCAATTGATCTAAGCTGCGGGGATTTTGCATCGGCGTTCAGCTCCGCGGATGAATGGAGAGCAGTGTGTCGGACGAGATTTCGAAGGCAGTTTTGTTGGCTGGCGGCCTCGGCAGCCGACTGTCGGAGGAGACAGACCTCCGTCCCAAGCCGCTGATCGAATCGGCGGGCGCCCGATCCTCTGGCATATAATGAAAGTCTACTATCACTTCGGGATTCGCGAGTTCATAATGTCTTGGCTACAAGGGCTATCTGATTAAAGAGTACTTCTAACTACTTTTTGCACACATCCGACGTCACCTTCGATTTGAGCACGAATACCACCACGGTGCACAATCGACGAGCCGAAAAATGGAAGGTGACGCTGGTGGATACCGGCGCCGACACCATGACCGGCGGGCGTCAAACGCATCGCGCCTTACCTGAGAGATGAGCACTTTTGCATGACCTACGGCGATGGCGTGGGCAACATCGACATCGATGCTCTGCTCAAGCATCACCGGGACAGCCAACGCAGCGCTACGGTGACTATCGTCAGGCCTCCCGGGCGCTTCGGGGCAGTCAACCTGCAAGGAGAACAGTTGCGGGGTTCCGCGAGAAGCCTGCCGGCGACGACGGGTGGATCAACGGGGGCTTCTTCGTGCTGTCGCCCAAAGTGTTCGATTACGTCGATGGCGATGCGACGGTCTGGGAGCAGGCGCCGATGGACGGGCTGGTCAGAGACGGACAGCTGACCGCATTTCGGCATGAGGGATTTTGGCATCCAATGGATACGCTGCGCGACAAGCGTCACCTCGAAGACCTCTGGAGTTCGGGCAGGCCCCCTGGAAGCTTTGGGACGGCGACGCTACCGAGCAAAAGGCCGCGACCCCTTGATCCTTGCAGACCTAAGACAGCTGCTCTCCGGCAAGTCGGTGCTGGTAACGGGCCATACTGGATTTAAAGGCAGTTGGCTCGTGGCATGGCTGGCGGGATTAGGTGCGCGCGTGACCGGTCTCGCGCTCGACCCGATCAGGGAGACGACAATATCTTCGATCGTGGCAACGTGCAGGAGCTGTGCGTTGCCAGTCATATCCAAGATATTCGTGACGCGGCCGGCGTCGCGCAGATCGTCGCCTCCTCTCAGCCCGCAATCATATTTCATTTGGCCGCACAACCGTTGGTTCGGCGCGCCTACAGGGAACCGCTCGTCACCTTCGCAACCAATGTGATGGGGACGGTGAACGTCCTCGAGGCGGCGCGCGCCGCGCCCTCTGTCGCAGCAGTCGTTTGCGTGACGACCGACAAGGTCTACGCCAACAACGAGTGGTGCTGGCCCTACCGCGAGACGGATCCCTTGGGCGAATCGATCCATCTAGTGCCAGCAAGGCAGCCGCAGAGATGGCCGCCAAGGCCTATGCGACCGCGCTGCTTCCCAGCGACCGGCCTTATCAAATCGCGACGGCACGCGGGGGAAACGTGGTCGGGGGCGGGACTGGTCCGAAGATCGCATCGTCCCCGACATTGTGCGCGCCATTCGTGCCAACCGGCCGTTGGAGATCCGCAATCCGGACGCAACGCGCCCCTGGCAGCACGTCCTGGAGCTCTGTTTCGGCTATCTCGTCCTCGCGCTGCGCCTGACGGTCGGACGCCAGGAAAGGGATCAGCGAGACGGCAGCCTTCAGCGGCGCCTGGAATTTCGGACCTGAGACGAACCACGAGATCCCCGTCGCCGCCCTCGTCAATCGCATGCTCGACTGCTGGGGAAGGCCGCAACTGACGACCAGACCAAGGGGTCCAACTTGCACGAGGCGCGCTACTTGCGGCTTGATTCCTCGAAGTCGAAATCCGCGCTCGGCTGGCTCCCCGTGCTGGAGCCGGACGAGACCTTCGGGGGGACGGCAAACTGGTATCGCGGCTACCTCAACGACGAGCCGGCCCAGGACCTGATGCGGATGCAGATAAGCGCCTACGAAGATCTCATTCAACGGAGACTGCACTGATGGCGGAAGCAGCTGACGGGCTGACATGCCGCCACTGCGCAGCGCCGCTGCACACGCAATTTGCAGATCTCGGCGGACTCCGATTTCCAACGAGTATATTTACCCCGAGCAGCGAAACGGGCCCGAGGCGTACTACCCGCTGAAGGCTTACGTCTGCGGCACTTGCCGCCTATCCAGCTGCAGGACTACTTCAAATCGTCCGACCTGTTCCAGCAGAACTACGCATATTTCTCATCGATTTCGACGAGCTGGCTCGAGCACTGCCGCGCCTATGCCGATGCCATGACGTCCCGATTTGGCCTCGATGCGTCCTCGCACGTCGTCGAGCCCGCCAGCAATGACGGGTATCTGCGCAATACTTCAAGGCCAAGGGCATTCCGGTCCTGGGCATCGAGCCCTCTGCGTCCGTCGCCGAGGCCGCAATGAAAGAGAAAGGCATCCCGACCGAGGTACGTTTCTTGGACGGCAGACGGCAGAGGATCTCGCCGCACGTGGCAAGGCCGCCGATCTCATCGCCGCCAACAACGTGCTGGCTCACGTTCCCGATATCAACGATTTCGTTGCCGGCTTCACAACCTTCTGAAGCCCCACGGTGTCGCCACCTTTGAGTTTCCGCACTTGCTAACCTGATCCGGCAAACCAGTTCGACACCATTTATCACGAGCACTTCTCCTATCTGTCGCTCTTTCGGCAGAGCGCATCCTGGCGTCCGTCGGCCTGCGCGTGTTCGACGTCGGCCAGCTCCCGACCCACCGCGGCTCGATCCGTCTGTACGTCTGCCACGGCAATGGCAAGCATCGCCCGAGCAAGGGCTCAAATTGGTGCGCGGCCTGGAGGCCGAGCGGGCCGGACTGCGACGCCATCTACGCCAACTACGCAGAGCAGGTGCGCGCAACGAAGCGCGATCTGCTGACGCTGCTCATCGGCCTGAAGCGCGAAGGGAAGACGATCGTCGGCTACGGCGCGCCCGCCAAAGGCAACACGCTGCTCAACTACTGCGGAATGGGCGTGGACTTTTTGGAATTCACCGTCGACCGCTCGCCCCACAAGCAAGGCCTCTTCCTGCCCGGCACCCGACTGCCGATCCGGCCTCCGGAGGCGATCGATACGCTGAAGCCGGACTACGTCCTCATCCTGCCGTGGATTTAAATCGGAGATCATCGAGCAGATGCAGCAAATACGTGCGTGGGGAGGCCGATTTTATAGTGCCAATCCCGACGGCGGAAATCATCCCATAAGGGTCGAAGAAAAGAACCCATGTTGTTCCACGCGACACCATTGCAGGGCTGCCTGCTCGTCGAGCCGACGCCTCGCGGCGATGATCGTGGCTTCTTCATGCGCAGCTTCTGCGCGCGGGAGTTCGCCGAGCACGGCCTCAATGCGTCGGTGGCACAGATGAGTTTGTCCTACAATGCCGAGAAGGGAACGCTGCGCGGGCTGCATTTTCAATCGCATCCGGCCATGGAGGACAAGCTCGTAAGCTGCCTGCGCGGCGCAATATTCGATGTCATGGTCGACCTGCGGCCGTCCTCGCCCAGACCTTCGGCAGGTGGCACGGCGCGGAGTCAGCGAAACCAACCATCTTCAGCTTTGGTCAGAAGGTCTTGCTGATGGATTCCAGACGCTGACGGATGATTGCCTTGTCGCCTACACGATCGCTCAATTCTATGAGCCGGAGAGGTCGGCGGGCGTCCGCTGGGATGATCCCGACATCGCCGTCGCGTGGCCGCTGCCGCCCGTCAATCAATCGCCGCGTGACCTGGCGCTGCCGCTTCTCAAGAGCTTTGACCACTCGTTGCTCGCGCCGCCGGAAACCAGATAGGCACCCCTCCTTCATGACCAAGATCCTGATAACGGGGGCACGCGGCTTCGTGGGGAGGAATGTGCTCGCACCCCTCCTCGAAGCCGGCGCCGAAGCGGACGCCTACGACGTCCGGATCGCGTGAGTTCCCCGAGCCCTCCGAGCGCTCAGTGACTTGGCACACCATCGATCTGTTGGCTCCCGGGGCTGCGTCCCGGCTCATCAGCGAACTGCAACCGACCCACGTGCTGCATTGCGCTTGGGACACGACCCATGGAAAGTATTGGACAAGCGCGGACAATCTGCGTTGGGTGGGGGCTTCAACGGAATTGATCCATGCCTTCGCCGGCACCGGCCAACGCTTTGTCATGGTCGGCACCTGCGCGGAATACGATTGGGCTCACGGCTTCTTCTCAGAAGGCATCACGCCCGAGCGGCCGCACTCGCTCTACGGCACCAGCAAGCTCGCCGTGCACAACCTCCTGATGAGCACCGCGCACCAGTTCGGATTCAGCGCGGCCACGGCACGTATTTTCTTCACCTATGGACCGCATAGAGAGCTCCGGAACGCATCATCCCCTACGCCTGTAGGATGCTCGCGGCCGGGCAAGAGGCGCAGTTCTCCAGCGGAACGCAATTGCGCGATTTCCTGCATGTCAGCGATCTGGGACGTGGCGTTGCCGCCCTCTTGATGAGCGAGCTTGGAGGAGCGTGCAACGTTTGCAGCGGCTTTCCGGTTACGTTGCGCGCAATCGTCGAGACGATCGGCGTTATTGCAGGCGCGGGCGGGCTCGCGAAGTTCGCGGCGTTGCCGGATCGGGCAGGCGATCCCCCCTTGATACTTGGGGACAACAGAAAGCTCAGGTCCATTGGCTGGTCGCCTCGTATCGACCTCACCGAAGGGCTCACGCAAGCTTTCCGCTGGTGGCAGCAAAGAATTGCTACCTGAGACGACGGGCGAATCCCGCGCCAACTCGAGCGTGCGGCCGCCTGAGCACACGGACGAGCAAGTCTGCGTTTATCCACAGCGCATGTCCGGCCGCGCGTGTCACCTCAACGCGACCCCACGTATATTTGATCCAAGCGAGCCGACGTTCCCAATGATAAGGCAATTCAGGGATGCGAGCGAAACGCGCTCGATCGAAGCCCGTGGCTTTGAAGTCTCACCTCATTCGCTGACGGTCGGTCATGCTCTTCTCTGTTGTCATCCCTACGCACAATCGCTTGCATCTACTGCGCGACGCCATCGAGACGGTCCGACGTCAGAAGAACGCCGAGTGGGAGCTGGCGATCTTCGACAATGCATCGACGGATCCGATAGGCGACCACGTCGCCTCGCTCGATGACCCGCGGATTCGCTACGAGCGATCCGAGGAATTTCTGCCCGTCACCGACAGCTGGAACCGCGCCATCGATCTTGCGCGCGGCGATTATGTCATCCTGCTTGGCGACGACGACGGTTTGGTGCCCGAGACTCTGCAAAAGCTCGAGGAGATCGTCGCGAGCTTCGACTTCCCCGACGTGGTCTATTCGGCAATCTACCAGTTCGTGCAGCCGGGCGTGGCCCCTTGGGATCCTCTCGGGTACGTCACCGAGTTGAAGAATGGCTTCTTCTTCGTGGGCCGGCGGGATCCGTTTCGATTGAGCCGCGACGACGCTCGGCACGCGGTCACGGGCTCTTTGCACTTTCGCCGGAATTTCACCTTCAACATGCAGGCGTTCGCGTTCGCGCGCGGATTCCTGTCGCGGCTGCGCGCCAGCGGGCCCGTGTTCGGTTCGCCATTTCCCGACTACTACTTGGCCAACGTTGCTCTCGTGCGGTCGAGATCGACGATTGTCGTGCCTTGGCCGACTGCCATTGCTGGTGTCTCGAAATCGTCGTTCGGCTTCACGCTTTTCAACGGCCTGGAAGAGCAGGGCGCCAGCTTGCTCAATTCCAAGTTGACCAAAGACCCGTTCTATCGCGAGCTCGAGCCCAAGCTGCTGCCCGGATCGGCATATCATACGAACTACGTGGTGACGATGGAGCACGTGGCGCGGGCGACGCGAGACGAGCTCAAGCAGGGGGTCGCCTGGGGCCGATACCGCAGGCTACAAATCTTCGCAGCGCTGCAGGGACGCCAATTGGGATTGCCGGCCGGGGCGTTTTGGCCAGCCATGAAGACGCGACTGACGCCCGTGGAGCGCGTTTGGGCGCAGGTCGTCGCCATGCTATTGCGTCTGGGGCGCCGTTCGGGGCTTTTCGAAACGACGATCGTATCTCGTCTTACTAACCGTGTATCGATGTACGAGTTCAGTCCCATTCAACGGGTCTACGATAACGGCAACTATTCGCGCACGATCGATCTTTGATGCGCTCGAAACCGACGCTTTCGCCCAGGGCTCTGCAACGCTTCAACCCTCTTAAGGCATTACCTTGCTCAAAACTTCGACCGAAAAGCCTATAGCCGACATCGCCGTCGTCTATCTCGCTCGTTGCGCTGAGGATCTCCCGGCTTTCAAGCGGTTCGCCGATAGCTATCGTCGCAATCCGGCCGGCCACGATCACGATTTGACCGTGATCTACAAGGGTTTTGGCCAGGAAGCGGATTTGCAGCGTGCCTGCGCGATATTTCAGGATATCCCGCACGTGGGAATCCAGACCGAGGATATCGGCTTCGACATCGGCTCATATCTCGAGGCCAGCCGCCGTCTCCCACACAACTACCTGATGTTTCTCAACACCCACACCGAGCTGTCGGCTCCAGGCTGGCTTGCCAATCTAGCAACGCACATCGCCCGCGACGGCGTGGGACTGGTTGGCGCAATGGGCTCCTACGAAAGCTTGGAGAACTCCTTTGCGCTCATCCAGAAGGTCATTTGGTCGTGCACGGACTTCCGCATACCCTATGATGAGCACATTCGCGAATATTATCGCTTCATCATAGACGTCTATTGTCAGGATTGGGCCTCGGGCCTCCTCGCCGAGCCCCAGACCGGCCGGCGCCGCTTGCCTCCATCCATCAACGCCAGGATGGTTGCTCTCGAAGCGCGGCTGCGCTGGTGGCTACTCACCCGACCAGGCATGGTATTCAGCGAGTATGCTTCGTTTCCGCAGTTTCCAAATCCGCACATTCGAACGAACGGATTTCTGATCGAGCGTCGACGCATGCTCGGCTTCGATCCGCAGGATATCCGCGAGAAACTCGATGCCTGTGCGTTCGAGAGCGGTCCCAACGGCCTGACGACCCAGCTGCGGCGCGCAGGACTGTCCGCCATTGTCGTTGGACGTGATGGGGGCGGATGGGACGTCGACGAATGGCCACGCAGCCAAACATTCCGCCTGCAAGATCAAGCCAATCTTCTCATCAGCGACAATCAAAGCCGCAAATTCGCAGAGATGCCGGCACCATCGCGCGAGACACATATCCGGATTACGTGGGGAGACTACCTTGGCGAACCGCCGGCCGGCTTTCCAGACCTCGGATTCTCACTTCCGCAAGCAATCGCTGCAGCCCCGACCGGCGCCTGCCGCTCCCGGCCCTGTGCGGACGGCACTGACAGAACTCGTCGTCGGTTCCTGGCTCCGACGTGTACCGCTGCAGCGAAGGGCCTGCTACCAGAAGCAATCTGCGAGAGATGGCGCCCGTCGCAGCTACTCAGTCAAGATTTCATTCCTCATCCCCTCCAAGACCCGCCTCGGTCTCTTGAAGCACGTCATTGCATCAATCCTCTCGCAAAACGACAACAGCATCGAGATTGTCGTCAGCGACAACGCATCGACAGAGGACTACAAGGCCTACCTCGATAGTCTGGCCGATGACCGCATCATCTATCATCGCCAGGAGACCCCCGTCACGGTGACGGAGAACTGGCGTCAGGCGCTATCGCTGTGCACCGGCGACTATGTGCTCATGCTCGGCGATGATGATGCGCTGGCACCCAATTTCTGCAGCACCGTACGTCCGCACCTATCGCGGGAGAGGGGACCTGATCTCGTCTATCTGGCAGCCTATCACTATGGATACCCCAACGTGCTGCCCTTCAGACCTTCCGGCTATCTCGCTGCCGTCCGCAATTCGGAGTTCCTTCTGGAGAAACAGCAACCGTTCTGCTTGGCGCCGCGCTATGCTCGAGAACTCGCAAATTCCGTCTTGGACTTCCGCTACCGGTTCGGATTTAACGCCCAGCACTTCCTCCTGAAGGCCGCGTTTGTAAGAGAGTGCGAGAAGCATGGAGGGCTCTATCAGAGCCCTTATCCCGATACATACGCCGCCATCGCGACGTTCGTCGGCGCAAAAACGATCACGGTCGTTCCGCAAGAGACCGTCATTATCGGCATATCGCCTCAATCCTTCGGCGCTTACTATTTCTCGGGGCGCCACAGCGAGGGCTACGAGTTCCTGGACAACGAGCGAACCGATGAGAGCACGAGGGACGCTCTCCACGATGTTATCCTCCCCGGCGATCGCAACAACACGAACTGGCTGATCGCGGCTGGAGTGTTGGGCAAAGCAGACAATTCCGCTGGCCGCGTCCCCGTCAAATATCCACCGTTACCGCACCCTGCAAGTGATTTCAGTGCTGCGAGACCGCTATCAGGAACGTATCGCCAACGATGCAACGCTGCGGGAGCTGAAGGCAAAACGGCCCAGCCGAGCGAGAGGTGTTTCAGCTTCTCGAAAGTGCCCTCGCATCCGTCGCGGATAACGCAACACTAGCTCACATGTTCGAGAAGATCAAGGATGACCTGGAGCAGTTCATACCGGCAGCGGTAAAATTCATTGATATCGGCCCACACAAGAACATCGGTGATGCGGTCGCTTGGCTGGCCCGAGAGGAGGCAACGCTTGCAGCAGCCTGAACGACCGCACGCTTCGGCCGCGGCTCTCGATCGCTCCACACCACTGCTCGAGTCCAACGAGCCAACTGCCGCAGAGGCACGGCAAGCACGGATGAATATGCAGTCGTCGACCATTGGGGCTGTTAGAGACCGTGGCGTCTGCCCCTACTGTGGCGGTCGCTCAACGCCCCGGTTCAAGGCCGGTGACTGGAACCAGCATTGAGCTCCAGCGGTGTTTCACTATGATCAGTGTGATGCTTGCGCGTTGATTTTCCTCTAGACCATGCCGGCCGATTTCAAGCAATTCTATGTTCATGAGCAGTACGACTTATTCCTGCCGACGCGAAGAATTTCACACCCCGCGCCCAACGTCGCAGGCGTGGAAACTCGAACTGCTGAAGCCGTTCAAAGCGGCAGGATCAATGCTCGAGGTGGGGCAGAAGCGACGGGCGAGTTCGCCGCCGTTGCGCGTCAAGCGGGCTTCAAGCCGACATTGATCGAAATGGATCCCGATTGTTGCGCCTTCCTTCGAGACCATCTCCATCACGAGGTCATTCAGAGCGATGATCCCGCCCAGCAGCTTGCCCGACGAGGACGTTCGACGTCGTTTGCGTCTGGCAGGCGATCGAGCACGTCCCTTTGTTCTGGCTGTTCCTCGAGAGGGCAGCACGCCTGTTGCGACCGGGCGGGCTTCTCGTCCTCCTCCACCCCCCAATCCCAACTCCTTGCAGACACGCCTCATGGGACGCTATTGGCCGCATCTCGACACCACCCCGCATCTCTACCTCATTTCCCCCAAATGGTTTCAACGAGCCCTGTCCGTCCTGGGGGCTTCGCGTAGATAAAGTAACGACATGCGATGTCGGCAGCATCGGCTTGAACTACTATGGATGGTTTCTCTGGGTCCGGGAACTGGGTCGGGCCCTACGTGAAACGTGAACGCGTTGACCGATGGGCCGCGCGTCTCACGCAGCTCTTCAGGCGTTGGGAGACGCGGGAGGGGAAGGGGACCTCTTACGTGCTCGTCGCAGTGAAGCAGTAGCAACGCTGGCGGTGGGCGTGGCGCGCGCCGCACCGCGATGACGAAGCGACGTTTCGAGAAATCGCGAAGCGCCGGAGGCGTTGCACCTCCCACCAACTGCGCCTTTGCGACCGTTGCGGCGATGAGACCTTGAGGAGCAGAAATGTCGCTAACAAGACGGCTCGTTTAAGCTGACAGCGCTCTTGCCCTTTCGCGATCTGCAAAATGCACGTGGGAGATAAGCCGATGACTTAAGAATTGTGGTCGCGCGCAACAGCGATCAGATCGACATCGACCCGGCGACATACGACGACTTCAAGTTCAAGTCGGGCGACGTGCTGAAGAATCATTACCCAAGAATGAAAGCCGCATTTCTTGCCGACAACTCCCGACGGCCAACGGCACATGCGAACCCACGATGGCAAGACGATTGCGCATTCCAGCAGAAATCAAATTGGCAAGTTATAAGGGATAACGAAATCCCCGAACATCTGATCGTGCTGGACGGGGGCCGGAGCCGACACCTAAGGAGCCGATTGGCGAAGCCCACGTAGCCAATTACGCGAAATTCATGGGTCTCCCGAACGCCGGCATGACCTTCCTGGAAATCGGTACGGGATCGGCCGAGATGCATTTCAGCTCTTCGATGTCCTGGGAGCACAAAGCCATAAAAGTCAAAATCAGCCCTAAATTTCGCAACTCCATCGCGTGGTGCCAGCAGAACATCACGACCGACCACCCAAATTTCGAATTCTATCATTTCGACGCCAAGCACGAGCTCTACAATCCGCTCGGAACGAAGACGTCGCTCGATTTCACGTTGCCCGTACCCGATCGATCTGTCGATCGGGTTGCACTAGCCTCGGTCTTTACACATCTGTTCGAGAACGAGATAGTTCACTACTTGAAGGAGATTGCACGCATTTTGAAACCGGACGGCCTCCCTTACGCTTACGTTCTTCCTCTACTCGAATGATACGATCGCCGCGGCGAGAAAAACCAACCTGACGCCGTTTCAGCTCTCACGTTCAAGCATGCACACGGCGACGGCTGCTTCATCAATGATCCCGATTACCCGACCGGTGCTGTCGCCTTCACTGATGAAGCGATGCGACGCATGCTTGGTCGAAGCGGATTGGTTCTGAACCAGCCCTACCTCAAAGGATGGTGGTCGGGACTGCATGAGACGCCCGACGACGGCCAGGAGGCTGACAATCCTTCGCTTGCCCTAGTCAAACGCGAAGCAGATCGGGGCTCGACCATCTGCTGCGAGCAACCAGTCTCCGAGCCCAATATCCCCGGCCTTGAGGGCTCACGTCATTCGGCTATCGCTTTGCACAGGTTTGATGCACGTGTTTTTTGAGCCGGCAGTAACACCGATGGTATAAGGCGCTGCGTCTCGCCGAAGCAGCCGGACATGCTGCCAATGTCCGGCCATGCGGGCGTCCATGGGACAATGTGACTGTCGACGATGGGTGCGTCTTGGTGTTGCCGTGAACAAAGCTTCCAGGCCACAGCCGAAAGTCAGCGTGGGCATGCCCGTCTACAATGGCGCCGCTTCTTTGGCGGCCGCGCTGCAGAACGTCGTCGCCCAAACCGTCGACGACATGGAGATCATCATCTCCGACAATGCCTCGAGCGACGCAACCGAACGGATCTGCCGTGAGTTTGCAGCACGCGACAATCGGATACGCTACTTTCGGCAGCCGGCTACGCTCAACGCGACGGAGAATTTCAAGTTCGTGCTCGCACAGGCGACGGCGCCCTACTTCATGTGGGCCGGGCACGACGATCTGCGCGATTTGGACTTCATCGAGAAGCTGCTGGCCGCCCTCGAGGCGAGACCGAACGCCGTGCTCGCGTTCGGTGACGTCATTGAGCACGTCGATGGAGCTCAGCGCAAAATCGACCTGCAGTTCGTCAACGTAGGCCTTTCTCCGAGGCAGAGGCTGCGTTGGGCGGCGCTCGCAGCTGCACCACTTGTATGGCCTATGGCGGACGGCGGCGTTGCGCCGTATCACATGGCACCACGCGGATTGGTGGCACGACATGCCGCTCATGATGGCCGCATCCCTAGTCGGAGACTTCCTCTACGTGCCGGGGGTCGAGTCCGACTATGTCTACAACTTACATCCCTTTTTCGATTGGAAGCGCACGCCAGGAATCCGCGGCTCCATCTTGAGTGCGGCGCTGCTTGCACGTCGAGCCAGGATACTGGCCGACTGATCTGGCTGTCGGGAGCGACGGTCGGCGATGTAGCGGGCGTCGGGGCGGGGTTGGTCGCCGCCTACTATGCGACCCTAAAGATCGCCGTTCGCGTCGCCTGCGCGATGCACAAGTCAGCCCGGTCTTGGCAGGACAGACTGGCCTAGAACCAGACTGGCCTGAAATCTTCGCCGCCAGTGGCGCCGCGGGCTGCGTCAGGAGCGCTTCGTAGCTGATCTGAAGACCGAGCATGCCGCCGTCGGTTAGCGGCACACCATCGACTGAAGGAGGAGCCGAAGCCCGTCTCTACTACGGGTCGGAATAGCGGCAGCCCGATGGGGACCGGCGCGCGCTGGTCGGAGCGCACCACGAAATCCAACTCAACGTCCTCCGGAAGTTTCTCGGTGACGGTCGGAACCGACAGTTTTATGACCTGCCAGTCCCGAAGCCGCTTGGTTTTCAGCGCACCGCTAGCCACCTGTCGACGACCGTCACTCGTTAGAGCTGTCAAAGTCCAGTCGACCTCATAGGCGCTGCCGTCTGCCCCGGGACAACGACTGGCAGAGAAAGCGAATTCAACACCGGACGCGTGACCTTGAACCGCTGCACGATCTTCGTGCCGGGCGTGAGCAGGACAGGCGCGACAAAGCTGCCGGTCGTCAGCGGCACGACCTCGAAGGACTTGACCCGGTAGGGTCCAAGGCTCGCGCGAAAAGCGCCTTCTTCGTCCGCCGGAAAAGCTCAACATCCGGATAGAACTGACTATCCATCTCAGTGGCCTCGCCGCGCGGCGCGTAGATGTTCGCAGCCACCTGATTGAACTCATGCGCCGAATGGTAGACGCGAAGCGCTCGCACATAGCTTATGGCCGAGGCCGAAACGAAAAGACAAAAAGCAAGGACGACCAAGGCGCCACCACGCAGCGGCAAGCGGGCGAACTCGCCGCTCTGACGGGCGAAACGTACACCGTAATAGTACACGAGGCCCATCAACGGATAGCCGCCGAACATCCTGTAGCGGCTCGAGTTGGCGCTAGTGACCCCAAGCTCCCCGAGGCCTGATCGCCCGAAGGCCGTCACGACAGCGGAGATCAACGCAAACGCACTAAAGGAGAAGAAGACGAATGCCTCGGGCCGATTGTTGCGCAGATCCGCCAGGGAGCGACGCACTGATAGGAGGCCAAAGCCAGCAGCACGACCCCGATCGATCCGTTGGACCAGTTGCTGTGGAGCGGCAAGTCCAAGTGTGAGTTGAATGGGAACCATAGCAGTGAGCCGAGCGGTGCGCCCAAATAGATCGCCACGAATGAGAGCATTCCCAAGAACGTCGAACTCCCGTGATCAAACGGCAGGCCAGGCACGTAACCACCCCAAACAGACCAGATTGAGCAACCAAGAGGCGCCAAGTCGCGTCAGCTTGAAGGGCGTATTTGAGGCCAATTGCTGTGTAAGGAAGATCGCGGCCAGGAGAAACAGCCCATGGCTCATGCAGTAAGCCGCACACCACCCCGCCAAGACGCCCCAGACGTTGCGGGGCCAGAAGTCGGGCCGCAGCGCCACTATCAGCAGCGACACGGACAAGAACAGGTTGCCCATGGTCGCGATCAGCATCACCGACCACCAATGGGCGTGATGTCCGACTGGGGAGAAAACCAGAATGCTGATCGTCAAGGCCACCATCAACATTGGCAGGTTCGGAAGGCCCTTTGCGATGCGCCAAATGAAGTACAGATGGGCAGGCCAAACCCCCACCAGCGATAGATAAAGCAGCGAAAATTCCGAACGGATGTCCCAATCGGTGGCGATGGCATTCAGCAGCAGGACCGTGCGGGGAATGAACGGGCGGGATTGCGCCTCCGAGGCAAAAAGATAGAGAAATGCAGGGTCCCGTCGTAATAGCCCAAGATGTAGCGCGCGAGATTGACGTGGTCCCAGTGGGGAAAAACCAGGGCCGAATACGATACCACGAAGGCGTAGACCGCCGGCACAACAATGCCGATGTATAGAAGATATTCGGCCGGCCCCGCAATTCGTTGCTCAAGATAGCTGCTTTGCACCGCGCGCACGGATTGCTCTCCCCGCAATTGTGTCGAAACACTCTGATGCGCCGCATCAGGCGCCCCGCGACCGCTCTCCCTCTAGCAATCGGCGCCGACCCTACAACGAGCGGCCCGGCGATATCAGCCGGCCAGCGAATGACTCCGCGGCACGACCGCTTCAGTCAGGCCCGTCGCACAACTGCACTACACCTACCTGGGCGGCGAGTGTGTAGCTTGCACCAGTGTCTCGCTGCGACGAGCCAAGATCAAGGAGCTTGTGCGCACCAATCACGTTGATGATCGACAGCTAGCCTGCGAAGTCATCTTGCCCGCTGCGTCCGGTGTGCCCTTAGTTGCGCGCCTGTCGACGGGGACTTGCTCGGAGCGACTGAATTTCCACGCTGTCCACCGGTCACGGCGGGCAAGCGCCGGCTCCGCTGATCAAACGGTGCACTCGAGGACTGACGCATGCGCGCCGGATCGCTGAGTTATCCACAGATCTCCTCACATCGTTTCGGCGCCGGCAGCGACCCCTGCTTCGCGCATGCGTTCTGTGCCTGGCATTCCTCATTCTCTACATAAGAATGCCCGTAAATATTGCTCATCCTCAATTCTGGGGAGAAGACATGGGCTTTTATCGACTGGCCCATGACAATGGATGGTGGAGCCTAACTCAGATGTGGGCCGGTTACGTGACCGTGCTCCAAGCCCTCATTGCGATTATCGCTTCTTATTTTCCCGCCACCGCAGCCGCGGCGCTGCACACCTACGGAGCTGTGGCTCTCACCTTGTTGGTGGTTTGGCTCGCGACATCCCCACGCTTGGACATGCCTTTCCGCCCGCTGTTGGGTCTCGCGGTGGTCGTTGTTCCGGCCGGCTATGAGGTGCTCGGCAATCTGCCGAATATCCAATGGATCGCACCGCTGGGCTCGTTCCTGCTGCTGTTCATGCGGCCCGCGCGCTCGCGGCTCGTGCTCCCTTTGGAGGCCATCTACGTTCTCCTTGGCGCCCTTACCGGTCCAACTTCCCTGTTTCTTGCACCGCTCTTCGTGCTGCGGACAGTCCTTCTTTGGAATGACCGGATCACACGCGATCGCCTGACTGTGCTGTCGGGTGCCGTCACGCTCGGTGCCGCCGTGCAGTTGTTCTTGGTGTTGTCGCATGCGCAAGTGGCGTTCAATCCGGGCCTCGATGGAACCGAACATTCCTGGCACTGGTGGGTGATGCTGCCTCCTTTCAAGCTCATGCCGCTATTCGGCAATTCCATGAAAATGTTCTTCAAGCCCGAATTGAGCGGCGTTATCGCCTCGTTGGTGTTGGCGGTCTGCATCGGCCTCTTGGCGGCGCAGAAGCCATACCGGATGCAGAAAATATTCATGGTCCTGTTCGCGTCGGCCGTCATGTTTTCTGGGATGTACAAATATCGGGCGCGGTTGGATCTTTTGGCCCTCGCCAACGATCAGCGATACTTCTACATAGGAAGCGTGTCGCTCCTCTGGTTCATCTGCTGCCTGGGGACGACCCAAGCGGTCCGCTACCTCGCGGCGGGGCTCGTCGTATTCGCGGAGCTGCATTCACTCCGCGCCATAAGGAATACCCCCCGCAACACTGCTGACATGGAGTGGCCGGTCTGGGCCAGCCATATCTCCAGCGGCCTGCCTTACATGCTTCCGACCGGGCCCGCCGGCTGGTGGCTCAATATTGCAGCCAGCACCGAGCCAGGCCCATTGGCGAATTTCAAGCGTGGAAAGGCCAGAACATCGCGAACCTCGTGGAGGAGGCGGCGGCGCCGTTGTGCGCCGGCACGTTTACCAGCGTCGTACCTTGGGGCGTCGTTATGCTACCTGGCCGCCCGGAGGGGCCGTGGCTGGCCAAGGGGTGGGCGTGGGATGTGGCGCGCGCGCAGCCCGCAAAGTTGGTGGCGATCGTCGACGGCGGCGGACGTGTCCTCGATTTCGGCCTGTCGGGGTTCAAGGATCCCAAGGGGCGGTCCTCATACGCTGCCTCGGGCTGGTCGGGTCTCATTGACGGTGACATTGGAACCAAGGTTCGCGCCTTCGCAATCCTCGACGATGGACGCCATGCCTGCCTGCTTTCTCGCGAGCACGGGCTCATTGCTTCAATGGAGGGCAAGCGCGGTGTCTTGCGTCCGACCATTTCATTTCCGCCGTCGCTTTGAAATCAGGGACGAAAATCGTGCAGCGCTTCACGACAAGAAAGGACATGGAGGGTCTCACCCTGCGGATGGTGACGTGGGGCAAGATGCTGTCCGAATACGAATTTCGCTGGAGGATCCTGGAGCCCGTCGACGGGAACGGCCACGAGATCGCCAGCGGCGAAATTGAGAGCGTAGACCTCACGGATTGGCAGTTGCTGACCCTCAGAAGCCCCGAGCTCGGAGCTTCCCCACCCCGCGAGCTGGAATTGGAGCTGTCGGTTTCGCCCGATGAGCAAATTGAAGTCCCCCTCGGCGTGCCGCTGTACACGCCGACCTCGGCCAGCGGCGGCGCTGCCGAGATCAATGGAGCGCCGGTCAAAAACGGCGGGGTCATCGGACTGTACATCCAGTACCGGTAGCAGCGATGGCCCGCTTGAGCGTGAAGGCCGCAGCGATCTTGCTGCCGGCGTCTCGTCTGCGGGGCCGTTCGGATCGAGAAGGCAGAAAGCGTGATCCATGCATGAAGGCTCAATTCCGTGGTTTGCGCCGCAACTGGACGGGCGAGAGCAGGATTACGTCCGCGACGTCATAGCCGGCAATTACGTCAATGACGGCAATATCGCGCGCGAGCTGGAGGCACGCGTCGCCGAGCGCGTCGGAGTCGACTACTGCGTCGCGGTGACGAGCGGCACCGTCGCGATTTCCCTGGCGTTAATGGGCCTTGGCGTCGGCCCGGCAGCGAGGTCATCGTTCCCGACCTCACGTTCATCGCCACGGCGAACGCCGTGCGCCTCACCGGGGCAGACGTGAGGCTCGTCGATGTAGAGCCGCATCGGTTCACGCTCGACCCGCAGCGCGTCGAGGAGGCGATCGAACCAAGACGCGGGCAATCGTGCCGGTCGACGTAAACGGACGGGCGGCCGACTATGAGGCGCTCGAGGAGATTGCCAGGCGCCACGCGCTCGTCATGGTTTGCGATGCGGCGGAGGGATTGGGGTCGCGCTATCGCGATCGAGCGCTCGGAAGCATCGGAAACGCCGGCTGTTTTTCATTCTCGGCGAACAAGACAGTGACGAGCGGCCAGGGCGGCATGATCGCAACCAACGACAAGGAGTTGTCGCTGCGGCTGCGCGAGCTAAAGGACCAGGGACGCCGCTCGGGCGGCACGGGGGGCAACGACGCCCATCCCGTGCTCGGGTTCAACTTCAAGTATACGAACCTGCAGGCGGCCATTGCACTGGCTCAGCTCGAACGGCTTGCCGATCGTCTCGCGTTCTTTCGCGAACGTGATCGTTGGTACCGCGAGCTGCTCTATAGATGCCCGGGCCTGATACTCCCCGGGAGCCGAACTGGTCGGGCGAGGTCGCCGATCGACGGATATCGTTTGCGAGCGCCGCGACGCCGTGGAGGCGGCGCTTACGGCGGAGGAATTGGATGCAGGCCGTTTTGGCATCCGCTCCACCGACAACCGCCCTACGCGAGGCAAGGCGAGGAACTCGAGAATGCGATCGCCATCTCGGCAAGGGGGCTGTGGCTGCCGTCCTCGTTCACGCTGACGCGCGACCAGGCCGCACGCGCGGCCGGGGTCGTCCGTCGCGTTCTGAGAGAACGGCCACGCTTAAGCAATGACCGCGCCCCGCAATCCCACTGTGGTGGTCAGCCTCGAAAAGGATGTGATCGATCTCGTCGAGGCGTTGCCTCAACTGGACGTGATCGGATTTCTCGACCGCTCGCCGGGCGCCGCCAATTCGCGGCTCGCCAACTTGGGGGCGGATGGACCTGGACCGGCTTTCGGCCAAGCATCCGGGCCGAAGCCGATTCTTGCCGTCGACCTCCCGGCCCTGCGCCGGATGCTCTTTGCGGCGCACTACGGATTGGACGCACTGCTGACGGTCCTTGCCCCGGATAGCCAGGTCTCAGTGCGCGCGGCCATCGGAAAGGGAACGATCGTGCAGTTCGGCTGCCACGTCGGGCGCGATGCCGTCATCGGTCGAGCGTGCAAGATCAACATAGGTGCCCAAATACATCATGACGTTCAAGTTGGGGATTACTGCACGCTTGCACCCGGAGCGTTGCTACTCGGCAGCACGGAAGCCGGCAGCGGCTGCTACATTGGGGCCGGTGCTGTCGTGCTTCCGCACCGGCGCATCGGTGCGGGCGCAGTGATTGGCGCCGGCGCGGTCGTCACCAGGGATGTGCCGGAGGGAGCCCTGATCGACTGGAATGCCGGGTCGGCCCTCGGGGGCGGGCCAGCGCAGCTGAAATGCGTTCTTTGATGGGACGCGGCAGCAGCGCGAATTCGGCGGTCCAGTCAGCCGCGTAACGCGTAATGCTTGGTCAAGTCGCAGCGGGAAGAAGCATGCCTCAACCTCTCCCCATACCCAACGAATTTCGTGATCGTACGGTCTGCATATTGGGCCTCGGTTTCGTCGGGCTTACGCTCGCTGCGGCGATGGCCGAGGTCGGCTTCAATGTCGTGGGTGTGGAGATACGCCGGACGTGCTCGATGCCCTGAGCCAGCGGCGCGCGCACTTTCACGAGCCGGGCCTCACCGAGCAACTGGTGCGTGCAGTCGACAGCGAGCGGCTCACGGTCCATCCGGCAATTCCGCCAAACTGCGCCGCGACAGCATTTATCGTCACCGTGGGAACGTCGCTCGACAGCGAAGGGCGCGTGAGCATGGCTAGCGTGCGCTTCCACGCAACGGAGATCGCGGCGCAGCTCAAGGACGGCGACCTCGTGCTTCTGCGATCGACGGTGCAGATCGGCACCACGCGCGACGTCGTCGGACCCATCTTGGCGGCGACCGGAAAACGCTATGGGCTCGCTTTTTGCCCCGAGCGGACAGTGGAAGGTCAGGCGCTGCGCGAACTGCGCTATCTGCCGCAAATCGTCGGCGCAATGGATGCCATGGTTGCCACGCGCGCAGCGCAGCTCTTTGCCTTTCTCACGCCGACCGTCGTGCGGGTCAGCGATCCCGAAACAGCAGAGATGATCAAGCTCATCGACAACGCCAAGCGCGACGTCATATTCGGCTATGCCAACGAGGTCGCCCGCATGTGCGATGCCATCGGCATCAGCGCCGCGGAGGTGATCCGCTCGGGGCGGTTCGATACTCGCGCACGGATTTGCCGATGCCGGGCCAGTCGGTGGCCCCTGTCTGTCGAAGGACTCCCCCATTCTCGGCGCCAGCCTAACCGCCTTCGGGGTCGTGCCCGAGATTACGCTTGCAGCGAGGCGCGTCAATGAACGCCAGCCCGCCGAGATCGCCAGCTTCCTGGCGTCCTTCTCCAAGACCAGCCTGAGGCTGCCGCCGGCGCCACGAATTGCGGTGCTCGGCGTCGCATTCAAAGGGCAGCCGGAGACCGACGACGTGCGCGGGACGACGGCCATTGCCCTCAGGTCGGCGCTCTCCGAGCGGTTCCCCAACGCGACCTTTACGGCCTACGATCCGATCTCGGATGCTGAGCTGACGAGCAGCCTCGGCTTCGAGCCGGCCGCGAGCCTAGAAAACGGCATTCGAGCGCGCGCATCTCGTCGTGATCCACAACAACCACCCGGCCTTCGCCCGCATGGACATCGAAAGCTCGCAGCCCTGATGGCGCGGCCGGCGGCAATTTACGACTGTTGGAGCAATTTCATCGAGCAGCCCATGCGAATGCCGAACGACGTCTGCTACATCGCGCTCGGCAATCAAGGCCGGCCCATCGGCGAATCGGATTGGAGCTACAGAGGCAAGCCGTATGAAGCGATTTCTCGTAACCGGCGGGGCGGGGTTCCTCGGAGGGCACTTGTCAGGCGATTGCTGAGGAAGGCCATGCCGTCCGCGTTCTTGACGATATTTCGCGTGGGGCAACCCGACGGCTTGAGCACCTGAAGGCAAAGTTCGAGCTCGTTTGCGGCGACGTGCGCGATCCAATCCTCGTCGGCAATGCCGTGCGTGGGACCGACTGCGTCGTGCATCTCGCGGCCGTGAACGGCACCGAGTACTTCTACAGCAAGCCCCACGTCGTGCTCGACGTCGGCATCGTGGGAATGCTCAACGTGATCGCCGCATGCCGGCAGCATGGCGTGAGCGACCTCGTCGTGGCGTCGAGCTCCGAGGTCTATCAGCTGCCGCCCGAGATTCCGACGGACGAGACCGCGCCGTTGACGATCCCCGATCCGCTCAATGCGCGTTATTCCTACGCTGGCTCCAAAATCGCGAGCGAGCTGCTCGCGATCAACTACGGGCGCCACGACTTCAAGTGCGTTACAATCTTCCGGCCGCATAATGTCTACGGGCCTGACATGGCCTGGGGAAACACGTCATACCGCAGTTTTGTCTGCGCGCGCTCGACTTGCTGCAGAAGCATCCGCGCGGAGTTGTCCCGTTTCTCTTGCAGGGCGACGGCAGCGAGACGCGGGCTTTCGTGCACATCGACGACATGGTCGACGGATTGATGGTGGTGATGCCGAGGGCCGGCACCTCACATCTATCACGTCGGCAACCCCGAGGAGGTGAAGATTGGCGATGTGGCACGCATGGTGATGGGCGCGCTCGGGCGCGAGGCTGAGCTGGTGCCGTCGCCGCTGCGCGAAGGTTCCGTCGCGCGCCGCTGTCCCGACATCAGCAAGCTGCGCGCACTCGGATATGCACCGACGATTAGCCTGCCGTCGGTTTGCCGCCGGTCGTCGATTGGTACGCTGGCCACCGGCACCTTCAGCCGACCGCCGCCTGAGCGAGAGACCCCGTCGATGAGCGACATGCTTTCCCTGCTCGAGTCTCACCCGGTGACGCACTGCCACGTCTACAGCGGCAACGAGCTCGAATCCCTGCTGTTTCTCGGTTTCGTGCCCCCCGTCAACACCATGCCGGCCGTCGGCTCCGTCCCCGACGCGGAGGTGCGGTTTCCGCTCGAGCTCCTGCGCTGCCCCGTCTGCTCACTTGCCCAGATCGGCTACGAGGTCGATCAGCAAATTCTGTTCCCGCCGCACAGCTATCCTGATCTTGAGCGAACGACGGCGCATTCTGCGCGACAACTTCCGCGATCTCGCGAGCGAGGCCAAGGAGCTGCTCGATCTCAAAGCGGGTGAGTTCGTCATCGACGTCTTGGGCGGCAACGATGGAACTTTGCTCGCGCCGTTCCAAGAGGCGGGCATGAATGTGCTCGGAATCGAAGCCCTCACAAGCCGGCGACGTCGCGGTCGGGCGGGGCATCCCCATGGTCAAGGCCTACTTTTCATCGGCGACCGCCGAGCGGGCCCCGCCAGCACGGCAAAGCCCGGCTCGTCACGGCCGCCAACGTGTTTGCGCACATCGGCGACGTGCAGCGCCATGTTGTCGGCGGTATCATGCTTGTCGCTTGGTTCGAAGGGCGTGTTCGTGGAACCAATGGAGCGCGCCCGCTCGCGCTGCTCGAAACGGTACAGTACGACACGGTCTATCACGAGCATCTGCGCTACTACGCACTCGCCAGCCTGCACAGGCGCTGTTCAAGCGGCATGATCTGGAGATCTTCCATGTCCGCCGCATTCCCACACACGGCGGCTCCATCCGGGTCGACGCCGCCGTGCCTGCTGGTACCTAACCCGGTCGCAGCTGTCGGTCGCCGCATGCCTCGCAGAGGATAGGACAAGTTCGGGCTCAACGACTGTGCGGCATTTGCCGATTTTCGTCAGCGCGTCCGGCAGTCGAAGCTCGATCTCTATGGGCTTGCTCGCGGGGCTCAAGCGGGATGGCGCTCGTAACTCCGGCATCGGCGCGCCCTCGCGGTCCAGCACGCTTATCAACTACGTCGCCCTCGACGACAGCATCGTCGAATGCATCGTGGAGGTGAAGCGGGTCGCACAAGCTCGACAAGTACATGCCCGGCACTCGCATTCCCGTCGTCGACGAGCAAAAGCTGTTCGAGGAACAACAGCCGGACCCCGCGCTCCTCTTTTCCTGGCACATCGCCGATGAGCTCGTGGAAATCGTCAAGCGGAAGGGATATCGGGGAAGCTTCATCATTCCTCTTCCCGAGCCGCGCATCGTGGAGGGATCGTAACGGCAGCCGGCGCCGACGAGCACCGGGAAGGCACTCGCGACGAAGGCCCTGACCCGCCGCTGCTTTCCATCATAATGCCCGTGCGCAATGACGCCCCGAGCGTCAACATCATGGCGCGCGTCTTGTCGGCTGACATTGACGTTCCGCACCAGTCGACATCGTCGTTGACGATGATGCCAACGATGACGACGATACCCGCTGGGCGGCGAACTGCAGGAGCGCCAGCCGAACCTCATCGGCCTGCACAACAAGCACGGGCGCGGCGTGTTCAATGCGGTGCGCGCCGGCGTGGAGGCTGCACGCGGCGCCATTATCCCGACCTGATGCTGCCGATGAAATCGGCCCCGTGCTGGCCATCGGCCAAATGCTCGAGCTGATGGAGCGCCGCTGAAGCTGGCGAGCGCAACGCGTTATGCCAATGGCGGGCGCCGTCTCGGCGGATCGCGGATGGCGGCGGACGACGATGTCCCGCGATGGCCAAATCCGCGACGTTTGTCGGATGTCGTCGACGGCACCGACCGACTGCACCACGGGAATAAAGATGTTCCGGCGCGAGATCTTCGACAAGCTTGAGTTGGATGGCGGCGGAGGGGGCTGGTCGTTCGCCTTCGAAATGGCCATCCGCGCGCAGGTCATTGGACAGAGCAGAAGTTTGGCCAGATCCCCATCATCTCCATCGATCGGCTGTTCGGAGGCGAATTGACGTTTCGTCCGTTGCCTTGGATGATCTCATACGGAAAAATGGTTCCTATGGGGCATTTGGCAGCTGCCGCCGTGGCAAAGCCCGCGACCTCGGCTGGTATACACTCTTGAAGCTCCTCGCAGCAAGCACAATGAATTCGAACAGCATCGCAACGATCCACGCCGGCCTGTTGGGGTCGTGTTGGCGCCGGCCTCGGGGTCGGTCTCATCTTTTTCTGGCTCGCCGTGCGCCAGACCAATTGGGCCGACTTCGAGGAGGCCGTGAGGCAGGCCTCGCCCGTGGTGATCCTGCTCGGAATGGGCTACACGCCGTGGCGATCGGGCTGCGCATCCTCCGCTGGAAGATGCTTTGCATAATTTCGTCGTGCCGCTCAATTTCCGGGAGCAGGCGGCCGTCGCCCTGGTGGTTGGATGTGCTGTCAATTCGCTGTTGCCGGCGCGTCTCGGCGAACTGTTCCGCGCCGATTTCTGCAAGCGCCAGTATGGCGTCAAACGCAGCCTGGTGCTGGGAACGATCGCGATCGAGCGGCTGATGGACGGCATCTTCGTCGTCACAGCGCTGGTGATCGGCATCGTTTTCGCGAGGGCCCTTCAAGACCGACATCTCGCTCGATTGGCTCGCCACACTAGGCGCGATCCTGTTGCTGAGCGCGGGGGTTGCGCCGCATGACCTCGGCGGAGACTATGCTTTTCCCTGGCTCGAACGCTGGCCGGCGGCGCAACCGCGCATTGCCGCCTTGCGCAGCAGCGCCCGTCTCGTACGCCATCCAACCATCATAACCATCGGCTTGGTGACGCCGCCCTGTTTGGGCGTTCGACACCGCCGCGGTTTGGGCAATGATGCGGACTTGCGATCCCCAACCCGATCGAGATGTGCGCGGCCGTCGGCATTGTCAGCCTGAGCACCCTGTTGCCGTCGCCGCCGGGATTTCTCGGGACGATGCAATTCGCCTACGCGCCCTCCGCCACCATGTTCGCGTGATTCCGCCGCGCAGGGCATCGCCGCCGCCACGGCAAACCAGGTTTTCTTGCTGGTCTCTGTAGACAGCGACCGCGCTGGCGCAGCTCGGAAGACATTTCGTCGCCGACTTGCGCCAGTCGAAGCGATAGCGTCTAGGGCCGTGCCGAATCTACCGCTCGACGCCGCTCGCCACAAGGCCGTTCCGATTGGAGCATGCACCATCCTTGCTGGTCGCGGCTTCACGAATGAGAGCCTCCATAGCGCGCCAGGCACCCCTCAACGGAGAATTGGCTCCTCGATCCGCTGACGCGCGCGTTTTACAACACGCTGCGCTGCTGTGCGGAGGCATCGATCACCACCTCGATGGCGCCCCCGAGAGCCAGCGGGTTGCGCGCCGGCACGAGACGGCCGGCGTCGCCGATGACGACGGTCGTGTCGCCAGGGCGTTCGTTGCAAAACGCACGCCACCCCCGACGCCATCGCCTCGCCGATGCTATTCCCTACCCCCTCCCCGTAGGCCGACGCGGAGACGAGAAGATCGAGCGCGCGCGCATCAGCCGCGGCACGTCGGAGCGTTGCCCCAGCGCCGCGGTGACGGGTCTCAGCTCCTCCGGCAAAGGCAGAGTGCGCGTGCCCTGGCCAACGAGGAGAACGCGCAGTCGCGGATGCTTTGCGACCAGCATGCGCACCGCCGCGAGGAAGCCAGCGTGATCCTTTTGCGGATCGACGCGCGCCACCATGCCCACCACGATGTCGCTCTCGGAGAAGCCGAGCTCGCGGCGCACCTTCGCGCGGTCCTCCAGGTTGGGCCTCCACTCGCTCGTATCCAATCCGTTCGGAAGGTAGATCCATCGCCGCGGCCTGTACCCGAGGCCAGCGTGGACGCGTTGGCCCGCACGGCTGTTGGTCGCAACGGCCCACGGCAGCCGGGAAAGCCACACGAGCCCGGCGACAATGGCGCGCGTCGCCAGCGAGTACTGCGAGAAGTCGATGTCGGAGCAGCGGATGTTCCAGATGATGCGCCGCACACCCGCTACGCGACCGGCGAGGGGCCGATGAGATCGGCATGATAGAGCCACGTCATGACGACGGCGGGCCGCAGCCGGCGCAACAGCTTGACGAGGGCCACGAAGGCGGCGGGCGAAAGGCGTCCGCGGCGCATGCCCAAGCAGTGCAGCTCGACTCCGGCCTGGCGCAGCTTGGGCCCGTAAAATCCCTCGTCGGACAGGCAGATCACCACCTGGCGCACGCCGCCGCCCGCGCGCGAGGCGACGAGGTAGAGCATGCGCTCGGCGCCGCCGGAGCCGAGAGCGGTGATAATGTGCGCTACGGTCGTCATGCACGTCACGATTTCGCTAGAGGCCGACCGCGGTATGGTGAATTTTGGGATGCGGGGTATTTAGAGCAAGCGACCGGGGTTGGACAGATGCAGGATTTCGTCGTGGCTTCGGAACATTGTCGTGGGGCGCCCGTCCCTTTGTGGGTGAAGATCGCGGCAAAGCTCGCGTTGAGCCGGGTGCCGCTGCCGCATTCACTTTGGTCGTGGCTCAACATATTCCGACACAGCTATACCTCGAGCGATCCCGATCACCAGGTGCGCGTGATCGAAAGCCGCGTTGCCGCCTTTCGCACGCGAACCGGCCGCACGCCGCGTGCGGTGTTGGAGCTCGGCCCCGGAGAGATCACGACCTGCGCCGTCGTCTACAGCGCGCTCGGCGTCGGCAGGATCGTCCTCGCCGACGTAGGCGACTTTGGGACCGTCGATGTCGGGGCCTATAAGCGCGTAGCTGCCGCCGCCGCGCGGGCCGGCCTTTCGCCGCCCGACCTCAGCGGCGCCACGGATCGCGACGATGTCCTGCGCTGCTGCGGCGCCGACTATTATGTCAACGGCCTTGCCGGCTTGCGGCGCCTGCCCGCTGCCAGCGTCGACCTGGTGGCCTCGCTGGCCGTCGTCGAGCACATTCGCCGCGACGAGCTTGCCGCCACGTTTGCCGAGCTCGCCCGCGTCATGACGGACGACGGGATCGCCTGGCACTGGATCGACTTCCAGGACCACCTCGGCGGCAAGCTCGCGAACTTGCGTCTTCCGCCGGCTATCTGGGAGAGCGACTGGATGGCGCGCTCGGGCTTCTACACCAACCGCGCCAGCGCCACGCAAGTCGTCGCCCTGCTGGAGCAGTCCGGTCTCGATGTCGAGATTGAGATGAGAGGCCTTTGGCCCGAGCCGCCGACGACCCGCGATCGTATTGCCCGCGGCTTGCGCGACGGGTGGACGGACGAGGACCTGCGCATCTGCTCCATGGGCGTCCTTGCGCGCCGGCCTGCGGGCCGAGTGCAGGGATCCGCCTGAGCCTTTGCCGCGGCGGCGTCCCGGCGAATCCCGTTGCCGGCGCGCGTTTGGCCGGTCCGGCAATGAGCGCCTTCCAGCGCCCCATTGTGAGCCCCGGCATTATCGGCTAAACGGGGCGCGGAAGCCCCTCAAGCTGCCGTAGCTCAGTGGTAGAGCACTCCCTTGGTAAGGGAGAGGTCCTGAGTTCAATCCTCAGCGGCAGCACCACGGCTTTCCAGCAGACATGCCGGCACAAAAAAGCACGGAAGCCGCGCGCAGCGGCCTCCATGCCGATCTCGTCATCCGCAACCCGCCGCGGGGCGGACCGACCCAGTCGGGCGGTCCGCCGCAAGTAAGGCCGTTACTGCAGGTCCTGGTTCTCCTGCTGCGGGATCGACTCCTTCGAAGGAGCGTTCGGCCCCGAGGCGTCGGGAAGATTATCAGGGCTTGCCGAGTTGTTGAGCTGCTCGCCCTCCTGCTTGACGATCGGAGCGTCGGGGCCCTTGGAGGCACCCGGATCCACATCCGGCTGCGAGGAGTTGTTGAGCTGGTTTTGCTCCTGCTGGGGAATGGATTCAGCGTAGACCGGCGAAAGCGAGAAGAGCGCCAGCACGCTGGAGGCCGCGAGAACTGCGAGGTTCTTGTTCGTCGACATGATTGTTCAACTCCACAAAGATCAAATTGTCACGATCTCACCTTCGACCGCTCGGCACGAGGCGGCCCGAACGTGCCACCGTCCGATGCGCGGGATTAAGGCGCAGAAATACTAAGGTTCCGCTCGCCGAAATCCGACAATTGCAACTGTGCCAGTCGCGCATCGAATGCGCCGGGAGGCACGGTTGCCGCCCCGCACAGCGCCGCGCGGCGCGACCTAAAACGACAACGTGAAGCACGCATGCGAACTCGACGGTCGGGGCGCACTTCCGCTATGGATTAATCCTGTCGGCCGGCCAATTGCGCGGCGGATCGGGGGGCGCACGATGTCGAAGGTTTTGGCTTGGCTTGGCGAGCAGCTGACGCTTCATCCCTATATTGGCGCGTTTCTGATCGTCGTTCTCTGCCTTGGAGGTCTCATCGCCCTTGGTAGATTGCTGTTCCCGCGTCCCATTCCCATTCGGTATGAAAGTCGCGACGCGGACGTCCCCGCCAAATTCCCGAAGCGTCTATGGCAGAAGCGGGCCGACACCGTCCCGACCGACCGGCGCGCCGTCGGCCTGCTCTTCGCCTCGACGCGCAAGTGGATGGCGAGCGGCGCGCTCGGCGACGCGCGCAGCCCCACCCTCAACTTCGCCACCGCCGCGGTGCGCATCCCCGAGGACCACCGCATCGGCCGCGTGGAGAGGCCATGGGAGATCGGAGTCTTCGGATGGACGCTCTACCGCGCGCCTGAGCGGACGCAACGCCATTTCGTGCTGCAGGGGATGCACCGGCTCGAGCGCAATGAATTCCTGCAGGCGGCGCGCAAGGGTGGCCCGACGGAAGCGCTCGTGTTCGTGCACGGCTTCAACAACACGGTCGAGGACGCCGCGTTCCGCCTGGCGCAGATTACTTGGGACACGCAGTTCGCCGGTATCCCCATCGTCTTTGCCTGGCCGTCGCGCGGCGATGTCCTGAGCTATCTCTACGACCGCGAGAGCGCCGCCTTCTCCGTGGATGGCCTGATCGAGCTCCTCACCATGCTCGAGCGCGAGACCGAGCTGCAGACCGTTCACGTCATCGCCCACAGCATGGGCAATCAGATCGTGACCGAGGCGCTCGTCCGTCTGGGGCAGACACCACCGCCGCGCCCGCTGGGCGAGCTCGTGCTCGCGGCCCCCGACGTCGACTGGGATGTGTTCTCCAACCGCGCATCGCACTTCAAGGCGCTCGCACGCGGCGTCACGCTCTACGCCTCCTCAGCCGACAGGGCGCTCGTCATCTCGCGCCAGCTCGCCAAGGGGCCGCGTGCGGGCGACGTTCCCGCGGGCGGTCCGCTCATCGTCCCCAACGTCGAGACGATCGACGTCACCGCGGTCGGCGACGAGATATTCGGGCTCAACCACGACACGTTCGCCGCGCGGCGCTCGCTGATCGACGACATGGGGCGATTGATCCTCACCGGCGACCGGCCCCCCAATTTGCGCAGCCCGCAAATCCGCGCCATGCCGCAGGGCGCCGATCCGCCGCAATACTGGCGCTACGCCGAGTGACGCCGCCAATGGCACCCCGGGGCCGGACTTGGCGTCCGGCCCCGCGGCGTCCTCCCGTCGTTTGGAGAAGCGCTACTTGATCGCGCGGGCGGAAGGCGCCAGGCGGCACGTGCCCCTCGACGTAGGCGTGCTCGAGCGCGTCGAGCTGCGCCCACAGCACGTCGCACTTGAAGCGCACGGCGGCGACGCACGCCTCCTGCTCCTCGCGGCTCTTGGCGTGGCTCTTGACGTATTCGAGCGCGAAGGTGGCGTCGCGCGGGGCCTGCTGCAGGCGCCGCTTGAAATAGGCAAGCACGTCGTCGGAAATGAAGTCGTAGTTCTCCAGCATGCCGGCGATGCGCTCGCGGTGGATCGAGGGCGCGAACAGCTCGGTAAGCGAGGACGCGATCGCCACCGTCAGCGGCTCTTCGCGCACGAAGTGCACGTAGGCCTCGACGGCGAAGCGCGTCGCGGGCAGCGCGCCCTGCATGGAGGTCACGAAGGCGCGGTCGAGGCCGAGCCCGTCGGTCAAGACGAGCCAGCGCTCGATGCCGCCCGGCTCCTCCGGCGGCAGGCCGTCGTGATCGTGCACGCGGTGCAGCCATTCGCGGCGCAGCTCGCGGTCGTGCACGCGGCTGATCAAGGCCGCGTCCTTCCTCGGCACCGCCTCCTGGTAGCAGTAGCGGTTGAGCGCCCACGCCTGCACCTGCCCCTTCGTCAGCTTGCCGCCGTGCAGAAGCTTATGGAAGGTGTGCTTGTCGTGGTAGCGCTCCGCGCCGACGGCGCGGATGGCGGCCTCGAACTCATCGAGGCTCATGAGAGTGCTCACGGGAACGTTTGCGAAGCGCCGCTCGCTCATTTCAAGTTTCCTCCTTTGGCGCCGGCTCCTTCCGTGCAAGCCGGCTCGTGTTTCACATGCATGGGGTTGGCGAACCCATTGGCGTGCGATGGTGACGGAGGCGCGGCGTCCCGGCCTTGATGCCTCTCAAGATCGCGTGCGGCAGCTGGTCGCAAAGCGCGTGCGCCTCGCCCCCTTGTCGTGATCGCGACGCGCCGCTGCCCGCGCGGGCAGATCGTCGACAATGGCCACGTTTGCTCGCGCCGCCCTCACCGAATCTTGAAGGGCCTTCAGTGGGGCTGGGCGGCACTGGGGACGGCGGCGCGCCGTCAGGTTTGCGACAAGAGCCGGGGCGCCTATATCACTGCGGGGCGCAATGGCGCCTCCAAGGGCGCCTCTGCCCCCGGGCCCGAGGGTGATGAAGGGCTCGGCAGCGCCGCCTTCATGACGTATAAATTCCCCTTAGCCAGTGACCTCTAACTCAAGAAAAGACGCGCCCATGGACCAGATCGTTCGCCCCAGCCGCTCCGAAGTGGAGGCCGCGTTCCGCACCATCATCCGCTGGACGGGTGATGATCCCGACCGCGACGGGCTCGTCGAGACGCCGCAGCGCATGGCGCGCGCCTACGAGGAGTATTTCAAGGGCTACGACGAGGACCCCGAGGCGATCCTGTCGAAGACCTTCGAGGAGATCGAAGGCTACGACGAGATGATCGTCTTGCGCGGCATCCGCTTTGAGAGCCATTGCGAGCACCACATGGCCCCCATCATCGGCCGCGCCTACGTCGCCTACATCCCCAACGGCCGCGTCGTCGGCATCTCCAAACTCGCGCGCATCGTCGAGGCCTACGCCAAGCGCCTGCAGATCCAGGAGAAGATGACGGCACAGATCGCCAACGCGATCGACAAGGTCCTGCAGCCGCAGGGCGTCGGCGTCGTGTTGAAGGCGGAGCACTTCTGCATGACTGCGCGCGGCATCATGAAGCCCGGCACCGATCTCGTCACAAGCCGCATGCTGGGCGTCTTCCGCGACAGCCCGATCACGCGCCAGGAGTTCATCTCCATCGTCGATTGAGGTTTCTCTGCGCGGTGGGGCGCGCCGCAGGCCCACTCCAGGGAGGAGGCTATGCTCGAATATGATCCCAATCTCCCGCAGGAATTCGGCCCCACGCCGAAGCGCGCCAGGGGGGGCCTCCTAGTCATTGCTCTCGCTTTGGCGACCGTCTTGCTGGTGTTCGCCCTCGTCGCCCTGCTTCCCCTCGTCTCTCGCTACAAACTCTAATCTGGATGAGTGCTGCGGCGGCGTCGCGATAAGTAAGCTGCGCGCCACGCAATCGTCACTTCGTCGTCACGCTCACGTCTCACGACTCGGTTTGCCTCGTTGCCAGGGAAGCGAACGTTGCATCAGGGGGACCGATGCTCAACGCAATCGCGATCGTCATCCTCGCAGCCATGATGTTGATACCGCTCGTCAACATCTTCGTCGGGGTCGTGGTCGGATCGAGACTCGGCGGCGTTCTCGGGGCCATGGTTGGATCGCTGCTCGCCGTCGCCATAACGGTCGCGGAGAAATTGCTTGCCGACCGGCGGGGTTGGCCCCACACACGCTACGAATTCGATCGTCCCGAAGAGGTCACCAGCCCAACAAGGCGCAACGCGCGGTACTGACCTCGCCTCGCTCATCTAATAGCAAATTTGCTCTAACCCGCCGATTCGCCCCCCTTCATGGACGGTTCAAGAATTCCTCGCCTTCCAGGCGACGAACACTCGATGCTCCTACATCCCCGATTTCGTCGTGCGTCATTCGGAAATGGCCGCCTCCTCCGGCGAACAGGTTATTTCAGCAGTTTCGAAGCCGGCCTCGTGCAACCTGTCAAGAAAATCAAAGCCTAAATCCGCTTATGGTCCCAGCCGCAATGCTCTCAACATCGCGCTTGACATACCCGGTGGCGGCTCGAAGGTCGTCTGACCGTTCTCGAATAGCGGAACGGAGAAAACCGCTAGTCCACCGGGCTTCAATACGCGGAAGCATTCGCGCATGCCTTGGCGGTCTTCCACGACGTGCTCTAGGATGTGGTTGCAGAACACATAATCGAACACTCGTTGGAAACTGTATGCGCGTCACGTCGACAAAGGTATTTGCCACCTTGTCTCTTCTTCACGTCGCCGCTGACATAGTTGGGCTCGCTTCGCCATTGCGCCGAGAAGCAGCGTTCCGGCGATAGGTGGAGGACGCGCTTGCCCCGCACATCGATTCTTTTGCGTGTGAGGTAATGGCCCACAAGCCGGTCGCGCTCTCGCGATGAGCAATTGGGCAGCGTACATCCACCCGTCCTGCTCGTATGAACAGCCCGTGGAAGCCGCAAACGCTGCACTGACGTCGTTTGCGTTGGCTGAAATGCTGCATTGGGTCGCGTAGCGTTGCCCGTGCCCACTCCTCAAGAAAAACCAACCAATTCATCTGAAAGGCGCCGGCTTCTCTACGGGTGTGCTCACCACCGTCTGCGATGCCGACTTGCTCGGGCGGTGCAGGCGACTGAACTTGGGTACGCGTTCCCTCAAAGGCACGGATCAAACTCGATCCTTAACTCCAGGCGCGGCCCGATTAGACCACCCAGGAACCCTCTCAAATCTACGAGAATTGTCAGTTGTTCTTTCGCGGACGCGCTCGGATATCCACCCGATGGTGGTAGATTCGCAACAGAAGAGATGTAAATGCTTAATGCCCACAGACTTCACACTTCACGACCTCGGGCCACTGCTGCTGGCCCTTTGCCGAGGGAGATGTAGAGCGCTTTGTCGTCTGCTCAGGCTTGAGCAAGCGACCCCACGCGAGGACCTTATCCCCGCACCGCTCCGACCCGCGCGACGTGCTCACACGATCTGGTCGAGCAATTCGGGGAACTCACAGGTGCCCATGTCACCAATGACATAGTGCCCCTTGTGGGCCAGATCGACGATTTCTCCGCCCAGCGCTGCGTGGTAGATTGCGAGGCTCTTCTTCCCATCCTCTTGCTCGGTGTCCGACGTGAACATGACAATGCGGCGCACGCGGCGCTTGATCGTCTCGTCGATGGCAAAGTCGTAAAAGGCTTGGCGTACCGGGTCTCCGGCTCTGGGTATTTTCCAGGGCGCGACGAGCACGAGCATATCTACCTTCTGCTTTGACTGGCCCAGCCAGCGCACGAGGAATGCGCATCCGCAGCTGTGACCGATGAGGATGGTCCGCGCAGAGACCGGATGCTTCGCAAATTCCTGCTTGAACCTTGCGTAATCGGGGGCCCATGGATCCGGCATCACCGGCGCGAGCGTCGGGATATTCCGCGCGATTAAGCTCTCCCGCACCCACGGGATCCAATGCTTGTCGAAAGACCGCGTCGCGGCGTCTCGTTCTCCCTCGGCACTTGCAGGGCAGCCATGAACAATAATGCAATTGCGCTCTGACACTTCGCTCGCCTCTGGCGCTTGGGGGCAGACCAGGCCCCACAATCTCCCCCTCAGCCGCGCCATCTGCACCTTGGTCGATCATGGAGTTCGTCTGCGATCAAGCGAAAGCCTCGCTTGATCGCTCCAACGGGGCGGTCATTGCTCCAGCGCAGTTTCAGCAAAGCGGTGGAGCGCACAGGCGTGCGGCAATTGGCGTTTGCGAGCTTGACATAACTCAAGCCCAAAACGCCGGCCGCCAGGTACCTACGGACAGGGGGCCTTTGACCCAGTTACCGCCACAGATCGATGCGGCCTACGCCGCCTCGGTTCTAGAGCCCAACGCATGCGGCCCCTTCGCTTTCCGAGTGGAAGAGGACGACGCCTGTGATCAATCTTGCAACAATCTCCAAGGCAGAGGTTACGCCCGAGCCGTTCGAGTTCTTCACAGTCAACGATGTTCTCGACGAGGATAGCCTCAATGCCATCCGTGCCGACTTTCCCAAGATCGACAAGCCGGGGTTGTTTCCAATATCCGCCCTGGAATACGGCCCAGCCTTCACCCGGCTCATAGAAGAGGTACGCTCCCCCGCGCTTGCTCAGCTGGTCGGCGAGAAATTCGGTGTAGACCTCGATGGTCTTCCGATGATGATTACGGTCCGCGGGCGAGCGCAACAGAAGGACGGCCGCATCCACACCGATACCAAGGACAAAGTGGTCACTTGCCTTCTCTATCTCAATGAGACGTGGGACACATCGGACGGCCGGCTGCGGCTGCTGCGCAGCGGAGACAATCTTGAGGACTATGCAGCAGAGGTTCCACCCCACGGCGGCGCTTTCGCCGCATTCAGGGTCGGCGAGAGATCCTGGCATGGCCATAAGCCCTATGTCGGCGAGCGCCGTTACGTCATGTTCAACTGGGTGCAGTCCGAGGCAGCGCTGAGCCGCCAGCTTGGGCGTCACGCCATCTCCGCCAAGATCAAGAAGCTCATCCCGGCTTTCTATAAGGGGACGTGATAGCTACGGCAGCCTTGTGTTAGCCCAGAGCAATGCCCTCGGGCCGAAGGCCGCCAGGCCAATGGCGCGTGTTTCAATCGTCGTCCTCGGCAATCTCCTCAGGCGCAGGCGCGCGCGTTCCATAATCGACGCGCTTAAGATAAAGCCCGCACGCGGCCGCCACCGGACCACACGCGGCGCGATCGCGCGCTTCGAGCGCGGCCTTAAGGTCGGCTGCACCCCATTTGCCCTCGCCGACGAGCTTGAGGCTGCCGACCATGGAGCGCACCTGGTTGTGCAGGAACGAGCGCGCGGAGGCTTCGATCACGATCTCGTCGCCTCGCTTTGCAACCTCGAGGCGATCGAGCGTCCGCAAGGGCGAGTTCGCCTGGCATTGGGCGGCGCGGAAGGTCGTGAAGTCGTGGCGACCGAGGAGCGCGGGCGCGGCCCGCGCCATGGCCTCATGGTCGAGCGGGATCGGAACCCACCACACGCGGTCGCGCTCGAGCGCCGGCGGCGCGCGGCGATTGAGGATGCGGTAGCGGTAGTGGCGCGCGGTGGCGCTGTAGCGGGCATCGAAGTCGGCCGCAGCCAGCGCGCAGTCGAGCACCACGACGGGTGCCGGCTTCAGGTGGAAGTTCAGCGCCTCGCGCACGCGGAATGGCTCCCAGTCCTTCGCGAGGTCGAAGTGCGCGACCTGCGCAAGCGCGTGCACGCCGGCGTCGGTACGCCCGGCGCCGCGCACAGCCGTCCCCTCGCCGCAGAAGCGCAAGAGCGCCTCCTCGAGCGCGCCCTGCACGGAGGCGCCGGCCGCCTGGCGCTGCCAGCCGAGAAACGGCGTGCCGTCGTATTCGATGAGGATGCGGTAGCGCGGCATGGGACGAGGGAGAGGGCCAGAGAGGCTTCAGCGCAACAAGTGCGCCGCCTCATCCCTAAAGGGCTTCAGCAAATGTGCAAACCCGCTTTGCGCCGCGATCCCCCGGCGTGCACCAGTTGGGCGCTGCGCTCACTCGCTTTGACCGTCCGCCGGCTCGGGTTTGTCCTCCGGCTCGGCCGGGGTCTCGGGCGCGACGGAGACGGAGCCGTTGCCGCCGAGAACGAGCGGCGTCGCGCCGTTCGGATTGATGATCAGGTGCTCGGTCGGTGGCAGCGGCCGGATCACGCGGACACCGTGCTCGATGGTGACGACGGCACCGTAATAGGGCCGGGTCTCGATGCGGGTCGTATGCGCCGGCTCGGCGATCGCGGTCGCGATGGGCACCGCTGCACCCGCCGCAACGAGCAAGAGAGAAAAAGCACGCATGACCACACCATCCCCAGAAACACGGCCCAAACTCAGAAACAGCTTAACGCCAGACCGGCGGGACCGGTCAACCCTTTGCCGGCCATGCTTAACGCGAGCGCCCGGCCGGGCTCAGAGAAGGGTGCCGCGCGGCAGCGGGAAGCCGCGCTTGAGCTCGGCCGCGCCCATCGGCCGCTTGCCCGCGCGCTGCAGCTCCACAAGGCGCACCGCACCCTCGGCGCAGGCGACCGTCAGCTCGTCATCGAGCACCTCGCCGGGTCGGCCTTTGCCGTCCGCAAGGCACGTGCGCAGGACTTTAATGCGCTCGCGCTTGCCGGAGCTGCCGGCTTCGAACCAAGCGCCAGGAAAGGGGGAAAGCCCGCGCACGAGATCGTGCACCGCGCGGGCGGGGCGCGCAAAATCGATGCGCGCCTCGGCCTTGTCGATTTTCGCCGCGTAGCTCGCCCCGGCGGCAGGCTGCGGCTTGCAGTCGAGCAAGCCGCGCTCCAGCGCGCCGAGCGCGCGCACCATGAGGCCGGCCCCTCGCTGCGCGAGCACGTCGTGCAGCTCGCCCGCCGTCATGTCGGGGCCGATGGCAACCGGCTCGGCCAGGCAGATGGGGCCTGTATCGAGCCCCTCCTCCATGCGCATGACCATCACCGCGGTTTCGCTATCGCCCGCCATGATGGCGCGCTGGATCGGCGCCGCGCCGCGCCAGCGCGGCAGCGCGGAGGCGTGCAGGTTAAAGCAGCCGAGACGCGGCGCGGCGAGCACCGGCGCGGGCAGCAGGAGACCGTAGGCGACGACGACGGCGGCGTCGGCCTGAGCGCGGCGAAAGCCTGCTGCTCGGGTTCACGCCTGAGGCTTTTGGGGCTGTTGACGGGAATGTTAGCGCGCTCGGCGAAGATTTGCACCGGCGAGGGCTTCTCCGCCATCCCGCGCCCGGCGGGTCGCGGCGGCTGCGTGTAGGCGGCGATCACCTCGTGGCCGGCGCCCAGAATCTCCGCGAGCGTCGGCACGGAAAAATCCGGCGTGCCCATGAAGACGATGCGCAGCGTCATCGGTGCGGTCCGCGTGCGGGATTGGATGCGACGGCGTCAGAGCGCCTCGGCAGCGCGCGCCTGCTTTTTGAACTTGCGCACCACCATGTCGCGCTTGAGCGAGGAAAGGAAGTCGATAATGAGCTTGCCGTCGAGATGATTGACCTCGTGCTGGATGGCGGTCGCGAGCAGGCCGTCGGCCGCCAGCTCGCGCTGCTCGCCAGCGCGGTCGAGATAGCGAAGGGTGACGGTCGAAGGCCGCTCGATCTCGACGCGGACGTCGGGGATCGACAGGCAGCCCTCCTCGTGCAGGCGCGTCTCCGGTCCGAGCACGACGAGCTCGGGATTGACGAGGTAGAGCGGCGCGCGCTCCTCGCCCTCCTCGGCGACGTCAAGCACGACGATACGGCGTGGCACGCCGACCTGGATGGCTGCGAGGCCAACCCCCGGCGCCGCGTACATCGACTCCAGCATGTCGTCCATCAGCCGCCGCACCTCCTCATCCACGCGCTCGACCGGCGCGGAGACTCGGCGCAGCACGGGATCGGGCAGCGTGATGATGGGAAGCTTCGCCATAACTTGTGAAATAGGAAAGTCCGCCTTGGCGGTCAATCACATCGCACGGCCCAGCGGTGCACAGGCGCGCCCGCCGGGACCGGCGGCATGCGAAAAACACGAGCGCCCCGGCGCTGGCCCCGATCGAGACCGGAGAAGCGTCGGGGCGCTTATGTTGGCGTCGTGCTTTACTGGGGCTGCTGATCGCCGCCGCCGTCCTTAGGAGCGGCGCCATCATCGGAGGGGGCCGCGCCGCCGTCCTGGCCACCCGATTCGCCGGCGCCTTGGTCGGAGCCGGGATCGGGCTGGGAATTGCCGGGATCGGCGCTATCGGGGTCGGGCGGTACTTGCGTCTTGGCGGCGTCGCCTGCAGGCGGCGCATCCTCCGCATAGACGGGGGCCACGGCGCCGAATGCGAGCAGGCTCGTCGCCGCCAGGGCCAGCAAGACTTTCTTTGTGGTCATGATTCTCGGTCTCCATAGGCGTTGTAGCTCCCCCGGAGGGTTACGGGCGCGGCACAACCAACCGATCCGAAGCCCCGAGCCGGTCGAGGAGCGGACGGGATCAGCGGCTCAGAAAAAAGCGGATTTGAGGCGGAGTTTCCCCTCCGGGCAAATACGATATAAAAATGTTTTGGAGGCCACGAAATGTGCCCCGAAGCGGCGCTCAAAGCCGGTTTGCAGTAAGAAAGAAGGATGTCGGTCGTCCCCCTGCTCGCAAGGCCTCCGCCGCCCGTGGCCCAGATACCGTCACCGCTGATCCTCGGCTGGCAGGAATGGATTGCCTTGCCCGACCTGGGGCTGCCGGCACTCAAGGCCAAGATCGATACAGGCGCCCGAACCTCGGCGCTGCACACCCACTTCATCGAGCCCTACGGCCCGAGCAAGCGCCCGATGGTGCGTTTCGGTGTGCGCCCGAGCCCGCGTGCGAGCCTCGAGATCGAGGCCAGCGCCGCTGTGATCGACCGCCGCGAGGTCACCAGCTCGAACGGCGAGCGGGAGCTGCGCTACGTCATCGCGACGCGGCTGAGCTTAGGCAGCCGCGAGTGGCCGATCGAGATCACGCTCACCAACCGGGAGCGGATGGCCTACCGCATGCTGCTCGGCCGCCAGGCCATTCAACCAAACGTGCTCGTCGATCCGGGCGCCTCGTTCCACCAGCCCAAGCTCAGCTACACGCTCTATCGCGCATCTTGAGCGCAAGCGCGCCGCAGCCGCCCGCGAATGCCCCTGCTTTCATTCGAGCCCCAGCGCCGTGAGCAGCGGTCCGTTGACAATCTCGATGCCGCAGAACCGCTCCGCCTTGGCTCGGCTCGCCCGCGCGATGGGAGCGATGAGGTCGGGCCGCTTCAAGAAGCTTTCCATGGCGGCAGCGAGCGCCGACGCATCGGCCGCCTTGACGAGGCAGCCGTTGACGCGCTCGTCGACTGTGTCCCGGCACCCCACGACGTCAGTCGTGATGATGGGACGGCCGGCGGCCATCGCCTCGAGCACCGGTTGCGGCATACCCTCGGCGTGCGAGGGATAGACGAAGATGTGGGATTTGCCGAGCAGCGCATCAACGTCGTCCGCCGGCCCCATGTATTCGACCGCAGCCCCGAAGCCGGCGAGCTCGTGCGGGGCGACGGCGAGCGGGCCTTCGCCTGCGGCGCCAGCGAGCAGGAACCGCGTGTTGGGAGCGCGCGCACGCACCTCGCGCGCGGCCTTGCAGTATTCGACGACGCCCTTGCGCCGATCGAGCGGCGCGATCATCAGGAACACGAGGCCGTGGCCCAAGGGCGGCAACGGCTGAATTTGGCGCTGCTTCAGATCGACGCCCGCCCCCGGCACGACGATGGTCGGCAGCGCCGCCGGCAGCAGGCCAAGCCGCTTCAAGAGGCCGACATCGTCGCGATTATAGAAGACGGCCTCGTCGGCGGCCCTGAGCGCTTGCCCATAGCGCCATGCCGGCATTTCGTCGGGCGCGAGCGAGCCGGCGAAACGCTGGTGCGGCAAAGCGCCGACGATGAGGACGACGCGCTCGACGCCGGCGGCCTTGGCGGCGAGTGCTGCGTAGATCATCGGCCTTGCGCCGCAGCCGAGCACCACGTGCGGGGCGAAGCCTGAAAGGATCGGCTTCAACGCGCCGATCGCCTTCCAGTCGGAAAAGAGCCGCAGACCATTGGCGTCGGCGGCGAACGCGGCACGCTCGGCGCCGAGCTGCGTTAAGGCCTCGATGTCGCTGTCGGCGAACGCAGGCGCGATGATCAAGACGCGGTGCCGGCGCGCGACGATGTCCGCCATGAGGGAGCCCCGCAGCTGGCGCAGGGGCTCACCCGCACCCGTGACGATCGCGACACGTCGTGAGCCTGTCACCGGGGCGGCGGCCGGGATCGCCATGTCAGCGCAAGGTCCTCAGCGCAAGGTCCTCAGTGCAGCGTTCGCGAGGACGGGCTCCACAGCACGCGCGGTGCGCCTTCGCTGCGCGCGGCGTTGGGTTCAGCGTGATAGCCCTCCACCGTGCGCATCAGCACGGCCTGCATCGTCTCCACATCGCGCATGTTTATCGCGGCCTTGAGGACGCTGAGCTCCCGCTCCAGCTCCGCCGGCGGCAGGAACGGCTCATCCGAGCGCCAGATGCGGGGATGCTCCGTCGCCGTGGTGTTGGCGCCGATCAACAGCTCCTCGTAGAGCTTTTCGCCGGGCCGCAATCCCGTGTAGGTGATGGCGATGTCGCCGTCGGGATTTTCCGAGCCCTTCACGTCGAGCCCCGTCAGCCGGATCATGAGACGCGCCAAGTCGTCGATGCGCACGGGCTCGCCCATGTCGAGCACGAACACGTCGCCGCCTTTGGCCATGGCGCCGGCCTGGATCACCAGCTCGGCCGCCTCCGGGATCGACATGAAATAGCGGATGATCTCGGGATGCGTGACGGTGACCGGACCGCCGCTGCTGATCTGGCGCCGGAACCGGCGCACCACGGAGCCCGAGCTGTCGAGCACGTTGCCGAAGCGCACCATGCGTGAAGATGGTCGCTCCCCCGTTCGCGGCGGCGCCCTGCAGGACGAGCTCGGCGAGACGCTTGCTCGCGCCCATGACGTTGGTGGGGCGCACGGCCTTGTCGGTGGAGATCAGCACCATCAGCTCGACGCCCGCCGCCTTGGCGCATTCGGCGACGATGGCGGCGCCGAAGGTATTGTTCCACAGGCCGCAGATGGGGTTCTGCTCTACGATCGGCACGTGCTTGTAGGCGGCGGCGTGGTAGATGACCTCGATCTCGTGGCGCGCGATCGTCTCGCGCACCTGCGGGGCTTCGAGCACCGAGCCGAGCACGCCGACGACCTCAGGCCGCCGCGCGTCGGGGCTCAATGCCGCGACGAGATCGGCCATCTCGCTCTCGATCTCGTAGAGAGCCGCCTCGGAGACGTCGAACAACACGATGCGCCGCGGCTCCTCCTTGAGGAGCTGGCGCACGAGCTCGGAGCCGACGGACCCGCCGGCGCCGGTGACGAGGATCGAGCGGTCGCGCGTCTTGCGCGCCAGAAGCTCGCGGCTCGGCGGAACCTT
The DNA here is from genome assembly GCA_963724945.1 of uncultured Alphaproteobacteria bacterium. Taxonomy (GTDB): domain Bacteria; phylum Pseudomonadota; class Alphaproteobacteria; order Rhizobiales; family Hyphomicrobiaceae; genus Hyphomicrobium_A. The sequence goes on along the minus strand of CAVRWL010000003.1, from coordinate 1,589,043 downwards.
TTCGCGGCCCAAGAGATCGTTGACCTCGAGCGGCCGCAGATCGGTGACGCGCACGCGGCCGGAGGCGATGTCCTCCACCGCCGGCAGGATCTTGACCTCGATGGGATAGCCCTCGAGCTCCTTGAGGATGTTGCGGCATTCGCGCCGCCTCCCCTCCGGCAACGCGACGAGGATCTCCCGCACCTGGTGGCGCTCGATCAAGTGCCCGAGCTTGTCGGGGTGGTGCACCTTGAGGCCCGCCACGTATTGCCGCCACAGCGAGGGCTCGGTGTCGATGAAGGCGACCGCCTCGCGATCGTAGGTGCGGCGCAGCGCGGCGAGGAGCTGAACGCCGAGATCGCCCGCGCCGAAAATGACGACGGGCCTGCGCTCGGCGTTGGCGGGAAGCGTCGCGAGGCGAATGCCGGCGCTTTCCAAGAGCATGCCCGCGACCTCGCGGCTGCCCGTGATCAGCAGCGTCGCGAGCACGCCGTAGCCGAGGATGACGGAGCGCGGAATGCCGAGCTGGCCGATCATGAACACCACGAGCGACCAGATCAGCACGGAGAGCCAGATGCAGCCGATGATGCGCGTATGACCGCGGTAGCCGAGAAAGCGCGTGACGAGCCGATAGAGGCCGGAGATCGCGAACGTCGCCGTCGTGATCAGCGGAGCGCTCGCCAAGAGCAGCGCCGACGGCAGGTCGGGCGGCAGGTAGGGCGCGTTGTAGCGAAGCGAGATCGAGAACCAGAGCGCGAAGCTCAGGAGCACGAGGTCGAGGCCGATCAGTATGAAGCGCTTGTTGAAGCGTGGCAGCTCCAGAAGCCAGGCTCGCCACGGCGCCCAGAACGGGTGATCTGTACGAATGACGTCCCCCTAGCGCTCCTTAGATCGACCGGGGCGCTCCTGTTGCAGCTGCGAAGTTGACCATGGATAGCACCCGCTCGGCCGTGCTTCCAGGGCGCCTTCCGACATATTCACGGCTTGGTTGTTGGACTTGCTCGGGCTTGTGTTGCCTCCCTGACACTCACCGCCGCGAGCTCGTTGATCCAGCGGTAGGCGAGCCACACGGCGAGGACGCCGAACACGAGACCGCCCGACATGCTGCCGGCCAGCACCCCGGGGGCACCCGCGAGGTAGGCTCCCATTGTCACGAAGGGAATTGTGCCGAGCGTCGCGCGTCCCCAGTTGAGCAGCGCCGAGGTGTGCGGACGACCCAGCGTGTTGAAGACGGCGTTGGCGACAAACAGCGCGCCGAGGAAGATGAACAGCGGCGCGAGGAAACGGCAGTAGAAGACGATGAGCTCGGCCGGCTCCCCTCTGGCCTCGAAGGCGCCGGCAATGGGACGCGCAAGCACGGCAAGCAGCACCCAGGCGATGCCGGTGAAGGCCGCCGTGACCCACAGAGATTGCGTGAACGTCGCGCGCACGCGATCGAAGGCGCGCGCGCCGTAGTTCTGTCCGATGATCGGTCCGACCGTGCCCGAGAGCGCGAAGATGGCGCCGAAGGCGACCGGCGTCAGCCTGCCGAGCACCGCCCAGCCCGCCACCGCGCCGTCGCCGAACACTGCCATCGCCCGCGTGACGTAGGCGTTGGCGATGGGCGTGGCGATATTGGTGAGCACTGCGGGAATGGCGACGGCAATCAAGGCGGGGGCATCGGCTAGAAGCGTGGGCGGTCGCAGCCGCCCCCAGAGATCGTGCACGATGATGACGCCGTAGAGCCCGACAGCCATCATGGTGAGGCGCGCGAGCGCGGTGGCGATCGCCGCCCCATGAATTCCGAGGCCGAGCCAGAGGATCAAGATGACGTCGAGCAACGTGTTGATGACGGCGCCGATGAGGGTCACGTTCATGGCGCGGCGCGCATCGCCGATCGAGCGCAGCACGGACGCCGACGTCATCGCGACGGCGAGCGGTGGCAGTGCCGGAACGAGGATCGCCAGATAGTCGGCGGCGAGAGCGTGCGCGCGGCCGGTGGCGCCCAGAAGCGTCAGGATCGATGGGATCGCCAGCCAAATGACTAAGCTCAGGGCGCCGGCCGCGATAAGCGTGAGCACATGGGCGTTGAGCGACAGCCGTCGCGCCCGCATGCGGCGGCCCGCTCCCAACGCCGGAGCGACGACAGAGGTCGCGGCGATCGAGAGGCCGATGCCCATCGAGATCGTCAGGAAGACGATGGAGCCCGCGTAGCCGACGGCGGCTACGATTGCCTGGTCGCGCTGCCAGCTGAGGAAAAGGATGTTGGCCAGATCGCCTAGAAAGATCGCCATTAGGCCGACGGCGCCCGCACCCGTCATGCCGAGGATGTGGCGCAGGATCGAGCCGGTGACGAACTTGGGGCCTGCCGCGGGGGCGCGACGCACACGAGCGCCAATCTCCATGGAAGGTCGAGCCTTTCAAAGCCGCAGGCACCCGGCACAGGTGCCGGGATCAAAGATGACGGGCTCAAAGTCGGCGGCGCGACTTGATAGCGGCCGCGAGCGTGCCCTCGTCGAGGTAGTCGAGCTCACCCCCGATGGGCACGCCCTGCGCTAAGCGCGAGACGACGACGCCGCTCGGCCCAAGCTGCTCGGTCAAGTAGTGGGCTGTCGACTGACCTTCCACGGTGGCGTTGAGCGCCAGCAGGATCTCCTTGACCGCCGGGGAGGAGGCGCGCTCGATCAGCCGCGGGATGTTGAGTTTGTCCGGGCCAACGCCATCGAGCGGCGAAAGATGACCGCCGAGCACGTGATAGAGGCCGCTGACGACGCCGGCCCGCTCCAGCGCCCAGAGGTCGCCGATCTCCTCGACGACGACGATCAACGAGGCATCGCGGCGCGGATCCTGGCAAAGGCTGCAGGGCGACACCGTGTCAAGATTGCCGCATATTGGGCACTCGACGATTTTTTCGACGGCACCCGCGAGCGCCTCCACCAGCGGCACGAGCAGCTCGTTGCGCCGCTTGAGGAGCGTCAGCGCCGCCTTGCGTGCCGAGCGCGGCCCAAGCCCCGGCAGTCGCGCCAAGAGCTGCACGACGCGTTCGATCTCGGGGCCTGCGACTTTACGGGACATGCGGCTTTCGGCCAAAGATGGGTTGTGGCGAATTCGGGACGACCCTCTTAGGGCGCATGGCCTTGCGTGCCAAGCATGCAAGGAATGCAATGACACAGGTCAATTATTGCGTTTCTTCCTTATGCACTAATTTCCTAGGGACAGGCACCTTTGGCTGGGCCGCAGAGTGGAGTAGTTTTCTCCCCCATAAGCCAAACGAACAGGCATCAATTTTCTCGCGCGTGGGAGGACGACATCAATGCAGCTCATCGTCAAAACGGACACGCCAAAGGCTGCTTTGGAGCGTGTCGGCAGCAAGATCAAGATCCGCAACCGCTACGACAACTTCATCGGCGGCGCGTGGATGCCGCCTGCGAAGGGGCAATACTTCGAGAACCGGACGCCGATCAGCGGCGAGATCGTGTGCGAGATCGCACGCTCGACGGCAGAAGACATCGAGAAAGCGCTCGACGCCGCGCATGCGGCGGCCGGCGCCTGGGGCAAGACAGCGCCAGCCGCGCGTGCTGCCCTGCTCTTCAAGATCGCCGATCGCATGGAGGCGCATCTTGCGGAGCTTGCAACGGTCGAGACCATCGATAACGGCAAGCCGATCCGCGAGACGATGGCCGCCGACCTGCCGCTCGCCGTCGACCACTTCCGTTATTTCGCGAGTTGCATCCGCGCGCAGGAAGGCTCTCTCTCCGAGATCGACGAGACCACCATCGCCTACCATTTCCACGAGCCCTTGGGTGTCGTCGGCCAGATCATCCCCTGGAACTTCCCCATCCTCATGGCGGTGTGGAAGCTCGCGCCCGCGATCGCCGCCGGCAACTGCGTCGTGCTGAAGCCCGCCGAGCAGACGCCGATGAGCATCATGGTGCTGATGGACCTCGTCGGCGACCTCTTGCCCCCCGGCGTCCTCAACGTCGTCAACGGCTTCGGCGTAGAGGCCGGCAAGCCGCTCGCCTCCAATCCGCGCATCGCCAAGATCGCGTTCACCGGCGAGACGACGACGGGGCGCCTCATCATGCAGTACGCGGCGGAGAACATCATCCCCGTCACGCTCGAGCTCGGCGGCAAGTCGCCCAACATCTTCTTCGCCGACGTCTTCAACGAGGACGACGACTTCTTCGACAAGGCGCTCGAGGGCTTCACCATGTTCGCGCTCAACCAGGGCGAGGTGTGCACCTGCCCGTCGCGCGCGCTGGTGCAGGAGTCCATCTACGACGCCTTCATGGAGCGCGCCTTGGAGCGCGTGAGGAAGGTGGTGCAGGGCAACCCGCTCGATCCCACCACCATGATCGGCGCGCAGGCCTCATCCGACCAGTTGGAGAAGATCCTGTCCTACATCAATATCGGCCAGGGCGAGGGCGCCAAGTTGCTGACCGGCGGCAAGAAGGCCGACCTCGGTGCGGGCTTCGAGGGCGGCTTCTACGTCGAGCCGACGGTGTTCGAGGGCCACAACAAGATGCGCGTCTTCCAGGAGGAGATCTTCGGGCCGGTGCTCGCGGTCACCAAGTTCAAGACCGAGGACGAGGCGCTGTCGATCGCCAACGACACGCTCTATGGCCTCGGGTCCGGCGTGTGGTCGCGCGACGCCAACACCTGCTACCGCATGGGCCGCGGCATCAAGGCGGGCCGCGTGTGGACCAACTGCTATCACCTCTATCCGGCGCATGCAGCCTTCGGCGGCTACAAGCAGTCGGGCGTCGGGCGCGAGACGCACAAGATGATGCTCGACCACTACCAGCAGACCAAGAACATGCTGGTGAGCTACAGCCCGAAGGCGCTTGGGTTTTTCTGAGATTGGTGCCGTGGAGTGGGAGGTCGGACCAATCCGATCTTCCGCTCCGCAGCTCCTCTGCCGAGGGCGTCATGGCTGTCTTGAGGGTCTCGCATACGCCCGCTGCCGCCGAGCTCATTGCAAAGCTGCGCGCGCAGCATGGCGACCTCCTGTTCCACCAATCGGGCGGCTGCTGCGACGGCAGCGCGCCCATGTGCTATCCGCTGGGCGAGTTCAGGATAGGCCAGCGCGATGTCTTTCTCGGCGAGATCGCCGGCTGCCCGATCTACATCTCGGGCCCCCAATTCGAGTACTGGCAGCACACGCATCTCATCATTGACGCCGTTCCCGGCCGCGGCGCCGGGTTCTCGCTGGAGGCACCCGAGGGCTTGCGCTTCCTCACGCGCTCGCGTGTGTTCACCGATGCCGAGCTCGAGGCGCTCGAGCGCGAAGGCCCGCCTCCGTGCGGACCTGACGCGATGGGGCCCAGACCGACACCAAGACCGACACCAAGACCGACACCGGCGCTGCGCTTTCTTGAACTAAAGTCGAAGGCCAGTAGCGCGGGGCACTGCGGCGTGGATGTTTCCCCATCTGAAGCGCTCACAAATCAATCGAAGATTTAAAGGTTTAATGATCGAATAAATGAATAAACAAGGTCGTACGTGCACACCCTAAATAGGTGAATAGCGGCCAGGGTGTGCGCGAAGCCCACGCGGCTAGATGGGCGTCAGGCCAAAATGGGCTCCACTTCCCAGCGAATTGCTGCGACACCGCCCCACCCCAGAGTGCTCGGCTGGTTCGGCACGACTGCGCTCGCCATGGGCGGCAGCAATCAGATGATCTTCATCATCGCCGCGCTCTTCGTCGGCCAAGGCGCGATTCTGGGACAAGGCAGCGCCGCCGTACCCTTGCTCATCACGGGAGTCCTCCTGGGGTGGGCCGCCGCACCGGCTTGGACCGAGCTGATCCTGATGTGGCCGAACCGCGTCGGCGGAATTTCTGCGGCATGCGCCGAAGCATTCCGTCCTTACAATCCGGTCCTCTCCTCGCTGACCGGCACCTGCTACTGGTGGGGATGGATCCCGACCTGCGGCTTGACCGCGCTGCTCTCGGCCTCCGCGTTCCAGCAGTGGTACTTTCCGGGGCTACCGGTCGAAGCCGTCGCGATTGCCATCGTCGGCCTTTTCACGTTCGTCAATTTGTGCGGGATCAAGTGGGTGGCGCGGCTGGCAATGCCTATTGCCACGCTTTCGGCGACGCTTGCCTTCCTATCCGCCCTCGTCCCCATCTACTCCGGCACGGTCAACTGGCAACAGGCGTTCACCTACCACCTGACCACGCCCTTCGAAGGCTGGTTCGGCAACGTCACGTCGATCATGGCGGGGCTCTACTTGATCGGCTTCACGGCGCCGGCGTTCGAGGCCGCCGCTTGCCATGTGGGAGAGACGAAGGACCCCAACCGCAACGTGCCGCGCGCCATGCTCGCCTCCGCGCTGATGGCCGGCCTCTATTTCATCGTGCTGCCGGTGGTGTGGCTCGGCGTGCTCGGACCACAAGCGCTCGGCGAGGATCTCGCCACCGTGCTCGGTCCCACGTTTGCCCCGCTGCTCGGCAGCCTCGGCAAGGCGGCAGCGATCTGGTTCGTCATGCTCAACATGTTCCACGGGACGCTGCAGCCGTTGGCGGGAGCCGCGCGCACGATGTCACAGCTCGCCGACGACGGGCTGCTCCCGCGCTTTCTTTCCTTGCGCCTCGCGCGGACGGACTGCCCGTGGGCCGCGACTGTGCTGACCGCCGGCGCGGCGACCATCTTCCTTCTCGCCGGCGATCCGATTTGGATGATTGCGGCTGCCAACTTCACCTACCTCATCGGCATCTGCATGCCCAACATCGCCGCATTTCTCTTGCGCCGCGACCTGCCGGATGCCGAGCGCCCCTACCGGGCGCCGCGCGGCACCATCGTGCTCGGGGTTTGCGCCGCCGCGACCTGGCTCGTCGCGGCAATGCTGGGCTTCCAGCAGTATGGCCTGCCCACGGTCCTCTTCGGGCTGGCGCTCGCCTACTCCGGCGCCGCACTCTACGCTTGGCGCGTCATCGAGGACCGGCGGCGCCAGGGCCTTCCGGCCTTCGCCAAGACGCTGCACGTCAAGCTCACCGGCGCCATGCTGTTCGTGCTGATCCTCGACGGCATCGCCTACCTCCTGGCGGTCAACACGGTGTCGAGCGAGCATCACGCTCTGGTGGCCGTTCTCGCCGACATCTTCGTCGCGGTCGCCCTCCTGACCATCAGCGTCGGGCTCATCCTGCCCGGCATGATCACCTACTCGGCCAAGGAGGTCAGCGCCGCTGCCAAGCGCCTGACTTGGGGCACATTGCGCGAGTTCTCGCTCGCCATGAATGCGCTCGGCCGCGGCGATCTGGAGGCCGCGCACGCCTCCGTCAACATCGTTCCGGTCAAGCCCAACTCGCGCGACGAGCTCGGCGAGATGGCGGAAAGCTTCAACGTCCTGCAGGAGCAGGTGCGGGATGCGGCGCATCGGTCTCGATGAGGCGCGCGAGAACATGCGTACGGCGCGTGCCGAGCTGATCGAGCGCCACGAGCAGATCGCGCACCTCGCCCACCACGACGCCCTGACCGATCTACCCAACCGCACCTCGCTCGCCGGCCGCCTGGCCGAAACGTTCGAGCGCGCGAGGGGACGCGGGGAAGGCTTCGCCATCCTGATGGTCGACCTCGATCACTTCAAGGAGGCGAACGACGTGTTCGGTCACGTCGCCGGCGACGAATTGCTGTGCGCGGTGGCCCGACGGCTCGAGATCGCCGGCGAGGGTGCCTTCGTCGCCCGTGTCGGCGGCGACGAGTTCACGCTCATCTCGGCGAACGCGCTGCAACCCAAGGCGGCGGAGGCGCTGGCGGGCCGCGTGTTGCAGGCCGTCGCCGATCCCTTCGAGGTGCGCGGCCAGAAGATCCCTCTCGGTCTCAGCATCGGCGCTGCGGTCTATCCGCGCGACGGCGCCGATACCGTCACGCTCCTTGCCAACGCCGACGCGGCGCTCTTCCGCGCCAAGGGCGACGGCCGTCACACGGCGCGGTTCTTCGACCCCGACATGGACCGGCGGCTGCGCGAGCGCTTTGCGCTGCAGCTCGATCTGCGTTCGGCCATCCAGAACGAGGAGCTGCTCCTCAACTACCAGCCGCAGGCCTCGATCGACGGCGAGGTGTTCGGTTTCGAGGCCCTCGTGCGTTGGCAGCACCCCACGCGCGGCCTGATACCGCCCGACGACTTCATCTCGCTCGCCGAGCAGAACGGCATAATCGTCGAGATCGGAGCCTGGACGCTGTGGGACGCCTGCCGCGAGGCCGCAACGTGGAACGCTCCGCTGCAGGTCGGGGTCAATCTTTCGCCGGTGCAGTTCCGCTACGGCGATCTCGCCGGGCTCATGCATTTGATCCTGATCGAAACCGGCTTGCCGCCGGGGCGGCTGGAGCTGGAGATTACTGAAGGCGTGATCTTCGACGACCCAGGGCGTGCGCTTTCGGTCCTGCGGCGGCTCAAGGCGCTCGGGGTCAAGATCGCCATGGACGACTTCGGCACCGGCTACGCCTCGATGTCCTCGCTCAGGTCGTTCCCGTTCGACAAGATCAAGATCGACCAGAGCTTCATCGCCGGCGTCGAGAACAATCCGCCTTCGGCGGCGATCGTGCGTTCGATCATCGGGCTCGGCAAGGCGCTCGGCATTCCGGTCATCGCCGAGGGAGTCGAGACCGAAGGCGAGCGAATGTTCCTCGCCAGCGAAGGCTGCGACGAGATCCAGGGCTATCTGATCGGGCGTCCGGCGCCGATTGCGAGCTACGCAGCGCTGACGAGCGGCACCCGCATCCGTCACATCGAGGCCAAAGCCGGGTAGCCCAATCCGCCGTCAGCTCCGACAGCAAAAGAGCGCTCGCCTTGCGGCGGGCGCTCTTCGCAAACGATAAGCCGGCGTGGGCTCAGTTGGCGGCCGGCGCGGCACCCTTGACGCCAACGGCAACGAGAACGGTCTTGCCGTCCTTGGTCGCGCTTCCCGACCAATTGCCCTGCATGTCCTTATGCAGCTGCGAGACGTTCGTGTAGCCGAGGTGCATCAGGTGCTGACGCGCCTGGTCCTGCGTGAAGAGCTGATGCAAAGGGGCGGTCGTGTCGGCGGCAAAGGCGGGCAATGCGAGGCCGGTGGCAAGCACTGCGGCCAGCAAGTATGCGCGGGTCATTTGAAGCTCCTGGCGTGTTCTGTGGGGGGATTTGGCTTGGAGGGGGCCGGCGCGGTCACCGCGCCGGCTCAGCTCTTAATTAGATGATGTCGATCTCGGCAGGCAGATAGCTCGTCACTTCCAGCCCGACTTCCTGCTCGCGAACCTGCGGTTTGTTCCAAGTCTTCATGGCTTCCTCCTCAAAGGGGTTTTTCCGATCGTTAAGAGCGGCGAAGCAGTGCCGCCCCTTGCAGATCTATTTGGAGAAGGTCGTCGATCACTACCACTCAATTCCCCGTGGTTCGCAGCGAGCGATTGTTCAACTCGCGTGATGACAGTTTAGTCCGCACAGCCCGCCTGGCGCTGCAAATGAAGGCCCCTGGGGCGGGCGAGCCGACACCTGGCTATCACGGTCGCTTGATCCGGGTGCGCTGCGGGGGCGCCGGACAGAGCCGTTCTGGCGCCAGGCTCCTGTCCGCGGGACGGGAGCTCGCGCACACTGCGCTTAAAGGGGTGGCTGTGGCTCGCCGGCACTAGGAATTGGAGACGAGCGCGGCAACATTTCCCCCGGATCGCGCGGCCCGAAGGCCCGCACAGCGCAAAGCAGACTGTTTCTCAAGCATGAACGCGACGAAACGGCTCTTCGGCACCACCCTGGCATTGCTCGCCTGCCTCACCGCCGGCGCCGTTCCGGGCTTCGCACCGGAGACTTCACCGTTCAAGGACCTGCCGGGACGGTGGGTCGGCGACGGGCGGATCGGCCTCAAGGACGGTAAGGTTGAGACCGTCAAATGCCGCGCGACCTACTTTGTCTCTGACGACGCCAACAAGCTCAAGCAGAACATCAGGTGCGCGTCTGCCAGCGGCAAGATCGAGGTGAAGAGCGTCGTCACGCACAAAGCGGGCGCGCTGTCGGGCACCTGGAACGAGCTGATCTACAATCTCGGGGGCGAGCTCTCGGGCAGCGTGACCCCGCGCGGATTCCGCATCTCCGTGCGCGGCTCGGGCCTCACCGCAAACATGGACGTGATCCTCATAGGCGCCAAGCAGATCGTCGAGATCCAGTTCTTCGAGAGCACGCTGCTCGGCCTGACGCTCGTTTTGCAAAAGGGCTAAGGGCAAAAGGGCTAAGGGCAAAAGAGCTAGACGACGAGCACCGGCCCCAATCTCAAGCGCTTCTCTTGAATCGGGTCGCGGGCTCGGGCTCGCGGGCCGGCAATTGATCGAGACCCCTCGGCCGCACGGCGCCCACGTGCGAGAGCGGGAGCTCGAAGTAGAACGTCGCCCCCTGCCCCTCCTTGCTGTCGAAGCCGATCGTTCCACCGTGCGCCTCGACAATGGCCTTGGTGATGCTCAGACCCAGGCCGGTGCTCTTGCCTCGGCGCGTGGACGCGTCGGCCTGGGCAAACCGCTGGAAAATGCGGCTGCGGAAAGCGGCCGGAACCCCCGGGCCCTGGTCCGAGACGCTCACGCGCACCCACCCGGGACGGGTCTTCGACGCAATCGTTACCGTTCCGCCGGGAGGGGAGTACTTGGCCGCGTTCGACAATAGGTTGGCCATGATCTGATCGAATCGCGACGCGTCGACATCGACCGTCACCGCCTGATCGAGCGGCTGCTCGACGATCGCGGCCCCGTATTCCTTGGCGAGAAGCATGTTCTGCTCCACCGCACGGCTGAGTAGGGCGCCCAAGTCCTCCGGCTGCAAATCAAAGACGATCTTGCCGGCCTCGAGCTTCTCCACGTCGAGGAGATCATTGATGAGGCGCACCAGCCGGTCGCAATTGTCCTGTGCGATCGTGGCCAGGCGATCGGCCTTCTCAGAAAGTGGACCCACTGCCTTCGAGCGCATCAAACCGAGCGCTCCCGTGATCGACGTCAAGGGGGTGCGCAGCTCGTGGGCGACGGTGGAGATGAACTGCGACTTCATTTGCTCCGCCTGCTTGCGCGCGTCGATATCCATGAGCGAGGTGATCAGGCGCCGGGGCTTGCCGTCCGCAGACCAAATTGCCTGGCCGGTCAGGAGGAACCAACGATAGCACTGGCTCTTGTGCTGCAACCGGCACTCGACGTTCAACGCCGCGTGCGCTTCGAGATGCTCGTCGATCGCCTCCTGCACTCGGCGGCGATCATCCGGGTGCACGAGCGCGTTGAATGTCGAGCTTCGCGCGGTCAACATTCCCGGCTCGTAGCCGAGTAGGCGATAGAGCTGCGGCGACCAGTATTCCGCATCCTGCTGCAGGTTGTAGTGGTCACGTATGCCGACACTCGACCCCTGGGCCGCGAGCGCAAAGCGCTCCTCGCTCTCCGCGAGAGCCGCGGTGGCAGCATTTGTCTGAGCCAGGTTCTCCTGCAGACGGCGCACCAACGGCGCGAAGATGAACAACGCCGCGGCGAGCAACACCAGCAACCCGGCCAACCACACGACCATCTCGAAGATGCGCACGCGATCGATCGCCGCTTCACCGTCCGTCTCATAACGGCTGACCGCGCTGTCGAGCGCTGCCAACAGACGCGAGGAGCCGATCCTGTCGACTGCTTTCAAGTCGGGATCGTCGGGCGCGACCGGGCCGCCTGCCGACCTCGCCGCGAGTGCATGCCCCGCAACAACAAACTTCGTCAGCAGCGGATCGGCGGCATCCATACCCTCGAAATAGATGCGATGCAGTGCCGGCGACAGGCTGCCGCTGCTCTCGGACGATAAGACCGCGTGCGCGCGCGCCAACTCGTCAAGTGTCGCGACGAGCTCTCTGCGAGCGTCGTCGCGCTGCGCTGTCGCCGCTGAGGTGAGGCGATCGGCGAACAGAACCGCGCGCTGCGAGAGCATGCGCTGACGCCCGGCAACATTGACGAGCTCGGCGGTTCCAAACTGCCGCGAAATGACGACCTCGGCGCCGACCAGTGCGATCGTCGCCAGGATCGCCAGCGACGCGAGCGCCAACACGTAGCGACGCGTCAAGGTACGAGCTATATCGACTGCCTTCGGCAAAATGCGGAACCTCTTTGCACGCGCGCGGGGGGAGGACCCCGCGGCGAGAAGCGCAACTTTTGGGTGTGAAAGGTTCTCGCTGTATTAAATTCGATTGCGAAATATCAGTGCTCTGACGTCCTTTCGACCAAAGCACGAGGCCCGCCCGCCGTCGGCATTGGACCAAAGACCAACATGGCGAGGCCCGCGCGCGAACGGGGCAACCATCGCGGCGGCGGCAAGCTATTTAACCTTTTGGTAGGTTCCGATGATCTGCGCTTGCGCCAGCACGTGGCCCTGCATCGCCTTCTCCACGTCCGCCTTCGTCGGCTTGCTCAAGCCTGATAGCTTCGTATCAAGCGCGTAGAGCTTGTGGAAATAGCGGTGCCTGCCGATGGGCGGGCAGGGACCGCCGTAGTCGGTGCGCTTCCAGTCGTTGAGGCCGACCTTCGTTCCAGCCGGCAGCCCGTCTGCATTGGCGTTCTCGGCAAGACCCTTAGCGTCGGGCGGCAGATCAAAGAGCACCCAGTGCACCCAGGTCATGCGCGGAGCCTTGGGGTCGGGTGCATCCGGATCGTCGATGATGAGCACCAGGCTTTTCGTTCCCTCCGGCGCGCCAGACCATGCGAGCGGCGGCGACAGGTCCTTGCCTTCGCACGTGTACTTGGCCGGCATCGGCGCGCCATCGGCGTAAGCGGGGGATGTCAATTTGAGCGTCATTGTTGCCTCCGTATCCGTCGCGGCCCAGCACAGCCCGGCGGCGCTGAGCAGCGTCACGATCATGCGGCGCGCGTGGCGCGACCTCGACCGCGATCGCATCAGAACAGCTTGAGGCCCGGGGGCAACGGCAGCCCGCCCGCCATCTCCTGCATCTTGGCCTGCAGCTCCACATCGAGCTTGGCCTTGGCGTCCTGAGCCGCCGCTACGACGAGATCCTCTAAGATCTCCGCCTCATCCGGCTTCATCAGGCTGGGGTCGATCGCAATCTTTTTCATCTCCCCCTTGCCGCTGAGCGTCACCTTGACGAGGCCACCGCCGGCCTGGCCCTCGATCTCCAAGGCGCCAAGCTCCTCTTGCATCTTTTGCATGCGGGCCTGCATCTCGCCCACCTGCTTCATCACGCCCATCAGGTCTTTCATCTCATACCTCCGGTGTCAGACGCTTTAGCGTCCGACACTGTTGCGTCAACTCTTGCGGTGTCAGACCCAGAGGGTCAAACACGCCCTCAGCCGGTGCCCGTCTCGTCCTTGTCGGGAGCAAGCAGCGGGCGCACGGCGGCAATCTTCGCATCGGGAAACTCATCGAGCACTGCCTTGAGCGCGGGGTGCGTTTTGAGGGCCTGCAGCTCGGCCGCCTCGCGCTCGCGCTGCACCTCGCCGATCGGACGCTCGCCGGGCTCCTTCGACAGCATCACGACCCAGCGCCGCTGCGTCCAGGCAATGAGTTTCTCGCGCAGCTCGTTTGCGATCTGGGCGGGAGCGCCCGGCAAGAGGAACAGGTCGATCGAGCCCGCGGCCGCATCGAACTTCACAAGGCTGACGTGGTCCTCCAGATGAACCTTAAGCTTGGGATCGCGCCGCTCGCTGACGAGCGCGACGACCTCGGCGAAGGAGCGCGGGTCGGGCAGTTGCGCGAGCGCGGCCGCGGCGTCCGCCGCCTCATCGCCGAACGGCGCTGCCTCCTCCTCCTCGCCGTAGAAATCCGCACTCGTCTCGCGATCCCCGGAGGGCCCAGCGGAGGCGCGCCCGAGCGGCAGCTCGCGGCCGTTGCCGTTGTCGCGCGGCGCCGGCTTGGCGGGGGCCCCACGCTCCAAGGCGCCGGCGCCACCGAGCGTGCGCATGAGCTCGTCGGGCGCGGGCAAATCGGCGGTGTGCGCGAGGCGGATCAAAACCATCTCGGCGGCAGCCTGCGGATTGGGCGCCTTGCCCGCCTCCTCCCAGCCCTTGAGCAGCATCTGCCAGGCGCGCGCCAGCAGCGGAGTGGACAGGCGCTCTCCCAGACTTTGGCCGCGCCGCTTCTCCTCCGCGCTCATGGCCTCCGCGCCGGCGTCCGCTCCGACTGCTTTGCAGCGCGCCGCAGCGTGCACGGCCTCGGCGAGATCACCGAGAATCTGCTGGGGCTCGGCGCCATCCCGATGCAGCGCATCAAGAGCGGCGAGCCCCGCCTTGGTGTCGCCGGCAAAGACGTGCTCGAGGAGATCGAAGATGCGTCCTCGGTCGGCGAGGCCGAGCATCGCGCGCACGGTCTCGGGCGCGACCTCGCCCTGGCCCGTGGCGATCGCCTGATCGAGCAGCGACAGCCCGTCGCGCACGGAGCCTTCGGCCGCGCGCGCGATCATCGCAAGGGCGTCGTCGGCTGCCTTCGCATTCTCGTTGGCGACGATCCCCTTGAAGTGGGCAACGAGCTCCGGCACGTCGACGCGGCGCAAATCGAAGCGCTGGCAGCGCGAGAGGACCGTCACGGGCACCTTGCGGATCTCGGTCGTCGCGAAGATGAACTTGACGTGCTCAGGCGGCTCCTCGAGCGTCTTCAAAAGCGCGTTGAACGCGCCCTTCGAGAGCATGTGCACCTCGTCGATGATGAAGACCTTGAAGCGCGCGATGAGCGGCCTGTAGCGGGCGCTCTCGATGAGCTCGCGCATGTTGTCGACGCCGGTGTTGGAGGCGGCGTCCATCTCGACGACGTCGGGGTGGCGGCTCTCCATGATCTCGGCGCAGTGGCGGCCCGTCTCCGGCATGTCGAAGGTCGGCTTCGACACGGTGCCACTCTCACTGTTCAATGGCTCGTAGTTGAGCGCGCGCGCGATGATGCGCGCCGTCGTCGTCTTGCCGACGCCGCGCACGCCCGTCAGCATGTAGGCCTGCGCGATGCGGCCAGAGGCGAACGCGTTGCGCAAGGTCTTGACCATGGCCTCTTGGCCGATGAGGTCGTCGAAGGTCTGCGGCCGGTACTTGCGCGCGAGCACGACGTAGGGCGCACTCGCCTCGCCACCGGCTGCTGTGCCCTTCGCGCCCTCTGATTTCTTCTTCGCCATGGCTTTCCGAGTTGCCGCCGCCTCTTCGGCCCGCAGGGCCCCGACCGCAAGGCGGTCCGCGACAAGTCGCGCCCCCGCGGAGCGCGCCGGATCGCGTCGAGCGATCCGATCAGCGCGCGTGAGCGAAATATAGAGGAGGCTGGCGAACGACCCGCGTCCTGATCGTTAGGGCTGCTTCCTTCCGGACCTGACCCGGTTGGCGAGGGATGCGTCCGCCGCCAACCTCCCGCGGCGATTATGGGGGGTCGCGCCGCGGCTTACAACCCTCGCCGGGCACCCCGGCGAGGCCTACACACATCTGCCGCCATCGACCTCCAGCGCCACGCCCGTTATGAACGCGGACGCCGGCTCGGCGAGGAAAAGCGCCGCATTGGCAATGTCGTGCGGGCGCGACAGCCGCCCCAAGGGAATGGTTGCCAAAAACTTCGCGCGGTTCTCTGGCGTGTCGGACATCCCCATGAACTGCGTCAGCAGCCCCGTCTCGCCCATCACCGGGTTGATGGCATTGACGCGAATGTTTAAGGGCGCGAGCTCCACGGCGAGCGACTTCGTCAGCGTGATGACCGCGCCTTTCGATCCGTTGTACCAGGTTAGGCCCGGGCGCGGTCGCACGCCGGCGGTCGAGGCGATGTTGATGATGATGCCGGCGCCGCGTTTCTCCATGCGCGGAACTATCGCCAGCGTCGTCAGGTAGATCGACTTCACGTTGACGGCGTAGATGCGGTCGAACTCGGCCTCGCCGACCTCCATGAGCGGCCTATTCCTGTGCGTGGTGCCGGCGTTGTTGACCATGATGTCGACGCCGCCGAAGGCTTCCGTCGCGGCGCGCACCATGGCGTCGACGTCGACCTTGCGTGCGACGTCGCACGTCACCGCCAGCGCCGCCTCGCCGAATTCGGCCGCGACCTCGCGCACGCCAGCGCCGTTGATGTCGGCCATGACGACGCGCGCGCCTTGAAGCGCGAAGCACTCCGCGATCGCGCGCCCGAAGCCCGACGCCGCGCCGGTCACGATCGCAACCTTGCCATCGAGCTTCATCGGGGCTCCCTGCCTAGCGACGCTTGACGGGGATCTGCCCGGTCGCGGCGAGCCGCGCGGCCTCGGCACGGTACGGGCTCGCAGGGTAAGTGCCGAGCACCTTCACCATGCTCGAGAAGAAGGCGAGCTCGCGCAGCGCAAGCTGCACCATGGTCTCGGCGGGATGGCCCTCGATGTCGGCGTAGAACATAGTCGCGTTGAATGTGCCCTCGAGCTGGTAGCTCTCGAGCTTGGTCATGTTGACGCCGTTGGTCGCGAACCCGCCCAGCGCCTTGTAGAGGGCGGCCGGAATGTTGCGCACCTGAAAGATGAAGGTGGTGATCACCGGGCCCTCGCCCGGCTCGGCGTCGTCGGGCTCGGCTGAGAGCACGACGAAGCGCGTCGTGTTGTGCACCTCGTCCTCGATGTCGCCGGCCAGGATCTGCAGTCCGTAGATCTCGGCGGCGAGCGAGGAGGCAATCGCGGCAAGCTCGGGGTTCTTAGCCTCCTGCACCATGCGCGCGGAACCCGCCGTGTCGGCCTCGGGCACCGGCTTCAAGCCGAGCTCGTGCAGCTTTCTCCGGCATTGGCCGAGCGCCTGGGTATGGCTCAAGGCGCGCTTGATGGTCTTGAGGCTGGCGCCGGGCGCCGCCATGAGCTGGTGGCGCACACGCAGGAAGTGCTCGCCCACGATGTAGAGGTCGGCATCGGGCAGAAGATGATGAATGTCGGCCACGCGGCCGGCGACCGAGTTCTCGATCGGGATCATGGCCAAGCGCGCCTCGCCCGACTTCACCGCGAGCAGCGCATCCTCGAAGGTGGGACAGGCAACCGCCTCGAGCCCAGGATAGGCCTCGCGACAGGCGAGGTGCGAGTTGGCGCCGGGCTCGCCCTGGTAAGCGATGCGCTCGGCTGAGGGCTTTGCACTTGCAGCTGCGTCACGCTGCGACGCCGCGCTCTTCTGGCGGGAGGAGTTGGGCATAGACTTCGCGGGTGATGGCTTCGCAGGTGATTTAAGGAGCGTGCGGACGCAGGTTTGCGCGTGCGGCCGTCAGCTCGTGGGTGACTTGGTGCGTTTAAGCAGGCCTCGCGCCCGCTCAAGATCGGCCGGAGTATCGACACCGAGCGGAACCGTGTCAACGATCTCCACGTCGATGCGCATGCCCGCTTCGAGCGCGCGCAGCTGCTCGAGCTTCTCGCGGCCCTCGAGCGGCGACGGCTTTAGGCCGATGAAGCGCTTAAGCGCCGCGCGCCGATAGGCGTAGATGCCGATGTGGTGATAGAGCGGCCCCTCGCCGTAGGGCGCAGTCGCGCGCGTGAAGTAGAGGGCGCGCAGGCGGCGCTTCTCCACAAGCGGCGTGCCGACGACCTTGACCACGTTGGGGTTGGTGCACTCGTCGGGCTCGACGATCTCGGCGGCGATGGTGGCGATGTCGGGACCCGCATCGGCGAGTGGGGCGAGGCAGGCGCGCACGAGGTGCGGCTCGAGCGTGGGCAGGTCGCCCTGCAGGTTGACGACGAGATCGGCTCGCGCCTCGGGGTCAACGCGGAGGACCGCCTCGAACACCCGGTCCGAGCCCGACGCGTGGTCGGGCCGCGTCAGCAGCGCCTCCCCGCCCGCCGCGCGGACCGCTTCCACGATCTCGTCGGTGTCGGCGGCGACGACGACGCGGCCCGCCTGCGCCTCAATCGCGCGGCGCCAAACGTGCACGATCATCGGCGCGCCCGCGATATCCACCATTGGCTTGCCGGGGAGCCGCGAGGCCGACATGCGCGCGGGAATCACGATCAGGGTGCGCGTCATCTGCACAAGGCTCTGCTCAAGATTTGACCGGTGGCAATTGGTCTCGGGCAAACGCACTTAGAACGGAGCGAACCTCAGTTGCAAGCCGAAGAGGAGTTTCTATAGTCGCGCCAGTCTGTTCGGTGCCCGGGCCAAAGCGCCGAATGCCAGAGCGGGTTAAGGGTGCCATGGATACCTTTGAGATTGCCAAGATTGCCGGCGCGGTGCTGTCCGCGCTTCTCGTCATCGTCGGCTTCCGCGTCGCGCTCGAGATCTCCGAGGAGGGCGAGAAGCCGCAACCGCCGGGCTACACGCTGCCGATGCCGGAGAAGACCGGCCCAAGCACTATTCCGCCGGGCGGCGCCGCGGCAGTGCCAGCCCCCGTCGACCTGCCCGCCTTCAACCCCGCCGACGTGGCACAGGCGGCTGCCAGCGGCAACGCGCAGGCCGGCGCCACGATCTTCAAGAAGTGCGAGGCCTGCCATTCGGGCGAGAAGGGCGGCCCCAACAAGGTCGGTCCCAACCTGTGGGGCGTCGTCGGGCGCCCGAAGGCGAGCCACGAGGGCTTCACCTACTCGGAGGCCATGAAGGCCAAGGGCGGCAACTGGACGCTGCAAGACCTGGCCGCTTTCGTTCATAAGCCGAAAGGCTTCGTGCCCGGCACCAAGATGACATTCCCGGGGATCTCCGATCCCAATGATTTGGCCGACCTGCTGGCCTATCTGAACACTCAGAAGTAGCGCGCCGCACCACCCTAAATGACAGCAAGTTAACTCGCGGACGCCCTGCAATTTTGCGAGTTTACGAGGATTGATGCCATGCCCTGTCCGCCGCGGGCCAAGGCGTGGCATAGCATGCGTGGCACAGGTTGTGCGTACGACAGCTCGTAATTGCGATAGCTCGCGATGTTGCGGCTCGTGATGTTACGGCCCAATGCGGCAGCTCGTGATGAGGAAGGACAGTAAGCCGGTGACTTGGCGTCTCGACGTTTCCCCGTTGCTCGCCGCGGCCCTGGCGTGCCTGGCCCTGGCTTGCCTGGGCATGACCGGTCTTGCCGCGTCTGCGCGCGCGGAGGCCACGCAGCCTGCTACCAACGCCGCAGCGGCTCCCGCCGCGGCCCCCACGCGGCACTACGCACTCTCGCTCGTTGGCGAGCCCAAGTACGGTCCCGGCTTCGATCACTTCGATTGGGTCAACCCGAATGCGCCCAAGGGTGGCACGCTGCACGGCTTCGTCGATGGCTCGTTCGACAGCCTCAACCCATTTTCCATGAGGGGCGATCCGGCCGGCGGTCTCATGCTCGCCTACAACTCGCTGATGGCCTCGAGCCCCGATGAAGCCTCCGCCGAGTACGGGCTCATCGCCGAATGGATCTCCTTCCCGCCGGACTATTCCTCGGCGACGTTCGGCATCAATCCCAAAGCGCGCTTCCAGGACGGCTCTCCGATCACGCCCGAGGACGTGATCTTCTCCTTCGAGCAGGAGAAGAAGGCGCATCCGCGCACGGCGTTCTACTACAAGAACGTGGTCAAGGCGGAGAAGACCGGCGATCACGAGGTGACCTTCACCTTCGACGTGAAGGGCAACCGCGAGCTGCCGCAGATCATCGGCCAGCTTAGCGTCGTCCCGAAGAAATTCTGGCAGGGCAAGGATGCCGACGGCAAGCCGCGCGATATGACCAAGAGCTCCATGGAGATTCCGGTCGGCTCCGGCGCCTACCGCGTCAAGAGCTTCGATCCCGGCCGCTCCATCACGTATGAGCGCGTCAAGGACTATTGGGCGAAGGATCTGCCCGTCGCCAAAGGGCAATGGAACTTCGACGAGATCAAGCTCACCTATTTCCTCGACCGCACCCCGGCGTTCGAAGAGTTCAAGTCCGGCAAGCTCGACTACTGGAACGAGATTTCGGCGAGCCGGTGGGCCACCGCCTACGACTTCGACGCCGTTAAGAAGGGCTGGGTCAAGAAGGAGGCGCTGCCGGTCAAGCGCGTCGCGCCCATGCAGGCCTTCGTGTTCAACCAGCGGCGCGAGCAGTTCAAGGATGTGCGCGTGCGCAAGGCCTTCAACCTCGCCTTCAACTTCGAGGAGGCCAATAAGAAGCTGTTCTATAACCTCTATGTGCGCGTGAAGAGCTACTTCGACAATTCCGAGCTCGCCTCCAAGGGCCTGCCGCAGGGACGCGAGCTGGAGATCTTGAACGAGGTCAAGGACGAGGTGCCGCCGGAGGTGTTCACCACCGAATGGAAGAACCCCGTCAACAAAACGCCGGAGGACTTCCGCGACCACTTGCGCGAGGCCTCCAAGCTCCTGGCGGACGCCGGCTGGACGCTCAAGGAGCAGGCCGCCGCCGATGACAAGTGCGGCTTCTTCTGCGGCATCCTGCGCACCGTCGGGCTCTCCTCGGCGCCCACGGAGAACGTCTTGCGCAACGCTCAAGGCGAGACGCTCGACGCCGAGTTCCTCATCGATTCGCCCGAGTTCGAGCGCATCGTCGTGCCGTACGTGCAGGATTTGCAGAAGCTCGGCATCAAAGCGAGCGTCCGCGTCGTCGACAGCGCGCAGTACAAGCGGCGCACGGACGCGCACGACTACGACATCATCGTCGACAACTTCGCCCAGTCCGAATCGCCCGGCAACGAGCAGCGCGACTTCTGGGGGTCGGCCTCCGCCGACAAGGACGGCTCGACCAACACGGCCGGCATCAAGAACCCCGCCGTCGACAAGCTGATCGACAAGGTGGTGTTCGCCAAGAGTTCGCGATGAGCTCGTCGCTGCGACCCACGCGCTCGACCGCGTTCTATTATGGAACTATTACGTCGTTCCGCAGTGGCACTATCCCTTCGAGCGCCTCGCCTATTGGGACATCTTCGGGCGACCGGCGACGCTGCCTTCGCGCAGCGCCGCGCTGATGCAGGTGTGGTGGATCGATCCCGAGAAGCAAAAGGCGCTCGCCGCCGAACGAGGCCAATGAGGGCGGTCGGCCGAGGCAGTCGCGGTGGCGCGGCCGTATGGGCCGGTGTGCTCGCTTCTGCCGCGCTTCTCCTGGCAACGGCAGCGGGTGCCGAGCCGCGCCACGGCCTCTCCGCCTTCGGCGACCTGAAGTACCCGCCCGACTTTCAGCACTTCGACTACGTGAACCCCGATGCGCCCAAAGGCGGTCGGCTGTCGATGATCGGCACCGCCGGTCGCATCACCTTCGACAGCTTCAACAACTTCATCCTCAAGGGCGACGCCGCTCAGGGCCTCGAGTACCTGTTCGACAGCCTGATGACGCGTGCCATGGACGAGCCCGATGCCGTCTATGGCCTCATCGCCGACAGCGCCGAGGTGGCGCGCGACAAGAAGTCAGTCACCTTCCACATGCGCCCTGAGGCGAAGTTCGCCGACGGCTCGCCGGTTACCGCCGACGACGTCGTCTTCTCGTTCACCGCCTTGAAGGAGAAGGGAAAGCCCGAGTATGCGCTGGCGTTGCGCGACGTGGTGAAAGCCGAGGCGCTCGATGCGCATACCGTGCGCTATCAATTCCAGGGCGAGCTGACGCGCGATCTGCCCCTCGTCGTCGCCGAGCTTCCCGTCCTGTCGAAAGCCTATTACACGGCGCATCCTTTCGCGGAGACCTCGCTCGAGCCCCCACTCGGCTCCGGCCCCTACAAGATCGCCGACTTCAAGCCCGGCACCTACGTCACTTTCAAGCGCCGCCCCGACTATTGGGGAAAGGATTTGCCGGTCAACCGCGGGCGCTTCAATTTCGACGAGCTGCGCTACGAGTACTATCGCGACCGCACGCTCGAGCTCGAAGGCCTCAAGGCCGGAATCTTCGACCTGCGCGAGGAGTTCACGTCGCTTGACTGGGCGACAGGCTACGACATCCCCGCGGTCAAGGAGGGCCGGCTCATCCGGCTGGTGCTCCCCGACGATCGCCCCTCGGGCGCGCAAGGCTTCTTCATCAATACCCGGCGCCCGCAGTTCCAGGACAAGCGCGTGCGCGAGGCGCTCGATCTCGCGTTCGACTTCGAGTGGTCGAACAAGACGCTGTTCTTCCAACAATATAAGCGCACTCAGAGCTTCTTTGAGAACTCCGACATGAAGGCGTCCGGGCCGCCGAGCTCGGAGGAGTTGAAGCTGTTGGAGCCCTATCGCAACCAGCTGCCGCCGGAGGTATTCGGCGAGCCCTACTCGCCCCCGGTGACGGACGGATCGGGACGCAATCGCGACAACCTGCGCCGCGCCAAAGAGCTGCTGACCGCCGCCGGCTACGGCGACGGCGGCAAGGTGCTCAACATGGAGATCCTCAACTTCGAGTCGGGCTTTGAGCGCATCATCCTGCCTTATATCGACAACCTGAAGCGCATCGGCGTCAACGCCACCCTGCGCAACGTCGATCCCGCGCAATACGAGCGGCGCATGAAGTCATTCGATTTCGACGTGTCGATCGAGCGCTATTCGCTGCGCCTCACCCCCGGGGTGGAGCTCAAAAGCTATTGGGGCTCTGCCGCAGCCGCCATGGACGGCAGCTTCAATCTGGCCGGCATCAAGGATCCCGTCATCGACGCGCTCATCGACAAAGTGATACAAGCGCGCTCGCGGCCTGAGCTGGTGACGGCGACGCGCGCCATCGACCGCGTGCTGCGCGCCGGTCATTACTGGGTGCCGCACTGGTACAAGGCCTCGCACAATCTCGCGTTCTGGGACAAGTTCTCCCGGCCCGCGATTAAGCCCAAGTACGATCCCGGTGTGATCGACACCTGGTGGTACGATAGCGAAAAAGCTGCCAAACTGAAGAAGAGCTGAGAACCCCGCCGATGCTCGCCTATCTCCTGAAGCGTCTGTTGCTCATCATCCCGACGCTGTTCGGGATCATGCTCATTAGCTTCACAATCATCCAGTTCGCGCCCGGCGGCCCTGTCGAGCGCATCATCGCCCAGCTGACCGGCCACGACAGCTCGATCGTCAGCCGCATCGGCGGCGGCGGCGGAGAGTCGCTGACGGGTGGCGCGCAGTCGCAGATGGGTCAGGGCGCCGCCGACGCCATCACCTCGAAATACCGCGGCGCGCAAGGGCTCGATCCGGAATTCATCAAGAGCCTCGAGAAGCAGTTCGGCTTCGACAAGCCGGCGTACGTGCGCTTCTTCCTCATGATGAAGAACTATCTGACCTTCAACTTCGGCAAGAGCTACTTCCGCGACGTCTCCGTCTTGCAGCTCATCAAGGAGAAGCTACCGGTCTCCATCTCGCTCGGGTTGTGGATGACGCTTCTCACCTACCTGATCTCGATCCCGCTCGGCATCCGCAAGGCCGTGCGCGACGGGGAGGCGTTCGACGCCTGGTCGAGCGCGGTGCTCGTGGTCGGCTACGCCATCCCCGGGTTCCTGTTCGCCGTGCTGCTGTTGATCCTCTTTGCCGGCTCATCCTTCTTTCAGTGGTTTCCCTCGCGCGGCCTCACCTCCGACAACTGGGATCAGCTGTCGCTTCTCGGCAAGATCGGCGACTACTTCTGGCATCTGACGCTGCCCATGATCGCCATGGCGGTCACCTCGTTCACGACCATGGCGTTTCTGACGAAGAACTCCTTCCTCGAGGAGATCCGCAAGCAGTACGTGATCACGGCGCGCGCCAAGGGCTTGAATGAGCGCCAGGTGCTCTATGGGCACGTGTTCCGCAACGCGATGCTGCTCGTCATAGCGAGCTTCCCCAGCGCCTTCATCTCAGCCTTCTTCGCCGGAGCGCTGCTGATCGAGACCATCTTCTCGCTCGACGGGCTCGGCCTGCTGTCCTTCGAATCGATCGAGAAGCGCGACTATCCCGTGGTGTTCGCCACCTTGTGGATCTTCTCGCTCATGGGCCTCGTGGTGAACCTCATCTCCGATTTCGTCTACACCCTCGTCGATCCGCGCATCGATTTCGAGAGCAGGGAGGTCTGAAGGGGTGGACATCCGCGCGCTCGAGACGCCGCTGCCGCAGTCGCAGCCGCCGCCCGAGGAGGAGGGAGGCCTGCCGCCGCCATGGCTGGAGCGGCGTAGGGGCCTGCTCCGCTTCGACTTGAGCCCGCTGAACAAGCGCCGCTGGGCAAACTTCAAGGCCAACAAGCGCGGCTACTGGAGCCTCATCGCCTTCGCTGTGCTCTTTGTCGTGTCACTCTTCGCCGAATTCCTCGCCAACGATCGCCCGATCGTGATGAGCTACAAGGGCGAGATCCTCTTTCCCGTTTTCGTCGACTACCCGGAATCGAAGTTCGGCGGCTTCCTCGCGATCACCGACTACAAGGACCCGGTCAATCTCAAGGAGATCGAGGACCACGGCTGGGCGCTTTGGCCGCCGATCGGGTACTCCTACGACACGATCAACAAGGACTACCCCGGTCGCAAAGGCCTCGAAGGGCTGTGCCTCGGCTATCCGGCGCCGCCGCCGTGGGCCTCGAGCGCACCCCTGTGCAAGGCGCCCGCGGCGCAGATCGCCCGCTACGAGGCGATCGGCAACCGCAACTGGCTCGGCCTCGACAGCCAGGGCCGCGACGTCGTCGCGCGCGTCCTCTACGGCTTTCGCATCTCGGTGCTGTTCGGCCTGCTGTTGACCATCCTCTCCTCGGGGCTCGGCGTCGCCGCCGGCGCGGTGCAGGGCTATTTCGGCGGGCGCACCGATCTCATCTTCCAGCGCTTCCTCGAGGTCTGGTCGTCGATCCCCTCTCTGTTCGTGCTGATCATCATCTCCTCGGTGCTGGTGCCGGGCTTCTGGACGCTGCTCGGCACGCTTCTCTTGTTCCACTGGGTCAACCTCGTCGGCGTGGTGCGGGCAGAGTTCCTGCGCGCGCGCAACTTCGAGTACATCAACGCCGCGCGCGCGCTCGGGCTCACGCACGTCAAGATCATGCGCAAGCACATGCTGCCGAACGCGATGGTGGCGACGCTGACGTTCCTGCCCTTCCTGATGTCGGGCTCGATCGCGGCTCTGACCGCGCTCGATTTCCTCGGGCTCGGACTACCGCCGGGCTCGCCGTCGCTGGGCGAGCTCCTGCTGCAAGGCAAGCGTCATCTGGAAGCGCCGTGGCTCGGCCTCTCCGGCTTCTTCACCGTCGCCATCATGCTGTCCTTGCTTATTTTCATCGGCGAGGCGGTGCGCGACGCTTTCGATCCCCGCAAGACGTTCCGCTCCGAAGGCGGTACGCCGGCCGAGCCGCAGCCCGTTGCATCCGTGGAGTACCATCGCCACGAGTTCACGAGCTGCGACGCGCAGGGACGGCCTGCTCCATGTCAGAGACCTTTCGGTCAGCTTCGGCGGCGGACGAGCAGCTCCTTTGGCCGTCGACCGCGCGTCCTTCCACATCGGCAAAGGCGAGACCGTGGCGCTGGTGGGCGAATCCGGCTCGGGCAAGACCGTGTCCGCCCTGTCGATCCTGCGGCTGTTGCCCTACCCCGCCGCCTCGCACCCGTCGGGCGAGATCTGGTTTGAGGGGCGCGATCTGCTCAGCCTGCCGGAGACGCGGATGCAGGCGATCCGCGGCGACCGCATCTCCATGATCTTCCAGGAGCCGATGACGTCGTTGAACCCTCTGCACACCATCGAGAAGCAGGTGGGCGAGGTCTTGAAGCTGCATCGCCACATGGACGAGCAGAGCGCGCGCACGCGCGTTCTGGAGCTATTGCGCAAGGTCGGTATCCGCGAGCCTGAGAAGCGGCTCGGCGCCTTCCCCCACCAGCTCTCGGGCGGCCAGCGCCAGCGTGTCATGATCGCCATGGCGCTCGCCAACGAGCCTGATCTCCTGATCGCGGACGAGCCGACGACCGCGCTCGACGTAACGATCCAGGCGCAGATCCTGGAGCTGTTGCGCGAGCTGCAGCGCGAGATGGGGATGGCGCTCTTGCTCATCACCCACGACCTCAGCATCGTGCGCAAGATGGCCGAGCGCGTCTACATCATGCAGGGCGGCAGAATCGTCGAGGACGGATCTACCGAGGAGATCTTCACCGCCCCGCGCCACCCCTATACGCGCCACCTCTTGGCCGCCGAGCCCAAGGGCACCGCCCCGCCCGCGAACGACCGGGCTCCCGTCGTCGTCGAGGCCGATGACCTGAAGGTCTGGTTCCCGATCAAGAAGGGCGCGCTGAGGCGCACCGTCGACTACGTCAAGGCGGTCGACGGCATCTCGCTCAAGCTGCGCGCCGGCCAGACACTCGGCGTCGTCGGTGAATCCGGCTCCGGCAAGACGACGCTCGGCCTCGCCGTTCTGCGGCTCATCGCGTCGAAAGGCCCCATCGCCTACGTCGGGCAGCGCATCGACGGGCTGTCGAGCCGGGAGATGCGTCCCCTTCGCAAGGAGATGCAGATTGTCTTCCAGGATCCTTACGGCTCGCTGTCGCCGCGCCTCTCTGTCAGCCAGATCATCGAGGAGGGGCTCTTGATCCAGGCGCCCGAGCTCGACCGCGCCCAACGCCACCGCCGCGTTGGCGACGCGCTCAAGGAGGTCGGGCTCGACCCTGACGCGCAAGATCGCTATCCGCACGAGTTCTCCGGCGGCCAGCGCCAGCGCATCGCCATTGCGCGCGCCATGGTGCTCGAGCCGAAGTTCGTCATGTTGGACGAGCCCACGAGCGCGCTTGACATGTCGGTGCAGGCGCAGATCGTCGATCTCTTGCGTGATCTGCAGAAGAAGCGCGATCTCGCCTATCTGTTCATCAGCCACGACCTGAAGGTCATTCGGGCCCTATGTAACGACGTGATCGTGATGAAAAACGGCAAGGCGGTCGAGGAAGGGACGGCGGAAGAAATCTTCGCCCATCCCAAACAGGACTACACTCGTGCCCTCCTCGCCGCCGCGTTCAATCTTACCGTCGCCCATCAGAACGCCGTCGACGCCTGAGAACAAGCGTACCCAGTTTGGAATTTGTCATGGCGGATGCAAGACCCAGGCTCAAGCTCTACCATGGAGCGCCCTCGCGCTCTTCCGTCGTGCGCTGGATGCTCGAGGAGATCGGCGAGCCTTACGAGATCGAGCTGTTGGACTTGAAGGCTGGCGACCAGACCAAGGCGTCCTATCTCGCGATCAATCCGATGGGCAAGGTGCCGGCTCTCAGCGACGATGGCGTCGTCATCACCGAGGTCGCGGCGATCTGCTGCTATCTGGCCGACGCCTACCCCGAGGCCGGGCTCGCCCCGCCGATCGGGGATAAGCGCCGCGGGCCCTATCTCAAGTGGCTGTTCTACGGACCGGGCTGCATCGAGCCGGCGATGATCGACAAGGCGCTCGGGCGCCAGGCCGCGCCGCGAGCGATGGCGGGATGGGCCGATTACGATACGGTGATGGGTGTGCTGCAAAGAGCCCTCGCCGACGGGCCGTACCTGCTCGGGGAGCAATTCACGGCGGCGGACGTCGTGATCGGCGCCACCATCCGCTGGGGACTACTGTTCAAGCTGCTCCCGGAATTGCCTGAGTTCGCAGCCTACGTCGCGCGCTTGAGCGCCCGCCCGGCGATGCAACGGCAGCTCGCGAAAGACCAGGAGCTGGCAGCCTCGCGCGCAAGCTGAGGAAACCGCCACATTCCGCTTGAAACTCGCCCGCGTTGCGTCATCGTGGCGCCACTCCAACCACATATCGCGCCGCCATGCTGCCCGACGATGTCTTTCGCTCCCAATTGCAGACGACGATCACGGTCCTGAAATACTGGGCCCCTTCGGTCGCCGATACCGCACGCATCGAGGAGACCGAGACCGGCAACTACTGGAAAATGGCGGTGGCGCCGCACCTTGCCCACGCCTGCACGTTCGAGCTCATCTTCCACTTCGACCAGCGCTACGATCTCGCGATCGGCGAGGAGACCTATGAGAGCCTGCCGATCGAATCGTTCAATCTCTTCCTGCCCTTCGTCGAGGCGATCGCCAGAGGGGACATCGTGCAGCGGCAATGGATCAGCCGGCTCACGGGGCTCGAGCGCTCGGTGGAAACGCTCGTCACGCTCGCTGGCGGCGGCATCTGGCGCGAGGCGCGCGGCGAGGTGCACGGGATGCCGACGCTCGAGGACGACGGCACCGAGCTGCGCGAGCGCCGCTTTCTGCCCTACCGACGCTAGCGGCGACGCGCCTTAAGCCGATGATGCGCACAAAGCCGGCAAGCGTTTGACGGCGAGTATCTCCGAGCCAGATTTGGCAATCCGTAGCGCCGCCTCGGGCAGCGTCTCTGCGGTCACCGTCATCTGGTGGGCGTTTGCATGCACGAGCGCCACGCTGTCGGCCATGATGCCGACATGCCCTTTCCAGAACACGAGGTCGCCGCGCCGCAGGCCCTCGGCGATGTTGCTCACCACGACGCTCTGGCCCAGCTCGTCCTGCTGCATGTCGGTATCGCGCGGGGCGGGAATGCCCGCCGCCTCCAGCGCGACTTGCACGAGACCCGAGCAGTCGAGTCCGATCCGCGTGCGGCCGCCCCACAGGTACGGCGTGCCGATGAACCGTTCGGCGATCTCCACGAAGTCCTTTGCGTACCGGTCAGCCTCGATCAGGTGGCGGCTGACGATGAAGCCGCCGCGTTGCAGCGAGCAGAAGCGCTCGTCGGCAGCGACGACGCTGACCTCGGCATTCAAGCTCAGGTGCATGAGCGGCGGCGACTTGATGTCGGGAACCGGATAGACGAACGTGCCGAGCGCGCGCACGCGGTGCGTCGGCGCGACGATCTCCTGCGTCAGCGTATCGAAGGGCACGTATCCGACGTACCGGTCGCGCGCGAGCTGCACCCACGCCCAGCCGTCGCGCTCCTCGTAGACGGTGACGATCTCGCCGAACAAGGCTTCCGTCGCAAAGCCGTTGGACGGCGACGGCTTTGAGCGCAGCGGCACCGCAGCCCGCGCAACCTGCGCCGCAATCCCCTGCACGTAGCGCGGCGCACTGATCCTGCCATAGAGGCTCTTAGCCGCCAGGTCGTTGCGAAAGACGTTGCGACGCGCGTCGAGCGGACCCCCGCCGCGCGCCGGCGGCGCCGACTTCGTGGCCCCGCCCGTCGTGTCGCTCATTGTGTGCACTCCTTCTGCAGTACGGCGAACAGGCCGCGCGCGGCCTGCGGCTCGCCGCCCCTCGGACCAAGCGGCGCCGCCGACGGCCTCCACCCGTATATATCGAAGTGAGCGAAGCGGCGCGCGCGCTTGGCGAAGCGGCGTAGGAAAAGCGCGGCCATGATCGCCCCGGCGAACGGCGCATCCCAGATATTGTTCATGTCTGCCACCTGGCTATCGAGCTTCGATTCGTACCCCGGCCACAAGGGGAGACGCCAGACAGGGTCCCCGACGGCAGCCCCCGCCGCAACGAGATTTGCCGCGAACGCGTCGTCGTCTGTGAAGAACGGCGGCACGTCCGGGCCCAGCGCGACCCGCGCCGCCCCGGTGAGCGTGGCAAACACGAAGAGGCTCTGGGGCGCCTCCTCGTCGGCAAGCGCGATCGCATCGGCGAGCACGAGACGCCCTTCGGCATCTGTGTTGCCGACCTCGACCGTGCTGCCCGCGCGCGACTTCAACACGTCGCCTGGACGGAAGGCGTTGCCCGCGACGCTGTTCTCGGCGGCGGGGATAAGGATGCGCAGGCGCACGTCGAGCTTGCGGCCCATGATCATACGGCCGAGCGTAAGAGCTGCCGCCGCGCCGCCCATGTCCTTCTTCATCAAGAGCATGCCGCTCGCTGGCTTGATGTCGAGGCCGCCGGTATCGAAGCAGATGCCCTTGCCCACCAGCGTCACTTTTGGCGCATCTTCGCGGCCCCAGCTCATGTCGATCAGGCACGGTGCGCGCGAGCTCGCGCGCCCGACGGCATGGATCAGCGGAAAGTTGCCGGCGAGCAGGCCATCCCCTTCGATGACTCTGAGGTGCGCGCCGTAGCGATCGGCGAGCGCACGCGCGGCTGCCGCGAGCTCGGCGGGGCCAAGGTCGGAGGCCGGCGTGTTGATCAGGTCGCGTCCCTGCCAGACCGCCGCGACGGTGTTGAGCACCACCTCGCGGTCAGCGCCTTGCGGGATGCGCAGCTGCGGCCACGCGCCGTCCTCAGCGCTCTTGTAACGCGCAAAGCGATAGGCGCCGAGCCCCCAGGCGATCGCGGCGAGCGCCGGGTCGGGGGGCGCTTGCTCCAGCCGATAGCAGCCGGCCGGCAACGACTGCGCGAGCTGGCCGAGCAGCAGCTCGGAGGGGCCGCTCGGCTCACCCGCCGCGCCGTCGCCCGTGCCTAGGAGAACACCCGCGATCTGGCCCTCGGGACCGGGCAGCAGCACCTGCTGCTTGGCTTGCCCCTTGAATCGTATCGTCTCGACCCACCTTTTCTGCGCCTGCACGAGGCCACGCGGCACCGTTCCTTTCTCCACGAGCCAGATGGGGACCTCGGGCTCGCCGGCCCCCTCGCTCGTGAATACGTCATCGGCGCATGTGGGATTGCTCATGAAGGTTGATCCGCTGCCTGCTAGAGATAGCTCGTCGCCCGTATTGGACGGTGCCCGCGCGACTCGCGCGGAACAAGATAGGATCACACCCTGCAAGGCAAGAGCATGACAGCTCCTCGCTACCGCCTCGTCATCGGCAACAAGAACTGGTCGAGCTGGAGCTTGAGGCCCTGGCTCGCCATGAAGCGGGCTGGGCTCGCATTCGAGGAGATCAACATCCCACTGCGGCGCCCCGACTCCAAGGTGCAGATCCTGCGCCACTCCCCCTCGGGCCTGGTGCCGACGCTTATCGACGGCGATCTGGCGATCTGGGACAGCCTTTCCATCCTCGAGTACCTGGCCGAGCAGCATCCGGCCGCGCGCCTGTGGCCAGCCGATCGGGTCGCACGCGCGCTGGCCCGCTCGGCGTCGGCCGAGATGCATGCGGGCTTCCACGGGCTGCGGCAGAGCTGCCCCATGGAGCTGTTGGCCCGGGCACCGTTGTCCTCGCTGCCGCCTGAGGCCAAGAGCGATGCCAAGCGCATCATCGCGCTTTGGCGCGCGTGCCGGGGGCGTTTCGGCGCCGGGGGGCATTTCCTCTTCGGGGATTTCTCCGCCGCCGACGCGATGCATGCGCCCGTCGCCTCGCGCTTTCGCACCTACCTGCCCAACCTTGCGCCATACGGCGACGACGGCACCGCACAGGCCTACGTCGAGGCGATCTTCGCAATGCCGGAGATAGCTGCCTGGACGGAAGGCGCGCGCGCCGAGACGGCTGCCGCAGACTAGGGTAGGGCCCGGTTAATCAGGGTTAATCGTTTGTTGACGAGTGTCTCACAAGCTGACGGTCAAAGGACAGATTCGCGTCCGAGGATCGGCCAGGGAGACTTGAGATGGCGCGCGTTGAACGGCAACCGGCGTTGCACCGGCTTCGGGGTGGGAGCGGCCTTTTCGCCGCACTCACGGCCTGCCTGATGCTCGGCGCCTGCGCCCAAGGCCCGGCCGAGCTCGGTCTCGGGTCCCAGCTTGCGGGCGCCGAGCCGACAGCGACCACCACGAACGATAACAAGCAGGACCACCAAAGACTCGAGCTCGAGAAGGCCACCGAATGGTGGGGGCGCAAATTCGGTGCGAACCCGCGCGACCTCGAGGCCGCGCTGAACTATGCGCGCAACCTCAAAGCGATGGGCGAGAAGCAGCGCGCCCTAGGCGTTCTGCAGCAGGCCTCGGTGTTCCACGGCGAGAGCCGGGAGCTCGCCAGCGAGTACGGGCGGCTCGCGCTCGACCTCGATCAGGTCAACGTCGCCAACCGCCTCTTGGCCGCAGCCGACGATCCCGGCCATCCCGACTGGCGCGTTATCTCCGCGCGCGGCACCGTCCTTGCCAAGCAGGGCAAGTACGCCGACGCCATTCCTTATTACGAGCACGCGCTGATGCTGGCCCCCGATCATGCCTCCATACTCAGCAATCTAGCGCTTGCCCGCGCGATGAACGGCGAGCCGGCCAAAGCCGAGCAAATGTTGCGCCAAGCGGTGGCCATCGACGCATCGTCGCCGAAGATCCGCCAGAACCTCGCTCTGGTGCTCGGCCTGCAAGGCAAATATGCGGAGGCCAAGCAGATCGCCTCGGTGGATATGCCGGCCGCAAACGCCACGCAGAATAACGACTATCTGCGCCGCGTGGTGAAGCTCGAGCCGAGGCAGGCGCCCGCCGCCGCGGACGAGCCGCAAATTGCCGCGGACACCGCGTCCGAGGAGGCCGAGCCCGCCGCCGTCAAGGTTGCAGCGGCCGCGCACAAGCCTGCGGCGCGTGCCGTGGCCCCCGTCAAGCTGGCGCAGCAGGCAATCGTATTGCCGGTGCGCAAGCGCAGCGTAATGCTTGCCGCGAGCGTGCCCAAGCCGGTGCCGACGACGAAGCCTGCCACCAAGCTGGCGCAGAAGGACAAGGCCAAGGCGTCCGTGCCCGTAAAGGTCGCGCAGATTAAAAAGGCCATGCCGGGCTGGAAGGTCGCGCACGTGCAAAAGGCCAAGGCTGACGCGAAGCCTGCGAAAGCTGCCAAGCCGGCTGTGGACGTGGCGCAGGAGCAAACAGCCAAGACCCCGGTTGCCGAACCGAGCCCCGCGAACGCACGCGAAGTCCCGTCGTGGGGCTGGACGACGCAAGTCGCTCTTGCCGACAAGCCTAAGAAGAAGCGCTAAGCGAGGACGGCCCCCGAACGTTCAAAGGGCCGTTCAAAGGGGCGTACAACGAGGCGCTCGCGGTCCGCTTTGCATCGCATGACGAGCTACCCGCTTTGGCTTTTTAGCTTAGGCGCTCGCCGCCGCGGTTCCTCGCCAAAGCCTCAGCTGAAGTTCCAGAACCGGATCGCCGCCGGGCCAAGGATGACGACGAACAGCACCGGTAGGAAGAACAGGATCATGGGGACGGTCAGCTTGGGCGGCAGCGCGGCGGCCGTCTTCTCCGCATCCGATTGCCGGATGTCGCGGTTCTCCTTGGCCATGACGCGCAGCGCTTGCCCAACCGGCGTGCCGTAACGCTCGGCCTGAATGAGCGCCGTCGTCACGGCCTTGACGCCAGGAATCCCCGTTCGCTTGCCGAAGTTCTCGAACGCTTGCCGCCGGTCCTGCAGATAGGAGAGCTCGGCCGTCGTCAGGCTCAGCTCCTCGGCAAGCTCCATCGACTGACTGGCCATCTCCTTGGACACCCTGCCGAACGCCGCCTCCACCGACATGCCCGACTGCACGCAGATGAGCAGCATGTCGAGGGCGTCGGGAAAGACGACCTTGATCGCCTGCTGGCGCTTCTGCACCAGGTTCTCGACGAACAAGTTGGGTAGGTATGAGCCGACGAATGCCACGCACAGCGCGACCAGGAGCTTGATCAAGGGCGGATAGGCCAGCGCGCCCATGACGAAAAGATAGAACATCGCCAAGATGAATGCAGCGACAGGGACCGCGACGCGCAGGAACATGTAGGTGACGAGTGGGGCCTGCCCCCTGAGGCCGGCTCTCTTCAGCTTGTCGCGCAGCTCATTGGTGTCGTACATCTGCCGCAGATTGAGGCGGTCGACGATGCTCTGCATGTAGCCCCTGGACGCCGCCTGCCTCAGCTTCGTCGGCCGCCGGTCCCGTTCCACCATATCGGCGAGACGCGCCGCGCGCATCTTATCGCGCTCGATCGCCATCACCCGCATGCGATGGCTCATGCGATCCCGCTCCAAGATCGGCATGGCAACCGTCAGCACCGTGGCGAAGGCACAAACGGCCGTAAGCACCATCACGAGGAAAGTCGGATTCGAAAGCGTATCGAGCAGGTCCATTGCCAGGGCACCGTATGTCCACAACCAGTTTTATGCGTCTTAAGGCGCGGCCTTCAGAACTTGAAATTGATCATCTTGCGCATCACGAGAATGCCGATCAGCATCCAGCAGGCGGCGACCACCAGCATCAGGTTGCCGGTGCGCGTCGCCAAGAGCGGGCTGATGTAGTCGGGGGCCGCACCATAGACCATGAACATAACCGCAGGGGGCAACGAGGCGAGCACCAGCGCGGAGGCCTTCGCTTCCGCGCTGAGCGCCTTGACCTTCATCCTGAGCCGGAACCGGTCGCGCAGCACATCGGCCAGGTTTCCGAGCGCCTCGGAGAGGTTGCCGCCCGCCTGCTGCTGGATCGCTATAACGATGGTCAGAAACTTGATCTCCGCCAGCGGCATGCGCGTCGCCAGCCGCTCGAGCGCCTCGCTCAAGGAGACACCGACGCGCTGCTGGTCGACAACCTCCTGGAACTCGCCCGCCAAGGGCTGCGCGCTCTCGCGCGCGATCGTTGCCAGGCATTCGTTCAAGGGCAAGCCGGACTTGACGCCGCGCACGACGATCTCGATCGCATTGGCGAGCTCGGCGAGGAACTTGGCTTGGCGCCGCTTGGTGAGCCGGCTGACGAACCAGCGGGGAATGCCGAATGTGCCCACGAGCCCCGCAGCAACGGCCACGAACTGCCGCGAGCCCGAGGGCGGAAGCGTCAAATCGACGAGGAACGCAAAGCTCAGGCCGCACACGATGCTGGCCAGCCAATAGATCTTCGGCGTGATCTTGAGGCCAGCTCGCTGCAGCCGCAGTCGCAGCGAGACCTTCTCGGCCGCTCTCTGGCGGTCCTCCAGATCCTTGAGGGTATCGGCAACGGTCTTTCGCCGGTGCGCGGCAGTCTCGCCGGCCGCTTGCAATGCCGCTCTGCCGGCCCTGCTCTCGGCCACCACCCGGTAGCGCGCATCCTTCTGCCGGTCGCCCGAGATGTAGGGGTACACCACTGCGAACACGAGCGCAGCGACCGCAAAGGAGCCGAGCGCCGCCGCGGCCAGAGTGGGAAGGTTCGCCTCAAACATTCGTATCTCCGAGCGGGTTGCCGTTGGCGTCGAGCACCTCGGCCTGCGCCAGCGCTTCCGCGAGGCGGCCCTCCTCACCGTAGTAGAGCGCCCGATCCCAGAAGCGCGGACGGGCGATTCCGGTCGAGCGCTGGCGCCCGAGGATCCTCCCATGCGCGTCCTCGCCCGTGACCTCGTAAAGGACGAGGTTCTGCAGCGTGACGACGTCGCCTTCCATGCCCAGCACCTCGGTGACGTGGGTGATCTTGCGCGAGCCGTCGCGCAGGCGGGCGACCTGCACGATGACGTCGACCGATCCGGTTATCATCTCGCGGATGGTGCGCACGGGAAGCTGATAGCCTCCCATCATGATCATCGATTCAAGACGGCTGATGGCCTCGCGCGGGCTGTTGCAGTGCAGCGTCCCCATGGAGCCGTCGTGGCCCGTGTTCATGGCCTGCAAGAGATCGAAGGCTTCGGCGCCGCGCACCTCGCCGACGATGATGCGCTCAGGCCGCATACGCAGACAGTTCCTCACGAGGTCGCGCATCCTGATCTCGCCCTCGCCTTCGAGATTGGGAGGCCGCGTCTCGAGCCGGACGACGTGGGGCTGCTGCAGCTGCAGCTCGGCGGAGTCCTCGCAGGTGATGATGCGCTCGTCGTGATCAATGGAGCCCGTGAGGCAATTGAGCAGCGTCGTCTTGCCCGAGCCGGTGCCGCCCGAGATCAGCACGTTGCAGCGCACGCGGCCGATGATCTCAAGGATCGTGCGCGTATAGCCGGTGATCGTCCCGAGCTTGACGAGCTGCTCGAGGTTGAGGCGGTCGCGTTTGAATTTTCGAATGGTGAGCACTGGCCCGTCGATGGCGAGCGGCGGCGCGATCACGTTGACGCGCGATCCGTCGGGCAGGCGCGCGTCGCAGATCGGGCTCGACTCGTCCACGCGGCGCCCAACCTGGCTGACGATGCGCTGGCAGATGTTCATCAGCTGCAGGTTGTCGGCAAAGCGGACCCCCGTCCGCTGCACCTTGCCTCCGACCTCGATGTAGGTCGTGTCGGCCCCGTTCACCATGATATCGGCGATCTCGTCGCGCGCGAGCAGCGGCTCGAGCGGGCCATAGCCCAGCACGTCGTTGCAGATGTCCTCGAGCAGCTCCTCCTGCTCCGCAATCGACATCACGACGTTCTTGATCTGGATGATCTCGCTGACGATGTCGCGGATCTCCTCGCGCGCCGCCGCACTGTCGAGCTTGGCGAGCTGCGTCAGATCGATGGTGTCGATCAGCGCATTAAAGACCGTGGTCTTTACGTCGTAGTATTCTTCCGAATGCCGACGCTGCGATTCCGGCGCAGGGGCCGGAACGACGGTCGGCGCCTTCGGCGCCGCAGCCTTGGGCTCGGCGCCCTTGGGCGACGCTGGCGCCGGCGCCGCGGGCTGCGGCTGCGGCGGGCGCTGCGGAACGTTGATCGTGCTGCTCGTACGCTTACCGAACATCAAAGGTACCCTTACAGTTTAATCTTGAGCCTTTCGAGGAACGGCGCCAAAGGCGACGCTTTCTTCGCGGTCTGCGTTTCCCGCCGGTGGGTCATGTCGAGCGCGATGTCGCGGAACGCCGCGGCGGCCTTCGCCTTGACGCTGAGCTCCTCGATCATCTGCCCGTTGTTGGACGCCTGCCCGAAGGTCTCGCTGTCGAACTCGATGACGCTCATGGCCTTGAGGCCGAGTGCGGATTCGAACTCCTTGACGCTGATCTCAGGCCGCTTCGGCATGTTGACCATGTTCATGACGAGGCGCGGCTTGTTGTCGTTGCGCCGGGTCTGCTGCATCAGGTCGACGATGTTCTTGGCGTTGCGCAGATTGGCGAGGTCGGGCGCAGCGGTGATGATGACCTCGTCGGCCTGCAGCAGGACACTCTTGGTCCAAGCCGTCCACGTATGCGGCAGGTCGACCACCACGTAGGGAACGTTCTGGCGAACGACGTCGATGACCTGGTCGCAGCCGGCCACCGAGATCTCGTAGTCGCGGTCGAGCACGACGGGCGCGGCAAAGATCGACAGGTGCTCGGAGCACTTCGTGAGCAGACGATCGAGCAGGACCTCGTCGAGGCGCTCGGGGCTCGATAGGGCGTCAGCGATGCCTTGAACGGGGTCCTGATTGAAGTCGAGGCCGGTGGTGCCGAATGCAAGATCGAGATCGGCAATGACGACGTTCGCCTGCAGGACTTCCGAGAGCGCCCACGCCGCGTTGTGGCAGACGGTCGACGAGCCGACGCCGCCCTTGGCTCCGATGAATGCGTAGACGTGGCCGACCGGCTCCGTCTCCGGATTGTTGTAGAGATTGGAGACGGCCTCCATGAGCTGCATCGGCGCCAGCGGCTCGACCAGGTACTCGCTCACTCCCCGCTTCAAGAGGTCGCGATAGAGCTCGACGTCGTTCACATGCCCGACGACGATGACCTTCGTGCCCGGGTCGCAGAACTCGGCGAGCCGATCGAGCTGCACCAGGACGTTCTCGCGCGGCAGGCTGCTCTCGGCGATGATGAGATTGGGCGTGGGGTTCTGCTGGTAGTGCGCAACAGCCGCCTCGACGCCGCCCATGTGCACGCTGACGTGCGCCTTCGCCAGGCGGCGATCCTCGGCGGCGATCTGCATGATCTCCGCCGTCGCGGCGTTTTCGCAGAAGGCTTGGATCGATATGCGCGGAATGGGCCGTGCTTGCTGGGCCACGGGCCGCTCAGGCAAGCCAGCGCCTTCGCCGGTGCGGGCGATGCCCGACTGATCGTTTGTGCCTGGCACAGAATAGGCCTGGTTCGACATGACTTCAGACGACCTTGATCAAGCTAAAAGCCTCAGTTGCTGTTGTCCTGGTTCGCGCGCTCGTCGGCCGACTTGTTGGCGCCCGTCGGCTGACCGTTCACGTATTTGTTCCACGTCACGTCGCGGCGCTCGCTCGAGCGCGGGGTCTCGCTGCGCGGTCCGAGCAGATCGGCGGGATTGGCGACCGCGACGCCGAGGTTGTGCTGATTGGCACAGCCCAGGTCCGGGTAGGGAAGGTTCATGGGGTCATAGGCAAGGTTTGCCGACCAGTCGCCGCAGTTTGGCGCCTGCGCCACGTAGCGCAGATAGGACACGCGAATGGGCGGATCGGCTGCCCCCTCGGCGCTATAGGCTTCGACCGAGATCGACGACTCGCCGAAGCCCTGGTCCGTCAGCAAGGTCCGTATCTGGTTCACCGCGAACATGGTGGCGACCTCGTTGGCGCCCCCGCTCGGGACCGCGATGACGAGCCTGCTGTTGCCGGCATCGGTGGCGCGATAGTGATCGGCGAAATCGAGAAGCCGCGCGCGTTGTGCGCCGTTGATGCCGTTGGCGCCGCGCGGCACGCGCAGGATTTCCGTCGTTGGCTGCTGCGACACGAGAATGGGATGGCGCTGCGAGGAATCGACGAGGGTCCAGCCCGCCACCCGCGTCGGATCGTCGGTGGTCTTGCAGCCAGTCAACGACAGCAGGGCGGCACAGGCAGCGAGCAGCCTCAGGCCGCCAAGCCCGACGGCGCCTCCACCGGGAACCCGCTCTCTAATCGAGGATGTCATCATAACCTCTCCCGCCCGTCCGCTATTCGACGATGAACCCATAATCGCCCTTAATCTCGCCGACGGGCGCCGGGGCGCCGCCGCCGTAGACGCGATTGATCTGCCCGAGGAAGTTCGCCTTGCGATCGGTCGGGTCGCCCATTCCGTCCAGCGGACGGGCGAGCTGCTGACGCGAGGTGGGGCGCACCAAGTAGGGCGTGACGATGACGACCAGCTCGGTCTCGGCCTTCTGATACTCGCGGCTGCGGAACAGCGTGCCGAGGATCGGAACGTCCTTGAGCCCGGGAAAGCCGTCGATGTTCTGGCGCGTGTCCTCCGAGAGGAGGCCGGCGATGGCGAGCGAGCCTCCCGAAGGCAGCTCGACGGTGGAGTTGGCCTGGCGCTTCTTCAAGGCAGGGATCTGGATGTTGTTGAGCACGACCGCGCCCTGGTTCGTCAGCTCGCTCACCACGCTCTCGATCTTGAGGCTGATGCGGCCTTCCGACATGACGACGGGAGTGAAGACGAGGCCGATGCCGTACTCTTTGTAGGTAACGCTCACCTGTCCGAGGCTGTCGACGACGGGGACAGGGTACTCGCCGCCGGCGAGGAACTTCGCCGGCTCACCCGAGACCGCCGTCAGGTTCGGCTCCGCCAGCGTTCGTATCAGCCCGTCGCGCTCCAGCGCGCGCAAGGCGCCGCCAACGGACTGGTTGCCCGAGTGCCAAAGACTCGCGACGCCGGAATTGGTGAAGGTGCTCGTCCCGGCTCCGGTCAAAGGCCCGGGATTGAATACGTTGAGCGCGTTGGAGAGAACGCCGGTGGTGGGAAGCGTGCCGAGACCGGCCGCGGTCGTCAACGGGAAGGCGTTGTCGCTCAGGACCGCCGTGGTGAAATTTCCAGAATTGATCAACGCGCCGACATTGATGCCGAACTGCTTCAATATGGAGCGCTGCACCTCCGCCACGGACACGCGCAGCATCACCTGCTCCTCGCCCTCGACGGCGAGCAGATTGATGATGGGCTTAGCCGCATAGGGATCGTTGGACCCGCTGGAGCTCGGCCCCACAGTCGATGGGACTTGGTTTTGATAGGCCGCGGTGGCCCCACCGGCCCCGACGTTGGTCGTGCTGTTTGTCGTCGTGCTCGTCGTGGTGTTGTTCGTCGTACCGCCTGAGTTGATCGAGCCGATGGTTCCGGCATTGGCGGCGACGAACTGCGCCGCGATCTGGGCGGCGCGATCGGAATCGATAGGTGTGCGCACCGAGCCCGTTAAAACGACTGCCTGGCCCGCGATCTCGGAGTGAATGCTGGAGCCGGGAATGAGGCGCGCAAGCAACTGGTCGAGCGACGAAAGGTCGGCACCCACCGCCACCTCGAGGGTGAGAATCTGCTGGCCGTACTCGTCGAAGAAGAAGGCATTCGTCTGGCCCGACTTCTTCGCGATCAGGAACACGCGATCGGAGGACTGCACCACGGCATCCATCAGCTGCGGATCGGAGACGAGCACGTCCTTGAGCGGAACGGGGAACTCGACGATCATCGAGCGGCCGATGCCCAGATCGATGCGCTTCGTCAGCGGAAACGCGGCGTTGCCAGGGATGCGCAGCACCGAGCCATTGCTGACCTGTGAACCAGGCCTGCCTTTCATGTCGGCGGCCTGCGCAATGCCCGTCGGAGCCAAGCCTGCGAGGAGAACCGCGGCCATGCTCGCGCGAGCCCACATTAGGGTCGTTCGCATAATCGAATGCCTTTTCGACAGCTGAAACTGAATCACTGCACTCAGTTCACGCCGTACTCAGCCGATGGAACGCCGTATTTGAGGACTCGCACCGCGGTGCTGCGTTCACTATCGAAGGGGTTTGAATCGGAACTCGGACTGTCCTTGCCCGAATCGGCAATTGACCGCAGCGACAGGCTGATCTCGCCCATCGAGTTCGCGCGAGCGAGCAACTCGGCCTGGCTCGGTGCGAGCTCCAAAGTTGCAGTGTTGGCGCCGCCTTCCGCCGATTTCTTGCCTTCCGGCGTCTCGAGCTGCTGGCCGATGGCCAACACCCGCACGTTGTGAAAGAGCGTATCGCTGACGTGCTGATCCTGGCCGTTGGGTCCGCCCAGGCGCCGGGTCAGAATGACGTCGACGTGGTCGTTGGGAAGGATGAGCCGACCAGCCGCCGTCTCTTCCTTGATCCGCGTGGAGATTGCGCGCATGCCGCTGGGAAGGATGGCCGCCAGCACGCCGCCCTCACCCGCCTTGATCACCTTGAGCCGCGTCACGGGCTCGCCCGGCAAAAGCGGCGACCTCACGATCGCGCCCGACACCGAGTGCAGTCCGGCCTCGCCGTCCTTCTTGGTGATGTAGGCGCGATTTATCGCGTCGGCCGGCCATGTCTGCCAGCGAAAGTCCGTATCCTTCGTGAGCTCGCCCAACGCCAGGTCGCGGCGGGCGACGAGCACCTCGGTTGCATTTACAGGCACTGCGACTTGTGTCGGCTCGGAGGGGCCGCTGATAATCGAGCGCATGAGGACGAACGCCAAAAGCCCCGCACCGCCGGCGATGGTGATACCGATCAACTGTGCTCGCTTCATCGCGCAACGGGCCCTTTCAACCCGAGATTCGACCTCCAGATCCTCCGCGACAGTGCAGGACAAACGTCAACGCAAGGTTAATTCGCGTCGCAGATTGACGCCCGCGACCCCCAGTCCTCGGGGTCTGAGTGCGGCACAAGATCACCCGGCGAATGCCGCAAACCATGGCGTCGAGGGGTAGACGGCGATAGCGCCGGCCGCGATCGCCACCCCGTAGGGCATGGCCTCGCCCTTCGCGTGGAGCCTGACCGCCCAGCCGGGCAGAGGCAGGGCTCCGGCTGGCACGCTACGATAGGCGAGGATCGCCAACGCCAAGGCGCCGCCGAAGAGGGTCACATAGCCCACGAACGGCAGCATATGCTCGAATCCGAGCCACAGGGACGCAGCCGCCAGCAGCTTGGCGTCGCCACCCCCGACCCAGCCGAGAGAGAAGAGCGCAATCCCGACGAGGAGCATTGCCGCACCTACTCCCAGGTGACTCAAAACCTCCTGCCAGGGCAGCCCGGCGATAGGCGCCAATAGGAGAAATGCCACGCATAGGCCAACCGACAGACGATTGGGAATCCGCATCGTCAAGAGGTCACAGGCGGCGGCGAAGGCCATGCCGAAGGGAAAAACGAAGAGCAGCGGGTATTCCAGCACGCTAACGAGCTCCCGGGTCCAGCAGACGTAACGCGGGGAGACTTTCCTGCATGCGCGTTAAGCGCGGCTAAATCGGCGCAGCGCCGAGCGCAGGTGTGCAGGCGTAATGACGAGCACCGGTCACGTCGCTCACTCGAGCGAGACTGCCAAGCAGAGCCACCCGGCGCATAGGCGCCGGGTGGCTCTCCGGGTCACAGACCCGGTGCTTGAACCGGGCTCGAATGTCGCGATTGTGCCGTCGTGTTACTTCGACAGCTGCGTGTTGACGTTGTTGAACAGGTTGTTGAGGCCGTCCTTGACGTTCCCCAACCCGACGATGATGCCGATACCGACGATGGCGGCGATGAGGCCGTACTCGATGGCCGTGGCACCGGATTTGTCGTTGACGAAGCGGGTGATGATGGTCTGCATGACAACTCTCCCAGTTTCTAGCACGTACCATTCGGCGTCGGGTCCAAAGCCCTTTTACCGCCGAACTGGGAGCAGATTGCGCCGCCACGTCTTAAATGTAGGTAAAGCACCAGAATATCGTCGTAAATGCATCCTAATTTTCAGTTAATTCGGACGGAGGCAATTGAACAAATTCGCAAATGCGGTGTATTCATAAGTATTGCGATTTATACGGCGGGTAAATGCGATCCATTTAGGGAAGTATGGCCGCATTTCAGGATGTTTGGCGCATACCAATACAAGTGGTTGAGACTGGTATAGTCGGTTTTTCTGGTGATGACAGCGCGAATTCTCGCCCAGACCGATTCTCGCGGCCCGCATTCCAGCGACGCCCTGCAGGAATTTCGCTGCAAACTCCCAGCCAGATTACTTCGAAAGCTGGGTCTTGACGTTGTTGAATTGCAAGTTGAGGCCATCGCTGATCGCGCTCAGGGCGACGATGATGCCGAGGCCGACGATGCCAGCAATCAGCGCGTACTCGATAGCGGTCGCGCCGGTCTCGTCCCTTATGAAGCCGGTGACAATGGCTCGCATGGCAACTCTCCAGCTTCGATCCGAAGTCCGCAGTGGCGCGGGGCGGGGGCGCTCGTTGCCCGAGAATGAGGTTTGCGCCAACAGAAATTAAACCCTGGTAAAGCACGCGAAGTTCGTCGCAAACGCATCGTCTGCTGCAAGCGGACAATTGGACGCGCCCGTCCCGCCTGGTGCGCTGACGCAGGTGTTTTCCCTTCCTTCACCATTTCCTGAGGTAATGCCCTCGAAACTCAGGTGCAAGTCCAACAGCATGTCACTCCTCAAGTCGATGACGATCCCCACGACAGCCCCCGCTCCAATCGCAATCGGCACCGCCGTGTTGCTCGCGCTCGCCGTCGTCTTCGTCGCTCCGAGCGCGCGCGCGAACGACCTGATCGTCCGCTACGACCAGTCGCAGCTCATCCGCCTGCCGCGCCCCGCCACCGAGGTGATCATCGGAAATCCCTCGATCGCAGACGTCGCCATCCAAGGCGGAAATCTACTCGTTGTCACCGGCAAGACGTTTGGGATCACCAACATCATCGCGCTCGATGCGCAGCGTAACGTGATCCAAGACCAGCGCGTGCTCGTCGAACGCGATGATCAGCGCACGCTCGTGCTCTACAAGGGCGCGAAGCGCGAGTCATACACCTGCACGCCGATGTGCGCGCCGACGATCACGATCGGAGACGAGACGAAATTCTTCGAGACGATGACCAAGCACGCGCAGAACAAGGCGAGCATGTCGGCCGGCTCCACCGAGCGCGGCGCACAAGCAGCGACGCAATAGTAAGCCGCATCGGGTCGGGACTGCCTCGGCGCGCAATCAGCGCCGCGATCGCCTGGCTATTCAATTGGGTTAAGGCTTTGTTCACTCAGACTGCTCAATTGCAGTTCGGGCAATACATATTTCATAGACGTAAAGCTATGTTCACCTGCATAAGACCCGTCCAATTGTATTCGAGATGCTCCTATGCGACGGCAATCCTTCAGTCGACCTGCGCGGCTTACGAAGAGGTGGTCCGCGCTGCGCAACGACAGCGGCTCGGCCGCCATCGAATTTGCAATGGTTGCCCTGCCATTCTTCATGTTCGTGCTCGGCATCATCGGCGTGGGGCTCTACTACTTCACGTCGAACGCGCTGGAGCATGGCGTTGAATCCGCCTCGCGAAAGATCCTGACGGGCGAGGCGCAGAAAGGCGACCTGACGGTCGAGCAATTCCGGCAGCTCATCTGCAGCGAGGCCGGCAGCTACATCAACTGCGACAAGCTGCACGTGCTCGTTCAGAGCGCGGCGAACTGGAGCGACATCACACCGCAATCGTGCGTCGCTGACAACGAGATGGTCCCATCCACGGGCTCGTCAGGTGACCTGCTTTCCAAATATTCGGGCGACGCGAAGACGGTCGTGTCCGTCACCGCATGCTACCAGTGGGACCTCGCGCAGATGTTCGCCTTCCTCAAGCTCGGCACCGGTGCCAACGGCACGGGGCCTGCGGTCGTGCAAGCCGCGACGGCCTTCCGTAGCGAGCCCTACTCTTGATGCCCTCGCCCATCAGTCGTCCTGTGGAGTTTTTGAAAGTTGCGTGAGGTCGTTATGCGTACTGTCATCCCTGCCGGAGCCGCGCCGCGGGCGCATGGCATCATGAAAAGTGTGCTTCGCGATACGCGTGGAGCCGCAGCCATCGAGTTCGCCTACATAGCGCCCGTTCTGCTCTTGATGCTGCTCGCAACCATCGAGATCGGCCGCGCCATAAACATCGACCGCGAGTTCGACACGGCCACGGCGATGGCCGGCGACCTCGTCGCCCGCGAGGAGTATCTGGGGACGTCGACTTCCGACGCGCAGAACAATCTCGACGGGATGATGAAGTCCATCGCGCACATCATGGAGCCTTACGACTCCTCGACCTTGAAGCTCGGCATATTCCAGGTCCGGGCCTCCAGCACGGACGCCACCGACACCAAGGTCGACTGGTCGTACTCCTATAACGGCGGAAGCGCTCCCACTAAGTGTCAGGCCTATACGCTTCCCGCCGGCCTGATCGACAAGGGCGGAAGCGCCATCGTGGTCGAGGGAAGCTACCTCTACAAACCGCTCTTTGCGGGGTTCGTACCGGGGCTCTCGGGTAATATTACGTGGACGGACAAGTCTTTCCACAGCCCCCGCATAAATAGCTGCGTGGATTACGTGAAGCCCAGCGGCAACGCCTGCCTTTCGAGCTGCTGAGGCGCGCCGCGGCGCCACTTCACCGGATCCGCCGCCTTCTCGCCACGCGCGAGGTGACTGTTGGGTCCGAGACG
The DNA here is from genome assembly GCA_963724945.1 of uncultured Alphaproteobacteria bacterium. Classification (GTDB taxonomy): domain Bacteria; phylum Pseudomonadota; class Alphaproteobacteria; order Rhizobiales; family Hyphomicrobiaceae; genus Hyphomicrobium_A. The sequence continues at coordinate 1,544,410 of CAVRWL010000003.1, read as the reverse complement.
GCTTGCCAGCCGGCCCCGCACCTCTATTGTTGCGAATCATCCGTTGTCAAACGAGCGATTGGGGTTCACGGACGTCAATGGGTCGGCGCTCTATCCATACCCCCGAGGAGCTCCGGGAGCTCATCATCCAGGCGGCGACCGAGATCGTCGAGCGGGACGGTCTTGAAGGTCTTTCTGCGCGCGAGATCGCCAAACGTATCGGCTACTCACCCGGCACGCTCTACAACGTGTTCGAGAATTTGGACGACCTTCTGCTCACCATAGAGGCACGGCTGCTTGACCGGCTCGCCGCGCGGCTTGCAACGACCGATGAGACGGGGACGCCGCAGCAACGCTTGCGCCGGCTGACGCAGACCTATTTCGCCTTCACGCAAGAGCAGCCCAAGCTTTGGAATCTCCTGATCGAGCACCGCATGCCGGTCGGCCGCAAAGTGCCGGAATGGTATCATGCCAAGCTCGAGAACCTGCTCACTCCACTCGAGCAGGCGCTCGCTCCCCTTCTGGAGAGCCCGGATTTGTCGCCACCCAAGCACGCTGCCCGCACCCTATGGGCCGGTGTGCACGGCCTGACCTCGCTTTCGACCGCTGACAAGCTCTCGCATGTCACCGGGAATGCCGGCAAGACGCTCGTTGACGACTTCGTCTCCACCTACATCGTTGGCCTGCAGCGCCGCCGCGTCGGATGAGGCGGCGGCGGTTTCCGCAAGGCTATTGCGATTTGGCGGCCGCGTCTGGTGCCGGCGCAGCCCCGTTGGCGGCGGGAAGCGAGCCCGTCGTCTGCGGCGTGGGCTCGACGGGCACGGCGGCGAGACGGCCGCGCTCGACAAACAAGCCGAACCACTTGTCATTCTCGGGCAACAACCTCTGCTGCAGGCCCGCCCACATGCTGCGCGATGAAATTCCATCGACGAACGTCGTCGTCGGTGGCAGGAGAAACACCAACAAAGCGCCCGTCACGACCATCGCCGTCGATGCGGCCGGGTGCCTGACGTCGACAAGCTTGAGTCCCGTTCCGAACGATTTTTTGATATGGGCGCCCATGACGTCGACCGAGTAGATCTCGTCGAGGACCAGATGCGTCAGGTAGCCGATGAACAGGAATCCGGCCGCAAGCCAAGCGACGCCGTCCGGCCGCCCCAACGCGTAATAGAATATGATGGCGGTGGCGAAGGCGCACACGAGCCCGGCCGTGACCGAGTGCCAGATGCCGCGGTGCACGGCGTAGTGATGGAAAAGCGCATGTAGCCCGTAGCGTACGAAAAAGAGCGTGCCGAGCCATAGGATCCACATCTCGGCGATCGAGAGGCGGGGTGCGAAGTGGAACAGCACGGCAAACGAGAAGAAGATCGCCAGACCCGCAAAGAGAGCGCGGCTGGGGCGCGAATCCTTGAGGTCGATGTCGGGCAGCACCGAGCCCAGCGACCCTGCCAACGTCACCGCGACGAGGTTTTCCGGCGCGATCACGTCGGCGGCGAGCGTCAGAGTGGCAAGGCTCCCCGCAACCACCGTGCCGACGACAACGTGAGTGGTGAAATTGGCCATGACGCGTGCCCTCCCGCTCGAGCCCGACCCTGCGCCCCGGCGCGGAGCGCAGCGCCTCTCACGCCTCCCCATCAGATTCGCGTCCCGAGCGGGAGGGAAAAGAGCCCAGAGAGTGTGGATAAGGCTGAGCGCTGCGCCCAAGATGCGCCACCCGCCGCCGCGCCGAGCCCCTCTTTAGCGCATCCGTCCCAAAGGCTCCGATGCCCCTGATCGCGCCCCACATGAGCAAGCATCAGCTGATCGCGGCCACCAGCATCGCCGTCGCTTTCGCCGTGATGGGCATCAAGTACGTCGCCTTTCTCATCACGGGCAGCGTCGCCCTGTTCTCCGATGCGCTCGAAAGCATCGTCAACGTGCTGACCGCGATCGCTGCCCTGATCGCTATCCGCGTCGGGCAGCACCCGCCCGACCGACGCCACCCGTTCGGCCATCACAAAGCCGAATACTTCTCCGCCGTGCTCGAGGGCGCGCTCATCATCGTGGCTGCGCTGCTCATCTTCAGGGAGGCCTACTACGCCCTGCTGCAGCCGCGCGCCATGAAGGAGCCGGCACTGGGCCTCCTCGTCAACGCGATCGCAACGGCGCTCAACGGCGGCTGGGCTTGGCTCCTCATCAATCGCGGCAAGGCGTGGGCCTCGCCGGCACTCGGCGGCGACGGGCGTCACCTGCTGAGCGACGTGATCACATCCGTCGGCGTGCTCGCCGGCCTGGTGCTGGCGACGCTCACCGGATGGTCGATCCTCGATCCGCTGCTCGCCGGCGCCGTCGCGCTCAACATCCTGCGCATGGGCTACGACCTCGCGAGCGAATCCATGAGCCACCTCATGGACGAGGCGGCCGCCCCCGAAGTGCAGACCCGCATCCGCGAGGCGATACAGGCAAATGCGGGCGGCGCCTTGCAAGCCCATGATCTGCGCACGCGGGTCGCGGGGCCGGCGACCTTCATCGAGTTCCATCTCGTGGTGCCGGGCAACATGACGGTCGATGCCGCGCACGAGATCTGTGACCGTCTGGAAGCGGCGCTCAGGGCGGAGATCGCGGGCGCGGAGGTCGTCATCCACGTCGAGCCCGAGTACAAGGCCAAGCACAAGGGCGCCGTCGAGATCTAGCCTTGCCAGCGACGTCGCGCCTCGAACTCCGTGTTCCGCGCGGAACTGCGGCGCCGCGTTCGGGCCCCTAAGCCTGCGCTGCCCGGCGTCATCAGCGCGGCTCGCTCGCGCGAGATCACCGATGCCGGCCGGCAGGAGGCAGGTGTGATGCGTATCACGATCGACGAAGAGACCCGGCAAGTGCACGTGTCCCAGGGCGCCATGCTGCTCACCCTGCAGCTTGCGCGCGCCAAGACACCGGCCGAGCTGGAGGCGGCGGCCGAAGGCATCCGCGCCGCGCTGCAGGACGCGCAGGCCGTCGTCGTCAACGGAGAGGCAATCAGGCTCTAGTCCTATCGCCCCGCCGTCCCGTACGCGGCAACAGCTCTCAATGCGACGGGGTGTGCCCGTTCAGAGGAAAGCCGAGCTCATCCTCGATGTTGCGCGTGGCCTCGCGCCAATCGCCCGGCGTGATCGTTGGAGCGGGCGTCTCCGTCGACACGTAGCGGGGAAGCTGCTCTGGCGCGTGCTCGGACCGAAGCGGCGCGTGGAACATGCCGATGCCGGCGGCAAGCCCCTGCAATTCACCTAAGATCGCATCGCGGCGCGCCTCGTGCTCGCTGGCGACCTGGCGCACGTCGCGCAAGAGCTGTTGGTCGAGCCGGTCGAGTGCCTCGCCGAGCGCTCTTACGAGCACCTTCTCGCTCGAGGCAATCTCACTCAGGCGCGCGCGCATGTCCTCAATGTGCTGCAAGAGCTTCGTCATCGGAACCCCCGTCGGTGATGGGCGAATCACTTGCAGGCCATGACGCCATTGATTTCGGAGCGAAATGTGGTGGAGGGGCGGCGAGGGTGAGAAAAATGCATCCCCGCGCAGGTCGCACGACATCGCATTGCGGCGCGGGCGTCGCGTCGGGCCCGCGTTCGCGCCGTTGCCTGGCCGGCGGAGACCCTGCTAGCGTAGCGCGGTCGCGGACCGCGGCGTCTCGGGGGTTGCGCTCATGACGAAAGCGAACGGTGCCGGCGCCTGGAGGTTTCATACCCCTTTCTCGCCGCCGCCATCGCCGAAGCCCGCCAGGGTCTCGCTGAGGGCGGCATTCCCATCGGCTCGGTGCTGGTAATCGATGGTGAGATCGTCGTCGGCCGCGGCCACAACCGCCGTGTGCAAAAAGGCAGCGCCATCCTGCACGCGGAGATGGATGCGATCGAGAACGCGGGGCGCTTGACGGCGGCCGACTACAAGCGCGCCACGCTCTACTCGACGCTGTCGCCGTGCGACATGTGCTCAGGCACGGCGCTGCTCTACAAGATCCCGAGGATCGTCATCGGCGAGAACCGCACGTTTCGCGGGCCGGAGGACTACCTGCGCGCACGCGGCGTCGAGCTGACGCTCCTCGACAGCGCCAAGTGCGTGCAGATGATGACCGACTTCATCACCGCGCACCCGGAGCTGTGGAATGAGGATATCGGGGTGTGAAAACAGACGTGGGGCTCATTTCAGAGACGGACCGCTACCGGCGGTAAACAGACGTTTTCGGGTCAATTGGACCGGCTCGTGCCGCGAGCCCGCCAGGCCTCGTGCGTCCTGAGCGGCGGGCTTGTGCTCACACTGTGTGCAGACGGCACATTGAAGGCCATATCTCGGCCAAGTTGCGTCACGTTTGTTGCATACGCATCAGAGGCTTCGGGAGCTCTTCCCCGAGGTCGCGTGTCGAGGGGGTTTATGCAAGAGCAGAGCAAATCCGGTTTCGCTCTCGGCGAAGAGCGGGGCGTCCTCGAATGGATGGCCACCGCACATGGCCGGCGAGGGCAATCGGCCTCAAACGCTCAATCGACTGAAGAGGTGACGCCCTCTGACTCTCCTTCGGTTGGTGGCAAACGTCGCGTGATCGCTGCTCTCGTAGGATTTCTTGTGATCGTTTTCGCGACGGCGCTCGTTCAGGTCCGAGGCTTCGCCGGTCTCTCCGGCGTGACGCAGACCGCGCAGAGTACGAACACGGATGCTCCCCAAGAGCCCGGTGCCGCCAAGTTGTCCGAGGCGAACGCGCAGCTCGCTAGCGAGCATGAAGCGCGTATCAAGTTAGAGGGGCAGGTAGCGCAGCTCACCTCGCAACTCGCCGCGCAGAGGCTCGAGCGAGAAAATGCCGAGCGGGCCGGCACTGCGACGAGTGCCGAGCTTGCCGCTGAACGCAAAGCGCGCACCGAGGCGGAGGATGCGGCGAGATCATCCAAAGAGACACTGGCGCGCATGACGAGCTCCGCCGCGCACGCCGCCGTCACGCCGACGCCTGTCCCGCAGAAAGCTGCGCTCGCCGAGCCCGAACCAGTTGGGGCTTCCCCAGCGGCGGCCGCGCGTGTGGTCAATGCTTCGCTCAGCGCTTCAGCCAACACCGATGCGGCGAACGCCGCACTCCTTCAGGGCGAGCAGCTTTTTGCCAAGGGTGATCTCAAGGCGGCACGGCAGCGCTTCGAGCAAGCGGCCAAATTGGGAATGCCCGAGGGAGCGCTCGCGCTCGGTAACACGTACGATCCCGTTAGCCTCGCCAAGGCCGGCGTGAAGCTGACGGGAGACTCCGCACGCGCGCGCCAATGGTATCGACGGGCGTACGAGCTCGCACAAAGTCACCAGGAACCTAGGCGATAATTGCTCAAAAGACCTCCTGGCCTGCAATCCACGTTCGGCGCCATCGATAACGAGTGCAAACAGCATGCAAAGTTTCCATTCCAATGAGCGGGTCCCTCGGGGCACATGGCTGCTTGTTGCGGTCGCGCTTGCCACGCCGCCACTTGCCGGATGCGCCTGCGATGATACGGGTTGGAAAACGGTCGTCGCTGCCAACGCCGAGGCTGCAACGCTTGAGGGAGCTCCCAATTGCGATTTCGGCAGCCTGGATCGGATCTCGAAGGCATCTGCCCCACTTGCCGAGCGCGCCGACCCGCACTTGCTCGAAATCGCCCGGCTGGAAGCGGAGAGAGATTGCTACAAGGCGGCAGAGGTCAGGGCGCGCCAGCGCAGTTGAGCATTGAAATGGTTGCCCGTCGCACGGGAGCGGCCTCGTCTTACCGCTCGCCCCAAACGTCATACTCGTCCGCGTGGGTGATCCGGGCTTTGACGATGTCGCCGGGCGTGAGGCCGGTGTCGCCGTTAAGGAAGACGCTGCCGTCGATCTCGGGTGCATCCCACTGGGAGCGGCACAGCGCACCTTCGGCGTCGACCTCGTCGACGATGACATCGATCTCGCGTCCGACCAAGCCAGCGAGGCGCTCCGCGCTGACGTCTTTGGCCACCTGCATGAAGCGGTGCCAACGCTCCTCTTTCACCTCGTCCGGCACAGCGCCCGGCAGAGCATTGGCTGCCGCCCCCGCGACCGGCTCGTAGCGGAAGCAGCCCGTGCGCGCGAGCCTGGCCTCGCGCAGGAAGTCGAGCAGCGTCTGCGAAGTCCGCTTCCGTCTCGCCGGGGAAGCCGACGATGAAGGTGGAGCGGATGGCGAGATCGGGACAAACCGCGCGCCAGCCGGCGATGCGCTCTATTGTTTTCTCCGCCGCGGCCGGGCGGCGCATCGCTTTCAATACGGCTGGCGAGGCGTGCTGGAAGGGGATGTCGAGGTAGGGCAGGATTTTTCGCTCCGCCATCAGTGGAATGACGGCATCGACGTGCGGGTAGGGATAGACGTAGTGCAGGCGCACCCAGGCGCCGAGCTCGCCCAAGGCTCCGCACAAATCGAGAAAACGCGCGGGCAGCGCCCGGCCTTTCCATTGGCTCGTCGCGTACTTGAGGTCGAGCCCGTAGGCGCTCGTGTCCTGGCTGATGACCAAGAGCTCTTTGACGCCGGCTTTGACGAGCCGCTCGGCCTCGGCAAGCACGTGCGCGGCGGGGCGGCTCTGCAGACGCCCTCGCAGGCTCGGGATGATGCAGAACGAGCAGCGGTTGTTGCAGCCTTCTGAAATTTTCAGATAGGCGTAGTGGCGCGGCGTGAGGTGCACGCCCTCCGGCGGCACGAGGTCGAGGAAGGGATCGTGCAGCGGCGGCACCGCGTCGTGCACGGCGGCGACGACTTGCTCGTACTGGTGCGGGCCGGTGACGGCGAGCACGCCCGGATGCGCCGCGCGGATGCGCGCCTCCTCCACACCGAAGCAGCCCGTGACGATGACGCGGCCGTTCTCGGCTAACGCCTCGCCAATCGCCTCCAGGCTCTCGGCTTTGGCGCTATCGAGGAAGCCGCAGGTATTGACCACGACCACGTCGGCGCCCGCGTAGTCGGGCGCAATTGCGTAGCCCTCGGCCCGCAGCTTGGTGATGATGCGCTCGGAATCGACCAGCGCCTTCGGACAGCCGAGCGAGACGAATCCCACCTTCGGTGCGGCGGCGGTCGCGGTCTCTACCTTCGATTTTGGCAACGGTGCGGTCATGGCGCGCGCTCCTAGCACGGCGCGACACGCACTGCAAAAGACACGCACTGCAAAAAAGCGCAAAAACGACCGTCAGCGGCGGAACGTGACCCGGTCGGTCTCAATCTCGGACTGCCAGCCGGCCCGCTCCAGCTCCGGGTCGATGTGCTCCTCCTCGGGCCAGCCGATGCACAGGTAGGCGATCAACGTCCACGTCTGCGGTATGTCGAGCGCTTGCGCGACGGCCTCGGGCTCCAAGATCGACACCCAGCCGATGCCGAGCCCGTGCGCCCGGGCAGCGAGCCACAGGGTCTGGATGGCGGCAACGACGGAGTAGCGTAGCGTCTCGGGCATGCTTTGGCGCCCGAGGCCGGAGCCCGCATGCGTCGCCTCGTCGGCGAACACGGCGAGCTGCACCGGCGCGGCGTCGAGCCCTGCAAGCTTGAGGCGCGCATATAGCTGCCGCTTCTCGCCCGAGTAGCCGTCGAGCGCGGCCGCGTTGGCGCGCCTGAACAACTCCTTGATCGCAGCGCGCCGCTCCGCGCTCTCAACCAGAACAAAGCGCCAGGGCTGGCTGCGCCCAACGGAGGGCGAATGCGCGGCAAGCTCGATCAGCGAGGCGATCAGCGCCGGATCGATCGGGTCGGTCTTGAAGCGGCGCACGTCGCGCCGCCACACGATGAGATCGCGCAGCGCTTCCCGGAACGCGTCGTCGAAACGGGGCGGGCGTTCGCGTTTGGTCATGGGCTCGCGTTTGGTCATGGGGCGCAATCGATCACATGAAAGAAGGTGCCGCTGACGCAGCCGCGTCGCGAGCCGCCGTCCTCGAGCCGGGCCCCGCTCACGTCGGTGATCTCGGCGAGCGGGGCGTCGGGGCGCGCCGTCACCGTGACATAGTGGAACTCGTGCCCGAAGAGGCAAGCGCCCGCGAGCGCGCCTGGCGCGTCGGGAAGACAGCGGGCGCGGCGGTAGCCGAGATGCAGCCGCCGCTCGGCGAATGAGGTCTTAAGGCCCAACAGCCCGACCATCTCGTGGCGGAAGCCGTCGGCGGTCTCGAGCGAGGAGCCGAGCACCATGTAGCCGCCGCATTCGCCGTGAATCGGCACGCCGCGCTCGGCGGCCGCGCGCAAGGCCGCCTTGAAGGTTACGGCGCTCGCCAGGGCCGGCGCGTTGAGCTCAGGGTAGCCGCCCGGCAGCCAAACGGCATCGCTAGCCGCATCGGGCGCCTCATCGGCGAGCGGGGAGAACGGCACGATCTCGGCGCCACCCCGGCGCCAGCCGGCGAGGAGGTGCGGATAGATGAAGGAGAAGGCGCGATCCTGCGCGAGCGCGATCCGCTGGCCCGGCGGCTTCAATGCGGAAGGCGCCTCGCCGGTGGCGAGATGCGCGGGGCCCGCGGCGGCGATCACATCGTCGATGCGGACGGCCTTTTCGACCGCGTCGGCGATGCGATCGAGACGCACGTCGAGCCCGCCCGTCTCGGACGCCTGCACCAGGCCCAGATGCCGCTCCGGCAGGGCGATGTCCTTGCCGCGCATAAGCGCACCCAGCACCGGAAGCCCGCGGCGCGCCATCGCCTGCGCGATGAGTCGCTCGTGACGGTCGCTCCCCACCCGGTTGAGGATGACGCCGGCGATCGCGATGTCGTCGCGGTAGGTCTGGCAGCCGAGCGCAACCGCGGCCGCCGTCTCGGCCTGCGCCGCGACGTCGAGCACCAGAATGACGGGCCAGCCGGTCAGCGCGGCGAGATCGGCGGTGGAGCCGTTGCCGCATTGGCCGCGCTCACCGGCGCCGTCGAACAGCCCCATCACGCCCTCGGCGAGACAGAGGTCGGCGTCCTTCGCGTTCTCCGCGACGAGCGCGGCAATGAGCGCCGGCCGCATGGCCCAGGTATCGAGGTTCACGCTTCCGCGCCCGGCCGCCACGCCGTGGAACGCGGGGTCGATGTAGTCGGGCCCGCACTTGAACGGCTGCACGGCGACGCCTCTGCGCGCAAACGCCCGCAACAGCCCCAGCGTGAGGGTCGTCTTGCCGGCGCCCGAGCGCGGTGCCGCGATGATCAGTCCGCGCGAAGACGCCGCTGCCATCACGCGCCTCCCACGAGAGCGGACAACAGCTCGGTGCGCAGCGCGGCGATACTGCCGACGACGACCACAGCCGGGGGGACGATGCCCTGCGCCTTGGCATCGGCGGCAGCATTGCCAAGCTGCGTCTCCAACACGCGCGCTCCCGGGAACGTCGCGGAGGCGAGGATCGTCACCGGCGTGTTGGGCGCCATGCCGGCGCGCTCGAACGCCGCGGCGATCTCAGCCAAGTGCGCCATCGCCATGTAGAGCACGACCGGCTGGCCCGTGCGCGCGATCGCCTCCCAGGATTCGATTGCGCGCGCATCGAGCGCGCGATGGCCGGTGGCGAGAATGATGGCGTGGTTGGTCTCGCGCGTCGTCGCGGGAATGCCGGCAAGCGCCGCCGCCGTGAGGCCGGCAGTCAAGCCCGGCACGATGCGAAACGGGATGGACGCGCGCGCCAAGGCCAGCGCCTCCTCCCCGCCGCGCCCGAAAACGAAGGGATCGCCGCCTTTGAGGCGCACCACTTTCTTGCCGCCCCGCGCCAGCGCGATGACGAGCTCGTTGATGTCGGCCTGGTGCGGGGATGGCTTGCCGCCGCGCTTGCCGGCGGAGCGGACCTCGGCGCTCGGGCCGGCCAGATCGAGAACGCGGGGATCGACGAGCGCGTCGTGGACGATCGCATCGGCGCAGCGCAGCGCGTGCACCGCCATTAGGGTCAAGAGGCGGGGGTCGCCCGGCCCGGCACCGACGAGCCACACCTCGCCCGGGGCGAAATCGGGAAAATCAGGGAAGGATACCGGCAAGCGATCCATCTATCGTCCCCGGAAACGGCGCTGATAGTTGGCGCTATAGAGCGCGCTTTCATGCACATCCGCGGCGGCAAGCGCGGGCCCGACGAGGATCAGCGCCGTGCGGTCGATGCCGCCCGCTTGTGCGACTTGCGCCGCCAGCGTCGAAAGCATGCCGCGGATGACGCGCTCCTGCGGCCAGCTCGCGCGGTAGACGACCGCAGCCGGGCATTCGGCGCCATAGAATGGCGTGAGTTCGGCAAGGACCTTGTCGAGTACATGGATCGACAGATGGACGGCGAGCGTCGCGCCCGTGGCGGCGAATGCGGCCAGCGTCTCCTTCTCCGGCATAGTGGACGCACGCCCCGGCGTGCGCGTCAAGACGAGCGACTGGGCAACCTCCGGCAGCGTCAGCTCGCACTTGAGTGCGGCCGCGGCCGCCGCGAACGCCGGTACGCCAGGGGTGATCGTGTACGGGATGCCAAGCGCCTCGAGCCGCCGAATTTGCTCAGCCATCGCGCTCCAGATCGACAGATCGCCCGAGTGCAGGCGCGCGACGTCCTCGCTTCCGTCTGTTGCGCGCCGGCACTCCGCGATGATCTCGTCGAGCGCCATCGGAGCGGTGTCGATGATGCGCGCATCCTTCGGACAGTGCGCCAGCAGTGCCTTTGGCACGAGCGAGCCGGCGTAGAGGCAGACCGGGCAGCGGGCGATCAGGTCGCGGCCGCGCACGGTGATGAGGTCGGGGGCGCCGGGGCCGGCGCCGATGAAGTGCACGGTCATGCTGGCACCCCTTCCCCCACCGCGATGGCGCAGGTGACGGTCGCCGTCGCAACACGCGGGGCGAGCAGGCGGGCTGAGCGCCCGGCAGCCGCCAGCGCCGCCGTCTCGGCGACCGACGGCACACCCTTCAGAGCGACAACGCGCTCCGACACGGTGATCGCGTGATCCGCCGCGCTCTGCATCTCGCGCGCGCCGACGAAGATCAGCGGCAGCCCGAGCGCCTCGGCGAGCGCACGAATTCCGGCTTCGCCGCCTTTTGCGGAATCGGTCGCAAGCGCATCAATCTCGGAGCGAACGAGCCCGCAGCGCTCGAGCGCCGCGGAGAAGGCCTCCGCGACAGCATCCGCAGTCGCCCCAGCGCGACATCCCAGGCCCGCGACCATCATGGTTTCTTGATCCGCCAATGGGTGACCGGCATCGCCGGCCGCCAGCCGTGCAAGGTGCCGACGCCGTCCGCGCGGGCGATCTCGATGCGCGTCAGCTCGCCGCCGAGTTGCGCGAACGCGCGCATCAGGCGTTGCTCGCCTTCGATCGTGACGGCGTTGGCGACGAGCCGACCTCCGGATTTCAGAGCCTCCCAAGCCATCTCGAGGACGCCGTCGCCCAATCCGCCACCGACAAACACGGCGTCGGGCGCGGGCAGGTCTTTGAGCGCTTCAGGTGCTGCGCCCGCGACGATGTCGAGGTCGGGCGTGCCCAGCGCTGCTGCATTACACGCGGCGCGTGCGGCGCGAGCAGGATCCTCCTCAATGCCGATGGCGCGCAACGAGGGATGGCACAGAAGCCATTCGATCGCGATCGAGCCGGCGCCGAGGCCGATGTCCCACAGAAGCTCGTCCTGGCGGGGGCTGAGCGAGGACAGCACGATCGCACGCACCTCGCGCTTCGTCAGTTGGCCGTCGTTTTCATAAAGGTCGTCGTCGAGACCGGAACTGAGCGAGATGATGCGCGCATCGGAACCGGCGACGATTTCGAGTGCAATCGTGTTCAGGGAATCGATGTCCTCGAGCGCGAAGCCTTGCGCGACGGTCTCGCGTACACGCTCGCGTTTCCCCCCCATGCGCTCGAGCACGGCGAGACGGCTCGCGCCCAGCCCGCGCTCGGTGAGCAGCGCGGCAAGCTTTGCCGGCGTCGTGGCGTCCCACGACAGAGCGAGGATGCGCGCGCCGGGTTGCAGATAGCGGATGATCCCTGCAAGCGCGCGCCCGTGCAGGCTAACTTGGCTTACGTCCTGCAGTGCCCAGCCGAGGCGCGCGGCCGCGAGCGTGAAGGCGGAGGCCTGCGGCAGGCACACGAGCTCATCGGCGCCGACCAGCGCTGAGAGCTGCTTGCCGATGCCGAAATGGAACGGGTCGCCTGATGCGAGCACCACCACGGGACGCCCGCGCAAGCTGAGGATGCGGGGGAAGGCCGCCTCGATGGGCCGCGGCCAGGAGAGCCGCTCCCCGCGAATGAGATCGCCGGCGAGCGCCAGATGGCGCTCGCCGCCGACGACGATCGCTGCATCCATGACGAGACGCCGGGCCACGGGGGACAGGCCCTCCACGCCCTCCTCGCCGATGCCGATGATGGACAGCCACCGCGCACCTGTGGTGTTAGTCGCGCTCGTTTGCATTTCAGAGAGGCTCATGCGCATTCTCATTCTCGGCGGCACCACGGAAGCATCCGACCTTGTGCGGCAGCTCGGCGGCGATCCGCGGTTCAGCCTCACGCTGTCGCTCGCCGGGCGGACGATGGCGCCCCAGCTGCCGGCGGTTGCAACGCGCGTCGGCGGCTTCGGGGGCACGCAAGGCCTCGCGCGCTGGATCGGCGACAACCGCACTGAAGCGATCATCGACGCCACGCATCCCTTCGCCGCCCGCATCTCGGAGAACGCGGTTGAAGCCGCGCGTATCGTCGGCGTGCCGCTCATCTCGCTCGTGCGCCCGCCCTGGCAGCAGCAAGCGGGCGACAACTGGATCTGCGTTGGAAGCGCGGAGGACGCGGCGCGCGCGCTCGGAGATGACCCAAGACGCGTCTTTCTCACCATCGGCCGCCAGGAGGTTGGCGCCTTCCGCGCCGCCCCGCAGCATGCGTATGTGATCCGCTCGATCGAGCGTCCCGCGCCCGACGAGCTGCCCCCCAACGCGGAGCTTATCCTGCAGCGCGGTCCTTTCGCAGAGACTGATGAGACCGCCCTGATGCGCGACCGCGCGATCGACGTTCTCGTCGCCAAGAACTCCGGAGCCGGCGCGACCTACGCCAAGATCGCGGCGGCACGCGCGCTTCAGTTGCCCGTTGTGATGATCGCGCAGCCGCAGAAGCCTTCCGGCATCGTCGTCGGCGACGTCGGCGCTGTCTGCGATCGGTTGTTGGCGTTGCGCGATCATGCGGGCGCGCCCTCGGAGCGGGGCGTATAGACCCAGGGCGGGGCATCCTCGCGCGCTATGACCCGCGTCGTGCTGGCGCCGACGATCACGAGCGTGCGCATGTCGGCTGCGAACGCGTCTGCATCTTTGAGCGTCGTCACCTCGAGGCGCGCCTCGGCCGTACCCGCCGCGCGCGCGAAGACGACGACGGTGGCTTGCGGCTTCCACTGCCGCAGCAGTGAGAACGCCTCGCCCAGCTGGTGCGGGCGCGCGCGCGAAGCTGGGTTGTAGAGAGCGATGACGAAATCGCCGCGCGCCGCCGCCTCGAGCCGCCGCGCGATCGTGTCCCAGGTCTTGAGATTGTCGGAGAGCGAGATGGCACAGAAGTCAGCCCCGAGCGGGGCGCCGGCTGCAGCCGCGGCCGCGAGCATCGCCGTCACGCCCGGCTCGACGCGAACATTAAGCGTGCGCCAGGCACTTTCGCCCGTCTCGATCGCCTCGAACACGGCCGCCGCCATGGCGAACACGCCCGGATCGCCACCCGACACGACGGCGACAGCGCGCCCCTCGGCTGCCAGCTGCAATGCGTGGCGCGCGCGCGCGAGCTCGGCGCGGTTGTCGCTAACGTGGCGGCGCTGGCCGGCGGGGCCGGCCGGAACGCGGGCGAGATAGCCGTCATAGCCCACGAGATCGGTCGCTTCGCGCAGCGCTTGCGACACGGCAGGCGTCGTCAATTCCGGCGCGCCCGGCCCCAGGCCAACGATGATGAGCGAGCCGCTCATAGCCGCCGTCCGTTGCCGGGGATGAGCACCATCGCGAAATAGGGCCCCGTGCTCGCCGCGCATTGCTCGAGCGGCACGATGCGCTCCTCCGTCATGGTCCCGCGCTCCACGTAGATGGCGCGCTTAATGAGGCCGGCGGCCTCGACCGCGCGTCGCACCTTCGCGAGATTGCGCCCAACCTTCATGATGACGGCGGCGTCCGAGCGCTTAAGCCGCTCGATGAGCGTCGCCTCGTCAAGCGTGCCAGGCATGATGGTCAAGACGTCGTCGCCCCACGTAATCGGCGCATTGGCACGCGTCCAGCAGCCCGACATGCCGGTGACGCCGGGCACGACCTCGATCGGGAAGGCGTGCTCGAGCCGGCGCCACATGTGCATGAAGGAGCCATAGAAGAACGGGTCGCCCTCTGCGAGCAGGCCGACGGAGGCGCCGCCTTGCAGCTCACGCGTGAGCGTCTCGGCGGTAGTAGCGTAAAACGCGGCGATCGCCGCACGGTACTTGAGGTCGGCGGCCGGGATCTCGTCTGTTACGGGATACTCGAGCTTCAACTCACGCGTGGCTCCGTTCATGAGCGGCGCCACGATTTTGCGCGCGTTGCCCTCGCGGCCCGCCTTGGCGAAATAGGCAATGACATCGACCGAGCGCAAAAGCCCCACGGCGCGCAGCGTCAGGTAGCGCACGTCGCCCGGGCCGACGCCGATGCCGTAGAGCGTCCCGCTCTCGGCCGTACCGGCAATGGCATCGAGCATGGTCATTCGCGTTCGCTCGCCAATGCATTGACCGCGGCGGCGGCAATGGCGCTGCCACCCTTGCGCCCCGCAACAGTGAGGAACGCCAACCCATCGTGGGCGGCGAGCGCCTCTTTCGATTCCACCGCGCCGACGAAGCCGACCGGCACGCCGATGACGGCAGCAGGCTTCGCTGAACCCGCATCCAGCATCTCGAGCAAATGGAAGAGTGCGGTCGGCGCATTGCCGATGGCAACGACGGCGCCGGCAAGGTGCTCCCGCCACAGCTCGACGGCCGCCGCCGAACGCGTTGTCCCTAAGCGCTGCGCCAGCTCCGGCACGCTCGCGTCGGCGAGCGTGCAGATCACCGCGTTGCCGGCCGGCAGCCGCGCGCGCGTGATGCCGTGCGCGACCATCTGCGAATCGCACAGGATGGGCGCGCCGGCGAGAAGCGCCGCACGCGCGCGATCGGCAAAGTCTGCCGACATCACGATGTCGCGCGCGATCTCCACCATGCCGGTCGCGTGGATGATGCGCACGGCGACCTTCTCGGCGTGGCCGCGAAAACGCGCAAGGTCGGCCTCGGCGCGGATGATTGCGAACGAGTTGCGGTAGATCTCGGCGCCATCGCGGATGTAGGGACGTGACGCAACCATGGAACCGGAGTCCTAAAGCGTTTCGAAGATGTCTGGCAGCTCGCCGAGGCGTGCCGGCGGCACGAGGACGCGTGAGGTGCCCTGCGCCGTGTCGTTGCGCAGGAGCCCGAAGCGATCGCCGGCACCGACGAGCACCAGATCGGCGGGCCGCGAGCGGGCGCAGCCCTTGGCGCAGCCGGAAACGTGGCACGAGCGGCAGCCCATCGCGGCAAGCAGCGGCGCGAGCGCGCGGGCGGCGGCGCGGGTATCGAGTGACGTCGAGCGGCAGCCGGGCGCGCCGGGGCAAGCGTCAACGAGCGTGAGCGGGTCGTTTGCGTTGGTGATGAAGCCATGTGCGGCGGCGGCTTCGAGCAGCGCGTGCGCGATCCGTGCATCGTTGACCGGAGCATAGAGGGCGCGCCAGGGCGACAGACGGAATTCCGCGATGTCGAGGCGCGCAGCCGCGTCGGCGAGCGCGCGCAGATTGCCCGCCTCGATGCGGCCGAAGGGTGCGGCGAAACCGGCGGCAACGACGCGACCCTTGCACGCGATCTCGCCGAGCAAGCGCTTGCCATCTTGCCGCGCGGGCGAGCTTGGCAAAGGCGCGAGATACGGCGCGAGCCGCGCTTGCAGCTCAGCGAACGCGGCGGCGGAGAGGTCGCGCAGGCGCGCGCGCGCATCCGACCGCACGGCAAGGAACGCGTGCGCTGCATACGTCGCAGCGTCAGCAGACTCTTCAAGGGCCGCAAACCCCAGCCATGCGGTGCCTTCGGGTCGATCCACGCCGAGCGCGACACCCTCGCGCACGGGTCTGAGACGAATGTCGGCGCGCTCCTCGTCGAGCGTCGGCACGCCGCCGCCGTCGACGACAAATCCGAACTTCGCCGGCAACCGCCACAGGGCCGGATCAGTGACGAGCGCGTGCTCGATCTCGCGCGCGATGCCGCGGACATCGGCCGGCTCCGAGGGATCGAGACCGGCGAGCGGGCTCACCATCACGTTGCGCACGGCCTCAGCTTCTGCACTGGCGTCGATCAGCCCCCGCTCGGACAGCTCGGCCCACAGGCCGGCGAGCCGGTCCGGTGCGAGCCCGCGCACCTGGACATTGGCGCGCCGCGTCAGATCGATCAGCCCATTGCCGCTGCGCTCGGCAACCGCCGCGATCGTGTGCACGTCGGCGATTGCGAGCATGCCGCAGCGCGGGCGCACGCGCACGATGAGCCCATCGCCGCTCTCCATCGGCCGCAGCGCGCCAGGGCACCAGCCCCGCACTTTAGCTACGAGCGCGGTCATTGGGCGGCCTCGCGCACGCTGGGCTCCGCGGCGGCGCGCAATCGAGCGAGCTCCCCGTGCACGGCATTGCGCCGCGGCGTCCACAGGCCGCGCGCGATCGCGTCCTCGAGCCGCGCCGCCATCGCTTGCGCCGCCGCCGGGTTGAGGTCGCAAATCGCTCCGCGCACGCTCTCGTCGGCGAAGAGCGCATCGTGTACGGCATCGAAGAGATGAGACGGCACCGCGTCCGCCGCCGCAGCGAAGGCGTAAAGTGCATCGACGGCCTGCGCCATCTCCGCGACGCCGCGGTGGGCGTGGCGCAGCATGCCGGCGATCCAGCGCGGGTTGGTGAGACGCCCGCGCACGATGCGCGCGATCTCCTCAGCCATCGTGCGCGCGAGGGGCGCATCGGGCCGGCTCGTATCGAGGTGATAGAGCGCGGGGGCTTTGGGCCCAAGCGCCGCGGCGGCGGCCGCAAACCCGCCGGCAAAATCGGCGACGCCGTCGCCGTCGAGCACGTCGCGCTCGCGGTCGTCCTGGGGATGCACGAGTGCATCGGTGCGCGCGACCCTTGCAACGAAGTCGGCGTGCGCGGCAACGCCCTCATCGTTGCGACCATAGGCATGCGTCGTCGCCGCCAGGTAGGCGGCGCCGAGATCGGCGCGGGTCGACCAGCTCGTGTCGAGCGTGGCCTCCGCCGTGCCGGCGCCGTAGGTGCCGGGCGCGCCGCCGAAGACGCGCGCGAGGCTCTCGCCCCTGCGCCGCGCCGCAGCGAGCGGATTCCACTCGTCGTCCTCATCGAGCGCCGCGACGCGCCGCACCGCCATGTCGAACAGCGCGATCTGACTTTCGAAGATGTCACGGAAGAGGCCGGAGATGCGCAGCGTCACGTCTATGCGTGGCCACTCGAGCTTCGCTAGTGGGAGCACCTCGATGCCGGTGACGCGGTTGGAGCCCGTATCCCACGTCGGGCGCACCCCAAGGTAGGCGAGCGCCTGGGCGAGGTCGTCGCCCCCGGTGCGCAAGCTCGCCGACGCCCACAGGTCGATCAGCAGCGCGCGCGGGGGCTCGCCGTGGTCCTGCAGGTGGCGGCGCACGATCTCGGCGGCGGCGCGCGCGCCGATTGTCGCGGCGGTGCGCGTCGGGATGGCGCGCGGGTCGATGGTCGTCAGGTTGCGGCCCGTTGGCAGCACGTCGAGGCGTCCGCGCGTCGGCGCGCCCGCCGGACCCGGCGCAACGCGGCGGCCGTCGAGCGCGGCGAGCAGACCAGCGCGCTCAGCTGCGGCACACGCGGACAGCAAACCCTCGATGCGCGCGAGCGTGCCGGGCGCAGACTTTGGCTCGAGGCTCTTTAACGTTGCCTGCGCCAGCGCCGCGCGGGCGTCCACGCTAGGCGCGCGCCCGAACACGTGCAGATGGTCGCGGATCGCCAGGTCCTTGATATCGCACAGCTGCGCGTCGAGCTTGGCGATCGCTGCACGCGGAGGATCATCGCGCGCAACACCACAATCCTCGGCAAGGCCCGAGCGCCAGGCGCGCTCTAAGATCTCGGCCTCGAGCAGCGGCACGCGCCGGCGGTCGACGCCGTCGGCCTCAGCGTACTCCTCGATGAGGCTTTCGAGCTCGGCCAAGGGCCCGTGCAGTCCCGCCTCGCTGAGCGGCGGCGTCAGGTGGCCGATCGTCAGAGCCGCGATACGGCGCTTGGCCTGCACCGCCTCGCCCGGGTTGTTGACGATAAAGGGATAGACGACGGGGATGGGTCCGAGCAGCGCCTCGGGGAAACATGCTTGCGATAAGGCCAGCGCCTTGCCTGGCAGCCATTCCAGCGTGCCGTGCGTACCGAGGTGAATGAGCGCGTCGATGCGCTCGGCCTCGCGCAAAGCAGCGTAGAGCGCGACGTAGGCGTGACGCGGCGGGAGCCCCGTATCGTGGTAGCCCAGCTTGCGGTCGCGCAGCGAACCGCGGTCGGGCTGCAACAGCACGATCGTGTTGCCGGCGCGTAGGCAGGGGAAGCGGAAGTGGCCGTCGACGCAGGCCGGGTCGTCCTCGGGCGTGCCCCACGCGGCGGCGATTGCCTCGGCAACGGACGCATGAAGCGCCGCGAGCCACTCCCGATAGCGTGCGAGCGGCACCGTGAGGACGTCGCCAGAATTGGGATCAGTGAGGCGCGTGATGATCTCAGCGGGCGGCCAGTCGGCGCCGGCGGTTGCATAGCCGGCCTCGGTGAGCAGCGCCAGGATCTCGCGCACGCTCTCTGGCGTGTCGAGCCCGCAGGCATAGCCGGTGCGTCCCCCGCGCGCGGGATAGTCAGATAGCACAAGCGCGAGGCGGCGCTCAGGCGTTGGCTTCAAGCCGAGGCGCGCCCAAGCCGCAGCAAGCTTCGCCACGAAAGTGACGCGATCGCCGGCCGCCGCGTGCAGGACGCTTGCGTGCTGCAGGTCCCGGTCGGGCATCGCCGCGGTCTTGAACGAGATCGCACGCGTAAAGAGGCGCCCGTCGAGCTCGGGCAGCACCACGTTCATGGCGAGGTCGCTGGGGGAGAGCCCGCGCTGCGACCCTTCCCACACTTCGCGCTCGCTGCTCGCCAGCGCCACTTGCAAAACCGGGCAATCGGCGGCATCGAGCACGCGCGTGTCGTCGTCGCGGCGGGCGGAGAAGGCGGTGGCGTTGACGATGATCGACGGCGCAAGCCGCTGCATCAGCGCCGTGATCGGCTCCTGCGCCGCGCCATCCTTGAGGCTCGTCACCGCCACGGCGAACGGCTCCAAGCCCTCGTCGGCGAGCGCGCGCAGCATCGCCGTGATCGGCGCGGTGTCGGCCGCGAGCAAGCTCGCGCGATAGAAGACGACGAGCGCGGTGGAGCGCTCGCGCGCGCTTCGCTCCATGCGGTCGAGAGCGAGCGCGGCGCCATCGGCACCCATGCCGATGACGGGCCCGAGCGCAACCGGCGGCGCCGGTTCAAAGTCGCGTCCGAGCAGGCGCGCGGCAAGTCGCAGCGCGTTGCCGAGATTGCCGGAGCCGCCCTCACGAAAGTAGCGGTCGAGGAGCGCGACGGCTTGCGCCGGCGCGGTCGATAGCCTCGCAAGCCGCGCGTCGGGCCGGTCATCGCCGGGCGACGCCACGAGCACCGTGCCGCTCCTCTCACATGCGGCGGCCACCTGCTCGAATCCGTAGCGCCAATAGTCGAGGCCGCCCAGGCTGCGCACGATCACGAGCCGGCTCTTGGCAATCACGCGCTCGACGTAGAGGTCGACCGACATCGGGTGCCGCAAGCGCTTGAGGCTCGCAAGGCGCAGGCTCGGCAGCGCGGCGCGATCCTTGCCCCAAGCGGAAGCGAGCGCGGAGAGATCGCTATCGGAGAAGGAAAGCACGACGATGTCGGCCGGCGTCTGCGCAAGATCGACCGCCGTCTCGATCTCGTCCAGCGTCGCGGCCTCGGTCGCAAGAAGATGCATGTTAAAGCTTACTCGCCCGCGATGGATCGCGCGATGGCTTCGCGGTCGAGCCCCTTCTGCCCAATGACGACGATACGGCCCTGGCGGCGCTCATCCGCTCGCCAGGCGCGGTCGAACTGCTGCTGGATGCGCGGCCCCACGCCCTGGATGAGCAGGCGCATGGGCTTGCCCTTGACGTCGGCGAAGCCTTTGACGCGCAGGATGTCGTGCGCGTTTGCCGCCTCGGCGAGCCTTTGCACGATGTCCTCGGGGCGCTCGATCGCGGGGATATCGATGATGAAGCTCTCGAAGTCGTCGTGGTCGTGCTCGGCTTCCGCATCATGATGCGAGGGCCGCGCGGCAAGATCGGCCTCCGCCGCCGCGTTAAGCCCGAGGAGCACGGCGGGATCGAGCCGGGCGCCTTGCGTCTCCACGACCTTCACCGCGCGCCGCACCGCGCTTCTGATCTCGCCGACGACACGCTCGAGCTCAGCTGCGCTCATGAGGTCGGTTTTGTTGAGCACGATGAGATCGGCGCACAAGAGCTGGTCCTCGTAGACTTCCTCCAACGGATTGTCGTGGTCGATTACGGTGTCATCCATGCGCTGGCGTATCAGCGCTTCGGGGTTGTCGGCAAAACGCCCGTCGGCCACCGCCGCGCCGTCGATGACTGCAATGACGCCGTCGACGGTGACGCGCGAGGCCACCGCCGGCCAATTGAAGGCCTGCACGAGGGGCTTGGGCAGCGCGAGCCCCGAGGTCTCGATTAGAATGTGCTCGGGCGGCTCGGCCAGGCCAAGGAGCTTTTCCAGCGCCGGCACGAAATCATCGGCGACCGTGCAGCAGATGCAGCCGTTCGCCAGCTCGACGATGCGGTCGGCACTGCACGTCGCATCCCCGCAGCCCTTGAGGATCTCGCCGTCGATGCCGACGTCGCCGAACTCGTTGACGATGACGGCGAGGCGGCGCCCCGAGGCGCGCTCGAGCAGATTGCGCACGAGCGTCGTCTTGCCGGCGCCGAGGAAGCCCGTGACGATTGAGCAGGGAACTTTGGCGATGCTCATTTATGCGGTCTCCGGCTCGGGCTGCACGAAGCCTATGGGCGGAATGCGGGCGACGACGCCTTTCTTGAAGCAGGTCGGACGCTCGGCCCACGGCACGACGCCGTTGCCGGAGCGCCGGTAGGACAGGATCGCGGCGACGATGTCGGCTGCGTGCGCGTCGGGATCGAGGTCGCCGACGATGTAGCTCCAGCAGCCCTCGGCCGTGACGGCGAGCGTGCACGGCCGTTTACAGACGGCGAGGCATTCCATCGCCGTGACGGTGACGTCATCGGCCCCCGCCGCGCTCAACCGGTCCCGCAGCAGCCCGACAAGCTCAGCCCCTGGCCGCTCGAACGTCTCCGCGCCATCGACGACGCGGCGGCACGAGACGCATACGAAAACCGTGACGCGGCCGGTCTGCGTCGCGCCGGCGCTCGTATCCCTATGCAGGTTGGTGTCCATCACCGCTGCCGAGCCGACGCCACAGGAACCCGACGAAGAAGCCGGTCGACAGCCAGAGCACAGCCTGCACCGCGAGCGAGGTTGCAGCAAAGCGCGCGGCGAGCTCGGCGGGTACGCTCGTCGCCACCGCCTCAGCCAGACGCGGTGCGCCCCACACGTGCGGAGCGAGCACGATCGGCACCGCGCAGAGGCGCAGCCAAGCGTTGTCCGAGCGCAGGAACAGCCACAGCGCGAGCGCCGTCGTTGCCGCGGTCAAGAACCACCAAGCCTGCCGGCTTGCGAGATCGGCGGCGACCATGCCGGGAAGCTCCGGCGACAAACCGACTGCAGGCGCAAGCCCCGTCACGACGAAGCCCGCCGCGGCCCAGGCCATCGCGTGGCGCTCGTCGAGCGGATCGCGGGCGACGAGCATGGCCGCCAGTAGGATCAGTGCGAAGCCGATCGCAGTGGCGATCGTCGCCGTCGAGGTGAAGAACGTGCGCTCCAGCCCATCCTGCGGCTCCCACTGGGCAGCACCTTCGTCATGCGCAGCACCGTGCTCACTTCCAGCATGCACGAAAACGAGCTTGGCCTGCTGCAGGAGCGCACCGCTGTGCCGGGCAGAAGGCAGCGAGGCCTGAGATTTGGCCGCATCAGCCTTCTCGAAGACCTCGGCCTCGACAATGATCGGCGTCGTCGTGACGGTCTGCAAGGCTGCAACGCAAAGCCCAGCGAGAAGGCCGGCCAGAAGGCCGGTGGCGAGAACCCGGGTGATCATGGCGCCCGCCCTCAGTGACAGGGAAAGCTCAACGCGTGGCGCGTGTCGTGCGCTGCGTTGTGGATCGTCGTCGGGTGCGAGAAGCCGGTCGTGTAGACGAGCCCGACGCCGAAGACGAAGGCGAGGAGCGCCGCGATGAGCGCTTCGGAGCGCTCGGCACCGACGACGTGCGTTAGAGCGGAAGTCGACTGGGATTGCGTGGTCAAATGTGCCTCCTTGGCCACCCACCGGGCCATACGAGTTGCGATGCGACGGCAGGTCTCCTGACTCTCGGGTCGTTGCCTGCGGCTACCTTCCCGGTTTCCCAGTGGTAAAAACGCCGTCGGCTCGCCGACTACAGTTGCGGGGGCAGTTGCGGAATTCGCCCGAACCAGGGCGTGACCGCATTCCCATTCAATCCCCTTGCGGGGAACCGTCCCTCGTTTGATAAGGGTTCGATCGGAGCCTAGTCAATCGAATTTGCCGAACATGGCCGCCGCTCCACACCCGCGATCGACCTTGGTGCTCGGCGGCGCCCGGTCGGGCAAAAGCAGCTATGCCGAGGCGCTCGTGCGGCGCGGGGCCCCACCGTGGGTCTATGTGGCAACGGCCGAGGCGCACGACGAGGAGATGAGGGAGCGCATCGCTCGGCACCGCGAGGAACGTGATGCCCAATGGCAAACGCTGGAGGCGCCGCTCGATCTCCCCGGCGCAATCTTGGGCATTGAGGAGGGCACAGTGCTCGTCGATTGTCTGACCTTGTGGCTCAGCAACGTCTTGCTCGCGCAGCGGAATATCGCCGAGGAATGCGATCGGCTGATCGCGGCGCTCAAGGCGGCGCGCGCGCCCCTTGTCGCCGTCTCCAACGAGGTCGGCCTCGGCATCGTGCCGGATACGAGTCTGGGGCGCATATTCCGCGATGCGCAAGGCACGCTCAACCAGCGCGTTGCACGCCTGGCCGACAGTGTCGTCTTGCTCGCGGCCGGAATTCCCCTCACTCTCAAATGACTCGGAGGGAGGCAACGATGAGCGAGCGCGCCGAGGATGCCGATCGCCACAAGGCCAAGATGGCCAATCGCAAGGCCGTCCAGGACGCCGAGGTGGCGGAGAAGACGCTGACGAAAGGCCTGCTTATCGTCCACACCGGCAAGGGAAAAGGCAAATCGACGGCCGCCTTCGGCCTGCTCTTGCGCGCGCTCGGGCGCGGCTTGCGCGCGGGCGTCGTGCAGTTCGGCAAGGGCGCCTGGCAGACGGGCGAGCGCACCGCGGCAGAGCGATTCGGGGATCAGGTCAGCTGGCATACGCTGGGAGAAGGCTTCACCTGGGAAACGCAGGATCGCGCGCGCGACATCGCCGCGGCCGAGCTCGCGTGGGCGAAAGCCAAGGAATTGATGGCCGATCCCTCGATAAAGTTGTTGATCCTCGATGAGCTTAATATCGCTCTGCGCTATGATCACCTTAATCTCAACGAAGTCATCGCAGCGCTCACGGCGCGGCGTCCGGATCTGCACGTCGTCGTCACCGGGCGCAACGCCAAACCCGAATTGATCGAGGCCGCCGACCTTGTCACCGAGATGACGCTCGTAAAGCACCACTTCGCCGCCGGCGTGAGAGCCCAGGAAGGCATCGAGTTCTGATGGCGGCGAAAGCAATCATGTTCCAGGGTACCGGCTCCGACGTCGGCAAGACGCTGATCGTCGCCGGCTTGGCGCGCGCCTTCAAGAAGCGCGGCATGAAGGTGCGGCCGTTCAAGCCGCAGAACATGTCGAACAATGCCGCGGTGACGGCGGACGGAGGCGAGATCGGGCGCGCACAGGCGCTGCAGGCACGCGCCGCCGGCGTCGCTGCGAGCGTGCACATGAACCCGGTGCTCTTGAAGCCGCAAAGCGACGTGGGCGCGCAGGTCGTCGTGCAGGGGCGCGTGCACGGCAACACGAAGGCCGACACTTACCAGACGCTGAAGCAGGAGCTGATGCCGGCGGTGCTCGACAGCTTCGCGCGCTTGAGCAAGGAGGCCGATCTCGTGCTCGTGGAAGGCGCGGGTTCCGCCTCGGAGATCAACTTGCGCTCGGGCGACATCGCCAACATGGGCTTCGCGCGCGAGGCCGACGTTCCCGTCGTGATGATCGGCGACATCGAGCGCGGCGGCGTCATCGCCAGCCTCGTTGGCACGAAGACGGTGCTGGAGCCGCGCGACGCCAGGATGATCGAGGCGTTCATCGTCAACAAGTTCCGCGGCGACCCGGCGCTGTTCGGCGACGGGATGGCGCGCATCTCGGTGCTGACCGGCTGGCGCGGGCTCGGGCTCGTTCCCTATTTCGCAAAGGCTGCCCAACTCCCGGCCGAGGATTCCCTGGCGCTCAAGGGGATAAACGGCGCCAAACCCAATGGAAAGGTGCGCATCATCGTGCTCGCCTATCCGCACGTATCGAACTTCGATGACTTCGACCCGCTGCGGATCGAGCCCGACGTTGAGGTCGTGTTCCTCCCGCCGGGGGCGGCAATCCCCGCCAATGCCGCGCTCGTCGTCCTGCCCGGCTCGAAATCGACGATCGCCGATCTCGCGGCGCTACGCGCTTGCGGTTGGCACGTCGATCTTTATGCGCACGTGCGCCGCGGCGGCAAGGTTCTCGGCATCTGCGGCGGCTACCAGATGCTCGGGATGAAGATCGAGGATCCCGACGGCATCGAAGGCAAGGCGACGACCGTCGATGGGCTCAAGCTGCTCGACGTCGAGACGCGGCTGACGCCGGATAAGCTGCTCGTCGAGGTCGCGGGCGAGAGCAGCGGCGAAGGCGTTCCCTTCAACGGCTATGAGATGCACATGGGCCGCACCGAGGGCGCCGACTGCGCGCGACCCATGCTCAAGTTCGGCGACGGGCGCATCGACGGCGCCATGAGCGCCAACGGGCAGATCGGAGGCTGCTACGTGCACGGCCTCTTTGCCGAGGATCGCCAGCGCAGCGACTGGCTGCAGCGCATCGGGGCGCAGGCCTCTGCCGTGCGCTACGAGGACGAGGTGGAAGCGACGCTCGATGCGCTCGCCGCCCATATGGAGCGCCACATCGATTGCGACGCGCTGTTGGATCTCGCGCGCGAGCCGCGGATCAGAACCTGAGCGCGAGAGCGAGAAGCGCGACGGCGCCGGCTTGCACAAGGCACGCCATGCAATAGAGGCGCAGCGCGCGCTTAATGTCGCCGGCATCGGCATCGCTGCGACCATCCCCAATCCAGGAATCAGCCACCAGGACGCCGCTATAGAGGCGTGGTCCCGCAAGCCTCAAGCCCAACGCGCCAGCGATCGCCGCCTCGGGCCAGCCGGCGTTGGGCGAGCGGTGGCGGCGGGCGTCGCGGCCGAGCGCGGTGATCGCGGCGTGGGCGCACGCATCGGGCAGCAGCGCCGCGCCCGCGATGAGCCATACCGCAGCGAGCCGCGAGGCGGGCAGGTTGAGGAGATCGTCGAGCCGCGCTGCGGCCCAGCCGTAGGCGCGAAAGCGGTCCGACTTGTGGCCGATCATGCTGTCGGCGGTGTTGACGGTCTTGTAGAGCGCGGCCCCCGGCAGACCGGCGGCGACGAGCCAGAAGACGGGGGCGACGACGCCGTCGGAGAAGTTCTCCGCCAGGCTCTCGATCGCGGCACGGGCGACACCTGTTTGGGCAAGTGCGGCGGTGTCGCGCCCCACGATCTGCGCCACGGCGCGGCGGGCCTGCACGACGTCGCCCTCATCCAGCGCGCGCGCCACGGCGTCGACGTGCTGATAAAGGCTGCGCTGAGCCAGAAGCGTAGAGGCCGCGAGGCCGATGATCAGGACATCGAACGGAAACGGCACTAGGCGCTCGCTGATCAGCACCAGGGCCTCGCTCGCCGCCAAGGCGGCCGCGAGCCAGACAAGGAGCGCCGCTGCGCCACTGAGCCGCCGCTGCGCGAAGGACGCTTCCGGCTTATTCCAGACCGTCTCACACCATGCTATCAGCCGCCCCATCCAGCTGACCGGATGGCCCAGTGCGCGGAAGACGACTTGCGGATAGCCGCAGGCGGCATCGACGACGAGAGCGATGAGAGCGAGCGAGGCGTGCATGGACCCTCTCAAGCGAAGCGGCCGCCAGGTGCTAGCATGACGCAAAGGCGAGACGAAGCCGTGCCGCACGGTGGCGATCTCGACGCCGCGCGGCGCGCCTTTCCCGGCGCGCCCGAGCCGTGGCTCGATCTTTCGACGGGCATCAACCCAGACGCCTATCCGCTGCCGCACCTCGACGGCGAAGCATGGGCGCGGCTGCCACAGCGCCACGAGCTCCTCGCGCTCGCCGACGCAGCCGCGCGCCGCTATCGTGTCGCGGCGCCGGCGATGGTGGCGCCGGCACCGGGGACGCAGGCGCTGATCGGGTTGCTCCCGGGCCTTGTTTCCCCTGCGCGCGTCGCCGTTCTCGGGCCCACCTACGGCGAGCACGCCGCCGCCTGGCAGCGCGCCGGGCACGACGTCTTCGAGGTGTGCGATCTTAAGAACGCCACCGATGCGGGGGTCCTCGTCGTGGTCAATCCCAACAACCCCACGGGCCGCATCGTGCCGCCGGCCGAGTTGCGCCGTGCGGCTCAGGTCCTGCACGAGCGCGGAGGCCTTCTTATCGTCGACGAGGCGTTCGCCGACGTGATGCCGCGCGCGGCGAGCCTCGTCCCGGACCTGCCGCCGGCCGCGATCGTGCTGCGCTCATTTGGCAAGGCCTATGGCCTCGCCGGCCTGCGCCTCGGCTTCGCGATTGCGCCGCCGGAGATGGCGCAGCGGCTGCGCGATTGTCTCGGCCCGTGGCCCGTGTCGGGACCGGCAATCGCCATCGGCACGGCGGCGCTCGCTGATGACCGCTGGCTCGAAGGCACTCTGCAGCGGCTTAAGCTCGGGTGCGAGCGGCTCGATACGCTGCTCGCTGGCGCCGGCTGCGCGCCCCTGGGCGGTACGCTGCTGTTCCGGCTCGTTGCCCACAAGAGCGCGGCGCGCTTAGCCGAGTCGCTCGGCCGGCGCGGCATTCTCGTTCGCGCCTTCGCGGAGCAACCGACATGGCTGCGCTTCGGCTTGCCCGGGCCCGAGGCAGCCTGGCAGCGCCTCACAGATGCGCTGCAGGCCGCACATCACATCAATGCCGGCGATACCGCCGCGCTGTGAGCCTACGTCGCCTGTAAAGCGACGAGAAAGAGCAACAGCGTCTCGGTCGCCTCGATGCTGGCCCCAAGACAATCCCCGGTGATCCCGCCGAGCCGGCGACGCCAATACACAGCGATCGCCGGCACGATCAGAAGCGCAGCGAGAAGCACGGGCGCAAACCACAGACTGATCAGCGCCAAAATGAGCCCCTCCGCGGCGACGGAGCCCGGGCTGATTTCGCGGGAGAAGCGCTCGCCCGAGCCGGCGGCGAGCGGCGGCACGGCGAGGCTCCAAACGAGCGGGCCCCAGCGCGCCCAGGCCGGCACCAGCACCAGCGCCGTCAGCGACGACAGCCCCGCGACCTGCGCCAGCAGCACGAGCTTGGCGATGAGCTGCAAGCCGATCGCCATGACGGCGAAGGCGCCGGCATGGGGGTCGCGCGCCACCTCGAGGAAGCGCTGCGGCGCATGATGCGAGGCGGCGAGCGCGTCGGCAACATCGCCGAGGCCGTCGAGGTGCAGCCCGCCGGTGATCCACACCCAGACGACGAGCCCGACGAGCGCGCCGATCCACGGCGAGGCGTGCGCACCGGCCCAGACCGCGAGCGCCAGCGCGGCGCCGATGATCGCGCCGACGAGCGGAAACCAGACCGCGGCGCGCGACAACTCCTCGGGATCGGGCGCCGGGAGGCGCACGCCCGGCAGGCGCGTCAGAAACTGCAAGGCGTGGGCGAAGCCGTTGCGGCTCATGGCTGCACGATCTCGATGATCTCGCCCCACAGGCGGGCACCGCCCTCGTTTCCGACGCGTAGCGTGATGCGTGTGGCGTGAGCTATTCTGAGCGCCCACAGGCGCTCGAAGGGAATGTCGCACGCGAGCGCCAGGGCAGCGCGCATGGGACCTGCGTGCGTAACGATGAGCGCGCCGCTTGCGGCCGGCTCCTGCACAACCCGCGCCAGCGCGCGCGCCACGCGCCCCGACAGCATCTGCCAGCTCTCACCATCCGGCGGCGGCGGCGCTTCCGCGCTGCGATAGAGCGCATCGAGGTCATTGGCGATCTCTGGATCAGCCTTGAGCTCATCTAGCGCGCGCCCATCCCAGGCGCCGAAGTCGAGCTCGGCCCAATCGGGGTCGATCCGCACCGCAAGGCCGCGCTCGCGGCCGAGCCGCTCGGCCGGCACGCGCGCGCGGGAGAGCGGAGAGGCGACCACAGCGCTCCACGAGCGCCCAGCCGTCTGGCGCTCGAA
Source organism: uncultured Alphaproteobacteria bacterium (assembly GCA_963724945.1). GTDB lineage: Bacteria > Pseudomonadota > Alphaproteobacteria > Rhizobiales > Hyphomicrobiaceae > Hyphomicrobium_A. Next base: position 1,515,929 of record CAVRWL010000003.1, on the reverse strand, counting down.
CTGGCGCCACCCGTTGGGCGACACCGGGCTATCCGTGTGTCCGAGCAGGAGACCTGCCCCCTCCGTCTCGCCGTGACGGATGAGATCGATCACCGGCATGGCTCGCCACGCGAGACCTGTGCCTCCTCGAAGGTCGCCATTTGCGCATGCAGCGCGCAGGCGAGCCGCAGAACGGGCAGCGCGACCGCGGCGCCCGACCCCTCGCCCAGACGCAGCTTCAAGTCGAGGATCGGCTCGGCTCGAAGCGCCTCCAGCACCAGGCGGTGGCCCTGCTCGAGCGAGCGGTGCGAGTAGAGAAGCCAGTTGGCGCAGGACGGATTGAGGCGCACGGCGGCAAGCGCTGCCGCCGACACGATGAAGCCGTCGATGAGCACGGGGATGCGCGCCTGCGCCGCGGCGATGATGGCCCCAGTCAGCGCCGCGATCTCCAGGCCGCCGACGCGCGCGAGCACGTCGAAGGCGCCGACGTCCCCACCATCGAGGCCGTGATGTGCGAGCGCGCCCGCGATGACGCGCGCCTTGTGCGCCATGCCGTCCGCATCGAGGCCGGTGCCGGCGCCGACGAGGTCTCGCGGGGGGCGTGCCAGGAGGGCTGCGGCAATGGCGGCAGCCGACGTCGTGTTGCCGATCCCCATCTCGCCGAGAATGAGAACGTCGGCGCCGCCTTTGTGCGCACGCTCGACCGCGCGGCGCCCGGCGCCGAGCGCGAACAGAAGCTCGGCGATCGTCATCGCCGGCCCGAGCGAGAAGTCGCGGGTGCCGCGCGCCGACTTGTCGCTGACGACGCCGGCGATCTCGGAGGCTTGCAGCGTCCCCGCGTCGACCACCTCGAGCGGCACGCCGAGCTCGCGCGCCAGCACGCAGATCGCCGCGCCGCCACGCGCAAAGTTGCGCAGCATCTCCACGGTCACCGCGGAGGGGTAAGCCGAGACGCCTTGCGCGGTGACGCCGTGGTCGCCGGCAAAAAGGACGATCGGCGCCTTGTCCGCTTTTGGGGCGTCCGTCGCCTGCAGGCCTGCAAGCCGGATCGCGAGCCGCTCGAGGATTCCGAGCGAGCCTTGCGGCTTTGTCAGCGCGTCCTGACGCGCGGCGGCCGATGCCGTATGCGCTGCCGAGGGAGGCGGGCAGAGAGCGAGGATCCAGTCATCGGTCACGGCTGTTGGCCTTCAGTCATGCAGGCAAGCGGAGAATGGAGCACAATCCCCGTTCGTCAAGCCGCGGATGGAGCGCCCCGATCAGCCCGAGACCGGGCGCGCCATTGACAGCGGCGCGCTCCCCTGCTGCCTACGGGCCACGGCTGGTTAGACAGAGAAGCGGGCATGAAGCGGATCCTCGTCATCGGCATCGGAGCGGGCAATCCCGACCAGATAACGGTCGAAGCGATCAATGCCCTCAACGCGGCCGACGTCGTCTTCGTGCTGGACAAGGGCGCAGGAGAAGGCCGATCTGTCGCGCCTGCGCAAGGAGATCTGCGCGCGCTACGTCAAAGACCACGCTCTGAGGCTCATCGAGGTGCCGAGCCCGGCGCGCGCGGCCCCGACCGTATCCTACACGCAGAGCGTCGAGGATTGGCACGCTGCGAAGGTGGAGATCTTCACCCACCTCATCCGCGACGAGCTTAAGGACGGGGAGTGCGGCGCGTTCCTCGTCTGGGGCGATCCGTCCCTCTACGACAGCACGCTCAGGATCCTGGACGGGGTCGCAGCCGCGGGCGCGTTCGACTACGAGGTGATCCCCGGCGTCTCGAGCCTGCATGCATTGGCCGCCCGCCACAGAATTGCGCTCAACACGATCGGCGAGGCGGTCCTCATCACCACCGGGCGCAAGCTTGCCGAGGGCGGCCTGCCCCCCGCCCCCGATACCGTCGTCGTCCTGCTCGACGGCGGCGCCGGGCTCGACACGATCGCTAAGGAGGAGGCGCACATTTACTGGGGGGCCTATCTGGGAACGCCCGACGAAATCCTCATTTCCGGGCCAATTCGCCACGTCATAGACGAGATTAAGGACCGCCGACGCGCGGCCAAGGCGAAAAAGGGCTGGATCATGGACACATATCTGTTGCGGCGCGGTCCCAAGGGCCGATGATGCCCGCGGGACACGACGCCGCAGCGCCCCAGCGTCGCCATAAGTCGCCGCTACCGTGGCGGGTGGACGGCAACGCTCGCAGCGGGGGATAGTGCACGAGCCCACGCCCGATGCCTCGCCCGGTCATCGAATTCCCGTTGGTTCTCAATGGCGTATTTCGATGCTATGCGTGGGGCCACGGTGGCACTTCGGCAATTTTGCATCCTATAGGTATAAGTCATCGCACGGGAGGTATGACGTGTTGAACAGCCCGACCAGCACAGCTCAGTCCAATCTGCCCAAGCCGGGGCCCGGCCCGGCGCGTTCAGGGCTGCCCGGGTCTGCGTCATCGCGTGCGGACGGCACCACGACCGACGGCGTGTCCGTGATCGGCAATGACCTCACCATCCTAGGCGAGAAGATCACCATCATTTCCAAGAACAAGCTGCAGGTCGACGGTCACGTCCGCGGCGACGTGCACGGCAAGCAGGTGACCATCAGCAAGGGCGGTGAGGTGACGGGCCAGGTCTGCGCGGAGAAGATCGAGGTGCGCGGCGCCGTTCGCGGCGCGATCCGCGCCATCACGGTCGCGCTGTTTGACTCCGCCAAGGTCGAAGGCGACATCGTTCACCAGAAGCTGTCGATCGCCGAAGGCGCCGAGTTCGACGGCAACGTGCGGCGCGTCGACGATCCCAACGCGCTGATGCCGGTGCTCGACGCCGAGGCCATCATGGGCAGCTCGTCCAATGTCGGGGGCAGCTTCGGCGCGAACGACGACTAAGTTGAGCTTACTGCCGTCCGGCCGATAAACGGACCTGACGTTGTTGTTACGCGTGCCATCTCGCCGCCTCGCTGCGACGGCCCGCGCCCTCGGACCCCGACCAGCGGTGCGCCGCCGAGGAGATTTAGCTCCATGTTCGTCATAACGCGAAACGGCAAGACAATCGTGCTCACGGGCTGGCGCGCCTGGGTCGCAACCGCACTCATCTGCCTCGCAGCGGCCCTTCTCCTCGTCTTCATCGCCTTCCTCGTGCTCGGCATCACCATCACCATCGCCGCCGTCATGCTGTTCGTCGTGCCGCTCGCGATTCTGCTCGCCCTGCTGGCGGCGGGCTGGCGCGCGCTCGAAGGCCGCTAGCGTCGCAAGACGCCTTGCAGACGAATCAGGACAGCCCTGCTTTTGACGGTGCCCGCGAATCGGCGACTCGCGTTAAGAGTCCCGCACGGCGGGCAGCGGGGAGCCCCAATCCCTCGACACAGGTGTAGCGAGCAGGTGTAGCGAACCAGTAACGACCGCCGCGATCAGGCGAAGCCGGTCAGCGTCGAACCAATTCAACGCGACGGGGATGCGGCGGCGACTTCTCTATGATCTGGCAAGCGCGGCGGACAGCGCGGTGCCGCAGCTTGCGGGGATCGGCCCGCGCGCAACGAGCCGCTCGCCTCGTGCTCTCTGCTGGGCCCGCGCGTGGCTGCTCCCTGTCATCCTCGCATCCGCAACGGCAGGATGCACGGTCGGCCCCGACTACGCGCCGCCGGCAGCGCCCGTATCCGCCGAGTTCAAGGAGCTCAAAGGCTGGAAGATCGCGACGCCCCGCGACGACTTGGAGCGCGGGGATTGGTGGTCCGTCTACGGCGATCAGACGCTGGACGCGCTCTTGCGCGCGGTCGACGTCAACAACCAGAACGTTGCCGCCGCCGAAGCCGGCTTCCACCAGTCCGCCGCGATGGTGCAAGAGGCCCGCGCTGCGCTCTTCCCCGTGCTTGGCTTGAGCTACATACCCACCCGCTGGCATGAGGGCGCCAGCGCCTCCGCGGCCTATGGCTCGTCTATACCCGCCGCGACAACGCAAACGACGGTCACGCTCTCGCCGGAAGTGGCTTGGAACATCGACGTCTGGGGACAGACTAGGCGCCAGATCGAGAGCAACATCGGGACCGCGCAGGCGAGCGCAGCCAACCTCGCCAACGCCCGGCTCCTGGCGCGCACGCAATTAGCGCAAGCGTACTTCAATCTGCGCGCCACCGACTCGCTGCAGCGTCTGCTCGACGACACCGTCGCCGCCTACCGCAAGACCTACGAGATCGCGGATGCGCGCTACAAGCGCGGGACGGTGTCGATCTACGACGTGATCACCGCCAAGACGCAGGTGCAAACCACGCTGGCGCAAGCCGTCGGCGTCGGAATTCAGCGCGCGCAGTTCGAGCACGCGATCGCCGTGCTGATTGGCCGGCCGCCGGCAGACGTCTCGATCCCGCCGGCACCGCTCGGCCGGCGCATTCCGGTGATGCCGCCGAGCGTGCCGTCGGCGCTTCTGGAGCGGCGGCCGGACATCGCCTACGCGGAGCGCACCATCTCGAGCCAGAACGCCCTCATCGGCGTTGCAGTCGCCGCCTACTTCCCCAACGTGAGCCTCGCCGGTTTCGGCAACAGCATCTTGTCCTATGCCAGCTACGGATGGGTGGGCTCGGAGGCGTTTCCCATCGCGGTTGCCAACGAGGTGTGGTCCGTCGGCGCCAACGTCGCTCAGGTCGTGTTTGAGGGCGGCCTGCGCCGCGGGCAGGTCGCGGCCGCGCTCGCGGCCTACTATCAATCGGTCGCGAGCTATCGGCAGACGGTTCTCACCGCCATGCAGCAGGTCGAGGATCAGCTTTCGAACCTGCGAATTCTGGCACGGCAGGCGCGCGCGCTTGCCAAGGCCGTGCGGCTCGCGCACGAGGCGCTCGACATCACGATCGCCGAGTACAAGCAGGGCACTGTGGATTTCACTGCTGTCGTTCAGGCGCAAGAGGTGCTGCTGTCCAACGAGATCAACGCGCTCACCGTGCGGCAGAACCGCTTCCTCGCCAGCGTCAACCTGATCGACGCGCTCGGCGGCGGCTGGGACGCAATGTGGCTGCCATCCTACGAGCAGCTCCGCCACTGGCGCACGTGCGTCAGCCTGCGCGACGTGCTGCGCGGGCCCGTCGATCCGAATATGCCGCCCTGCCTGTGACAGCCGAAGCAGCTGGGAGAGCCCTGGCGTTGAGGCCAGGGCTCAAAACATAGTTCTTCCCGAGGTTCACCGCCTAAAGGGCTCTAGCGGTCGCGGTAGTCATGCCCATTGTCACGATCGCGGCCCCAAGACCAACGATCATAATCCCGATCGCGGTGATGCCGGCGATGCCACCATCTGTGATGCTCGCCATGATCGTCGTCGTCCCAACGATTTCGATTCGACAAAGAGCGGTCGCCGCGATCGTAGTCGTCATGAACGGCATGGAGCAGCTTAAGGCCGCCGCCAGCACGAACGCCACCTAGGTCGGCCGCCGGCGCAGCCACCGCGGCGGTCGCCGCAGAACCTAGCGCCAGGGCTAAGGCCGCAAAAAGAAGCCTTTGGTTCATGTTGATTTCCTCGTCCTCACCTATTGGGCTCGCTTAAGCCCGGCGCCGCTTTGTGCGGTCGAAGGGATTTCGCGGCCCTGGGGCGATGCTGCGCGGAGGGCAATGAACTCGCTTGGAACGGCTTGTTCACCGTCCCTTCATCGCCGTGCGAGGAGAGCGCCAGGAACTTCCGCATTAAGACGCGCTTCAATTGGCTGCTGGAATGCCTCGCCTGAGCGTTATTGCGCCGAAGCCTTCTTGACCTGCTGCTTGACGCGGACCTTGGCGCCGTTCTGCAGGTCGACGGGGGGATCGATGATCACCTGATCGCCAACGGCAACGCCGTGGTCCACCTCGATCGCCTTGCCGAGGTCGCGCGTTACGTTGACCTTCTGGATGTTCGCGGTGCCGTCCTTGACGACGGCCACCTGCATGCCGTTCTCGTTGAAAATGATCGCTTGCGCCGGGACCAGCAGCGAGGGCGTCTTGCGCGGAATTTCTAGCTCCACCGTGACGTAGGTTCCCGGCTGCAGCATGCCGTCCGGGTTGGGGATGTCGACCTCGGTCAGAAGCGTGCGCGTGCCGGGGACGAGCGCGTCGGCAATGCGCGTCACCGTGCCGGCAAACGTGCGGCCCGGCATCTGCGGCACGCGCACAATCGCCTTGACGCCGGGCACAAGCCCGAAGGCCTGATCTTGCGGCACATAGACTTGCGTGCGGATCACGTCGCTTTCCATGAGCGTGAACATGAAGGTGCCGCTCGCGGCGTTGGCCTGCACGAGGTCGCCGATATTGATGTTGCGCTGCGTGACGACGCCGTCGAACGGAGCGATGATGCGCTGGTAGACCTTGTTCTGGCGATTGACCTCTACTTGCGCCGCCTGCGCCGCAACGTTGGCCTGCGCGACACGCACCTGCTCCTCTTGCGACTTGAGGTTCAGCCGGTAGGTGTCGCCGTTCAACGCGCTCACGTAGCCGCGCTGGACTAACGGTCCGTTGCGCTGATCGGTGACGCGCGCGAGCTCCATATTCGCCAACATCTGGCGCACGGTGGCCTGCGTCTGGGCGAGCGTCGCCTCGGACTGGGCGAGCTGGTACTCGATCTCGGGCGCGTAGATCTCCGCCAGCAGCTCGCCTTTCTTCACGCGATCGCCGATGTCGACGTTGCGCTTGGAGATGTAGCCGTTGACGCGCGCGTACATGTTCGCCGTGGTGAATGCCTCGGTCGTGGCCGGCAGCGTGATTTGCACCACGCGGTCGCTCGGCTTGACCGCCGCTACGCGCAGCGCCGGCACGAAGTCGCGGGCCTGCTCCGCGGTCGCCATGACGGCGCGGTGGGCCGAGTAGGCCTGCCACCCGCCATAGGACAGCGCGCCGACAAGCAGCGCGAGCACGCCGAACCCGAGCCAGCGGCCGGTGCGGCGGAAAGAGGCCATCTCCTCGGCCGACGGCTCATGGCTGCCGGGCTGCGGGCCGCTCGGCCAGGGTGTATCAGTCTCGGGCTGCTTCTCGTCCGCGCTCATGCGGAGGTCTCCTCGAATACGCCATGGTCCGGCTTGCCGTCGTTGCGCTTGCGCAAGACGGCAAACAGGAACGGAACCAAGAGAAGCGTCGTCGGCGTCGCAAACAGCAGGCCGCCGATGACGGCGCGCGCCAGCACCGCGTTCTGCTCCGCGCCGGGGCCGCCGATCGCCATCGGGATCATGCCGACGATCATCGCGCAGGCCGTCATCAAGACGGGGCGGATGCGCGTGTGGCCGGCGTCGACCGCGGCCTCGAAGGACGTCCTGCCGGCGAGCTGCTGCTCGCGTGCGAACGTCACGAGCAGGATTGAGTTCGCCGAGGCGACGCCGACCGCCATGATCGCGCCCATGAGCGAGGGAACGCTCAGCGTCGTGCCAGTGATGAAAAGCATTGCCAGAATGCCGACGAAGGTCGCGGGCAGCGCCAGGATGACGACGAAGGGCTCGCCGAAGTTCTGGTAGTTCACGACCATCAGCAGGTAGACGAGCACGGAGGCGAACAACAGACCGATGATGAGATCGGTGAAGGCCTCGTCCATGCTCTGGATTTGCCCGAGGATCTGGATGGTGTTGCCGGGCTTCATCTCCTTTTGCTGCTCGGCGACGATCTTGAAGATGGCGTCGGAGACGCTGCCGAGATCGCGGCCCTGCACGCCGGCGTAGACCTCGTAGACGGGCTGCACGTTGGTCTGGTTGGAGTTGGTCGGCACACTGTCGCGCTTGATCGTGGCGATGTTGCTGATCATGCCCGGGACGGGCTGGCCGGTCTCGTAGGAGTTGTGCTGCGCGATGCTGGTGGAGACCGGCGTGTTCTGCAATTCGCCCAGGGTGCTCGCCCAGTACTGCGGCGTCTGCACCACGAAGTAGTAGGGGATGCCCGACTTCGGATCGGTCCAGAAGTTCGGATTGACCTGCTTGGACGAGCTCAGGCTGATGTCGATGTTGCCCGCAATCGATTCCGCGTTGAGGCCGACCTGTAGCGCGCGCGAGCGATCAATCGTCGTGTAGAAGGCCGGCGCGTCGACCTCCTGCTGCAGGTGGGCATCGACGATGCCGGGGATGTCGGCCATGCGCCGCCTGAGCTCGCGGGCGATGCGCAGGTTCGTCTTTACGTCCTGCCCGACGGTGCGCACGTCGATCTGCGCTGGCAGACCGAAGTTGAGGATCTGCGTCACCATGTCGGCGGCCTGGAAATAGAAGATCACGCTGGGGAAGGTATCGGGCAGCACCTGGCGCAGCGTCTTGATGTAGCCGCCGGTCGGCGCATGGCCTTCCTTTAGCGAGATGAGGATTACACCGTCGTTGGAGGCGATGGTCGAGCCGTCAGTGAAGGCTAGGTTGTAGGCGTTGGCGGGGACGCCAATGTCGTCGACGACCAAGGAAAGCTCATCCTTGGGAATGACCGCGCGGATCTTCTGCTCCACCGCATGGAAGATCTTGACCGTCTCCTCCAAGCGGGTGGCGGCGGGCGCGCGCACGTGCAGCTTGATCTGGCCGGCGTCGACGACGGGGTAGAAGTCGCGGCCGACGAACATATAGAGCACCACCCCGAGCCCGATGAGCAGCGCAGCGACAATCGGGACGATGGTGCGCCGGGCGAGCAGGACGCCGAGCAGCTGCACGTAGCCCTGGCGCATGTGCTCGAAGCCGCGCTCGAAGCCGGCGTGAAAGCGGGCGAAGGGACCCTGCGCGCGCCCCTTGGCCTCATGCGACTGCTCGTTCTGCAGCAGGAGGCCGATGGTGATGGGTGTCAGCGTTCGCGACAGGCCATAAGAGGCGAGCATGGCGAGCACAACGGCGAGGCCGAGCGGCGCAAAGAGGTACTTGGGCGGGCCTTGCAGGAAGATCACGGAGGCAAAGACGCAAGAGATCGACAGCGTGGAGACGAGCGTCGGCACCGCGATCCCGGCCGAGCCGTAGAGCGTCGCCTCGGGCAGCGGTTTGCCCTCCTCTTCCAGGATGCGGTGCGTGTTCTCTATCGTCACCGTGGAATCGTCGACGAGGATGCCGACCGCGAGCGCCAAGCCGCCGAGCGTCATGGTGTTGAGCGTGTTGCCGGTCAGATAGAGACCGATGATCGAGCTCAGAATCGCCAACGGAATGGAGATCATCACGACAAGCGTGGAGCGCCACGAGCCGAGGAACAAGAGGATCATCAGGGCGGTCAGGCCGGCGGCGATGAGACCCTCGCGGACAACATCGGCAATCGCCTCGCTGACGAACTTCGACTGATCGAACAGCTCGTTGATGGAGAGGCCCGGCGGGGCCGCCTCGCGCGCGATCTTGAGGGCGGCGAGCACGCCTTTGACGACGGTGACGGTCGAGGCGTTGCCGTTCTTGATGACGCTCAACAGCACCGCCTCCTTGCCATTCTCGCGCACGGAGTTCTGCTGTACCGCCCAGCCGTCGCGCACCTGCCCCACGTCACGCACGAACACGGTCTGGCCGTTGACGTACTTGATCGGGATGTCGTTCAACGCCGCGATGCTCGGCGCCATCGAATTGGTGCGAACCGTGTATTGGATGTTGCCGATCTTGATCAGGCCGGACGGCAGCGTGAGACTCTGCGCGTTGACCGCGTTCACCACGTCGTTGGGCGTGAGACCCTTGGCCAGCAGCTTCTTGGGATCGATATCGACCATGATCTGGCGCGGCTTGCCGCCGTCGGGCGTCGGGAAGGTGACGCCCTGCACAGGCGCCAGCTGCTGACGCAGGCTGTAGATGCCGTAGTCGTAGAGCTGCGCCTGGTCGAGGGTCTCAGACGTGAGCGAGAGCTGCAGGACTGGAACGCTCGAGGCGTTGTACTGCACGACGATGGGCGGCTCGATGCCGGGCGGCATGAAGCGGCGGATGGCGTTGGAGGCCGAAACGATCTGCGCGATGGCGAGGTCGATTGAGACGTTGGGCTGGAAATAGATCTTGAGGACCGACAGGCCGTTCAGCGTCTGCGCCTCCATGTCCTTGATGCCGCTGACGTTGGCGGAGATCGCGTACTGGCTGTAGATGGTGACGCGCTGCTCCATCTCGGGCGTGGAGAGGCCGTCGTACTCCCAGATGATGGTCACGACCGGAATGTTGATCTCGGGAAAGATATCGGCCGGCATCACGCGGATTGCCGTCACCCCGATGAACAGGATGAAGGCGGCGAGCACGAAGAACGTGTGCGGAAACCTGAGCGCAAACTTGACGATGCCCATCGATCTCTTCCGCGATTGCCCTGTCGGCAGCCGCTGTTGCCCCGTGACGGGCACGGCCGAGCGAGCGTCGCCGAAGCCTGCGGCGACGAGCTTCTTGAGCTATCACAGTGAGAATTTCTTACCGTTACCCGGGGCGCCCGCAGTCGGCGCGCGGGCACGACAGGGTTAGCGAGCGGTTGCGCAGATGCGCGGGATTTGATCGACGTTCCGGCTGCCAGCACGCGCCGACGCGAGCAGCATGCGCAGCACCGCGGCATCGGCGAGGTCCTGGCCAACGATCGAAGCGCTTGGCGACAAGGATCTAATCGCGTCGCAGGGTTGCTGCGTAGGAGCGCCAATCACCGAAACCGGAAATGTCTTTGTAGCGGCCTTCGGCGATGGCGCGCGGAAACAGGATGCCGTCGACGGTGCCGCCGTCCGCAAGTTTGACAGGACCGCGGTAGAGGTGAGGCGGCTCGCCAGCCTCGACACGTGCGCACAGCTCATCGCTCATGCGGTAGATCTCTCCTGCGACCGCGACGCCGCCGGTCTCGACCTCGAACATGCCGGGATGGTATCGTCGATGGAGTAGAGCCGATAGACCGGCGCGGTGCGGATGGCGCCGATGAACTGCGGCGCCGTCCAAGTTATGATGCAATGCAAGTCCACGCATCAGCGTGCCGTTTACGAACAAGTCCATGGTCATAATCGTCACCCTGCGTTGTTACCGGCTGCGTGCCGTGGAAACTTCGCACCGTTTGGAGTTTGAGGGCCCGGCAGCGCGAACGCGATGTCGCTGCTAGATGTTCCTCCAGCAACGCCTTGGAGTTGCCGACGGCACCAAAGACACCGCCTTGCATCTTCACCATGTGGAGCGCCGCGAGGTGGTTGTCGTGGTTGGTGGCCGCGCAGCAGTCCTCGAGCAGCAAGCACTCGAAGCCGCGGTCGTTGCCTTCGCGCATCGTGGTATGCACGCACACGTCTGTGGTGACCCCGCTCAAAATGATATTGGCAATGCCGCGCTGGCGTAGCATCAGCTCGAAGTCGGTGGCGCAGAAGGTGCCCTTACCGGGCTTGTCGACAATCGGCTCACCATCCCTGGGGGTGAGCTCGGGAATGATGTTCCAGCCACGCTCGCCGCGCACCAGAATGCGACCCATTGGTCCCTTATCACCGATGCCAGCGCCGATACGCTCAGATCGCCATTTCTTGTTGGCGGGAAGATCGTTGAGATCCGGCCTGTGCCCCTCTCGCGTGTGGAAGACGTGGTAGCCCTTGTCACGCATCGCGGCGAGGACGCGCTGAATGGGCTCGATCGGTGCGCGTGTCGCCGTCAGATCGTAGCCCATGCTGTCGACGTAGCCGCCCTTAGCGCAGAAATCCATCTGCATGTCGATAATGACGAACGCGGTATTCTGCGGCCGCAAGTCGCCGTTGTAGGGCCACTGATATGGCTCTGATACGATTGTCGTCATGGCAAGTTTCCTCCGATGCTTATCTTCACGCAATGTTCGACAGGCGCCGCGTCCCATTAGGACACTACGAACCTGACGGGCTTCTCGTAGATCAGAAGTGCCACGCAACCGCCGGTACTGCCGGGAGAGTGGCGGGTGCCAGGTGGGTTAACAACGAAGGTGCCGGCTGGGTATGTGCCGTGCTCGTCGAACTGGTCGCCGTCGAGGACGAGCATGTGCTCGTAGCCGACGTGCTCGTGCTCGGCCACGCGCGCACCGGGCTCGTAGCGCAGCAGCACGGCCGAGGGTCCGGCATGAAAGTCTCCGTACAGCCAGCGTGCGGTCACGCCCGGACGGAACGGCTCCCAGCCTTCGGTATGACGCAGCTTGGTCGCGTACTCCATTAGAGCGGGCAGGATGATCGAAGCGGCCTGTTCGGACATGGATCACTCTCCTCGACTGCTATGCGAAGGTTGTGGGGCAGCATCCGCCGCTGCAACACGTGCGGGCGTCTCGTCGAACCAATGGTCTCCGACCCAGCCGAGGGCCAGCATGAGCCAGCCTGTGAAGACAAATGGCGCTGCGAGCGTCAGTAGGCCGAGGTCGGCAATCGCCGGCGTTAGGATGGTGGCGATAAGCGCGCCGAGGATGGCGAGCCGCAACTGGCCGCCGCAAATGACGAACACCGACACGGCGCTCAGGACACCGTTGAAGCCATAGAGGCCTAGATTGACGCTCCCGGCATCGACGTCGCGGTAATAGTAGGAGACCAGCGTGCCGATCACGGCGCCCATCAGCGCGATAAGACCGTGGCGCCAGTTGCTCAGCAGCACGCCGATGAGAAACAGAACGCCCGACCAGATGCTGGGTGAGAACAGTGCTTGGCCGAGACTGTGCAATACGGCAACGAGCGGATGGAATGTGAAGTCGACCGGTGTGTGAGTGATCGGCTGCAAGACATGTGTGTGCGGGGCGAGCGCGGAAAGCGTCCAGAAGACTAGCAGGAACGGAAACGCCGAGATCGGAAACGGTACGAACGTCAGCAGCAGGCTCACCAGCAGGCTAGTGACGACGATGCTGGCGATGAGCACGCCCCACATGCCGACGTTCGACCACCCGGTATGAAAGAAGGCCGGCAGGGCCAGCGCGATCAGGCCCGGGTTGAGGCCAGTCAGACCGCTCTCCACGATATCCTTGGGCTCGCCGAACAGCATGCGTCCGGCCGGCGCCATGATGCCGGCAACAAGCAAGTAGGCCGCGCTGATCGGGGAAGCGACGAAAGCCGCCGCCAGGAACAACAAGCCCGTCAGCTCGTTACTCTGAAAGCAAAGCTGCGAGCAGCCGCGCAGCACCACCCGCCAGTAGGGAACGAGCCCCGCCTCGACCGGAGGAAAGATGTAGTCGACGGGCGGCTTCATCTGCAAGCTTCCTGCCATATGCCGCTATGGCTGAGTGCCGCGAGCGAAACGTTGCGCCGCCCGCGCGGTGTCAGACCGGCGGGCCGGGCTCCTTGGCCATCATGTTCAACAGCGCATCGGATTTGCACGTCCATCCGACAATGGCGCCTTGCGCCACTAGCGCGCGCAACGTCACTTCCTTGAACTCGGGGAAGTAGCTGTCGGTGCCGTCCTCGACCAGTATGCAATCGTAGCCGCGGTCGTTCGCACAGCGCATGGTCGTCTGCACGCAGACCTCGGTCGTCACGCCCGTGATCACCAGCCCGGAGATCTTGCGCCGCATCAGATACTCGTCGAGGTCGGTGCCATAGAACGCGTCCTTGCCCGGCTTGGAGATGACGTGCTCGTTCACCCACGGCTCGTTCTCGGGGATGAAGTCCGTTCCGGGTTCGCCCTCAATGAGGATGCGGCCCATCGGTCCATAGTCGCCGATCTTGAGCTTTGGGTTGCCGCGGTTGAGCTTGGCAACGGGAAGGTCGGAGAGGTCCGGCTTGTGACATTCCTTGGTGTGGATGATCGGCAGCCGGCATCTGCGGAAAGCCGCTTGCAGTTTGGCGATCACCGGAATGCACGGCTGGATGTTCTCGATGTTGTCGCCAAGTGACTCCGCAAAACCGCCCGCCAAGCAGAAGTCACGCTGCATATCGATGCAGACGAGAGCTGCGTGATCGAAATCGAACTGAAAGGGGAACGGCTTCGCTTCAATAAATGGCATGTACGGCCCCGCTGCCAAACTGGTTGAGCTCGGATCGGGTCGTCGCAAGTCCTCCGATACGATGACGAAATGTAGCGGAAGCAACTGAACATAGAGTTTCGCCGGCGGGAACAATCCGCCCTAGCGTAGTAAGACGTATGCCGGCGCGGAAAGGGATAGCGATGGTGCCTGCCGCAGCCTGCCGCGCGTGGCGCGGGGTGCCGGCTTGTCGCTTAGCTTTCCGTGAAGGCGCAGATCTGCCGCGCCCCGAAATCATTGAAGCGGCCGTGTGGTGATCGGGTTTTCCGAAGCACGAGAACACGGAGCAACGCCGGTGGCAGAAAAAACCATTCTTAACAAAAACGCTATTGAATTGGGTGAACCACGAAGCCAGCTGCACCTTTGCCAGGGGAGAAAGTCGCAAGCAGTGTCGACATTGGGCTCCCCAATGCATCCGGCCATCAACTGGAGCCGCCGGCGCTTCCTCATCGGAAGTACGGCTACAGGCATCACGCTTGCCCTGGTGCCGCTGGCGGCGCACGCCTCATTCGGCGACGACGAGACGATGCCGCGGGTGCCGGGCTGGTCAGGAGATGGTCTCGGGCCCCCGCGCTACCGCATCGACGGCTTTGCCAAGGCCACCGGGGCGAAGCTCTATGCCAGAGATTTTCGCGCCGCGGACATGGACGGTTGGCCGGACGAGACCGACCACGCGATGCTTTTGCTGGCGTCCGACGCCACGCATCGCTTCGTCGGCTTAGATCTGACGATGCTCGCCTCTGACCTGAAGCCCGACAAGGTGGTGACGGCGGAGGACTTGCAGGCGGCGCGGATCCGGGCCAAGGGCTATTTCACGGAAGATCTGATGTGCCCGAAAGGCCTGACGCCGACTTATCTTGGCCAGCCGGTCGCGCTGCTCATCTTCCGCGGTTTCGACAAGTACGTCACCGCGCGGCAAATCCTGAGCGGCGCCAAGTCGGTCGTGTTCGGCGAGCAAACAGGCGCGGTAGCCAAGCCGCCCTACGGTGCAAACCGTTTCACCCGCATCGGCGGCTCCGATCCCTCCGGTACCGATGTGTACTCCCCCGCCAAGGACGGATGGGTTGTGCCTCCGCGTTTCCGTCGGGGACAATCTCCCTCCTGGCCCGAAGCCGACCCCACCGCCACGCGCCGCGCCGAAACCTATGGTCGCGACATTCGCGCGAACCTGGACGCCGGACGCGAAGGCCGGGTGTTCAAGCAGCACTTTGAGACCCAGTCGGCCGATCACTTCTTCATGGAGCCCGAAAGCGGTCTCGCCTGGCACGATAGGGCCAACGATCGTTTGTCTCTGGTGCTCGGCGTGCAGGCGCCGGCCGACACGCTTCATGCCATTGCCGACATTTTGGCCGACGCCGCGACGCCCTACGCCATCAAGGACCTTGAAGGGCATTTCCCCTACCTGGGCGGTGCGTTCGGCGGCAAGGACATGTCGTTGCTGCCGAACTACGTAGCATTGGCCGGCCTGTTCGCCGATGGCCGCCCCGTGCGGCTTGCACTCGATCGCTTCAAGCAATTTCAACTCGGCTTGAAGCGCCACGCCATCACGGTCGACAGCCAGCTGGGCGTCGATGCAAAGACCGGAGCCTTCACCGCATTCGCCTGCGATCTGGCGCTCAACGGTGGCGGCACGGCAAACTACTCTGCGAGCGTCGCCGACGTCGCCGCGATATCGTCGGCCTCCATGTACTACCTGCCCAAGAGCGACATCAGCACCATTGCCACGCACTCGCGCGGCGTGACGGCAGGATCGATGCGCGGCTATGGCGGGCTGCAGTCGATCACAGCGATGGAATGCCTGGTCGACGATATTGCTGCGCAGCTCAACATGGATCCGATCGAGCTCAGGCGGAAGAACGCCATGCGCACCGGCTATCGCAACCTGACGGGGGCGAAGCCGGTCGTCACGATCCGCAGCGAGGAGCTGTTTGATCGGCTGGCGCATGCGCCGCTATGGGCGCAGCGCGACGCGGACCGGCGTGCATTCCAATCCGCCCATCCATCCAAGGCCTACGGCGTCGGCGTTGCCTGCTCCATGTTCAAATACGGCACAGGCCAGGACGGCGCGCTGGCGGCCGTGTCGTTCGATGCCGACGGGCGCATCGAGGTCGCCGCCAGCACCATCGAGATGGGCACCGGCGTCTCCACCGCCGTCGCGGTGCGCGTTGCCGATCACCTCGGGCGCAGTGCAGACCGCGTCACCCTCGACTCGACCGGGCCACTGTGGGAGCCATTGGCGCTCGTGACCTCCGGCGATCCACTGACAATGAGCCAGCAGGATCAGGATGCGGCCGCGCAAAATCCGCATTGGGTGCCGGTGATTACCAGCCGTGCCAGTGCGTCGGTCGGCGCGGCCGTTGCGACCCATGCCGTCGCGGAGGCAGCGTATGCGCTGCTGCGCTACAGCCTATGGCCGGCGGCGCGGGCGATCTGGCCGGCGAGCGATCGCGTGGCATTCGACGACCTGCAGTGGGTCGACGGCAAGCTCACGGCAAAGAGCATGGAACCGTTGTCGTTCGTCCGGCTGGCGCGGCGCTGCCATGCGTCCGGCCGCACGACAGGCGTCATGGTTCACGCCTTCAGTCGCTGGCAGTGGGCCACGGCCGAATTCGCCATGGGAGGCGATCTCCAGGGCAGCGGCATCTGGAATGCCGCCATCGATGCACTGGCGTTGCGGCGCGGCGGGGATTGGCAGGTGCAAGACCGCCGGAAGGTCAACTTTCCGCCAGCCTCGACGGAACGATTAAGCGAGACGTATGCGTCGATCTGCGGAGCGATCGTGGCGCTTTCCGTCGACCGTACAAATGGTGCGGTGAAGGTTCTGCGCGTGCACGAGGTTCTGGATTGCGGGCGATCCATCGTGCCCGAACTGGTGTCGAGCATGGCGCAGGGCGGCATTGCGATGGGTCTCGGGCACGCGCTCACCGAGTACCTTCCGCTCTACGAAGACGGCCCGGGCAACGGTACCTGGAACGTCGACCGCTACGATGTCCCGCGGGCGAGGGACGTTCCGGTGTGGGAGATGACGCTCGAAACTCTGCCACCGATTAAGACCGACGATAAGCCGCGCGGGATGGCGGAGATCGTCATGGTTCCAGTCATTCCGGCGACGCTCAATGCGATCCATGCCGCGACTGGCAAGCGTTTCACCAAGCTACCGGTGACGGCCGACGACATCCGGAAGGTTGAGTGACATGGAAACGGTGGAGGTCTCGGTAACCGTCAACGGACGCCAAACCGGTCCCCACACGATTCCGGCCGGCCTGACGATGATCGATTTCCTGCATGACTACCTTGGCCTGACGGGCACGAAGTTCGGCTGCGGCATTGGCGTGTGCCGCGCCTGTGTGGTGATCGTCGACGAGCCTGACGGAACGAGCCGGACCATGCGCACATGCATCAACGGTGCCGCGGACTTTGCTGGAAAACGGGTAAGGACGGTCGAGGGTCACGCGAAGGAAAATCGCCTTTCCGACGTCCAGCAGGCGTTCGTCGATCATTTCGCCTTCCAGTGCGGCTACTGCACATCCGGCTTCATCAACGCAGCGACGTGCCTGTTGGACGACCTTGCCCGCAATCCCATTGGCAAGGACGAGGTGCAGGAGCGGATTGAAACGTCGCTCGGCGAGCACATTTGCCGTTGCACCGGCTATGTCCGTTACTATGAAGCGGTGCGCGACCTGATCCTTGCAGACCCGCAGTTGACGAAGAGATAGCTCCTGGTGGCGATTACGCCTCGGGGCTTTGCCGAAATGTGGGATTGGCTCTTTATCGCCTGCCATCCGCTTTCGCGCGCCACCGGCTCGTGTCCGAATGAATTGCGTAAAGCTGACGTTCGGGGACGGCCACCCGACGCGTGCTTGTGGTCCGTAGCGTCGTGGACTTGACGGCAGCTTTCGGGCGAGTGCTGACATAGTCGTCGTCACCGCCTTCCGACGCGTTTATACACAAACGGACATCGAAGCTGGCCACGGCTCCATGGCTGTCGGCCAAGAGTACGACGAGCGCTTTATATGCAGGAGCGGACTTTCTCACTCGCGCAATTAGGAATGTCCGCTGTTGAGAGAGCATACCGGTCCCGGGGGCTAATGACGCATTGCGGACATCAGTGATGTGGGGTGGGACTCCACCGCCTAATCAAGTGCAACCGTCACGCGGAGGAACGTCGCGGGGATTGAAGTGACGTCCTTGCGCGAGCTGGTGTTCTGGCCCTCGAACAGCGCGTCCAATTCCTTTCTCAGCGCGCCGGCCCGTCCGTTCTTTTCCGCGGCCTCGAACGCATTCATGGTCGGGCCGTAGTAATACCGGAATGCCTCCACAAACTCGGACGACGCACCCGGGAATACGAACGTGTAGGTGTCCCGCAAGAACGACACATTGTCTTTCGCAACGCCGGCATTGGCGAAGCGCGCCATCACGTGGCCCTCGACGCCCCATGTCATCGGGCTGATGAAACCTTCCGGTGCGGGTGGTGTGTAAGCGCTACTGATCTTGAGCAGCTGCGCGACGAACGTCGGATCATTGGGAATCCAGTTGCCCATGACGATGCGTCCGCCGGGCCGCGTCACGCGCACCATCTCCTTCGCCACGTCGAACGGCTTCGGGGCGAACATGGCGCCGAAGACGCTGACAACGAGGTCGAACGTCTCGTCGCGCAACTCGGCCAGATCTGCCGCGTCGCCTTGCTGGAACCGGATGTTCACAAGGCCCTGCTCCAGGGCGCGCCGATTCCCGGCCTCGACTAAGTTGGCGGCGATATCCACGCCCAGAACGTCCGCGCCGAGTTGGGCCGCCGGCAACGCTGTCGTGCCGTCGCCGCATCCGAGGTCCAGGACCGTCTGCCCGCGCGCGATGCTGAGCGTGTTGACGAAGGCCTGGCCGCTTTCGCGCATGGTCGCGGCAATGCGCGTGAAATCGCCCTTTTCCCAAAGCGCCTTGTTTGCATTCATTGGATCCACCATGCCCTTAAGATGCTATCGCCCGCTCAGCGGCGGCTGCCCATCTCGGCCTCGATGCCTCGTCCCAAATTCTGCGGATGGTCGCCATGCACTGCCCGCAGCGCGGACGGCATCCGAGACACGCGTACACTTGATGCGTCTTCGCCGGACGGCGGTGCACGATGGCCGAGAGGATCTGCTTCTCGCTGAGGGCATTGCACGAACAGACGATCATGGTCCCTGCTCCTTTGCCGGATATTGGTGCCATCACTATTGAAGCGTGGCGAGCGCGGCCGCGATCCGCTGACCCTGGCTCTCGGTGATCAGCAGCGACAGCACCTTGACGAATTGCGGATGCCGCGCGCCAGAGTGGATGTATTGCCACCGGTACGCTTTCAGGAAGGCGGCCTCGATGGCGCGCGCCTCCCTCTCGCCGAGCGCGCGGCCGCAAGCCGTCAGGAAATAGGCCGTGTCTGCCTTGGACTGCATCTGCAGGATGCCGTCCACGGCGGTGACCAACTCGATGAACTCGTCCACCGCCCGATCGCGCTGCTGCGGCGTCAGCCCGGCGTCGTGGCGCACCCACTCGAGCTCGTCTAGGATCGCGTGCTGGCTCTCCTCCTTCCAGTGATAGAGGAAGACATCCTTGAACAGCTCGGAGAGACCGGCGTCCGGCTCGATGCTCTGGCGGTAGTGCAGCTGCGTGAACAGCTCGATGTGGAGCGTCAACGCCAGCACCGCCCAAGTGCTCTTCCCGAGCACGGCATGGGCCACGCCGTTAGGATCGATGTCGAAGCGGTAGCCTTCAGGCAGCATCGCGCCGATCATCGCGTCGATGCGGCGGAACAACGCCTGGTGCTTCAATTCCTCATCGCTGAAGCGGATGAGCGCCTCGAGCGCAACTTGGTCACCGAACCAGTGATTGTGGCTCAGCTCCAGGACCTTGGCGTTGATGAAGCGCTCGACCAGCCCGAAGATGTTCGCGTAGGTACGGCCCTGGATCTGGCTGACGAGGCGCTTCTCCTCAGCCGACAGGGTCGTGAACGCCTCGGCGAGCGACAGCCCGTCCGGCAGAAACTTATGTTCAGGATCGAAGCGGCGGCCGCGAATGACGTCCTCGTCGATGTCCCAACGCACCCGCTTGGACGTCTCAACGCAACGCTCGTAGCGTTCGCTGTTGGGGATCTTGTCGATCGCATTCATGGTGCATCTCCTCGATCAAAGCGCTGTCCGGGGCGAATGAGAAGACCGCCCGCCGATGCCCATGTGTAGGCCCGCGGCCGCCCGCACCTCCATGACCGCAGCGCCGGGAGATATGACCGAAACGCCGGATTCTGCTAGAAACAGCGCCATGGACGCGTTGTCTGACGTCTTGAGAGTGGCGCAGCTGACGGGCGGCGTGTTCCTGCACGCCGAGTTCTTCGCTCCGTGGTGCCTGTCGGCGCGCGTTCCGCCCGAGCAATGCTGGCCCGTGCTCGGTCCGGTCGAGCACATGATCCTCTTTCACTACGTTGTAGACGGCAGCCTCCACATCCGCGTGGAGGGCGAGGAGGACCTGTTGATCCGGGCCGGCGAGGTGATCCTGCTGCCGCGCAACGACCTGCACCTAATGGGGAGCGATCTCAACCTGCCTCCCGTGTCGGGCCGCGACATCATCCATCCGCCGAGCAACGGCGGACTGGCCTCGATCAAATACGGTGATAAGGGAGAATGCACGCGCATGGTCTGCGGCTTCCTCGGATGCAGCAGTGCCGTTGGCAACCCCGTGATCTCAACTCTGCCGAGCCTGCTCAAGCTCAACGTCGAGAAGCCGGGCGCCGCGGAATGGATCCGCTCGACATTCCAGTACGCCGCGGAGGAAATCTCCACGGGTCGGCCGGGCTCCGAGACGGTGCTGGCGAAGCTGTCCGAGCTCCTGTTCGTGGAGGCGGTGCGGCGGTATGCCGAGAGCTTGCCGGAGGGCCAAACCGGATGGCTCGCGGGCTTGCGCGAGCCCTATGTGGCGCGCGCCTTGGCGCTGCTGCACCGTGATATCGCACGGCGGTGGACCGTCGATGACCTTGGTCGCGAGGTCGGCTTGTCACGCTCGGCGCTGGCCGACCGTTTCCTTCGTCTGCTCGGCGTGCCGCCCATGCAGTATCTCACCAACTGGCGCATGCAGGTCGCTACGCAGAAGCTTCGCGACACGAGCGCATCCATCGCGCAGGTCGCCGAAATTGTCGGATACGATTCCGAAGCTGCCTTCTCGCGTGCATTCAAAAAGGCGTTGGGCACGGCGCCGGCGACGTGGCGACGTTTGAACAACTAACAAGTGGTGCTTTGGTCTCGTTACGATCACAGTGGCGCAGCGACGTCTCGGACCAACGCCCTCTATTGGCCCGGAACGGACCTCCTAGGCTGTCGCGGAACGCGAACTTTAGTGCACTCCAGAGTGAAACCATCTATTACGTGCATCTCGATTGCCATACGGCAATACGGAGTGCATCCAAATGCACGGATACTGGATCGCCCTTGGTTGGCTTCTCGCCAGCATCGGGATCTTTGGCCTTTGGCTCGCCAGAAAACGAAAGCGCGTTGACGCCCTAACCTATGCCGCGCTCATGCCAGCCATCGCAGCCGCCATGTTTGTTCTCGCTGTAGGACAAGGCTGGCAAAAGTACCAAAGCCAGAAGGCGCAAACACAGATCCGCAATGAGCTGAATGACATTGGCAGCGAGGAACAGCGCGTCAAAGGGCGCCTGCAGACCCTGAATGAGCGGGTCCGCGCCAACAAGGCGGCCTCGGAAGCAATCAGCCAGCCCGGAAATCTCACCCCGACGACCGACCCCGATGTGGTTCGATCCCGGGCAGAGCATGTCGCGGCCTTTCAGAAGGAAGTGTCGGCTTTGCAAGAAGAGCGGAAGGATATTTTCCGCGCTTCGCAAGCCCTCAAGGAACGAGCCAGCACGCTCCAATCGGAGCTCAACGACGCGAGACGTGCCAGGGCATTCAGAGATTTGCTAACCTTCGTCTGCGCGATGGCGATTGCTACACT
Source organism: uncultured Alphaproteobacteria bacterium (assembly GCA_963724945.1). Lineage (GTDB taxonomy): Bacteria > Pseudomonadota > Alphaproteobacteria > Rhizobiales > Hyphomicrobiaceae > Hyphomicrobium_A. The sequence continues at coordinate 1,494,190 of CAVRWL010000003.1, read as the reverse complement.
CCTCCTCACGCTAAGAGCTGGCGCCAACCGCGCGCAGAGAAGGCAGATCGCCGAACGCAACGCCTCGCTTCGGGCACAGGGAATAGATCCGGCTGTCCCCTCCGAGCGCGTCAAGCAATTGGCGGACGCCGGGAAGAAGATCGAGGCTATCAAGGTATATCGACAAGAGACCGGTACGTGGCTGCGCGAGGCAAAGGATGCGGTCGAATCCTACCTCGATGGAAAAAGAAGAGATGTCTGAAAACCGGACGCTCGCCTTCGCCCTCAAGCCGAACTTTCGCGTCGTGGGCTGAAGCCTAGCCTGTTCCGCGCTGAGCTGTGTACGGATAGAGAGAAATGACCGATGCGCGGCCTGTGCACGAGGGCAGTCCTTTCGTTGATGGCGGCAGCAACCGCTTCCTCCTGCGCAACTGCGAAGACGGCTTCCCCGGCGGAGACAGTGCATTTTCTGAGTGCCGACGGAAGGACGATGCTCGTCGGCTATGTGTTCCATCCCAAGCACGCGGCGGCCGCGCGACTGCCGGCCGTCGTCATGATGCACGGCCGTGCCGGCGCGTATTCGTCACTGGCGAACGGCGTCTACGATGCCTCGACGCTTTCAAAGCGTCACAAATTCTGGGGCGAGACGCTGGCTCACAACGGCTATATCGCCGTGCTTGTCGACGGCTTCGGCCCTCGGGGGTATCCGCACGGCTTTCCGGCCCACAGCTACGACCGGCGCCCCCCAGAGCTCGATGAGGTCAGCATTCGACCTTTAGACGCGTATGGAGCGCTGGCGTATTTGCGTTCGCGCCCCGACGTCGATGGAAAAGCCATAGCGCTTCTTGGCTGGTCGAATGGCGGCAGCGCCACGTTGTCGGCGATGTCCGTCGAGGCACCGGGGATCTCGAATCCGTCGGTGGAAACGGGTTTTCGCGGCGCACTGGCATTTTACCCGGCCTGCCGATTGAAGGGCCGGTTCGACGGCGGCTATCGGCCGTATGCGCCGGTACGGGTCTTCATCGGCGCAGCGGACGAGGAAGTTTCGCCCAAGCGCTGCGAAAGCCTGGTCGAGCGCAGCCAAGCTCGGGGAGGCGACATCAAGATCTCCGTCTATCCGGGCGCGACGCACGACTTCGACGATCCCGGCAAGAAGCGCAGCAGCGTCGAAGCCAACGCTGAAGCCGTCGAGGACGCGGTCCCCAAAGCGCTAGGATTTCTGGACGAGCGTCTGCGCTAGGTCAGGAGCTTTAGCCTCCGCATCGAAGCGTGCGAGAAAGCAAAAAGTCCAATCTTGCTTCGCCGCTTTCGCCGGAATTTACGTCTGCTCCTGGCCCAAAGCGTCGGCAATCTGACGACTGCTTTTGGATCGGTTCTGACATAGGGGCATCGCTACGGCTGCCCGCGCTCATATACAGGAACGGACGTCCAGCAGCCCGGCGCTTACGACATCAGCCGTGCGGTTAGGAATGCCCGCTGTTGACGGAATACCGGTTCCGGAATACTGCGCCCGTAAATTGCGGCTCCCGACCCATTGCAGCCCTCACGAAACCTTCTGTGCTCGAGTGCAATGGCTTGAGGGCCACGATACGCCCGACTGTTTCGACAGCAGCGAGCAACAGGAAAAGGCGTTGGAATTTATCTGAGCCCGTCGCCGGATCGCCGTTCCGTTGCTGTCGGCCTCGGTGTTTTCGCTGCCGCCGAGAGCGTAAACCACCTCGGGAAAGTCCGGCACAAATGGCGCTCGCCCGCGAGCTGAACGCTTCCCGCCTTTAACGCCTTGAACAGCGGGATATCCCCCATCCAAATGCCGATCATGTCGCGCGAGGAACCCGTGACGTAGCAGTCCACATCCTTGCCGGGATCCTCGCAGCACAGGTCCACTTCGCTACCTTGGCAGATCAGCCACCAGTGACGGAAGTTCTTGTTCTTTACATCTGTGAACTGGAAGCACAGCACGGTTTCGCCCTCAGGGAGGGCCGTCTTGTCAATGTGGCGCTGGATGTCGAACATCAGGAAGGACACGTCGAGATCGTCCGGCCCCATCTCCTCGCGCGCCCATCGCATGCCCCAAACCGCCAGCGCCTCTACCACTGCGGAAAGCTCGCGCCCTGCCGCCGTCAGGCGATATTCGTGGCCTCGCTGGCCGTTCAGACGACGCTTGATGATCACGCCCCGCTCTTCCAGCTCCTTCAGGCGCGTGTTGAGAACCGTAGGCGAGATGCGGGGAAGCCCCCGTTGCAGGACGCTGAACCTGCTGCTTCCCAGGAGCAGCTCGCGCACGATCAGGATCGACCAGGGATCACCGATGATCTCGGCTGATTTTGCTATCGGGCAGAACTGACCGTATTGGCGCATCTGATTTCTTTCGCCTGTCGCCCCCGCTTAGTCAACTACGTAAAGCGTAGTTGATTGCTCCAGATCGCGCAGTATCGGGTTGGCAGGAGAAGCCTATTCCATTCCGCAAGGCCGGATCAGCCCGCGGCAATGGAGAAGAACATGATCCACTTTCTGATACGCATGCTGGAACTTTTCGGCGTGATCTTTCTGCGGTTCCGCCCCGTTCCGCGTTTGTGGTGCGTATGGCTCGTCGGCGTCAACGTCGCGTGCCTCTTGTTCATCACGCATATCGAGGCGCTGGTCGTTCTTGCCGTGACCGCGATTGCGGTCGCAGGTCAGACGCTGATCTATCAACGCATCGGATTCACGCGCATCCTCGGTACGACACATATCGTGTGGCTTCCAATGTTCGCATGGATGGCCACGCGTTCCGACACGATCATGGCCGAACCGGGCTTGGCCACTTGGCTCGTCCTGCTGTTCGTCACGAACATGGTTTCGATTGCCGTGGACACAACCGATGCCATTCGCTTCCTGTGCGGCGAGCGGGCGCCCTACTACCGCTGGAACTTGGCGGATCAGACTTAATGTTCTGTTGGTCTCATGCAGGCTCATCTTGCCATCATTCGGAAGCTACCCCGCGCCGATGAGGTGGTCGGGTAGCTTGCCGATTGCCGCAGTGCGTGAGTTTCCTTTTGGCTCGATCGCCGACTTCACGGATTTAGCCGCTCCTATACAAAAGCTGGCGTGGACGAGAGTGCCGGTGAGAGCGAAGGCGGGGAAGACTTCGGCGTCCGCTTGATCCCTAAGCGGAAGTCGGCGGCCGTATGGTCCGCGACCCGGATGCCGTCGTCGAGCACGTCCGCTAATTGGCGGAGACCAGTCAAAGTCGCCGGACGGCTGGCGCGTGCACGTCGCCAACCTCAAGCAGACAATCAAGACGAAAATGGTCGCATCTGCTGCAGCCAACTGCCGGTCTTCTGAAGCATCTTGTTGAGCGTCTCTTTCGATTCGACCCGCCCCATCGCCTCGATGAGGCCCTCGAGGGTAGAGGTGAGCGGCGCGGCGTTGGTCGCCCGCGCGAGCGAGCGCTGCACGCGGTCGGCGACGTCGTGGAGATCGGCACGCGTGATAGGAGACCAATCGGTCCAGCGGCTAGCTCTGCGCGTTGAGTCGCGGCGGGGCATGACCACAACTGCGAGCACGGCGCCGGCGAGCGTCGCGACGCCCATCGCCAGCGCAGGCTGTCTCCGGATACTGCGCCTCAACGAATTGGCGCCGGCCTCGGCGCCCTTTTTGAGCGCGCGGCTGCGCGTCTCGATGACGGCCGAAAGCTCGTCCCCGATGGCGCTGACGCTTCTCCGCAGCTCCGCGAGCGCCGACGCCTCAGCGCCCTCAGCAAGTGCGTGCGTCGTGCCCTCGTTAACCGACGTGTCCATCTCGCTGCTCTCCTCTGGATCGGCCCAAGTCTCAACTGGGGCAACGTCGCTACGACGCCGCCGGTTCCTCCGACCTAAGACTAAAGCACCATCGTGGAACCTCCGCGCCGGCGGCAGCGTTGTTGGCTCAGTCATCATGCAAGCGGTGGCGAGAGGAGGATTGTAATGACATTTACGTCGAGAACGCAGGCCCCCGAGCCGGGCGCGTCCACCCGGTCGGCAGCGAACGATGTGAGCGACAACGTCACGGCATTGCGCGAGGACATCGCCAGCCTTGCCGCCTCGGTGAAACGACTCGCCGCCGAGCAGATCGGCACGAGCGTCGAGGACGTTCAAGACAAGGCCATGGAGAAGGTCGGCGATCTCGAAGCCGCCATTCGCCGCAATCCAAGCCAATCGGCCCTGATCGCCGCCGGCGTCGGCTTCATCGTCGGCCTCGTTCTGGCACGCTAAGGAGAGGGATCATGAGCACGCAATTCACACGTCCTGGTGCGGCCTTGCCATCAGGCGCGGTCAGCGATTTCGCCAGCGCCGCGCAGGATAAGATCTCCGAGACCGTCGACCAGGCCCAGGCACTCGCCCAGGACCAGTACGACAAACTCGCGGGCACGATCCGCCGCAATCCGCTGCAGGCCGCGGGCATCGCCGCCGGCATTGGCTTCGTCCTCGCGCTGTTGGCGCGGAGATAAATAGCCATGCTGGGCGATGCCGTCCTCTACGCGGCGAGCCGCGCCACGTCGACCGCAATCGAGAACGTCTCGCGGCGCGCGACGTGGACGGCGATGGCGGCCACTTTCCTGATCTGCGGGCTCGTCTTCGTGCTCGTTCTCGCTTTCTGGCTGGCGGAGCCGCAAGTCGGCGCTCTGCGCGCAGCCGCGGCAATCGCTGCGGCCTGCGTGCTCATTGGGATCGGCTGTCTGGCGATGCCATGGCTGATCGAGCGCGTTGAGCAAATGCGCAGAAGGCAGGCGTCGCCCGTCGCCGCCACGGTCGCGGTTGTCGATGAGGAGGCCAAGGAGGCCGTCGACTATTTCGGCGCGATGCAGGTTGTGGGCGCGGCCTTCCTGTTCGGCCTCGGAGCAGCGCGTCGTTTGAAGCGCTGATGCGAAGCTGGGCCGGGCTAGGGAGACATGATGGTTACGAGTTCAGGCAAAAGCCCCGGCATTTCCGTATCGGGCGCAGATGCGCCGCCGTCGATCGTCGAGATGGCGGTGGTCGGCTTCGTCATCGTGGTGGCACTCTTCTTCGGCCAGGCCGTCCTCGTCCCGCTGGCGCTCGCCGTCATTCTGTCCTTCATCCTCGCGCCACCCGTCCGCCTTTTGAGGCGGATGGGTCTGCCGAACTCGCCATCGGTGTTTATTGTCGTCATCCTGGCTTTTGTGATCATCTTCGGCGTGGGCGCGGTGATAACGCAGCAGGTCGCAGGCCTTGCCCGGGAGATCCCGCGCTATCAGCTGACTCTCAAAGACAAGATCAAGTCGCTGAAGGATGCCGCGGCCGGTAGCGGGGGCGCGATCGAGCGCGCGAGCGCCACTTTGAAGGACCTCCAGGACGAGCTCAAGAAACCTGACGCGGGAAGCGCGCGGGCCGCCCCCGTCACGGTCACGTCTCTCAACAATGGGGCTGTTGGCAGAGGTGCCCGACCGATCCCCGTCGAGGTGCACGCGCCGGCGCCGACCCCGCTCGATCAGTTGCAGGGGATCATTGGGATCGCCCTTGCCCCGCTCGCCACTGCGGGCATCACGATACTCTTCGTGATCTTCCTTCTTATGCAGCGCCTGGACGTGCGCGACCGCGCGATCCGCCTGCTTGGTGCACACGATCTGGAGAAATCGACCGCAGCCATGGACGACGCCGGTCAACGGCTGAGCCAGTACTTTTTGGCGATGACCGCCATCAATTCCGCCTATGGCGTCATCATCGGCTGCGCACTCTGGCTGATCGGGGTGCCGAGCCCGGCGCTGTGGGGCGTGCTCGCCATGCTGATGCGGTTCGTGCCATTCATCGGCTCCTTCATCGCCGCCGCACTGCCGCTCTTGCTTGCCGCCGCGGTCGATTCCGGCTGGAGCATGTTTCTTTGGACGCTTGCGCTCTACGTCATCGGCGAGCTCGTCATGGGAAACGTCATCGAGCCGGTGATCCAAGGGCACCGGACCGGGCTGTCACCGCTCGCGATCGTGCTGTCGGCGGCGTTCTGGACGCTTCTGTGGGGGCCGATCGGGCTGCTGCTCGCCATCCCGCTCACCGTCGTCCTGGTGGTGTTGGGGCGCCACGTCGAGAGGCTCGAGTTCCTGCACGTGCTCCTCGGCGACAGCCCGCCTTTGTCGCCGCCGGAGCGATTCTATCAGCGCATGCTCGCCGGCGACCCGGCGGAACCCGTCGAGCAGGCAGAAAAATTCATCAACGACCGCCCGCTCGTCGACTACTATGATGAAGTGGTTATCGAGGGGCTGCGCCTGGCGCAAACCGACGCCGACCGGGGAACGCTCGACGCGGAGCGCCTGCCGGAGATCCGCGAGACGGCGGAGGTCGTCATCGACGCGCTATCCGAATACGATCTGATTTCGAAGAGGGCAGCCAAGCGCACCGGGCTGGAGGCGAGCGAGGCAGCTGAAGCAGCAGAAGCCTCGGGCGAGGCTGATGTTGGCGAAGACGGCGAGCTGCTCAGCTTGTGCGCGGGCATCGAGCCGGAGGCAATTGCGGAGGCGTGGCGGGCAGAGAACGCCGTTCTCTGCGTCGCCAACCGAACCGCGCTCGACGAGACGGCGGCGCTAGTGCTCGCGCAATTGCTCGGAAAATTCGGTCTCGGAGCCAGGGTGCTGGGGCCGGCCGGTGTCAAGCACGGCGCACTACGACGTGAGGACACCGAAGGCGCACGCCTCATCTGCATCTCGGCGCTGGACGTGAACGAGCGCAGCGCGCAGGTACGCTTCCTAGCGCGGCGTCTGAAGCGGTCCGCGCCGGGCGCCCTTCTGCTCGGCGGCTTCTGGAAGCTCGATCCCGATGACATGCGTGCCAAAGACATCATCGAGACCGTCGCGGCCGATAGAATTGTGCATACGCTGAAGGACGCACTCGGCTTCTGTCTGCAAGCGGCGACGAGCGAGCCGGCGCGCGGGGCAGATCGCGGCTCGGCCAAAGCGGCGAACAGGTCTAGTCCCGGGGCGGCAGAGCAGCCCGCCGCTTGAAATACGCAGGCGTCACCGCGCGCGCTGCCGAAAGCACGGCGTTCGAGGCCTGCTTTCCCAGGCGGGTTATGCTCCATCGCGGAGCGGCGTCCTCCATCAGGCGCAAGAACTGCGCGCGCTGCGCCTCCGGGGTGTGCGCAGCGATGCGTTCGCAAAGCCGCCCGACGTTGTAAGGCTCGCGCCCGGCCGCCACGCTCACAGGCACGACGTCGGCAACGTCGACTTCAAGGTTGTCGGCGACCGCATCGACGGCTGCACGAACGACACTCGTCTGCTCGGCCGCCGGCGCCCGACCGGGCGAAATCGTATCAATATGTGTCAGCGCGATGATGATCGGGGGCTGGCGCCGGTGTGGCCGATCCAAGAAATGCTTGCGAATGCCGGCAATCGCCTCGCGGTCGACTTCGTCGCGAGCCCGATCGGCAGCGAGTGCCCATACGATCAGGTCGGCTTCGCCGGCACGCTCGCAGAACTTGCGCAACTCCTTCGGCGTCGCGCCGATGCCGGGGCTGTCGATGACGAGCGAGCTCTTGAGGCCGGCGAGCTGCATCTCGTAGGCCTGAAACGTCTGCGTCGCGGGCAGCGCATCTATGAGCGCTCCGACATCCTTGGAAAGCGCATTGACGAGACTCGACTTTCCCGATGCCGTCTGGCCCGCGATAAGAACGCGCAACGGCTCGGCTATTGGCGGGCTGCGGCGATCGCGCTGCGTGGATGCGCTGACGTGATCGGCGAGTGCGGAGGCGGAGACCCTGAGGCGGCCGCCGTAGAGGTCGATTGCAGCACGTCCGACCTCGCGGATGTAGCCACGCGCCAGCTGCCGTGCGAGCTGGTCGCGCACGCTCGCATAGAGATGCTTCGTGATCCGCTCCCGCGCCTCCTGAGCGGCAGCCGTCACCGGGTTCACGAGGCGCACGAGGCGCCAGATGTCGTAAGCCCGCTCGGCAAAGCCGATCGCCGAGCGCCAGCGGTAGATCTTGATAACCTGTCCCACCGTAAGCTGGTCGCCGAGCGGAACATTGTCGATCACGAACGGGCGCAGATCGGCGCTGACGCGCTCGACGAGCGCGAGCGCTTCGGGCACCGTGAACTTCCACAGCGGATTGCGGTCCTCGGGGTGGATCTGGCGGGCGACCGCTTCAATCGTGCGCAAGCCGAGGTTCAAGACCTTGTCGCGATCGGTGAGCTCGTCTGGTCGTACGGCCGTTGCGATCGCCTCCACGGCCGCCCAGGCCGCCTGCTCGCGCACTGTCCAGCCTGGATCCGGGGGCACGTCACCCTCCCCCGTCAACGCAGGGATCGGCGTCTGAGCGACGCTACGGCGAAGGGCGAAAGCTTGGACGAGATAAGCGCAGACGCTGATGGCCAGCGCGCCGGCGATCCAGGTGAGCGCATAGCCCCTCTCCCAGAGCCAAATCCAGCCGAGCGGCAAAAGCGAGAAGAGCGGAAGCAGCAGCGCCAGGAAAATCATGGCACTCCGCAGATAGAAAAGCGCTGGTCGACCTTGCTTCACGTGCCTCGCGCCGCTTGCAAGCGCTCTGTTGCGCCAAAGTCAAATAGGACAGGCGCCGATTGGCGCCTGCCCTCATACTAACCTGCCGCGCTTCCAAGCGCTGCCACGCAGAAGCCTATTGCGCAGGGCTGGTCTCGGTGGGCGCTGGTGGCTGCGCGGGCACGCCGATTGCGCTCCTGGGATGCTCATAGATAACGTAATAGAGAATGCCGGCGACGATCACCGCCAAGAGCATCGAGACGACGAGCACCCGGAAGTTGAGGCGCCGCGGCGATGCCTGGCGGGCTTCGGTCGGCGTCAAGACTTGAGCTGTTTCCTTCATGCCTTTCGTCCTCCCAATCGGGGGAAAACGCGCCGCTGGAGCTGGGGGTTCCTTCCCGTGCGGAAGGCCTTGATCTCTTCAACGAAATTGCGGCCCGGAGAGGCCGGGGCGCACGAGGGGAGGCGGTCGCGCCGCTTTACGAGCGGTCGCCGGCCGCAAACATTCGCGGCCGGCTCCCACAGCGATAGCGTCAGTGCCACCTGTGGTGATGGTGGCGATAGTGATGATAGTGGCGGCGGCCAATGTAGAGATGGATGCCCGGCCGGTAGCCGTCGCGATAGTACCGCCGGCCGTGGCAGTAGCGTCGGCCGTGATGCCAACGGCAATGTCGATAGCGCCGCCAGTGCACCTGCGTCGTCGAGGCGCCGCTCGCCGTCGCAGCTTTCATCTCGCCGAGGCTCGCAGGCGCGGCGCCGGCGGAGCTCGACAGCAATCCGGCCAAGCTCATCGCTACGACGACCATGGAAATTCTCCACCAAGACATTTTTGTCTCCTTTTTGACACGTGCTTATCAAGTGCCCCCACGGGCCAACGCTCGATTACCGGATCGGTTCCGACAGGAGATGACACGTGTCGCAGCTTCGCGCGCGGCCGCGCGTCTCGCTGACACTCCTCTGATGGCATTGCCGCAACGTTCCGCAGACTGTTGAAGCTGATCTTGTTCGCGTCGATGCCGACCGGAACCGGGTTGCTCCGTCGTCGGGCGATAGTGGCTTCTCGCGGAAAGCAAGCTGAACGAAGAAGCGGCCTGAGCCCCACAGCCTCGTCTGACCGAAAAGAAGCCGGAGGACCCCCCTGGCTTTTGCGCGTGGCGTTTCATCACACAAATGTGTTGATTGAAGCCAGCAGCTACGAAAGATCCGGCATTTCCAGCCTGCGCTACGAGCAAGCGCACGTCGGCGACCGCGCATTACATCAAATGACATCGCGAGCCTTTTGCGTGCGCTCTAAAAGGTAGCGTGCGGGTTTGTCCGCAGCATCAGGCATGAGGTCTCTCGTTGTCACCGTTCGCCCCCCGCGCCAACCAGCACGTCTTCCCGGTCGCGGGAGAGCCCACATTCTTGCAAGCACCCGTGCAGAGCAGCGAGTTCAAGTCTCTTGGCGGCCTGGGCGTTCTCTTGGTCGAGGATCAAACTCTGATCGCGCTCGATACCGAGGCGATGCTGCTCGAGCTCGGCGCGGCGAAGGTCGAAACGTTTGGCGCCGCAGACGAGGCGCTTGCATGGCTTGCATCTGTTGCCCCCGATGTCGGCGTCCTCGACATCAATCTCGGCGCAGCGTCCTCATTCCCGATCGCGGACACACTGCACCGGCGGGGTATCCCCTTTATCTTCACAACAGGCTATGGCGACGGCGTGCTGATTCCAGCGCCGTTTGACGATGTGGAGATCCTGCAAAAGCCCTACACGATCGAGGCACTAAGACGGCTGCTCGCCGCGTGCCTCGGCATCGATCGCGCTTAGAGAAGGGGACGCACGGCCGAGGCGGAAACCTCCTCGCTCGCGAGCTCGGCGAGGCGGTCGCGGTGCAAAATCTCGAACTCCTGCTCCTTCCAGCGGATCACGCGGTCCCTGATTAACCGCCCCATCGTGCGGTTTGTATGCACGAGCGACAGACCGAGCGTATCGGCAATGTGTTGCTGGGTGATCGGAATGCGCACCTTGTCGTTGCGCATGAGGCCGATCTCCTCCACACGCTTGGCAAGGTGCAGGAGGAGGTGGGCGCATCGCTCGATCGCGCTGCGGCGTCCAACCGACAGCAACTGCTGGTCGAGGATCTGTTCGGAGCGGGCGGCGAGCCATGTGACGTCGAACGACAGCCCGGCATGGGTCTCGAATAGCCGCCACAGCCCCTCGCGCTGAAAGACGCACAACACCATCTCGGAGAGCGCCTCGATCGAATGCTGCATCTCCTGCATGACCGAGCCCTGCAGGCCGATGAAGTCGCCGGGAAAGCAATAGTTGAGAATTTGGCGCCGCCCGTCGGAGAGCAACTTGTAGCGGAAGGCAGTGCCCGAAAGCACCGTGTAGAGATGCGCGCTGCTTGTACCCTCGAGGAAGAGCATGGAGCCGGCTTCGACGGTCAGCTCACCCGTCTTGAAGTCTTTGACGAAAACCAGCTCTTCCGGCGTGAAAGATCGGAATACTTTCTTGTCGCGCAGCGGGCAGCGCTCGCAAGGCACTTGTCGCCGCGCGGCATCCTTGGGATCGGCGATCTCCGGCGTCTTCTTGCTTCGAGTGCGCGGCGGCATCGAACCTGTCCTCCTAATGCCCGGTCCGGCGCTTAAGCCTTAGCGGAGGCCTTGCCGCGTCTCAGGAGCCGCGCCGCAAGATATTGCCCAACGCCCGAACGGGCGCTCGGTTCCGATGCCTCGAACGCGCGGCCGGCGCGCAATGACCCGCTAACGCAGATATGTGAAATGACATATCGTGCCATGTGTTCCTCACATAGATTGTTGCAAAGCGCACTCGAGCCGGCCATGCCACCCTCTGCCAGCGAAATGAAATCCCGCATCCAAGCGTTCAATTGGGCGGCGACGCCTCTCGGCGCCATCGAGACTTGGCCGCAAAGCTTGCGGACGGCCGTCGACATCGTCACGGCCTCGCCCGTGCCGATGGTGCTGCTGTGGGGGAAGGACGCCATCATGATCTACAACGATGCCTATGCGGGCTTTGCCGGAAGCCGCCACCCGCACATTCTCGGCTCGCCGGTTCTGCAGGGGTGGCCCGAGGTTGCAGACTTCAACCGACAGGTGATGCAGGTCGGGCTTGCCGGAGAGACGCTGTCGTTCAAGGACAAGCACTTCGTCCTCAATCGCCGCGGGGCGCCGGAGGACGCATGGATGAACCTCGACTACAGCCCGGTGCGCGACGAGACGGGTGCACCCGCGGGCGTCCTCGCCATCGTCGTAGAGACGACGTCGTGGGTGTACGCTGCGCGCGCGCAACGGGAAAGCGAGTCGCGCTTTCGCACGCTCGCCGACAACATCGCGCAGTTCGCCTGGATGGCCGACGAGACGGGATCCATCTTCTGGTACAACAAGCGCTGGTTCGACTACACGGGCACGAGCCTTGAGGAGATGAAGGGATGGGGTTGGCAAAAGGTGCATCATCCCGATCACGTCAATCGCGTCGTCGAAAAGATTTCCCGCCACTTTAAGACGGGCGAGGTGTGGGAAGACACCTTCCCGCTACGCGGCCGCGACGGTACCTATCGCTGGTTTCTGTCGAGAGCCATGCCGATCCGCGACGAGAGCGGCAAGGTCGTGCGCTGGTTCGGAACCAACACGGACATCACCGAGCATCTTGAGGAGGCCGAGCGCAATACCCAGCTGGCGACGATCGTCGGAACATCGCCCGACGCCATTATTTCGCTAGCGGAGGACGGCACCGTTCTCTCGTGGAACCCCGGAGCTGAGCAGATGTTCGGGTACACGGCCGATGAGATCATCGGCACGTCGGAGCGGATCCTGTTCACGGATGGCGCCGATGGCGAATTCGAGGAGAAGTACCGGCACTTGCGGCAAGGCGAGCACGTGCTGCGCGACGCGGTGCGGCGGCGCAAGGATGGAACGTTGATCGATGTCGCGATCAATGCGGCGCCGATGCGTCGTCCCGACGGGCGCATCATCGGCTTCTCCGCCGTGCTGCGCGACATTTCCGAGCGAAGGCGGGTCGAGAAGCACCTGCGCGTCGTCATGCGCGAATTATCGCATCGCACCAAGAATTTGCTCGCCGTCATCATGGCGATGGTGCGCCAGACCGCGCGCGCGAGCAGCGACGTCGCCGTGCTGCAATCGGAGCTGATCCAGCGCCTGCAAAGCCTTTCGGCCTCGCATGACCTGCTCGTGGCGGAGGATTGGACTGGCGCCTCCGTCGAGGAGCTCATCCGCGCGGTTCTGCAGCCGTTCATCGGAAATACCTCGGACGCGCTTGAGTGCGAGGGTCCGAGGGTTTTCGTCAACGCGACGGCAGCCCAGAACCTCGGACTGGCGCTGCACGAGCTCGCCACCAATGCCGCCAAGTATGGCGCATTGTCCACGAGCGAAGGCCGTGTGCGCGTGACGTGGGCCCTTGCGCCCAACGGCGTTGGCGCGCCGCACTTGACGCTGAGCTGGCGCGAGCGGGCCGGCCCCGCCGTCGCGCCACCCACGATCAAAGGCTTCGGCCACATCGTGGTCGAGCGGGTCGCAGCCCAAGCGCTCAATGCCAGCGTCTCTTATGAATTCGAGAGTGACGGCGTGCGCTGGGCAATTACTATTCCGCCCGATTTCATTTTGTGCGAGCGAGGCATGCAGGCGGCGGCGGCACGCGCGCCGACCTAGCAAAAAGCTGCAAGCCGCTTACGCTGGAGCGGGCGGGCAGTCGCTGTCGTGACCGCTGCCGTTGCGGGCATCGGCGGCGAGCCGCCGGTACTCCTTGCGGATGCCCGAGATCTCCTCTTGGCCCAGCTCCTCCAAGTCGAGCAGCTTATTTTGCGCGCCCTCGATGGCCCGGATGAGCTCGTCGAGCTTCACCTGGATCGCCTCGGAATTGCGGTTCTGCGAGTTCTGAATGACGAACACCATCAGGAACGTCACGATCGTCGTGCCGGTGTTGATGATGAGCTGCCAGGTGTCGCTGAACCCGAAGAAGGGGCCGCTCAGCCCCCAAACGATGAGGGCGCCGAGCGCTGCCGCAAACGCGACCGGACGGCCGGCGGCGGTGGCGGCCCGGCGCGCAAACAGCGAGAACCAGGAGCTCTCCTTCTTGCCGATCAGCATGGACGGAGTTCCACACGGTTACCAGTGCAGGACGCCAAACAAGTGCAGAAGCACGATCACGCTGAGCGGAACACCGAGAATCCACAACAGTAGATCGCGGGCCATGATGGTCCTCCATGCTAACTGTTCTCAGACGCTCGCAACTAGCCGCTTGCGAACCACGAGAAAACGCAATCGTAGGGTCTTGGTTCCCGTCCGCGGAGATTGGCGGTGACGCCGAGGCGTCTAGCGCGCCCGAGTCCCGACAAGCTCTGCCGGCAACCCGCACGCCATAAGCTCGGGAAGCGCTATCTTGTGGACCTCGAACGATTCCGCCCCCCGGGTGGCGGAGGGGGTGGGATTCGAACCCACGAGACGGTTTCCCGCCCACACGCTTTCCAAGCGTGCGCCTTCAGCCACTCGGCCACCCCTCCTTGGGCGCACAGCTGGTGCGCAAAGGCGGCGCACTATAGCCGCAAGACGACCCCGCGCAACCACGAGCGCTCGGGCCCCATGCTGCGGCCGGAGGCTCGGTTGCGGCATCCTCTGCGGTCCGAATGAACCGCCTCCGGGGACAAAGCGCGCTTTCGGTTGCGGATGCATGCCTGAGAGAGTTATTTAACGATGAGTGTGCTATTTTGAAACAGCTGGCGTTCCATGGGATGCCGGGGGTGCTTGGTGCGATCCGCGCGCGTTGGGTGACTGGTCGGGGTCGCTAGGTTCCGGTGTGACTCAATTCTGTTGGAATTCTCCGAGCTTGGGAGGTGTCACGTGAGATTACTCAAGGGGATGGCGACGACCATTGCGGCAAGCGCCACGGCAATCCTGCTGATCGGTGTTCCGGCGGTCGCCGGCAGCCCGTTCTCGGCGCTGGTCGGCACCTGGAGTGGCAAAGGAACGGCGAGACTGGAAGGCGGCAAGAGCGAGCGCCTGTCCTGCAAGGGGTACTACTCGGGCTCGGGTAGTAGCGAGCTGCGCCTCAACATCATCTGCGCCAATCCCTCCACCAAGGTCGAGCTGCGCTCCGTGCTGAAGTACGCCAACGGCCGGGTCACCGGAACGTGGGAGGAGCGCAACTATAACCAGCAGGGCACCATCACCGGCAGCGCGACCGACTCCAGGCTGCGCCTGTCGATCGGCGGGGCCGCCCTCAAGGGATCGCTGTCTGTGTCGATCGGCGGTTCGAACCAATCAGTCTCGCTGTCGACGCAAGGGTCCACGCTCAAGGGCGTCAACATCACCTTCGAGCGCATCGGCTGAAAAGCGGTACTTGCTGGCCACAGCATCGCGACCAGTTAAGGCAGCGCCAGATACGGCAAACGGAGAACCCAGTATCTTGCGTTAGACGAATCGGCGCCGCGCCCCATGGCAGGGGTCGGCATATTTGGTTGGAGACCAGCATGAGCCGCTACGCCTTCGCCGTTGTTGCCGCCCTCACCGGGATCGGCCTGTGCTCCGCCACCAACCCGGTCATGGCCGGTGCGCGCTACGGCTATGGTCCCATCCTCGGGACCGTCGTCGCGCATAGCCACTACGGCAACGGCTCGGTGAGGGCGCCTTACCGCAAGACGCCGGTCGGCTATCAGATCCGCTTGCCGCACGGCACCTGGGTTTATTGCCGGACGAGCTGCTCAGAGACGCTGCGTGTCGAGACCGTCGATATCTGGGATGCCGTCATCGACAACGGCGAGCCCATCGGCGCCGGCACCATGCAGGCCGAGTGCGGCGTGGCCGGCTGCCTCCACTGGTCGTGGGGGCTGCCCTTCTGAGGCAGCGCGCTTTCAGAGCTCAGGCGTAGGACGAGCCGGCATTATCCCCGACGAACGGGTTTGAGCGCCGCTCGTGCCCGATGGTGCTCGTCGGCCCGTGCCCGCAGATGAAAGCGAAGTCGTCGCCGAGCGGGAACAGCTTGGTGCGGATCGCGTGGATGAGCGCCGCGTGGTCGCCATAGGGCAGGTCGGTGCGCCCGATCGAGCCCTGGAACAGCACGTCCCCGACGAGCGCGAAGCGCTGCGGCCGATTGACGAGCACGACGGAGCCCGGCGAATGGCCTGGGCAGTGCAGCACCTCGAAGTCATGCCCCGCAACCGTGACGGTGTCGCCCTCGGCAAGCCAGCGGTCGGGCGTCACGGCGCGCGCCGTCAGCATCCCGTAGGCCTGGCCCTGCTCGGCGAGCGCATCGAGCAGAGGGCGCTCGGCCGCGTGCGGGCCCTCGATCGGCACACCGAGCCGCTCCTTGAGCTCGGCCGCTCCGCCGGCGTGGTCGATGTGGCCGTGGGTCAAGAGGATCTTTTCGGGCTTCATTCCGACCTCGGCAATGGCGCGCTCGATCACGTCGAGGTCGCCGCCGGGGTCGACGATGGCGCCGGCCATGGTCGCTGCGTCCCAGAGCAGGGTGCAGTTCTGCTGGAACGGCGTAATTGGAATGATGGCGGCCTTCAGGCCTTTGGCGGCGGTTTGGGAACTCTCTGACATCTCGCGTCTCTTTCCTCGCGTGCCCTTCCTTAGCGGAGTTGGCGGGCACGGGCCAGACCGGCATAATCGGCCCACCGATTCCTCGGACTGCCGATTCCATTGCGGGGGCCCCATGATCGTCCGCGTCTCGAAGAGCCTGCTCGTCTGCCTGGTCGGTGTCTTCTCGCTCCTGGTCGGCGTCGACAATATCATCGACTACGGCACCAACTATGCCTTCGTCGAGCACGTCATGGCGATGGACACGCTGTTTCCCGACACCACGCTCACCTGGCGCGCCATGACCAGCGCCGCGCTCAACGAGGCTGCCTACGCGCTCATTATCGGCGTAGAGCTGATGACCGGCCTTCTGTGCGTTGTTGGCGCGAGGCGCCTGTGGCGGATGCGCGGCGAGAGTGCTGCCATCTTCAATGCGTCGAAGGATGTCGCCGTGGCAGGTCTCGTCTGCGGGCTCGCTCTGTGGTTCTTCGGCTTCCTGACGGTCGGCGGCGAGTGGTTCCAAATGTGGCAGTCGAAGTCCTGGAACGGCGAGGAGGCTGCGTTCCGATTCGTCGCCTGCATCGGGCTCGTCCTCATCTTCCTCAATCAGCGCGACGCGGAGCTCTAGCCCGGGCGCCGCGCCACGTTAACGCACGGTGCGCGCGCAGGCCGACGGGCCATGTTTTCGCCTTCACCGTGGAGGAGAGGGAGCCATGCGTCTCTTGATCGCCGGTTGGCAAGGGCAAGTCGCGCGCGGCCTCGTGGAGGCGGCGCCCGCCTGCCCCGACGTCAAGGCCTGCGCCGTGGGCCGGGCCGCACTCGATATTTGCGAGGCGCGCTCGATCGAGCGGGCGCTCGCGCAGATCGATCCGACCATCGTGATAAACTCGGCCGCCTATACCGCCGTCGACAAGGCGGAGAGTGAGGTCGAGCGCGCCTTCGCGCTCAACCGCGACGGCGCCAAGCTCTTGGCCGAAGCGGCGGCGCGGCGCAAGATTCCCATCATCCACATCTCAAGCGACTACGTGTACGACGGACGCAAGTCGGCGCCTTACGTCGAGGACGATCCCCCGGCGCCAGCGACCGTGTTCGGGCGCTCCAAGCTCGAGGGCGAGGCGGCGGTCCGGCAAGCCAACCCCAAGCACGTGATCCTGCGCACGGCCTGGGTGTTCAGCCCGACAGGGCGCAACTTCGTCAAGACCATGCTCGCGCAGGCGGCCGAGCGGAAAAGCGTGCGCGTCGTCGACGACCAGCACGGCAGCCCGACCTATGCGCCCCATCTCGTCGCCGCGATCCTGGAGCTTGCGCGCCAACTGTCGGGCAAGAAGGCCGACGAGGGCCCGTGGGGTGTCTATCACGCGGCCGGCAGCGGCACGACGACATGGGCGGGCTTTGCCGAGGAGGTGTTCCGCCGCTCGGCCACGCTCGGCGGGCCATCGGCCACGGTCGAGCCGATCCGCAGCGCCGACTATCCGACGCCGGCAGCGCGGCCCGCCAACTCCCAGCTCGACTGCTCCAAGCTCGAGCGCACGTTCGGCGTGCGCCTGCCGGCTTGGCAAGAGGGCGTCGCCGCGTGCGTTGAGCGGCTCGTAAACCAATAGTCTAGGCGGCCACCGCCACGGCATCCGTTTCCAGTGACGAGAGCGCGGGCACACCGCGCAAGCACGGCGCATCGAACAGATAGCCGTGCCAGGCGCCGTGCAGCGTGCGCGCGGCCACCGTGATCCAGAACATCGTCAGAGCGGCGACGAGGACGGCACCGGCAACCGAGAAGAAGGCAACGTGCGTTGCGTGCGCCAGCGCCAGCGTCGCCAGGGTATAAACGCCGAGCGGGAAGGTGAAGCCCCACCAGCCGAGATTGAAGGGCATCCCATGGCGCGCGTAGCGTACTGTCTTCAGCGCCGCCAGGAGGATCCACCACACGCCATAGCCCCACAGGATCGTGCCGCCAACGATGCCGAGGCCGAAGGCAGCGGCACCCGCGTTGGCAAGACCGGTGGCGGCAAGAACCTCTGGCGCGGCGTTCCCGAGCAACACGAGGCCCAGCGCGCCGGTGCCGATCGGGCCGAGCGCGAGCCACCCCGACACCGCCATGTCGCGGTCGGGCAGCTTGTAGAGCGCAAGCCGCAAGATCAGGATCACGAGAATGCTCATGGCGAGCGGGACGGAGAACGCCCACAGCGCGTAGCTCAAGAACAGCACGCTCGCCGCCTCGGCCGCGGGCAAATGGGGAACGAGCAGGCCCCCGCTCGCGGCGGCGACCTCGGCGGCGACGATCGGCAACAGCCAGACGGCGGTCATCTTCTCGATGCTGTGGTCCTGGCGCGTGAACATGAGGAAGGGGATGAGAAGCCCGCTGGCGACCGACAGGACGACGTCCACCCACCACAGCGCGTGCGCGGCGGAAAGCGCGCGCGCGCCCCAAAGCGGCATGCCGAACACGATGAGGCCGTTGACGATGGTGGCAAGCGCCATCGGGATCGCGCCGAAGAACATCGAGGCGACCGGATGGGCAAAGATGCGGCGTGCACCGTCGAAGTAGAAAACCCAGCGCGCCACATAGAGCGTGCTGAACAGGACGAACAGTCCGATATTGAACAGCCACAGGCCGATCGCGAGCGTGCGCACGAGGGGCACTCCGCCCGCGAGCTGGTTCAATGCCAGCGGCAGCACGCCGGTCCCCATAGTCACCGTGAACCAGTTGGGGGTGAACTGGCGCACGACCTCTCCCAGACCGCTGCCGCGCTCCTCGAAACCCCGTTCGCACTGAGTTGGGCCGTTCATCGCCGCCTCCGTTCCGCTTCGCACCGGCAACCTGCCCGACGGCAAACAATCTTTCCAATAGATATGTTTACTGCTATCGATCTCTAAATTAGATTGTTTGGAGAGCCCGCCCATGACGCTGGAGCAGCTGCGCATCTTCGTCGCCGTCGCCGAGCGCCAACACGTCACCCAAGCCGCGCGCGCTCTCAATCTCGCGCAGTCGGCCGCGAGCCATGCCATCGCGGCGCTAGAGGCCGGTCACGACACGCGGCTGTTCGACCGCGTGGGCCGGCGCATCGTCTTGACCGAGGCCGGGCAAGTGTTCCTGACGGAAGCGCGCGCCGTGCTGGCGCGGGCCGCAGCGGCCGAGCGCGCGCTCGACGAATTCGCGGGCATGAAGCGCGGCACTCTCTCGGTGAAGGCGAGTCAGACCATCGCCGGCTATTGGCTGCCTCGCCACCTCGCAGCCTTTCGCCGCGCCTATCCGCAGATCGCCATCCGCCTCACGATCGGCAACACGAGAGAGGTCGCGAGCGCGGTGGAGGACGGAATGGTGGAATTGGGCTTCGTCGAGGGCGCAGTCGAGGGCGAGCGCTTCCTCAGCTCAGTCATCGCACGCGATCAGCTCATCGTCGTCGTCGGCCCGGAGCATCCGTGGGTTAAGCGCAAGCGCCTCACAGTCGATGATCTCCGCACCGGGACATGGGTCCTGCGCGAGCCCGGGTCGGGAACGCGGTCGGTCTTCGAGGCGGCGCTGCGCCAGCACGGCGTCGCCTTGAGCGACCTGCGCGTCGAGCTGGAAATCCCCTCCAACGAAGGCGTGCGCGCCGCCGTCGAGGCGGGGCTCGGAGCCAGCGCGCTTTCGGCCTCGGTCGCTGCCCCGGCCATCGAGGCCGGGCTCCTGCAGCGCGCCGCTTTCCGCCTTCCCGAGCGCGAGTTCCACGTACTGAGTCACCGCGAGCGCTATCGCAGCCGGGCCGCGGCGGCGCTGCTGGAGTTAATGGCAAAGTCGCGCCCCGCGGGCGCACGTCGCGGCTGAACCGAGGCTGCCGCCGGCGCGCACCCGCTTTTTGCTGGGTATGTGCTCTGGTGCAACTGGTCTTGCCGCTACGCGTACGCTAGGCACTGAGCGGGTTGCCGGCACAACGGGCCGGCATCGGACAGGAGCACATTTCCATGATGAGACTCTATCGGACTCTCGCTCTCCGTGGCGCTGATCGGCGCAATGACCGTCTCGAGCGCCGATGCAGGCTGCCGCCGCGCCGGTGGCGAGGCGACGATGATCACCAAGGACCTCGCCGTGTTCATGGCCAAGGCCGCCCTCAAGAACTCCATCGCCGACCACGGCGAGCGGCCCAAGGGAGCGGTCCAGCTCTTCTGCAAGGACGACAGCTTCACCACGACCTGCCACGCGCGCCGGCAGGCCTGCAGGTAGCGGATCGCTGTGCGGCTGGTGCTCAAATGCTCTTGTTGAGCTCCGATCAGTTGAGCCTGATCCAGGGGACCGCCGCTTTGTTCTTCCTCCTGTGCCTCGGCGGCGGCACCATCTACCTACTGGCCGGCCTCGTCAGGCCGGCCTGGGTGCGACGGCACAAGCGGCGTTGGGTCGCAGCGACTACTTTCGGCGTGTGGGTCCTGGGTTTCGCAACCTACCTCGGAGCGCTCGCCTTCACGCACAGCCACCCCAACGGTCCACACGCGTTCCAGGGCTATTGGGACCACTACATCAAAGAGCTATGCGCAGAAGGGCAGGATCTGCCGGCGTGCCGCGAGCAACCGCCGCGGGCGCCCGCAGCCGATCCCGGCCCCAAGCCCTGATCGGCGCTTGAGCTCCCCACTAGGTCTTCCCGCAAGCGCCTCGGAGCGGCGTCGAATATCCGAGAGACGGCAAATTAACGTTACGGGCCGCTAAGCCGAAGGCGCCCGCTGTTTCGCTAGTCGCAGCCGCTGTTTCTTAAGGCTTGCGGCCCCCAATGCGCCGATGCCCACGAGCGCAATCATGAGGCATACGGCCACCACGGCCCGGCGCACGGTGCAGATCGCCCTGGTCGGCGCCGCGGTGATGGTGCTTGCCGTGATCTTCGAGCGGACCACATTCGAGCGCGCCCAGAGGGCGGCCATGCTCGAATTGCTCGCCGCGGATCATATCGGCTCCGAGATCCTGCTGGCGGACGAGCGTCTCACCATGTCGGCCAACATGGCGGCGGCGACGGGCGAGAAGCGCTGGCTCGCCCGCTACGAGGCGAATGTCCCGATCATCAACGATGCCATCCGCCGCGCTGCCGACCTCGCCTCTACACCCGCCGCGCGCGAGTTCGACGCTGAGTCACGCGCCGCTATCGAGCGTCTCATCGCGCTGCAGCGCGCAGCGTTCACAGCGCTACAGCACGGCGATGCGAAGGGCGCACGGCGCCTGCTCGACAGCGGCCTCTACAAGCATCACAAGCAAATGCTTTCCCAGAGTACGTCGAATTTCTTCGAAAGCACGGTCGGCGGGATCCGCGCCCAGCTGCTTGGGCTGCAACAGCGTACGGAGATCGCGCTGCCGCTGATCATCGTGCTGTGCGGCCTGGGCGCCTATGCGCTCTGGTACCGGCTCAACGTCAGCTTGTCGCGCTCGCAGACGGCGTTCGTGCGCGCTGAAGGCACTATCCGCAGCCTCGCCATGAACGATGCACTGACCGGGCTTGCCAACCGGCGCGCCATGTTCATAGCGCTGCGAGACGCGATCGAGCAGGCAAAGCGCGACAACGCCAAGCTGGCGCTGCTCATGATCGATCTCGACCGCTTCAAGCCGATCAACGACCAGCACGGCCATCTGATGGGCGACCTCGTCCTGAAGCAGGTCGCATACCGGCTTGGCGAGGCCTTGCCGACGGCGCAGGTGCAGGCTCGTTACGGCGGCGACGAGTTTATCGCTGTGCTGAGGTTTGAGGGCGACGACGAGGTCGTGCATCGGTTGGGATGGAAGGTCGTCGACGCGCTGCAAAAGCCCATGTGCCTCGATGGCCTTACGCTGCAGATCGGCGCCAGCGTGGGCAGCGCAATCTATCCGCGCGACGCCGATAGCGACGAGGAGCTCATCCGCAAGGCCGACATGGCGCTGCGCCACGCCAAGCAGCACGTGCCCGGCTCCGCCGTCGGCTTCGACGCGACGATGGACTTGGACACCGGCGACCGGGAGCAGCTGGAGGCGGAGCTGCGCTCAGCGATCGCCGACGGCGGGCTCGTTCCCTACTTCCAGCCGGTCATCGATCTGCGCACCGGCAAGGTGCGGGGCTTCGAGATTCTCTGCCGCTGGATCCACCCCGTACGCGGCCTCATGCAGCCCGACGAGTTCATCCCGCTCGCGGAATCGACCGGCCTGATCCATGAGCTGACGATGTCGCTTCTGCGCACCGCCTGCCTTGAGGCGCGCGCGCTCCCGAGCGACGTGACGCTCGCCGTCAACATCGCGCCGCAGCAGATCCAGGACGCCTCGCTCGCCCACAAGATATTGGCGGTCTTGAGCGCGACCCAATTTGCGCCGCACCGCCTCGAGGTCGAGCTCACCGAGAATGCGCTCGTCACCGACCTGCCGGCCGCCAAGCACGTGATCTCCTCGCTCAAGAGCCTCGGGATCAGGGTCGCGCTCGACGACTTCGGCACCGGCTACTCGAGCCTGTGCTACCTGTCCGAGCTGCCGATCGACATGATCAAGATCGACCGGTCATTCATCAGGTCGATGCGGGATCGCAAGGAGAGCGCCAAGATCGTCACGGCGATCTTAGGCCTCGGCAAGAGCTTGAACCTCGCCACTATCGCCGAGGGCGTCGAGACCGAGCGCGACGCCAACTTCCTGAAAGCGAAGGGTTGCAGCCTCGCCCAGGGAAACCTCTTCGGCAAGCCGATGCCGCTTGCCGAAGCCGCAGCGCTCACGCGCGGCCGCGAGCCGGCAGCAAAGCCGCAGATGGTCGCCTGAGACTGCCAAGCCACCGCGCCCGCTCACACCGCGCCGGAGACGAGACGTGCGCGCAGCCGCGGACCAGCAAAGTCAACGAACGCCTTCAGCTTGGCCGGAACGAGCCGACCGCCGGGACGTACGAGACTGACCGCCACGTCGCCCGGCTCGAAACCGCGAAGGACAAGCGCGAGCTTTCCCGCACGCACCTGCGCTGCAATCTGGTAGCTGAGAACGGCAGCAAGCCCCGTCCCCGCCAAGGCCGCGTCGATCGCGGATTCGGCCGTCGTCACGATGAGCCGCGAGCGCACGGGGAATTGCGCGAGCTTCTTGCCCACACTAAAGGGCCACTGTTGCGCCGAAACGAGGCCTGAAAAGCTGATGCAGTCTCGCTGCGCCAACTCTTTCGGGTGCCGCGGCGCCCCCAACCTCGCGAGGTAGGCGGGGCTCGCGCATACGACCTGGCGCACGGCGCCGAGGCGCGTGGCGACAAGCGACGAGCGCGCCAGCTCGCCAATGCGCACCGCGGCATCGACGTGCTCCTCGGCGAGGTCGATGTTGCGGTCGCCGAGCAGCAGGCGGACGTCGACCTGGGGAAAGGCTCGCAGGAACTCCGACACCAGCGGGACGACGTGGAGGCGTCCGAACACGATCGGCGCCGTGAGCGCGAGCGCGCCCTTCGGCTGCGCAAACTCCCCGCGCGCGGCGCGCTCCGCCTCGCCGAGCTCCTCGATGAGCCGCCGGCTCACCTCGAAGAACTCGCGGCCGCTGTCGGTGACGGAGAGCTTGCGGGTCGTGCGCACGAGAAGGCGGGCATTGAGCCTGCTGCTCGAGCTCCCCGATCCGCCGGCTGACGGTCGCGATCGGCATGCCGAGACGGCGCCCGGCGGCGGCGAAGCCTTTGGCCTCCACCACCGCCACGAACACCGTCATGGCTTTCAGGCGATCCATTTGTCATTCCGAAAATTGGAATAATGAATGCCGATTATACCCGATAGTGCGGTCAAACGGAAATTGCCAAGTTGGGGTGCGGGCCAGCTCGATCCCCACTATTGGAAGATCGCCACCGCCGCCGCCAAGCTGTGAGGCCGACAGCATCGCCAGGTCCGGCACTCCTCCGGCCGGACCCGGCACCTGATGAGCGAGATGTCACGATGCCTGCGCCCTCGGACATTGCTTTCACGCCGGCGGTCAAAGCCGAGCAGGAGCGCCGCGGCTCGCGCGCCGGCTACGCGCGCATGGAAGCCAAAGGCGGCTGGGCCACAACCGTGACGCCGGAGCTCGCGGCCTTCATCGCCGAGGTGAGGTCGCTCTATCTTGCCACCGCGAGCAAGGACGGGCAGCCCTACGTGCAGCACCGCGGCGGACCCAAGGGCTTTCTCCGCGTCATCGACGAGACGACGCTGGCATTCGCCGATTTCGCCGGCAACCGGCAATTCATCACGACGGGCAATCTCGCCGAGAACCCGCGCGCCTTCATTTTTCTGATGGATCACGCCAACCGCCGGCGCATGAAGATCTGGGGCAGGGCGCGCGTCGTTGCCGACGACCCTGAGTTGACGGCGCGTCTGTTCCCCGACGGCTACCGCGCCCGCCCCGAGCAGGTTGTCGTCTTCGATGTCGAGGCCTGGGACGTCAATTGCCCGCAGCACATCCCGCAGATGCTCTTCGCCGAGGACATCGAGGAGACTGTCGGCGCTCTCAAGATGCGCATTCGGCAGCTCGAGCAGGAGAACGCCGTGGCCCGCGCGGCTCTAACGAGGCATGACCTCAGCCAAGGAGAAGCCCGATGACCGATCACCGCACGTACCCCAAGAAGAGCGGTTTCCGGCTGGGCATCTATGTCTTCAAGGATGCCGAGATCGTCGATTTTGCCGCGCCTTACGGCGTCTTCTCGGTCGCCCGCCGTCTCGACCCCGAGCTCGACGCCTTCCTCATCGCCGACGCCATGCGCCCCGTTCAAGCGCAGGCTGGCTTCACGGTACTGCCCAACTACGCCTTCGCCGATCGGCCGGCGATGGACGCGTTTCTCATCCCCGGCGGCTTCGGCACGCGCCAGGAGATGCACAACGAGCGACTCTACGAGTACGTGCGCGCGCTGCCGGAGAAGACGCTGATCACTAGCGTGTGCACGGGGTCGTGGATCTACGCGAGGATGGGCTTGCTCGACGGCAAGGCGGCGACCAACCGCAAGGAGCCAGACCGGCTAGAGGCCTCGAGCTTCGGCAAGGTGCCGATCGACCGCCTCGCCGAGCTGGCGCCGAAGTGCCGTGTCAGCCGCGCCCGCGTCGTCGATGCAGGACGTATCGTGACGGCGGGGGGCATCGCGTCAGGCATGGAGATGGGGTTCCACCTCCTGCGGCGCGCCGGGTACGACGAGGCGTTCATTGCGGACGTGGCCCGCGTGATGGAATATGCGGACGCCTACGCGCGCCACCGCGACGATATCGAGTATGTGGACTGAGGATTTGCTCCCCAAAGCAATCGGGAGCCCGAAGGCCCCCGAGACGCAGCTACGCAACGACGGGTAAGCCGCTCTTTATGCGGCAACCGTGTCGTCGGCCGGATCACGCAGCACGTAGCCGCGTCCCCAGACAGTCTCGATGTAGTGCTGGCCGCCAGTCGCAGCCTGCAGCTTCTTCCTGAGCTTGCAGATGAAAACGTCGATGATCTTCAGCTCGGGCTCGTCCATGCCGCCGTAGAGGTGGTTGAGGAACATCTCTTTGGTGAGCGTCGTGCCCTTGCGCAGCGAGAGCAGCTCCAGCATCTGATATTCCTTGCCGGTCAGATGCACGCGCTGGCCGTTGACGTCGACGGTCTTGGTGTCGAGGTTGACGCGCAGATCGCCGGTCTCGATGACCGATTGCGCATGGCCCTTGGAGCGTCGCACGATGGCGTGGATGCGGGCGACGAGCTCGTCCTTGTGGAACGGCTTCGTCATGTAGTCGTCGGCGCCGAAGCCCAAGCCTCTGACCTTGTCCTCGATGCCGGCGAGGCCGGAGAGGATGAGGATCGGGGTTCCGACCTTGGCCACCCGCAAGGTTTTCAAAACCTCATAGCCCGACATATCCGGCAGGTTAAGGTCGAGTAGAATTATATCGTAATCATAAAGCTTACCGAGATCGACGCCTTCCTCGCCCAGGTCCGTCGTATAGACGTTGAACCCTTCGGACTGGAGCATCAGCTCGATGCTTTGCGCCGTCGCGCTATCGTCCTCGATCAAAAGAACTCTCATGATCGTTCCTCTCGCCTTCCAGCCCCGCCGCTGCCGATGACAAAGGGATCGCCCGCATCCCTTCGAGCTAAGTTATCGTTAGGAAACTACCGACCGAAAGTTAACAAACCCTAATTAAGTCTTTCGCTTCGACCCAACAGTCTAACGAACCGGACGCAAGCGGCATTCAGCGGGCTTCAGGCAAGGCAACGCATTCCTTAACCGCAGGGCGCAAACGAGGCCTTTAGCCGCCCAAAAGGGCAGCTATCGCGGCCTCGGCGACCGCGTTAACACCACATGGAATTTGAGCTTATGCCCTGAGAACCCGCGGACCCTCCCGACGCCCACGCAACCTGGCCGGGAAGCCCCAATTCCCCGCCAGGAGATGCGCCGGTCGAGCCCAAAGCGCCAACGAATTAAGAGGTAACAGAATTCGCCGCGCCGCCCTAGAGGCCGTCGGCCATTTTTTGGACGGTATTAGGCTTAATCTCTAGAGAATGAGCTTTGCGTTGCTTTACCGCAACTTAATGGCCGCATGTCAGATTTGGTGCGAACGGCGAAACGGGCCGCAAGGCAGGTTGGCGCCGAGCGCGGGCGGAGCGAGCGGTGGGACGCGAGGGATGACCATGCACCGTTGGCACGGATCTTGTTTGTAGCCCTAACGAGTGCAAATGATTCCGGGGTATTGAACCATGAAGGCACGGGAATTGGCGCTGAGGCTGAAGCGCTTTGAGGCGGACGAAAAGGCGCGCAAGGTCGCCGACCTTGAGCATATGATCCATGAGTTCGAGGGTATGGCCGCCGATCTCGACCGCCAGATCGCGGCCGAAGAGGCCCGCACCGGGGTCAAGGATCCGGGGCATTTCGCCTATTCGACCTTCGCCAAGTCGGCGAGCCAGCGCCGCGACAACCTGCGCGCCTCCGCCGACGGCCTCAAAGCCAAGCTCGAAGCCGCCCAGCGCGAGCGCGACGAGGCGCTTGAGCAGGTGGCCCGCGCCGACGCGCCCGGGCGCTCGCACCGAGTTGCGCGGCCGCCGCCGCGGCGACCGTTCCTCGAGCATCGCCCTGCGCTGAGACCCCGCCGGCTCCCGCCTAGGATGCGCAACGCGCCTCAGGCGGGATTGCCTTGTTTTCATTTCAAGCCCGTGCAACCAAGCGGACATAAGGGAGCCTTGGCGGTTTGGCACGCCGCATTGATTGAACGAAGAGAATGCTGCGATCGGGCCTCATCAGCGCCAGCTGCAGCGCCGCGGCGAGCCTCCTCGTCGCTGGATGCTCCGGCCAATCCCTGCCGTCGCTCCCCTCGCTGCCCGACATCGCCGCCGCCTTGAGCCCGTCGCCGGTGGTTGGACCGCCAACCGACATCTACGCCCGCGTCGCCCGCGGTGCCCTCACGTGCTGGTTTGGAACGGGCGGCCCACTCAAGGCGAACTACATCTATCACGCCGAGGCCGAGCCGCCCGAGCACGGCGGGAAGGCCGAGATCGTCATTCATGAGCGCGACCGCACCTCGGAGAACCCGCGCGGCGTCCGCGCCTTCCGCATCGTCATCACGCCGGATGGAGAGGCCTCTGCGCTCACCATCGAAAACCTCCAGCTTCCCGAGCCTGTGGCGAAAGCCATGGAGCAGGACGTGCGCCGCTGGGCGGCCGGCGCCATAGGCTGTGCCAAAGCCGATAAGGGCTGGGCACCGCGCACGCCCCAGCCGCACGAGGACCCAGGCACCTGGAAATCGCGGCCCAAGAAGGGGCGCGCCACGTAGCGCCAGACGCAAAAAAGCGGCGCACGCTGGCGCCGCCCATCAAGCCGCTCCGCAGTGAGACGCTCCTGCTCTAGTCGCGGTACTCCTGGATCCGCGTCGCGCGCAGCCCGGGCAGCCCGTGCTTGTCGATCGAACGCTGCCAGGACAGGAACTCGTCGACCGTCAGCTTATAACGGTCGCAAGCCTCCTCGATTGAGAGCAAGCCGCCGCGCACGGCGGCAACCACCTCCGCCTTGCGGCGGATCACCCAACGCTTCGTGTCCTTGGGCGGGAGATCGGCAACCGTCAGCGGGCTTCCATCGGGCCCGATGACGTAGCGCACCCGCGCCCTCATCTGTTGTTCGGTCATGGTACTCGTTACACACTCACTGACCAGCCATCCTCGATAAACCAACACGATTAAGACTGGCCTAAGTTATTGAGTAAACATAACATAAATGGGGGCAGGGGGCGCGCGATTCAAGCCGTTAACGTTTATGCAAGACGGGCAGCCCACGCCCCATTTTCAGCGATCCTCGCGCGCCGGGCCCCAATCCGCCCGCGACTTGCGTCAGATACCGTCCCGGCCCTAAGTTTGCCCAAAGCGCGGGGCCCATCGACCGGTCCGGCGAAGATCGGCCGTTGCCTTGTGGGCGGCAGGCCGAGACCGGTTCGTTGAGGCTTAATGGCGCATCAGCACGTGGTTACGAACTCGTTTTGCAACGCCCCGGACACCGCGCGCGCGCCCCGCACGGATAAAGGGCGCATGCGCGTCGTCGTCGCAATGTCGGGGGGCGTCGATTCCTCGGTTGCCGCCGCACTCCTGGCGCGGGCCGGCCACGACGTCATCGGCATCACCCTGCAGCTCTACGATCACGGCGCGGCGACGGGAAAGAAGGGCAGCTGCTGCGCAGGCCAGGACATTCACGACGCGCGCCGCGTTGCCGATACGCTCGCCATTCCCCACTACGTGCTCGACTACGAGCGCCGGTTCGCCAAGGCGGTGATGGAGAGCTTCGCGGACAGCTACGTCGCCGGCGAGACGCCGATCCCGTGCGTCACCTGCAATCAGCAGATCAAGTTCCGCGATCTGTTGGAGACGGCCAAGGATCTCGGCGCCGACGTGCTGGCGACCGGCCACTACATCCAACGCCGCGACGGCGCCCACGGCCCCGAGCTGTTGCGCGCCGCCGACGCCGAGCGCGACCAGAGCTATTTCCTGTTTGCCACCACGCCTGCCCAGCTGCGCCACCTTTGCTTCCCGCTCGGCGGCATGCGCAAGGCCGACGTGCGCGCGCTTGCGCACGAGCTTGCCCTCCCCGTGGCGGAAAAGGCCGACAGCCAGGACATTTGCTTCGTGCCGACGGGGCGCTATGCGAGCGTCATCGAGCGCTTGAAGCCCGGCGCCTTGCAGCCCGGCGACATCGTCCACGTGGACGGGCGCCGGCTCGGCCGCCACGACGGCATCATCAACTATACGATCGGCCAGCGGCGCGGCCTCAAGATTCCCGGACCCGAGCCGCTGTATGTCATCCGCCTCGACGCGGAGAAGAACGAGGTCGTTGTGGGCCCGCGCGAAAGCTTGCGCACCAAAGGTCTTCTCCTTAAGAACACCAACTGGCTGGGAGACGAGCCCTTCGCGGCCGCGGCCGCCGACGGGCTCGGTGTCCACGTTCGTGTCCGCTCCTCGCAGCCTCCGCAGCCGGCAACGGTGTTTGCCGATGCGGACGGAACGGTGCGCGTTGTGCTAAGAGATGGCGAGAACGGTGTCGCGGCGGGGCAAGCTTGCGTGTTCTACGCGGACGGCTCGACCGAGGCCCGTGTGCTCGGGGGCGGCTTCATCGCGCACACATTTGTGCGCCAGGCCGAGCGCTTAGAGCACGCCGCGCCGACGATGGGTTGAGAGTGACGATGCCGGCCTTCATATCGCAGAGAGAGCGCAGATTTGCGAGGCTTCGGGCCGCGTCGGCAGAGGAGCGAGTACCCAAATGAAGTCACTGTCGGATACCGAGGACCGCCGCCAGCCAGCGCTCTTGGAGCGCGTGCAGGGGCGCATCGTCGGCATCGGCCGCATCGAAGAGAGCGCCGTGCTCGACGCCTACCGCCGCTGGGCGCCGGTCTACGACTACACCTTCGGCCTCGTCGCCCGCGAGGGGCGCCGGCACGCTGTTGAGGTGCTCAACGCGCGCGAAGGGCGTCTGCTCGAGGTCGGCGTCGGCACCGGACTGTCGCTGCCCGACTATGAGGACCACCTGGAGATCGTCGGCGTCGACCTGTCGCCGGAGATGCTGGAGAAGGCGCGCGAGCGCGTCGCCACGGGCGCCCTCGACCACGTGACCGGCCTGCACGAGATGGACGCCGGCGATCTGCGCTTTCCCGATGCCGCCTTCGACACCGTCGTCGCCATGTACGTGATGACGGTCGTGCCGGAGCCGGAGCAAGTGATGCGCGAGCTCTCGCGCGTGACCAAGCCCGGCGGCGAGGTGATGCTGGTCAACCACTTCAGCCAGCGCGAGGGCATGCGCGGCTGGGTGGAGCGGCGCATGGCGCCGTTCGCCGACCGCATCGGCTGGCGCTCGGTGTTCGACGTCTCGCGCGTGACGATCTGCGATGACCTGCAGCTGGTGGAACGCAAGTCGCTGCGGCCCCTCGGGCTCTTCACGATGCTGCGCTTCAAGAAGCGCGAGGACGCGGGGCGGCAAACCAGAGCCGCATAAGACGGCGCCCGATGCGCAGTCGCGCTTCGTCAACCGCGAAGATCACGGCAGGCGGAGAGTCCCGGCCTGCGCCGGGATGACGTTAGAGGGGTGACGAGGCGTTGCCTCCATTCAACGTCATCCCGCTGAAGAGCGGGACCCACGCCAGCTTCCGCAAGCGTGACGCTGGCAAGGACGGAAGACAGCAGCCCAGAGGAGCACCGGCGACCTTGACAGTTTCGCAGCGCGCTCCTTATAGACGCAGCGTGTGGCGGGATAGCTCAGTTGGTTAGAGCGGCGGAATCATAATCCGTAGGTCCCCGGTTCAAGTCCGGGTCCCGCTACCATCGCTATCCGGGCGACGCCGCCCCTTACACGCCGGCTCCGTCGATCCCGAAGCCCTGCTTGATCTGAGCCTCGCGCAAGTCGAGCTCGCGCTCGACGCGGCGGCGCGATTCGTCGCGAATGCTGCCGTCGCGCAGCGCATCGTTGATCTGCCGTCGCTCGGCCTCGATAAGCTCGAGAGCGACCTCATCGGTCAGCTGCGACCACTCCATTTCCTTCTGCGCCCGCTCCAATTGCGCCAGCCGGGTGCCGTTGTGCTGCCTCAGACCTTCGAGGAGGTCGGCCGGCAGCCGCCGCTCCTCGGCCAGCTCCTCCAGCCGCGCAAGAGCTGCGCGCACGGCTCCGCTCCGCGTCGAGAGGGCATCGACGCGCTCATCCTCCAGCTCGTTTGCAACCGATTGAGCCAGGCCGAGCTTCTTGATGACGGTGGGCAGCAGCAGCCCTTGCCCCACCAGCGTGACGATGATCACGACGAAGGTCACGGCGAGAATCATGTTGCGCTCGGGAAACGGCGCGCCCGCAGAGGTGAAAAGTGGAATTGCGAGCGCGGCTGCGAGCGAGACCACGCCGCGGATACCGGTGAATGCAATAATGAACGGCGCTTGCCATCGGGGCGAGGGATCGCGGCGCGCGAGCGACTGGCTGAGCCAGCGCGGCAGGTAGGTCGCCGGATAAATCCATATGAACCGCGCCAGGATGATGACGACGACCGTAAGCGACCCGGCGACGAGGAGGTCGCTGTACGCAAACCCGTGCGGGCCTTCGAGTATCGTACGCGCTTGCAGGCCCGTGAGCAGGAAGAGCAGGCCTTCGATGAGGTAGAGGGCGAAATCCCAGAAGAAGATCCCCTGCAATCGCGTGGCTGCCGAGATCAGACGCGGTCCATTCCAGCTGACGTATAGTCCCGCGGCGACGGTCGCGAGCACGCCCGAGCCTCCGAGCACCTCCGGAAGCCAGTAGGCGATATAGGGCGTCAGCAGCGACAGCAAAATCTCGACGCGCTGATCGCCGGCGAGACGGCGAAGACGCAGCATGAGCCAGCCGACGCCGATCCCGTACGCGAGCTCGCCCACCAGGATCAATCCGAACCGCTCCGCGGCCTCGCCGAGCGAAAACGCGCCCGTGCTGACGGCGATGACGGCAAACCGGTAGAGGACGAGAGCCGTGGCGTCGTTCGCGAGGCCTTCGCCTTCGAGAATGACGCGCAGCCGGCGCGGCAGTCCCAACCGCCTCGCGATGGCGAGCGGTGCGACGACGTCCGGCGGCGCAACGATGGCGCCAAGAACGAAACCTACAGGCCAAGGCCAGCCCAGGAGCCAGTGCACGCTGGCTGCGACCGCGCACGTCGTGAAGACCACGCAGCCGATGGCCAGAAGCGCGATGGGGCGCAGATTGAAGCGGAACTCGCGCCAGCTCATGGAGACGCCGGCCGAGTAGATGATGGGCGGGAGCACCAGCAGCAGCACGAGCTCGGGCATCAACTGCAGCGGCGGAAGACCCGGCACCAGAGCGAGAGCGAGGCCGGCGAGAACAAGGAATATCGAAGGGGGGATGTGCAGCCGGTTTGCCGCGACCCCGACCGCCGCAATGGCCGCAAGCAGACAGAGTGCGATCTGGAAATAAGCAATCATTGGTGCTCACTCGCTCAAAGCTTCGCCCCGGCGTCGGTTTGACGTCATACCTAGCAGGTTCATCACTGGCCCAAATCGCGTGACGAGCAAGCCCGATCCGCAAATCACAACGCTACGAAGATGCTATAGATCGGGCCGGCATCTTGCGAGTGAGCAGCAACGAGGGTGACGCCCATGATCGGCGAGATGACGGCCGAGGAAATCCGCGCGCTTCTGCAGCTGGAGCCGCACCCCACCTGCGGCTACGTGCGGGAGACGTATCGCAGCGGTCTGCCGATCGCGCCGGATGGTCTGCCTCAGCCGTTCGCCGACGGACGCCCTTTAGGCTCGGCGCTTTACTTCATGGTGACGCCCAATGCGCCGGTCCACCTGCACCGCATCCGCAATGATCAGCTCTACCATTACTATCTCGGCGACCCCCTGGAGCTGCTGCTGCTGCCCCAGGTAGGCGCCGCCCGGAGGGTTGTGGTTGGGCCCGACCTCGCGAACGGGCAGAGCGTGCAGCTCTTCATCGCCGGCAACACCTTCCACACGGCGCGCGTGATCGGCGCGCGCCGTTGGTTCCTCGGCGGCAGCACCGAGTGGCCGGGCGTGCTCCCGGCTGATGTAGAGGCTGGAGATCTCGCAAAGCTGGCGGCGCGCTATCCCGACGTCGCAACAGATCTGCGCGCGATCGCCGAGGTCGCGCAGCAGCGCTAGATCCGGCCTACTTCCCCTCCGCGCCGTGATAGAGGCGGCGGATCTCGGCGAGATCGACCGTGGGCTTGGGCCAGTGCGGGTGCATGTCTTGAAGCGTATCGGCGATGATCTGCGACACCGCGAGGTTGCGGAACCACTTGTGGTTCGATGGGATCACGTACCAGGGCGCGTAGGGCGTTGAGCATTTCGTCAGGGCTGCCTCGAACGCCGCGATGTAATCGTCCCAGCGCTCGCGCTCGGTGTAGTCGGCCTTGGAGATCTTCCACTGGCGCGCGGGGTCGTCGAGGCGGCGCCTGAAACGCTCGATCTGCTCCTCTTTGGAAATGTAGAGAAAGA
This sequence comes from uncultured Alphaproteobacteria bacterium, assembly GCA_963724945.1. GTDB lineage: Bacteria > Pseudomonadota > Alphaproteobacteria > Rhizobiales > Hyphomicrobiaceae > Hyphomicrobium_A. The sequence goes on along the minus strand of CAVRWL010000003.1, from coordinate 1,460,852 downwards.
ACTTGAGGATGGTGGTGGCGTTCTGCTCGGCCAGCAGCCGCTCCCACTGATTGATGATCTCGTAGCGCGCCTCCCACATGGGCTTGGGTACCAGCTCGTGCACGCGCGCGATGAGCACGTCCTCGTAGTGGGAACGATTAAACACGGCGATCTCGCCCTTGGCCGGCGCGTGCGGGTGAATGCGCCAGAGGAAATCGTGCGCGAGCTCCTCCGGCGTCGGCTGCTTGACGCCCGTGACCTTGACGCCCTGCGGGTCCATGGCGCTGATCACGTGCCAGCAGGTGCCGTCCTTGCCGGCGCCGTCGATGCCTTGCAGAACGATTAAAAGCGCCTTGCCGCGGTCGCCGTAGAGCGTGCGTTGCAGCTTCGAGATCTTTTCCTTGTAGGCCGCGAGATCCGCCCCGGCCGCGTCCTCGTCGGCGTGCGGGCCGTGAGTGCCGGGATCGATCTTGGCGAGCTTAAAGCCGGGCTTGACGGCGAATTGGCCACGGAAATCCATCTCGACCTCCGGAAAGGGCGCGGGGGCACACCTCTCCTTCATGAGGCCCATTCCCCACCAAATGCTGAACGCGGCCTCAGGTCGCCTGCTTGCGCGCGGCTTTTTTCTTGACGGTTTTCTTGGCGGTCTGCTTGGCGGCTTTCTTGGCGGCTTTCTTGGCGGCCGCCCGCTTTGTCTTGTTGCGCGCTCCGCGCGCGTGGCGCTCGCCCCACTTCATGCCTTCGAGCTTCAGGCCGTCGGGGTCGAGGAAGAACACCGCATAATAGTCGTCGTAATACTCGCCCGCGGGATCGACGATCTTAGCGCCGAGCTTCTTCAGGAACGTTTGCAGCTCGTCGACGTCCTTGCGGCTTTGCAGCTCGAAGGCATAGTGGTGCAAGCCGACGTCGCCGATGCGATGCTTATGCGTCTTGCCCTCGGCGTCCGCCTGGCCGATCCACAGCCGCGTCTTGCCGTTGGTCCAGCCCATCGTATCGGGGTACTCGTCGAGCACCTTGAATCCGAGAAACGGCATGAGCTTGCCGTAGAAAGCCTTCGACCTCTGGTAGTCCCCGACGCGCAGCGAGATGTGGTCGACGCCAACGACACGGACCATGTGCTCCTCCTTGCGTGCAAGGCCTAAGGCTGAGGCATCTCCAGGTCGGGGCCGGGAAAGCCCGCGCGCATGTAGGCGATGATCTGCCAGATCTCCTCGCGCGTCAGCTTGTCCTTGAAGGCCGGCATCTTCGATTCGAATTGCTTGCCCCCCTCCGAGACCGACCACAAGAGATAGGGATCGACGGCGATGGGACGCGTGATCATGAAGGCGAGCACGGCGGGGGAGGGCGACAGAGCCTTGCCGGTCTCACCATCGCCCATGCCGTCTGGTCCGTGGCAGGTCTCGCAATTGGCATGGTAGAGAGCGCGGCCTTCGGCGATCGTCGCCTGGTCGGACTTCACCGTCGACTGGGCGCCCTCATAGGGCTTGGGCACGCCGAAGTTCAGGAACTGCGCGTGGCGCAGCATGCGCGACATCATGGTGGGGGACATGGGCCCCGGGCCGCCCGGCTCCATCATCCACTCCGGCATCCAGGGATCGCGCTTGGCGAACGGCGCCTCCCCCTTCGTGGTCGCGACGGCACTCAAGCTGCCTAAGATCGCGGCGGCGCCGAGGAGGAGGATGGCGAATGCCGCTTGCGCGCGTCTTGTCACTTTCATGCTGCCGGTTTCCGGTTGGCGCATTGAGATTGCACCTGCATTGCTAGCGGCCGCACCCGCACCGGCATTGACCGGCGTCAAGCCACCGCCTCAGCGCCAACGCTGCCACAGCCACAGGCCCAAAAGAAAGAGGATTGAGCCGATAAACGCCGACACGATGTCGCGCAGCGAGATGGCGATGGTCTCCAGTCCGGGGAGAATGCCGAACAGCTGGAACAGAATGCCGCCGACGAGCGCGCCGACGAGCCCGATGCCGAGGTTGGTCCACCAGCCGAACCCCGAGCGCTGCCAACGCACGACCGCACCCGCGAGCGTGCCGCCGGCGGCCCCGATGATCAGCCAGACGATGATCTGCGACAGCGTGATCGACATTGCCGGGCCCATCCCTTCTGCGGGGCTTCAATTTCAAGGAGGGGCGCCGATGACGGCGCCCCATCCGATGCGCATGCGCTCAACGCGCATTTTATTTCGCCTTCTCCGCCGCCGACGTGTTGGTGGGCGGCTTGTCCATCGAAACGCCCTTGTCCCAGGCCATCTTCTTGTAAGCGTCGCCCTCCTTGGCGATCTTGGTGGTCCAGCCTTCGCTCCAGGTGATGACGGCGGCGCCGTTATCTTCCTTCCAGGTGCCTGACAAGGCCTCGCCGCTGCGGTTGGCCGAAGCGGTGCCGCCGTCCGCCAGCACGATCTCAAACGGCTTACCGGAGGTGTCGCTCACCTTCCAGGTGCCCGCGAAGTCACTCTTGGCTGCCGGAGGCGAGCAGCCGGCGATCGTCAGGGCGAAGGCCGCCGCAAGGATCAGTGTTGTCGCTTTCGCAATTCTGTACATGGCAATTCCTCTCATTTACGAGTAAAGAGCCGCAATGGTTCAGTATCTCGTAGCCTGTTGCAAGTTCCCAAGATCTAAAGTCATGGCCAACAATGCGAGCAAGGTGAGACGAGAGCGAGGATAAGAGCTTCGCCGCGCCCGGACGAGCCCCGGCTTGCATGTCGAACTGCACGCGCCGCAGGGTTGGGGCGCCGGGGCATTTTCTGAAAACGCTGGATGCGCGAGGAGCGCACCGACGCGCCCGATGCCGGCAGCCCGACAACGATCGGCCACCAGCCGATGCCCATCCGGCTCTTCGAGGCTAATGAACTTTCACGGCGGCGGAGGAGCTCGTCGGCGGATCGCTGAGGCTCTTCTTGTAGGCCGTCTTCCTATAGCCGTTGCCGTCCTTGCTGATCTTTGTGAACCAGCCGGTTCCCCAGGTAATGACGGCCGCACCATCCACTTCCTTCCATGAGCCTTTCATCTCCTTGTCGACGTGACGGCCCTGGGCCTCGCCCGACTCCGACAAGGTGATTTGAAACGGCTCGCCCTTGGTATCCTCCAACTTCCAAACGCCGACGTACTCGCTGCCGGCGTAGCCGGCAACCGAGGAGAGGCTTAGGGTGAGCATGATCATGACGACGGCGACAGCGGCTTTTCCGAGAATGCGCATCGGGGTGTTCTCCTGAATTCAGAGCACGATAAGGTGCTTTTGATGGTTGCCTAGGTCTGCTTCCCAATATTTAAAGCGCGTCGAAAAAAGCGGAGCAACGCACATGACGGTGAGTGGCCGATGAAGCTGCGGCGCGTTGCATCCGCTGGCGGCAGTGCGCTTGGAGCTGCTGGCACCGCAAGGCTGGGTCGCGGCAGCCCAAGCCGTGGCGCGGGACCCATCATTGACCCATGCGCTGACCCAAGTCGCCGCCGGCGACGCGATCGTCCTCCTGGCAATGCCCCCCGAAGCGCGCCAGCGCCTAGCCGATGCCGCCCGCGACCTCGAGCCCGCGCCTGAGGATGCTCGACCGGTCCTGCCCTTCGAGCCGCGCTCGTTCCGCGATTTCATGCTCTATGAGGCGCACGCGATCGCGGCAGCGCGCGGCTTCGTCAACACCTTCATGCCCGCGGCCGCTCGCGTCGTCTCCGCCTACGAGGCGCTGACGGGGCGCACCTTTCCCAAGCTCAAGCCGCACGCGCTGTGGTACCGCCAGCCGCTCTACTACATGGGCAACCACCTGACCATCGCGACCGACGGCGAGGCGATCACGATCCCCTCCTATACGCGCGCGCTCGACTACGAGCTGGAGCTCGGCTTCGTGCTGGCAAAGCCGCTCTACGATGCGGCGCCTGAGGCGTGCGAGGCGGCGATCGGCGGCTTCGTGGTGCTCAACGACTTTTCCGCGCGCGACGTGCAAGCGCCCGAGATGGCGTCCGGCTTCGGGCCGCAGAAGGCCAAGCACTTCGCCAGCGCGATCTCCAGTGTCGTGGTGTCGGCGGACGAGATCCTGCCGCGCTGGCGCGATCTCAAGGGCAGCGTCCGCCTCAATGGCGAGCTCATTGCCGAGCCGTCGACGGCGGGTGCCAAGTGGTCCTTGGGGCAAGTCCTGGCGCATGCCTGCCGCGGCGAGTGCCTGCAGCCGGGCGAGCTGTTCGCAACCGGCACGCTTACCCGGCGGCAGCGGCATCGAGAGCGGGCATCTCTTGCAGGGTGGCGACACGATCGAGATCGGGATAGAGGGGATCGGGACGCTTCTCGAACCGCATCGCATAAAGGGGTGCGCATTGCAGATCATCGATCTTTCCAAGCCCATCCAATTCAACCGCGGAGATCCGCGCTTCATGCAGGTGCACGTCAAGCACAAGCCGCACAAGTGCCGCCAAGCTGCTGGTTTGGCTCTTAGGCCTGCCGCGGCGCTTGTTTCCCAAGGACTTCGTTGGCTGGGCCGACGACACCATCACCAAGATGGGCGTGCATGCGACGACCCACATCGATGCGCCGTGGCACTACGGTCCGGATTCGGGCGGCAAACGCGCGCCAACGATCGAGGAGATCCCGCTGGAGAAGTGCATCGGTCCCGGCGTCGTGCTCGATTTCACGCACAAGGCGGACGACGACCCGATCACCGTAGACGACATGAAGGCCGCGCTCGCCAAGACCGGGGCCACGCTCGACGACAAGACGATCGTGCTCATCCGCACGGGCCGCGACAAGCTGATGGGCACGAAGGAATTCTGGAAGCGCGGCACAGGCATGAGCAAGGAAGCGACCGAGTGGCTTATCGACCAGGGCCCGACCGTCATGGGCATCGATCAATGGGGCTGGGATTTGCCGTTCCGCGCGCAGATCGCCAAGGCCAAGGCTGAGGGGAACGATACGCTGTTCTGGGAGGCGCACCGCGTCGGCCAGCGTCGGCCCTACTGGCACATGGAGCAGCTGACCAACTTGGGCGCGCTGCCGCCCTCAGGCTTCGAGGTGATGGTATTCCCCTTGAAAATCGTCGGCGCCTCGGCCGCGCCCGCGCGCGTCGTCGCCGTGATCCGCGACTGAGATGTGTAGGGGCCGCCAATGGGCCAAGACCGCACTTCCCCTGATCGCAACTGGCGTCGCTATTTGACCCATAGCGGCGGTCATCCGGCCACGGGAAGCGGAAAACGCGCTCCTGATCTGTTCGGTGTCGCTAAGCAGCCTTGCTGTTTTCGACATGCCGCGCCAGCTTGTCGAGGGTCTGATAACCGAATTCGACCGCGCCGAATCCGATAGCTGCATCGCGCTGAGACTTCGTTGGATGCAACTGCCGCAACGTGACGACAGTCTTGCCGTCGCTCTGCTCGTCAAACGTGATGGTGGTGCGGAACATGCCAGGATCGTTGTCTTTGTCGGCGCCATGATAGAATTCGATCAGGTGCGGCCTCTCGATGCGCCGGAATTGCATCCGACTCGGATACCGCTTGCCATCGGGCGCAGTCATATCGAACCGCCATTCGCCGCCGGCGCGAATGTCAATCGACCTTGTCTCGATTCTGAAGCCGGCCGGTCCGAACCATTGGGGGAGGTGGCGCGGATCAGCCCAGGCAGAGAAAACCAGCTCTCGTGGCGCGTTGACGACGCGCGAGAGGACTATCTCTCGATCGAGCGCCCAAGTGGACAGGGGGGATTCATTTTGACTTGCGTTTGCGGGCATTGGCCTTCTCCACTTTTTTCAGTTTCTCAACGTACATTTCCAGTCGATCGAGTCGCTGCTCCCAGAGCTCCCTTTGAGCCGCCAACCAAACCTCGACGGTTGCCAGAGCTTCACTCTGCAATGAGCAAGTCCTGACGCGACCGGTCTTTTCGGACGTAACGAGACCGCTGCTCTCTAGAATGTGGATGTGTTTCATCAGGCTCGGCAGCGCCATAGCGAACGGCTTCGCCAGCTCTCCGACGGATGCCTCGCCATCACATAGTCGCATGACGATCGCACGACGGGTCGCGTCGGAGAGGGCCCCGAAAACGTCATCGAGTCGCGTTGATTGGTTAGCCATAAGGCTAACAATAGTGGAGACGCTAGCCCGTGTCAACGACTGTTAGCCATACGGCTAACTAATAAGTAATGAGCGCGGCGCCGTGCCTAGCGCGTGAAAAGCCAGAACAGCAGCGAAAGCGCGACGCTGACGATTAGCGAGGTCATGAGGGGCAAGTAGATGCGCACGTGCTCGCGCTCGATCACGATGTCGCCCGGCAGCCGCCCCAGCCCCAGGCGCTCGCCGAGAAGCCAGGCGAGCCCGACCGCGATCAGCACGATGCCGAGCAGGATGAGCAGCTTGGGCATGTCCCTCACATTGGGGGCGCGGGCGATGCCGACAAGGTGCGCGCAACCGCATCGTGCCAGGCGGCGAGCTGGGCTTGGCGCACGCCCGCATCGAGCGCCGGCGTGAAGTGCCGGTCGCGCGCCCAGCGCGCCGCGAATTGCTCAGGCTGCGGATAGAAGCCGGAGTGCAGCCCCGCGAGGTAGGCCGCGCCCAGCGCCGTCGTCTCGAGCACGGTCGGCCGGTCGACGGGCGCGTCGAGAATGTCAGCGAGACGCTGCATGGTCCAGTCGGAGGCGACCATGCCGCCGTCGACGCGCAGCACGGTCTTGCCCGCGGCCGGCCAGTCGCCGCGCATGGCCTCGAGCAGGTCCGAGGTTTGAAAGCACACCGAGTCGAGTGCTGCCTTGGCGAGCTCGCTCGGCCCCGAGTTGCGCGTCAGGCCAAAGAGCGCGCCGCGGCAATCGGCGTCCCAGTAGGGCGCGCCGAGCCCGACGAAAGCCGGCACGAGGATGACGTTCTGCTGCGGATCGGCGTCCGCCGCCATCGCGCCTGCCACGGCGGCGCTCTCGATCACCTTCAGCTTATCGCGCAGCCATTGCACTGCGGCGCCGGCAATGAAGATCGAGCCCTCGAGCGCGAACGTGCGCTTACCGCCGAGCTGGTAGGCGATAGTGGTCAGCAGCCGATGACGCGAGGGGATCGCTTCTTGGCCCGTATTGAGCACGGCAAAGCAGCCGGTGCCGTAGGTCGACTTCATCATGCCCGGTTGAAAGCAAGCCTGACCGATCAAGGCTGCCTGCTGGTCGCCCGCCATCCCGCGAATGGGAATGGCGGCGCCGAAGAGGTCGGGATCGGTCATGCCAAACTCGGCGGCATTGTCGCGCACCTCGGGCAGAAGCGCACGCGGCACGCGGAAGATGTCGAGCAGCTCCGCGTCCCACTGGCCATTATGGATGTCGAGGAGACAGGTGCGTGCCGCGTTGGTCGCGTCGGTTGAGTGCACGCGCCCGCCCGTCAACCGCCACAAGAGGAAGGAGTCGACCGTGCCGAAGGCGAGCTCGCCGCGCTCCGCTCTAGCGCGTGCGCCCGGCACGGTATCGAGGATCCAGGCGATCTTGGTGGCGGAGAAATAGGGATCGAGCCGCAGGCCGGTTTTCGCCGTCACGGCCGCCTCGTGCCCGGCCGCGATCAGTTTCTGGCAGGCGTCCGCCGTGCGCCGGTCCTGCCAGACGATGGCGTTGTGGATCGGCCGCCCGGTCGCCCGCTCCCAAATGACGGCCGTCTCGCGCTGATTGGTGATGCCGATGGCGACGACGTCGCGCGCCTCCACCTTAGCGTGCGCCAGGGCCGCGCGCGCCGTTGCCAGCACCGTGCGCCAGATGTCGTCGGGATCATGCTCGACCCAGCCGGAGGCCGGAAAATGCTGGGGGAACTCCTCCTGGGCGATGGCCGCGACCCCGAGATCCCCATCAAACAGCAGCGCGCGCGAGGACGTCGTCCCCTGATCGATCGCCAAGACGTAGCGCCCCATGCCGTCCCCCTTGCCGTACTCCGGTCATTCTCTCCATCGACAGATGGCTAGTGTCCCGATTGCGAAGTTCGCCTGAATTAGACGCTGGCTGCGAGCGAGCTTCGGAATTAAAGGGACACGAGAATCATGGCCTTGCTAGTGTGATTCAGATCGAGAAATTCGCTTCGAAGGTGCCGCGAACGACGGCGAATTTCTCGATCATCACACTAGAGCCTTAGTAGCAAGCCCGCACCGCCGTTCCCACCCGAGCCTGGACCTCTCCACATGAGCGCGCCCTCCGAGATCGAAGACGTCCCGCGCGTTTCCTTCCTCGCGGGGCTGCTCGTCTATCTGCGGCCGGGCGTGCTGATCGTGATGCTGCTGGGCTTTTCCTCGGGCCTGCCGCTGGCGCTGTCGGGCGAGACGCTGCGCGTGTGGATGGCGGACCGCGGCGTCGACCTCGGCACCATCGGCCTTTTGTCGCTCGCCGGGCTGCCCTACACGCTGAAATTCATCTGGGCGCCGATCGTCGATGCCTGGCAGGTTCCTTACCTGTCGCGGCTGGGGCAGCGGCGCAGCTGGCTCATCGCCTCGCAGCTCGTGCTCATGGTAACGATACTGTTCCTCGGCACGCGCGATCCGCTAGTCTCTCCGCTGATGGTCGGCGTGGCGGCGCTCTTCGTCGCCTTCACCTCGGCAACGCAGGACATCGTCGTCGACGCCTTCCGCGTGCAGAGCCTGCCCACCGACGAGCAGGCGGCCGGCATGGCGAGCTACGTCGCCGCCTACCGCGTCGGCATGCTGGCCTCGGGCGCCGGCGTGATCGGCTTGTCGGGTTGGCTCGAGCTGCAGGGCCTCAGCAAGGCGGCCGTGTGGCCGCTCGCCTACGCGGCTGCAGCCGTGCTGGTGCTGGTGGGAATGGCGGCGACGCTGCTCGCGCGCGAGCCCCAGCTCGCCGCGGAGCGAGATCCCAACGCAGGTCACGGCGCGTTCCGGCGCCTCTACGAGACCGCACGGGATTCCTTCGCCGAGTTTCTCAACCGCGATGCGGCGATCGCCGTGCTCGCCTTCGTCGTCCTCTTCAAGCTTTCAGACGCGCTCGCCGGCGCCATGACGGCGCCCTACGTGTTGGCGCTCGGCTACAGCAAGGTGCAGTACGCGGCGATCGTGAAAGGCGTGGGCCTCGCCGCACTGCTGATCGGCGGATTTGCCGGCGGCACGATCGCGCGCGCGCTGTCGCTCTCCACCGCACTGTGGATCGGCGCGATCCTGCAGTCGGTTTCCATCCTCGCCTTCGTTTGGCTTGGCTGGCAGGATCTCAGCTTGCCGGCGCTCACGGTCGCGATCGTGGCCGAGAACTTCACCGCCGCCATCGGCACGGTGATCTTCGTCGCCTATCTTTCAGCGCTGTGCCGCAACCCGCTGCACACGGCGACGCAGTACGCGCTTCTGACCGCACTCGCCTCGACCGGGCGCACGTTCTTCGCCTCCGGCACGGGCTTTGCCGCCAAGGCGCTCGGCTGGCCGGCGTTCTTCGTGGCGTGCGTCTTCACCGCGCTACCGGCGCTGGCTCTGATCGTTTGGCTGCAGCGGCGCGGGCATTTCCGCGCGCTGGAGACGGAGACTCCCCGCAGCCGATGACTTTCGCCAGGAAGGGCCTCACGATGACCATCACGATCACCGCCTTTGAACGGTCGCCCGATGGAGGCAAGGGACTGGCGCGCGATACGCGCGTTCGCTGGGCGCTTGAAGAAGTAGGTCAACCCTACGAGGTTCGTCTTGTCTCGTTCAGTGCGATGAAAGAACCGGCGCATCTGGCGCTTCATCCTTTCGGTCAGATCCCGACCTATGAGGAAGACGATCTCGCCCTGTTCGAGACGGGGGCGATCGTGTTCCATATCGCCGAGCGCCATGCGGGCCTGCTGCCGGACGATGCCAATGCCAGGGCGCGCGCGATCGCATGGATGTTTGCCGCGCTTAACACGGTGGAGCCGCCGATCCTTGAGCTCGCAAACGCCAGGCTTCTGGAGGGCGACAAGCCCTGGAGCAACGAGCGCCTGCCTCTGGTCGAGGATCGCGTCCGCGACCGGCTGGACCGACTTTCCCCTCGCCTGGGCGATGCCGACTGGCTCGATGCTGCGTTCAGCGCGGGCGACCTGATGATGGTGTCGGTGCTGCTCAGGCTGAGAGCATCGGGAATTCTGGACGAATATTCGAGCCTGGACGCCTATGTCGCCCGCGGCGAAGCGCGGCCCGCCTACAAGCGGGCTTTCGCCGCTCAATTGGCGGTCAACACCGGCAAGTCAGCGGCCTGCTGATCGAACTCCGTCCTGGCCTCGAAGTCGTCACCCGAGTTTTCGTTCCGTTTATGGGTCACGACCCTAGTCGGCCTTGCCGTCCACCTTGTCGGCCGGATCGGCCTGCAGCTGGCCGTAGTTCTCGATCCCGACGCTCTTCAAAAGATCGAGCTGGGTCTCGAGAAAGTCGATGTGGCCTTCCTCGTCCTTGAGCAGCTCCTCGAACAGGTCCATCGACACGTAGTCCTTGTTCGCGCGGCAGATCTCGCGCGCCTTGGTATAGAACTCCTGCGCGATGTACTCGCCCTTCAAGTCGCACTCGATCACCTCTTTCAGCGTCTCGCCGATCATCAGAGGCGCGATCTCCTGCATCTTGGGCAGGCCCTCGAGGAAGATGATGCGCGTGATGAGCTTGTCGGCGTGCTGCATCTCCTCGATCAATTCGGCGCGCTCCTTCTTGGCAAGCCGCGTGAAACCCCAGTCGTCGAGGCGCCGGTAGTGCAGCCAATACTGGTTGACCGCGCCGAGCTCGTGCTTCAGCGCTTGGTTCAACGCGTCGATGACGTCTTTATTGCCCTTCATGGCTGCCCTCCGTGGCGGAATCACGTGACAAGAATTGCTGAGTTGAACGGCGGGCTGGCCGCGTCTTAGCTCAGGAGGCGCCTCAAGTGAGGCGGCGTGCTCATTGTGATTGGAGAAGGGGTTTAATGCCAACCCAAAAAATCGCCGCGCGATCGCTTATGCGACCTTGCGCGCGGGATCGTCAACCTCGGCGCTGACGGGTGCCGTGCTCGCTTTGTCGCCGCGCACGCGCGCGCGCCACACGGTGAACTCCAAGAGCTTGGAGCGCGCTGCCGCGCAAACGTTGGGCTCAATCAGCCCTTTCTTCTCAAGCTCGTCGACTTTGTTGTAGATCGTTTCGACCGCCAGCGGCGCGCAGCCGCAGCAGTTCATGCGCTTCTGCAAATGGCGATAGACGATGCCGGGAGTCGGGATTGGCGCGTTGGGCCGGTTCAAGATGTCCAGCAGCGCGCCCTCGATGTCGCTATCCGTGATGGCGGTGCAGGAGCAAATGATCATGGGACGCTCCGCCGGGCGCATGCCACCACGGGCCGACCCCTATGTGGGATCTTCCCGGAGACCTTCATCACTGGTCCGGTGCGCTTCATCAGACTTCGCTCATTGCGGGACATCCCCTGTGGGACCCCATCCCCGTAATATGGAAATTCTGTCTCAAGTTTTGAAGGGTTCGGGCGCCCTGTCAAGCGACGCGGCGCCGCAAGCAGGTCGCGTGCCCCAAGGACGTGCCCCCAGGGCCCCTGCCCCAAGGGCGTTCGTAAAGCGATGTACTAGCGGGCCACAGCCTGTTGGGGGCCCCGTCGCATCCGGCCCGCGGCCCCGCGCAGAGGCGCCTTGCTCGAGCGTCCGCCAGCGCCCGTTTCGGGCAGGCCGGTCTGGCCGGCCTCGGCCATATCGGCCAGCGTATGCTGGTCGAGGACGCTGATGAAGGCCTCGAGCGCATCGTCGACGATCTGGCTGAGGCTCACGTGGCTCCCGGCCTCCTTGGCGTCGAGGCCGTTGAACTCGATCGCGCGCACGACGTCGCCGACGCGGATCTTGGCTGGCGGCCGCGCAAGCCGCACCCCGCCATGGCGGCCGCGCACCGAGGCCAAAAAGCCCGCCCGCGACAGCAAATGCACGATCTTGAAGGCATTTTGCTGAGTTATATCCAAGCGTTGCGCAATGTCGGCGACCTTGATCAGCCGGTCCCCTGCCCTGGCGCAATCGATCAGAATTCTGACGGCGTGGCTTGTGGATTTGTTGAGGCGCATGCGTGTTTTTGATCTGAGCCCGAAGCGACGATACCGCAGCGTTACGTCAGTTTGAGCAAATTTGGCAACTGCCGCGTACGGAATTTCTCTCCCTCGGGGCCGCGAGCCTCAGCCCGTCACCCCGCGATAGCAAGACCTTATAGCAAGACCTTCGCGCTTCGGGCAGCCCAAACCGCGCGCGGGCCGGCTCCATCGATACGGCGCCACATTCCGATCTTTCTCAATAAGTTCCAATAGGTTATGGCGCACGCCCCGCCTGCGGCGACCTATTTTACAGGCGGACCGATCTTGCTGCCCTGTTCCACCGGGAACAGCGCCGAGGACGGCGGCGGGCCATTCTCTGCCTCAGCAAAACCCGCTGAGGGGACACGGACCCAAGACTTTGAGATGGAGGCCGCTATGAACAAGCCGCTGATCGCGATCGCCACCGCCCTTCTCGCCGCCACGACCATGTTTGCCTCGACCGCCGAGGCCGGCTTCAGGGTCCGTCTCGGGTTCGGCGGCCCGCTCCCCGCCTTCACCGCCTACGGCCCCGGCAACGGCTATGCTCACAAGGAATGCCATAGGCATGACTATCGCACCGTGCGCCACGTCGAGCGCGAGCGGGTGCACGTCGCCAAGAAACCCGTGAAGACAGAGAGCGTGGCCAAGGCCGACGACACGCCTGGGGTCATAAACGAGACCGCCGAGATGGAGAACTCCTCGATTGCAACGGCACCGGCCAAGACAGCCGAGGCCACAACTCCCGCGCCCGCGTCGAAGGTCGTTGCGGAGGTCAAGGACGTCGGCTGCAAGAAGTTCTTCCCCTCCGTCGGCATGACGCTCTCGGTGCCTTGCGAATAGGCGAGCTCTGCAAATCCACAGTCTCGAGCCGGTCCCGATCGCCAGATCGGGGCCGGTTGCATTTTTGCCGAGCCCGAGCACGTTAAAAAAATTCAGGTTTGTAACGGCTGAAACAGCCTCAAGCGGCCAACCCGGCGATGATCAGCTCAAGAGCCGAACATCAACGGATGGAGACCCGACATGAACAAGATGCTGATCGCCCTTACCGCCACGCTCCTCGCCCTGACCTCCTTCTATGGGTCGGACGCCCAGGCCGGCTGCGGCGGCGGCTATTTCCGCTCCTACTTCCACCACCACCATCACCGGCATGTCTATCAATCGGTCCGCCGTCACGTGCGGCACAAGGTCGAGGTCGCCAAGGCGCGGCCCGCCGAGCCGGTAACGGTCGCCAAGGTCGAGGAGACGCCGGAGACGACGAGCGAGGCCGCCGTAATGGAGAATTCGTCGATCGCCACGGCCCCCGGCACGGTCGCCGAGGCGACGACGCCAGCGCCCGAGAAGAAGGTCGTGGCCGCCAAGGACCTGGGCTGCAAGCAGTTCTTCCCCTCCGTCGGCATGACGCTCTCGGTGTCCTGCAACTGAGCTTGCCGTGAGCCTGACGAAAGAGTGCGATCCCGGCCGCAAGGCCGGGATCGACTGTTCTGGGGAACGCGCAGTCCGCACCGGCGCGCAAGACAGATCGAAAAACCCGCACCCTGTTCCACCTGGAACAGCACACAGGCGCCGCAGCCTCCATGGTCCGCTCAGAGCTGATCACCAGCGACGCTTGGCTCATCCGGGAAATGCAAGAACGCTACCGTTGATTGGAGGACGTCATGAACAAGACCCTGATCGCCATCGTGTCCGCGGCATTCGCCGTCACCTCGATATTTGCCTCCTCGGCGCAAGCCGGGTTCAGAGGTCGCTTCGCCGTCGGCTTGGCCGTCGGCGCCCTCCTCGCCCACCAGCATTACGAGCATGAGCACTGGAGGAAGAGGCACATCTACGTGCAGCGCAGGACCGAGAAGGTCTACGTGAGCAGGAAGACGTCGAGGAAGTCCAACGACGTCGCCAAGGTCGACACGCCGCCGGTCGATACGGCCGATAGCGAGAACTCATCGATCACGACGGCTGCCCTTACGCCCGCCGAGCAGGAGACGCCGGTGGCGACCACGGAGTCCGTCACCACGACCCCGCCGGCGGCGGTCGATCCCAAACCGGCCGAGGCCACGGCGGACGGCCAACAGACGGCCAAGAAGCTCGACTGCAAGAAGTTCTTCCCATCCGTGGGCATGACGCTCTCGGTGCCCTGCGAATGAGCCGGACTTAGAGGAAAAGACGAGCTGGTTGGCCGGCTCGCAACTTCATGACACTCTGCTCGGTCCCGATCTTGTGGTCGGGATCGACTTGGGCGAGACTTGGGCGAGGCTTGGGAAAGACAGCCAGGCCCCACGCTAGCCAGGCCGCCCGATAGCCAGGTCTAAGGGCACGCGACAGTCCAAAGGGACACCCGATGCAGGCACAGATCAACACCACCGGCGACCCGATGGCGGCAAGCGGTCCGACGGGCAAGCCGAAGATTGTCAAGATGGCGGCCAAGCTTGCCTATCGCAATCTCTTCCACGACCGCTTGAGCCTCACCGTCACGCTCGTCGGTATCGTGTTCTCGGTGGTGCTGGTCGCCGTGCAATGCGGCCTCTACATCGGGTCGGAGCGCATGATCGCCGCCATGCTCGATCAATCGAAGGGCGACTTCTGGGTGGTGCCGTTCGGGACCAAGAGCTTCGATGATCCATCCTTCCTGATCGGGCACGAGAAGTATGTGGTTCTCTCGACCCCGGGTGTCGCAGGCGCGGAGGATCTCGTCGTCAACTTCGCCAACTGGCGCAAGCCCAGGGGCGGCACGACCGCGGTGCTTCTCATCGGCTCCGATGAGCAGAACGGAACCTTGAAGCCCTGGAATGTCGTCGAAGGCAGCGTTCCCGCGCTCAGGGGCCCCGCCGCGGTGGCGGCCGACGACACTTATTTCGCCGATCTCGGCATCGACAAGATCGGGCAGACAGCGGAGATCAACGACGAGCACGTCCAGGTCGAGGCGGTGACGCACGGCATCCGCTCCTTCACCACGCTCCCCTACATCTTCGCGCCGCTGCAGCGGGCAAGAGAGCTGCTCGGCGCAAGCGCCAACCAGGCCTCATATACGCTCGTCCGCCTCGCTCCCGGCGCCGACGCCGATGCGGTGCGCAAGAACTTGATCGCCCGCCTGCCCGACCGCGAGGTGCTGACGCAGGCCGAGTTCAGAAAGCGCAGCGTCGACTACTGGCTGTTCCAGACCGGCGCCGGCGCGGCGCTCATCGCCGGCGCGGCGCTCGGCATGATCGTCGGCGTCGTCATCGTGGCGCAGACGCTCTACTCGAGCACCAAGGACCACTTGAACGAGTTCGCGACGTTGCGTGCGCTTGGCGCCTCGGCGGGCTACATTCACAAGGTCATTTTGATCCAGGCGCTGATGAGCGCTGTGCTCGGCTATGGCGTCGGAATGATCTTGAGCCTCATCGTCATCTGGGCGTCGAAGGACACGACGCTGTTGATCGTCATGACACCGGGCCTCGCCGGGCTCCTGTTCTTATTGACGATCGGAATGTGTGTGATCGCCGCGATGTCCGCCATCTTCAAGGTGACGCGCATCGATCCTGCAGGAGTCTTCAGCCGATGAACGACGCAGTAGAGAAAAAGGCGCCCAACATTCTGCTCGAGGCGAACGACATCGTAAAGGTGTTCGGCTCAGGCGAGCACGAAGTCAAACCCTTGAAGGGTATCAACCTCAAGCTGCGCGCCGGCGAGCTGACGCTCCTCATGGGCCCCTCCGGCAGCGGCAAGACCACGCTTCTGTCGATACTCGGCTGCATCCTGTCGCCGACCGAGGGGCACCTCAACGTCGCAGGCAACTCGACCCAAGGTCTAGATGCGGAAGGGCTCGCCAAAATCCGCCGCAAGCACGTGGGCTTCGTCTTCCAGGGCTACAACCTGTTCCCGACGATGACGGCGAGCGAGAACGTGCTGCTTGCCCTCGATGTACGCGCGGCACCTGTGGTCGATCCGCCCCATCACGCCGTGCAGGCTCTGACCGCGGTCGGACTTGCGCATCGCGCCAAGGCGTTCCCCTCCAAGCTCTCGGGCGGCGAGAAGCAGCGCGTCGCCATCGCCCGCGCGCTCGCCGGCCGGCCGTCGCTCATCCTCGCCGATGAGCCCACCGCCGCACTCGACGCCGAGAACGGCCGCGCGGTGATGGCGCTGCTGTCACAAGTCGCCAAGGACCCCAACCGCGCGGTGCTCGCCGTGACCCACGACCACCGCACGATGCCCTATGCAGACCGGATCATCCGCATCGAGGACGGCTACATCGTCAGCGAGGAGACCCCCGACAAGTCTGCGCCGGTGAAGGAACACCACTGAATTGTCAGCGATAGGTCCCCAAGGGGCCAACATAGGATCAAGCGCCATGTTTAGAACGATCGCAATCATCATTGCTCTCGGAGTCGCCGCGCTCGGCGGCTACCTGGTGAGCGAGTCCCTCTACGGAAACGGCGGCAGCTCCGTCACGACGGCTACCGCCAAGACCGAGCTGCCGTGGGTGGCGGCCGCACCTGGCCGCGTCGAGCCGGGCTCGGGCGAGTTCCGCCTCGGCGCGGCGATCCTCGGCAAGGTCGCCGACGTGCCCGTCAAGGTGAACGACAAGGTCGAGGAGGGCGAGCTCTTGATCCGCCTCGATGATGAGGAGGCCCGCGCGCGCCTTGCGGCAGCGGAGGCCGAAGAGGGCTTGCGCAGACGCGAGCGCGACGCTCAGCCCACCACCAAGGGTCGCGAGGACGTCACCAAGGGCGAGGACGGCGTCTACTCCGCCGAGCGCGAGGTGACGGGAGCCCGCTTCGAGCTCGATGCCGCGATCACCGCCAAGCGCCGCGGCGAGGCCACCGACCAGCAGCTCGCGGACGCTCGCCGACGGCTGCAGAAGGCCGAGGAGCGCGTCGAGCGCGAGCGTCTCGCCTACGCGCAGGCGCAGGCCAAATCCAGTCTGCCGGCGCCGAACCAGTTCGAATCGGCGCTGACCGCGGCGCGCGCCAACGTGGCGCTCGCGGCGACCCAGCTCGACAAGACGCGCATCCGTGCGCCCAAGGCGGGAACCGTGCTCGAGCTCAACGCCAAGCAGGGCGAGATCGTGTCGCCGTCGCCGGACCAGCCTCTCGTCGTCGTCGGCGACATGTCCGTTGTGCAGGTCAAGGCCGAGCTCGACGACGGCGACGTCGACAAGGTCGAGGTCGGACAGAAGGCGTTCGTGCGCTCGATCAACTATCCCGGCAAGGATTTCGCCGGGACCATCAAGGCGCTCGCGCCGACGATGGCGACGCCGCGCATCAACCCGCGCGGACCGCTGCGGCCGTCGGACATCCAGGTGCTCGAGATGACGATCGAGCTCGCCAAGGATCCGGATGTGGAGAAGCTGCTTCCGGGAATGCGCGTCGACGCGTTCGTAAAGCCCAAGTCCTAAGCTTCATCGCACGTTGCCGCCGGTGTCGGACGCATCCTCCGAGACCGGCGGCTTTCGCCGATCTCTAAAGTCGCCTTGTCATCGATTGAGCCGGCGGGCGGAGGCTGGGGCTCTCGCATCTTCCAACTCCACGTTCGTCCTCGCGGAGACTGGCGTGGGTCCCGGCCTGCGCCGGGATGACGGTTGTGGGTGCGCAAGCCGTTTGCCTTCTTTCGACGTCATCCCGCCGAAGGGCGGGACCCACGCAAGCTTCAGCAAGTGCTTCTGGCGCGGGACTGGCAACGGGCTCGATGTCAACCGTGTCTAGTCGCCGACCGCCACGATGCCGAGCCGCCGCAGCAGCGCGTCGCGGGCGACGATCGCCTCCGGCGGCCAGGGTGCCGCCTTGGAGGCGACAAGATTGGCTTGCGACCGCAAGATGACGCCGTCGCTGAGCACTTTCAGGCCGTTGGCGGCAAGCGTGGCGCCCGTGGTCGTGATGTCGACGACGATCTCCGCAGTTCCGGCGGCGGGCGTTCCCTCGGTCGCGCCGAGGCTTTCCACGATGCGGTAGTCGGTGAGGCCGTTCTTGGCGAAAAACCGCCGCGTCAGGTTCACGTATTTGGTTGCAACGCGGATCGGACGGCCGTGGGCGCGGCGGAAGGCGATCGCCGCCGTGGCCAAGTCGACGACCTCGGCCACGTCGATCCAGCACCTCGGCACGGCCACGACCACGTCGGCGCGGCCGAAGCCCAACTCTTTGAGGAAGGCGACGCGCGTCGCCGCATCGGCGATGTTCTCGCGCACGAGATCCTCGCCCGTGACGCCCAGGTGCGCGCGTCCGCGGTTGAGCTCGGCGACGATTTCCGACGCCGATACGAACGCCACGTCGATGCTGTCGAGGCCTTCGATCTCCCCGCGATAGCCGCGATCGTGCCCGACCTTCTTCAGCTTGAGCCCGGCCGCGGCGAGGAACTCCGCCGTCTGCTCCATGAGGCGGCCCTTCGAGGGCACGGCGAATATGAGGGCAGCGGTCATCGCGAGCCCTCGCGCACGGCCGCGAGCAGGCGCTCGGTATGGATCGCGGCACCGACGGCGGGGACGTCGAACGGCGCGCCGACCGCTTTCAGGAGGCCGTCGTAACGGCCGCCGCCGGCGACGGGGCTCCCGGGCCCGAGCGATGGCGCCATGACCTCGAACACGAAGCCCGTGTAGTAGGCGACGTTGCGGCCGAACTCGCCGGAGAACGGCACCTGCGACATGGCGAGACCGCTCTCCTCCAGAATCGCGCTGCGCCGCTCGAATGCCGCGAGCGCGGCGGCGATGCCGGGGGGCTCTCTCTTGCCAATGAGCTCGCGCACCTTGGCTGCCACCTGATCGGCGCGCGTGCGCACGCCGAGGTAGCCTTCGATCATGGCGGCCATCTCCGGCTTGAGCGGCTCGGCCTTGGTGTCGGCAGCGATCGCGAGCAGGCCCTCCGTGATCTCGGCCAGCGAGCGCGCGCCGATGACCTCGATGCCATTCTCGTCGAGATGCTCGCCGACGAGAGCCTGCGCGCGCTTGCGGTCCTCGGGATTGAGCGCCTCGATGAGGGCGCGCGGAAGTGCGGCGGCCGAGCGCGCCGGGCTGGTCGTCAACCGCTTCAGCTCCCCGCGAAAGGCGTCAGAGCGCCAGAACTGATGGCGCAGGCGCCGGCGCCACCGCTCGGGCATCTCGGCGGCGTTGAGCACGGCCTCGAACAGCCCGAGGTCGCCGATGCGCAAGCTCCAGGCGCGCAAGCCGGCCTGGCGCAGCGCCGTCACCACGAGGACGAGCGTTTGCGCCTCGGCCTCCTCGCGGTCCTCTATCCCGAAGGTCTCGATGCCCGCCTGGCGGAACTCGCGCGGGTGGCTCGCGTCGGCGCCAGCGGGCTGAAAGCGGAACGCCGGCCCATTGTAGCAATAGCGGGCGTGCTGACCGGCAACGCGCTGGCGCTGAAGATAGAGACGACAGGTCGGCACCGTCAGGTCGGGACGCAGGCACAATTCTTCCCCATTGAGGTCGGTGAACACGTAGGTGCGGGCCCTGAGCCCCTCGCCAAGCACGTCGAGAAAGACGCCGGCCGGCTGAATGATGGGTGGCGCCACGGCCTCGTGCCCCGCCGCAATGAACACGGCGAGGAGCGTGCGAGCTTGGGCCTCGAGGGCCTCGAAATTTGCCGGCGGCGCGTCCACTTCGCTCACCCACGGTTAAGGCTCGACCTTTTGGAGCAGGCCGCGCGCGCGGGCAAGGCCAATGACGCCGTCAGGGCTCCTGGAAATCGCCCGTTAACAAAGTATGATGCGCCGGTTGCCGGCCCTCATCGGGCGTCGTTTGAGATCTCGGTTTCGAGAGGGGGACCGATCATGAAACGCTATGTTGTTGCAGCGATCCTGGGCATCCTGGGGCTGACGGCCGTCGTCGGCACCACATTCGCCGTCAGCGCGCCCGCACCGGTGCCCCCGGTCAGCCCGTCCGCCGAGGCGGCACCCGAGACCTGGCCGATGCCGGTGGAGGACTTTCTCGCCGGCTCCTATCTGGAGCGCGCCGACGTGGTGCTGACCCGGCGCGACGGGGACCTTGCGTCCTGGCTCATCCGCTGGGCGACCAACTCCCCGTTCTCGCACGCGGCGATGATCTTCACCGGGCCGCAGTTCGACACCGGCGTCAACAACACCTTCGTCATCGAGGCCGGCACCGGCGGCGTCGATCTCACGGACTTGCGCGATTACATCGCGGACAAGAGCACCTTCCTTGCGATCAAACGCGTCAAGAGGCCGTGGTTCGACGAGACGAAGCAGAGCCGCGTGCGCGGCGTGCTGCTCGACAAGATCAAGGCCACCTACGATTACTGGGCCATCGGGCATCTGGCGCGCACGTTGTGGTTCGGCGTGGAGCGCAGCGTGCGCGGCAAGAAGCAGACGATCGAGAGCTTCCAGGACCGCCAATGGTCGCCGCCCAACGAGTTCATCTGCTCGGGCCTCGTGCAGCTCGGCTTCTTCGAGGCGATCATGGAGTACATAAAGAACGGTCAGCTCCCGGGCTCCGTCCTCAACCAGGTCGTATTCGACAAAGAAGCCCTTTCGCGGCTTCCCCAGACCGACGAGGACTGGAGCTACTTGACGCCCGAGGAGGCCAAGGCCGTCGCGGTCACGTTCTACAATCAGCAGAATCTCGCGATCAACTCGGTCACGCCGGAGGATCTTGCCGCGAGCGACAAGCTCGAGTGGCTGTACTTCATCAAGAACGGACTGGTCTACAAGGTCTCGTCGTACGACGAGGTGAAGAAGCTCATCGGGGAGTAGCGCGCGCGAGTCCCAGCGCCATTCAAGGCAGAACGTCGAGCGGCTTGCTCTGCTTGTGCCCATGCGCCTTGGGCGTGACCCGCGCGGGCGAAGGCAGGTCAGTGATGCGCTGCAAGACCTTGCCGGGGCGCCCGATGCACCCGGCCATGCAGACGACGTCATCGGCCTCGTCGAGATCCGTGGCGCGCTGCGCCTTACTCGGCAGCGGCGGCCCGTAGACCCCGTTGTTCATGGAGGCGGCGCTCGGCACGTTCTCGGCCGCGCGGCCGATGACGGGCTTTGGCAATAGCTGCACGATCCGTGTCTTGCCGTTGCAGCCGGCAACGCAGATCACCACGAACTGGTCGGGATGGGCGGCCAATATCTCTCGCACGAGGGGATTGGTCGCTGCCATCCCGCGCGCAGAGTGCAGATCGAGGACGTCGCCGCCGCCAGCGTCGACCTTCATCTGGCCGGCGGCAGATGCGGGGGCGAGGGCGGCGGCGCTCGCCAAGGCAACGAGCGCGATGAAGCCCTGCTGCAGCGGCCGGGGGGACGCCAAGGTGCAGGCCTCGCGCGCAAGCCGAGATCCGGTAAGCCAATATGCAATCATACGCACGCGTCACCTCGCGGCCCGCGAATGCGCAGCCGTCCTTTCAGCGAGTGTCGCAAGCGTTGGTAAATGAATCGTTGGAGCGTGCCCTACGGCCCCGAGCGGGCCTCGTAGCGCCAATAGGCGCCCTTCGCGCTTTTAACGCGCTCTGGTCTCAAGGCTCGCTCATCGGGCGGGCGCAGCCCGGTCAGCAGCAGCTCGCCGATGTCCTTCAGGAGCTCGTTCTTCTGAGCGTAGTCGGAGTGATTGATCGCGAAGGCGTCCGTGCTCAGTGCGGTGACGTCGATCGTGTCGACGCCGGGAATGACGAGCGGCCCGCTGGCGGGAACGTCGCCCGCGCGATAGTGACCCCAGAAGTTGCGCGAGACCTCAAGCGCGCGGTCATTGGAGGCGGCGTAGAGCGTAACGCCCTTGGCGAGGCCCTTAATCGCTTGCGCGAGCTCGGCGAAGCTGTCGGCGTCGACGTCGGGCGCGGCGAGGATTACCTGGCTGATCTCGACGCCCTCCGGCGCCGCTGCCTTCATATCCTTCAGCACGTCGAGGAGCGGCTGGTTGCCCATGCTGTGGGCGATGATGCTCACCTTCTTCGCGCCGGTCTCCTTCACCACCAGATCGAGGAACTTGCGCATGTAGGGCCTGGAGGCCTCCGCGCTCTCCCGGTCGTAGGTGTAGCTCGCAACGGCGCCGCCCGAGGGCCAGCTGTAGAGGAACGGCGCACCGTCGAACTTCAGGTCATAGGCGATCTGCGCAGTGCGGTAGACCGCATTGTCGAACGACGTGTTGTAGCCGTGCACGAATACCAGCGCCTGGTCCTTGAAGCGCTGCGAGCCGCCGAGACGCGCGCGCACGAGCTTGAGGAAGTCCTCCTTGGACAGCTTCTTGATCTCCTGCATGGTGAAATGTTTGTTGGGGTCCTCGGCCTGCTGGTAGATCGTTACGTCGAAATACGGGATGCGGATCGCCCACGGCCGCTCGACCTGCGGCACCTCGTGGATTTTGGGGACGGTGACGAGCGCACGCCCGAGCTCGAGGCGGTGTCCGCGGTCGGAGCTGTAGGAGATCCGCTTGGGGTTCGGCTCCTCGGCACGGTCGGTGCCGTAGAACACCGGCACCACGTCCCATCCGGTCTGATCCTTCTTTGCGGCAGCCGCGGCCGGCGGATTGGGATTGGGAGCCACGGCGGCGGCGGGTGGAGCCGGCTGTGCCGGCGGCGGGATGAGCGCCGGGGCGGGGCCCGCGCCCGGTTTAAGCGTCGGTGTCAATCCCGGCGGGGGGGCCGGCATCGGCACACCGGTCGAAGGCGGAAGCGCGAGGCGCGGCATCACCCCAGGGATACCTCCGCCGCCCCCGCCTTCGGGGACTTCGGGTTGCGTGGAAGGCTCGCTTGGGCCTGCGGCCGCGGGTGCTTGTGCGCCTTGCGGCGCGGGTTCCGGCGTTGCTGCGGCGCTGCCGCCGGACGGTGAGGCCGGTGCCGTCGCGGGAACCGGTGGCCCCATCGTGCGGAATGTGTCCGGTGGCGGCATCGCCATGGGCGCGGCTTCGGCGGCGGGCGGTGCGGGCGCCGATTCTTCTGATGGGGCTGCGCCGGATTGCGCGGGCCCGGGGGCGCCGCCACCGCGCGCGGCCGGCGAGGGCGCCGCCTTGCGTGCGAAGGCGCGCGCCTTCTTGTGGACGTGGGCGGGCTCCGCTTCACGCTTTATCGCGTCCTCGGACATGGCGCCGCCGGCAGGCGAAGCCCCCGAGCTCTCCTCGGCCTTGGGCGCGGCTGCAGCGGGCGGTGTCGCCGCTGCGGCGGGCGGAGCGCTTAGCTTTTCCTTGGCCGCTTCCTGCGCCTTCATCTCCTGCTGGCGGGCCGCCTGCTCGCGGGCCGCTTCAGCCTCGGCCTTCCTTGCTGCTTCCTGTCTTGCTGCCTCCTGTCTGGCCGCTTCTTCCCGCGCCTTCTCTGCCGGCTTGGCAGCTTCCTGCGCCTTATCCTGCGGCTTGCCGCGCAGTGCGCCCGACCGCTCCCGTAGCGGCTTGGCGTCGGTCTCGCGCCCCTCTTTGACATAAAGCGCAGCGAGGTTGTCGAGCGCCTGGGCAACGTCGCCGCCGCCGCTCTTCGCCTTCTCGCGGATCGCGAGTGCGCGCTTCAGCAGCGGCTCGGCATCTTTCAGCCGGTTCTGCGCGATCAATAGATCGGCGAGCGTCGTGAGCGCTGCCGCCGTCGCGGCATCGTTGGCTCCATGGCGGCGCTCGGTGAGAGCGAGCGCGCGCGCGGCGACCGGGATCGCCTCGGCGCCCTTGCCCGCCGCACGCAGCTCCTCGACCTTGCGATTGAGCGCATCGATCTCGGCCTGCTTGGGGGCGCGCTTGTGGTGGGCGCGCGCGCTCTGCTCGGCCTCTCCATAGCTTTGCCATGGCGGCCAGCGATCGATCGCTTGCGCCTCGTTGCGGGCGCAAACGGTGAGCAGCACGATCAGCAGAAAGGTGACCGAAACGGTCCTTTGACGCGCGCGCACGGGCTATCCTCCCACCCTCCGTCACCAACATTCCACGAGGCCTGTGGCCTCATCAGGGCACCGTGTAGCGCCAGTAGTCGCCGCGGGCGGTGGTGACCTTCTTGAGGTTCGGAAACCGCTGATCTGGCGGACGCAAGCCGCTCAGGATCAACTTGCCGATGTCGCGCAAGAGATTGTTGTTCTCGGCATAGTCCGAGTGGTTGAGAGCGAAGACATCGGTGCTGGCCGCGGTGACATCGATCGTATCGATGCCCGGCATGATGAGCGGGCCCGTGGCCAGCACGTCGCCGGCGCGCGGGTGCTGCCAGAAGTTGCGCGAGATGGTGAGGGCGCGGTCGTTGGAGGCGGCATAGAGCGTCACACCCTTGGCAAATCCCTCGATCCTGCGCGCCAGATTGACGAAATTGTCGGCGTCGACGTCGGGCGCGGCCATGATGATCTGTGAAATCTCGACGCCCTCCGGCGCCGCTGCCTTCATATCCTTCAGCACATCGAGCAGCGGCTGGTTGCCCATGCTGTGGGCGATGATGCTGATCGACTTGGCACCCGTCTCCTTGATGACGAGGTCGAGGAACTGGCGCAGATAGGGCTCCGACGCCTCGGCACTCTCCCGGTCGTAGGTGTAGCTCGCGACGGCACCGCCGGACGGCCAGCTGTAGAGGAACGCCGCCCCGTCGAATTTCAAGTCGTAGGCGATCTGCGCGGTGCGATAGACCGCGTGATCGAACGACGTGTTGTAGCCATGCACGAAGACGATCGCGTGGTCCTTGTAGCGCTGCGAGCTGCCGAGACGCTCGCGCACCAAGCGCAGGAACTCATCGTGTGTGAGCTTCTTGATCTCCTGCATGGTGAAATGCTTCTTGGGGTCCTCGGCCTCCTCGTAGATCGTCACGTCGAAATAAGGGATGCGCAGGGCCCACGGCCGCTCGATCTGCGGGACCTGGTGGATCTTGGGAACGGTGACGAGGGCGCGCCCGAGCTCGAGCCGGTGTGCGCGCTCCGCATTATAGGAAAGCCGCTTGGGGTTCGGCTCCTCGGCGCGGTCGGTGCCGTAGAAGACCGGGACCACGTCCCAGGCGGAATTTTCCTCCGCGGCTGCCGCCGGCGGCGTGGCCGGCGTCGATGCGGCTGGCGCTCCCCCGCCGCTGCGCAAATCGAGAGCCGGCGGCGCAGCGCCGCCACTCGGCTCTTGCGCTGCACCGGCGCCGCTCGGTGCGGCCGGGGCCACGGAGCGCGCCTCCGGCATCGGCGCCGCAGGCACGGGAGGCGGCAGGACGATACGGGGCTTCAGCTCAGGCGCCACGCTCGGAGGGATGCTCACCGATGGCGCCAAGGGCGTGGGCATCACGCCCGGCAGCCGCGGTGCGCCGAACGGTGCCCCGCCCAGCGGCGCGCCGACGCCAGGCCGCCACGGCGTGGCCATGGGAGTCGGCTCCGGCTGCATCGTGGGCTCGGCTGCTTCCGGGGGCTGCGCGGAGAGCTGCCCCTCGATCTTCCCCAGCGTGCGCGGGGCTTCCGCGGTCATGAACGTGACGGCGATGATCGGAGCCGCCACCAGCAGCGGCAGGCCGCCGCGGACGATCGCTCTTGCAACGAGCGAGCGGCCGCGCGTTGCGCGCCATGCGAGCAGATAGGCAAGCAGCAGGGCAACGACGACGAACGCGAAGACGAGTGTGCTCGAGATATCCGGCATTAGCGCCCCCTCTTGCCGATAGCCGCGCCCTTGCGTTGCAGAAGAGCTTAAGAATGGCTCATTGAGGGGGCAAGTCGCGACTTTCCCACTCCAAATTGCTCGCGGGACCTTTGCCAGCGACGCGTGGCAGCCCCATGACGGCCTTGCGAGAGCCGATTCCTTCCGATTATCACGGACTTGCAGACGACCGGACGGAGCCCGATGCAAAGACGCACAGCAGGCGGCGCCAGAATCAGCGACTACGTCTCCGGCGTCCGCGCGGGCGACAGGGCGATGCTCGCGCGCGCCATAACGCTCATCGAAAGCAGCAAGCCCGAGCACGCCGCGCTCGCGCAAGAGCTCTTGCAGGCGCTGCTGCCGTTCACGGGGCGCGCCCTGCGGCTCGGCGTCACGGGCGTGCCGGGCGTCGGCAAGTCGACGACGATCGATCAGCTTGGGCTGAACCTGATCGCCGCCGGCCACCGTCTCGCCGTGCTCGCCGTCGATCCGACGTCGCGGCGCACCGGCGGCTCGATCCTCGGCGACAAGACGCGCATGAGCCGTCTCGCGCAGGAAGCGGGCGCTTTCATCCGTCCTTCCCCCACGTCGGGGACGCTCGGCGGCGTCACACGCAAGACGCGGGAGACCATGGCACTCGCCGAGGCTGCCGGGTTCGACATCGTCATCGTCGAGACCGTCGGCGTCGGTCAATCGGAGGTGGCGGTGGCCGACATGGTCGACTTCTTCCTGGTGCTGCTCTTACCGGGCGGCGGCGACGATCTGCAGGGCATCAAGAAGGGGATCATCGAGATCGCCGACATGATCGCCGTCAACAAGGCCGACGGCGACAACGTGACCCGGGCCGAGCGCGCGGCGACCGAGTACCGGGCTGCGTTGCAGATCCTGGCGCCGCAGTCGGCGACGTGGACCCCGCCCGTCGTGACCATCTCCGGCCGCGAGAACAAGGGCCTCGAGGCGCTGTGGGCCAAGGTGCTCGAGCACCGCCACAAGACGCAGGCCTCAGGGGAGTTCCAGCTGCGCCGCCAGCGCCAGGCGGTCGCATGGATGCGCGAGATGCTGAACGACCGCGTGATGGCGAGCCTCAAGTCGAACCCCAAGGTGGCCGAGAGGTTGCCCGCGCTCGAGGCCGAGGTGCGCGCCGGACGGCTGCTGCCGACGCTCGCGGTCGACGAGGTCCTGAAGCTGACCGGTATTGTCTCCGATTGAGCAAATCGCCGAGGCAGCCTATCGTGCGCGCATGCCCACGCTGCCCACCATCGTACTCACCGGCTTCGGCCCCTTTCCCGGCGTCGCGGACAATGCCACCGCAACGCTCATCCCGCGCCTTACCAAGGCGGCGCAGACGTTGTTTGCCACCCATGACGTGGTGGGCGAGATCCTGCCGACCGAATGGCGAAGCGCGCCTGCCCGTCTCAAGACGCTGATCGGTCTCGGCAACGTCGTGCTGATGCTGCATTTCGGCGTCGCGCAAGACGCCCGCGGCTTCCGCCTGGAGCTCGTCAGCCGCAACATGCAAACAGCGCTGGAGGATGCGGCCGGCGAGCTGCCGGCCAGCGGGCAGGTCATCGAGGAGGGCCCGGAGCTCCTGGCGGCGACCCTGCCGGCCGAGCGGATCGCCGCGCGGCTCTTAGGGCTCGGCTATCCCTGCGCCACCTCCGACAACGCCGGCACCTACCTGTGCAATGCCCTGCTCTACTATTCGCTTGCCTCGGCACGCGAGCTGCCGGCGCCGCACCTTATCGGTTTCATCCATCTGCCGGCCGACCTCATCGGCCACGGTCCCGGCGGCCTTGAGCGCCATCCCAATTGTCCCCTCGATTGGCGCGGCGCGGTCGCCGGCGGCCTGGAAATCATCGCCGCCTGCTTGGACCACCTCGCCGAGCTCGCGCCTCCGGTAAAGACCGGTTAACCGGCGCTGGCCTCAGACTTGCTTAGCTCCTTCCTCACCCGGAGGCTATTGCAGCCGGCACCAAAGGCGCGTCCTTAAGGAATCCACGCATCATGGCCCCCGACCGTCGTAGCGTGCTGACCGCCGGGCTCGGAGCCGGCCTCGGAGCCGGGCTTGGAGCTGGATTGGGCGTGGGCCTCACCGCCAGCGCGGCCCGAGCCGGCCCCCGGTCCGAGTTTTCACGCCTCGCCGCGGCCGAGCTTCCTGCACGGCGCGACCTCGGGCTCGTGTCCGGAGCCGCGCATGACCAAGCGGGCGCCTTGCAGGCGGCGATCGACGCGGCCGCCAAGCGCGGAGCGCCGCTGACGCTGCCGCCAGGACGCTTTCGCTCGAGCGCGCTCAAGCTGCACTCAGGAACGCGCCTCATCGGCAGCGCCGGTGCGACGACGCTCACATTTTCGGGCGGCTCCGCCTTCCTGGCGGGCGAGGACGCCGACGGCGTCATGCTCGAGGGCCTCGTTCTCGATGGCGCCTACGCGGCACTCGATGCCGACGCACTGCTGACCCTCAAGCGCTGCCGCGGGATTGCCTTGCGTGGCGTGACGGTCACCCGCAGCGCTGGCAACGGCATCTCGCTCGAACAATGCTCAGGCAGCATCCTCGACTGCACGGTGACGACGGCGATGCAGGCCGGCATCCATAGCCTGGATGCGACGGGGTTGGAGATCGCGCACAACGCCGTTCTCGACTGCGCCAACAACGGCATCCAAGTCTGGCGCTCGCAAGCCGGCGAGGACGGCAGCGTCATAGCCAACAACCGCGTCATGCGCATTCGCGCCGACAGCGGCGGAACGGGAGAGAACGGCAACGGCATCAACGTCTTTCGTGCCGGCGGCGTGCTCGTCACCGGCAACCGCATCACTGACTGCGCCTATTCGGCGATTCGCGGCAACGCCGCCTCCGACATCCAGATGATCGCCAACAGCTGCGCCCGCCTCGGCGAGGTGGCGCTTTACGCCGAGTTCGGCTTCGAAGGCGCGCTCATCGCCTCCAACCTCGTCGATACGGCGGCGACCGGAATTACGGTGACGAACTTCAATCGCGGCGGGCGCCTCGCAGTCGTACAAGGCAACCTCGTGCGCAACCTCTTTCGGCGCGAGCAGGAGCCGGAGGACAAGCGCGGAGAAGGAATCACGGTCGAGGCGGACGCAAGCGTCACCGGCAACGTCATCGAGAACGCCGCCACCGCCGGCATGGTAATCGGCACGGGCTTCTACATGCGCGACGTCGTCGCCACGGGCAACCTGATCCGCGCTTCACGCGTCGGCATCCTCGTGGCGCCGCAAGCGGGCGCCTGCCTGCTCGCCAGCAACATGATCTCGGGCGCCGTTGCAGGGGCGATCCGCGCCATGGACCTGACCGGCGGCCCCCAAGGCCCGGACTTGGCGCAGTCCGAGAGCACGAACGAGCGCCTGGCGATCACCGGCAACCTCGCCGTGTGATGCTCAGACTTTGATGCTCAGACCTTGATCCCGGCGAGCGCCGTCTCGAAGCTCTCGGCCGAGCGAATGGCGCCGACCTCGACCCCGCGCCAGGTCTTGATTGGTCCGTACGGCATCAGCCCGGTGGCGGCCGGGTAGAAGCGCTCAACGAGCGCCATCGCCGCGCCGGCGGCGGCGCGTTTCGTGCCGTCGTCGATCTTGAGCGCGAAGCCGAGCCCGAGCTCGGGAAATGCGCCGCAGTAGACGCCTTCGGCGCCGGTCTTCATGAAGACCTGGCCGGGGAGCGCGCGCATCACGACCGTGTCGGCGCGGCCCTTGCCGGCAACCAGCTCCGGCTGCTCCCAGCACGCCTTCAACAGACGCGCGGCAGCCTCGCGGCGCCGCGGCTCGAGACCCTCGCCGGTGACGAGACGGGCAAAGAGGCGCGCAAGCACTCTGAGCGGCATCGCCCAGTTGGGCACCGAGCAGCCGTCGATGCCCATGACATCGAGGCCGAGGGGAACGCCCGACATCTCCACCATCGCGCGGTGGATGCGCGCCTGCACGGGATGGCCAGGCTCCCAATAGTTGGCGGTCGGCTCACCGAGATGCACCGCGGTCGCGAGCATGCCTGCGTGCTTGCCCGAGCAGTTGTTGTGAAGCTGCGTCGGGGCGATCCCGCGGGCAATGAGCGCGTTGGCGGCCGCCGTCCCCAGCGGCGCGTGCGCCCCGCACCCGAGCGCGTCGGGCGTGAGGCCCGCCCGCTCCAGCATGGACGCGGCAAGCTGCGTGTGACGGTCGCTGCCGGCGTGCGAGCCGCACGCGAGTGCGATCTCCGCTGCGCCGAAGCCGAAGTGGTCGGCCGCTCCGCTCTCAATCAGCGGCAGCGCCTGCAGTGCCTTGACGGCGGAGCGCGGATAGACCGGGCGGTCGATGTCGCCGAGCTGCAGCGCGAGCGTGCCGGAGGGAGCAGAGACCACGGCTGAGCCGCGATGCCAGCTCTCGACGAGCGGACCGCGGGTAAGCTCGATGAGGATCGGGTTCGCCATGATTTAGGGAGACATGATCTCGGGGAGTTGGCCTCGTGAGAGCAACCGTAGACCCCAGCATCGGGCGAGAGCTGCAGGCGATCAAGTCTAGTTTGGCGCGCAAGCGCCGCAACAAACAATGAGCCCCGACAGCGCGGGGCTGCCGGGGCTTGATAGCTGCGAGGGTCGAGCGCGGGCTATTTGCCCTTCGCGGCGCACTGGCCGAGCGCTGCCTCGCGCTTCTGCGCGGTTGCGCGGGAGACATCAGGCCCCACGCTCGCGCACCATGTGGCATGCGCGTTCTTGTCGACGGACCAATCGGCGCCGGTAAAGCCGCACTTCATCTTCAAGTTGCGCTGCTGCTGCTCGAGCGCGGTTTTCACGTACCAATCGCAGTTGGCGTAGGCCGCGGCCGGCTGCAGCGCCAGGGCGCCAAGCACAACCAGCCCCTTCAAGGCAGCACGCAACCGAACCGTCATCATTGTCAGTACCTCACGTTTTGCAGCTCAAGCGCTCCAACACGACCAGCTTGACCCCAACCCTAGCGTTGCAGGCATGAACCCACACTGAATGTCGATTGCGGCTGCAGTTCAGCCGGGCCCCCCGATCGAACAACCCCTCAGGCTGCTCTTACACCGCAAACGGCGCCTGCGCGAGCATTGTCAGGCCCGGTTGGGCGATCGGCAGGCGCGCGCGCAAGCGAGATTACGCCGATAAATCTTGGCTTTCCGTTCCTGTGCCACGCGGAACAGCGCATGGGCCCGAGATTAGCGAAAGTCCCTCCAACAACCGGCCACGGCCGGGGCGTCAACGAGTGGAGTGGAGAAAAGCAATGCACGGCCAGATCACCAAGTTCAGCGAAGAGGTCGGCTACGGCGTCATCGAGGCCGAGGACGGCTCCAAGTACCGCTTCGCGAAGACGGCGGTCTTGAACCTCAATGGCCACCTCATCGGACACAACGTCGACTTCGTCGTGGCCGCGCGCCGCCCCAAGGACATCATTCTCATGACCGGCTCGCCCTGGACCGCCTTCGGCGGCACCGGCGCCTAACGCAACGACGGGGACACACGACCATGACCATGACCTGGGATCTCACCGATGTGCCGGCCGTCGAGACGGCCGACCTCGCGGCTGCCCTGCAGGCGCTCATCGACGACGGCCGCGGCCTCGTGCTCCTGCGCGGGCTTGCCGATGCGGACCTCGACACCGTCCAGGCCGAGCTCAAGCGCCGCTTCCACGGCGAGCCGCAACGCGCCCTCGCAATCTTCGTCCGCTTCCGGCATCTGGTCGAGGTGTTCTCCGCCCGCCGCCTGAACGACATGATCCTCGATCGCGGCTATGCTCTGATGGCGCCTGCGATTGCGATAGCGGCCGCGCTGCGCCTCAACGCCAACCGCGGCTTCAACCCGCAGCAGTTCGTGACGTCGCTGCGCTCAGAGCTCACTGAGAATGTCGTGGCGCTTGCACCGCGCCAGGCGGCCGCCACCGCCGATGCGGACCAGCAGCTCGCCGCTTGATCGCAGGCGTCCATCCGTTGGTGAGCAGCATTAAACGAGCGTGATCGGAAGCAGGTGAATCCGCGTCTGCGGCGGGCGCGACGCCCCGGCAGACATCGAAGGTTACTCTAAGTTGCGAAAAGCTCGGTAAAGGCAGAGTCTAAGCTTACCGTTTGCCCTATTGTGAACGGATCCCGCTGCCCCGAGCCGCGCACCCATGCACTCGCCTCAGCCCAAGCCCGGCCTGCCCGCCGTCGGTATCTTCGCGGACTTCGATGCGTCCGAGCGCGAGGCGCTTGCGGGCGAGCTCGAGACGCACGCCTTGAAGCGCGGCGACGTGCTGGTGCGCCAAGGCGACCCTGCCGACGCGCTCTACATCGTCCTCACCGGTCGCTTCGCGGTGACGATCGAGGGGCGACGCGAGCCCATCAGCGAGATCGGACCCGACCAGCCCATCGGCGAGATCGCCTTCCTCACCGGCGGCGTGCGCACCGCGACCGTGACCGCCTTGCGCGACAGCCTCGTATTGCGTTTGGGCCGGCCCGAGTTCGACAAGCTCTCAGCCAAGCACCCCGACATCTGGCGCACGCTCACGTGCACGCTCTCCCAGCGCCTCGCCGCGATGACCACCGCCGCAGAGCACGTTGCGGCCGACCCACGCCCGCGCACCATCGCGATCATCCGCGCCGGGAGCGAGCCCGTGCCGCGCCAGTTCATCGACGCGCTGACGACAGTGTTCTCCGCGGCCACCCGCACGCTCGTTCTCGATTCTGAGAAGGTCGGCGAGATGCTGCCCAAGGGCGCAGCACTCGACAGCGCGGAGGCGACGCAGGCCTTCAATGAGCTTGAAAGCACGTTCGACTACGTGATCTTCATCGCCGACGAGGAGCTGACGCCCTGGTCGCAGAAGGCGATCCGCCACGCAGACCTGGTGCTGGGCGTCGGCGTGCACGCCGGCAATGCCAAGCCCAACCGCCTAGAGCAGGCAGCCGCCGCGTTCGTCAATGCCGAGGCGCGCCGCCTCGTGCTGCTGCATCCGACCCGTGGCGCCATTACCGGCACCACGCGCTGGTTGCGCTGGCGCGCGATCGCGATGCATCACCACGTGGCGCTCGATCGGCGCGAGGATGTGGAGCGGTTGTTCCGCTTCATCAACGGCTCGGCCCTGGGCCTCGTCGCCTGCGGCGGCGGCGCGCTGTGCGCAGCCCACGTCGGCCTTTACAAGGCGCTGATCGAGTTGGGCCTCGAGTTCGACATCATGGGCGGGACCTCGGCCGGCGCGGCGATGGTGGGCGCGTTCGCCATGGGCGAGCATCCCGACGACGTCGACCGCGGCACCCACGACATCTTCGTCACCAACCGGGCAATGCAGCGCTACACCTGGCCGCGCTACAGCCTCCTCGATCACAGCCACTACGACAGGCAGCTCTCGCGCTATTTCGGCGGCACCAATATCGAGGACCTGTGGATCC
This sequence comes from uncultured Alphaproteobacteria bacterium, assembly GCA_963724945.1. GTDB lineage: Bacteria > Pseudomonadota > Alphaproteobacteria > Rhizobiales > Hyphomicrobiaceae > Hyphomicrobium_A. The sequence goes on along the minus strand of CAVRWL010000003.1, from coordinate 1,428,101 downwards.
CCTATTTCGCCGTCTCGACCAACCTGTCGAGCTACGAGCTACACCGGCACGACCGCGGCGACCTGTTCGACGCTATCAGGGCTTCCGGCTCCATCCCCGTGCTGCTGCCACCGGTCTACACGCGCGACGGCGAGATGCTGGTTGACGGCTGCCTCTTGGACAACCTGCCGGTGCGCACGATGCACCAGCTGAAAAGCGGCCCCAACGTCGCCGTCAGCTTCCACATCCCCGAGCTGCAGCGCTTCGACGTCGATTACCAGAAGCTGCCCTCGCGCGCCGAGCTCATCGCCATGAGCCTCAACCCGTTCGCACGCGGCCGCCTGCCCGAGGCGCCCGGGCTGACGACCGTGCTGATGCGCTCGCTGATGGCGAACCGGGACGACTTCAATAGGCAGCTCAAGGGCGAGGACGTGCTGCTGGTGCCGCCGATCCCGGCGAATATGGGCATTCTCGACTGGCACCGGCACACCGAGCTCTTCGAGCGCGCCTACCGGTGGGGCGTGGACGAGATTGCGCGGCTGCGGATCGCGGCACACCCGCTCTTCACCGAGAGCCCGCCCGCGCGTCGCTGTCGCCTCTAAGGGTTGATGCTGCCCGAGAACCCGTTGATGACGACGACCCCCGCGGTGATCAGCCCGATGCCGATGATGGCCGGGGCGTCGAGCGTCTGCTTGAAGAGGATCCAGGACGCGAGACTGATGAGGACGACGCCGCAGCCCGACCAAAGCGCATAGGCGACCCCGACGGGGATCGTGCGCAACGTGAGCGTCAGGAAATAGAACGCGATCGCGTAGCCGGCGACCACAACGAGCGAGGGGACAAGCCGCGTGAACTCGGCCGACGCCTTCAGCGCCGCGGTGCCCACGACCTCGCTCACGATCGCGATTGCCAGGTAGAGATAGGACATTGCTCCTCCCGCTACGGCCTTTATGCCGCCCTCGAGAAGTCTCAGTCGAGATCGGGCTGGCGCGAGCGCAGATGCTTGACACGGGCGCGCTTCGCCTTCGCCTCGTGCCGGCGCTCCTTGGAGGCGCGCGTCGGCCGCGTTGCAATGCGCCGCTTGGGCACGATTGCCGCGCGGCGGATGAGATCGGCGAGACGCTCGCGCGCGTCCTCGCGGTTGCGCTCCTGCGTGCGGAAACGCTCGGCGCGGATGACGAGGATGCCCTCGTCCGTCAAGCGGCGCCCGGCGATGTGCCTTAGGCGCACGCGCACATCGGCCGGGAGCGACGGCGATGACCCTGCGTCGAAGCGCAGCTCCACCGCGGTCGAGACCTTGTTGACGTTCTGGCCGCCGGGGCCGGAGGCACGCACAAAGCGCTCCTCGAGCTCGCGCTCGGGAATGGCGATCTTCTCGGTCACCTTCAGCATCGCATTCGCCCTCAAGCCCAGCGCCGCCAGCCCTTGAGATCGCGGATGATCTCTTGTGCAGCGTTGTGCCCTGGTGCCCCTGTCACGCCGCCGCCAGGATGGGCGCCCGACCCGCACAAGTACAGGCCGGGCACCGGCATGCGATAGTTGGCATAACCGAGCTGAGGCCTCATTGAGAAGAGCTGATCGAGTGACAGCGCGCCGTGGAAGATATCGCCGTCGACCATGCCGAAGCGGCGCTCCAGATCGAGCGGCGACAGGATCTGGCGGGCGATCACGGATGCTTTGAAGTTCGGCGCATAGCGCGTGACGGTATCGATCACGAGGTCGGCGAATGCCTCCTTCTCGCCTTTCTCCTCCCAACTGCGCGGGGCGGGAAGGTGGGGGGCCACGTGCTGCACGAAGAGGCTCGCCACGTGCCGCCCGGCCGGCGCGAGCGAGGGATCGAGCGTGGAAGGAATGAGCATCTCGATCACGGGCTGCCGCGACCACCCCTCGAGGCGCGCGTCGTGGTAGGCGCGCTCCAGATAGGAAAGCGTCGGACCGATGATGATGCCGGCGCCGTGGTGGTCCTGCGCCTCCTTCCCGGGCCGACATGGAAAATCGGGAAGCTCGGCGAGCGCGACGTTCATGCGCAAGGTGCCCGAGCCCGACTTCATCGCAAGGAAGCGGTCGCGCAGGGCCGGATCGACCGCTTCCGAGGGCAGCAGATCGCGGAACAGGAGCTTGGGCGGCACGTTGGCGGCGACGGCGCGCGCTGGAATCTCCTCGCCCGTGTCGAGGACCACGCCGCTCGCGGTGCCGTCCTTGGTGAGGAGCTGCGCGACGCGTGCGCCCGTGCGGATGCGCGCCCCCCGCGCCAGCGCCGCCGCGGCCATCGCCTGCGTAATCGCGCCCATGCCGCCGAGCGCATGCCCCCAGGCACCGCGCTTGCCGTTGACCTCGCCGAAGCAGTGATGGAGCAGCACGTACGCCGTCCCCGGCGTCGAGGGTGCGGCGTAATTGCCGACGATGCCGTCGAACGCGAAAGCGGCTTTGACGACGTCGCTCTCGAACCAGCAGCCGAGGAAATCGGCGGCGCTCTTGGTGAAGAGGTCGAGGAGAAGGCGCTTGTCATCGAGGTCGAGCCGCAACAGCGATCGCCCGATGCGGGCGCCGGCCAGGAGCTCGGGCAGGCCGCCGCCGGCATTGGGGGGAGCGCGCAGAACGAGGTCGCGCAGGACGGCGGCGGCGCGCCCCAAGGCCGCCTCGTAAGCGGGAAGCCGCTCCGCGTCGCGCTGAGAGAAGGCAGCGATCGCGGCCTGGCGCTCGGCGAGGTCGCCGCGCATGAGAAGGAAGCGCGTTGCATCGACCGGCCAGAAGTTTGCGGCCGGCCGCTCCACAATCGTGAGACCGTGGCGGGCAAGCTCGAGATCGGCGATGACGCGCGGATTGAGCAGGCTAACGGTGTAGGCGGCGACCGAGTTGCGATAGCCGGGGTGGAACTCCTCGGTCACCGCCGCGCCGCCGACGATCGTGTTCTTCTCCAAGAGAAGCGTATCGAGACCGGCCGCCGCCAGGTAAGCCGCGCAGACGAGGCCGTTGTGGCCGCCGCCGATGATGACGACGTCGGCGCGCGCAGCTCTCTTCATGGTCAACGTCCCGCCTCACCATCTCCACAAGAGAATTCAGGGCATAACGCGCGCACCGTACTTGTTCCATACCGGTCGCCTCGTCATGGTCCGTTAATCTTGATTGCCATCCGGTGAGCGCCTTGTGCAGGCGTTAGGCGCTCGTTCACCAGCCGGACCTAAGCGTGACCTCAAGTCATTTCCATTTGGAGATGAGCGCATGACGCATGCAGCCGCACATCAGCACGTCCCCTATACGCTCGACGATGCCGAGCCCGGATCGCACAGGCTCGCCGGGCTGCTGATCGTCTCGCTGTTTCCCGCGCTGTTCTGGACGGGGCTGCTGGCGCTCGCCGGCAACGCCATTGGCCAGCCGCTCGATCCGCTCGCGCTCGCCACCATCGGCGCGGCCATTGCCGCCTTCCTCGCCGCCGCCGTGAGCGCTCTGCGCGAGGAGTAGGCCAAAGAAGACCGTGCCGAGATCGGGCGCGTCGCCCTAGCTGACGCCGCCCCAAGTGCAGAGCAGCTTCTCGCACGTGCGGCCCCTGAGACCTCTGCAAGACACCCGCACGAAGCGGCAAACACGGCAGCTGTAGCTCGACAGGCAGCCGCGGTAGTGGCCGCCGTGGCGAAAGTTGCAGGTGCGAATTGTCTGGCAATCGCGCTGCGGATTGAGGAGGCCGCCCGGCCCCTCCTGGGCAAACGCCCGACCCGACGCAGTCGCGCCGGCAAGTGCGCCGATAAGCACGATCGCTAGCACTGCGAAGCGGTGCATGGGCTCGCCCCGATTGCCTCTCCCGAAGCGCCAGTGTCGGTGAGTTGAGGCGCCAAGGCAACAGGATGAGGGCTTGAAGGTGCACGAGCCGCGCACAAGTGTGCCGTTGTGGCCACTCCGCCGGAGAGGGGCCTTTGCCGACCGGCCGGAAGCCAGCACCGCGCTGCCTTATGGCTTGCGGATTTATTCGGCGGCTTTGCGCTTGGGTTGCACGGTGCTCATGTAGTCGTTGAGCAGCGTCTCGGTGATCTTGCCCGGCTTGTAGCGGTGCTGATCGATCTCGGAGATTGGCGTCACCTCAGCGGCGGTGCCGGTGAGGAACGCTTCGGAGAATTGCGCAAGCTCGTCCGGCATGATCGGACGCACGACGACCTCGTAGCCGCGCTTCTTGGCAAGCTCGATCACGGTGCGGCGCGTAATGCCGTCGAGGAAGCAGTCGGGATCGGGGGTATGGATGACGCCGTCCTTGATGAAGAAGACGTTGGCACCCGTGCATTCGGCCACGCGCCCGCGCCAGTCGAGCATCAGCGCGTCCGCATAGCCCGCCCGCTCGGCGCGGTGCTTCTCGATGGTGCAGATCATGTAGAGACCCGCCGCCTTGCTCTTGCACGGCGCGGTCATAGGATCAGGGCGGCGATATTTGGCCATCGTCAGCCGGATGCCCTTCAAACGTTGCTCGAGCGGAAAGTAGGAGCCCCACTCCCACGCCGCGACCGCCATATGAATCTTCGTTGCCTGCGCGGAAACGCCGATCTGCTCGCTGCCGCGCCAGGCGATGGGGCGGATGTAGCAGTCCGAGAGCTTGTTGGCGGCCACGACCTCGCGGCAGATGCCATCGATCTCGGCAACCGTATAGGGGACTTCGAAGTCGAGCCCGCGCGCGCTGTCGATGAGGCGCTGCGAATGCTCGGAGAGCTTGAAGATCTCGCCGTTGTAGGCCCGCTCGCCCTCGAAGACGGCGCTGCCGTAATGCAGGGCATGGGTGAGCACGTGGATGTTGGCCTGCCGCCAGGGGACGAGTTTGCCGTCGAGCCAAATGAGGCCGTCGCGATCGTGAAATGGGGCAGGCTCAGCCATGCATTCTCTCCGTGGACATTCGCGCGAAAGTTCGCCACTTAAGGGCGGGCTTGGTGGCGGGGACGCTGGGATCGGCCGGAGGATACCCAACCGCTGCGCTCGTGCAAATTGCCGGCAACTTGCTCGAGCCCCACCGCTCGCGCGAACACCTTCTGCCGCTTGCGCAAATTAGACTTGTCACGACTAGCAATCGGAGCCAAATAAGTCAACATGACTGACATAACGTCCGACGGCGTATCAGGGCGCCGCAGCGCGCGGGCCGCGGCTTCCCTCGTCCCCACCAACGGGGCCGCGCAGGAGGCTGTGGAGGTTCCCTCGCGCGAGGAGCTCGTCTCCTTCACAGAGCTCTTGTTCTTCGCCTATCGCGAGTTCACCGCCGGCCCCGACGCCATCCTCGAGGAATACGGCTTCGGGCGCGCCCACCATCGCGTCCTCCACTTCGTGCACCGCCATCCAGGCCTGCGGGTCGCCGATCTCCTCGACGTCTTGAAGATCACCAAGCAAAGCTTGGCGCGCGTCTTGAAGCAGCTCATCGACAAGGGCTTCATCATGCAGCGCGCCGGCAACGACGATCGCCGCGAGCGGCGGCTGTTCGTCACGGCCAAGGGGGGCCGGCTCTCCGACAAGCTGACCGCCCTGCAAACCAAGCGCATCGAGGCGGCTTTGGGCAAGGCGGGACCGGGAGCGCGCGAGTTAACGCGCCGCTTCCTTTTTGCCATGATTGGAGAGTCCGATCGCCCGCGCGTGGAGGCGCTCGTAAAGTTGCCGGCCGGCACCCGCACCGCAGGCTAACGAGGGCGCAGATGAAGTCCGCAAGCACCGCTCCCCAATGCGCACCCCTTCCCGACAATGCGCCGCACGTGCTCATCGTCGATGATGATCAGAAGATCCGCGACTTGCTCGGCCGCTATTTGACCGAGCACGGCTTCCGCGTGACGACGGCGGCCGATGCCGCCACCGCACGCTCAGGGATGCGCGGGCTCGAATTCGACGTTGTCCTCCTCGACGTCATGATGCCGGGAGAGAACGGCCTCGACCTGGCGCGCGACCTCAAGGCGACGCGATCGATCCCCATCTGCATGCTGACGGCGCGCTCCGACCCCGAGGACCGCATCGAGGGCCTCGAAGCCGGCGTCGACGACTACATTCCAAAGCCGTTCGAGCCGCGCGAGCTCTTGCTGCGCCTGCGCAATATCCTGCGCCGCGCGACGGGGCCGACCGGCCCGCACGACGAGATCCGCATGGGAGCGTTCACCTTTCACGTGGGACGCGGCGAGCTGCGGCAAGGGGAGGAGAGCATCAAGCTCACCGAGCGCGAGCGCGATCTGTTGCGGGCCTTCGCCCAGCGCATCGGAACGGCGATCCCGCGCCATGAGCTCTGCAGCGAGGACTCGACCGGTAATGATCGCGCGATCGACGTGCAGATCAACCGACTACGGCGGAAGATCGAGACGGACCCCTCCAATCCGGTCTACCTCCAGACAGTGCGCGGCAAAGGGTATATTCTCTACTCGGATTGAGAATTGCGCCGGGCCCCCACGAGGTCGTCTCTCAAATGCTCGCTAGAAGCGGCCAGCCAACGGACCGATCGGGCGTGCGGTGGCAGAGCCTGCTGCGCCGGCTGCAGCGGACGCTCGCTGCGCGGTTGCAGCTGTCGCGGCTGACGCAAGGGCTGCGCTGGCCGCAGACCCCACCAGGTTGGCGGTTCCAGTTGCCGCAGCTGCCGCCGTGGCTTGTGGCGGTGCTCAAGTGGCTCGCTGCGACGCATGCGGCCAACATGCGCCGTCTCGGCGGCCTGCTCTCCGACGTGCTGCCCAAGGGCCTCTATGCGCGCGCGCTGATCATCATCATCGCGCCCATCGTCGTGCTCGAGGGCGTCGTCGCGTTCGTGTTCATGGAGCGGCATTGGCAGGCGGTGACGCGGCGGCTCTCGGAGGCGACCGCGCGCGACATCGCGGCGCTGATCGACATCTACGAGGAGTATCCGAAGAAGGACGACTACAACCAGCTGATCGAGATGGCGCGCGACCGCCTCAACCTGTCCATGCAGATCCTGCCCCCGGGCGACCTGCCGCCGCCGCGGCCCAAGCCGTTCTTCGCCCTCCTCGATCGGGCGCTCTCCGACGAGATCCGCCGTCAGGTGCAGCGCCCGTTCTGGATCGACACGGTCGGAGAGTCGCGCCACGTTGAGATCCGCGTCAAGGACAAGAACGCCATCCTGCGCTTCGTCGCCACGCGCTCGCAGACGTATGCCTCCAACTCGCACATCTTCCTGTTGTGGATGATCGGCTCCTCGGTGATCCTGCTCACGGTCGCCATTCTTTTTCTGCGCAACCAGATCCGGCCGATTCTGCGGCTTGCCGAGGCGGCCGACGCCTTCGGCAAGGGGCGCAAGGTGCCTGATGACTTCCGTCCGCGCGGCGCGCGCGAGGTGCGGCAGGCCGCCGTCGCCTTCCTGGAGATGCGCGACCGCATCACGACGCACGTGGAGCAGCGCACGACCATGCTCGCGGGCGTCAGCCACGATCTGCGCACGGTGCTGACCCGCTTCAAGCTCGAGCTGGCGCTGCTAGGTGACACGGACGAGGCGCAGTCGCTGCAGACAGACGTGCGCGAGATGCAGAGCATGCTCGAGGACTATCTGGCCTTCGCCAAAGGCGACGGCGGCGAGGAGTCGGCGGACACCAACTTGCGCGAGCTTTTGCAGGAGATCCACGACGAGGCGCAGGTCTATGGCACGCCGATCGACCTCAAGATCCGCAGGCGGCGCGACGACATCGTGCTGCCGCTGAAGCGCCAGGCGTTCAAGCGCGCGATCACCAACCTCGTCTCCAACGCGATGCGCTTCGGCGACCAGGTTCTGATCCGCGCCGCGGTGGAGGGGCAATGGGTGCGCATCGAGGTCGACGACAACGGCCCCGGCATCCCGCCCTCGGAGCGCGCCAACGTGTTCAAGCCGTTCTACCGCCTCGACGACGCGCGCAACCAAGACGAGGGCAACACCGGCCTCGGCCTCGCCATCGCCCGCGACATCGCCAAGAGCCACGGCGGCGACATCACGCTCGGCGAGAGCTCGATGGGGGGACTGCGCGCGATCATCTCCGTGCCGCTCTAGTCTCCATCCGTCCGGTATGACGGGTGGGAAAGCGTCTAAGCGGACGCGGGCGGCGGAGTCTCGGCGACACCGCTCGTTGTGCCGCTGGAAGCGGTCCTCTTACGGCAAGCGCCACTGAAGAGACCGGCGAGATCGCACACCCGGCTCTTGATCTCGTCGAGCGAGCTCAACGTCCGCTCGCCGCGCCGCAAGCGGCGGTCGAGCGCCGCCATGGTGCGCGCGAGCCCAGGATCGTCATCGTTGAGCCAAGTGCGGAACACGCTGGCATAGACGGCAGCGAGCCCCGCGGCGCGGAGCTGGCCGTCGAGACCTTCGGCGGAAATCCCGGCCGCGCGTAGCATCCACGCTTGGGAGGACGCGAGTGCGCCGAGGAGCGCTGGCTCGGCGGGCCACGATCCGGCAATGGATTTCAAGGCGCTCTTATAGGCCGCGAGCACGTCGAAGCGGCTCATGATCACCTCGAACAGCGCGTCGCGCGGCCCTTGCTCGCTCGTGCGCTCCGGGGTGCGCGCCAGCACCTCGTCGTCGACGGTGCGCACGAAGGCAGCGAGGATGTCTGCCTTCGAGCCGTACGCGCGGCGCAAGTCGAGCAGGCTTACCTCGGCCGCCTTGGCGATATCGGTGAGCGTCACGTCGCTCCAGGGACACTCGCCGGCAAGCTTGAGCGCGGCGGCGATGATGCGCCCATTCGTGGTCTTAAGATCGAGCATCGGCAGCTCCTTTTTGCGCAATGCCTTAGAGGTAGGCGGCCGATGCCCGGAATAAAAGGACCCGCTGTGCGCTCAAGCGTTCTCTTTGCTCGCGCTCCGCGCCATGTGGCCGATGTCGTCGAGCCGCTTCTGCAGGGATAGCTTGTCGAGCTCGTGTAGCGGCAAATTCACGAAGATGCCGATGCGCTGATAGAGCATGCGATGCGTGTCGGCGAACGCCTGGCGCTTCTCCGCCTCGCTGCCCAGGACGGCCGCGGGGTCGGGCAGCCCCCAATGCGCCGTCATCGGCTGGCCAGGCCAGACCGGGCAGGTCTCGTTGGCGGCGTCGTCGCAAACCGTGAACACGAAGTCGAGGGGCGGCGCCCCAGGCGGCGAGAACTCCTCCCACGATTTGGAGCGCAAGTTGCCGACGTCGTAGTTGAGGCGCGACAGCAGCTCGAGCGCATACGGGTGCACCGCTGCGCCTGGATGGCTGCCCGCGCTGAAGCCCTTGAACTTGCCGCGGCCGAGCGCGTTGATGATGCATTCCGCAATGACGGAGCGGGCGGAATTATGGGTGCACAGGAACAAAACATTCAGCGCGCAATCACTCATTGTCGTCTCTCTCCCTGTTGATCCGAGGCGGCGATGCCGGCGGGCCTGCGGAGCTCAAACCCTCCAGCGATGTCGCTGCGATCGATAGATTTGTTAATGCATGAATTATTGAAATATTCAATCTAACTGCGCTGCGCGGCGGGCTCACGCCGCCTCAAAGCCATCACACGTTGCCGTGAGCGCGGCGAATTGGCAGTTGCCAGCAGTGTAATACTATATCATAACTTGAAATGCGCGCTGGCCTGCGGGCGGGCGCCACTGAGGTGGGCGAGCAAGACCTTAGCTTCGCGCTGCCAACGTGACCGGGAAGGTCGCCACACACGCATAGGCCTGCAGCTTCTCCTCCTTGAGCTTCCGGCTTTGGCAATCTGACGGTCACGACACCAACCTGGGCACCGCCGGGGCTTTCGAGCCCGCTCAGGTTCGCAAGCAACGCGGCCGCATCTGGCGTTCGAGCGCTTCGCTCACGTGGCCAGATCGCGGCCGCGTTTCGTTGCGGCGGCGACTGCGGCCGTGATCAGCTCTTGCAGTCCGCCGGAAGCTTGCAGCACCTCAAGCGCCGCAGCCGTCGTGCCGCCGGGCGACGTTACGGCCTCACGCAGGGCGGCCGGCGAGAGATCCGACTGCTCGAGCAGCGCGGCCGACCCGGTGACGGTCGCGCGTGCGAGCTGGGCGGCGAGATCCGCATCGAGACCGGCAGCCCGGGCCGCCTCCGCCAGGCACTCCACGAGCAGAAACACGTAAGCGGGACCCGAGCCGGAGACCGCGGTCACCGGATCAAGCAATGCCTCGTCCTTGACCCACAGCACCTCGCCGACCGCCGACAGCAGATCGTCGGCAAGCGCCTTTTGCACCGGCGTGACCTGGCGGTTGGCGACCGCGACCGTGATGCCGCGGCCGATCGCGGCAGGCATGTTCGGCATGGCGCGCACGATCGCCGTGCCTTCCGGCAGCTTGGCCTCGAACCCCGCGATGCGCCGGCCCGCGGCGATCGTGATGACGAGCGTATCGAGACCTGCAAGCTTGCCGAGCGACGGCAGCACGGCGTCGATCACTTGCGGCTTGACTGCGATCAGAATGACCGCCGGCGGGCTCGACAGCTCGTCGACGAGCGGCAGCACGTCGATTAAGCGATCCGCGAGCAGATCGGCGATCTCGGTCGGCGGCTCGGGGTCCTGCACGATGACGTGCTGGGGATCGAGGCCGCGCTCGAGCAGCCTAGCGAGGATCGCCCCGCCCATCTTGCCCGCGCCGGCCAGAAGCAGCGGGCCTTGCAGCTTAACGCTCATGGTGTGACGTTCATGGCGTGACGCTCATGGTGTGAGGCACCGGGCCGGCACCCGATGATTACGCTTGGCCCTCGGTCTCGAACATCGTCGACACGAGCGCCTCGCGGCTTTGCTTACCCGCCCAGACGACGAACTGGAAGGCCTGGTAGTAGCGCTCGCAGGCTTCCAGTGCAGCCTTCAGCATCGCCTCGCACTGGCGCGGCGTCGCCAGCGAGCCGTTGAGCAGGAGCGCGTGGCGGAACATCACGAGGCCCTCCTGCGTCCACAGATCGAAGTGGCCGAGCCAGAGCTGCTCGTTGATCTGGGCGATGAGACGGTACATCTCGTTGAGGCGGTTGTCGGGCACGCGGAAGTCGAACGCGCACGCCAGATGCAGCGCCTCGAGATCCTCGCGCCAGTTGAGGGACACGTGGTAGTCGGTCCAGCTGCCGGCGATGACGAGCGTGAGCTCCTCGTCGTTGGTGCGGTCGCAGCTCCATCCGTGCGCAGCGGCAAGCTGCTCAACGAGATCGATCGGGTTCGTCACACGCTCGTAGGCGAATTCAGCCGACATTGTCGAATTCCTTTTGGATCTCACGGCTCTTCGTAGCGAACAAACGCGACGCAACAACAACAAAAGTGACGAAAAGCCGCCGACCGCCGCGACGAAAACAGAGCCCCCCGCGAGTTGCAAGTTCGCCTAAGGATTGTCCACGGCCAAAGTGGCGAACGCTGGATCGCGACTATAAAGAAGCGCCGATCTGCCTGCACGCGCGCTCAACTGCGTAAACATCATCGGGGATAAGTCTGGCGCCGCAACGGCGCGCAACCACCCCGCAAAGATCAGCGCGAGGCAAGCCGCGCCTCAAGCTCGGTGATGCGCGCCTCGAGCCGCTCATTCTCCGCCCGCGCCTTCTCCGCCATGGCTTTGACCGCCTCGAACTCCTCGCGCTGCACCACGTCCATGTCGTGCAGCAGTCGCTCGGCCTGCGCCCGCATCACGCTGCCCACCTCGCGCTTGAGACCATCGGCCGCGCCCGCCGCGTCCGTCATCAGTCGTGCAAGCTCGTCGAGGAAGCGGTTGGTCGTCTGCGTCATGAGCCGGCCCTCCGGAGATAAAGCGCACCGCGCGGGGCCATTGGAAGCCTCGCGCTATTGTGCTGGAAACGCTCGCCGGCGACTATGGGCAAGGCGCCTGCGCCGTTCAAGGGCGCCTCTCGCGCCGGCCCACGTAGAGAGCCGTACTTGACACGCAGCGTCACCTGCCGAAAACGTGCCTTGCGCTGTCACAGTCGCCTGCTAAGGCCGACAGCACCGGCGTGCCGCCATGGAGCCCTTAATGAGCCTGCTGGCCATTCCCTTTCCCGATTTCAACCCTGTGGCGCTGCAGATCGGCCCGATCGCCATCAAATGGTATGGGCTCGCCTACCTCACGGGCCTCCTGTTCGGCTGGCTCTATATACGCCGCCTCCTGCAGCGCCCGCAGCTTTGGGCCAACGACAAGCCGCCATTCCAGCCATCGGTGGTCGACGACCTTCTCCTCTATATCACCGGCGGCGTAGTGCTCGGGGGGCGGCTCGGTTTCGTGCTGTTCTACGAGCCCGGCTACTACCTCGCCAACCCGCAGGACATTGTCGCGGTGTGGAAGGGCGGCATGAGTTTTCACGGGGCACTCCTCGGCTGCGCCATCGCCGTCTTGATTTTCGCGCGGCGCTATGGCGTCAGCGCGTGGAGCACCATGGACCTGTGCACGGCATCGGTCCCGATCGGGCTCTTCTTCGGCCGCATCGCCAACTTCATCAACGGCGAGCTGTTCGGACGCCCGACGACGATGCCCTGGGGCATGGTCTTCCCCGAGGCGCGCCTGCACTATCCTTCCGTCGAGCCGACGCCGCGTCATCCGAGCCAGCTCTACGAGGCGGCGCTCGAAGGGCTCGTCCTCTTCATCATACTGCGCATCCTGACCCACCGCTACGGCGCCCTGAAGCACCCGGGCATCGTCACCGGCACCTTCCTGTGCGGTTACGCCATCGCCCGCTCGATCTCGGAGGAGTTCTTCCGCCAGCCGCATTTCGCACACGCCTTGAATGTCGATGGGCTCACGGTCGGCACCGTCTACTCGATCCCCATGCTGATCGCCGGCCTCATCATCATCTATCTGGCGCGCTCGCGACCGCTCACATGACGCCTGCGCCTGCCCTGCGCCGAGAGACGCCGCTCGCCGAGGCACTCATCGCGCGCATTCGGCGGGACGGCCCCATTGGCGTCGATCGCTACATGGAGGTCTGCCTCAACGATCCCGTGCATGGCTACTACCGCCGCCGCCGCGCGATCGGCCGCGACGGCGATTTCGTCACGGCGCCGGAGATCAGCCAGGTCTTCGGCGAGCTCATCGGCTTGTGGTGCGCGGTCGTCTGGCAGCAGATGGGGGAGCCCAGCACGCTGCGCCTCGTCGAGCTCGGCCCGGGGCGCGGAACGCTGATGGCCGATGCGCTACGCGCCGCACGTGCTCTTCCCGCTTTCCACGATGCCTTGCAGGTCCACCTCGTGGAGACGAGCTCCGAGCTCGCGGTAGAGCAGCGCGCAGCCCTTCAAGGCGAGCGCGCGCCGATCGAGTGGGACAGCGACCTCGATGCGCAGAGACACCATGGGCCGCTCATCGTGATCGCCAACGAGTTCCTCGACACGCTTCCAGTTGCGCAGTGGACGTTCCACGCGGGCCGCTGGCATTCGCGCTGCGTCGGTCTTGACGCAGCGGGCCGGCTCGCGTTCGTCGATGGTGCCGCTGAGGAAAGGTTTTATCTGCCACCGAAGACGCCCGCGCCCATGCGCGAGGGCGCCGTGCTCGAGACGCGCGCGCAGGCATTTGCGGCGTGGGCACAAAAGCTCGGCGCGCTCGGCGGCCAGCTCGCCGCGCTCTTCATCGACTATGGACACGTTGGGCCCGCGCTCGGCGACACGCTGCAGGCAACCCGCGCCCATCGCTACGACGACCCGCTTGCCGCGCCCGGCGAATCCGATCTGACGGCGCAGGTCGACTTCGCGGCCTTCGCGCAAGCCGTGACCGCCCACGGGCTAGCGTGTGATGGTCCGGTGTCGCAAGCGGAGTTCCTCGGCCAACTCGGCATCGCCGAGCGCGCCTCGCGGCTCATGTCAGCCAACCCCGCCAAGGCCGCCGCGATCGAGACCGCCATCGCGCGCCTGATGGCGCCCGTCGGCATGGGCACGCGCTTCTGCGCCATCGGCGTGCGCAGTCAAGCGCTGAGCCCGCTCCCCGGGCTCACCCGGCTGGACAGCGACGGTCCCGCGCCGTAGTCCTCGGCTCCATGCCTGAACCGATCGAAGCCATATCCTTCACCCGCCTCCCCGGCATCCGCCACGGGTTCTTCACCCGCCTCGGCGGCGTGTCGGAGAGGCTCTATGCCACGCTCAACTGCGGGCCTGGCTCGCAGGACGTGCCCTCGCGCATCGCCGAGAACCGCGCGCGCGTCGCCGAGCGGCTGGGCGCGCAACATCTCGACGTCGTCACGCTCTATCAGGTGCACAGCGCGACCGCGCTCTGCGTCTCGGCCCCCCTTGTCCCCGGCGCGGCACGGCCGAAGGCCGATGCCGTCGTCACGCGCACGCCGGGTCTTGCCATCGGTGTGCTCACCGCCGACTGCGTGCCGGTGCTGTTCGCCGACCCCGACGCCGGGGTCGTAGCTGCAGCGCACGCAGGCTGGCGCGGCGCGCTCGGCGGCGTTCTCGAGGCGACGATTGCGGAGATGGAGCAGCAGGGCGCGCGCCGCACGCGTATCTACGCCGCCATCGGTCCCGCCATTAACCAAGATTCCTATGAGGTCGGTCCGGAATTCGAAGCCGAGCTAATAAAAAGTTGCGCTGACAACGAACGCTACTTTGTTCGAAACAATCCTAACGCGCGCGCCCACTTCGATCTGCCAGCCTACGTCGAGGACCGGCTCGCAGCGGCGCAAATCAGCGAAATCGAACGGCGCAGCCTCTGCACTTACGCAAACGAATCGCTTTTTTACAGTTTCCGACGCTCACAGCACCGCGACGAGGGCGATTACGGCCGTCAAATCTCCGCCATTGTCGTGACTTAATTGCACAATCCACAATGTTGTCTGATCTTTCGCATGACGAATTCCAAGTGGGCGAGAGGTTGATCGAATTCGATCTGGACGCGGCGGATGTGATCGGTTTAGACGACTCTCTAGAGAGGTACCGGTCATCGAGGAGACTAAGGCCGCAAGGTTTGTACGCCGGCCGCCGGAAAAACAGCGGGTACTCAACGGGGGAGCGTCGCCGTGACGACCTTTGATACTGCTGCGGCTTGGCAAAAAACGAAGCCCATAGCTTTAGCGCTTTGCGTGAGCTGGCTGGCATTCGGTCTAGCAGGCTGCGAAACTGCCCAATCACTCTTCAGCTCGTCACCGTTCAGCTCGGCGAGCGAAACGTCGACCGCCTCCGTGGCCTCGCCGCCGCCCAGCCCCGTCAGCGCTCGGCCCGCGCAGATCGCCGTTGCGCCGGTGATCGGCCCGCCCGAGGCTGTATCCAAAGAGTTGCAATCCCAACTCATCGCCGACATCGAGCGCCAGAACATCCGCGTCGCCAAGTCGCCCGGCGAGGCCGCCCAATACACGCTGAGAGGCTACGTCGTCTCCTCGCTCGACAAGAAGAAGGGCCCGCGCGCGAAGATCTCCTACATCTGGGACGTCACCGACGGAACCGGCAAGGGCGTGCACCGCGTGAGCGGCGAGGAGACGGCGCCCGCCGGCAAGAGCCAGGATCCTTGGACGGCGGTGACGCCGCCCGTCGTCGAGGCGATCACCGCCAAGACCGTCTCCTCGATCGCGGCGTGGCTTCCCACGCAGGCTCCGCCGGCCGTCGCCAGCAACGCCAACTCGGCTGGCCTCGTGCAAACCGCCGCGGTGACGCCGACCTCCGCTGCGCCGCACTACTCCTCCTCGGCACCACCGCCCCCGCACAACAGTCCCGTCACCGGCAGCATCGCTCCGCCGGGGTCGATCAGGGCGCGGGTGCCGAGCGTCAGCGGCGCGCCCGGCGACGGCAGTACGTCGCTGCGCATGGCGCTGCAGCGTGAGCTGTCGCGCAACGGCATAGCCCTTTCCGATACGCCATCGCCCGGCACCTATACGGTCGAGGGTAGGGTCGCCATGGGGACCAGCAGCGACGGCAAGCAGCCGATCACCATCGACTGGAGCGTCAGCGATCCCTCGGGCAAGAAGCTCGGCAGCGTCTCGCAGAAAAACGAGGTGCCGCAGGGCTCGCTCGACGGCGCGTGGGGCAAAACCGCCGATGCCGCCGCAGCAGCAGCCGCTCAGGGCATCCTGAAGCTCCTGCCGCAGAAAACCCAGACGAGCAGCGCCAACTGAGCGTGGCGCGGCTCGGCGGTCACGCGACGTCAATGTTCCGACGGCAAATTGGGCCCACCGCCGTTTACAGGCGTGGGCCCTCTTGCTAGAAGCGCCCGGCGAACGGCCGTGGAGGCGTGCCATGCCTTTCGATGCCCGGACCGGAGACGGCCGTGCTCAGCTGTCCATGAAGCTCGTAGCCGGCAATAGCAACCGGCCGCTCGCTGAAGCCATATCCTCCTACCTCAAGGTCCCACCGACCAAGGGGCAGGTGAAGCGCTTCGCCGACATGGAGATCTTCGTCGAGATCCAGGAGAACGTCCGCGGCCAGGACGTCTTCGTCATCCAGTCCATCTCGTTCCCGGCGAACGACAACCTGATGGAGCTGTTGATCCTGATCGACGCCTTGAAGCGTGCGTCGGCTGCGCGCATCACCGCCGTCATCCCCTACTACGGCTACGCGCGCCAGGACCGCAAGCCCGGGCCGCGCACGCCGATCACTGCCAAGCTCGTCGCCAACCTTATCGAGCGCGCCGGCGCCGACCGCGTCATGACGCTCGATCTGCACGCCGGGCAGATCCAGGGCTTCTTCGACATCCCGACCGACAACCTGTTCGCTGCGCCCGTCATGGTGCGCGACATCCAAGAGCATCACAAGGGCAACAACCTGATGGTCGTCTCGCCCGACGTTGGCGGCGTGGTACGCGCACGCGCGCTCGCCAAGCGCATCGAGGCGCCGATCGCCATCTGCGACAAGCGGCGCGAGCGGCCCGGCGAGTCGGAGATCATGCACGTCATCGGCGATGTGGAAGGCAAGCGCTGCATCCTGATCGACGACATCGTCGATTCGGGCGGGACGCTCGTCAACGCCGCCGAGGCGCTTCTGAAGCACGGCGCGGTCGAGGTCATGGCCTACATCACGCACGGGGTATTGTCGGGGGGCGCGGTGAGCCGCATCCAGAACTCCAAGCTCAAGTCGCTCGTCATCACCGACTCCATCCAGCCGACAGCGGCGGTGCAGGCGGCCAAGAACATCCGCGTTCTCTCCATCGCGCCGCTGATCGGCGAGGCGATCTTGAGGACGGCGCGCGAGGAAAGCGTCTCGAGCCTGTTCTACTAAAAACAACGCCCCCATTCGGCTCGCCACAGCCGGGCAGCCTGCACGCGGCGAGAGGGAACTTGACGTAGCTCTGATGCGTCAGAGAGCGCGCGTCTCGGGCGCGGGAGGCGCGGTGCACGAGCGGCAGCGGCCGCGGATCTCCAAGGTCATCTGCCCGACCGTGAACTTCGCCTTCTTGGCCCAAGCGCAGAGACGCTCGACGGCGACGGGCTCGTCGAACTCGGTGACGGTGCCGCAGTCGTCGCAGATCGCGAAAACCGCTGCGCCCTCGTGGCTCGGATGGCGGCAGGCGACGAAGGCATTGAGCGATTCCAGCCGGTGCGCCTGGCCGTCGGCGATGAGGCGATCGAGCGAGCGGTAGACCGTTTGCGGCGCGAGCGTTGCCTGCTCGCGCAACCGGTCGATCAACTCATAGGCGCTGACGGGGCGACCGACGCCGCGCAGCGCCTCGACGATCATCTTGTCCTGCTCCGGCGCGGGGCGCCGTTTCGTGCCTTTGCGAACCATGCTCTGCCGCTCGTTCATCCGGGCTCACCGACACGCAAGTCTCCAGGGCGCGGAATAGGCCTCAACCGGGAGACATATGAGCGGTGTTAATATTGCGATGTCAAATGGTTGCGCCCGTCATCGCACGGCGCGGCCGCCACGCGCGCGCAAAGCCCATTGCGGCCCTCCAAGGCGGATTGCCAAGGCGCGGAGCGGCCGCTATAACCCGCGCCATCTCAAGCACCGCCGCATGAGACGCCGCCGGCACCCTTGGAGGCCGCGCGGGACTTCGGGCCGCAACGGCCCATTTTTTATTGGAGATCAATGCCATGGCTCAGCAGCCACGCGAGCTCAAAGCCACGGCGCGCCCGCGTGCAGGCAAGGGGGCCGCACGCCAAGCCCGTCGTGAGGGGAAGGTGCCGGCCGTCATCTATGGCGACGGCAGGCCGCCGGAGACCATTGCCCTCGACTACACCGAGTTGTGGAAGCAGGTCCTGAAAGGCCACTTCACCTCCACCGTGTTCGAGGTGGTCGTGGGGGCTGAGAAGAACCGCGTCATTCCGCGCGACGTTCAGGTCGACCCCGTGAAGGACCAGCCGATCCACGTCGACTTTCTGCGCATCGGCAAGGACGGGCGCATTCGCGTCGACGTGCCCGTGCGCTTCATCAACGATGCGCTGTCGCCCGGG
This sequence comes from uncultured Alphaproteobacteria bacterium, assembly GCA_963724945.1. GTDB lineage: Bacteria > Pseudomonadota > Alphaproteobacteria > Rhizobiales > Hyphomicrobiaceae > Hyphomicrobium_A. The sequence continues at coordinate 1,409,911 of CAVRWL010000003.1, read as the reverse complement.
CTGAAGCGCGGCGGCGTCTTGAACATCGTGCGCCACGACATCGAGGTGACGTGCCCCTACGATCATATCCCCGCCTTCTTCGAGATTGACCTCACGGGTCTCGAGATCGGCCGCTCCGTGCACGTCTCCGCCATCACGCTGCCCGAGGGTGTGCTGCCGACCATCAAGGACCGCGACTTTACGATCGCCACCATCGCCGGCGCCGTGAAGCAGGAAGAGGAGGAGGTCGCTGCTGCAGCCGCGGCAGCCACGCCTGAGGAAGGTGCAGCGGCCGCACCTGCGGCCGAGGCGGCGGCCGGCGGCGCGAAAGGCGCACCCGCAGCCAAGGGCGCAGCGGCGGCCAAGGGCGCCGCGGCGCCTGCCGCCAAGGGCGCACCGGCGGCCAAGGGCGGCGACAAGAAGAAGTAGGCCGCTCCATCCGGGCACGCGCCGCTTGGGTGCGTGCCCGCTCGTCGCGCGCGGGACCGCCCCATGAAGCTCTTCGTCGGACTGGGAAACCCGGGCGCGAAGTACGCGCGCCACCGCCACAACGTCGGGTTCATGGCGCTCGACCGGATCGCTGAGCGCCACGACCTCGGGACTTGGCGGCGCCGCTTCCAGGGCGAGACGCTGGAAGCCAATCTCGGGGGCGAGCGCGTTGTGCTCCTCAAGCCTCAAACCTACATGAACGACAGCGGCCAGAGCGTGGGCGAGGCCCAGCGCTTCCTCAAGATCCCAGAGAGCGACGTCTACGTCTTCCATGACGAGATCGACCTCGCGCCGGCCAAGGTCAAGGTGAAGGCCGGCGGCGGCAACGCCGGCCACAACGGCTTGCGCTCGATCAGCGCCCACATCGGCAACGACTACAACCGCGTGCGCATCGGCGTCGGCCATCCCGGGGTCAAGGATGCGGTCGCCTACTACGTGCTGCACGACTTCGCCAAGGTCGAGTACCAGTGGCTCGACCCGCTGCTCGACGCGATGTCCGATGCAGCGCGCTTTCTTGCGCAAGGGGACGCCTCGCGCTTCCTCTCTCACGTCGCCAGCGCGATGCGTGAGGTGGCGGAGGCCGAGGACGAGGTGCCCGAGCCCACCCCGCGCAAAGACACGCCAAGCCGCGCCAAGCCGCACCCGGCGGGTGAGCGCGCGAGCAAACGCGCCGGCGCGCTCGCTGAGAACCTCAAGAAGTGGCTGGCGGGCCGCGGTCCCAAAGAGTAATCCCGCGCAGGCCTTGCGGGATGCGAACGGCACCCCTAATCCCCCGCCATGACAGCAATCATCTCCATTGCCAACCTGTCCAAGACCTACGCCACGGGCTTCGAGGCTCTCAAGAGCATCAACCTCGACATCCGCCGCGGCGAGATCTTCGCCTTGCTCGGCCCCAACGGCGCCGGCAAGACCACGCTCATCTCGATCATCTGCGGCATCGTCACGCCGAGCTCAGGCAACGTGACGGTCGACGGCATGGACATCGCCGCGAAGTACCGCCGCGTGCGCGCGATGATCGGCCTCGTGCCGCAAGAGCTGACCGCCGACATGTTCGAGACGGTGTGGAACACGGTGAGCTTCTCACGCGGGCTGTTCGGCAAGGCGCCGAACCCGGCGCACATCGAGAAGGTTTTGCGCGACCTCACGCTGTGGGACAAGAAGGATAGCCGCATCATGACGCTCTCGGGCGGCATGAAGCGCCGGGTCATGATCGCCAAGGCACTCGCGCACGAGCCGCAGATCCTGTTCCTCGACGAGCCGACGGCCGGCGTCGACGTCGAGCTGCGCCAGGAGATGTGGCAGGTCGTGCGCGATTTGCGCGCCTCCGGCGTCACCATCATTCTCACCACGCACTACATCGAGGAGGCCGAGGAGATGGCCGACCGCGTCGGCGTCATCACCAAGGGCGAGCTCATCGTGGTCGAGGAGAAGGACGAGCTGATGCGCAAGCTCGGCAAGAAGCAGCTGGTATTGCACCTGCACGAGGCGCTCTCCGCTATCCCGCCCGAGCTTGCGCCCCACAAGCTGGAGCTCGCAGCCGACGGCCGCGCGCTCACGTTCACCTACGACACACGGGCCGACCGCACCGGCATCACCGCGCTTTTGAACGACATGCGCTCAGCCGGCATCGGCTTCACCGACCTCAATACGCAAGAGAGCTCGCTTGAGGACATCTTCGTCGACCTGGTACGGGGGGCCCGATGAACATCCATGCGGTCAAGGCGATCTACGCCTTCGAGATGGCGCGCGCCCGGCGCACGGTGATGCAGTCGATCTTCTCGCCCGTGCTCTCGACCTCGCTCTACTTCATCGTGTTCGGAGCGGCGATCGGCGCGCGCATTACCCAAGTCGACGGCGTGAGCTACGGCGCCTTCATCGTGCCGGGGCTCATCATGCTGCAGATTTTGACCCAGAGCATCATGAACGGCTCCTTCGGCATCTACTTTCCCCGCTTTGCCGGGACCATCTATGAAATCCTGTCGGCGCCGGTCTCGCCCTTCGAGGTGGTGCTCGGCTACGTCGGGGCGGCCGCAACCAAGTCCATCATCATCGGCCTCATCATTCTCGCCACGGCGGCACTGTTCGTGCCGTTCCACATCGAGCACCCCTTCTGGATGCTGGCGTTCCTGGTGCTGACCGCGCTCTCCTTCAGCCTGTTCGGGTTCATCATCGGCATCTGGGCCGACGGCTTCGAGAAGCTGCAGATCATCCCGCTGCTCATCATCACGCCGCTGACCTTCCTCGGTGGCACCTTCTACTCGATCAAGATGCTTCCCCCCTTCTGGCAGACGGTGACGCTGTTCAATCCGGTCGTCTATCTGATCAGCGGCTTCCGCTGGAGCTTCTATGGGATCTCCGACGTGAATATTGAGGCAAGCCTCGGCGCCACGCTGGCATTCCTCGCGCTCTGCCTCGCCATCGTGTGGTGGATCTTCAAGACCGGCTACCGATTGAAGGCGTAAGGCAGCTTGTTGCAGCGCGTCTTGCGCCGCCGCGTGCGCCGGGCCAGTGTGGTTCCGGCGCTTGGTCCGCAGCGATCAGTCGAGCGGCGTAGGGGAGACGCACATGACCCAGATCATCAGTCAGATTATTCAATTCCTGCAGCAAGGCATCGCTGCAATCTTCAATTTCCTGAAGCTGATTTGGACTTGGTCGTTCGGACAGATCGTCGCCATCTTCCAGTCCAACTGGCAGAGCCTGCCGATCTGGAAGATCGTGCTGCTCGTCATCGTTCTCGGCGCGATCGCCTACATCCTCTACAAGGCGGCGCTGGTCATCTGGGAGGCCGCTGTCGCGGTCTTCGGTGCCTTTGTCAGTCTACTCACTGCCTTCGTGACTGTGCTGCCGCAGATCGTCATCGCCGGCCTGATCGCCTTCGCCGGCGGCTGGGTCATTCACAACGTCAATTTCTAGAGCCGAGCGGCGCTAACCGACGCCACTGCGGCAATGACAGGCTTCACAAGGCGTGCCGAACCGCCTAAGGCACAGGCGCGGACGGCCCCTACCAGCGCCGTCCATCCCCTCCAACCAGGACGGACGGCGAGATGGGCTTCAAATGCGGCATCGTGGGGCTGCCCAACGTCGGCAAGTCGACGCTTTTCAACGCGCTGACCCAGACGGCGGCGGCGGAAGCGGCCAACTATCCCTTCTGCACCATCGAGCCCAATGTCGGCGAGGTCGGCGTGCCGGACGACCGGCTGGAGAAGCTCGCTGCGATCGCCAAGTCGGGCCAGATCATCCCGACACGGCTGACCTTCGTCGACATCGCCGGGCTCGTGCGCGGCGCCTCCAAGGGCGAAGGCCTCGGCAACCAATTCCTGGGGCACATCCGCGAGGTCGACGCCGTCGCCTACGTGTTGCGTTGCTTCGACGACGACGACGTCACGCACGTTGAGGGGCGTGTCGATCCGACCTCGGATGCCGAGACGGTCGAGACCGAGCTGATGCTCGCCGACCTCGACGGGCTGGACAAGCGGCGCGCTGCAATCGAGAAGAAGGCCAAGACGGGCGACAAGGAGGCGAAGGCCCAGCTGGCCCTCATGGACAAGGCGCTCGCATTGTTGCGCGCGGGTAAGCCCGCGCGCCTTGCCGAGCTGACGCCGGAGGAGGCCCCCGCCTACGCCGCCCTGCAGCTCCTGACGGCCAAGCCCGTGCTTTACGTGTGCAACGTGGATGAAGCGTCGGCCGCGAGCGGCAACGCCTATTCGCGTGCCGTCGAGGAAAGGGCCAAGGCCGAGGGCGCCGGCTGCGTCGTCATCTCGGCCAAGATCGAGGCGGAGTTCGCCGGCCTGCCCGAGGCGGACCGCGCCGAGTTCTTGAAGGACTTAGGTCTCGAGGAGCCCGGCCTCAACAAGCTGATCCGCGAAGGCTACAAGCTCTTGGACCTCGTTACCTACTTCACGGTCGGCCCCAAGGAGGCGCGCGCCTGGACCATCCACCGCGGAACCAAGGCACCGCAAGCGGCGGGCGTCATCCACACCGATTTCGAGAAGGGCTTCATCCGCGCGGAGACCATCGCCTATGACGACTACGTGGCCTTGAGCGGCGAGACGGGCGCCAAGGACGCGGGCAAGATGCGGCTCGAGGGCAAGGAGTACGTGGTCAAGGACGGCGACGTGATGCACTTCAGGTTTGCGAACTGAGGCACAAGCCGGGCCAACGCGGGCGCTTTGCAAACAGAGCGCCTCCACGCACGAAAATTTGCACAGGAAAATTCCCCTCGGGGGCAATCCCGAATTTTTCGCCGATATGGTTTGCCGACATGGTTTACCGGCCTGCCACGAGCAGACGTGGCGCCGCATCGAGGCAGCCCCGCGCGAGTTGCAGGGACAGCGCGCGAGCTGAGCGCTGAGCGACGGAACCAAAGGCGCGCGAACGTTCTTATTTCGAACGAGATCGCAATTTAACACGCGCTCGATGCAAAGAACCATGCGCCCACATATCGCTCTGCTCGCAGCAGCCCTTTTCGCCGCCCTCGCGGCGAGCCCGGTTGCTGCGGCCGCATCGGCTGCGAAGACCGACGGCAAGGCGCAGACGGCGGAGACCGAGCCCCAGACCGGGCCCATGACCACGGGCAGCGTATCGAGCAGCGCCTTCGGCCCTCAGGAAAGCCGCAAGAAGAAGCTCGAGGACTGCATGGCCATATGGGACCGCGGCACCCACATGACCAAGAGGGAATGGCGGCGCACGTGCAATACCCAGCTCGACGAGGATCCGGGCTTCTAGGGTCGCACCGGGCTAGCGCTGCGCCCGCTGACCATAATTCTTGAAGCGCTTCACCACGAGCTGCATCTCCTCGTCGGACAGAATGTGCGGCTTGCCGAGCGCAAGCACGTTGCAATACTGCGCGGCCAACACCTCGACCTCGCGCGCAAGCTCGAGCGCCGCTGGCAGCGTCGCCCCGATCGCGATCTGCCCGTGGTTCGCCATCAGGCAGGCGTCGCGATGGAACAGCCCCTTGGCGACGTGGCGCGCCAGCTCCTTGGTGCCGAAGGTGTCGTAGGGCACGAGCGGGATGTCGTTGCCGCCGGCAACCGCCACCATGTAGTGGAACGCCGGGATCGGCTTCCTCGCGCAGGCAAGCACGGTCGCATTCAGCGAATGCGTGTGCACGACGGCGTTCATGTCGGGCCGAGCCTGGTAGGCGGCAAGATGGAAGCGCCATTCGCTCGACGGCTTCTTCGATTTCTTGTCCGGCACCTCGCCCTTGCCGTCGACGAACACGATATCGCGCGGGCCGATCTCCTCGTACGCCATGCCGGTCGGCGTGATCAGCATGCCGTCCTTGAAGCGGCAGGAGACATTGCCCGAGCGCCCGGGCGAGAGCCCGGAGCGGCTCATCGCCAGCGCGGTCTCGATCACCGCGCGGCGCGCTTTCGCCTCCGAGCCTTTGCCTTTCGCGCCCACGTTACGCTCCACTCACTTTGCCGTCTTGCCGTAGCGGACGACGACGAGCCGATCGGCGCCCAATTCCGCTCCCCAAAGCTCGCCCGGCCGCCCCAGCACCTGGCGCACGTCCGCGTGCTCACGCGTGCTGGGAAAGCTCATGAACTCCTGCGTTTCCGGATCAAAGCGCAGTATCGCGTTGCCGGTAAAATCCGACACCCAGACCTTGTCCTCCGCATCCACGAACACCGCGTAGGCGCGCGCCAGCTCGCCCGGCAGTGGCCATGTCTGCCACACTTTCTTTTGCGGATCATAAACGCTCAAAGAGCCGGTATTCCATTCGCTGACCCAGAGGCGCCCGTGCGAGTCCGACCAGACGCGGCGCGTGCCGCTGCCCTTGGCCGACGGATCGATCGGGGTCACGGCGCCGGTCTCCAGATCGGGCTTGGCGAGATAGCTGCCTGCGAGCGAGACGAACCAGATGTCGCCCGACGGTGTTGCCGTCATGCCGTAGGGGCCCACCCCGCGCGGGGCGTCCCACACCTGCATGGCCCCGGTCTCAGGCTCGAGGCGACCGTAGATGCCCGCCTGCCCGGTGAACCAGATGCGCCCCTTGCCATCGAATGCGGCCGTGTTGAGGTTGGCGCCCTCGCGGCCTTTGGGTAGCGGCCAGCGCTTGACGTTTGTCATCTTGGCATCGACGCGCACGATCGCGTTGAGCCCGCCGTCGGTGACCCAGGCGGCGCCGTCGGGCCCGACGATCACGCCGTGCGGCGCCGAGCCCTCGCCCAGCGGCACGCGCTTAATTTCTCCCGTCCGCGGATCGAGACGTCCGAGCACGCCCGCTCCCTGGCCCGTGTACCAGACGCTGCCGTCGGGTGCCGGCGCGACGTCGTGCGGGCGGTCGCCCTTGGGCAGGTCGTAATAAGCCACATCGAAGGAACGCTCGGCCTCGGGCGGCTTCACGTACTGCACGTCCTGCGCGGCGGCCGGAACGGCGAGGACCAGTGCGGCGCAAAGGCCTGCCGCGGAAACGTACTGGCGATGCATGAGGACCTCCCTGATCGACCTCTCAAGATATGGGTGCGATCGGCGGATATTCGAGCGGCGACCCCGGGACGGCGCCCCAGCTTTGATCTGCGTCAACGGTGCTTTCTGCGCTTGTCGCTAGGGTCATCGCCAGAAGTGAAAGGGTGAATTGATGAGCCTCCTGCGCGCCCGCTTCAACCCAAACCCGACAGCGCTGGCGCTTGCGGCGCTTTTGAGCGCGGCCCTCCCGCTTAAGGACAGCCGCGCTGCCGAGATGAGAGAGCTATCCGCGGGCGCGAGCTACGTGCTCGATCTCGAGGGCAATCCGTCGACCGGCTATCGCTGGCGTCTCGACGCGGGCAAGAGCGAGAATGCAGCGATCCTCAATGTCGAGGATCTGGGCTATGGCGAGAGCGACCAACCGGCTGGCGAGAAGCGGCGCGTTGGCGCGCCTGCGCCCTATCGCTTTCGCATTACCGGCGTCGCCGCGGGCTCAGCCAAGCTCGTCTTCGAGTACGTGCAGCCCTGGGTCGGAAAGGCCGCCAGGACCGAAGAGCAGGCGGTGCACGTAACGCGGTGAGCATTCAGCGACTCTTGTCATCGCGGCGCTCGGGATAGAGCGTCAACAGCCCTTCCCGCGTGGCCGGCGCGACGCCGCGCTCGGTGATGAAGCCCGTGACGAGGCGCGCGGGCGTCACGTCGAACGCCGGGTTGCCGGCGGGCGAGCCGGGGGCGGCGATCTCCACCGTCACGACTGAGCCGTCGGGAAGCCGCCCCGGCATCTTCAAAACCTCGTCGCCCGAGCGCTCCTCGATGGGGATCTTGAGGCCCTCGTCGAGCGCCCAATCGATGGTCGAGTGCGGCAGCGCAACGTAGAACGGCACACGATTGTCCTTGGCCGCAAGCGCCTTGAGGTAGGTGCCGATCTTGTTGGCGACGTCGCCGTTCGCCGCGACGCGGTCGGTGCCGACGATGACCATGTCGACCTTCCCGTGCTGCATCAGGTGGCCGCCGGCGTTGTCGACGACGATCGTGTGCGGCACGCCGTGACGGCCGAGCTCGAACGCGGTCAGCGACGCCCCCTGATTGCGCGGGCGCGTCTCGTCGACCCACACGTGCACGGGGATGTGAGCGTCGTGCGCCTGATAGATGGGCGAGGTCGCCGTGCCCCAGTCGACGCAGGCGAGCCAGCCGGCGTTGCAGTGAGTGAGCACCTCGACCGGCTCGCCGGGCTTCTTCTTGGCGGCGATCTGCTTGATGATGGCGAGGCCGTGCACGCCGATCCTGCGGCAGGTCTCGACGTCCTCATCGCAGATCTGGGCCGCTCGGACGTATGCGGCGGCGACGCGGTCGGCACGCGGGCAAATTCTGCACGGCGCGGCGCATCTCCTCCAAGGCCCAGCGCAGATTGATGGCGGTGGGGCGCTGCTTGGCGAGAAATTCGATCGCGCGGTCGATCGCCTCGTCGCTGGCGTCGGCGCGGATCGCCATGGCGAGACCGTAAGCGGCGGTGGCGCCGATCAGCGGCGCGCCGCGCACCTGCATGGTGAGGATTGCCCGTGCGGCATCTTCCACCGACTTCAAGGGCACGATGACGAGCTCGTGCGGCAGCCGCGTCTGGTCGATGATCTCCACCGACCAGCCGTCCGGCGCGAGCCAGATGGTGCGGTAGGCCTTGCCGTCGATTTTCATGCGTCGCTGCCGGGGACCTGCGGGCCGAAGGGGAAGATGAAGCGTCGCGTTAAGGCCGCAGGCGGGACACGTCAAGGCATACCACTCGGCATAAGGCCGCGCCGACTGGTCGATGATCTCGACGCCTGCCGCCTCGCACACGGGGCAGGCGACCGGCTGGTCTGGCGTTGCGGCAACACGAGCTCTTTCAACTCCTCTCCCCGTTCATATGGGAGAGTGGACCCAATGTAAGCCCCAAGGGAGTTCGAGACCGTCCGAGTGCAAACGTAAGGCTACCAAGATGGCTGCGAGGAGGAAGGCGGGCGAGCCACAGTTCCGCGCGCCACGCAAGCGCCTCTTTTGGCTCGGTTCGAGCATTGCTTAGCCCCGGAAATTCAAGGGTTATCTCGCTCCACATGTTGCGATGCAGGCACAGAAAGCGGCGTTCTCCGCCGCTGCAGCTTTGCGCCGTTGACTGTTGGAGCCGGGAATAGTCCGATCCCACCATCCATGAACATGTTGGTATCGCGTCTTGTTCGTGTACCCAAAATTTGCAGAACGCGCAGCCTGCGCGGCGGCTTTGCGCACCGCTGTTGGTCCGCTACCATCGCCCGCGTTACCGCGCTGATGGCGGTGCTCGGCGCAAGTCCGGCCCGCGCGCAGCTGCTCCCGCTGCAATTGAACACAGGCAACCACTCTTTTCGCTCTCGTCGTCCGCCGATCTCAATCCAATCGTGGATGATCTTCCTCCACGCTGCCGAATCCCAACATCACGATCGCGCTAAACATCGACCTGCCCTCGGGCTATCCGCTCAATGCCGGCTCCTCGTGTTCGGGTATCAATCTCGTCAAGCTCGGCGGCAACGAGTACGGCGTCAGTCTGGACACTACGCTGCCGGCAGCACAGGTTCTGAGCTGCACGCTCAACACCCTCAATGCGCTCCAGGATGCGATCGGCACGATCGTGCCGACTCTTACCCGGCAGAACGATTTCCTCATGTCGCTCGACATCGGGCTCGATCGCCAGATCTCCATTCTGTCCACGTCCGACGGCTCCGACGGCAATTCGATTTGGCAGCAGCCCTACGGGCTCGGTGCACCGATGAGCCTTGGGATGATGGGCCCCGACATGATGAGCCTTGGCATGGCGGACGATCCTTGGACTTCCGCGCCGTCGCGATTGGGCGGACCCGCCGATGGTCAGCCGTCGAGCTATGCCTTTGCGACGAGCCTGCGGCAGTCTCGCCAGGCGATTGCAGCCCCACCCTATGCACTTGGCGCGCGCAGCGGCCTTCCGCACCCGCAACGTCCAAGTTCGATGTTTGGACCGAAGGCTACTTGGCGCACTTCGACGAAGAGGCCGGCAGCATCGGCAGCGATGGGCATACGGGCGTGCTCTACGTCGGCGCCGACTACAAGCTCTCAAAGGAGGTCCTAGTCGGAGCGCTGGTGCAGTTCGACGAGACGAAGCAGGACTTCGATCTGCCGGGTCGGGATGCGCGCACCACCGGTTGGATGGCGGGTCCCTACGCCATGGTGCGACTGCCATACGACCTCTTCTTCCAGGCGCGCGCGGCATGGGGTCAGTCGGATAACGAGATCGGCAACAATGCCGGCACGGAGGATCACTTCGACGCCGATCGGTGGCTCGTCAGGGGCACGCTGGTCGGCCAGCACACCTGGGGCGCTGGCGGCTCCAACCGCGCGCCTCCATCGGCTATATCGAGGAGACGCAGGAGAGCTACACGAGCGGCTCGGGGGCCGGTGCTGGTGCCGAGCCAGACCGTCTCGCTGGGGCAGGCCAAGGCCGGCTCGCAGCTCGCCTACCGGCAGCGGCTGGCGGACGGCATCGTGATCGAGCCCAGTGTCCTGCTCGAAGGCATCTGGAATTTTCACCAGGATGCGGGCGATATCAGCGTCGATGACCTTGTCACCACCGATAAGCTGCGGGCGAGGACTGAGGCCGGGGTGATGTTCTTCGCGCAAGGCGGCATCGCTTACGGTGCGAGCGTGAGCTACGACGGCATCGGCTCCAGCGACTATGAGGCGATCGGCGGTCGGGCTCGCGTCAAGGTGCCCCTCGATTGAGCACTACATGCCTGCTTCCTGTCAGGGTATGAGCGGCGGCATCGGCTCGACGGCCTCGCGGGTAACCTGGCGCTTCTGCGGCGGGGCCGTCGAGGCTGCAGCCGGCGTCCCTGCAGGGGTAGGCTCGGTTGTCTTTGGAAGGAGCGGCGGCATGCTCGGCTGCGTCCGCTGATTCAATCTCGGCGAGCCGCTTCAGGGCATCCTGGGCCTTGCGCTCGGCCGCTTCTTTGGCGAGGCGCGCGGTTTGCAGCGCCGACTGCAGGGATTGCAACTCGCGCTCGCCGCGCGCCAGTTGCAACTGCGCTTTCTGTAGCTGCCGTTTGAGCGTCTCTTCGGCGACGCGTTGACGCTTTGCGTCGCCCTGGGCCTCGGTGACGGCCCGCTCGGCCACTTGCCGCGCTTGCTTCTCTGCCGCGGACTCTTTGGAGAGCTTGGCAAGCTTCTCCTCCAGCCGCTGCTTGGAATTTCGTTCGGCTTTGGCTTGGTTCCTTTCCTCGGCGAGCGCCTGCTTGAGGCTCTCCTTCGCTTCCCGTTCCGCGCCGGTCTCTTTTGTAGCTTCCGCGAGCGCGTTTTCAGTGCGCCGTGTCCTCTCCTGTTCGGAAGCGGCCTCTTTCTTGGCCTCGTCGAGCGCCTGCTCGACACTCTGGCGCGCCGCAGCCTCGGCTGCGGCGTGTTCTTTTCTGCCTTGAGCGCCGCCTCGAAGCGCAGCCTCGCCTCTCGTTCCGCCGCCGCCTGCTTCGACACCTGCGCGAGCGCTTGGCCGACGCGCTGCGTTGCTTTGTTCTCCAATTCGGCGACCGCTCCGGGATCTGCCGCGCCGGGGATGAGGAAGAGGGCTGCACTCGTGAGCCAACCGGCTGCAGCAATCCCAGCGAGTACTGCGGCGGGACTACAGGCCACGGCGTTTTCCTCCAAGAAGTGTATTGATGCGTCCGGGCGCAACCTTGAATGGATCGTACGTCCCGAAATTCCAGATATGGCCTTCAGGGTCACTGCACGAGTAGCCGTAACCTCCGAAGTCGACCTGCTGCATCTCGAAAAGGATTTCGGCGCCGGCCGCTTTTGCGCCGGCGTTGTGCTTTTCGATATTGTCGACGACGAGGTAGCAGGTCTGGGCCTCAGTGTTGGTTCCCCCGCGCTGATCGGTGCGCACTGGTCCCAACATGATCAGCGCATCGCCGAAGCTCAGCATGGCTTGGAGAACTGTGCCATCCTTGGCGCGAGAGATCTCGTGCTCGGCAAAGCCGAAGGCCCGCTTCAGCCATGCGATGGCTCCAGGCAGATCCCGATACTGTAGAACCGGCAACAGACGTGGGCGAGCCGAGCGCAAACGACCGGTCATCGCGACCTCTTCTAGAACTTATTCGGCCTCCACCTCCGCTACCATCGCGCTGAATAAAGGTGAGATTTGGCCACGCGCTTCGGTACGCCCCCGCCTGATGAACGACGTCCGTCTCCTCCTTGACGTCATCCCGCTGAAGAGCGGGACCCACGCAAGTCTACGCGAATGCAACGTGAGCGCTTCTCGCGCCTCGACCCTCAGTGCTTCCACGATGCGCATCCACTTCCACCAATAGTGTTTGCTGAAGCTGGCGTGGGTCCCGGCCGTCCATGCGAAGCATGGCTCCGCCATGACGCCGGGATGACGGAATTGGTTGGGCGATCGCCGCGTAAATCTTATCCCCGCGCCTCCGCACGACCCGCATACTCGCTCGCACCCCTGCCCGTCATGGGACGCATCAGCTGAGCGGCTTTGCGGGGCAGGGGCGGTGCCCGGTTGAGGCTGGCGTCCGTACCGTCGCGGGCGTCTGACGCGAGGAATAGCTCTCCTCGGATTCCGGGGCCGCGGATCGAGGCTGTGCAGGCTTGGCAACAGACTGCACGGACGCCCGTCGCGCAGCGGCGCTCCATGTAAGTGGGGCGCAGCAGCTCTAGGTCCTGGACGCGAGAGGCTCTGGCCGAGGTCGCCAGAGCCGGACCGAAGGCCCGCTGACGATGTGACCGCACCCTCGGCACGGCACGCAACCGGCGCGGGCGCCGAAGGCTGCCCGAAAGTTGCAACAGGATCGCAGTGCTTCGGCGCCCGCGCTCCCTTCTCTCTTCGCAGGACCCTGGGGCCGGCCCGCGAGGCTACGAGGCGCCCGCCATAAGGAGTGCGCGTCATGCCCAACCCCGTCATCCCGCTGCCGAGCGGGACCCAGCATTCTCCGCGAGTGCTTTTCGTCGGTGAGAGGCCAATCTCGCAGCGGTTGCGCGTGAGGGACGGAAGCGCTGCCGTCGCGCACGATGAGCCTGGCGTGGTCCCGGCCTTCGCCGGGATGACGTTGAGTGGGCACCAGCGCCTACACAGAGTCAGCCTCGGGCGTGCCGCGAGGCCCAGGTAGCTATCTCGAACATCCCCTCTTCCCGGTGGTGGAGAGGGAAGAGTGCACCCGGCACGAGGATGACGCGATCTCAATGCCCCTCGAACGCCATCAGCGCGTGCGTGCGGATGCCATGGCGGCGCAGCACGTCGATGCCGCCCAAATCCGGCAGATCGACGAGGAAGGCGGCACCCGCAACGAGCCCGCCGGTGCGGCTGATGAGCTTGGCCGCGGCCTCCGCCGTCCCGCCGGTGGCGATCAGGTCGTCGATGATCAGAATGCGCTCGCCCGGCTTGATCGCGTCCTCGTGGATCTCGATGATGTCGACGCCGTACTCGAGCGCGTACTGCTGCCCGATGGTCTTCCACGGCAGCTTGCCTTTTTTTCGGATGGGGATGAACCCGCAGCCGAGCCGGTCGGCGACGGCGCCGCCGAGGATGAAGCCGCGCGCCTCGATGCCGGCCACGGCGTCGATCTGATCCCCCCTATACGGGCCGCCAGGCCCTCGATCGCCGCCTGGAAGCCCTTGGCATCGCCCATGAGGGTGGTTACGTCCCGGAACAGGATCCCCTGCTTGGGGTAGTCCGGAATGGTGCGTACAAGTCGCCGCAAATCGCTCAACGTCTGCCTCCCGCCAAATTGAGGGCGCAAAATAGCAATATCGCAGGTTGCACGGTAGAAAGTTTCGATCGGCCAACAGGTTTGCGAAAAGGCGGCCGCTGCCGCAGCTCCGGGGAAGGGCTGAGCGCGGATAGAGGAGGTAATGGCGGTGAGTGAGGTCAATTTTACGCTGCTGGCGGACGAGGGGATCGACGATCTCCCGCGCACGCTGCGGCGCGAGCGCGACGCACGCGAGCGGGCCGCGCGCGAGGAGGAGGAGCGCAAGCGCCTGGCGACGCGGACGCATGACTTCGAGCCCATGGCGGCGAGCCTCGCGCCGGCCGGCTATGCCGCGCCCAGGCTCGCTGGCTCCGATGCCGTCCCCGCCGTCGTGACGCAGTTCGACGTGCCGTTCCTGCGCCTGATGAGTTTCTTTATCAAGTCGGTGTTCGCGGCTATCCCCGCGCTCATCATCCTCGGCATAATGCTGTGGCTTGCCGGCGACGTGCTGCGGACGCTGTTTCCCTGGCTCGTCAAGATGCAGATCCTGATCCGCTTCCCAAACTGAGCAGCAACGGCGCCAGCGACGGATTGCGGGGCCGAGCGCCGTTTCCCGCACGCTTGGACACGTCGGTGCCGGCGCGGCATAATCATTGCTCTCTCCATCGCGACGTTGGCCGGCCTCGTCGACCCCGACTTCGCAGCCAAAAAGCGCGCCCTATCCCATGCAACGACCGGTTTCCGGCGGCCGTGACGACGGCGAGACAAGCCCGCGGGAGCGTATGGCGGTCTTCTCCGCGCTCATGCTCGTCCTCTTGCTCGCCTCCCTCGATCAGACGATCGTCTCGACCGCGCTGCCGACCATCGTCGGCGAGATCGGCGGCCTGACCCACCTCTCCTGGATCGTGACGGCCTATCTCTTGGCGACGACGGTCGTCATTCCCCTCTACGGCAAGCTCGGGGATCTGTTCGGGCGGCGCATCGTGCTGCAAGCGGCAATTGTGATCTTCCTCGTCGGCTCGGCGCTGTGCGGCATGGCCCAGAACCTGCCGGAGCTCATCGCGTTCCGCATCGTGCAGGGTCTCGGCGGCGGCGGCCTGATCGTGACGGCGATCGCCGTCATCGGCGACATCGTGCCTCCGCGCGAGCGCGGACGCTATCAGGGTTTCTTCGGCGGCGTCTTCGGCATCTCGACGGTGATCGGCCCGCTCGCGGGCGGCTTCATCGTCGACCATTTCTCCTGGCGCTGGATCTTCTATCTCAATCTGCCGGTCGGCCTGCTTGCGCTTGCCGTGATCAATGCGACCTTCAGGCCGCACCAGCGACCCGCCAAGGTCGCTATCGACTACGCCGGGGCCGCACTTCTCGCCACCGCGCTCACGTGCGTCGTGCTCGTCTCGAGCCTCGGCAGCACGCTCATCGGGGAGGCGCCGGTCAGCCTCTTCGCGATCTCGCTTCTCGCCGCGCTTTCGCTTGCCGCGTTCCTCTACGTCGAGGCGAGGGTCGCCGAGCCGCTGCTGCCGCTCTCACTCTTTGCCAACCGCGCGTTCGTCATCGCCACCTCGATCGGGTTCATCGTCGGCATGGCGATGTTCGGCTCGATCACGCTGCTGCCCGTCTACCTGCAGGTCGTGAAAGGCCTCGATCCCACCAGCGCCGGCTTGCATCTCACACCGATGATGCTCGGCGTGTTCGTTTCTTCCATCACCAGCGGCCAGATCATCAGCCGCATCGGCCGCTATCGCATGTTCCCGATCTGCGGCACGGCGCTGATGACGATAGCGCTTTTCTTGCTGTCGCGCCTTGACGTCGAGACGCCGGCGTTGACGGCGTCGGGCTACATGCTCGTGCTCGGCCTTGGGCTCGGCATGGTCATGCAGATCCTGGTCATGGCCGTGCAGAACGCCGTCGCCTACGAGCAGCTCGGCGTGGCGACCTCGGGAACGACGCTCTTTCGCTCGATCGGCGGTTCGGTCGGCGCCGCGCTCTTCGGCGGCATCTTCGCCTACGCGCTCGAGGCCAACATCGCGCACGCGCTGCCCGCTGCCGCGGCGGCCTTGCGCGACCCGACCGCCGTCGCCGCGCTCACCGCACCGCTGCGCGCCGCCTATCTCGCATTGTTCGTCGATGCGCTACATCCCGTCTTCCTCACGGCCGCCCTTCTTGCGCTCGCCTCCTTCCTGCTTTCGCTGGCGATCAAGGAGGTGCCGCTGCGCACCAGCATCGGGCCCGAGCCGTTCGGCGACGCCTTCGAGATGCCGCGCGACGCGACATCGCTCGAGGAGCTCGAGCGCATCGTCGCCCGCATGACCGCGCGGGAGAACCGATGGCTCGTCTATAAACAGAGGGCCGCGCGCATGGGGATCGGCCTCGAGCCGGACGAGCTGTGGCTGCTGGCGCGGATCGGAGAAAGCGGGCCCATGCCCAAATCGGAGCTGGAGGGGCGCCTGCATATCAGCGGAGTGCAATGCGAGGCCCTGCTGGCGCGGCTCGTCACTGCGGGAATGGCCACCGAGGCAACCGGCGGCATCGTCGCGCTCAGCGCTGAGGGAGGCTCCGACTATCGCCGGCTCTTGCAGCAGCGCGAGAAGGAGCTGCAGGAGATGCTGGCCGATTGGCACCCCAACGCGCATCCCGAGGTCCTGGCGATGATGCGCACGCTTGCGAACTCTTTCGCGAGTTCGCCCCCCTTGAAGCCGCACGGCGCCTAGCGCACTAGCTCATGTGCCAGCCGTGGCTGACGACCGATCGACTGGCCGGTCAGCGCGTTGGTCTCGAACGCGGCGAAGAACAGCGCCACCTCGGCGACGTCCTCGCACCGTGGTGAACTCGCCGTCCACGGTCTCCTTCAGCATGACGTTCTTGATGACGCGGTCCTCTCGGTGATGCCGAGCTCCTTGGCCTGCTCGGGAATCTGCTTTTCCACCAGCGGCGTGCGCACGAAGCCGGGACAGATGACGTTGGCGCGCACGCTGTGCTTGGCGCCTTCCTTGGCCACGACCTTGGCGAGGCCCTCAAGCGCCGTGCTTGGCGGTGACGTAGGGCGCCTTCAGGGGCGAGGCCTCCTTGCGAATGCACCGAGCCCATGTAGATGATGCTGCCGCCCGTGCCCTGCTTGTACATGTGCGCAGCGCGGCGCGCGTGGTCAGGAACGCGCCGTCGAGATGGATCGCCAGCAGCTTCTTCCATTTGGCGAACGCGAACTCCTCGATCGGCGCAGACGATCTGGATGCCGGCATTGCTGACACCAGCATGTCGATCCGCGCCGAAGGTCGCGACGACCTTGTCGATGCCGGCATCGACCTGCTCCTCGTTGGTCACGTCCATGGCGACGCCGATCGCCGTCTGCCCGTCGCGCCGAGCTCCTTGGCCGCCGTCGCGTCGGCGCCGTCCATGTTGAGGTCGGCGATGGCGACCTTGGCGCCCTCGCGACGTAGGTCTTGGCGATCTCCTTGCCGATGCCGCTGGCGGCACCGGTGATGAGCGCAACCTTGCCTTCGCAGTTTCATGGATCGCCTCCTTCACTTACTTCGAGATAATCGTGGACGACCTTGCCGAGGCCCAGCGTCAGGTCGGCGAGGATGTGCGTCGCCGAGACGACCTCGAGCACCGGCAGTTCGGCGACCGGCGCCAGCGCATGCGGCGCCAAGCTCGAGCGCGGCCGGGCCCCGTCCAGGCGCCCTTCAGCTCGCACGTCCTCGAGGTAGATACTCGACCAGCTCGCAGATGCGCGGCGTGCCGTCGACGTGCGGAATGATCTTCAGCAGGAAGTTCGGCGTCAGCAGGACGCCTTCGCGACCGGCGCATAGTCGAGCGCCCTGTGCTTGTAGCCCATCGTGCCGGTGGCGACGCGCACCGGGCCGTAGTCGAGCGTGCCGACCAGCGTATCGATCTCGACGCTGCAGGCTCGGCTTGGCGCAGCTTCTTGGGGAAGCCCCACAGCTCGCGGCCGCCGGCGATCGGCGGATGGTCGTTCAGGAACATGCAGTGCGTGTAGCCGCCCTTCTTGCCCTTGAACGACACGGGGATCACCTGGCCGCTCTCGGTGTAGTCGCCGAAGCCGGTGGAGTCCGGCATGCGGATGAACTCGTACTTCACCAGCGGCTCTTCGACCTCGAGCGGCTCCGGCACGACCGCGCGCAGCTCGTCGCGGATCGGTGCGGTAGGTGATGATCAGGTATTCGCGATCGACGAAACGATAGGGCCCCGGCGGGAAAGCCGGGCTCGTCAGCGGCATGGCGAAGGCGCGTCTTGCGGACGTCGTCGATCTTCATTGGGCTGCTCCTTGCGTAGCCGGTGCTCAAGATCGCGCGTCAGGTCGAGACGGTCACGCCTTCCTGGGGCTTGGTGCGACTCTTCCAGGCCGGATGGCTGAGCGTGCGCTCGACGTCGTGCGCGGCCGGCCCCCAATGCTCGTCCATGGTGTAGCGCGAGAACTCGTAGTCCTTGGACTGCGTCCAGTAGGCAGCGCGCCGGTGGATGAGGTGCACGATGGTGATGGCCGCATTGCAGCTGATCCTGTCGAGCAGCTTGCCAGTCGGGATGATTGCGCAGATCCTCGGGCATCCTGGTGCGCAGGCGGCGGATGGCCCGGCGCATCTCCTGCAGCTCGCGCGAAGATGTCGGTATTGAGGCGCGTCCGGCTGGAGTAGCGGATCTCCTTCTCGCGTTGCGCGATGTCGAAGACGGTGCCCGGCAGCGCGCCGCGACGCGCTGAACAGGTCGACCTGGAAAATGCACATGTCGCTGCGCGGGATGTTCTCGCTCGAGCACGTAGTGCAAGCGGCGTGTTGGAGACGAGCCCGCCGTCCCAATAGGGCTCGCCGTCGATCTCCACCGGCGGGAAGCCGGGCGGCAGCGCGCCGCTCGCCATGATGTGCTCGGGGCCGATCTTCTGGTCGCGCGTGTCGAAATAGTCCAAGTTGCCGGTGCGCACCTGCACCGCGCCGACGCTGAAGCGCACGGCGCCGGAATTGAACAGGTCGAAATCGACGAGCTCGCGCAGCGTCTCCAGCAGCGGCGCCGTGTCGTAGAAGCTGATGGCCTCGGGCGAGCCGCGCGGCATGAACACGGCGGGGGGAATTCGCGGCTCGAAGAAGCCCGGCGCGCCGGTGATGGCGACGAGGGCGGCGCTCGTCTCGTCGAACAGCCTTGCGCGAGTTGTCGTCATCGGCAGAGAGGCGCCGCTGGCAAGCAGGCTCGAGACCCGCTCCCAGAACTCGCGCAGGCGCGGCACGCGGTCGCTCGGGCGGGTTGCCGGCGATGATCGCGCGCGTTGATGGCGCCGATCGAGATGCCGGCCACCCATTCGGGCGCGATGCCGGCCGCCGGCCAGCGCCTCGTAGACGCCGGCCTGGTAGGCGCCCAGCGCGCCGCCGCCCTGCAGCACCAGCACGTTCTTTTCCTTCATATGAGCCACGGCTTCGCCCGTGCCATCGACAAGAGGGTTCGACATTGACGGCGGCAGGCTAACCCCGATCCCTCAATGGAATGCTACTGGCCGCGAGCAAGACAAAACTATGACGGTTGAGGCGAGGCAGATCGCCTAATTTTGCGGCACGCAAAGCGCGGGAAGGCTCCGGCTCACTGGACCCGCCTCCAGACCTGGCTCTGGCCCAGCAACGGGATGCCGATGTAGCCGCGCACCGTCAGCGAGTTGCCGTCCCGGCTCAGCCGCATGTTGGCGCTGTAGAGCGTCCCGCTTTCCGGATCGAGGATCGTTCCCCCCTCATATGCGAGGCCTGAGCGCTTCATGCCGTCAATGAACGTGAGGCCGAGGAGGGGTTTGCCCCGCTGGGCGCCTGGGCACTTGTGGCAAATGGGATTTGGATCGTCCCCGGGATCGAGGAACAGCTTCGAGAATGTGCCGCGATAGATGCCACCGCTCTCGGCGAACGTGACGAGAGCACCGACCTTGCCGCTGTCGGGATCGATCTGCTGCCAGACGCCGCTGACGGTCTGGGCGCTTGCAGATGACGCCTGGATCACGATGAAGAACGCGGCAATGACGCAGAAGAGCTTCACGTGCGCACCTTAAGCTAGCGGCCGGGGTCGAGAGCCCAGACACTGCATGGCGAGAGCGGTGCAACTTGGGCGACGCTTGGTCATTTTGGCGCAGCCCCCGGCGCCATGGCGGCGAGATAGGCAACAAGGGCGTCGAGGTCGGCATCGGACAACGTTGCCACGTCGAACGCCGGCATCCTCTGCTGCGGCCAGGTGCGTACTGCCTTGGGATTGCGGATCAGCGCGCGCAGACCCTCCGCGCTCATGTACTGCGTCGGGCTCATCGGCTGCCCGAGGTCGGGCCCGATATCGGAGGCGCCCGCTCCCTTCATGCGATGGCAAGGGAGGCACTGCGCCGTGAACACCGCCTGTCCAAGGCGCGCGGGCGCGTCCTCGGGCAGGTCGCTCGCAACCACCATTTGCGGCCAGCGGTGGGCCGGCGATTCGGCGCCTGTGAGCGAGGCAAGCTGGTAGGGCCATTGCTCGTTGCCTATCCCGGAGAGCTCGGGGTGCTGCCACACGAAGTAGAACGGCCCGGCGCCGGCGGTCTTGCCGGGGAGCGCTGGCCACGGGGCGCCCGGATCCTGCACCGCAATCCAGGCCACGCTGCCGCCGTCCGCACCCTTTCGCACCAGCGCAAGCGGGATCTGCGAGACGAAGCCGTCGGCGGCGCGCGCCTCGATCGTGTCGAAGCGCTCATCCACGCGGTCGCCGAGCAGCGCGAGCAGCGGCACGGCGCGATAGGTCATGGACCCACCATAGGCAGGATCGTCAGGGATCTCGAGCGTCGCCGCGTCAGGCCGCGCCAGCAGCTCGGCCGCGGTGAAGCTCCTCGGCTCGCCCCCGAGCGCCAAAGTCAATGCCGGCGCCTCGGCATGCGCGCCTGCAGTAGCCAGAAGGCCGCCCAAGAGTATCGCAAGACCGAGCAAGCGCATCGCAAAACCTCATTTAACGACCCGTGCAGGAATTTGTGGCACCGGCATCCCGGTTGCTATCCTTCGCCCGCAAAGGGCCCGGCGATCAAGCCCTGACTGTGAGGCTGCGCCGGCGCTCGGGAAACGAGGCCTCTATGACCGACACGAACGGCGTCACCCCGGAGCAGGAGCTGCACGAGGCCATTGGCGCGCTCGACGTTCTCTTCACGCTGCGCGAGGAGTTCGCGCAATGGCTGGAGGAGGCGCAGGACGAGGAGCGCCGCGAGGAGCTGCAGAACGTATACCGGCACGTCGCCGCGATGGAGGAGGAGTTCCAGCGCCGGCGCGAGGCGGCAGAGCGCAAATTGAAGGCCGGTTGAGCGGGCAAGCTCTGCTCAGCCTGCAAGTTTGCGCACGGCCTCGGCCATCGCCTCGGCGACGCCCGGCTCGCTCATGCAGTGGCCCGCGCTCTCCATCATTTGCAGCCGGCAGCCGGGCCACGCCTCGCTAAGGGCATAGGCGGCGCGCGGCGGGCACAAGAGATCGTAGCGCCCTTGCACGATGACGCCGGGGATCCCTTTGAGGCGACAGGCCTCGCTCAGCAGCTGTCCCGGCCTCAGGAAGAAATCATTGCGGATGTAGTGCGCCTCCACGTACGGCGTTGGGGGCAGGCGGCCTTCGCCCGCGGGCCGCTCGAGCCGCGTTTGCGCGGGCGCGAGCTTGGAGAGAGAGCGCTCGTACGCGGCCCAGGTGCGTGCGGCGGGGCCGTGCACGGCCGGATCGGGATCGGCGAGGCGGTCGAGATACGCTTGCAGCGGATCGGCGCGCTCGGGTTCCGGCAGAAACCCGACGAAGTCGGCGTAGAGATCGGGACGGAACAGCTCTGGGCCTTCGACGAAAGCCCAGTGCACCTCCTCTCGGGTCCCCAGGAATACCGCGCGCAGCACGAGCCCCGTCACGCGCTCCGGATGCGCCTCGGCGTAGGCGAGCGCCAACGTCGAGCCCCACGAGCCGCCAACGACGAGCCAGCGCTCGATGCCGAAATGCGCGCGAATGCGCTCGATGTCGGCAACAAGATCGGCGGTCGTATTGGCCTTGAGCGACAGAAACGGGTGGCTGCGCCCGGCGCCGCGCTGGTCGAACAGGAGCGCATGAACGCGGCTCGGGTCGAAGAGCGCGCGATGCGCGTGCTGTGCGCCGCTGCCGGGGCCGCCGTGCAGGAACAGGGCTGCCACGCCGTCCTTGCGGCCGACCTCCTCGACGTAGAGCCAATGGCCGTCGCCCACGTCGATCATGCGCGCATCGAAGGGGCGCAGCGGCTCTGGGGCGGTCGATTGATCGGGCATTCGTTCCTGCGCGTGCGCCATGGCTACAGAACCGGAACCAGATAGGTGATGACGCTGCGCACCTGGGGCTGGCTCTCCTCGCCGGCCGGCGCGCCCGGCATCTTCACTCCCGAATAGAAGAACTGGAAGTAAAGATTATCCAAGGGGCCCGACGTGGGCTGGTAGACGAGCTCGAGGTTCAGCTCGTTCTGCTTCGGCTGCGGGGCGCCGGTCGCCGGATCGATGACGCCCGAGCCCATCCCATACCTGACCTGGAACCGCAATCCATCGGTGATGACGCGGGAGAAGTCGTAGGCTGCTCCAAAGACCACGGTCGTCTCCCCGGCATCATTGAAGTTGAGCTGATCGAGGACCGTGTAGGCGGGAAAGCTGCCGAATGGCCCGCTGATATCGGCGCCGGTGCCGTTCGATGATATGGCGGCGAGCAGCGTCGCGTTCGCATAGCTTGCAGCGATGAGTCCGGAGATCTGCGAGGTCGCGAACGGTGCACCCGCCATCAGGTCCGCGCCGATCGTCCTCTGGTTCGTGTAGTTCACGCTCACGCGAAACTGCAGGTCGGGCCCCGGCGAAGTGAGCCAGTCGAGCTCGGCGTACGCGGTGTTGAGCGTGTCGGCGATATGGTAATCGATCGCGCCGAATGTGAGCCCCTTCAGCGGCACCATCTTGAAGCCGGCGACCGCAACGCCGCGATCCTCGACGACGCCGAGCTCGTTGGAGAACGGCACAAAGTAGCTCGAAGTCGCGCGCCTTGAACCCCCACAGGTAGCCGAGGCCGTAGTCGAATACATTGGCCTTGTCGCTCGGCTGCGTCAGCACGACGCCCTCGACGGTGTTGGGGATCATGCGGTTGTCTTGCGGGTTGATGTAGGGCGTCTTGATCAGCTGGCGGCCGAGAACGAGCTCCTGCCCCGCAAGGCGCATGCGCGCATTGGCGACGGCAAGCGAGCTCACCTCCGCCTGCTGGTCGGTGAGCAGCAGGGTGCCGCCCTCATCGCTCGGTGCAAAGACGGGCTGCGACGTGGCAACGGCAGCCTCGAGCTGCAGCCAGTCGTCGAGATAACCCGTGCGCACCGCAAGTGCGGAGCCCGCCGCCCACGCCTGCGAGGTGGAGACGTCGGAATTGCGCCGATCAAGATAGTGCGTGCGCGTGTAGAAGTTGACGATCGTGTCGCGAAAAAACGGGTTCGTGTCGCCGAGCCGCTCCTTGAGATCCTCGAGCAGGACAGGACCCTCAGCGATCGCAGGCGCGGTCTCGGATTCGACCTTTGTGATAGGTCCGCCCGGGAGCGCCGGCTGGCGCGCAAAGGAACGCGCAATCGGGCTGTAGACGTCGGCGGCGCTCGAAGGCACGCGCTCGGCGACGTCGTCCTGATCCGCCTGCGCCGGGACAGCTCCAACGCCCACGGCCGCGAGCGCGGCAATGCCCAGGAGAAGCGGGGAGAGCGGCGAAACGTGCCACCGTTCAAGAGCATGCATGGGACGACGATCGTGGAATCAAGGAACGCGCCCACTCGAACTCGCCGCTAGCAGATCGTCAGTCCGCCCACAAGTTCGCTCAAGCGATGCCTCGGCTGAGAGGGATGTTTGGCCGTTCGCGGCTTCCCCGTTAGGATGGATTCGCGCGGATTGCGCGGAATCGAGTGGCTATGGCCAACCTGATCGACGTCGACTGGTCCACCATCCCGGTGCCTCCCGATGATGGCGCCGCGATCCATCTCGCCGGATCGGCGCTTCCCTCGTTGGCGCTGCCCTCCACCGATGGCGCCAAGGTCGACCTGTCGAGACTGGTCGGGCGCACGATCGTCTATGTCTATCCCAAGACCGGGCGCCCCGGTGCGGCACTGCCCGAAGGCTGGGACCTGATCCCTGGCGCGCGGGGTTGCACCCCGCAGGCGTGCGCGTTCCGCGACCACTACGCCGAGCTCAAGGAACGCGGCGCGGACCAGGTGTTCGGGCTCTCGGCACAGACGACGGCGGAGCAAAAGGAAGCCGCCAACCGGCTGCATCTGCCGTTTCCGCTCCTTTCCGATGAGCACTTTCAGCTAACGGAGGCGCTGCGTTTGCCGGTGCTCTCCGCGCCCGGCCTGCGACTGTTGCGGCGCCTCACGCTGATCATCGAGGAGGGCCGCATCGTGCACGTCCTCTATCCCGTGGTGCGCCCCGAGCGTAACGCGCAAGACGTGATCGACTGGCTCACAGCACACGCTTGACAGCGCTGCCTCCCCCTTGGCCGTTGCTCGGGCGTCCCTCACTTCGAGGCGATGCCACTGCCAACGACTTCTCCACAGAGGGAGCCGCGGTCTACTTGCCCAACACGCGACCGGCGATGGCGTCGAGCTTCTGCATGAGCGCGGGGTCGCGCGCCTCGGGCGCGGTGATGATGGCGACGTCGAGCGCAATGTCGGAGCCGATCGGGCAGGGCGGATGCTCGCGCGGGAACTGCGCAGCCAAGCGATGCACGAGGCGATGCGCCTTCTCGGTGTTGTCCTTCATCACGGCGATGACCGAGGCGACGTCGACGTGCGCGTGCTCGTCGTGCCAGCAGTCGTAATCGGTGACCATGGCGACGGTGGCGTAGCAAATCTCCGCCTCGCGCGCGAGCTTGGCCTCGGGCATGTTGGTCATGCCGATCACATCGCAGCCCCAGGTGCGATAAAGAAAGGATTCAGCGCGCGTGGAGAACTGCGGCCCCTCCATGACGAGGTAAGTGCCGCCCGTCGTGGTGTCGATCCCCTCCGCCTTCGCTGCCGCCTCGACGGCGGCGACAAGGAGCGGGCTAACGGGATGCGCCATCGAAACGTGCGCGACGCAGCCGTCGCCGAAGAAGCTCTTCTCGCGGGCAAACGTGCGGTCGATAAACTGGTCGGGCAGCACGAAGTGCCCCGGCGCGTATCGATCCTTGAGCGATCCGCACGCCGATACCGAGACGAGATCGGTGACGCCGGCGCGCTTCAGGGCGTCGATGTTGGCGCGGTAGTTTATGTGCGTGGGCGAGATGCGGTGCCCGCGTCCGTGGCGGGGCAGAAAGCGGAAGGGCAGCCCGTCGATCTCGGCGAAGAGGATTTCATCGGAGGGCTCGCCCCAAGGGCTCGAAACCTTCTCCCAGCGCGGGTTCTCGATGCCGGGCAGATGATAAAAGCCGCTGCCGCCGATGATGCCCAGAACGGACTTGGTCACTCCTGCCTCCCTCGCAACGCGGGATTCGCGTCCGCCTCAGTCGGCGGCCGATATGGCACGGGAGCACCGACCCGCAAAGCAAAAACCCGATCGCAGGCGGAGAAGGGAGCGCGGGCTAGTGCTTGACGCGCCTCCAGATGTGTCTCTTGACGAGGTAGAGCAACACCGTGGTGATGGCGAGGTAGAGCATCACCAGCCAGCCCAGCCGCTTGCGCGCATCGAGGCTTGGATCGGATGCCCAGGCGAGAAACGCGGTGATGTCGCGCGCGTTCTGCTCGAACGAGCCTTTGGCTCCGGCGTCGGGCTGGTACTCGACGACGTTGTCCTTCGACAACGGGGGCGGCATGGAGATCTGATGGCCTGGGAAGGCCACGTTATAGTACTTGCCCTCGGCCATCTCCACACCCGCCGGCGGCGGATCGCGGAAGCCGGTCAGTAGCCCGAACACGTAGTTGGCACCGCCCTCCTGATATCCGGTCGCCATGTCGCGCAGCATCCAGAGGCACTGGCGGTACCAGGGGGCGTTGCTCTCGGTCGTACGCGCCTTGACGATGAGCGAGAGGTCGGGCGGCAGCGCGCCGTTCTGGGCGGCGCGGGCTTCCTTGTCGTTCTTATAGGGACCGATGATGGGGTCGGCGAGACCGGGGAGGCGATCGATCGGATGGCCCTGGTCGTCGAGCTCGCCCGAGATTTGGTAGGGCCACGAGGCCGCCAGTGCCTTGACCGCGGCTAAGGGGAACTCAGGGCCGCCCGGGTCGGTGAGATTGAGGAAGCGGACGCGCTTCAAGCTGTGGCAGGCCGAGCAGACCTGCTGATAGATCTGAAAGCCGCGCTGCAGCTGCGCCCGGTCGTACTGCCCGCGGAAGCCGGCAAACGACCATGCCTGGCGCGCGATCGCCGGCTCCTCTGCATCATCCTGAGCGTGCACCGGCGCGGCCGCCGCGAGCGCCACCAGGCTCAAGAGAAGGGCCGCCGACAAGCGGCTCGCCGGCTCCGGTCTAATCATTGGATCAAGTCCCCTCTAGCCCCGTTTTGCCGCGCTCTGTGCACCGGTCGGCTCAGCGTGACCGAGCACCGCCTCGGTGATCGAGCCCGGCAGCTTCTTCGGCCTCTCAAGCCAACCGACGAGCGGCATCACCAGAAAGAAGAACGCAAAGTAGTAGGCCGTGAAGATGCGCGCCCAAAACACGTAGTCGGCCGTCGGTGGCTTGGAGCCGAGAAAGCCGAGCGCCAGACACGTGAAGGCGAACAGCCAGAAGAACCACCAGTAGAGCGGCCGGAACTTCGTCGAGCGCACCGGGCTTCTGTCGAGCCACGGCACGAAGAGGAGAACGCCGATGGAGGAGAACATGGCGATGACGCCGAAGAGCTTGTTGGGGATCGCGCGCAGGATGGCGTAGTAGGGCAGGAAGTACCACTCCGGCACGATGTGCGGCGGCGTCACCATCGGATTGGCGGGGATGTAGTTGTCGGGGTGACCGAGGTAGTCGGGCAGGAAGAACACGAACCAAGCGAACAGCAAAATGAAGGCGAACATGCCGACCGCATCCTTCGATGTCGCATAAGGGTGCATCGGCACTGAGTCCGACTTCGTCTTGACGTCGAGGCCGGTCGGGCTGTTTTGGCCGACGATGTGCAGGGCCCACAGGTGCAGCCCGACGAGGCCCGCGATCACGAACGGCAGGAGATAGTGCAGGCTGTAGAAGCGGTTGAGCGTCACGCCCGACACCGAGTACCCGCCCCACAGCCATTGCACGATCGTCGTGCCGAGCCCGTTGACGATGCTGTCGAGGGAGGAGAACAGGTTGGTGATGACGGTGACGGCCCAGAAGCTCATCTGCCCCCAAGGCAGCGAGTAGCCCATGAAGGCAGTGGCCATCATCACGACGAAGATCAACACGCCGATGATCCACAAGACCTCGCGCGGGGCCTTGTAGGAGCCGTAGTAGAGGCCGCGGAAGATGTGGATGTAGGCGGCCAGGAAGAACATGGAGGAGCCGACGGCATGCAAGTTCCGGATGAGCCAGCCGTAGTTGACGTCACGGCGGATCGCCTCGATGGAGTCGAAGGCGTCCGCCGAGCTCGGCTGATAGTGCATGGCGAGCACGATCCCGGTCACGATCTGCGCCATGAGGAAGAACGTCAGGATGCCGCCGAACGTCCACAGGTAGTTGAGGTTGCGCGGGGTTGGGAAGTCGACGAACTGTGTGTGCATGAGCCGCCCGATGGGGAGGCGCGCATCCATCCATTTGCCAATGCCCGACTTGGGCTCGTAGGTCGATTCGTGAAGAGCCATGTGGCTCGCGCTCCTCAGCCAATCTTGAGCTTCGTGTCCGTGAGGTACTCGTAGACGGGGATCTCGAGATTGCGGGGTGCGGGTCCCTTGCGGATGCGTCCGGCCGTATCGTAGTGCGATCCGTGGCAAGGGCAGAACCAGCCGTCGTAGTCCCCCTTCTTGTCCCCCAGCACCTGGCCTTTGGGAATGCAGCCCAGGTGCGTGCAGATGCCGATCATGATGATCCAGTTCTCATGACCTGGCTTTGTGCGATTGATGTCGGTGGCGAGCGCGTCGGCGGGCAGACCCTCGTTGCGCGCGTACTCGTCCCGCAGCTCCTTGACGTCCACCGCTTTCCCCTCTTCGATCTCCTTCGCCGTGCGGTGGCGGATAAAGATCGGCTTGCCCCGCCACAGGACCGTGATCGCCTGGCCTTCCTTGACGGGAGAGATATCGACCTCGATCGAGGCGAGCGCCAGCGCACCGGCATCGGGGTTCATCTGGTCGATGAACGGCCAGAGCGTAGCCGCCCCGCCGACTGCAACGAAGGCGCTGGCCGCAAGGGTCAGAAAGTCCCTGCGGTCGGGTTCTTCGGCGTCAATTGCCACGAATGCCTCCGCTTCAGAAAAGTGCGCTTCCCCGCTGGCCGCCCCCGGCGGCCGGTTATCGCTCCAGCCTCGAGGCCGCACATCCTCGAGCCAAGGGGTATCTCGACGATTGGCCTATAGATTGGGGCGACTTGCCATCCGGTTTTTTGACATTCTTCCTGCCGCCCCTCAACCCTCGCGTAGGACAAATGCGGAGGCAATTTGGCGCACGGGCGCATACCATCGTCACATAAAGGAAGCACCGACGGCGGTGCGTCCCGCAGATCGCTGCGGCGAGGTCTTGAGCCAGGGACACGCCAAAAGCCCCGCGATGGGGTCTACTCTGCCGCCTCCCGCGCCAGGAAGCCGCCCGACTGGCGCGCCCACAACTGGGCATAAAGCCCTCCGCGGCGCAACAGCTCGGCGTGACCGCCCTCCTCGATGATACGGCCCTGATCCATGATCACCAGCCGGTCCATGGCGGCGATGGTCGATAGCCGGTGGGCGATGGCGATCACGGTCTTGCCGCTCATGAGGTGTGCGAGTTGCTCCTGGATGGCGGCCTCGACCTCTGAATCGAGCGCGCTCGTCGCCTCGTCGAGGATCAGGATGGGGGCATCCTTGAGCAGCACGCGGGCGATCGCAATGCGCTGCCGCTGCCCGCCCGACAGCTTGACGCCACGCTCGCCCACGTGGGCGCTATAGCCCTCGCGCCCGTGCAGGTCCTGGAGCCCGCCGATGAAATCGTGCGCGTGGGCGCCCGCCGCCGCCTTCGCGGCCTGCGCCTCGCCGGCGTCGGGACGCCCGTAGAGGATGTTGTCGCGCACGGAGCGGTGCAGCAGCGAGGTATCCTGCGTGACGACGCCGATCTGGCTGCGCAGGCTGTCCTGGGTGACGCCGGCGATGTCCTGATCATCGATCAGGATGCGGCCGTGCTCAATGTCGTGGAAGCGCAAGAGCAGCGACACGAGCGTCGACTTGCCGGCGCCGGAGCGCCCGACGAGCCCCACCTTCTCGCCCGGCGCCACGTTGAGCGAGAAGTTCTGGATGACGCCTCCCGGCCTGCCGTCGCCTGGCTTTCGCGTGTGCCCGTAGTCGAAGCTGACGTCCTCGAAGCGGATGGCGCCGCGCGCGACGTTGAGAGGCTTCGCGCCGGCCGCGTCGACGACCGCGTACGGACGCGAGATCGTCAGCATGCTTTCCTGCACCACGCCGATGTTCTCGAAAATGCCGGCAAGCGTCCACATGAACCAGCCCGACATGTTCATCAGCCGGATGATGAGCCCGGTCACGACGCTGATGGCGCCGATTGAGATGTCGCCGCCGCTCCACAGCCACAAAGCGAGCCCGGTGGTGGCGACGAGAACGGTGCCGTTCAGCGTCCACAGCACCGCCTCCATGATGGTGTTGAGGCGGAGCTGGTCCTGATAGCGGGCCATATGCTCGTCGATGGCCTCCTGCGCGTAGGCGTCCTCGCGCTCGGTGTGGGCGAAGAGCTTGACCGTCATGATGTTGGTGTAAATGTCGACGATGCGTCCCGTCAGCATGGAGCGCGCCTCCGACATGACGCCGGACAGCCTCTCGATCCTCGGGATGAAGTAGACGAGCGTCACGCCGTATCCGCCGAGCCAGACGGCGAGGGGGATGACGAGTCGCCAGTCGGCCTCGAAGAAGAGGAGGAAAGCTCCGATCCAGTGCACGGCGACCCAGACGATCACGTCGCAGCTGTTGGCGGCGACGTCGCGCACGGCAGGGCCAACTTGCATGACGCGGTTTGCGATGCGACCGGCAAAGTCGTTCTGAAAGAAGCCGAGGCTCTGGCGCACGACGTAGGAATGCGCGCGCCAGCGCACGAGCGCGCTGACGGGGCCCATGATCAACTGCTGCTTGGAGAGGTCGGCGAGCGCTGAGACGACGGGGCGCGCGATAAGCGCCACCAGCGCCATCAGCACGAGCTCATGCCAGTGCTCGGCAAAGAGGCTTGACGGCGATGCTGTCTCCCGCATGAGGTCGATGATGCGGCCGATGAAGGCGATGAGCGCCACCTCGATGGCCGCCGCCGCCAGCGTGAGCAGGGTGAGGAGCGCGAACGCCCACCAGACGGGCTTCAAGAAGTGCCAGAAGAAGGCCATGAGCCCCTTCGGCGGCTCCACGATTTCGGCCGCCGCATAGGGGTCGATGCGGGTCTCGTACCAGCGAAAGATACGCTCGAACATGACGAGGCTCCGGACCCTTGCGAGTTCATCGACACGGGGGTTTGGGCGGCCGGCAATCGGCGGCGGCCGCCGGACAGCGGTGCAAAATACCCGGTCTTAGGGGGCGCCGGCGTGCCTCCCTAGACATCGCCGCCCTGGATATATAGGGGGAATTGCGCCAACAAAAGGGGCAACGCTGAGAATGACGGAGCCGCAACGGCCTATGCATGAGGCGCCCCAATCGGCGGCCCAAATCGCCGCCCACCAGGAGGCCGCGAAGGCCTGGTTCGGGGAGCTGCGCGATAAGATTTGCGCCAGCTTTGAGGCGCTCGAGACGGAACTGCCCGAGGGGGCGCCCTTGTCCGACCAGGCACCAGGCAGCTTCGAGCGCACGCCATGGGAGCGCACGGACCATTCGGGGGCCCCGGGCGGCGGCGGCATCATGAGCCTGATGAACGGCCGCGTCTTCGAGAAGGTGGGCGTGCACACCTCAACCGTCTACGGCGAGTTTGCCCCGGAGTTCCGCAAGCAGATCCCAGGAGCCGAGGAGCACCCGCAGTTCTGGGCCTCGGGCATCTCGCTCATCGCCCACCCGCAAAATCCCAACGTGCCGGCCGTGCACATGAACACGCGCATGGTCGTCACGTCGAAGTGGTGGTTCGGCGGCGGCGCCGACCTGACGCCCGTCCTCGAGCGCCGGCGCACGCAGAAGGACGCCGACACGCTTGCCTTCCATGCGGCCATGTACGGTGCCTGCGAGCCGCACTCCTTCGCCGACTACGCGAAGCTCAAGACTTGGTGCGACGAGTACTTCTATCTGCCGCACCGCAAGGAGATGCGCGGCGTCGGCGGCATCTTCTACGACTACCTGACGCCCTCGGAGGCGGACGGCGGCTGGAGCGCAGCCTTCGCCTTCACGCAAGCCGTGGGACGCGCATTCCTGCAGGTCTATCCGATGCTGGTGCGCGGCAACTATCGGATGGGGTGGACGGAAGCCGACCGCGAGGAGCAGCTGGTGCGCCGCGGCCGCTACGTCGAGTTCAACCTGCTCTATGACCGCGGCACCGTGTTCGGGCTCAAGACGGGCGGCAACGTCGATGCGATCCTGTCCTCCATGCCGCCCATCGTGAAGTGGCCGTGATCCGGCCCGTCAGCCCACCATCAGCCGGCAGCCCGGACCGGGCGGGCGCGCCGCACACCGATTAATCCTGACTGCGGCGAAGCCCAGACTGCGACGAGCGATGGCTTGCGCGTTCTCCGGCCGGGCAGCATAATTCCCTTATCTTCCAGGCCGGTTTGGGGCCGCGCTGTAGGAGATTTAAGGCATGTCGATTGCGGCACTGCCATGAGCGATCAGGGAAGCGCTCAACACGCGACAGGATCTGATAAGTCGCGATCCCCAAAGGAAGCGGGATCCCCAAAGGATTCGACGAGCCTGCGCGGCCTCATGGTGATCGGCGCCGGCGCCATCGTGACCGCCCTGCTGCTGTCGCTCGCCCTCACGTCGACCGGCTCGCGCTCCGCCAACGCGGAGCTGACGGCGATCACGCAAGCGGATTTGGATCAGGCGGCAGGATCGCTCGACCCCAAGGAAGCCACGGCAATGATCGCGGAGGCCAAGAGCTGCAAGGCGCCGCTGGCGATCTTGACCATCTCCAAGAGCGCCGGCGCCCCCGACAGCACGATCCGCATCGGCTCCGGTAGCTACGTCTCCCCGCCGTTCCGGGTCACGGCCGCACCCCAGCGCGTGGCGGTGCCCTTTCCCGCGCCCTATCCCGTCGGCAAGGGCGCGATCTCGATCCTCGGCGAGGGCAAGGATCTCATGGTGTGGTTGACGCCGGGCTGGTCGATCCCGTCGCTCAACGGCACCGCCACGCAGAGCGTGTATTGGATCCCCAAGACGAAGTGTTGAGCAAGAACGGCATGACGCAGGGACAGGCTTGAGCGGCGGGAGAGCAGCCGATGAAGAAATTCTTCGAGAACCGCCCGATGGTGGGCTTCTTCATCGTCGCCGTGGCGGCGACCCTGGTCAGCACCTGGCTGCTCAATCCGCAATCGGGGCCGCTTGGGTGGCTCGCCGGCGGCTTTACCGCCGCGGCCGCCTTCAAGCTCACGTCGGCGCTGTTGATCTTGGCCTCCGGTGCCGCCCTCACCTACGTCGCCATGCGACTTGCGACGACGGGGGCAGGCTTGGCATCCGGAGCCGGCTCCCTGACGCCGGGACGGCGCCTCGACGTGAAATCGAACGCGCCGCTGTTGCGCACTGCCGATCAGGCGCTCGACGACCTCGATGCGATGGTCGGGCTCGCCCCGGTTAAGGAGGAGGTCAATAAGCTGCTCGCCGGCCTCGAGGTGGAGAAGAAGCGCCGCGAGCAGGGGCTGCCGGTCGGCGCCATCAGCCGGCACATGGTTTTCACCGGCCCTCCGGGTGTCGGCAAGACGCAAGTCGCCCGCGCACTCGGCGAGATCTACCGATCGCTCGGCATCCTGCGCAAGGGGCACCTGATCGAGACGGACCGTTCCGGCCTCGTCGCCGGCTGGATCGGGCAGACGGCGATCAAGACGCTCGATGTATGCAAGTCGGCGCTCGACGGCATCCTGTTCATCGACGAGGCTTATGCGCTCGCGTCAAACCCGGGAGCGGGCTCGGACTTCGGCAAGGAGGCGATTGATACTCTGCTGAAGTTCATGGAGGACAACCGCGACCGCGTCGTCGTCATCGCGGCGGGCTACCCCAACGAGATGCGCCGCTTCATCTCATCCAATCCCGGACTCGCGAGCCGCTTCACCAAGACCATCGACTTTCCCGCCTACGAGACCGGAGAGCTGTGCGCCATTCTCCGCGGCATGGCGAGATCGCAGAAATACGAGCTGCCTGAAGAGCTCGAGACCAAGCTTAAGCCGTGGGTCGAGCGCGAGCGCACACGCGAGGACTGGGGCAACGCGCGCGAGATGCGCACCCTGCTCGAGAAATCGCGCGAGGCCCAGGCCATGCGGATCTCGCAAGATCCGAACGCCGATCTCACCAAAATCGAGATGGCCGACATCATGGCCGGGATGGATAGCCGGTGATGAACGCCTCTCTCTCCCGCATCGCCGCCGCGCACGGAGCAAACTGGGCCGTCGATTCCCGCTACCGCTGGGCGTGGTATGTGTGGCCGCAAGCCGCGAGCGTGGTCGCTGCGGTTTGGCTGCTCGCAGGCGTGCCGAGCTCCATCCCCGGCGGCGCTTGGGCCAAGCCGGAGCAAGACGCCGGCGTGGCGATGGATCAGCTGCGCGACGCGGCCAAGACGGACCCGGCTGCGCGGGAGCGCTTGAAAAAGCTCGCGGAGGCCGGCGATCCCTTCGCGGAGTTCTCGTATGCGACGCTGTTCGATCCGACGCTCAAGTACACCAATACGCTCGACGCCAAGACCGCCCTCGAGTGGTACGTCAAGGCCGCCAAGCAAGGCCACGGCGTGGCGCAGCTAAACTTGGGCCTGAGCTACTATTTCGGCTTGCCCGGGTTGCCCCTCGATTACAACAAGGCCTTTCCCTGGCTGCTGCGTGCGGCGCAACAGGGGGAGATACTGGCGCAGCGCGACGTCGGCGAATCCTACAAGTACGGCCGCGGAATCAACCAGGACCCGAAGTTGGCAGCCCAGTGGTTCCGCACTGCGGCGGAAAAGGGCGACGCCTACTCGCAGGCTGAGATGGGCGACGCCTATTTCGGCGGCAGCGGAGTCGAGACGAATATCTCCGAGGCACTCGCGTGGTGGCGCAAGGCTGCGGACCAGAAGGAGTCCTACGCGCAGCGCAAGCTCGGCATTGCCTATCTCTATGGCCAGAACGGCGCACCGAAAGACTTGTCGGCCGCGTTCGAGTACCTCAAGCAGAGCGCGGACGCAGGCGACAGTGTCGCTCAGTACTACTTCGCCTACATGTACGATCAGGGGATCTTCGTGCAGAAGGACGTCCCCACGGCCGTCACGTGGTACCGCAAGAGCGCCGACCAGGGATACGCGGACGCGCAAGAGTTGATGGGTCTTGCCTACATGAGAGGCATCACCGTGCCGAAGAACCTGGACACCGCGCGCGCCTGGTTGGAGAAGGCGAAAGCCAACGGCAGCCAAAAGGCCGCAGATGACCTCAAGAGCCTCGGCGAGGGCGACACCGGCGTACGGGCGGCACCGGCCGCGGCCCCCGCACAGGGCTCGATCGCCATGGCGGCGCCCTGCCTCAACGAGCAGAACCCCAGAACGGCGTATGGCATATGCCGCGTCTTCCTGGCCAATACCGGCGGACTAGAGAAATCGACGCTCGCCGCCGTCTTCAGCAAGCTCTCTTGGGCATCGGTAACGACCGGCGATTACAAGGAGGCGCTGTCCTACAGCAAGAAGGCCCTCGACATAGAGCCGATCTCTTCCCTGCACTACGTTGCCGGCGAGGCCTACGACGGGCTCAATGATCCCAAGAATGCGGTCGAGGAGTACAGTGCCGCCATCAGCATGGCACCGAAGTACATTCTCGCGCTCACGAAGCGTGGCGAGGCTTATCTGCGGATGGGCAACAGCGAGCACGCCAAGGCCGATCTGGAAGCCGCGCTCGCGATCAATCCGAGATTCAAGCCGGCGCGCGACGCGCTCAAACGCCTCAATTGAGAGCGCCGAGCCTTACCGCCACGGCAGTCTTTCCTGGCGCGCGGCATCGAAGGCCTGCGCGAACTCGAGTGCGCCCGGTTTCTTGGAGCTGTTGTCCATGCGCCGCGTGAATTCGGCCAGCAGCTCGGCCGTGGTTTTGCCCGTCACCATCTTGTTCACGTAGTAGGCACGCCGCGAGAAGAAGTTCGGCGTGGGCGCGGTGAGACCGACCGGCTGCAGCATCTCAAGGCCCGTCGCGGGCCCTGAAAGGTTCATGAGCTCGAGCTCCTCGCCCGATAGGTTGGTGACGCCCTGCCTTGCCGCGAATTCCTTGAGGCCCTTGAGCTTCTCCGATTGCAGCCACGGCCCGATGTCCCCATCGAGATTGATGGCGTGTATGCCGTAGCCGCGCGGCGTCTGCGCAAAGGCGACGTGGCGGTACCAATCGTTGGGCACCGAACGCGCCGCGTGCAGCATGCGGCGCAGCGCATCGACCTTCTGGCGCAGCTCTTGCGCGCGCGCAGGATCGCGCGTCGTTGCCGCCAAACTCCTGAGCCGGCCGATGAACTGATCGCCGTGCTTCACAAGCTCGCCGATGGTGTTGGCGTGCAAGAGCTGGGCGTAGCCGAGCGCGGAGGAGATCGGGTGTCCCTTCTTGGTTATGGGTTGGACGCCGGCCTGCATGTCGGCGGTGCCGTTGCCGCCCGTCTCCAGCGCATAGACGCGCACCACCTGATCCTTGGTGAGCCCCAGCTTCAGCGACTCCTCCGCATAGCGGCGCTTGAATTCCCACTCCGAAATGCGCGCCGGCGTAAAGCCGTAGTATTTCTTGGCCGCCGCCAGGAAGTCGTCGATCCCCGGCTGCGGGGGCTTCGCCTGCTTGGGCTCCGCCCGTTCGCTCGCGGCGAGGAATTGCTTCCAGCGGCGCTCGAGATCCCGGCTGAGCTCAGGGCCTCGATACTCGGGCGGATAGCTCAGGACATACGCGTTGGTCATATAAAGATGGCCGGCGGAGCGCTCCCTCCTGCGAACCCTGCGCTTGCGCTCGACCTCGTGCCAGTAGGCGTCAAGGCGGCGATCGAAGTGCGCCTGGGCCGCCTGCCACTCGGTGAACGCCTGGCGCTCGCTGGGGCTCAACGACACGACGAAGTCGGAAACCGTCGCGGCCCGGGCCGCGAGCGGCAACAGGGCGAGCGCCCCGACCAGGATCGCGACGAGCGGACGCAAAAGAGGAGAGGTCAGCAAGAGTGGCTCCTTGGGCGGCGCCGCGATGACGCAAGACTTACGCGAAAGTTTGACGCGATCGTGGTTCGGCGGCCGCCGAATCGGACTTTCTCCAACGCTTAGTCTTAACACGGGCCCCCGTGATATGGTCTCGCCATGTCTGACGCGGCCGCACCTGCCGAATCACCTTTCTCCGAGGTCGGCTTCCGTTTGCGCGCCGGCCGTGTGCTGCATCGAGCGCCTCCCGTCGACCGCTCAAGCAGCGCAGCGGGCGCACACTTGGGGCCCAGCGACTTCGATCTCAACCCAGACCTCAGGCCCAAGCTGGTATCGCGTCCTCCGTGTCCGGCCGCGGTACTGGTGCCGATCATTGCGCACAAGGACCTCACCGTGCTCTTCACCCAGCGCACCGAAAGCCTGCCGCGTCACGCGGGCCAGATCGCGCTCCCCGGGGGAAAAATGGAGGCCGACGAGACGGAGCCTGTCGCCACAGCGTTGCGCGAGGCACAGGAGGAGATCGGGCTCGATCCCCGGTTTGTCGAGCCGCTCGGCTACCTTGACGCCTACCGCACCGGCACGGGCTACCGCATCGTCCCGGTCGTCGCCCTCGTGCGCGAAGGCTTCGAGCTTGCGCTCGAGCCCGGTGAGGTCGCAGAAGCGTTCGAGGTGCCGCTCGCATTTCTCATGGACGCGCGCAATCACAAGACCCACGTCCGCGTCTTGGGCGGCGCCGAGCGCCGCTTTCATGCCATGCCGTTTCAAGAGAGGTACATTTGGGGCGCGACTGCTGGTATCATGAAGAACATGCACGAGAGGTTCTTTTCCGCATGATTCGCATCGTCGCCGAGAACATCCTGCTGTTTCTGCTGCCGACGATCGTCTACGTCGCCTTCGTCTACATGACGCGCGTGGAAAAGCCCGGGGCGGCCCGCGTGCTCGATGATGCGCCGCTGATCTGGCTGTTCATCGCCGGCGTCGTCCTCGTCGTGGCGATGCTCGCGACGTTCGGCACGATCCCGGGCGGAAAGCCGGGCCAGGTCTACGTCCCGCCTGCGCTGAAGAACGGCCATATCGAGCCCGGGCATCTCGAATAGCTGCGGAAAATTACGATGACGCACGCCAAGCAAAGCGGGCGGCTTCCCGATCTCGTCGGAGCCGAGTGGCTGAAGCGGCCGGAGACGCGCAGGGTCTTCGCCGCCCTCGCGGCCGAGGGCGCCGAGGCGCGCGCCGTCGGTGGCGCGGTCCGCAATGCGCTGATGGGAACCCCCGTCAAGGACATCGACATCGCAACGACGGCGCTTCCCGCCGACGTGATGCGTCTTTCCAAGCAGGCCCGATTGCACGCGGTGCCGACGGGTTTCGAGCACGGCACGGTCACGGTCGTGGCCGACCATGTGCCCTTCGAGGTGACGACGCTGCGCAAGGACATCGAGACGTTCGGACGCCACGCGCGCGTGACTTTCACCACCGATTGGAGGGAGGACGCGCTGCGGCGCGACTTCACCATGAACGCGCTCTATTGCGGGGCCGAGGGCACCGTGCACGACCCGCTCGGCGGCTACGCCGATCTCGTCGCGCGACGCGTGCGCTTCATCGGCGATGCCAGGCAGAGGATCCGCGAGGACTACTTGCGCATCCTGCGCTTCTTCCGCTTTCTCGCCGAGTACGGCGACGGGACGCGCCCGGACCCTGAAGGCCTCGCAGCCGCGATTGCGGAGAAAGCGGGGCTCGCAGGCCTTTCCGGAGAGCGCATCCGCACCGAGCTCTTGCGGCTTCTCGGCGCGCCGGGCGCGATCGACGCCGCGCGCGCCATGCGGGCTGCCGAGCTCGCCATACCGCTGCTCGGCATGCCCGTCGACGCGGAGCGGCTTGCGCGGCTCGTCGGGATCGAGGAGGCGCTGCATCGCGCGCCGGACCCGCTGCTACGGCTCGCCGCGTTCGCGCTCACGCACCCGGGGGATGCCGCTCGCCTGCAGGAGCGCTTGCGCCTTTCGGCCGCGGAGGCCGACAGGCTCTCCCGCTTGAGCGCCGGCGAGCCGGCCTTCGATCCCGGCGCCGGCGAACGGGACGCTCAGACTTTTCTCTACCGCCAGGGCGCTGAGGCCTTTGTCGATGGCGTGCTGATGGATTGGGCCCGCTCGGGCGAGCCGCCCGACAATGCAGCGCGCGCCCGGCGCGTCCGATTGCCGGAGCGATGGCGCGCTCCGGCGCTGCCCGTACGTGGCGCCGACGTCATGGCGCTTGGCGTGCCGGCCGGGCCGGAGGTGGGACGCGTGCTCGCCGACTTCGAGAGCTGGTGGATCGCGAACGATTTCCCCACCGATCGCAAGCGAGCCGCGGACAAGCTCGGCGAGCTCGTCCGCGCCCGCAACTCCGGAATGCGCGACGCTTAGGGCGAGAACAGCCCCGAGATGGCATCGGCGAGATTCGAAGCCCCGTACTGCTTCTTGTGCGCGCCCGCTCGGCGCTGGCCCGGCGGCCCCGAAAGAGGCGCGTCGTCGCCGGAGCCGTCGCCGGAGGCAACCACGTCGTCCTGAATTGCCGGCTGA
Organism: uncultured Alphaproteobacteria bacterium; assembly: GCA_963724945.1. Taxonomy (GTDB): domain Bacteria; phylum Pseudomonadota; class Alphaproteobacteria; order Rhizobiales; family Hyphomicrobiaceae; genus Hyphomicrobium_A. The sequence continues at coordinate 1,371,418 of CAVRWL010000003.1, read as the reverse complement.
TTGAAGTGCACCGCCTTGCCGGTCAAAGCCGCCGCCGTGCGCCCGTCGAGCCCGTAGAAATCGCCGTAGGTCTGCAGCTTGCCGTTCTCGTCGACGCGCATGGTCAAATAGGTGACGTGCACGGGGATGTGGGTATCGAGCGGCACGTCGACGCTGCCCCCATTGAACATGCTGCGCACCTTCTCGACAGACCAGCCTTTGTCCTCTCCGAGAATGATCTCGGCGAAGCGGCGCGGATCCTGCACGCGCATGCAGCCGTGGCTCAGCGCACGGAAGGATCGGCTGAACAGATCATGCTCGGGCGTGTCGTGCATGTAGACGTCGTGCTTGTTGGGGAAGATGAACTTCACGTTGCCGAGCGGGTTCTTCGGCCCCGGCGGCTGCTGGAACGCGACGGAACGAATGTCGATGCTGTTCCAATCGATGGAGTTGGCGTCGACCTGGTGTCCGTTGATGGAAGCATGCAACTGGTAGGCATCGAGCACGGCGTCGGCCGAATAGCCTCCACCGAAGAGCCCGAAGATGCCACCACCGGAACTCTTGCGCAGCAGCGGAGCCAGCTCCTTGGCCTTGATGCCGTCGGGCACGCCCCAGGTCGGGTGGAAGACGACCGTCTTCATGTCCGCCGAGAACGAAGGCGTGGGCCATGTCGGCTGCCCGACGACGATCTTGTCGGTATGGATGATCTTGCCGTCCTTGACGATGCGGGTCAGGGCCTCGGGCACGTTGTCCCAGACATAGAGCTTGCCGAGATCTTCAGGCAGCCAGCGCCAGCGCTCCATATTGACGAGGATGCGCTCGATCTTGGCGTCGGCGGTGACAGGCTCGGGCTTGGGTTGCCCATTGAGAACGGCGCGCGTGTTGTTGCCGATGACGGCGTCGGGGCGCAGGTTGTTGGCGCGCTGGAACTGCCGCACGGCCTCTTGCAGCTTGGCGTCATAGACGTTCTCTTTAGTCTTGTCGTCAGACGGCACCTTCAGCCGCTGACGCAGCAGCGCCACTTGCGGGTCCGTTCCGCCGGGCTTGATGACGCCGCCCGGGGGCAGCTTGACCGCGAGCGCCGGATCCTCGTTGGGCGCCTCCTCCTCCTTCCCGCTCGACCCGCGCGCCTTCAACAGCGCCTGGCGCAGCAGCTCGAACTGCGCGTGCTTGGGGTGGAGCGAGCGCAAATACGCATCGGGCGCGTCTAGGATGGTGATATCGGCCAGCACTCTCTTCGGCGGGATCAACGTCGGTGATACGTCGAAGATCGGGGAGATGCTCGCGGGATTGATGCGTCCGCCGCGCGCGTAGCGCGCATATTTGAGGACTGCCAGCGCGACCTCGATCTCCGCATCGGCGGCAGCCTCAGGCGATAGGGTGCCGGTCGTCAGCTTCGGCACGTGGAAATCCGCCGCCGGAAGGCCCCAGTCGTCGGCGTTGCCGATCTCTTTCACCACCGCCTTGCCCTTGGCGGTAAGGCCGTTTGTGGAGACCCAGATCGCGGGCCCGTTGAGAGTGTCGTAGAAGGCGACGAGTGCGGCCGCCTCCTCCCCGCGCACACCCTTGAGCTCTTTGGCCAGCCGCTGACGAACGTCGGCGACGACCGGATCGGCGGGCGGCAGCGCCGCATCGGCAGCGCCAGCGGAAGCCGAGCCTGGGGAGGCCGTGGGCAGCGCCGCCGTCGCATCGGGGGCCTTCGGTCCCGACTTTTCGGACTGCGGCGTAGCGAGATTGGCGGTCGTGCCGGACGACGCCTTGTCCTTGGCTAGCTTGTCCTTGGCTAGCTTGTCCTTGGCCGCGGCGGCCGTCGCATTCGCTGCCGAGTTCGGCAGCTTTCTGCGGCTGCGGCTCGGGCACCTTGGCCGTGACGGTGGCTGGCGCCTTGTCCTTGTTCGCAGCAGCCTTATCGGTCGCGTCGCCTGGCTTCTCGGGAACCTTGGCCGCGGCGGCAGCCGATGCCTTGTCCTTATTAGCGGCGGCCTTATCGGTCACTTCGGCGGACTTCTGCGGCTGCGGCTCAGGGACCTTGGCCGTGGTGACGGCCGGAGTCTTGTCTTTGTCCTGGGCCTTGTCCGGCGCTTTGTCCTTGTCGGTCGCTACCGCAGTCTTGTCTGTCGCACCTGAAGTCTTTCCTGGCTGCGGCTCGGGCACCTTGGCCGTAATGGCTCCCGGCGTCTTGTCTGCTGCCTTGTCCTTGTCTGCTTTGTCCTTGTCCGCCGCGACGGTCGCCTTGCCATCGGCATGCTCGGGCTTCTTCTCGTCCGAAGCCGGCGTCGCGGCGTCGGCATGCTGCACCGATACCGCCGCGCTGCTCTCTGCGCTCGCGGATGGCTCTTCGGTACGCGCTGCGGACGAGCACATCAACGTGAGCACCGCGGCCACCGGTATGAACCCGGCCCGCGTTAAAACGGCGGTCTTTTCGATCATCCCTCAGTCTCCAAAAGCAGCGGTGACGCTAGATGGAGAAAATGGCTACGACTGGGCCAAATGCAAAGCATCGCAGTGACTTCGCATTGGGCAAACTCCCCCCAAAGTCGTCAAGTCCGGGCCATTGCCGTGGGGCCCGTGGGCAACACCCTGGCAGAAATAGGCCAAGAATCAGAAAAAGCCCCAGTCAAGACTGAGGCTTTTTCCATTCATCCACAAACAACTGAACCGTTAGAAGTCCATGCCGCCCATGCCGCCGCCTGGCATCGGCGGATGCGCATGTTCCTTCTTGGGCAGCTCGGCCACCATCGCCTCCGTGGTGATTAAAAGTCCGGCAACGGAGGCGGCGTCCTGCAGCGCACAGCGCACGACCTTGGCCGGATCGATGACGCCCTCGGAGACGAGGTCGCCGTAGGCGTGTGTCTGGGCGTTGTAGCCGAAGTTGTACTTGGCGTTCTCCAGGATCTTGCCGACGATCACGGAGCCGTCCTCACCGGCGTTGGTGAAGATCTGCCGCGCGGGCGCCTGCAACGCCTTCTTGACGATGTTGATCCCGACCTTCTGATCGTCGTTCTCCACGTTGAGCGACTCAAGCGACTTGATCGCGCGCAAGAGCGCTACGCCACCGCCAGGCACGATGCCCTCCTCGACGGCCGCGCGCGTTGCGTGCAGCGCGTCGTCGACGCGGTCCTTGCGCTCCTTCACTTCGATCTCGGTGGCGCCGCCGACCTTGAGGACGGCAACACCGCCGGCGAGCTTGGCCAAACGCTCCTGCAGCTTCTCGCGGTCGTAGTCGGAGGTGGTCTCCTCGATCTGCGCCTTGATCTGCTTCACGCGCGCCTCGATGTCGGCCTTCTTGCCGGCGCCGTCGACGAGCGTGGTGTTCTCCTTGTCGATCGTGACCCTCTTGGCGCTGCCCAGCATCTGCAGCGTCACGTTCTCGAGCTTGATGCCGAGGTCCTCGCTGACGACGGTGCCGCCGGTCAGCACGGCAATGTCCTCGAGCATCGCCTTGCGCCGATCGCCGAAGCCGGGCGCCTTGACGGCCGCCACCTTCAGGCCGCCGCGCAGCTTATTGACGACGAGGGTCGCAAGCGCCTCACCTTCCACGTCCTCGGCGATGATGAGCAAGGGCTTGCCCGCCTGCACCACGGCCTCGAGAACGGGAAGCATCGCCTGCAGGCCGGAGAGCTTCTTCTCATGGATGAGAATGTAGGGGCTCTCGAGCTCGGCGATCATCTTGTCGGCGTTGGTGATGAAATACGGCGAGAGATAGCCGCGGTCGAACTGCATGCCTTCGACGACGTCGAGCTCGGTCTCGAGGCTCTTGGATTCCTCGACCGTGATCACGCCCTCGTTGCCGACCTTCTTCATCGCCTCGGCGATCTTGGCGCCGATCTCGGTATCGCCGTTGGCGGAGATGGTGCCGACCTGGGCGATCTCGTCGTTGGAGGTGACCTTCTTGGACTTCGTCTTGAGCTCATCGACGATGGCATTGACGGCGAGATCGATGCCGCGCTTCAGGTCCATGGGGTTGGCGCCGGCCGCGACCGACTTCGCCCCTTCCTTGACGATCGCCTGCGCGAGCACGGTCGCCGTCGTGGTGCCATCGCCGGCGACGTCGGAGGTCTTGGAGGCGACCTCGCGCACCATCTGTGCGCCCATGTTCTCGAACTTGTCCTCGAGTTCGATCTCCTTGGCGACCGTCACGCCGTCCTTGGTGATGCGCGGAGCGCCGAACGACTTCTCGATGACAACGTTGCGCCCCTTGGGGCCCAGCGTCACCTTGACGGCGTTGGCGAGGATGTCGACGCCGCGCAGCATCTTCTCGCGCGCGTCTTGTCCAAATTTGACGTCTTTGGAAGACATGTAATGCAGCTCCTATCGGATAATCGGAAAATGCCGTTGCGTTTTACCGCGTCAGGCCGCGGCGCGGACGGAGGCTTTGCCCTCGATCACGCCGAGGATGTCGCTCTCCTTCATGATGAGCAGATCTTGCCCATCGATCTTGACCTCGGTGCCGCTCCACTTGCCGAACAGGACGCGGTCGCCACACTTGACGTCGAGGGGAACGATCTTGCCGGCCTCGTCGCGGGCGCCGGGGCCCACGGCGACGACCTCGCCTTGCATGGGCTTCTCTTTGGCAGTGTCGGGAATGATGATGCCGCCGGTGGTCTTGGTGTCTTCTTCCAGGCGCCGAACGACGACGCGGTCATGAAGAGGACGGAACTTCATGGGGTCACCCTTTTGATTTGACTAGGTTTTCAGCAATTTGGGCAAGCCTTCCGCAAGCCCACAAGAACGCGTCAGCGAGGCGAACCCGGGCCGATGCCGGCGAGCCGCCCCCGCGCGGCGTATATGCTCCGGCCACTTAGCACTGTCAAGATGAGAGTGCCAAAAAAACGGGCGGTCGCAGCCGAAGCCGGCGCGACTATCGACACCCGAAACTTAATGTGCCCTTACCGGATGCCCCGTGACTTCCAAGGCGGCCGTGCGCTCCCGGCGCCGGGGCGCGACGTCAATCCGGAACGACGTCCAAATCGTCGGCTCGCGCCCGACGACGCTTTGTGCAAGCCGAGAAAGACGCGCAAAAACGCCGCCATTTCCGTTGCGGCAACTACGCAAGCATTAATCGCGTTTACGCCATCTATGATTTAGCCCGGCATACGCCATTGACGGAAAACGAGAAGGTCCGCACCGGAAACTCCGGTACGGACCTGCAATCGCCTCTCGCCTCGATTGCCGCCTCTCGGGCGCGCCGCGCCCATGCGGCCTGAGCATCAAATGGCGAAATCGGTGATATTCGCACCCTTCTTCAGCTTGGCGACCAGCCAATTCGGCTTGCGCCCACGCCCCGTCCAAGTCTCGGCGCGGTTGTCGGGGTTGGCGTACTTGGCGGCGCTGCCTTTGCCGCGGCCGCGGCCGCCGAACAATTCCGAAACCGAAAAGCCGCGCTTTTCCGCCATCGCCGCCAATGCGTGTTTCACGTCGGCGCGCTCACGATCCCGGGCCGTGTTGATTGCCTTCTGCACTTTCGCCTCAAGATCGAGCAGATCCTTCAGCGACATCTTGTCAACGTTGACGGTGGCCATCTAATTCCTCTCTTCGTGATCCCGGTGGGTGGTCCGGCCTTTGCTGCCGTTCTTCTTTAGAGCCGCTTGAATTGCTTTTCATCCTCGATTTGTCAAGTACATCGCAAAAAGATTGCCCATTCGTATCAGAAGCGGCGCGGGATTAGTTGCAACCGAAACGCGCATAACGGCTTTCGCTAACCGATCCGACGAAAAAGGCGCGTTAACACTCAGGGTGCGCATTAAGCCGTATGCCGCCATCGCAATCGATTGCATGCGGAAAAGGTCGCCGCTTCGTCGGCGCGTTGAACCGCTACGGCGCCCTGGCGGCCGTTCAGATACCGTTCATTTGCGCGTCTCTAGGCTGGATCTACCCTGAAATCCTATCTTCCCCGGAGTGATCCAAGGGGGCGCAGCGCTCAGGGTCGCTGCGCCCCTACTCGCATCCGGCACGCGCCGATCGCCCTCCGCAGGGAACCGTCATCGTGCAACCTGCGTTTGATTTAGGCCCGGCGACCCGGTACGTTCGCCCCTCCGCGCCCCTTTGCAATTCCGCTTCATTCCCATTTCGGAGGCCCGAGACCATGGCTTTTTCGCTTCCCCCCCTGCCCTATGCCTACGATGCGCTCGGGCCGTTCATGTCGGCCGAGACCCTGCAGTTCCATCACGACAAGCACCATCAGGCCTACGTCGACATGGCCAACAAGCTCGTCCCCGGCACCAAGTACGAGGGCAAGAGCATCGAGGAGATCTGCAAGGAGGCTTACGCCGACAAGAACCAGCCGATCATCAACAACGTCGGCCAGGACTTCAATCACATCAATTTCTGGCAATGGATGAAGAAGGGCGGCGGCGGCAAGAAGCTACCCGGCAAGGTCGAGAAGCTTGTCGCCGGAGCCGGCGGTTACGACAAGGTGCGCAATGACTTCATCGAGGCCGGCAAGACGCAATTCGGCTCGGGATGGGCATGGCTCGCCCTCAAGGACGGCAAGCTTCAGGTGATGAAGACGCCCAACGGCGAGAACCCGCTGATGCACGGCGCCAAGCCGATCCTGGGCTGCGACGTCTGGGAGCACAGCTACTACATCGACTACCGCAACGCGCGGCCGAAGTACCTCGAGGCCTGGTTCGACAATCTCATCAATTGGGAGCATGTCGAGGCGCTCGCCGGCTGAGCGGCAAGGTGCGCTCTGCACACAGCAAACGGCGCCCTCGGGGCGCTGTTGGCATTTCGACTTGAGCTTTGCGCTTTACTTGCCGTCCGGCTTGGCGCTTGCGGGCGGTATGAGCGTGTTGAGATAGGCCAGGATGGCATCGATCTCCGGCGGCTGAAATACGAACTCGGGCATATCGGGATGGCCCGAGACGATGCCCTCGGCCAGCGCCTCGGCGAGATCTTCGGGCGGATAACGCGTTACGACGACGCGAAACGGCGGCGCCTCCTCGTGGTGGCTCGTGTCGTCCATGCCGATCGCATGGCAGCGGGCGCAGTTCGCCTCAACGAGGGCGCGACCCTTGGCGATCTTGGCCGCGTCGCCCTCGGCCCTCGCCGCCACAAAGAGGCCGCCGACCAACACGATCGCAGCAGCGCCCGCTACGAGTGGCTTATTCATGGGCCATTTCCTGGGCCATTTCCTGGGCCATCCTTATTCAGCTCGCATCCGCATATTGAACGTGATCGAGGCGTTCCGGGTTGATGTCGGTCAAATGCGTCCGTTCAACCCGGCTACGTCGACGAGCGAGATGCTCCCGCGCCCGTCAGAACCACTTCGGCTGCCACCAGTGCAGCACCTGGCGCACGAGCTCGGGCTGGACCAGCCAAGCGACGACCACGATGGCCGCGGCGGCGAGCAGCAGAAGCAGCACGGTTCCCGTCAGTGGCGCCCTGTAGCTCATGCCGGTTCCTGGAATGCCGAGCGTCACCATGCGTCGGCCGTCTGCGCCGACGTTGACGGTGGCCCCACGCCCGCCGAGGCTCGTTGAGACCCGCGACTTGCTCAGATTGATGCGCACGCCGGGCAGAACGCCGATCGTCTTTCGGAAGCGGAAGCCTGGAAGAAAGCCCATAGGTCGATCCTCATTGTTTGAGCCTCAAGAAACCGCAAAGCGCATGGGTCGAGTTGTCCGCTCACGCCAACGTATTCTGGACGCTTGTCCATGAGAAGACCCGAGAAGACCCGGCGATAAAGGCGCCGCCTTGACTGTGTTCAAAGGCCTTCAGTCGTCCTTGCGCCCGATGCCAAACCACTCCTTCACACCGGTAACTTTGTCAGAGAAGTTGCCCATCATCGAGTTCAGCGCCTGCACGCGCTCGAAGGCGCCCTCGACGACGACCTCCTCGTCGTATTTGCGCCCATTCTCCTTGTCGGCATCGATCAGCGCGCGACGTTCCTCCGGCTTCAGAGGCCCGACCCGGGCCATCGGCGGACGAATAAGTGCGCGTTGCACCATCGAGGGCTCGCCCTTGTTTCGCAAGGTCGAGACCAGCGCCTCGCCAACCTTGAGCTGCTGTAGGGCCTGCTCGGTATTGATCTCGGGATTCTTGACGAAGGTTTCGGCGGCGGCGCGGATCGCTTTCTGCTCCTTGGGCGTGAACGCGCGCAGCGCATGCTGGATGCGGTTGCCGAGCTGGGCCGAAATGCGATCGGGAACGTCCCCCGGGCTCTGCGTCACGTAATAGACGCCGACGCCCTTGGAGCGGATGAGGCGCGTTACGCGCTCGATCTGATCGAGCACCGCTTTGGGGGCATCATTGAAAAGCAGGTGCGCCTCGTCGAACAAGAACACGAGCTTGGGCTTGTCGAGATCGCCGACCTCGGGGAGCTTCTCGAACAGCTCGTCCAGCATCCACAAAAGCGCGGTCGCATAGAGCCGCGGGTTGTCCATCAGCCGGTCGGCCGCCAGAATGTTTATGACGCCATAACCGTCGCGCACCTTCATGAAGTCGTTGATGTCGAGCGCCGTCTCGCCGAAGAACTTGTCGGCGCCTTGCTGCTCGAGCACCAGGAGACGGCGCTGCAGCACACCCACCGTCTGCGGTGCGATATTGCCGTACTTGCCGCGCAGCTCGCCCGCCCGTCGGCCCATCTCCTCGATGACGGCGCGCAGATCGCGCAGCTTGCGGATGACCATCTTGGGATCGCGCGAGTTGCGCCGATCCTGCGCCCAGCGGAACGCAATGTTGAGCACGCCTTCCTGCGGCTCGCTGAGCTCGAGCAGCCGCGACAAGAGCAGTGGCCCCATGGACTGCGCGCTGGTGCGCACAGGATGGCCCTGCTCGCCGAAGATGTCCCAGAACGCGACCGGGAACGCGGCATTGAAATAGCCGGGCAGCCCGATCTCCTCGGCGCGGGCGACAAGATGGGGCTTTGGCTCGCCCTTCACGCCGATCCCGGAGAGGTCGCCCTTGATGTCGGCGGCGAACACAGGCACGCCGGCTGCCGAGAAGCCTTCGGCCAGAACCTGCAGCGTGACCGTCTTGCCCGTGCCCGTCGCGCCCGCAACGAGACCGTGGCGATTGGCGAACTTCAGCTCGATGTACTCGATCCCGGCGTGGCTGCCCCCGATCAGAATGCGGCCGTCTTGGGCAAAGAAGTGAGGGTCGGCCGCTGGGTTCGTAGCCGTCTTGGGCCGCGGAGTATCGGGCATTCCTGGCTCCATGAGCGCACACTTGAGGCCGCCGCGCGCACCAGCAGCGCGCGACTCGAACGAGGCCCACGCCCCTTCCTGTTGGCACGCTCGGCCGCCCTTTGCAAACATCAGTTGCATGACCGACTTTGGCAGAGCTAGGGGCGTCCCGAGGAAGCTCTCTGCGCGGCGCGTTGAAGCGACGCGGGCCGGCACAACCCTATATTTCGGCGTGCGAAACCGCCACGCGAGCGACTATAGAGATGGGGGGAGCCCTTGGTGGTGCCCTAAGGGAAAGTGAGGGCGTCGGGACCATGAACGACACTGAAGCGCCGCTCGATCTCGCCGCTGGTTTCGAACCGGCCAGCTACGATATATGGCGCGGGCTCGTCGAAAAGGCACTGCATGGTGCCGAGTTCGACAAGAGGCTCGTGTCGCGCACGGCCGGCGGCCTTACGATCAAGCCGCTCTACACGCGCGCCGATGCTCTGCCTGGTGCGGAGAATGCGGCACCGGGCGCCTTTCCTTTTACGCGAGGCACCGGCGCGCCGGCCGACCGCTTCGGCTGGCAAATCCATCAGCGCGTCGTCGCGGCCGATGCGGCGGCGGCGAACGAGTTGATCCTCGAGGAGCTGGAAGGCGGCGCCGCCGGTATCGTCCTGCAGGTTGCCGCGCCTGGCCAGCCCGGCGTTGCGATCGCCAACGCCGCCGACATGGCAGCCGTCCTCAAGGGCGTCCATCTCGACTTCGCGCCAATGCAGCTTGACGGCGGCATCGAGGCGCTGAGCACCGCGCGCCAATTTCTGCAAGCCCTCGAGATGGCGAAGGCGAAGCCCGGCTCCGCCGTCTCGCGTCTCAACGTCGACCCATTGGGCGCGCTCGCACGCTTCGGCACCGCCGGCGCTCCGATCGAGACGGCACTCGCCGAGACGGTCAAGCTTGCCGGCGAAGCGCGCACGCGCGGCGCTTCCCTCACCGCCATTCTCGTCGATGCTACGATTCCGCACGAGGCCGGCGCCAGCGAGGCCCAAGAGCTCGCCTTCCTGGCCGCGGCACTCGTCGCCTATTTGCGCGCTTTCGCGTCAGCCGGAGCAGCACCTGCCGACGCGTTGGCGACGATCGCCTTCGCGCTTGCCGCCGACACCGATTTCTTCCTCACCGCCGCCAAGGTGCGGGCCGCACGCACGATCATCGCGCGTATCGCTGAGGCCTGCGGCGCATCGCCAGCAGACATGCACGTCACCGCCACGACCTCGGTTCGCATGATGGCCAAACGCGATCCATGGACCAACATGCTGCGCACGACCGCCGCCTGCGCCGGAGCGGCATTCGGCGGAGCCGACGCCATTACGGTGCTGCCCTACACCTGGGCGCTCGGAGTGCCCGACCGCTTCGCGCGGCGCATCGCGCGCAACACGCAGCTCGTGCTGCAGGAGGAATCCTCGCTCGGCCGCGTCATCGATCCGGCCGGCGGCTCCTGGTACGTGGAAAGCCTCACCGACGACCTCGCGCGCAAAGCCTGGGGCCTCTTTCAGGACATCGAGCGCCGCGGCGGCATCGTGCCAGCGCTGACCTCGGGCGCGTTGCAGGCCGATATTGCTGCCGTAGCCGAAGCACGCCTCAAAGCGGTCGCGACCGGCCGGCTGGAGCTGACCGGCATCTCCGTCTTCCCGCTGCTCGGCGAGGACGGCGTCAAGGTGGCACCGAGCCCGGGCGCCTCGCCGCTACCCGCCCCGCAGTATGCCGCGCCTTTGCTCGCCCATCGCCTCGCTGAGCCCTTCGAGGCTTTGCGCGATGCAGCCGACGCCTACCTTGCCCGCACGGGAAAGCGCCCGCGCGTCTTCCTTGCCAACCTCGGCGAGATTATCGATCACGGCAAACGCTCGACATGGGTTTGGAACTTCCTCGCCGCCGGCGGCATCGACGCCCTGACCAGCGACGGCTACAAGGATGCCGCGGCGGCCGCCAAAGCATTCAAGGCATCGGGCGCGGATATCGCCTGCCTGTGCTCGTCGGATGCCATCTACGCGCGCGAGGCGGAGGAGACAGCCAAGGCGTTGAAGGCGGCCGGCGCCAAGCGCGTGCTGATGGCCGGCAAGCCCAGTGCGGCGGAGGCCGCATTGCGCGCGGCGGGCGTCGACGGCTTCCTCTTTGCCGGACAAAATGCGATCACGACGCTGCAAGACCTGCACAAGGCACTGGGCGTCAGCTAGCCGCGGTTCAAGACCCAAGCAAAGGAGCAAACGCGAGAGCATGCCCGTCCTGCGCTTCCTCACGAGCGTCTTCGCTCTCGTCGCGGTCGTCACGCTGGTGGCGGACGCGACGCCCGCTCTCTACGGTGTGAAGCCGTTCACGATGACCACCGTCATCGGCTACTGGCAGGAGCTGGCGCCCGCCTCGCTCGAGGCTGCGCGCGCGGCCGTCATCAAGGCCACCTTCCCTTGGGTCTGGGATCCCATGATCACCAGCATTCTGGGGCGGCCGACGCCGGTGCTGTTCGGCGGGCTCGCCGTCTTTTGCGGGTTCCTCGGCCGGCGCCGCGAGGAGATGAAGGTGCACATCAACTAAGCGGCGCGCAGCGCAGCAGCACTGAGCCTTACTTTGCCGGAGGCTTTGCGGGAGAGCTGTCCGGAACAATGAGGCTCTTGAGGCTCGTCAGCGCCGGCGGCAGCCCGCTCGACGGCGGGAAGATGATGTCCATGGCGATGCCGACCACGACGAGGGCAACGAGCAGCCACACAAGGCGCATGACCCAGCGCTCGTGGCGGACGTTGAGGACTTGCATCTCATAGTCCCCGATCGGCTCCTCCGGCTCGGCGATGAGCGCGCGCTTCAGGCCCAGAAACTTCTTTTGCACCGACCGGCGGAACGCGCCCTTGTAGGCGACCGGAACGCCGGCGCGCTCGGCGATCTGGCGCGCGATCTCGGGGAACGGAAAGCACGGGTCGGTGTTGGCGTCGCTCACGTAGCCGAGCTTGACGATGCTATCGTCCTTCAGGATGAGACGCGCCCCTTGCAGCAGCACGGGCGCGACGGATCCCCCATAGACCTCGCGCCGCGTCTCCACCGCCTTGATGTGATCGTAGGGGATGTCGTGCGAGCGGTAGCGCAGGATCGGGGTCGGCCCGCGGCCCGAAGGCAGCGTCATCTTAACCGATGTCTTCCCGAGCTCGACGCGGGACCTCAACGACTGCATGAGCTCGACGACGACCAGGAACATAATGAACACAAAGGCAATGCCGATCACGACGAGGCCGAACGTGCCGGTCCAGTGGCCCTGCGAGATGCGCCAGAAGAGCATCGGGACCAGGCTTACGAAGAACGGCAGCAGGATGAGAAAGACGAAGGAGAACGCCAATTTGCGCCCACCGCTGGCGGCGTAGAGGGTCTGCTCGGGAGCGGCAGGCGGCGCCCCCGCGGACCCTTGTCCTGTCGCTGCCATCGCATCGGCCATTGCTGCGGCTCCCCTCTACGCTTCCCCTCAATCTCTTCGCCCGCCATCAAGACGACATGAGGACAAAGGGGGACTGCTCCCATCCCGTAACAAATACTATATCAGGGACGAAAAGCCTTCCAAAGACCGGGTGATAGCCATGCTTTTCCGCAAGACGAAGACCATGATGCCAACGGCCGAGACGGCCCTTCCCGGCCGCCCCACGCCCATGCCCACCGCCGAGGAGCACTACGTTTTCTCGCGCCCGCTCAAGGGACCCTACCCCGAGGGCACCGAGAAAGCGCTGTTCGGCATGGGCTGCTTCTGGGGGGCTGAGCGCAAGTTCTGGAGCCTAGGTCCCGGCATCTGGATCACGGCCGTCGGCTACGCGGGCGGCCTGACGCCCAACCCGACCTATCAGGAGGTCTGCTCCGGCCGCACCGGCCACAACGAGGTGGTGCTCGTCGTCTATGACCCCAAGCGCATCAGCTACGAGACGCTGCTAAAGACGTTCTGGGAGAGCCACGACCCCACGCAAGGCATGCGCCAAGGCAACGACGTCGGCACGCAGTACCGCTCCGGCATCTACACGTTCAGCTGCGGAGCAGCGTGCAGCGGCGCTGGCGTCGAAGGCCGCCTACCAGGCGATGCTGTCCAAGAGCGGTTTCGGCGAGATCACCACCGAGATCGTCGACGCGCCGGAGTTCTACTTCGCCGAGGACTATCACCAGCAGTACCTGGCGAAGGTCCCGCACGGCTACTGCGGGCTCGGCGGCACGGGCGTCTCCTGCCCGATGCCGACGGGGGTGCAGGCGGAGCCAGGCGTGGCGGCGACGTGATCGACGTCCGACCGATGAAAGCCGCGGCGGAGACTAGTTCTTCACCGCGGCTTGCGCGTGCCCGGCGTCGGACGAGGGCAGCGCGGCCCGGTTCGGCCGCGCGGCGATCACCGGCTGGGGAATGGGAATGCCTTGCGCGGCAGGAACAGGCTTCGCCGAAGGGAGCGGTGGCGCGCCTGCATCCCGAATGGGAACGATCTTCGTACCGGGAGCGACCGCTATGTACCCGGGGCTCTTGAGAACCGCCTTGCACTCGGCCGGCAGCTGATTCATCGTGATCCTGCGCTTGTCGCTCGCGCCTGCAACCCTCTCGCCGGGCTTGAGCGGCTCTTTCCTGAGCGACTTCGCGATCACCTTCAGCCAGTGGTCGACCTCCTTGCCGCAGCCGTCGTCGCCGTTGGGGAGCGGCTGCGACTGACATCCCGAGTTGGTGCAGCCGATGCGGATGTGGAAGTGGTAGTCGTGACCCCACAGCGGGCGCACCTTGCCGAGCCAGCGGCGGTCCTTGCCCGCGCGCTCGCACAGTGCCTTCTTGATCGCCGGGTTGACGAAGATGCGCTCGACCTCCGGATAGGACGCCGCGCGCTTGATGAGGGCGAACTGCTTCTCGGTGAAGATCTTGGGATCGACTTTCAGCCTCGTCGCATCGAGCATCGACTTCGCGGAGATGTCCTCGCGCTCGCGGTAAGTCAGCACGTGATCGGGCATCGGGTTCAACCAGATGTCGGCGTCGAGGCCGACCTCGTGGCTCGCATGGCCCGACGACATCGGTCCGCCGCGCGGCTGCGAGATATCGCCCACGAGCAGCCCCGGCCAGCCATCTTTCGCCTTGGCGTCTTTGGCGAGCCGTTTCAGAAGCGCGATCAACTTCGGATGGCCCCAGGCGCGGTTGCGCGAAGGTCGCATGGTCTGCCAAGCGGGGCCCGCGGCTTCCATTTGCACACCGCCCGCGAGACAGCCTTTCGAGTAAAAACCGATCGCGCGGGCCGGGAGCGGGGCGGCGGTCTTCTGCACGCCGAATAGAAACTTGGCGACCGGAGAGTTGTCCTTCTTCTTCGCGATCTTCTTGCCCTTCGCATGCTTGGCAGCCGACTTCTTGTCCTTGGCGGCGGACGAGGCCGCGGCAACCCGCACTTCTTGACCGGCGGTCGATGTGCTCGTTGCGTCGTCGGCGGCGATCACGGGCGCGACGCAAAGCGTCAGAGCCGAAGCCGCAAGCGGACCGAGGAATCGGGCGTGTCGCATCGAACTCCCCTTTGTTGACGGCAGTTGTGCGATAGTACGGCTGTTCGCTCAAAAAGCGATCCCTCTTGCCGAGCTGCAAGTGGCGATCTGCACAGCCGTATAACTGTGCCGATTGCTTCCTAACGATGATTCCATGGCCGAATTTTTGACCACCGGTGCCAAATCAGCACGCCTGCACATTTTGCTCGCGCACGGGGCCGGCGCGCCTATGACGAGCCCATTCCTAGAAAAAATAACGCATCTTATCGTCGAGCAGGGCGTCACCGTGCACCGCTTCGAGTTCGCCTACATGGCGGAGCGGCGCGCAACCGGCAAGCGCCGGCCACCGCCCAAGGCGGAGCGGCTCATCGCGGAGTATCTCGACGTCGTCGCGGAGCTCGAGAGCGGGTTGCCGCGCGTCGGCAAGCTGCTGATCGGCGGCAAGTCCATGGGCGGTCGCGTCGCCAGCCTGTGCGCGGATGAGCTCTTCCGGAATAGGCGCATCGCCGGTCTCGTCTGTCTCGGCTATCCCTTCCATCCGCCCGGGAAGCCGGAGGCACTGCGGACCGCTCATCTCGAAGGCATGCGCTGCCCGACACTCATCGTGCAGGGCGAGCGCGATCCCTTCGGCGCGAAGGGCGAGGTCGAGGGCTACAAGCTGTCGCCGGAAATTCGCTTCTGCTGGATCGGCGATGGAGATCACGACCTCGGTCCGCGCGGCGGCAGCGGGTTCACGCGCGCCGGCAACCTCGCCACCGCCGCCGAAGCCGTCGGCGCCTTCGCGCGTGGTCTGGCGCCCAAATGAAATGGGCCCGCGGCGATGCGCGGGCCCGCAGCTCAGGGACGCCGGCGAGGCGGCGTCAGTAGCGGCAGCTCAATTCTTGTCCTCACCCTTGTCGCCGATCATCTTCTTGATGTTGTCGATTCCGTCCTTGAAGATGCCGTCGATGGTCTTGCGCGCGTCCTTGTCGTCCTTGCCGTCGGCCGCGTCGTAGGTCGCGGCCCAAACGATGTTGACCTCGTCCTCGTCGTCGTCATCGGGGACCACGGAGAACTGCGCCTCGTAGTTCTTCACCGGCAGCGGGCTTTCCACGATCGCGTAGCGATAGCTCTCACCCGCCTTGTTGAGCAGCTTCTCCTTGATGATCCCACCGTCCTGCAGCGTGAGCTTGCGATAGACGTCGTCGCCCTCCTTGATCTCCTCGCACGACTTCACGGCGGGATGCCAATCGGCGATGGCGCACCAGCCACCGAAGCGGCTCCACAGTGCCTTCTTTTCCGCATCGACCTTTGCGGGATCGACCTTGACCTCGAGCTTCTTGCTGGAGGTGAGGCTCGCTGCCTCTGCGGCGCCGCCGACCGCGCCGAGTGCGCAACATGCCAAAAGAGCGGTGAAAATCGACTTCATCGTTTACTCCCTAAAGGGCATCGACTGCCCATTGTCTTTGAGGTTCTTTGGGCTCTTCCCCGGTCGCCATCCCGAAGGAGGGTGGCGCAAGCTAGATTGTAACCATCAGATGGGCAAAGCGCGAGGGCCTTGCGCTAGATCGCCGTCCGCACGGCGGACGTCCCGGGATGGGCTCCCGCCAACACCCCCCTGAAGGCTGAGAGCGGTTGCGGGGCACCAAAATAATAGCCCTGCACGTCGTCGCAACCTTCGCCGCGAACGGCCGCGAACTGCTCGTCCGTCTCGACGCCTTCCGCGGTCACGGCTAGCCCGAGGCTGTGCGCCAGCATGACGATCGAGCGCACGATCTTCAGCGAGCCAGCGTTGCGGTTGATATTCTTCACGAACGAATGATCGATCTTGATCCTGTCGAAGGCGAACCGCTGCAGATAGCTGAGCGAGGAGTAGCCGGTGCCGAAGTCGTCGAGCACGATCGTGGCGCCGAGATCGCTCAGCTGATCGAGGATTGCGACGTTGACGGCATTGTCGTGAAGCAGCACCGATTCGGTGATCTCGAGCTGCAGGCGCGAAGCGCGCAAGCCCGACTTGGCAAGCGCATCGGCGACCGTCTTGACGAGCCCCGGCCTCTCGAACTGGACCGGCGAAAGGTTGACCGCGATCGCGACGTGGTCCGGCCAGCTCGCCGCTGCCGCGCAGGCTTGCTCGATCACCCAGGCGCCCAGGGGAACGATGAGCCCCGTCTCTTCGGCCACGGGCACGAAATCCGAAGGCAGGATCATGCCCCGCTCGCCGTGCCGCCAGCGCAACAGAGCTTCGGCGCCGGCGATCTCCAGCGACTCGAGCGAGAGCACGGGCTGATAGTAGAGCTCGAACTCGCCCGCAGCGAGCGCCTCGCGCAGGCCGGCTTCGAGCCGGCGGCGTATCTGCATGCGCGCATTGAGCGTCTTCTCGTAGAAGAAATACGTGCCGCGTCCGATCTCCTTCACCCGAAGCAGCGCCAACGCGGCATTCTTTATGAGATCGTCCGCGGTCGTGGCGTCGTCGGGTGCAAGTGCAATGCCGATGCTCGCGCGCACGATCAGTTGCTGATCGCAAAGCTCGTAAGGCTGCTCCAGCGCGTCCATGATGCGGCGCGCGAGCCCTGCGACGTCCTTCGCCTTGAGATCTCCGATCTGGGCCACGGCGAACTCGTCACCGACAATGCGCGCGATTATGTCGCCGTCTCTCATGACCCGCTTCAACCGCTCGGCAACGACGCGCAGGATCTCATCGCCTCTGGCGTGACCGAGCGTATCGTTGACGGTGTGGAATTGGTCGAGACCGATATAGATGGACGGCGAGACGTTGCTCGGTTTCCGCAATCACGCTCAGCGTCTCGCCGACCCGTTGTTGGAAGCGGATGCGGTTGTCGAGATGCGTCAGCGGATCGCAAAAAGCGAGCTCGTAGATACGCTGGCGCGTCTGCTCGTGATCGAGCGCGATTGCACAAATGTGCAGACACGTCGCCACGATTTGCCGCTCGAGCGCCACCGGGCGCCGGGGCACCGGAAAATAAAAGGCGAAGGCTCCCAGAACGCGGCCGCCGCTCGACTTGATCGGGCTCGACCAACAGGCGCGCAAGCCCAGGGGAAAGCCAAGTACTTGTAATCCTCCCAGAGCGGATCGCTGGCGATGTCGGTCACCTCGACCGGCTCCCCGCGAAAGGCCGCCGTGCCGCATGAGCCCACCTTGGGGCCGATCGACACCCCATCGATGGCCCGCGAATAATCGTCGGGGAGACTGGGGCTCGCGAGGTGTTGCAGTCGCCCATCCCGGTCGACCGCCAGTACCGAGCAGATCACCGATGGCGCGAGGACTTCGGCGCGGCGGCACAAGAGCTCCATGATCTCCGGCAAAGCGACCCCCGTCGCCATGCCCTCGAGGATCTCCTGTTGCAGGATTCGCAGCTCGGCGTTCGCGCCGCCGCCGTGGCTCACCTCCACCTTCGCGAGACACATGCCCCTGTCGACGAACTTGCAGACCTCCACCTCGATAAGCTGCAGATCGTCATCGCCGCGGCCAGGGCGACCGAAACCCAACCTCTCGACCTCGTCGTTCTGCACGTTGCGCCAGATCGCGGCCCAGCGATCCGCGTCAATCTCGGGAAGGAAGTCGGCGATCGAGCGCCCGGCAAGATCGTTGCCCGCGCCGCCCCGTTCGGCGAAAGCAGTCGTCCACCCCTGCAGCCTTCCGCGCTCATCGACCACGGCCGCACACGGACCCGTCGCCGGCTCCAGCGTCAATGTGTGTTCACGCCGGTTCATTGCAAACCGCGTTCCAAACGAACTCCGAACGTGCAGGCGTCTGGTTCAGTATGGGATGCCTATTCGCCGCCATATACGTATACAAAGCGTGTCGGAGGCCTCGCCCGCGGGTCGCGCGCGTAACTCTCAGCGTTTAGACCTCTTTAACGATGTCCGCCGCGGCTCAGGCCGTGCGGTGACGTGCGCGCGCACCCCGCGCCAGCGCGGCGCAAACGAGCGCGTCGAGCGCCAACGCCTCTGCCAGCATGGACAGGAAATCCTTCTCCTCGGCTTTGATCGAAAGGTCGCTCGCCGCGACCTCGGCTGCGAGCGCAAAGGCCGTCTCGCGCAGATGCGCGGGCAATGCCGCCACGACGAGATCGAGGACACGGGCCACGCCTTCGGGCTTTGCCAAGATCCGGCC
The DNA here is from genome assembly GCA_963724945.1 of uncultured Alphaproteobacteria bacterium. Classification (GTDB taxonomy): domain Bacteria; phylum Pseudomonadota; class Alphaproteobacteria; order Rhizobiales; family Hyphomicrobiaceae; genus Hyphomicrobium_A. The sequence goes on along the minus strand of CAVRWL010000003.1, from coordinate 1,352,701 downwards.
GCAGTCCTGCGCCTCCTGGAGCAGCCAATCGCCGTTGAAGTCACGGAACACAGGCAGCTCGCGCACGATCGAGCTGATGCGGGCGAGCTCGTCCTCGGTGATGTGCCGATCGACCGCGGCGGTGGTCACCATGGCGTAGATCAATGCCTCCTGGGGTGTGAGCTGCGGCGTCATCGTGGTCTCCGAGATTGCCGGCGCCGGTATTTAGCGCATAAGCGGCGTCGCGTCATGGCCGCTTGAGGGCCAGCCGGCCGCGAGCGGCCGACGGCGCTTCCCTATGGCCACGTCTCGCTCTAGTGTCCCGATCGCGAAGTTCGCTGAGGCCCGTGCCGCGAGCACCGGCGAATTTCTCGATCATCACACTAGGGTGCCGGCCACCCGAACCGCCACGAGATACCATCCTCGCCGATCGAGATGACATTGCAGAACGACACCGCGCTCAACCCCGCCCTCAGCGACGCCAAGGCCTGGCCCTTCGAGGAGGCGCGCCGGCTCATGCAACGCCTCGACAAGCTCAAGGGCGGCGCCGACAAGACCGTCATCTTCGAGACGGGCTACGGGCCCTCGGGGCTGCCGCACATCGGCACCTTCGGCGAGGTCGCGCGCACGAGCATGGTGCGCCACGCTTATCAGGTGCTGACCGAGGGCAAGCGCCAAACGCGGCTCATCTGCTTCTCCGACGACATGGATGGCTTGCGCAAGGTGCCGGGCAACGTGCCCAACCAGGAGATGCTGCAAAAGGCCCTCGACAAGCCCCTGACGCGCGTTCCCGACCCGTTCGGCAAGTTTGCGAGCTTTGCCCACCACAACAACGCGATGCTGCGCGACTTCCTCGACCGCTTCGGCTTTGCCTACGAGTTCATGTCGGCGACGGAGGCCTACACCTCGGGCGTCTTCGACGCGACGCTACTCAAGATGCTTCATGCCTACGACAAGGTCATGGACATCATCCTGCCGACGCTGGGGCCCGAGCGGCGCGCAACGTATTCGCCGTTCCTGCCCATATGTCCGCGCACGGGCCGCGTGCTGCAGGTACCGATGGTGGAGCGCCACCCGAAGAAGGGCACCGTCGTCTACCTCGATCCCGAGACTGGCGAGAAGGTCGAGACACCCGTCACCGGCGGCCGCGTCAAATGTCAATGGAAGGCCGACTGGGCGCTCAGGTGGACCGCGCTCGGCGTCGACTACGAGATGGCGGGCAAGGACTTGATCGAATCCGTGACGCTGTCGTCGCGGATCTGCAAGGCGCTCGGGGGCACGCCGCCGGAAGGCTTTAATTATGAGCTGTTCCTCGACGACAAGGGCGAGAAGATCTCCAAGTCGCGAGGCAATGGGCTCACGATCGACGAATGGCTCAGGTACGCGAGCCCCGAGAGCCTGTCGCTCTTCATGTTCCAGAAGCCGAAGTCGGCAAAGCGCCTCTACTTCGACGTGATCCCGCGCGCCGTCGACGAATACCTGCAGCTGCTGGCCGCCTACCCCGGCCAGGGCGCGCGCGAAAAGCTCGACAATCCCCTTTGGCACATCCATGGCGGAGAGCCTCCCGCCGCCGAGCTGCCCGTGACGTTCGGCTTGCTTTTGAACCTCGTGTCGGCGTCGAACGCGCACGACAAGGAGGTGCTGTGGGGCTTCATCCGCAAGCATTCGCCCGAGGCTGGCCCGCAAAGCCATCCGCTGCTCGATGACCTCGTCGGCTACGCGGTGCGCTACTACGAGGACTTCGTGCGGCCGGCCAAGAAATTCCGCGCGCCGAGCGAGGCCGAGCGCAAGGCGCTCTCAGCACTCAGCGCGGCGCTCGCCAAGACGAAGCCGGGGGCAAGTGCGGAGGAGCTGCAGACACTTGTCTACGAGACGGGCAAGGCCAACGGCTTTGCCGAGAACTTGCGCGACTGGTTCAAGGCGATCTACGAGGTTCTGCTCGGCCAGTCGCAAGGCCCGCGCTTCGGCGGCTTCATCGAGCTCTACGGCGTTGCCGAGACGCGGGCGCTGATCGACAAGGCGCTCAAGGGCGGGCTGGTCGTGGCCGCCTGATCAGGCAACGTCGCTGTGCAGGCGGGCGGCCTCGTGCTCGTGCATCTCACCGCGGGCGCCCTGCTGGCCCCCGACCTCGAGGCCCCAGATGTCGCGGATGAGGCCCAACAGCCTCGCCTCGCGCGCGCGGATCTCGGCGGCGCGCCAGACAGTTGCCTCAACCGCCTCGCGGCTGATCGGCAGCACGGGCGGATCGTCGACGGTGCCGCGGTAGATCTCGCGTTTGCGCGCAAACTCCTGATTGCGCGCCTTGTCGTTCTGCTTCTGCGTCACCACGATGAGATTGCCGAGGCTTTCGGTGCATGCCTCGCGCTCCTCGCCGTCGGCGAACCAGCGGCGCCACTCGCTCGCGGCGCCCGGGCGCTGCGGGAGCACGTGCTCGACGCTGTAGTCGCGCGGATCGAGAAGCGTCGTTGAGCGCGACAACTCGTCGTTGAGACGCAAGAGCAGAAGCTTGCAGACCTGCTGATCGCGCTTGTAAGGGGTGCGCAGATGGTAGCCGATGTTGCGGACCTCGTCGCGCGACAGCTTGAACGGCGCCTCGCCGGGCAGCACCGGCCTATTGGACTTGATCAGCTCGATCACCTCGGCGAAGCGGCGCGCGCGCTTGCCGGTGCCGACGCACAACAGGCGCAACAGATGCGCGAGCCGGTCGATCTCCTTGAGCAAAAGGTTGCCGCGCACCGGGTCGTCGCCGTATTGGCGCAAGGCGAGCATGGCTGCGGGCGCCCAATCGCCTTCCGGCAGCCGCCCCAAATAGACGAGGTAGCGGCGCGCCTCGGCATCGATGTTGAGCTCGACGTCGGCGGCGCGGCGCACCCGATGATAAGCGTCGGCGAGCGGCGTCAGCACGGTCTTGAGGAACAGCTCCGGCCCGCCCGCCTCGGTGACGGCGCGGCGGATGCCGGCGATGATCTTCGACTCGCCGCGTCCGTAGATGGAGAAGACGTGACTGAAGAACGCCTCGAAATTCGGCCCCAAGAGCTGCGCCGAGCGCTCCCACTGCGCCAGAGCGTCATTGACGCGCTCGGGCGCGACACTCTTCAACAGCTCGGCCTTCAGGATGTCGTTGCGCTGCAGGATGCGCCCGCGCTCGTTCAGCACCGTGAACAGCCGGTGTGCGCGATCGATGTCCCGGGTCAAGACGACGACGAAGTGGCATTGGTCGCAGAGATAGTCGGCAAGACGCCGGCGGTCGGCCTCGTCCAAGGAGGCAAGCTCGCTTATGAAATGCTCTCTCACTGCGAGCAGGCGCTCCTCGGCCTCGCTCACGGGGTCGCTCGCCGGCGCCGAGCTGCAAGCGCCGCGCGTCTGCACATAGTTTTCCAGAAAGCCCTGCTCGCGCGTGCGCAGCTCGATGCGAAAGCGCACCCCCATGAGCCGTGCGGCCGCCGCATCGGCGCCGACCAGTTGGTCGAGCCTGTTGCGCGCGCCCCAGCGCCACCGCTCGGTTCCCAGATCGCGCAGCACCGCCGCCAGGATCGCGAGCGTCACGAGACGCTGCTGCCCATCGACGATCTCGAATTGGCGCGGCTCACGTTCCCGAGCCTTCGGCAGATCGCCGCCGGCCCCGTCCAGCAGAAGAATGGCGCCGAGAAAATAGTCGGGCTCAGCGACCGTGATGCCGCCGTCCACGCCGGCAGCGGTCAGAACGTCCTCGAGCAGCTGGCCGGCTTCCGCGATGGTCCAGGAGTACGGCCTCTGGTAACAGGGGATCGAGAAGTGAAAAGGCGTGGAGAATAGCTCGGAGACGGTGAGGGACGCTGTTGGTAGACCTACGAACATCGATATTCTTTTTCGTCGTTGCTTGCACACGCGACGAGTGCGTGCGACCCAGCCCCCCGAGCTCTGTGAAGCTACCATGACTGGACCGGTCCTGACAGCCGCCTTATCGGAAAAGGTCCCATCCTCTGGAACAAATCGTCCTGGTGTTGGCGAAATGAGACAAGGCCGTCGCCGCCACGCGATCTCCCGCGGAGACGTGACCATGCTGCAACGGAAAAATCGTGCGCACTCAGCGTCGATCGCGGAGCAGGCATGAGCGCCGCTCACGCCCAGTGGGTGTTCAAGATCGCGCCGCGCGAGGCGTGGGCGGACGCGTGCCGGGTCGGAACGTTCGCCGGCTCGGCAGACGATCGCAGGGACGGCTTCATCCACTTGTCTGCGCTGCATCAGTTGAGCGGAACGCTCGCACGGCACTTCAAGGGACAGACGGATCTCGTGGTGGTCAAACTCGATTCCGGTCCGCTCGGCGACGCGCTCCGATGGGAGCCGTCGCGCAATGGAGATCTCTTTCCGCATCTCTACGCGCCGCTGCCGACCACCGCAGCGTGTGCCGTGCACCCCCTGAGCATTGATGCGAACGGCAAGCCGATCCTGCCCGAGGACATCTAGAATGCTGCGCAGGCTCTTTGACGTCATGGCGCGGCGGCTGGCACTGCTGCCGCCGGAGGAGGCGCACGAGGTGACCCTCAAGGCCTTGGAACTCGGCCTCTTTTTGCGCTCTCCGGGCCCCGATCATCCCGCCCTCTCCGTACGCTTTGGTGCACTTGCACTGCCCAATCCCATCGGGATTGCCGCCGGTTTCGACAAGGATGCGCGCGTACCCGATGCGCTTCTGCGGCTCGGCTGCGGGTTCGCCGAGGTCGGCACGGTGACACCGCGCCGCCAGGACGGAAACCCGCGCCCGCGCGTTTTCCGGCTGCCGGGCGACCACGCCGTAATCAATCGGCTGGGTTTCAACAATGCGGGACATGGCAGCGCGCTCGCGCGTCTGCGTTGCAGGACAGTGGATGGCGTGGTCGGCGTCAACATCGGCGCCAACAAGGATGCTGACGATCGCATCGCTGACTACGTGACGGGCGTCGATACGTTCTATGATGTCGCAAGCTACTTCACGATCAACATATCCTCGCCCAATACGCCGGGCCTGCGCGACCTGCAGGCGCCCGCCGCACTCGATGAGCTCCTTTCGCGCATCATGGACGCGCGCGCAAAGCAGATTGCCGCAGGGCGACCGAGCCGGCCCGTCGTCGTCAAGCTGTCGCCCGACATCGCCGAGGACGACCTGCCCGCGATCCTCGAGCGGCTCACCGCCCACAAAGTCGACGCCATTGCGATCGCGAACACGACGCTGTCGCGGCCCGGGCTCAGCGATCCAGGGGCACAGGAGGCGGGAGGACTATCGGGGCGACCGCTGTTCCACCGCTCGACCGTCATGCTGGCGCGGGTGTATCTCGCCACCGGCGGCAAGATCCCGCTCATCGGCATCGGCGGCATCGACAGCGGCGCCACGGCGCTCGCCAAGATCGAGGCCGGTGCCACGCTGCTCCAGCTTTACACCGGGCTCATCTACGAGGGTCCAGGCCTCATCGGGCGCATCAAAAACCACCTTGTCGAGGCGGCGCGTGCCGCTAAGGTCGCGGCCGTATCGGACCTCGTCGGCGGGAGCGCCACGGCGTGGGCGGCAAAGCCGCTCGAGGCTTAAGGCCGCGTCTCCTTGGAGCGGCGCAGCGTCTTGATCAGGCGAGCAATCAGCCAGATCGGCACCACGACCATGGCGCCGAGCACGAGGTACTCCACGACCGATTGGAAGGCGCCGAAGCCCAGATCATAGATCCGCTGCAGCAGCAGTCTAATCTGGTAGAAGAAGTTGTCGGGAGTGATGCCGAGCGCGGAAAGCACGACGCCGACCACGATCGAGAGCAGTGCAAGCCGGATCAGTACCCCAAGTGGGCTGCCGCCCAGGAAGGTTTCGCGATCCATCAGGTTCCGTGCTCCTCTAGGGCTGAGCCAATCTCGGCTTCAATGCTCGGCCTTTGCCGTGCCGTGCAGCCCTTAGCATAATCGCCGGACGATTTGGACCCAAGGGGACGCGCGAAAGGGCGTGGCACGGGGGACACCAGGATGGGGGACACCAGGACAGCGCAAGCCTCAAAGCCGCGGCGCCGGACCGGAACGGCGCTTAAGCAGGCGGCCCCGCCCCTGCCCGAGCCCTTTGCCGGATGGTTCGCTCAGCGCGGGTGGACGCCGAGGCCGCACCAGCTGGCGCTGCTCGCGGCCGGCGCCGAGCGCCGCTCCACCCTGCTCATCGCCCCGACTGGGGCCGGCAAGACGCTAGCCGGCTTCCTGCCGAGCCTGATCGGCTTGGCGCGGGGATCGCGGGCGCGCAAAGGCGCGGGGCTGCACACGCTCTACATCTCGCCGTTGAAGGCGCTCGCAGTCGACGTGCAGCGCAACGTGATGGCCCCGATCGCCGAGATGGGGCTCCAGATCCGCACCGAGACGCGCACAGGCGATACGCCGCTCGGCCGCCGCCAGCGTCAGCGGACCCGGCCCCCCGACATCCTCATGACGACGCCAGAGCAGCTCGCGCTGCTGTTGAGCCACGGCGACTGCGGGCATTTGTTTGCCGACCTCGACACCATCGTCCTCGACGAGTTGCATGCGCTCGCCGCCTCCAAGCGCGGCGACCTGCTCGCGCTCGATGTCGCGCGGCTGCGCACAATCGCGCCCGGCGTCGTCACGTTCGGACTGTCGGCGACGGTGGCGCGCCCGTCCGAGCTGCGCGCCTACCTGGTGGCGCAGCGCACGCCCGAGCAAGCGATCGAGATGGCGGATCTCGTGCAGATCGATGGTGGCGCCAAGCCGCAGATCGAGATCCTCGAGATCGACGATCCGGTGCCCTGGTCGGGGCATACGACCCGCTACGCGGTCGCAGCGATCCTGGAGGCGATCGCACGCCACCGCTTGAGCCTCGTCTTCGTCAACACGCGCATGCAGGCCGAGCTGCTGTTCCAGGAGCTCTGGCGCATCAACGAGGAAGCGTTGCCGATCGCCCTGCATCATGGCTCGCTCGACACGAGCCAGCGCCGCAAGGTCGAGGCGGCGATGGCTGCGGGCAGCTTGAAGGCGGTGGTGGCGACCTCGACGCTCGACCTCGGCATCGACTGGGGCGATGTCGACCTCGTGATTCACGCCGGCGCGCCGAAAGGCGCCAGCCGCTTCATCCAACGGATCGGCCGCGCCAACCACCGCCTCGAGGAGCCGTCGCAGGCGATCCTCGTGCCGTCGAACCGCTTCGAGGTGCTCGAATGCCGGGCGGCCGTCGATGCCGCCGAGGCCGGAGCGCAGGACGTGACCCTGTCGCGCTCGGGCGCGCTCGACGTGCTCGCTCAGCACATCCTCGGCACTGCGTGCGCGGGGCCGTTCGATCCGGCGAGGCTCTACGCCGAGACGGTCTCGGCCGCGCCCTATGCAGGCCTCACGCGCGCGATGTTCGACCGGGTCGTTGATTTCGTCGCGACGGGCGGCTACGCGCTCAAGACCTATGACCGTTTCGCCAAATTGAAACCGACGCCCGAGGGCACGCTGCGGCTCGCGCACCCGCGCTTCGTCGAGGGCTACCGGCTCAACGCCGGCACGATCGTTGCCGCCCCGCTCATCAAGGTGCGGCTGCTGGGCCGCAGGCGCGCCAAGGGGGGCGCCGCGCTCGCCGGCGGGCGCATCCTCGGCGAGGTCGATGAGTACTTTATCGAGCAGCTGCGCCCGGGCGACGCCTTCGTGCTCGCGGGCGAGGTCCTGCGCTTCGAAGGATTGGGCGACACGGAAGCGTTCGTGACGCGCGCGAGCGCCCGCGACCCCATCATCCCCAGCTACAACAGCGGCAAGTTTCCGTTGTCGACGCACCTCGCCGAGCGCGTGCGCGTCATGCTGGCGGACGCCGGATCCTGGCGGCGGCTACCGCTCGCGGTCGCGGAGTGGCTGGCGCTGCAGCGAGAACGGTCGGTGCTACCGGCGCGCGATGAGGTGCTGATCGAGACGTTTGCGCACCGCGGGCGCCACTACCTCGTCGCCTACCCGTTCGAGGGACGCCTCGCGCATCAGACGCTCGGGATGCTTCTGACGCGCCGTCTCGACCGGGCCGGTGCGCAGCCCTTGGGCTTCGTCGCCAACGACTACGCGTTGGCCGTGTGGGGGCTCGGCGATGTGTCCGCCATGGTGGAGCGCGGGCGGCTCGACTTGGCCGAGCTCCTCGCCGAGGACATGCTGGGCGACGACCTCGACGCCTGGCTCGCGGAATCGAACCTCATGAAGCGCACCTTCCGTCAGGTTGCAGTGATCGCCGGCCTCGTCGAGCGCCGCCATCCCGGATATGGGCGCCCCCGGCGCGAGAAGACCGGGCGGCAGATCGCGATCTCGACGAACCTCATCTATGACGTGCTGCGCCGCCACGACCCTCTTCACGTGCTCTTGGAGGCCGCCTGGGCCGACGCGGCCACAGGGCTTCTCGACGTTAAGCGGCTCGGTGATTTTCTCCGCCGCGTCAAAGGGCGAATCAGGCATCAACCCCTGGACGGCGCCTCGCCGCTGTCGGTCCCGATCCTCTTGGAGATCGGCAAGGAGGCGGTCGCCGGCTTTGCGCGCGAGGATCTGTTGCGCGAGGCGGCCGCCTATGCCCTGATCGGCGAGGCCGCGACAGGGGAGACTTCATGCTCGAGCTGAAGCCGGAGCGCCTCGACTTCGACGATTTCCAGGACCAGACCATCTCTGTCTGCGGCAAGATCTTTCGCGCGGACATGTCGGGTGCGCTCTATTGGCCGAGCGAGGACGCTCTGATCGTCGCCGACCTGCACCTGGAGAAAGGCTCCGCCTACGCGCGCCGCGGTCAGCTCCTGCCGCCCTACGACACGCGCGATACGCTGCGCCGCCTGGCCGAGGTCATCGACCGATACGACGCGGGAACGATCATCGCGCTTGGCGACAGCCTGCACGACGAGGAGGCCTGCCAGCGCATCGGACTGGAGGAGCTCGAGATCCTGCAGATCATGCAGGAGGACCGCGAGTGGATCTGGGTGACGGGCAATCACGACCCCAAGATCGGCGAGCGCCTGGGCGGCAGCGTCACCGGCGACATCGAGGTGGAGGGCATCGCGCTGCGCCATGAGCCGCGCACCGGTCACATAACGCATGAGATCGCCGGCCATCTGCACCCGGCGGCACGCTTGTCGTTGCACGGCTATACGTTGCGGCGCCCGTGCTTCGTCGGCAACGGCAGGCGTCTGGTGCTGCCGGCGTTCGGAACCTTCACGGGTGGTGTGAATATTCTCGACCCGGCATTCGAGCCGCTGTTCGGCAACGACGGCTTGCGCGTGTGGATGCTGGGGCAAGAGGGGCTCTACCCCGTCGCGACGCGGCTCCTCAAAGAGGACTGAAGTCGCGAGCTAGCCGGTCTGGCGCCGGAAGTAGGCTGAAGCGAGCAGTCCGCACACGACCGCCAGCATGACCCCGAACAGCCCATAGATCGTCGGATAGCGGAAGGCGAAATTGTGCACCACGCGCTCGATCCCCGCACGCTCGAGCGTGACGCGCGCGATGTACGCGCTCAGCACCTGGCCGTTGCGGAAGAGATACGTGCGCGCGACCAGAGGTCCGACCGGAACGTTCGCCGGCAACGAGATGGTGCAGCGGAACAGGCTGCGGCCAGTGAAGGTGACGCCATCCTTGGCTTGGACGACATAGAGGCCGTCGTCCTGCTTCAACCGGATGAGCGCAGCCTTGAAGGCGGCAAGCTCGATGTCGCTGTAGCTCCAGCGGTAGCCGGGCGCCGGCGTCATCTTGATGTGGGCGAAGCCGATGGCGTGACGCTCGAGCACCTGCGGACCGGCGATCTCCTCGATGGGGCGGTTGGACGCAATCGCATAGTAGCTCGGCACCGGCGCGAAGGTCACAGAGGACGTGTTGACCCAAACGCCGGCAACGTCGCTCTTGCGCCGCACGACCACCGGCAACGGTGTGCCTTCGACCACGACGACGACGTCGTAGTAGCCAGCCTCGTCGCCCGGCTGCTGCGAGTTGTCGATCGCGCCGAAGACGAGAATCTGGTGGCCGGTGAAGCCTGTCGTCACCTCGACGCTGCGCGTCGACACGTCGGCTTCGACCTTTTCGACCGGTTCCCCCGTCGGAGTCCCCGCGGGCGCTTGCCGTTGCAGCAGGCGGCGCGGCCCCATGCGCACTGGAGGGAGCGTCCTCTTGGCCGCGCTCTGTGCTTGCGCAGCGTGCACCTCCACCGTTATGGGCCCCAGGAGCAGCAATGCGCACACCGCCGCCGCCAAGAGCACCCCAGCCGATGTGGCACCCATGTTTCGCATCAGAGAGACCCCAGAACGGGGCCGATCGAGTAGAGCTCGGTCGGACGCAAAACGAGATCCCAGCCGAGGCGCAGGCAGACCATCAGCACGAGTGCAGCCAGGACGAAGCGGAGCTCCTCGCCCTTGAGCCGCGCGCCCGCCACCACGCCGAGCTGCGTGCCGACGACGCCGCCCATGATCAGCACGAACGCCAGCACTACGTCGACGGTCTGGTTCTGAATTGCCTGCAGCAGGGTCGTGAACGCCATCACGAACACGATCTGAAAGTGCGACGTTCCGATCACGACGCCGGTCGGCATCCGCAGCAAGTAGATCATGGCCGGCAACATGACGAATCCGCCGCCAATACCCATCACGGCGGCCATGCAGCCGACGAATGCGCCAATCAGCGCCGGCGGCACGGCGCTGATGTAGAGTTTGGAGCGATGGAACCGCATCTTGAACGGAAGGCCGTGCACCCAGCTGTGCTGGCCGGTCTTACGCGCCGAGCCCGCCTGCCCGGAGCGGGCCCTACGGATCGCGCCGATGCTCTCAATCAGCATCAGCGAGCCGACCGCACCGAGGAAGGTGACGTAGATCAGCGATACGAACAGATCGAACTGCCCGACCTGCCGCAGGATCTTGACGATGCCGACGCCGATGACGGACCCCGTGACGCCGCCCGCCACCAGCACGATGCCCATCTTGATGTCGACGTTGTTGCGCCGGTATTGGGCGATGGCGCCCGAGACCACGGATGCCAAGATCGGCATCGAGCCAGTGCCGACGGCCACGGCGGACGGAACGCCCGTGAAGATGAGGAGCGGCGTCAGGAGAAAGCCGGCGCCGACGCCGAACAGGCCCGCCAGGAAGCCCACCGCGCAGCCCATGCCTAAGAACACGAAGACGTTGACGGACATCTCGGCGATGGGCAGGTAGATGTTCATCAGTCTCGCTCAGCACAAACCATCGAGCGCACCCTGCGGAGAACGAAGCAGTGGCGAGCGGCGGCGGCGGAAGGCAATTGGCCCCCACGCTTCCGTCGAACGGCTTGGGCAGCGTTCCCTAGTGGGGCTTGACCATCACGCAGGCGCGCAATCGGCAGCTTGAATAAGGCAACGCATCGGTTCTTAGCGCCGCCTTCAGGCTCACGAATGCTCCGACTGCATGTATCGTGTCAAGGCAAGACGACTGTGAATTGCCTCTTACCCGAGGAGGCGACAAAAAAGCACCGCGCGCTGCATCTCATGCGGCGCGCGGCACGTTTAACCGTGACCCTCACTCGGGTCTTTAGTTCCGTGAGGCGACGCCAGCACGGCTCCAGGCCTGGCCGGCGGCGCGGAAGTCATTCGCCACGGGATCGGTGGGGGTCATCCGCCAGCTGTCGGCCATCGCCTCCGCTGCGGCGCGGTCGGCATCGCTCAGGCTCGCCTTCAGCGCGTCGCGCCGGGTCTTGGATTCGGCGTCGCCCGACCGGGCAGCGAGCAGCAGCCATTTGTAGGCTTCCTTAAGGTCCTTCTTCACGCCCAAACCGTTCTCATAGAGCACGGCCAAATTGAACTGGCTGTCCGCCAGACCGCGCGCCGCCGCCTCGCGGAACCACTTCGCCGCGGTCGCATAATCGGTCTCAGCGCCACCGCGAGCCGCGATCAGGACCGCCAGGTTATGCATCGCCTTGACGTTGCCTTGCTCGGCCGCCCGGGTATACCAGACTTGAGAGCGGGCCAGATCCTTCTTCACGCCCAGGCCGCGCTCATAGAGCGTGCCGAGACGGAACTGCGCGATCGCGAAACCGCTCCCCGCCGAGCGCTGATACCAGAGCAGCGCCTCCTTCACGTCCTTATCGGTGCCCTTGCCCTCTGCAAGACGGACTGCCACCTCGAACTGGGCCGAGGGGTCTCCGCGCGCTGCCGCCAGCCGCAGAGAGAAAGGTCCGACGGTGGCAGGGGGCAGCGCGGAGGGCTTGTCGGCATCGCCGAGGGGCACGCCGTTCGCCCGCAGCACGCTCTCCTGCATCAGCTCCTCTGGCGTCGCCGGTGTCGCTGGGGAGGTCGAATGGCTAGGCTCGCTCCCAAGAAGGGCCAGGTGCTCTTCCTGTGGGGTCTCTACCAGGTGCCGCACGGTCGCGGCCGCGCCCGACCGCAGCGCGATGCGGCTGGGAATGGCGCCGGTATCCATGCGGCTGTAGCCCATGTCTGAGGGATTGCCAGCGTCCTCGTACGCGTCCGAGCCCAACGGCGGCTCAGAGTTGAGCTTCTCGGACTGCTTGCCCGGCGGCTCCCCGGCAGGTGGGCCCGCGTCGTTGCTGCTCGGCAACGCCGGCGCCGCGTCTTTATCGGTCGCTCCATTCGAGTTGGCAGCGTTCGGGCCCGAAGCTTTCGAGCCCGAAGCGTTCGCACGGGTTGCGTTCCCCTCGTAGACCGGCAGCGCACTCTTGACGGCATTGGCGCCCGCGCTGATGTCGGCGGGAAGGCGTGGCATGAAGAATATCGCAGCGGGGATCATCGCGAGCAGCGTCAAGATGCTCATCAAAACCCGCGGTGAGCGAATATTGAACGAGCGTCGCGCGCGCGGCTTCTTGTCGAGCGTCGCCGCAATCTCGCCGATACGATCCTGGCCGAGCCCGCCCGAGCTCTCGAGCTTCGTTGCCGCCCTCAGCTTGGCCCGGTGCGCGTCAGCGATGAAGTCGTGGCGCAGGGAATCGACCACCTTCGCGGTTGGCTCCGGCGCGCGATACGAGTCCCCGTTCTCCGAGGCAGCGCGCGCGAAGGCCGCCTCCATGTCGAACGGGGCCGTCGCAAAAGGGCCTTGCGGCCTCGCGTCGCTCTCGGGCTCGTCGCGTTCGCGTGCAAAGAGGCTCGAACGCGGCGCCTCGTATTGGGACTCGGCGTAATGGGACTCCGCGTATTGGGTATCCTCGGGCGCCTGCGCACTGTGCGGCTCGGACGTGTAGCGCTCGACCTCGGCCTGCGACTGCGCGCCGTACCCCTCGGGCACGAAGCTCCCGGCCTCGGGCTGCGGCTGCATCGGCTCGGCCGTTGCCGCGGCAATCGGGGCGCCGCCGTGCTGGTGGGCAAGCTCCAAGGCGTCGATGCGATCGAGAACGCGGATGATCGCCTGCTGCATGGTCTCCAGCATGCTGGCGTTGTTCTCGTCGTTGTGCCGGCGCTCGTGGATCAGGCTTTCGATGAGCCCGCGCACCTCGCCGAGGTCGCGGCTCTGGGCCTCGATGGCCTGGCGATCGGCGACATTGGCCGTGGTCTTGCGCGCGGCCGCGTCGGCAAGACCCTCGAAGTCCGTGCCGCGGGCCACATTCTCGCTGATGAGCTCGGCGAGGCGATCGTGCGAAAGCTGCTCGGATATCCTTCTGAGCTGCGCGTCGATCGCCTGCATCCGCGTCGCGTCGGGGCCGGTCCCCTGGCTCAACAGACGCACCAGCCTGTCGTCGGAGAGCTGCTCGGACAGCGTGCCAAGGTGCGAATCGATGGCGTCAAGACGGGCGAGCTGGCGCCGCAGCTGATCGAGCTGCGCGCTGATGTCCTCAATCTGCGCTTCCGCGATGCGCAGCTCCTGGATGTCAGCACGCGTGGCGACGCCGCCCAGCACGGAGCTCATGCGCGCCTCGAGCTGGTCGAAGCGCTGGCCCAGGCTCAGAAGCGAGCTCTCGGGCCGGATCTCGGCGAGCGACTGCTCGATGCGCCGTGCGATCTCGGCAAAGCGGTCGTTGAGCCACACCGGCTCGGTGGCCGGAGCGTCCTGCTCGCCGGGCGCTGAACCGTATGCGGCGTCGGCCGCCTCGCGCTGTGCGGCTCGCATCGCCGACGCGCCCGAGCAGCCGGGCTCGGCGCCGAAGTAGGGCTCGCCTGAACTCGTAGAAGCGCGTGAGGGCATTGGCCGAGGCCTCGTCCCAGGGATTGTCGTCCTTGCGCGGTGCCCCAAGGAAGATCACTTCTTCTGGATCGGCCGAGGGGGCCTCATCTGCATTCTTGGGCGCGCCTCTGCCGGGCGAGCTCATGAAGGCGCCGCCGCTCAGCTCCGACAGGCGCTCGCCGAGGCGCTGCATCTGCCGCTGAATGCGCTCGACGTCGGGCTCGAACTCGTTCGGCACCTGCGAGCGAATGGAGCGGGCCTCGTCGCTGAGCGACGTGAGCCGTTCGCGCATATGGTTGAGCCGTGCGGCCTCGTAGTGGTCGGCCGCTGCTGAATTGGCGGGAGCGTCAGCTCGTGCGCCATAAAAGTCTTTTGGGGCTTGTGTCGGCATCTCTTTCCCTTGGCGCGCGCTGAAACAACGAGTTGAGCCTCGATCCGGCAACCAACGAAGGAGGGCCTTCAGCGGCTCACCCCCGGGATTGCGCGTGGTGGCCTGCTAGAGCCAAATCCAAACGCCGCATAAATCCGCAACCGATTGCTGCCAAGCTCAGCGAGTCGCGGTAAACGTTCGGTTAAGCGCGGGACGGAATTTGCACGCGGCGGAGCGGCGCGTGACTGCAACAGCCGGCGACCGGGAAGACGACAGAGAAAATCGCGGCCTTTTTCGCCATACTGTGGGGCTAGACTGCGCGCCGCAAAGGAGTTGCCGGCGCGGCCCGGCGCTAGCGGGGGAGGACGGCATGCGCGCTTCGACGATAGCCTTTACGCTCGTTGCTCTGGCGGTCGCGTCAACGGGTTGCCTCGCGGCGGTGGATGAGGCGGGGGAAGAGAGTGGTCGCTACACCATGTCTCCCAGCAAAGACGGCGTCATACGTCTCGATACCAAGACGGGAGCCATGGCGCTGTGCGCACGCAAGGATAAGGACCAGTGGGCCTGCGAGGACATGGCCGACAGCCAGCGCAGGCTCATGGACGAGATCGAGCGCCTGCAATCGGAGAACAAGTCGCTCAAGGCGCAGGTCGACCACCTGGAGGAGACGCTGGGCCTCGGCGAGGGGCAGGCGGACGCGGCCAAACCCGGCACAAAACTCACCCTCCCGACCGAGCAGGACGTCGACAAGGCCTTCGACTACTTCGAGAGGATGCTGAACAAGCTGCACGAGAGAATGGATAAGCTGGAGAAGAAGCACGGCGACGGCACGGCCCTTTAGATCGCCGCTCGGCTCCGCACGCTGCAAATGACGCAGACGAAGCAAACGCCTGTTGACGCGGCTCTGACCCAAGCCTTCCTGACCCTATCGGTCGCAACGCAAGGACCGGGGCTCACGGAGGTGACGGAGGGCGCGCGCGCCTGGCTCGCCGAGATCGGCGCCGGGGATGGCCTGCTCACCCTCTTTATCCGCCACACATCGGCTTCGCTCCTTATCCAGGAGAACGCCGATCCCGACGTCCACATCGATCTTATCGCCGCGCTCGAGCGCCTGGCGCCGAAGGATCAGCCCTACGTCCATGACGTCGAGGGTCCAGACGACATGCCGGCCCACATCAAATCGGCATTGACCGCAACCTCGCTGTCGGTGCCCGTCCGTTCCGGACACATGCTGCTCGGCACTTGGCAAGGCATCTATGTCGTCGAGCACCGCGACCGCCCGCATCACCGGGAGGTCGTGCTGCACTATCTCGGCACGCGTGATCGCCGCTAGACCTCGGCCCCGGCGCGCGCGAGCTTGCGCGTCGCGGAAATGAGCTCGTGGATGATGCCCGGGCTCGCTCATGGCGTGGCCGGCGTCGGGCACGATGCGCAGCTCCGCCTGCGGCCAGGCCTTCTTCAAGTCGTAGGCGTTCTTGACGGGGGTGACCACGTCGTAGCGGCCGTGCACGATCGTGCCGGGGATCGCGGCAATGCGCTCCGCATCGCGCAGAAGTTGACCATCGACCTCGAAGAAGCCGGCGTTGACGAAATAGTGGCACTCGAGCCGCGCGAAGGCGAGCGCATAGGCATCGATGCTGAATTGTTTGATCCGCTCCGGGTCGGGCTGCAATGACAGCGTCGATCCCTCCCAAATGCTCCACGCCTTGGCCGCCGCCACGCGAACGGCGCGATCCGGCCCCGTCAAGCGCCGGTGGTAGGCGGCAATCATGTCGCCGCGCTCAGCTGCTGGAATGAGGCGCTGGAACGCCTCGAAATCCTCAGGGAAGATCCAGCCGCAGCCGTCCTGGTAGAACCACTCGAGCTCGGCTCGCCGCAGGAGGAACACGCCGCGCAGGATCAGCGCCTCGACCCGCTCCGGGTGCCGCTCGGCGTACGCGAGCGCCAGCGTCGAGCCCCACGAGCCGCCGAGCAGCTGCCAGCGCTCGAGCCTGAGCTCGGAGCGCAGCTGCTCCATGTCGGCCACGAGGTCCCAGGTCGTGTTCGCCTCCAACGAGGCGTTCGGGGTCGAGCGTCCGCAGCCGCGCTGGTCGAACAGGATGATGCGGTAGCGCTGCGGGTCATGATAGCGGCGCATGTTGGGATTGGAGCCGCCGCCCGGCCCGCCATGAACCATGAGCACCGGCTGCCCGGCGGGATTGCCGCACTCCTCGAAATACATCTCGTGCCCGCCCGTAACTTTGAGCATGCCGCTGCGGTAAGGCTCGATCGGCGGATAGAGCGTGAGGCGATCGCGCGCTGGCATCAGGTACGCTCGCGGTTCTTGAGGCGCGACAGGCGCATCTCGCGATCGTAGACGACCTCCCCGCCGGGGATGCGGATCTCGCGTACGAGCTCCAGCATGCTGCGGCTGGGGCCGGGCGTCGCCGTGCTCGCCAGCAACGCGCCGAGCGCGCCAGCCGGCAGGCCGAGCACGCCGGCGAGCGCCCCGTCGAGACCGAGTATGCTCGTTTCTCCCGCCAGGATCGTCAGCACCGCCACCGTGAACCCGCAGGCGAGGCCTGCCAGCGCGCCGAACGCGTTCATCCGCTTCCACCAGATCGACAGCACGAGCACGGGGAAGAGAGTGGAGCCGGTGAGCGCCAGAGACCAAAGCAAGAGCCGCAACGGATCAGTCGGGGCCACAAGCGCGATGGCGCCGCCGACGACCGCGACGGCAACGATGGCGACGCGTCCCAGTCCGAGCCTGGCGTCGCGCGGCAGCGGCTCCCACGACATGCCGTTGATCACGTCCTCCGCCAGCACGTTGCCGAGCGCGACAGTAGCGGCGCCGGCCGCCACCAGCGCCGCGGCGATGATGCCGGCGGCGGCGAAATAGACGAACACGGCGGGCAACCCGGCGGCGATCGGGAGGCTCAAGAGCACCTTGTCGCGCGCGAACATGAAACTCGTGAAGTGCAAGCTCCGCGAAGCGGTATCGACATGCACGAAGCCGAGATCGACGAGGTGGTGCATCCAGTCCGGCAGCGTCGTCGGCGCGCCGTCCTTGACGATGTCCATGACGAAATCGCGCATGTAGACCGAGATGGAGGCCGCCGTGAGCATGGTGAGACCGAAGAAGACGGTGGCCCAGCCGAGCGACTTGCGCGTCTCGTAGACGCCGGGGGTCATGCTCACGCGCGGCAAGAGCCAGGGCGAGGCCGCAACGCCGGCCATGACGGTGAGCGTCACGATGACGAAGGCGGTGCGCCCCACGCTCCCGAACGGCACGGTGAAGCGCTTGGCGATGGCGGCGTATCCGTCATCGGGGACGAGGAACGATAGACTCGGCGCATCGATGACCGGCAGGCCCTGCGCCGCCTCGCTGTGAACGAGAGCGCGCAGCAGCGGCCCGTGCGTGAGCTGCGGCAGGGGGAAGTTCGTGACCATGACGGCGACGATCGCCACGGGGACGATCAGCGCCAGCGTTGCGGCGATCGCCTCAGCGCTGCTCGACCACGTGAGTGAGCGCATGCCGCCGAGGATCACCGTCACGAGCAGCGCCACGACGAGCATCACGATCATCAGGCCTTCGGGGCGGCCGACGAGCCAGCCCGCGGCGGAGGCGCCCATTCTCAGCTCTGCGGCGACCAGCAGAAGCATCGGCACCGACAAGAGCGCGGCGGAGAAAAGCCGCACCAGACGGCTCTCGAAGCGGCGCCCAAGATAGCTCGGAACGGTGAATGCGCCGACCTTGCGGAAGAACGGCGCCAGCATGATTGCCATGATCACGAATCCGGCGAGCCCGCCGATGACAAGGCAGAGCGCGTCGAAACCGATGATGAAGAAGATGCCCGTCATGGCCACGACCCCGGTGGCGCCCATGGCTGCGTTGGCGAGCCCGAGCCCGGTGTAGCCCGCCGGGACGCGACGCCCGGCCGCGAAAAACTCCAACGGCTCGCGCGTCGGGATGCACAGCCCGACCGCGGCGTAGAGCACGAGCGGGCCCAAAAGCATCGCCCACCTGAGCACGATCTCGGAGGTGCCGAGCTGCTCGAAGATCATGAGCAGCAGCACGAGGCCCGTCAGCGAGCTCGCGAAGATGCCGAAGTAGGTGCCAAGCCGCGGATTGACGAAGCGGGTGCTGCGCGAGCTGAATGCCATCGCGTGGGGCTGCCTCAGGTGTCCTCGTGCGCACCGTGCCAGTGGTCGATGGCATCCTGGCGGTTGACGAAGCTCGCGACCGTGACGATCGCCACGATGGCGATGCCGTGTGCGCTGAGGAAGTAGCCGAGCGGGAAGCCCAGGAACTTCTCGGCGTTGAGGCTCTCGGCGTAGAGCGGCAGCACGATGATCATGATGAGGAACGGCACGACGCTGGCCAGCATCTGCCACTTGGTGTGCCGCCAGTACGGCTTGCGTTCCTTGCGTTGCATCATGCCCAGCCCCTCCGATCCTCGCACCGGTGGCCGAATCCGGCCTCCGGCGCATCAAGACATGCCAACACTGCGTCGCATATATGGCGCCTGCGCGCGCCTGTTGACCAAACGAAGCATTTTCCGGGGACTGACGGTGCCGTAAGACTTGGCCATAAGAGACTTGGCCATAAGACTTGGGAGACTTGGGCCTGGGCGGGCGGCGACGCAGGGAGCGCGTCGTCACGCGGCAACGGAGGGAGAACCCATGCACACGTGGTGGCAGGAATTCAAGGAATTCGCGACCAAAGGCAACGCCCTCGATCTCGCCATTGGCGTGATCATCGGCACGGCCTTCACGCCCATCGTGAAGACGCTCGTCGACAACATCCTGATGCCGGTCATCGGCTACATCACGGCGGGGGTCAACTTCGCCAACCTGACGGTGGTGCCGATCGAAGGGGTCGAGATCAAGTATGGGCTCTTTCTCAACGCCATCGTGCAGTTCCTCATCACCGCCGTGGCGCTGTTCTTCCTGATCAAAGGCATCAACATCGTGCGCCGGCCGAAACCCGCCGCAGTGCCGGCGCCCTCGCAATCGGAGATCTACCTCAAGGAGATCCGCGACGCGCTTCTCAAGACGAAGTAGCGTCTCTAAGAGCAGCTGCCGCTGCCCAGCACGCAGAACTTGGCGCAGTGGGGGTGACAGAGCTTGACGGCGCCGTCGGCGAACATGCCGCCGTCGGCGCCGGCCGCCGCTGCAAGCGTCGCGCCCATCTCGAAGGCCTCATCATAGGGCAGCAGCGTGCACGGCAGAACCGCCGGCGCCGCGGCGTCCTTGCGCTTCACGACCATGCGCGAGGAGGAGCACATGACCTCGCGCGGGCTCTTGTGCAGAATGCCCCAGCAGGCGGTGGTGATCTCCGGGACATCGTGGGCGCCGTCCATCTCCGGAAAGAGCGTGAGCTGCGCGCGATCCTGCGGGTTGATCGGCCAGCCGCGTTCCGTGATGAGACGGGCATAGCCTGAGCGCGCGTCGGCCTCGCTCTCGCCCCAGCAGGTGCGCCCGGCGATCGCGATGCGGAACTCGTTTGCCGCGAGCCAGTCGAGCCCGTCGATCGTCTTCTCCCAGGTGCCGGCACCGCGCTCGGTCTCGTGCAGCGCTTGCGTGTGATGATCGAGACTGACGCGCAGCGTGAGCTTCCCCCCATACCTGTTGTTGAGGTCGAGAAGCGCACGCTCGATCTGCGGGCGTCGCATCGGCTGCATGGCGTTCGTCAGCACAAGCGCTTCGAAGTCGCGTGCCAGCGCATCGGCGAGCATGGCGGGAAAATCGGGGTTCATGAACGGCTCGCCGCCGGTGAAGCCGATCTCGCGCGCCCCGAGCGCCGCCGCCTCCTCAAGGAAGGGCGCGACCTCGGCAGCCGAGATGTAGGCGAGGCGGTCGTTGGTCGGGCTCGATTCGATGTAGCAGTTGCGGCAGGTGATGTTGCACAGGGTGCCTGTGTTGATCCAAAGCGTGTCGAGTTGCACGAGCGGCACGCAGGCGCGCGGCTCGCCCTTGGCGGTCCAATCGGGATCGGCAAACTTCTGGGACGGGAGCGCGTGGGGCGCGGGAATGGCGAGCGACAAGGCCGTGCAATCCTTAAGTGTTTCAAGGGCTCCGCTGGGGGCCCGCACCGCACCCCCACCATGCCGCCGTTTGCGGCTTCCGACAACTCGGGGCAGGCGAGGCGCCTCTCTGGGGCCTCACTTGCGCTTTTCGGGCCCCTCCCGGATATGTTACATGCGGTCGCTTAGGCGGGCGTAGTTCAGTGGTAGAACGTCAGCTTCCCAAGCTGAATGTCGTCGGTTCGATCCCGATCGCCCGCTCCATTAGCCTTTCATGCTCCGCCGCCCGCGCTGCGCAGCCTTGCGCTTTGCGGGCAGCTTGCCCGGAACCGGCGGGCGCCCCACCCGTTTGGGGTCAATGAACACGCATAAGCCAAGATCCCGGCGCCCGAAAGGGCCGGCCCTCGTTCTCGTCGTCGAGGACGAGCCCCTGGTGCGCAGCTACGTCTCCGACGTCCTGGAGCAATCGGGCTTCGAGGTGCTGGAGGCCGACACCGCCGAGGCCGCGCTCGCGCATGTTTCGGCGGGAGGGCGCATTTGCGCCGTGATCAGCGACGTGGCGATGCCGGGCCCGCTCGACGGCTTCGAGCTTGCGCGGCGTCTGCGCAAGGATTTCCCCCGGGTGGGAGTCGTGCTGGTCTCGGGCGTCATGGAGCCCAAGGACATCTACCTTCCGCTCGGCGTGCGCTTCCTAGCCAAGCCCGTGCGGGCGACCACGCTTCTGCGCCTCGTCCGCGAGGTGGCGGATCCCGGCGTAAGGCTGCCTCCACCCGTGCTCGAACGCCGCACTTAAGGGGAACTTTACCGCTAGTATGCGGGTTTAGCGGGTCCCAATCGCAGCCCGATTGCGCCGCGCGTTGCCGGCGAGCGCAAATACCGGCTGCGACCATTCAGGCGTTGCATGGCCCAGTCCGCCCTCAGAGCCTATCGCGCGAAGCGCGACTTTGCGCGCACCGCCGAGCCTCAAGGCAAAACTCGGGGCAAGACTGCGGGCAAGACTGGGGGCAAGCTCGCCCGCAAGGCGCACGAGCTGGCCTACGTCATCCAGAAGCACGACGCGCGGCGGCTGCATTTCGATTTCCGCCTCGAGCTCGACGGTGTCCTGAAGAGCTGGGCGGTGACGCGCGGGCCCAGCCTCAATCCCGCCGACAAGCGCCTCGCGGTGCACGTCGAGGACCATCCCGTCGACTACGGCACGTTCGAAGGCACGATCCCCAAGGGCGAGTACGGCGGCGGCACCGTCATGCTGTGGGACGAGGGCCATTGGCGCCCCCAGGGCGACCCGCACGAGGGCCTCAAGAAGGGGCTGTTGAAGTTCGAGCTCGACGGGCAAGCGCCTGAAGGGCGGCTTCGCGCTGGTGCGGCTGCCGAAGAAGGGCAAGGAGAAGCGGGAGAACTGGCTGCTCGTCAAGGAGCGTGACCGCTACGCCGAGCCTTCTTTGGACCCCGTCGAGCGCTGGACGACGAGCGTCACGACGGGGCGCGATCTCGATGAGATCGCCGCAGGCGATGCCGATCCTCCGACGCGCCCGCACGCCCGCGGCAAAGCACGGCCGCCAAGGTTCGTCGCCCCGGAGCTGGCGACGCTAGTGACGAAGCCCCCCGCAGGCAACCAATGGCTGCATGAGATCAAGTACGATGGCTACCGCGCGATCGCCGCGATCGCCGGCGGCCGCGTACGCATCTTCACGCGCTCCGGCCAGGATTGGACGGAGAAGTTCGCGTCCGTGGCGCGGGCGCTGGAGAAGCTCGACGTCGCAAGCGCGCTCCTCGACGGCGAGATCGTCGCGCTCGATGCGAAAGGCCGATCGAGCTTCGCGCGCCTGCAGCACGGCCTCAAGGAAGGCAAGGTTGCGCTCACGTACTTCGTCTTCGATCTGCTCGAGTTCGACGGCCGCGATCTGCGCAAGGAGCCGCTGACAAAGCGCAAGGAGGCCTTGGCCAAGATCCTCGCGCGACCGCCCGCCGGCATCCGCTACAGCGACGATGTCGTCGGTCACGGCGAGGAGGTCTTCGCCAAGGCCTGCCGCTTGGGGCTCGAAGGCATCGTATCCAAGCGCGCCGACATGGCGTATCAATCGAGGCGCACCAAGAGCTGGCTCAAGTGCAAATGCACCGGCAACGACGAGTTCGTCATCGGCGGCTGGCGCGTCTCCGACAAGAAGGGCCGTGCCTTCGCGTCGCTTCTGCTCGGCGAGTACGTCGGCCGGCAGCTGCACTACCGCGGCCGCGTCGGGACCGGGTTCGATGAGAAGGATCTCGACGAGATCGGCGCACGCCTCGCAAAGCTCGTCCGCAAGACGAGCCCCTTCGTCGACGTTCCTGCCGACATTGCAAAGGATTCCCGCTGGGTCGAGCCGCGCCTCGTCGCCCAGATCGCCTTCACCGAGCGCACGCGCGACGGCCTCTTGCGCCATCCCGCCTTCGAAGGCCTGCGCGGCGACAAGCCCGCCAAAGACGTGCAAACGCGAGCTGCCATGACGAACGGGACCGGCGACCCCGAGCTTGACGGCGTGCGGCTGACGAGCCCGGAGAAAATCCTCTTTCCGCGAGGCTGACATCAGCAAGGAGGAGCTCGCGCGCTATCTCCTCGCCGTGAGCGAGCCCATGCTCGAGCACGTCAGCGGGCGGCCGGTGAGCCTCGTGCGCTGCCCGGATGGAACCGAGGGCGACCACTTCTTCCAGAAGCATCCCGCCAAAGGCATGCCGGCCGCGCTCAAGTCGGTGCCGGTCAAAGAGGGGAACGGCAAGACCGCCAAGTACCTCCTGATCGACAGCGCGGCGGGGCTCGTTGCGGCCGCGCAGATCGGGGCCTTGGAGATCCACGTCTGGGGCTCGCATTGGAAGACGATCGAGCGCCCCGACCGGCTGGTGTTCGACCTCGACCCGGACGGCGGCGTCAGCTTCGCCGACGTGCGCGAGGCCGCCGGCGACATCCGCAAGCTCCTCAAGACGGCGCAGCTCGACAGCTTCGCGCTTCTCACCGGCGGCAAGGGCATCCACGTCGTGGTGCCGCTCGATGCCAGTCAAGGCTGGGACGAGGTCAAGGCGTTCGCCAAGGGCGTCGCCACCAAGCTGGCGCAGAATGAGCCGCAGCGCTTCACCGCCACCATGTCGAAGGCCAAGCGCAAAGGCCGCATCTTCATCGACTGGCTGCGCAACGAGCGCGGCTCGACCGCGATTGCGCCCTATTCGCCGCGCGCGCATGCCAATGCCAGCGTCGCCGTGCCGGTATCTTGGCGCGAGCTTCCGCGCATCGAGCACGCCAACGCGTTGGCAATCCCCGACGTGCTGGCCCGCCTGAAGCGGAGCAGGGCCGATCCCTGGAAGGACTACTTCAAGATCCGCCAGCGCATCGGACGCGACGCTTTCAGGTTCTTTTCCTGAGCGAATGCCTCAGCGCGGCGCGGCCTTCTTCTTCGCCGGCAGACCCTTGCGCGGGGTTGCCGCGAACTCCTCGAGCTGGGCTTCCGACATCGATTCGTACATCGAGAGCGAGGCGCCCTTGAGCTTGGCCACCGGCACCTCGCCGCGCTTTGCCGCGAGCGCGATGCCCGCCGCTTCCTGCTGTGCCTTGGATCTTGCCGGCATGGCTGCGATCCTTTCTCGTTTGCTATCGACGGCGTGCTTTGCGCGCGGCGTGGGCTCGCAGGCCGTGAGGCGCACGCAATGGTCCGTCTTCTCCCAATAATAGGGCGCCGTGAGCAGCTGGGCGAGGGCCCGGTAGGCGGCAAAGGAAATGGCGAGCCAGTAGACCGGCATCAGGGCGGCATGGATCGCCAGCCCGCGCCGGCCGCGACGAGCAGCAGCAAGCGTGCCGAGGCCGATGGCGCTGGCGTAGCCGGCGACGAGATTGAGGAAGCCGAGGAGAAGCAGCGACTGTCCGAGGACGGATTGCGGCGCCCGCCAGAGCCAGCCCTGCCACAGGTCGAGCGCCAGGAACCCGTAGAACCACGGGTGCACCAGCGCCGACAGGATGAGGCCGCCCATCAGCACCTGAAAGCCGAAGAAGCGGCGTGCACCGAGCTCGTGCAAAAGGCGCTGCGGCGCGCGCATGTGCACGAGGTAGGTCTGCATCCAGCCCTTGAGCCAGCGCGTGCGCTGGCCTTGCCAAACCGCGTGCGTCGGCGGCGCCTCCTCCCACGTGGTCGAGGCCAGCACGCCGACGTGCCAGCCCCGAGCGCGCCAGGCGGATGCCGAGGTCGGCGTCCTCCGTCACGTTGAAAGGGTCCCAGCCGCCGACGGCGTCGAGGACGGCGCGCGGGAAGTGGTTCGACGTTCCCCCGAGCGGCACGGGCAATCGGAGGCGCTCCAGGGTCGGCAGAATGCAGTCGAAGAGCGCGGTGTACTCGATCGTGAATTGCCGCGTCAGCCAGCTCGCGTCGGAGTTGTAGATGTTGAGTTGGGCCTGCACGCAGCCGAAGCGGGCCGGCGCTGCAAGCATCGCGGCCGCGCGGCGCAGCTGGTCGGGCTCGGGGGCGTCCTCCGCGTCGTAGACGACGACGCAACGGCCGTCAGTGAACTGCAACGCGTACTGCAGGGCCCGTGGCTTCGTGCGCGGCTCTCCGTCGGGAACGACGAGGATGCGCATATGCGCATCGAGCCTGGCGCACGCGAGCGCGGCCTGCGTCTCTTGATCGACGCTCTCGACGATGAGCAGCACGTCGAGCTTGTCCTGCGGATAGTCGATTCCCCGCAGCGCGCGCAACAGGTG
This sequence comes from uncultured Alphaproteobacteria bacterium, assembly GCA_963724945.1. Taxonomy (GTDB): domain Bacteria; phylum Pseudomonadota; class Alphaproteobacteria; order Rhizobiales; family Hyphomicrobiaceae; genus Hyphomicrobium_A. Next base: position 1,327,582 of record CAVRWL010000003.1, on the reverse strand, counting down.
CGCCACGACGCCAGCCTCGCGAAAAAGCGGCACGAGCACCGAGTAGGTCGGCAGCTCCTCATCGCTCAGAGGCGCGTGCGCTACGCTTGCTGACTTGCGGTGCAAGAGGTCGCTTAGCGCCAGCGTGCGCAATGCCGCCACCATGAAGAAAGGGATCGCCATGACGCCGAGCAGCACGAGAAGCGTAGGCTCTGGCGCCATGACGGCGCCGCCTGCGAGCGTGCACACGAGGGCGGCAAGCGCCAACCTTTGCCACGCTCTGAGCCCGCTGGCAGCGGAGAATTCCGGCGATCGCGAGATCAGCCCGCCGACGGCGACCTGCAGCCGTTGCAGATCCTCATCGCGGCACGCTGTCGGGCCCTCTGCGCGCTCCCGCGCAACGGGCGCCACCATTGCAATTGGCGAGGAAATCGGGCATAGCGTGAAATCGGCTCCCGCGGCCCCCGCGAGAGCGACCTCCCCTGTGGTGCGAGTACGCTGCACCGAAGAAACCCCTCCCCCTGGAGGTCAAAGAGAATGATCTTGCCATAGTCTTCGGTCTATCCATAGTGGGAGCGAATCTCACCACCCTTGACGGCAACCCATGCGCTCCACGCTAACGCTTGACACGACCGAGCGGTCGCACCGAGGCACGGCCACCCGCGCGCGCGCGCGCAGGGCCCTTTCTGCCGCCGCGCTCGGGCTTCTCGCGATGCTTTCGCTCGCATCTGCAGCCGCGTTCGCCCAGGATGGCGATACCAACACGCCAGCCCCGAGCCAAGGCAGCGAGCCGACGCGGCGCGTCGTCATCCGCTTTCTCACCGATAGCGATTTTCCACCCTTCAATTTCTACGACGAGGACGGTGTGCTCGTCGGCTTCAACGTCGACGTCGCCCGCGCCATCTGCCACGACCTCAACACCGCCTGCGACATCAAGGTGCGCCCTTGGGGCGAGCTGTTGCCGGCGTTGCAACGGGGTGAGGCCGACGCCGTTATCGCGGCGCACACGGTGACGCCGCAGGCGCTGGCGAGCGTCGATTTCACCGATCGCTATTTCTTCACGCCTGGCCGCTTTGCCGGCAAGATCGGCGGTGAGGCCATCGAGATGACGCCGGCGGGCCTCGACGGCAAGCGCATCGGCGTCGCCAAGAACACCGCGCACGAGGCCTACCTCAAGACCTTCTTCCGCTCGAGCGCGATCAAGACCTTCGAGAACGCGGACCTCGCGCGTGAGGCGCTTCTTCAAGGTCAGGTGGACTACGTGTTCGACGACGGGATCGGCCTCATATTCTGGATCCACGGAACGGCCTCCAAGCATTGCTGCGAGATCAAGGGCGGGCCATTCCTGGAGCCGAAATACTTCGGTGACGGCATCGCCATCGCGGTGCCGAAGAACGACCAGCAGATCAAGACCATGATCAACGGAGCGCTTGCCCGGCTGCGCGCCAACGGCCGGCTCGACGAGCTCACCGAGCGCTATTTCCCCATCAGGGTCTACTGAGTTCACGCAGGCAACGCGTGCGGATGCGGGGCGGCAGGGTCGCTGCCCCAGTCCTGTTAAACAGCCGCACGATCCTGCGGTCGCCGACTGGGGAGCGCTCGACAATGCGCCGGACGGCTTGCGCGGCTTCGGCCTTGGGCTTGCGGCCCTATGCCTCGGGTTCTACCTTCGCTCACTCGCCTCGCTCGGGGCGCCCAACACCTATTGCAGGCGCGCGGGCCTCGTCGACCGCGGCATCCACCGTTGGACCCGCAATCCTCAATACGCCAGGATCATCCCGGCCTACCTGGCCTTGGCGCTCGCCGCCGATTCAGGGCCTGCCGCGTCCCCCGCTTCTACAATTGGCGGCGCACCCGGGCCTTTCTGCGCCTGGGCCGGCGCCGGCTCGGCCCGTCCCGCGCCGCTTCGGGGCCCCCGTGCTGCGTCACCTTGCGGCAACGAATTTACCAAGAAAGCGGCGGGGATCAGATACCCTGTCACAATCTTGAAACTTGAATCCCGTCATGGTCCCTGACAGAGGGTTCGAGAGGGAGTTCTCAAGTATTGCTCGAAAGGGCTCAGCATGGCCGAATACCGCACGCTGTTCATATCTGACGTGCATCTGGGGACGCGGGCGGCACAAGCCGATCTCCTTCTCGATTTCCTGAAAGAAAACGACGCCGATACGATCTATCTCGTCGGCGACATCATCGATTTTTGGCGCATCAGACGCGGCGCGATCTGGCCGCAGTCCCACAACGACGTCCTGCAGAAGCTCCTGCGCAAGGCGCGCAAGGGAGCGCGGATCATCTTCATACCCGGCAACCACGACGAGGGGCTGCGCCAGTACTGCGGCTCGCACTTTGGCGGCATCGAGATCGAGCACCAGACGGTGCACACCACCGCCGACGGCCGGCGCTACCTCGTGACCCACGGCGACGAGTTCGACGTGATCGTGCGCTACGCCAAGTGGCTCGCCTTCCTCGGCGACCGCGGATACGAGCTGGCACTGTGGATGAACCATCCGCTAAACTTCATCCGCCGCCGCTTCGGGCTCGGCTACTGGTCGCTGTCGGCGCACCTGAAGCTGCGGGTCAAGACGGCAGTCAACTTCATCGGCGAGTTCGAGAAGAACCTGTCGGAGGAAGCCAAGCGGCGCGGCGTCGACGGCGTGATCTGCGGTCACATCCACCACGCCGCCTCGCGTCACTTCGAAAATACCCACTACCTCAACACCGGAGACTGGGTGGAAAGCTGCACGGCGATCGGGGAGAGAGAGGACGGGAGCTTCGAGCTGATCCGCTGGCTCGATGTGGTCCGGGCGCGCGAACGCGCGGGCGCAGCCGAGCTTGCGGAAGCCCTGCGGGTCGCCTGATGCGTATCCTCGTCGCGACGGACGCTTGGCACCCGCAGGTGAACGGCGTGGTACGGACCTACGAGCGGCTGGCGCACGAGCTGACATCGCTCGGTATCGAGTTGTCGGTTTTGGCGCCGCACGAGTTCCGCAACGTGCCCTGCCCCACCTATCCGGAGATCCGCCTCGCCATTCCCGGCTGGCGCCGCGTGGCTCAACGCTTCGCCGCGGAGAAGCCCGATGCCGTGCACATCGCCACCGAGGGCCCGATCGGCTGGATGGTGCGCCGCTATTGCCGCGCCCGGGCGATCCCCTTCACGACGAGCTTCCACACGCGCTTTCCCGAGTACCTCGGCCAGCGCTTTGCCATTCCCGTCGCCTGGACGACGGCCGTTCTGCGCCGCTTTCACAACGCCGGGCGCGGCTTGATGGTTGCCACCGCCTCGCTCGCGCGCGAGCTCGAAGCGCAAGGTTTCGAGCGCGTGATGCCGTGGACGCGCGGCGTCGATACCGAGCTGTTCCACCCGCGCCCCGTGCGCCACTTCGGCGCGGCGCCCGTATTTCTCTACGTCGGACGCATCGCCGCGGAGAAGAGCATTGCGGCGTTCCTCGACCTCGATCTGCCGGGGCGCAAGGTCGTGGTCGGCGGCGGTCCGCAGCTGGCCGAGCTCAAGGCGCGCTACCCGGACGTGCTGTTCACCGGCAAGAGGACGGGGCCCGCGCTCGCCGAGTGCTACGCCTCCGCCGACGTCTTCGTGTTCCCCAGCCGCACCGACACCTTCGGCATGGTGCTGCTCGAGGCCATGGCGTCCGGCCTCCCCGTCGCCGCGCTGCCGGTGACGGGCCCCATCGACGTCGTGACGCCTGGGGTCACCGGGATCTTGTCGCAGGACTTGCGGGAGGCCGCGCTAGGGGCCTTGACGCTCGATCGCGCGCGCATAAGGACCGAGGCTGGAGAGTTCGGCTGGGAGAACGCCGCGCGGCTGTTTCTCGCCAACATCACCTCGACCTGCCTCAAGGAGCCGGCGCGGGCGCAGACACTGCGGCGGCTGCGGCTTGCCAAGACGCCGCGGCGCCATTAGCCGCCGCCGGTTACGTCACTCGCCGCCCTTCTCCTCGATAAACTCCTCCTCGAGCGCGCGCTCCAGATCAACGAGGTCCTGCGGCAGCGGCATCCCATAGGCCTTGAGCTCGTTGAGCTTCTCCATGACCTGAAGGTAGAGCTCGTGGCGGTCCTGGGGCTCGTTCTGCATGCGCGTCATCAGGATGCCGATCTCGGCTTGGACATTCTCGAAGGCCATGAGGGCTCCCTTAGTTGCGGTCCGGGGCTGCGGCCCGGTTTCGCTCAAAGCTTATATGGGAAGTGGTTAGCACACTATTCCACCGGAAAATCGAAGTAGGTGTGCGGATGGGGCTCGTCGGCAAGCGTATAGTGCCACCACTCCGACCGCAGCCCGATGAAGCCGTGCGCGTGCATGACGGATTTCAGCAGTCGGCGGTTCGCTCGCTGCTCCTCCTCGAGGCCGTCATAGGCGCTGTGCGAGCGCAAGCTGAAACAATCGAAGCTCGTGCCCATGTCGAGGCTCGTATCGGGCGCGCGTGCCTCCCATGGGCCTTCGCAGGACGCGAGCGGCGCGGCGCGGGCCGGCTGCGGGGAGGCATCAAGGGGCACGATGGTGAGGTCGACGGTCGAGCCGCGGCTGTGGCCGGAGCGGCTGGCAATGTAGCCGTGCGAAACAAGCGGCGCTTGTCGACGTGGGGATAGAACTCCGCCTTCATCTTCTGGTCGGAGAGATCGTGCCCCCATGCGACGAAGTCGTCGACGGCCCGCTGCGGCCGGTAGCAGTCGTAGACCTTGAGGCCGAGCCCGCGCGGGCGCAACTCCTCCTCCACGTTCTTGAGCGCGTTTGCCGCACGTTTCGTCAGCAGACATTTGGCGGCACGGTAGCCCGCGATTGGCCGGCCGACGAAGTTGTTGGCGGTCGGATAGCGCATGTCGAGCACGAGGCCGGGAACGACGCTTGCAGCGTCGACGAAGTCACGCGGGCGCCCGCCGGCATGACCCGCGCCGACGCCGGAGAAAAGCAAGAGGGCCGCGCCGAGCCATCGTCTCATCGTCACCTCGCTCTTGGCTCTGTTTGCTACGCGCGGGCCGCCGCGGCAAGACCCCGTGACTGCGACGCACCGCTCCGCATTCGGAGGATTTGAGCAAGAGCAAGGGAGCGCGGGCGCTTGAGCCCGCTGGCGCAAATTGCGTCAGTAGCCGTGCATCATGCCGTGCCCCATCATGCCGTGACTGTGCCCACCCATCATGCCCCCGTCGTCGTCATCAGAGTCGTGATCGCCTCCAGAGTTGGATTTAGCATTTCCGCGCGACTTTCCCGGCAGGTGATGGCCGTTAGCGGCAAAGGCCCGGCCGAAGGCGGTACGCGGCCCTCCTCCCGCGGGGTCGACGTGGCACCGGCCGCATGCAAGCCCGGTCCGCTGGGCGTACGTGGGGAGGGCTTGCGCCGTCTGAGGGGCCAGGGCGGCTGCCAGGGCACCAAGGCACACCGCCAATGCGAGTGCCACTGCGCCGGCCACGACTGCGCGCTGGCCGCGAGTGCTGTCGTTTGGCATGAGATCCTCCTTGTCCGGGTGAGGGGTGCATGCGCACGGATGGGGGAGCTTAAGCGGTTGCTGGACCGCGGTCAGTTGAGAAAACTCAGGTGCGACGCCAGAGCGGCAAGTTCGGCAGAGGCAATGAGCTTCGTGATTTTCGACCAGCCTAGAGCTACTTCAAATAACTGACATAGGCGGCGACGGCCTCGATCTGCGGTTTGGTCAAGCTGTGCGCGATCGGTTGCATGATGGCTGAAGTGTCTGGATGTGCCGCATCCTGACCCCGCTCTTTGTCGAAATTCGTCAAGACCTTGATGACGTATGGATAGAGCTGACCTGCGAGACGCGGAAACGCTCCATTACCTTTCGCATCTGCCCCGTGACAAGAAGCGCATGCCGGAATATTGGCGTCGGGAATGCCTTCCTCAAAGATCTTTTTGCCCTCGGCCACGTGCTCCTTAGGCGCGCCGCCCAAGGGTTTCGGATCGAGCTTGTTAAAATGCTCGGCAATGGCCGAAAGCATCGCCGGACTGAGGCTATGGGCGACCTTGAACATGAACTTGTTCATGCGCCGACGCTCGATGAAGGCGTGTAGCTGATTCTCGAAGTACTCGGTTTGTTGACCCGCGAGGCGCGGTATGGGGGTCGCTCCCAGAAAGCCTTGTCCCGAAGGTTGGTGGCACTCGCTGCAGTATTGGATCTTGGCTTGCAGTTCGTGTGCAGTCACGGCGTTCTTATCCGCCGCCCATCCTTCCCCCGCGAGGACAATCGCCAGGATGGGCGCGAGCAGAGCCAATCGTGAGCCGTTGGCCTTCATGTACGCCTCCATTGCGGTCGGAAGCCGGGAGCACCGGCTGCGCTCTCGGGTGCAAGCATTAGGTCGCGGGCAAACTTGACTTGAATCAAAGCGCTCCAGCAGGGGAAAGCGAGGCTCGAATAGATCCCGGTGCCGAGTCGTTTACTTTTTCTGGAGGCAAACATGAGGATCTCGAACCATCGCTGTTGGATGCTGGACGGCAGGGCCCCTCGCCCCGACCTGATGGAACGCATGATGCAGCGCGTGAGCGTGAGCCCGGTCGTTGCGGCGCGTGTCGACGGCGGCATGGCGTTGCGCGAGGCCCGCACCAAATGCATCTTTTGCCGACGCGTGGATGCGTGCGTGCCTTGGCTCGACGGCAAGGACGGCAGCGGCGACCCGCGCGCGTTCTGCCCCAACGTCGCGTTCTTTGAGCACTGTGCTGCATCGCCCGCAGGCGGTCTCTTGACTGAGCATCGTTTCGAGTCTCAAGGGCAGCTCACCGATAAGGTGCTCACCTTACAAAGCTGAGATAGGACGCGAGCGCCTCGATCGCATCCGGCGAAAGTTTGCTGGCAATTCCCGGCATCGGGCGCGCTGCGGCTAGATGATATCCTTCGCCCCACTGCGCGAGCTTCCTTTTCAAGTAGTAGTAGGACTGACCTCCCAGGCGGGGAATTCCTCTGATCCCCTGCCCGTTTGGTCCGTGACAGGCAACGCAGGAGGGAACATTGGCAACCGGGATGCCTTCTCGATAGAGGGCTCGGCCTTTTGCGGCGAGCAGCCTGTCTCCGTCGTCGGTGGGCTGCGCATAGAGCATGGAAAAATAGACGGCGACGTCGTGCGCCGCCGAGGGACTGAGATTTGTAACCGCCCCCCACATGTATTGCCGCGAGAACGGATTGTCGCGGGTGTGAGTTCTGAAGGCGAGCAGCTGGCTCTCTAAGTATTGGAGTCCTCTGTCCGGCCAGCCGCGGCGCGGTCGAGAAGCCCTGCCCTGATGGCCCGTGGCACCAGGTGCAGTTGCTGTCCGCGACGGACTTGCCGGGCCGAAAGGATCCACCTCACCTGCAAGCGCGGGCAGCGCGCCGAAGAGGCCGGCGAGGACTGCTATTGCTGTTGCGATGCGCTTCATGAGTGGACCACGCGCTAATCGAGATCACTGAGATAGGCTGCTACCGCCGCGATTTGTGATTTGCTCAAGCTGTGCGCCACCCGCTGCATCACGCCTGACGGGTCTCCTGCTCCGCCTTGGCCGCGCTTGCTGTCCCAATTCACCAGCTCCTTGATGGTGTAGGAATAGAGCTGACCTGCCAAACGGGGAATTGGTCCGTGACCCTTGGCGTCGGGACCGTGGCAGACGGAGCAAGCCGGCGCGTTGGCTTCTGGCATGCCTTCCTCGTAGATCTGTCGTCCCCTTTCGACGAGCTCCCTTGGCGCCCGGCCAAAAGGTCGAGGGCTGAGCTCGGCGAAATGCTCCGCCAATGCCGATCGCATGGCAGGGTCGAGGCCATGCACTTTGGACATGACCATGGCGCTGTTCCTCTCCCGACGACCCGCAGCGAATGCCCGTAGCTGGTTCTCGAAGTATTCAGGCGTCTGTCCTGCAAGCCGCGGCATGACGTAAAAGCCGCGATAGCCCTGGCCGGCCGGACCGTGGCAGTCGGTGCAATATGCGGCCTTGCCCTCGATGCCATGCCGGGCGAAGCCGCCTCGGCCCCGAGCATCCGCGTGGCTTATCCCGGCGCAGACCACAGCGAGGATGGCCGCTGGGATGACCAATTGCGCCAGCAGTCGTCCGCCCCGCCTTAAGGCGTCACTGCGCGGAAGACTTGGTTCCCTCGTCATTCTAGAAGGCCGTCCACGAATAGAGCAGGACCGTGTTCTCGTCCTTGGCGTTGCGGTCAGCCATCGTACGTGGTCGCTCGCCCCATTGATCTTGTCGTAATGCGTGTAGTTCACGCCGAAGCGCGTGTTGAACCAAGGCCAGATGGAAGGGCCGCCGCGGCTCCACGGCGCGAAGCCGAGATCGATGACCTCGCCGCTCGTGTTCGGCGAATCTACGATTCGAAGGTTGTCGCCGTAGAACCCCAAATCGGTGCTGCCTTGTATGTTGAAATAGGCCAGTGTCAGGCTATAGGTGGCGTCGTACGAGTACGTCGCCGAGACATTGAACTCTGCAAGATGGTTTTTCAGGTTGTCCGCGGCGTCGCCGGTGAAGACGCTTGCGTCGAGCTTTTGCCATTCGTAAATGTAGCTGAGCCTTGCCGTGAAGAAATTCACGTCGCCGACGTACTGGAACTGCGTGTCCCAACCCACATCGGTGTACTTGTCGGTCGGGACGCCATGGTGGCATCAGGGTAGGATCTCGGCATGCATGCCGAATGTTCCGACCATGAGCGAGTAGGTGTCCCAGGTCTTCTCCAGCGCCAAGCGCCAATAGGGCGCGACGCCGTCGATCCGATGTCGGTGGATGACCTTCGCCAAGCGCCTGCAGCGTGCGTTTGTCGAGCGTTTTATAGCCGGAGACCGCGGCATAGAACATGTTGTCGGCAAAGATATAAGCGCCGCCTCCGCCGACGCGCTTGCCCAACCCGCCATCGATCAGCGGCGCTGAGAAGTCCGGACCAAATGCACTCGAGGGATCCGCGGGGAGCCGCCAGGCGGGCGTCGTGTTCCAGGGGTCCTCCACCGTCGGGTTATTGTTCGCCGTCAGGCCGTAGAGGAGGTCTATGCCGGCGACTTTGGTCTTGTCGGCATAGCGAATGTCGGCGTTGTCGAGCGCAAAGGCCTCGTCGGGTCGGTCATAGGTCGCCTGAATGAACGCACCGAGCTTGCAGTAGATCTGCCCCCCGTAAAAGACGCTGGTGTCCTGGACCATGACATTGTTGTTCGTCTTTAGGCCGTTTGGATCACCGTTGCGGTTTATAGGCAGATCCGGCAGATCCTTTTGCGTATGCGTGTAGGTCGTAACCACCATCGCGGCAATCGGGATCTGTGGTTTGGCGTCAGCCTCCGCCAGCCCGCTATCGCGGCAGCGAGTTCCTCCAGCCGTATAGCCATTGAGCTTGAATTGGCGACCATACGGCGTCAGCTGGGGATAGTCGCCGTTATGGCAGGTCGCGCAAGGCTGGCCCGTTTGGCGCGCAAAGCTCGGCACGGCCGATGCCGGCTTCGAGCCCAGCCCAAGTGCCGCGAGCACCACGACCCAAGGAGCGGCGGCGCCGAAAACGTAGCGTACCGGGGCTTTAACGCTGCTCTGATGCATCCCACCTGCATGCCGAGCGTCGCTAAAGCGGGCCCGAACCCGATTTGGCCCCGAAACGTTCGTCACTCAGCCCCCCTTAAACTCATCGAAAACCGCAGGGACGCGGGCCTACTGTTTTAAAACTTTAGTCGCTCATGCTTTCGTCGTCCCTGATCTGAATCAGATTCGTGGGCTATTCCTATTCCAGTTGCGATCACATCACATCGATCGATGGCGTAATGTTCATGTAAGCTTTGGAGAATATAATTTTTGGCCGTTTTTGATGATTTTTCGTATTTTGAGCATTTATTTTTTTGCATCGCATCAAATCGGGATAGCGCTGCTATTGCAATAGATTACCAATCCGCGAAACGCAGCGACCGCAGACGTGCCGTCCCTGATTTGGGGCTCACTCAGTGGGCTGTTGCTCGTCGGCACGCTCGGTGCTCTGCACCGCGAGCGGCTTCTGCCCCTGCCACTTCAAACGCATCACCTCGCGCACGAGCGCACCAACGGCAGGCGAGTGGCGCCGCCCGCGCACGGTAACGAAATTCACCGTGCGCCAGAACTCGGGCTCGATCACGGGGCGGAAGACGATGCCGGGATAGTCGGCAGAGGAGCGCGGCAGGAAGCCGTAGCCCATGCCGGCCGCGATCATGGCGAGGATCCAGTCGTCGCGCTCGCTCTGGTATACGGTCGGCCCGTCGATTGAGCGCTCGGAGAACAGGCGGTCGGCGTAGCCCGTGAACTCGCAGTTGATGCGGTCGAGATAGGGCTCGCCGTTCAGGTCCGTGCCGCGGATGATCTTCTTCATGGACAACGGGTGGCCGCGGCACACCGCGATCACCATCTGCTCGCGAAAGAGCGGCAGCACGTGCGTGCGCTCGTGCGGGGGCTCGCCGGGCAGACAATAGATCGCCGCCTCGAGGTCGCCGGCGAGAAGTGCGGTCTGCAATTGTCGCGCGTTGTCGTCGATGATCTGCAGGACGACGTTGGGGTAGCGCTCGCGGAAGCCACTGATCAGCTCGATGAACTGCGCCGGCGCGATCGTGCACATGATGCCGATCTTGAGCGTGGCATCCTTCAAGTTGAGAAAATCCAGCGCCTTGCGCTTGGCCTCGAGCGACTCCTGCAACAACTGCTCCATGTGCGGCAGCGCGATGCGCCCGAGCTCGGTCAGGTGCGTGTGCGCGCGCTCGCGGTTGAACAGCTGCCCGCCGAACTCCAGCTCCAGAAGCTTGATCGCCTTGATGAGCGATGGTGCGCTGACGCTGCACTCCTCGGCAGCCTTGGTGAAATTGAGGTGCCGCGCGGAGGCGAGGAAGTAGCGGACCTGATGCATCTCCATGGGGATAGGTCCCTGCTGGAAGCGTCGCGGAGACGCAAGGTTTTAGTGCCAGAGGAGGCGGGGGCCGGCAAGAGGCCCCGGCGTTAGCCGCAGGCTAACCAGTCGCGAGCCCCGGCGCGTGCCTGCACGCATTACAAACCAAACGGCCGCCAATGACAGTGCGGCGGCCTCAGCAGAAATGACCCAGGTATTCTCCAGGAGACCAGTATGATCAGAAAATTGCTCGGGATCGGTATTGCCCTCACGGTGTTGGCGGGCCCAGCGCTTGCCGGCTGCGAGGAGGAGTTCGACGCGCTTTCAAAGGCGATCAGCGGCCCGGTGACGATGGCCGCGGGCCACCGCGCCGCGATGATGCGCATGGCGCTTTCGGGCTACGACCGCTGCATGTCCGGCGACGCGACCTCGTCGGCGGGCATCCGCGACCAGATCATGGAGCAGATCCACAAGACGCTCGGCGGACAGTAAGCACCGGCCTCGCCGGCTCACGGGGTCTGACCCTCTGGGTCTGACCGCGTGGGTCGTTGCGCGACATTCTTACCCGCATGCACTTTCGGCCTCGCGGGGCTCGGCCTCCGAGGGTTTGCGAGAGAGTGAGGGGCCGCGGGGCGGAGAGCGCCGCAGAAGTTTGGTAACAAGAAGCGGCACTTCTGCCGCCCCGCGCAGGATTTTCGGGCCTACCCGCAGCATTTCAGCGGTTCTCGCTCCCGGGCTTTCACCGGGTGGGTGCGGCGAGCCCCAGGCAGTCTGCCGTGCGACACGGACTAGAGTACCCGGCCTGCAGCCCGCCCTCGATCAGGTCGCTCGAGATCGACCCCTCGGCGGAGCGGGATGCAGCGAGCATCGCATGGCGTGGAGCCGCGGGGACTAGATTCGTGCAACGCTGTGCGGCCGCCGTCGTCCTCCCGGCGCCCTAAGCCTGGCATTGACGCTTGCTCGAGCGCGGAATTCGCGCGAGCCTGGCGCGTACTTGCCAGACAGTGTTGGGGGATTTCTTTATGGACCGACTTTCGCTCAAGCTCGTCCTCGGGATGGGCGTCCTCGCCGTTTGCCTCCTCTTTCCGGCGTTCGGCCCAGATAACGGTCCCGCCCTCGCGGAAACTTCCGGTACCAGCGAAAAGGAGGCGTTCCAGGCGGCCAAGGAGCTCGGCACGGCCGACGCATGGAACGCTTTCCTGGCAAGCTACTCGACGGGCTTTCACGCCGATCTCGCCCGCGCCTATCTGAAGAAGCTTGGTGCCGAGCCGCAGGCTGCAGCGCCCAACGACTTCCCCGTCGTTGCGGGCTCCTGGGGCGGCATCGTCCGCGACGGTCCGGGGCAGAGCTACCGCAAGGTCGACAGCTTGGACGAAGGCCAAGAGGTCACGCTGATGGCGCGGACCGACGTCATGGAGAACGGCTTCCCGTGGTTCAAGATCGCCTACGGGAAGGACGAGAGGGGCTACCAGTGGGGCGGCATCCTGTGCTCGGCGGGGGCCGAGCGGCCGGACCTCTTCAAGACGTGTCCGCCGGCGAAAGGCAAGACCGAGGCGAAGCGCCACGACGAAAGCGACGAGGCGCCGAGGCGCTGCTCCAGCGGACGCGTGCTGATCGACGGCAAGTGCATCCAGAAAGGCGCGGCGGCCGGCTATTGCGGGCCGGGCTACCGGCCGCAGGGCGGCAAGTGCGTGAAGGGCTATCAAGCGCCCAATCCCAACACGCCGCTTTCCAGAGAGCAGAAGAAGGCCGTCAACAAGGGCTGCCCCAAGGGCCAGGTGTGGAGCGCGGCGGAAGGCTGCCACGAGGACGATTGAGAGAGAGGGACTGCGCTTGGAGTTAGAGCGCGTTACCGCTGATGGCGGGCGAGGATCTTCTTCACCTCTTTGACGAGGTCGGTCTCCTTGACGGAGACCTGGGCGGGGCGCGCTTCCTTCCACTCCTCGTGGCCCTCGATCTTGGCCGCGGCCTTCGCACCCTCGATCAGGTCCTTGAGCGTGACCTCGCCCTTCGCGCGCTCGTCAGACCCTGGATGACGACGCAAGGCGAGCCGCGCTTATCCGCATACTCGAGCTGCTTGCCGAACTTCTTGGGGTTGCCGAGGTAAAGTTCGGCGCGGATGTCGGCGTTGCGCAACGCCTGCACCAGCTTCTGGTAGTCGGCGATGCGCTCCTTCTCCATCACCGTGACGATGACGGGGCCGGCGGGGGTCGTGTCGACTTGGCCGAGCGCGTGGAGCGCCGCCTGCAGGCGCGAGACGCCGATGGAGAAGCCGGTCGCCGGCACCTTCTGGCCGGTGAAGCGTTCGACCAGGCCGTCGTAGCGCCCGCCGCCGCCGACGGAGCCGAAGCGGACGGGGTTGCCCTTCTCGTCCTTCACCTCGAAGGTGAGCTCGGCCTCGAACACGGGGCCGGTGTAGTACTCGAGGCCCGCGGACGACAGTCGGATCAATTTGATGCGGATCGACATCGATACCCTGCCGCCTGCAGAATGCCGCGATGTCCGTCAACTCGACCAAGCCTTCCATGCGAGAGCTTCGCTGTGGTTCATGCCTCGTTACGACCAGCGAGACGACCATCGCCATCCGCCGTTGAGCGACGGGTTGCTCGATGAACCCTATGATGTCTTCAATCTGATCGCTCCGAAAGCTCGGCGCCCTTTGTGAAATCGCCGCTCTCATCCTTACGCCCCTTGCCGAGCAGGGCGCGGACGCCGTCGAGCCAAGACGATCCAACTTGTCGATCGCGCGAAGCACCACGAGTCTGCGGCGTACCTGGTCTGGTCCCGCTGAGACCAATTTGCTCCATTATTCCGTCGAGCACCTTGCGGCTGCTCACCTTGATCACGTAGTCGCCGCGCTTGATGCCCAGCGCCTCCAGCGTGTCGGCCGCCAGCATGCACATCTCCGCGTCCGCGGCGACGCTGTCGGCCCCCACCGTGTCGGCGTCGAACTGCAGAAACTGGCGGAAGCGCCCGGGCCCCGGCTTCTCGTTGCGCCACACGTTGCCCACCGCATAGCGGCGGAACGGCTTGGTCAGCGTCTGGAAGTTCTGCGCCACGTAGCGCGCGAGCGGCGCGGTGAGATCGTAGCGCAACGACAGCCACGGCTCGGCGCCGCTCTGCTCGCGCCCTTCGGGTGCGCTCTCCTGGAACGAGAACACGCCCTCGTTGGGCCGGTCCTGGTCGGGCAGGAACTTGCCGAGCGCGTCGGTGTACTCGAATGCCGGCGTCTCCAGCGGCTCGAAGCCGTAGCGCTCGTAGACGGCGCGGATCTTGTCGATCATGGCGCCTTGCGCGCGCAATTCGGCCGCCTCGATGTCGCGAAGGCCTTTCGGCAGGCGGGCCTGGGCCCGCGCGTCTTTGTTGGGTTTCGCCATCTCTTGAAAAGTGGATTGCGGCGCGCTCGAAGCGCCCCTCAGGCCTCGGGTGAGGCCTTATAGCGGATCGAGCCCCACGCGCAAACGCCCGCTCGACGCAGTGCGCCGCCAACCGCACCCGTCATCCCGTGCGCGATGCAGCACGTCAGTGGTGCGTCGCAGACACGGGATCTTGCGGCCGGCGATGCGTGAGCGGCAAGATCCCGGATAGCCGCCGCTACTGCGTCGGCTTCCGGGATGACGGGTGATGAGTCGGCCGCGGGGGCGGCAGGCCGAAACCGCGCGGGTGCTCGGCGTAAGTGCGCCGCGCCGGCACCGCGACGACCTCCTTCTCCGGCCAGCGCAGGGCCGTCAATTTGCCGCCGAACACGCAGCCCGTATCGATGCACACCGTGTTGTTCACCCATTCAGGCTCCGCCACCGGCGTGTGCCCGTAGACGATCGTCGTCTCGCCTCTATAGTCCGCGGCCCAGTTGAAGCGCTCGGGCAGGCCGTTCGCGTCGAGCTTGCCCGAGGTGTCCCCGTAAAGGCAGAAGGAGCGCACGGCCGCGAAACTGCGCCCCAGCATGTCCGTTTCTATGCCGGCGTGGGCGACCGCGAGCCGTCCCTCGTCGAGCCAGGCGTGGCAGGGCAGGCCTTGCAGAAACGTGGCGCACGCTGAGCGAAAGCCTTCGCCCTCGCCGGCCATCTGCGCCACCGTGGCATCGAGCCCGTTCGTCATCTTGACGTTGTGGCCCTTGAGCCAACGCAGGAACTTGTCGTCATGATTGCCGATGACGGCGAGCGCCTGGCCCGCGGCCGCCATCGCCATCGCTATGCGCAAGACGTCGGGCGAGTTGGGGCCGCGGTCGACGAAATCGCCGACGAAGACGACCCGCCGCCCCGGCGGCGCCGTGGTAGCCGCACGCCGTGCCTCGCCCGCGCCTTCGAGGCAAACGCCATAGCCGAGACCGGTCAACAGCTCGATCAGCTCGTCGGCACAGCCGTGCACGTCGCCGATGATGTCGAAGGGGCCGCAGATGCGGCGCCAATCGGTCTCGGGCGCCTTCTGGGGCGCGGGCGGCTTTGCGGTGTGCGGCTTTGCGGCGTGCGATTTGGCCAAAGGAAGCTTCTAGGCGTGGATGAAATCGTCGACCCGGCGCCGGGGCTCAGGGACATTCGTCATGAAGCGGGCAAGCGCCTCGAGCCCCTGCGGAACGGGGCCGCCGTAGGCCCAGTCCAATAGCTCCACCGTATGCACGACGGGCTCGTCGAGCTGGCCGGCAAGCTGAGATATGCAGCCGATGTTGCCGGTGGCGACGACGTCGGACTTCACGCGCTTGATGTTCGTGGTCTTGCGCTCGCGCAGCGCGTTCGCGAGGTCGGGCTGCAAAACGTTGTAGGTGCCCGCCGAGCCGCAGCAGATGTGCGATTCGGGAATGTCGACGACGCCGAAGCCGGCCTTGACGAGGAGCGCGCGCGGCTCCTCGACGACGCCCTGGCCGTGCTGCAGCGAGCACGACGGGTGATAGGCGACGCGCAGGGAGGACCAGCGCTTGGGCGGCCCGAGGTCGTAGTTCGAGCCGACGAACTCGCAGATGTCGCGCGCGAGCTCGGAGAGGCGCCCGGCGCGCGCGGCGTACTCGGGATCGCGCTTCAAGAGGTAGCCGTAGTCCTTGACCATGGTGCCGCAGCCCGACGCGTTGATGATGATGGCGTCGACCGGACCCTTCGATAGCTCCTTCGACCAGGCATCGACGTTGCGCTTGACGTGCGCGATCGCCGCCGCCTCCTGGCCCAGGTGATAGGTGAGTGCCCCGCAGCAGCCCGAGCCGGCCGCGACGACGACGTCGACGCCGCGGCGTGCCAAGAGCCTGATCGTCGAATCGTTGATGCCGGGGCGCAGCACCTGCTGGGCGCATCCGGTGAGCAGAATGACGCGCGCGCGCCGCTCCTCGTCGGTCGCGGCGGTGCCGGGCCCGTCGAAGCGGGGCGCCGGCGGCAGCACCTTCGGCGCCAGCTCGATCATGGCGGCGAGCTCCTTGAGCCCCAACCGGCGCAACAGCTTGACCCAGGGGCGCCCGAGCGGCGCGAGCTGCAGCGCCAGGCGGAAGCGCTGCGGGTAGGGAAGCGTCTTCGCCAACAGCGAGCGCACGAAGCGCTCCTTCATGGTGCGGTTGCCGGTCTGCTCGACGCGGACTTTGGCGAGGTCGACGAGATGCATGTAGTCGACGCCTGAGGGGCACGTCGTCATGCACGATAGGCACGAGAGGCAGCGGTCGATATGCGTCTTGAGCTCCGGCCCCACCTCGCCGCCGCCCTCCAGCATGTCCTTGATCATGTAGATGCGGCCGCGCGGGCTGTCGCGCTCGTCGCCGAGGAGCACGTAGGTGGGACACACCGCCGTGCACAGACCGCAATGGACGCAGCGGCGCAGGATGGCGTCGGCCTCCGCAACGCGCGGGTCGGAAACCTGCTCCAACGTGAAGCTCGTCTGCATCAGCACTCCTCAGACGTTGGCGTACATGCGGCCGGGATTGAGGATGCCCGCGGGATCGAACGCCGTCTTGAGCTGGCGCGTCAAGCGCTCGACCGCCGGGCTTAGGGGCTGGAACACCTCCACGGAGGCGCGCACGTTCGCCTCGGCGCGGATGAGCGTCGCGTGCCCGCCGTGGATGGCGGCGGCGCGGCGGATCTCGGCGGTGCCGGCGTCCGCGGCCGCCGGAACCTCGAGCCAGATGAGCCCGCCGGCCCAGTCGTAGTAGGCGTCCGCCGGCATGTAGCGCTTGATCGCGGCGACGAGCTTGGGCGCCGTCGTCGGCTTGGTCGAGATGCGCCACAACAGAGTCTGCCGGTTGGGCATCACCGAGAGCCGCCGCAACTCGCCCCAGAGCCCGAGCGTCTCGCGATGGTCGAGCTCCAGCGCCTTGCCGTAGACCTTGAGCGCCTCCTGCAGCCGCTGCTTGCGCCCGGCAACGGCGGTGGCGGAGTTCTCGATCCTGAGCGCGGTCACCGACTTGCCCAGGGTCTTGAGACCCGCGTGCGACAGGCGCGCGGCGACGGCGGCCTGCAGGTGCACCGCGCCCGAGACCTCCACCGGCTGCGCCATTGCCGTGCACAGAAGCTCGATGGCGAGATTGTCGGGCAGCCCCAGGTAGACGACCGTCGCCGCCGTCTCCGGCCAGGGGATGACCTTGAACGTCACCTCGGTGAGGATGGCGAGCGTGCCCCAGCTGCCCGAGAGCCCGCGCGCCACGTCGTAGCCGGTCACATTCTTCATCACGCGGCCGCCCGCCTGGAACATCTCCGCGCGGCCGTTGACGCCCTTGACGCCCAACAGGTGATCGCGGGCGGCGCCCGAGTGGATGCGCCGCGCGCCGGAGAGGTTGGTGGCGAACACGGCGCCGATCGTCTGCGCGCCCTTAGGGCCGCCCGTCGCCGGGCCCACGTCGATCGGCTCGAAGGCGAGCATCTGCCCGCGTGCGGCGAGCTCGGTCTCGATCAGCGTCAACGGCGTGCCCGCGCGCGCCGACATCACGAGCTCGCTCGGCTCGTAGAGCGTGATGCCCTTGAGCGAGGACGTGGTGAGCGTCACGCCGCTGTCGACCGGACGGCCCAGCGCGCGCTTGGAGCCGGAGCCGACCACCTCGATCGGAATTTTCCGCTCCGCGCAGCCCGCGATCATGAACTGGAGCTCCCAGTCGGCGGCCGGCTTCTGCAATTCGCTCAAGGCGCGATCTCCTTCAGGCCGCTCGCTCTGCTTCCGTCGCCGGTGCGCCCGCATCAAGCGGAAAGACTTTGCCGGGGTTCAAGAGCCAATTGGGGTCGAACACGCTCTTGATGCGCATCTGCACCGCGAGATCAGCGGCCGTGAACTGCACGCCCATGAGGTCGCGCTTCTCGATGCCGACGCCGTGCTCACCGGTGAGGCAGCCGCCGGCCGCGACGCACACCTTCAGGATCTCCGCCCCGGCGAGCTCAGCGCGGCGCGCCTCGTCCTCGTTGTTACCGTCATAGAGGATCAACGGATGCAGGTTGCCGTCGCCGGCATGGAACACGTTGGCGACCTTGAGACGATGCGAGGCGCAGATGTGCGCGACCTCGGTCAGCACCTCGGCGAGGCGCGACAGCGGAATGACGCCGTCCATGCAGTAGTAGTCGGAGATGCGCCCCATGGCGCCGAAGGCGGCCTTGCGCCCCTTCCAGATGCGCGCCGAGTGCTCGGGCGAGGTGCTCACGTCGACGACCTTCGGACGGTACGCCTTGGCGATCTCCACCATGTCGCGCAGCAGCCGGGTGATCTCTTCCTCGGAGCCCTCCACCTCGACGATCAGCAGCGCCTCGACGTCGAGCGGATAGCCGGCATGCGCGTAGGCCTCGGCGACCGCGATCGCGGGCTTGTCCATGAACTCGATGGCGACGGGGATGATGCCCGAGGCGATGATTGCCGCCACGCATTGGCCGGCGGCCTCGCTGGTATCGAACCCGAGCAGGATCGGGCGCGCGCCGAGCGCCTTCGGCAGGATCCTCAGCGTCGCCTCGGTGATGATGCCGAACTGCCCTTCCGAGCCGACGATGAGGGCCAAGAGGTCGTAGCCCTCGGCGTCGAGATGCGGGCCGCCGATCTCCACGATCTCGCCGTCCATCAAGACGATGCGCAGACCCAGCACGTTGTTGGTGGTGACGCCGTATTTCAGGCAATGGGCGCCGCCGGAGTTCGTGGCGAGATTGCCGCCGATGGTGCAGGCGAGCTGGCTCGACGGATCGGGCGCGTAAAAGAAGCCTTCCGCCGCAACCGCCTCGGTAACGGCAAGATTGGTGATCCCCGTCTCGACGCTGATGGTGCGGTTCACGAAGTCGACGTCGAGCACGCGGGTCATGCGCGAGATGCCGATGACGACGGCATCGCGCGGCGGCAGCGCTCCCCCCGACAGCGAGGTGCCGGCCCCGCGCGGAACGACCTTGACGCGGTTCTCGTGGCAGTACTTCAGGACCTTGGCCACCTCCGCGGTGGAGCGCGGCAGCACCACGGCGAGCGGCAGGCTGCGATAGGCGGTCAAGGCATCGGACTCGAACGCGCGCCGGCCTTCCACCTCGGAGATCACGGCCTCGGGACCGACGAGCTTCTCCAGATCCTTGATGATGGCGCCTGCGCGCGCGAGCACATCCCGATCAGGCTCCGGCAACCTCGACAGCGACATGCCCAGTCCTCTCGCTTGTGCTCAACGGCTCAAGAACGGAAAGAAATTGGAATCGGGGCGTCGACTTTAGCAGCCATCCGATCCGCATTGTACAACAGTACAACTTTCCGAAATTCGGCCTGATATCCTATAGTCGCCGCTCGGCCGCTCGTCTTCCCGCCAGTGGAAGAACCGCCCGGACTGGACTTAACCTCATTTGCGGGGGCTCAAGTGACTGCCATCAGCGACCTTGAGATATTCGCACGCGTAGCACGCACCGGCAACATGTCCGCAGCGGGGCGCGAGATGGGGCTGTCGCCGGCCGTCGTCTCCAAGCGCATCAGCCAGCTCGAGGATCGGCTCGGAGCGCGCCTGTTCCAGCGCACGACCCGCCACTTGACGCTGACCGAGACCGGCGCGGGGTATTTCAAGCGCGTCGTCGACATCCTGAGCCTGTGCGAGGAGGCCGAGGACTTCGTCAGCCGGCGCAACACCAAGCCGCGCGGCCAACTGAAGGTCACCATGCCGACCACCTTCGGGCGGCTGCACATCGCGCCCTACGTGGGCGCCTTCCTCGACCGCTATCCCGACATCGAGCTCGACGTGCAGCTGACCGATACCTTCGTCGACATCATCCGCGAGGGCTTCGATCTCGCCATCCGCATCGGCGAATTGGAGGATTCCTCGCTCGTCGCGCGCAAGCTCGCGCCCGACGCCCGCGTGATCTGCGCTTCCCCCGCCTACCTGGAGAAGCACGGCGCGCCCGCCTCGCTTGCCGACCTCGATCTGCACAACTGCCTCTCCGCAGGCGCCCAGGACGTCTGGCGGCTCGAGGGCCCGGAGGGCCAGTGCCACGTCCGCACCAACGGCAACATACGCTCGGACTCCGGCGAGTTCATCCACGAGGCGCTGCGCGCCGGGCTCGGACTGGGCTTGCGCTCGACCTGGGACATCGGCGCGGCCCTGAAGAGCGGCGAATTGCAGATCGTGCTGCCGAATTACCGCGGCTCCGCAAACGTGGCGATCTACGCGGTCTATCCCTGCCGCGAGTTCATGCCGGCCAAGGTCAACGTGCTGATCGAGTTCCTCGCCGATTTGTACAGCCCGGTGCCCTATTGGGAGCGGGATCTCGATCTGGAGAAGCTGCCGCACACCCGAGCCGCGCCGAAAGCGGCGGGGCGAGGCGCAGGCAAGGGCTCCAAGGCCGTGGTCGGCGCCCGTTGAGGCGCCCGCACCCCCCGTGTCCTTTCTGCTCATGCGCGGGCCACAATGACATTTCATGCTCATGAGCCGACTTGATCGGTGCTCCCGCTTTTGCTGAGGTGGCGGGAAATGAGGAGCGAGAGCATGAAACGGTGGGTAAGTCTCGCAATCGTCAGCGCCGCAATCGCCGCACCGGCAGCTGCGCAGGACGTCGCCAAGGGGGAAGCCGCCTTCAAGCGCTGCCGCGCCTGCCACGCGGTCGGTCCCGGCGCCGCCAACAAGACCGGGCCTGAGCTCAACGGCATCGTTGGCCGCAAGGCCGCCGCCGTGCCGGGGTTCAACTATTCTGATGCGATGAAGGCGAGGGCAGCCACCGGGCTCGTTTGGACGGAGGCCAATCTCGCCGGCTACCTGCAGGCGCCCGATGAGTTCCTGCCCAAGGGTGTCATGGCGTCGGCCGGCGTGAAGGATGCCGGCCAGCTCAAGGACCTCATTGCTTTCCTCAAGACCCAGAAGTAGAGCACGCCAGGTGAGCGCTTAAGGCAGCGCCGAGCCGGAAGCAGGCGTGCCAATGACCAGAGGTCAGAGCCAGCGGCCACGCGTGGGCCTGTTCGTCACCTGCCTCGTCGATCTCATGCGTCCCTCCGTCGGCTTCGCCGCGGTGCGGCTCTTGCAGGCTGCCGGCTGCGATGTCGCCGTGCCGGCCTCCCAGACCTGCTGCGGCCAGCCGGCCTACAACGGCGGCGACCGGGAGAGCGCCAAGGCGATCGCGCTTCAGACCATCGCGGCGTTTCAGGGCTTCGACTACGTTGTCGCGCCCTCGGGCTCGTGCGCGGCGATGCTGAAAGTGCACTATCCCCGCCTGATGGCCGGCGATGCCGAGCGCGAAGCGCGCGCGCGCGCCTTCGCCGAGCGGGTCTACGAGCTGACGGCCTTCCTCGTCGACGTGCGCGGCCTCGAGGCGGTGCCCGGAACATTCGCCGGGCGCGTCGCCTACCACGATGCCTGCTCGGGCCTGCGCGAGCTCAGCGTCAAGCGGCAGCCGCGCGCGCTGCTCGCCGCGTTGCCCGACGTGCAACTGGTCGAAATGCCCGACGCGGAGGCTTGCTGCGGCTTCGGCGGCCTGTTCTCGGTCAAATTCCCCGAGATCTCCGATGCCATCGTCGCCAAGAAGACAGCGTCGGTTGCCGCCGCCGCGCCGGAGCTGCTCTTGAGCGGCGACCTCGGCTGCCTCGTCAACATCGCCGGCAAGCTCGCACGCGAAGGCTCCAACATCGCGTGCCGGCACGTGGCGGAGGTGCTCGCCGGCGAGATGGGCGAGGCCCCCATCGCCCGCGCTTCAGGGCACGAGTAAAGGATCGCCATGCAAGCGTCCGCCTTCGAGGCCAGAGCCGCCGCCGCGCTCGCCGATGAACGGCTGCAACGGGCGCTCGCCGACGTGCCGGACGGATTTGCCGCCGCGCGCGCGCGGGTCAAGGCGGCACTGCCCGAGTTCGAGGCGCTGCGCCGCATCGCGCGCGACTTGAAGGATCACACGCTTCTCCATCTCGATCTTTACCTCGAGGCGTTCGAGCGCAACGCCACCGCCGCCGGCGCGGTCGTGCATTGGGCCGCAACCGCATCCGAGGCCAATGACATCATCCTCGGCATCTGCCGCGCCGCAAACGCGCGCCTGGTGGTCAAGAGCAAGTCGATGGTGTCGGAGGAGGTCGGTCTCGAGGCACGGCTCGAGGCCGCCGCGCTTGCGGTGGTCGAGAGCGATCTCGGCGATTACGTGGTGCAGATCCGTGGCGAGCACCCGAGCCACATCATCGCGCCGGCCATTCACGTGCGGTCCTCCGAGATCGAGGCCGACTTCCGCCGCCGCCATCATCACTTGCCCGCTGACCGCGAGCTCGCAAGCCCGGAGGCGCTCGTCGCCGAGGCGCGCGGCGTCCTGCGCGAAAAATTCCTCGCCGCCGACGTCGGCATCACCGGCGCCAACTTCCTCATCGCCGCGACGGGCTCGGCCGTCGTCGTCACCAACGAGGGCAACGCCGATCTGACGTTGTCGCTGCCCAAGGTGCACATCGTGCTCGCCTCCATCGAGAAGGTGGTGCCGACACTTCCCGACGCCTTCGTGCTCCTGCGCCTTCTCGCCCGCTCCGCGACCGGCCAGGAGCTCACCGCCTATACGACGCTCGTCACGGGCAAGCGGCGCGCCGAGGACCAGGACGGCCCCGAGGCCTGCCACATCGTTCTTCTCGACAATGGACGTTCGGCGCTCTTGGGCACGCCATTTCGCGACGTCCTGCGCTGCATCAGGTGCGGGGCCTGCATGAACCACTGCCCCGTCTACTGCTCGATCGGCGGGCACGCCTACGGCTCGGTCTACCCGGGCCCGCTCGGCGCGGTGCTGACGCCGGCGCTGCCCGGTGCGAGCGACCGGGGCGAACTCGCCAGTGCCTCCACCTTCTGCGGGCGCTGCGAGTCCGTGTGCCCTGTCGAGATTCCGCTCGTTTCCCTCATGCGCCGCTGGCGCGAGGCGTCTTTCGCACGCGGGCCCTGGCTCGCCCGCGCGATGCTGCGCGCATGGGCCTTCCTCGCCTTGCGGCCCGCCGCCTATCACTTTGCTGCGCGTCTCGGCGTGGGGATGCTCGCAGCGGTGGCCCCAGCGCGCGGGGCTTTTTCGCGCCTGCCTTTCGCCGGCCGATGGACACGGTCCCGCGACTTCCCCGCTCCGCAAGGACAGACGTTCCAGCGGCTGTGGGCACGCGGCCAAGGACGCGGGACATGAGCCGCGAGGCAATCCTCACCAAGATCCGCTCCGCGCTCAAAGCCGGCGCGAGCGAACCGGCCCGCGCCAGCGCGGTCGCCGCGCGCCTCGCCGATCCGCTTCCGCGCCTCGTGCCGGCACGCACCGCCGTTGCCCAGCCGGAGCGCGTCGCGCTGTTTAAGGCCTTCCTCGCCGCGCAAGGCACCGACCTCGTCGCGGTGCCGGATCGCCGGCACATCCCCGACGCGCTCGCCGCCTATCTGCTCGGGCACGCTCTGCCGCTGCGCCTGCGTAAGGGATCGGATCCCTATCTGGCGGGTCTGCCCTGGCACAGCGCGCCCGGCCTCGTATTGGCGCAAGGGCCGGCCCGGCCCGGCGACACCGCCGGCCTGTCGCGCGCCGTCGCCGGCGTCGCCGAGACGGGAACCCTGGTGCTCGCCTCCGGGCCGGAGAACCCCGTCACGCTCGCCTTCGTGCCCGATACCCATATCGTCGTCGTCGGCACGGAGACGATCGTCGGCAGCTACGAGGAGGCATGTCGGCTGGTCGAGGCGGAGCTCGTGCCGGCGGCGCTGCCGCGCACGCTCAACCTCATCTCGGGTGCCTCGCGCACGGGCGACATCGGCGGGCGCATCGTAATGGGGGCGCACGGGCCCCGGCGCCTGGCCGTCATCTTGGTGGGGATAGTGTGACGGCGTAAAGAGCTACTTCCGGCGGCAGCGCTGCATGCAGCTCGTGAACGCGCTTTCACATGAGGATGCGCCCTTGGTGGCTATCCGGCATTGATTGTAGGCATTGCGGCAGGATGCGCCGCACCCATCGGCGGCAGCCCGCTCAATCGGCATGAGCCCGAGGCCGGCTACAAGCGCCACGGCGATGCCGACCGCCGCCAACGCCCACGACCTGCAGTAATCGACCACGTTCATTCTCCCGTCGCCGTAGAGGAGCGTGCGGGGGCTCACGTCCCGTTGACTGCCACCACTAAAGGAAACGGACTTCTCCCTCGCCCGCCGCGCTCCACTTAAGGCTTGATAGCATGAACACAAGCTGAACCGCCGCGCCAAGGGCTAGAAGGCATATTCTTCAAAGACATGGTCAATGTCACCGCGCCAGGGGCCTTCAAAGCGCGCGATCAGCTCGTCGGCGAGCGTTCGTCCGCTCGCGACAACCTCCTGAAGCGGCTCCAGATAGACCTGCTCGTCCTGGCTCGCCCGGTTGATCCGGCGCCGCTCCCTCAGCCCTTTGCGGGCAATCCATAGCACCTGGCGCGCGATCTCCCGCACCGTCGTTGTGCGGAACGGCGTTGCCAGCGCGGTGCGCGGCACCGCCGCCCGCAAGGCCTCGCGCTCCTCCGCCGTCCAGTCCTCAACGAGCGCCCAGGCAGAATCGAGCGCCCCTGAATCATAGAGGAGGCCGACCCAGAGGGCCGACAGCGCGCAGATGCGCTGCCAGGGCCCGCCGTCGGCGCCGCGCATCTCTAAGAAGCGCTTGAGCCGCACCTCGGGAAAAAGCGTCGTCAGATGATCCGACCAGTCATCGAGCGTCGGATGCTCGCCAGGCAGGGCCGGCAGGCGCCCGTCCATGAAGTCCTTGAAGGAGGCGCCCGAGGCGTCGATATAGCGGCCGGCGCGATAGACGAAGTACATCGGCACGGAGAGCGCATAGTCGACGTAGCGCTCATAGCCCATGCCGGGCTCGAAGGCGAAAGGCAGCATGCCGGTGCGCGCGGCATCGGTGTCGAGCCAAACCTCTGAGCGCATCGACTTGAAGCCGTTGAGGCGCCCTTCGGTGAACGGCGAGGAGGCAAACAGCGCCGCCGCGATCGGCTGCAGCGCCAGCGAGACCCGCATCTTCTTGACCATGTCGGCCTCGCTCGAGAAGTCGAGGTTCACCTGGATGGTCGCGGTCCGGTACATCATGTCGAGCCCGCGCGTGCCGACCTTGGGCATGTAGCGGCTCATGATCGCGTAGCGGTCCTTGGGCATGTGCGGCGTCTCGGCAAGCGTCCACTTCGGCGAGAAACCGAGCCCGAGAAAGCCGATGCCGAGACCCTCACCGACGTTCAAGATCTCGTAGAAGTGGTCGAGCGTCTCCTCCGAGGTTTCGTGCAGCGTCGCGACGGGGCGGCCGGAAAGCTCGAACTGTCCCCCCGGCTCCAGGCTGATCGTGCCGGCGAGCTCGCCCTCGGCGCGCTTCAAGGCGATGATCTTGTCACCTTCGAAGATGGGCAGCCAGCCGAAGCGGGCGATGAGCGCATCCATGAGCGCCCGGATCGAGCGCTCGCCATCATAGGGAACCGGCGTCAGCGAGCCTGTGTGGAACACGAACTTCTCGTGCTCGGTGCCGATCTGCCAGTCGGCCTTCGCCTTCTCGCCTTGCGCGATCCATCCGACCAAGTCCTCGCGCGCTCGCACGATCGGGCTAGGCGCGCCATCTTGACGGGTCGACATGAGCGGGCCTCGGCCGTTTCGGGTGGGAGGGAAGCGCTTGCAGATTTGGGGTTTATGGCCTCCCCCGAAAGGGGGGACAAGTGCCGCCAGCCAGGTTGTGCAGCGGGAAGCCACCAATTGCCCCCACGCGCAATCTTGTAGACGCTCCCGGCCTATGATCTATGCAGAGCGGGGACGATGGGAGGACAACGCAACCACAAAAAACGCCACTTTGGCCGGGACGATCCCGTCGCCGTCTCGACGGCTTCGGCCGCACGCCGCCGTTGGTTTAAGTGCGCCAACCTGATCGAGCCGGCCGACGCCTCGCTCTTGCACCGCCACGCTATGATCGAAACCCATGGAGCAGTACAATGAATAAGATCTTGGCCGCGATTGCCGCCTGCGGCCTTTTCGCCTGCCCGGCACTCGGGGCCAGCGCGAGCGTCGATACCGCCATCAAGGCGTTCGACAAGGTCGCCGCCGACCCCGCCAAGCTCAAGACCTACTGCGACATGAGCAAGCTGATGTCGGCGGGCGACGATCAGGACGACAGCAAGTCCGAAGCGCTCGACAAGCAGATGCAGGGCTACATGAAGGATCTCGGGCCCGAGTTCGAGAGCGCGTTCGAGGCGGGCGCCGACCTCGACCCGGATTCGGAGGACGGCAAGACCTATGACGCCGCGCTCGACAAGCTCGACGCAAAGTGCGGCGGCACCCAACAGTAGAACCTCAGCGCCAGTCGCCGAGCGCCGCATTGACGAGCGCCAGCGCGGCGACGGCCGCCGTATCCGCGCGCATGATGCGCGGTCCGAGCGAGATCGCCCGCGTGAACGGCGCCGAGCGCAGCGCTAAGCGCTCCTCCGGGTCGAAACCGCCCTCCGGGCCGATGAGAACCGCGAGCGGTCCGGACGCGACGTCGGAAAGTGCGGCGAGCGGGCTTGCGACCGCGGCGGCCTCGTCGCAGAAGATAAGCCGGCGCGCGCCATCCCAGGCTTGAAGCATGACGCTGAGCCGCAATGGCTCGGCGACGTCCGGCACCCACAGGATATTGCACTGCTCGGCGGCCTCGATGGCGTTGGCGCGCATGCGGCCCGTGTTCACCCGCGAAGCGTTTGTGCGCCGCGTCAGCACGGGCTGCAGCCTTGCAACGCCCATCTCCGTCGCCTTCTGCACCATGTAGTCGAGCCGCGCGTGCTTTATTGGCGCGAATAGATAGTGGATGTCGGGCGCCGTCGCTTGCGCGCGCGTCTGCTCGGCGCAGGCAAGCGTCGCGCTGCGCCGGCCAGCCTCGCTGATGCGCGCCCGCCATTCCCCGTCGCGCCCGTTGAAGAGCAGGACCTCGTCGTCCGCCTTGAGCCGCAGCACGTTCAAGAGGTAGTTCGCCTGCTCCGGCGTGCACGCGATCTCGGCCCGCGCCGCGAGCCGGGGCTCGGCGTAAAGACGCGGGGCATGGGAGGAAGGCGCTTGCATGTGCCCTCTTAGCCGAAGTGCCGGCTGCGGCAAACGCTCGTTGCCGCCGCGCAGGGGCGATTGCCGCGGGAGCAGGCCGCGGCTAGGCTCGGTCGACTTCACACGCCTCCTATAGCGGCCCCAAGGCTCCCTGGCTCCCGTGGCTCCCACCCCATCACCCTCCCGGCGCACGTCTCCCGTCGCCGACGCACCGCCCGGCAATTGGGCCGACCGCTACGCGCCCGAGTACGCGCGCCCCTACCTGCGCCTGGCGCGCCTCGACCGGCCGATCGGGTTGTGGCTGCTGTTGCTTCCGTGCTGGTGGGCCGTGGGGCTGGCCGAGGTCGCGCAGGACCGCCCCTATCCCAGCCCATGGCTGCTCGCGCTGTTTGCGCTCGGCGCCCTCGTCATGCGCTCTGCCGGGTGCGCCTACAACGACTACATCGACCGCGACTACGACGCTAAAGTCGCGCGCACCGCGAGCCGGCCCATTCCCTCTGGGCAGATCGCACCGGTCGAGGCTCTGGCGTTCGCCGCCTTCTGCACGCTGGTCGGCCTCTTGGTGCTGATCCAGTTCAACACGTTCACCATCAGGCTCGGCGCCGCCTCCCTGATCCTTGTCGCCGTCTACCCGTTCCTGAAGCGCTATACTTATTGGCCGCAGATCGCGCTCGGTCTCACCTTCAACTGGGGCGCGCTCGTCGGCTGGAGCGCGGTTACCGGCTCGCTCGCCGCACCGGCGGGGCTGCTCTACTGCGGCTGCGTGCTGTGGACGATCGGCTACGACACCATCTACGCCCACCAGGACAAGGAGGACGACTTGATGCTCGGGCTCAGGTCGACCGCCATCCGTTTTGGACCCGATACGATGTCGTGGGTCGGCGCCGCTTATGCCGGCGCCGTCGTGCTTTGGCTGCTGGCGGGCTTCTTTGCCGGCACCCACCTCATCTTCTTCACGGCCATCGTGCTCGTCTCGCTGCAGATGGCCTGGCAGGTGATGACGCTCAACGTTGCCGACGCCGACAATTGCCTGAGGCGCTTCCGCTCCAACCGCGACGTCGGGTTTGTGATCTTCCTCGGCCTCGTGGCCGACATGGCCTTGTCGCGGCTCGCCGGCCTCAATTGAAGGCGCCTTAAACCATTTCGGCTTGGCCCCGGTGTCGGGATCCAAGCCGAATGTTTCGTGCCCCGCTGTTGCCCTCAGAGCAGCCGTCTTTAGCGGCCGTCGCCTGCATCAATGTCATCAGAATGCCACACCGAGTTTCCCGTCTGCTTAAGAGATAGCGTAAATTCGCCGTAAGCGGTCGCCCTGTTTCGGCGTCACAGCACGCTGTTCGCCCGTGCCGGCGGGCTTGCTAAAGCGGACCCCTTCCGGCAGGAAATTGGAAAGAATTGATGCAACCCATGATCGAGGCACGATGAGTGAACACAAGAAGCCGGGAAAGCAGCTCTTGCACCTCGTATTCGGCGGCGAGCTCACCCAGCTCGATGGCACCGAGTTCCGCGATTTGAAGGCGCTCGACATCGTCGGCATCTACCCCAACTACGCGGAGGCGCACGCGGCCTGGAAAGCCGCCTCGCACCGCACCGTCGACAACGCCCTGATGCGCTACTTCATCGTTCACATGCATCGGCTGCTCGACCCGGAGCATCCCGCGGGGGCCGACGCCAAGGCGCAGTCGTGACGACCCAGTCGAAGGCAGCCGCACGCAGCACGTCGCGGGGGCTCTCGCTCGACGCGCACCGGCGCGGCCTGCTCAAGCGGTTCCTTGCCGAGTGGGTCACGCCGCGTTGGCGCGAGCTCATCTTCGCGCTGTTCCTGACCGCGCTGCTCGCGGCCGCAACCGGCGCCTACCCGATGATCATCAAAGCGTCCTTCGATTCGCTCATGAAGCAGCAGGCGATGGCGCTGCCCTACGTGCTCGCCGCCATCGTCACCGTGACGCTGTTGCGCTCGCTCTTCCTCTATCTGCAGACGGTCGAGACCAACCGCATCGTCATGCGCATGACGACGGACATGCAGAAGGACGCCTTCGAGCATCTGATCTGGTCGGACCTCGCCAGGCTGACGCGCGACACGCCGGGACGGCTGGTCTCCAAGCTGACGAACGACATCGGCTTCATCCAGGCTGCGGCGCAGGCCGCGCTCAACACGGCGGTGCGCGACACGCTCTCCGTCGTCGCCCTCGCGGCCTCCATGTTCTACCTCGACTGGGTAATGTCGCTGATCGTGCTCGGCGTCTATCCGATCGCTGCCATCCCCGTGGCGGCGATCAGCCAGCGGCTGCGCCGCGTCGCCAAGCACACCCAGGACGAGCTCGGCGACATGACCTCGCTTCTGACCGAGAAGTTGTCGAGCACCCGCCTCATCAAGTCGTTCCGGCTCGAGACCTACGCCGCCGATCGTCTCAACCAGAGCTTCGAGCAGGTGTACAAGCTGCGCATGAAGGCAGTGAGGAACCGCGCCCGCATCGACCCCATGCTGGAGGCGCTCGGCGGCCTCGCGGTGGCGGGCGTCATTGCTTTCGCCTACTGGCGCATCGCCAACGGCATCTCGACAGTCGGCGACTTCATGGGCTTCGTTACCGCGCTGCTGATGGCGGCTCAACCAATCCGCGCGCTCGGCAATCTTTCGGGGCGCATCAACGAGGGTCTGGCGGCGGCCGAGAGCTTCTATGGCCTCATCGACGAGAAGCCGCGCATCGTCGACCGCCCGGGCGCCAAGCCGCTGAATGTGGACAAGGGCGCGATCCGCTTCGAGGACGTCTCCTTCGGATACGACGAGCAGAAGGAGGTGCGCGCCATCTGCGATTTCACCCTCGACGTGCCGGGCGGCAAGACGGTCGCGCTCGTCGGCCGCTCGGGCGCCGGCAAATCGACGATCTTGAATCTCGTTCCGCGCTTTTTCGACGTGGCTCAAGGGCGCATCGCGATCGACGGCCAGGACGTGCGCGACGTCACACTCACGTCGCTGCGCGATGCCATCTCAATCGTCGCCCAGGACGTGACGCTGTTCGACGACACGATTAGCGCCAATATCGCCATGGGCAGGCTCGGAGCGCCGGAGGCCGCCATCATCGCCGCCGCCAAGGCCGCAGCCGCTCACGATTTCATCCTGACGCAGCCCGATGGTTATGCGACCCTCATCGGCGACCGCGGATTGCGGCTCTCGGGCGGACAGCGCCAGCGCCTGGCGCTCGCGCGCGCGATCCTGAAAGACGCGCCGATCCTCCTGCTCGACGAGGCGACGAGCGCGCTCGACACCGAATCGGAGCAGCTCGTGCAAGAGGCGCTCGCGAGATTCACCAAGAACCGCACGACGCTCGTCATCGCCCACCGTCTCTCCACCGTGCAGAACGCCGACATCATCTGCGTGATAGACGAGGGCACGATCGTGGAGACGGGGTCGCACCGCCAGCTCCTCGCCGAAGGCGGCACGTATGCGCGCCTCGTGCGCTCGCAGGAGCTGACCGGGACAGGCGTGCCGCAGGCCTCTTGAGCAAAAAGTGCTATTCGCGCAAGAGCACGCTGTCGACCAGACGGTTGGCCCAGCCCTTTGAGTGGAACGTGCGCTTCAATTCTTCGGGGTCGTAGATAGTCTCGACCCATTCGAAGAAGCCCAACGGACGGACGGCGCTGTCCTCCAGATATTTCTCGAAAAAGTAGTCGAGAATGCCGGTGTCGGCTTGGCGGATGTGGCCGTAGCGCAGCGACAGCTGGCGCTTGGCATCTTTCAGCGGCACGCCCTCATGCAAAAAGCGGTAGAGCACGCTCATCAGGCCGGCACGGTCGGCGCCCGACTTGCAGTGCATCAGCATCGGGTACTCGATCTCCTCAAAGAGCCGACGGGCGTCTTTAAGCTCCTTGCGCGTGGGTGCGGCGCGCGAGCGGATCTGGAAGTTGACGAGCTTGACGCCGTAGCGGGCGCAGGCCTCCTCCTCGAGCCAATAGCTCCCGCAATCGCGCTCCCCGCGCAGATTGACGATGGTGCGGATACCGGCGTCGGCGAGGCGGCGGATGTGATGGGGCGCGGGCTGAGCCGAGCGCCAAGCCTTGTCGGAGATCTTGTGGCAGTTGGCGTAGATGAGGCGAAAGACGCCGTGGTCTACGAGGAGCATGTCAAGATAGGCCGCGGCCGGCCCGAGGCTGCGGCGCAGCCAAGGCGGGGCACGGGAGGTGATCGCATGCCGACCACTCCTGGCCGCGCTTCGCAAGGACCGCTTAGCCCGCTTCACCAATCCGGCCATGTGGTATCTGACTGTCTCTCGGGCGGCCTCTGGGGCGGCGCAAGCTAGCCGCCGGGGCGCCCCGCGTGTCGACCGCGTGTGCCCCAACGTCCCAGTTTGCCTTCGCTAAATATTCGCTATAGGTACGAGCTGCAAGTGGCTCGCTGGCGGGCCGCGCGCGTTGGAGGCGTTTCGCGCCGAGGCACCCTTGAGGATGGCACGTCCGCCCCATACGACGTCGACGCTGGTCTGGTTTGCAGGCAGCGCCGTCGCCGGCCTGATCGGCCTCGTGCGGCGCACCTCGCGGGTTATCTACGAGCCTGAGGATGCGCTCGCCCGCCTCAAGGCCGAGCACCCTATCATCGTCGCCGTCTGGCACGGCCAATTCATGATGACCTCCGGTTTCTGGCCCTCGCACGACGTCAGGGTCGCGGCCATGGTTGCGCGCCACGGCGATGCGGAGTTCATCGGCGCCGCCATGGAGGCTCTGGGGGTCGAGCTCATTCGCGGCGCCGGCGCCGGCGGACGGCGCAAGGATCGCGGCGGCCTCCACGCGCTGCGCCAAGCGGTGCGTGCGTTGCAGGACGGCGCCTCCGTAGTGATGACCGCCGATGTCCCCCCCGGCCCCGCCCGCCGTGCCGGCATGGGCATCGTGACGATCGCGCGCCTATCCGGCCGTCCGATCGTTCCCGTGGCATCCGCTACCTCGCGCTTCTTCACGCTCGATACCTGGAGCCGGATGACGATC
Organism: uncultured Alphaproteobacteria bacterium; assembly: GCA_963724945.1. Lineage (GTDB taxonomy): Bacteria > Pseudomonadota > Alphaproteobacteria > Rhizobiales > Hyphomicrobiaceae > Hyphomicrobium_A. The sequence continues at coordinate 1,295,458 of CAVRWL010000003.1, read as the reverse complement.
AACCTGCCCCTCTCCAAGCTCGCCTACGTCGTCGGCGATCCCGTCTATGTCTCCGCGGACGCCGACGAGGACGCGCTCGAAGCCGCGCGCGCCGAGCTCGAGCGATCCTTGGCCGCGGCGACGAAGCGCGCCTACGCGCTTGCTGGCGCCGATGCGTCGCTCGCTACGCCCCTCATCCTGCAAGACCCAGGCGCCCCTCCGGCCGATCCCGACTTGCGCCTCAAGATCTACCGCACCGGCATGAGCCTCTTACGCCCGTTCGCCCCGCTCGTCCTCAAGGTGCGCGAACGCAACGGCAAGGAGGACCCGCGCCGGCGTTCCGAGCGGCTCGGCGAGGCGAGCTTCACGCGCCCGGACGGCAGGCTCGTGTGGGTGCATGCGGCGAGCGTGGGCGAGACCAACGCTGTGCTGCCCGTGATCGAGGCGCTGACGACGGCGCGCCCGAGCCTCAACGTGCTGCTGACGACCGGAACCGTCACCTCGGCGGCGCTGGCGCAACGCCGCCTCGGGCCGCGCTGTCTGCACCAGTACGTGCCGCTCGATGCACCCGAGTATGCGGCACGCTTCCTCGATCACTGGCGACCCGACCTCGCCGTGTTCACCGAATTGGAGATCTGGCCCTCGCTGATCCTCGAGACGTCCGCGCGCTCCATTCCGCTGGCGCTCGTCAACGCGCGCCTGTCGCACCGCAGTCGGCGGCGCTGGCAGCGCAACAAAGGCATGGCGCAGCCGCTGTTCAATCGGTTCGACGTGGTGCTGGCGCAGAACGAGCGCCTCGCGCTCGGCTTCTCCACGCTCGGCGCGCGCAACGTCGAGCCGGTCGGCAACCTCAAGATCGACGCGCCGCCGCCGCCGATCGACCTTGCCGAGCTCGAGCGCCTCGGCGACGCGCTCGCCGGCCGGCCAGGCTTCGTCGCCGCCAGCACGCACGAAGGCGAGGAGGACATCATCGCTGCGGCCCACCGCGAGCTTGCGCGCACGTTCGAGAATTTCTGCACGATCATCGCCCCGCGCCATCCCGAGCGCGGCACCGCGATCGCCGAACGCCTCAAGGAGCTCGGGCTGTCGGTCGCCCAGCGCTCGCGCGGCGCGCTGCCCAGCCAGCGCACCGACATCTACATCGCCGATACCATCGGCGAGCTCGGCACACTCTATGCGCTCTCCCCCATCGCCTTCATCGGCGGCTCGCTCGTTCAGCGCGGCGGGCAGAACCCGATCGAGGCCGTCCGCCACGGCGTTGCCGTGATCACCGGGCCCAATTGGCAGAACTTTCGCGACGCCTACCGCACGCTTCTGCGCCACAAAGGCGCAATCGAGGTGACCGACGCCAAGAGCCTCGCCGCCGCCGTGACCCAGCTGTTGCAGAGCCAGTCGGAGATGAGCCGCATGCGCCTAGGCGCGACGCAGGCACTGGCCTCCTTGTCGGGCGCGCTCGACAAGACGGTTGAGACGCTTTTGCGCTATTTGCCCGACGAGAGACTGAAGCGTGCGTCTTGAAGAGCCCGCCTGGTGGTACGGCGAGGGCGACGGCGCGCGCCCGCGTGTGCTTGCGCCGTTTCTGGCACCGCTCGCCCAACTCTATGGCTGGCTCGCCCAGGCCCGCTTTCGCCGCCAGCCCTACCGCTCGCGTCTGCCCGTCATCTGCGTCGGCAATTTCACCGCAGGAGGCACCGGCAAAACTCCGCTCGCCATCTACATCGCCCGGCTGCTGATCGAGCGCGGCGGCACGCCGGCCTTCCTCACGCGCGGCTACGGCGGCCGCGAGCGGGGCCCCGTCTGGGTCGAGGAAAGCGAGGGCGCGGCCTACCGCTTCGGCGACGAGCCGCTGCTGCTCGCCCGCATCGCGCCCACTCTTGTGGCCCGCGACCGCGCGGCCGGCGCACAGATGATCGAGGCCAGCGGACGCAAATTGAGCGCCATCGTCATGGACGACGGCCTGCAGAACGCAGGCCTTGCCAAGGATCTCGCGCTCGCCGTCGTCGACGGCGAGCGCGGGCTCGGCAACGGCGAGGTGATTCCCGCTGGCCCGCTGCGCGCGCCGATCGATTTCCAGCTTGGTCTCGTCGATGCGATCGTCGTCCGCGAGCCGGAGCCGGCTCCCGCCGAGACCGCCAAAAGCATTCACGAGGTGTTGCGGCGCCGCTTTCCCGGCCCGGTGCTGGCGGCGCGCGCACTGCCGCGAGCGGACGCGACGTGGCTCGCAGGCGCGCCCGTCGTCGCGTTCGCGGGCATCGCCAACCCGCAGCGCTTCTTTGCGCTCATCGAGCGGCTCGGCGCCCGCGTCACCGCCCGCGTGGCGTTCCCCGACCACCATGTCTTCTCGCGCGCGGACGCGGACAATCTCAAATCGCTCGCCGAGAGGAAGGGCGCGCAGCTCGTCACCACGGAGAAGGATTGGATGCGGCTCAAGGGCGGGGAGAGCTTCGCCCAGGCGCTTGCCGAGCATGCCCGGCCGCTTGCCATCGAGCTGGCGTTCGGGGCGCGCGATGCAAAGCGGCTCACCGGGCTGATCGATGCCGCCCTGCGGCGCGAGGACCGCGCAGCACGCGCCTTGAGGCCCGCTTAGTCGCGGCGCCGCGTCTCCCGGTACCTTTGCATCGAGACGTCGGGCGACAGGTAGGCCTCCTGCAGCTCCACGCTCCAATAGCGCAGATCGGGCAGCATGATCGGCTCACCGGTAACGGCGCAGCGCACGAAGTCGCCGGGCGAGACCACTTGGAACTCGCCGTCGAGGTACTTCACCTTGGCCTCGCCGCGCAGTCCGAAAAACCTGTCGATCCGATTCATGGACGTCTCTCATTCGCATTCCGAGCAGATGACATTGCCAATCGAGCGCGCGCCGTCAAGTCGGCGGCTTGCCCCTGTCAAAAGAGTGAACCCTGCCCGCTGCCGCCCGAACGACGCGTGCGCAAGGTCGGGTTCGGCGTTTTGCTCTTGTCGACCGGCTTTGGCGCATCTCTTGCTTCGTTGAGACGGACGCCGCTCACGCCGGCATCGGCGCGGCCGTCGCGGAACTCGAGCTCCAGCCGGTCGCCCGCGTGCAGAGCGGCCGCCTCCCGCACCATATGGCCCGCCTCATCGCGCACCAGCGCGAACCCGCGCCCCAGCACGCTCTGGTAGCTCAGGGAAGCGAGCAGCTTGGCGTGCCCCTCGAGCTGGCGGCGGCGCGCGAGAAGGCCCGTACGTAGCGCGATAGCGGAGCGCGCATCAAGACCGTCGAGGCGCTCGCCGCAGCGCGCGATGCGCTGGCGCACGGCGGCAGGGCGCAGGCGCGCGGCAAGACGCACATAGCGCGTGTGATGGGCGCGCGTGTTGGCGATGAGCGCACGCGACAAGCGCTTCTCTGCTGCGTCGAAGCGCTGGCGCGGCAGGGCGAGGAGATCTGAGAGCCGCGGCAGGCCGCGGGATGCGGCCTTGAGGTGCGTGCGCGCCGATTGCAGGTGGCGCCGTGCTCCAGTTACGAGGCGCAAGCCCAGTTTGTCGCTGCCCTCGGCAAGCTCTGAGAACTTCGGCACAGCCCATTCCGCCGCCTTGGTCGGCGTCGGCGCGCGCGCATCCGCGACGAGATCGATGAGCGTCCAGTCGGTCTCATGCCCGACGGCGGAGATGACGGGGATCGCGCTGGCGGCGACCGCGCGCACCACGATCTCCTCGTTGAAGCCCATGAGATCCTCGAGGCTGCCGCCGCCGCGCGCGACGATGAGCACGTCGGGAGCCGCAATGGGGCCGCGCAGCGCCAGCGCATTGAACCCGGCGATGGCGGCGGCGACCTCGGCCGCGCAGGTGTCGCCCTGCACGCGCACCGGCCATACGAGGACGCGGGTGGGGAAGCGCTCGGCAAATCCGTGCAGCATGTCGCGGATGACGGCGCCGGTCGGCGAGGTGATGATGCCGACGAGGCGCGGCAGGAACGGGCGCGCCTTCTTGCGCGCCTCCGCGAACAGGCCCTCGGCCGCGAGCTTGCGCTTCCTCTCCTCGAGCAGCGCCATCAGCGCACCGAGCCCGGCGGGCTCCAGGCTCTCGATCACGATCTGGTACTTGGAGGAGCCGGGATAGCTGGTCACGCGGCCCTGGACGACGACCTCGAGCCCTTCCTGCGGCTTGACCTTGAGCCGCTGATACGTGCCCTTCCAGACAACCGCCTCGATCTTGGCCTTGTCGTCCTTCAGCGCGAAATAGCAATGGCCAGAGGCGTGCGGGCCGCGGAAGCCCGAGATCTCGCCGCGCAGGCGCACGTAGCCGAAGCCCTCCTCGAGCGCGCGCTTGATGGCGCCAGCGAGCTCCGACACTGTGTACTCGGCGACGTTGGCGCCGAGCGGCATCTGGGCAGCAGCTTCTGTCACGGCTCCTCGCAGGCTCCTAGGTAGGTTTCTAGGCTAGTGTGGCGGTTCAGAAGTTCCCCACCACTCGCGGCCTGGTCCGGAGGGAACTTCGGAACCAAAGCCACACTAGGAACTTTGCTTTTGCCAGTGTCGCTTTAAATCCGAAGTTCGCAAATGCGCATGCAGCACGGTGCGTGCGAACCTCGGATTTGCGACACTGGCCCGATTCGATGATACATCAGTCCGCCGGCCGGCGGGCACAGCGCGGCGAAAGTCCCCAGGCTCGAGAGATCCTTAACGATGAACGTGCTCCTCATCGGTTCCGGCGGACGCGAGCACGCGCTTGCCTGGGCGCTGAGCAAGAGCCCGCTGCTGACCAGGCTCTATTGTGCACCCGGCAACGGCGGAATTGCGGAGATCGCCCGCTGTGTGGATATCGCCATCGCCGACCACACCGCGGTGATACGCTTTTGCAAGGATAACACCATCGGCTTCGTCGTGATCGGACCGGAAGCCCCGCTGGTCGCCGGGCTTGTGGACGACTTGACCACCGCCGGCATCAAGTGCTTCGGGCCGAGCCAAGCCGCGGCCCGGCTCGAGGCGTCGAAGGGCTACGCCAAGGATCTCGCGCGCGAGTTCAAGGTCCCGACCGCGGCCTATGAGCGCTTTTCCGATGCAGCGTCCGCCAAAGCCTACATCGCGCGCCACAAGCTGCCGCTGGTCGTCAAGGCCGACGGGCTCGCCGCCGGCAAGGGCGTGATGATCTGCGAAAGCCGCGCTGAGGCCGAGGCGGCCGTCGAGGCCTGCTTTGCAGGCGCCTTCGGCAAGGCGGGAACGCAGATCGTCGTTGAGGATTTCCTCGAAGGCGAGGAGGCGAGCTTTTTCGTCCTCGTCGACGGAGAGCACGTGTTGCCGCTTGCTGCCGCTCAGGATCACAAACGCGTCGGCGACGGCGACACCGGCCCCAATACCGGCGGCATGGGTGCCTACTCGCCCACCCCGGTGATGACGCCGGCGATCGTCAAGCGCACCATGGACGAGATCATCACGCCGACGATTGCCGCCATGGCGGCGCGCGGCACGCCCTATAAGGGCGTGCTGTTCGCCGGCCTCATGATCACGCGCGAGGGCCCCAAGCTCATCGAGTACAACGTGCGCTTCGGCGACCCGGAAGCGCAGGTCTTGATGGTGCGCCTGAAGTCCGACCTGTTGCCGGCGCTCATCGCCACCGTCGACGGCACGCTCGAGACAATCGCGCTCGAGTGGCTGAGCGAGGCCGCGCTGACGGTCGTGATGGCCGCCGAGGGCTATCCGGGCCCGCCTGAGACCGGCACCGAGATCAAAGGGCTCGACGCGGCGGCCGCGACCGAGGGCGTAGAGATCTTTCACGCCGGGACGAAGCGCGTCGGCGACCGTTTCCTCGCCGCTGGAGGCCGCGTTCTCGACATCACGGCGCGCGGACCCAACATCCGGGAAGCGCAGGCGCGCGCCTACGCGGCGATTGCCAAGATCGACTGGCCGGGCGGCTTCTGTCGCTCCGACATCGGCTGGCGCGCCGTCGCGCGCGAGACGGCGGAGGCTTGAGTTGCACGCGCTCCGGCGCCGCGCCCCGGACAGTTCCGATCGGCTACAATTTGCTGTCAGACTTCGAAGCTAGGCTCGCATCGTCCCTGATTCGCCGGCAGTCGCCATGAGCAAGAAGCACGTGACCGTCCCTACAGCGCCCGCCGCGCCCAAGCTGCCGGCGCGCGCGCCTTCGATCGCGCTCGCGCTCGGCGGCGGCGGCGCGCGCGGGCTCGCCCACATCCAGATCCTGGAAGCGTTCGACGAGCTCGGCGTGCGCCCCAAGATCATCGCCGGCACCTCGATCGGGGCCGTGTTCGCGGCGGCCTACGCCTCGGGCCTCTCGGGTCGCGAGATCCGCGCGCACACCTACGAGGTCTTGAGGAAGCGCCTCGATCTCGTGCGCGATCTCTACGCGGCGCGCGTCAGAACTACGCGGCGCATCTGGAACGTGTTCGCGGCGCGCTCGGCGTTCCTCGCCCCCGACCGCCTGCTCGACATCATCCTGCCGCCGCACATCGCCTACGACTTCGCCCACCTGACGATCCCCTTGAAGATCGTCGCCTCCGACTTCTACGCGCAGGAGCCCGTGGTGTTCTCCTCCGGCCCGCTGCGCCAGGCGATCGCCGCCTCGATGGCACTCCCCGTCATCTTCGAGCCGGTGCTGGTCAACGGCCGCGTCCTGATCGACGGCGGCCTCGTCAATCCGCTCCCCTTCGACATCCTCAATGGAGAGGCCGACTTGACGGTCGCCGTCGACGTGAGCGGAGCCCCGGTGCGCCGCCCAGGGCAGGAGACGCCCAAGGCCTGGGAGGCGCTCTTTGCCTCCAACTTCATCTTCGAGCGCACCATCATCCGCGAGAAGCTCAAGACGCGCCACCCCGATGTCTACATCGACGCCGGCACGAGCCGTTTCCAGATCCTCGATTTCCTCAAGGTGGACGAGATCCTCGCCGCCGCCGCGCCCGCCAAGGAGCGCCTGAAGGCGCAACTGGCGCGCGTGCTCGAGGCGGAGACGGTGGAGGCGGTCGAGGAGCCGGCGGCGACGCCCGAGCTTTCCGCCCCGCAGGCCCGCCAGCGCCGCCCACTGCTCAAGCGCGGCCGCTCCAAGGGTTGAGGCTGCACTCAGCGCTTCGTCTGGAAGAAAGCCTTGAGGAGGGCGGCGGCGCGGGCCTCGTCGATCCCGGCGTAGATCTCCGGCGCATGATGGCAGGTCGGCTGGTTGAACACGCGCGCCCCGTGCTCGACCCCGCCGCCCTTGGGGTCTGACGCCCCGTAGTAGAGCCGGCGGATGCGCGCAAAGGAAATCGCCGCCGCGCACATGGCGCACGGCTCCAGCGTCACGTAGAGGTCGCAGTCGTTGAGCCGTTCCGAGCCGAGGCTCGCGCACGCTGCGCGGATGGCCAATAGCTCCGCGTGCGCGGTCGGGTCGGCGTATTCGCGCGTGCGGTTTCCGGCGGCGGCCAGCAGCGCCCCGTCCACTGCGACGATGACGGCACCTACCGGCACCTCGCCGCGCTGGCCCGCCGCATCCGCCTCGGCAAGTGCGCGCGCCATATGGCCCAAGTCGCGCGGCGATGTCATAAGGGGCTCAGCCAAGTCGCACCCGATTCCAATTCAAGTCCAAGGTCCATGCCCGACACGCACACCAGCAAGCGCCCGCGCAAAACGGGTGCCAAGCGCGTAGGCCCGCCCGAGGCCGGCGCCCCCCTGCGCATCGCCAAGGCGATGGCGCGGGCGGGCCTGTGCTCACGCCGCGAGGCCGAGCGCTGGATCGCCGACGGCCGCGTCAGCGTCAACGGCAAGATCCTGACGACGCCTGCCGTCGAGGTTTCCGCCAACGACCGCGTCCTGATCGACGGGAAGCCGTTGCCGGCGGCCGAGGCGGTCCGCCTGTGGCGGTACCACAAGCCCAAGGGCCTCGTCACCACGCATAAGGACCCGCAGGGGCGCCCCACGGTCTTTGCCGGCCTGCCGCCGGACTTGCCGCGCGTCATCTCCATCGGCCGCCTCGATTTCAACAGCGAGGGGCTCTTGCTGTTGACCAACGCCGGGACGCTCGCACGCCACCTGGAGCTGCCCGCGACCGGGTGGCTCAGGCGCTACCGCGTGCGCGCGCACGGCCGCGTCGCGCAAGAGCAGCTCGACGCCTTGAAGGCCGGCGTCGAGATCGAGGGCGTGCGCTACGGCGCGATCGAGGCCACGCTCGACAGCGTGCAGGGCGCGAATGCGTGGCTGACGGTAGCCTTGCGCGAAGGCAAGAACCGCGAGGTGCGGCGCGTCCTCTCTCACCTCGGGCTCGACGTGAACCGCCTGATCCGCATCTCCTACGGTCCGTTCCAGCTCTTGGACCTGAAGCCCGGCGCGGTGGAGCCGGTGAAGCGCCGCGTCTTGGCCGAGCAGCTCGGACCTGGGCTCTCAGCCGAGCTTGGCCTCGACGGGCCGGCCGAGGCCGAGCGCGCGCGCAGGACGGCGCGCAAGAGCGGAAAGGCTCCCGGGAAGGCTCCCGTGAAGGCTCCATGAGGATCGTCGCCGGCACCTTGCGCGGACGTGCGATCGCCGCGCCCAAGCACGAGGGGCTGCGCCCCACCTCCGACCGCGTGCGCGAATCGCTGTTCAACATCCTCGCGCACGGCATCGACGGCTTCGCGCTTCAAGGCGCCCGCACAATCGATCTTTTTGCCGGCACCGGCGCGTTAGGACTCGAGGCACTCTCGCGCGGGGCGGCGTTCTGCCTCTTCGTCGAGGAGAGCCCGGAGGCGCGTGCGCTGATCCGCGCCAACATCGAGGCGTTTGAGCTGACGGGTCAGACACGCATCTTCCGCCGCAACGCCACCGACCTCGGGCCTGTCGGCACGATCGCGCCGTTCAACCTGACGTTCCTCGATCCGCCCTACGGCCGCGGGCTCGGCGAAGGCGCGCTCTCCTCGCTGGCCGCAGGCGGCTGGCTTCTAGCCGGCGCCATCGCGGTCTTGGAGGAACGGGCAAGCGCCGCGATCGAGTTGCCGCAAGGCTTCGGCATGATCGATAAGCGCACCTACGGCGATACGCAGATCTTCATCACCCGCTATGAGCCTTAGACGGGCTCGCGCGGCATCAAGATCCACAACAGGATGTAAACGAGGATGCCCGGGAAGCCCGCCGAGAAGATCGAGAGGACGACGTAGCCGAAGCGCACGAGCGTCGGATCCCAGCCGAGCCACTTGGCGATGCCGCCGCACACACCGGCGATGAGCGCGCCGTCGCGCACGCGCATCAGAGGTTTCGACATCGGGTCGTCGTGCATGGGGAGCGAGGTAAGGCCCCGCGGCACGCTTGGCAAGCGCTATTCGGAAAGGCACCGACGCCCAAACCGCCCCTCATCCGCTATGCGCCGAGAGGGCCGGGCGCCCGGTGCCGCAACCCAACCCGTCATCCCGGACGCCGAGGCGTCTTGGCGAAGCCAATGGACGCGGAGGCGATCCGGGATCTTGCGATGAGCCGCAGCGCCTGCGGCAAGATCCCGGCTCTCCCCCGGCTCGGAGGCCGGGGTCGGCCGGGATGACGGGTGGAGGGGACGCACCCAACGAGGCAAGCGCGCGGCGCTGCCCCGTCCTCCCACCGCGCCCTCACGGGTTGAGGCTGTTGATGTAGGCGACGATCGTATCGGTCTCCGCGTCCGAGAGCTGGAATTTCGGCATCTCGTCGTGCGGGCGCGCGATCCCGCGCGTCAACGGATCGCGCAAGGCCTGAATCGGATGGCGCTTGTAGAGATCGCGCCAGCGCGGGGCGCGCGGGTTGGGGCTGTCGCCCGTCTTGCCGATGGCGTGGCACCAGGCGCAGTTGCGCTCCGCCAGCAGCCGCCCGCGCTCGACGAGCCTGTCGGTCTCGGCTGCCGCCGCCTCCGGCTCGCCCAAGCGCTTTAGGCCCTTCCTGGCGCCGACGAGCGAAGGATCGAGCGACAGAGCGCGGCGGAAATCGGCGGCGGCGGCCTGCTTCTCGCCCTTCGCCTCGAGCACGTAGCCGCGGTTGTTGTAGGCGATCGCATAGATCGGGTTGAGCCCGATTGCCGAGGTATAGTCCTTGATCGCATTGTCGAGATCGCCCTTCTTGCGGTAGGCGAGGCCGCGATTGTTGAAGGCGCTGGCGCTCTTGGGATCGAGGCGGATCGCCACCGTGAAGTCGGCGACGGCCTCGCCAGCGTTGCCCTTGACGAGCTGCGCGTAGCCGCGCGCGACATAGAGCCCGGCCGAGGAGCCGCTGTAGCGGATCGCCTGCGTGAAGTCGGCGATGGCGCCGTCGACGTCGGCGAGAGCGAGGCGCGCGGCGCCGCGCCCGTAGTAGGAGGCGCCATCGTCCGCCTTCAAGCGGATGGCCTCGGTAAAGTCGGCGACGGCCTTTTTGTGCGCCGCGCGCTGCGAATAAGCCTCGGCGCGGATGCGGTAGGCCTCCGCGCGCGCTTGAGGCGCCGTCGTCGTGCTGGCGATGACCTCGCTGCAAGCGGCGATCCGCACCTCGCCGACCTTGCCCTCCTTGCAATCAGCAAGCCGGTCCGCCTGCGCCCCGCCGGCAATAAGCACGAGCCCTGCTGCGGCGAGCGCCATCTTTGCTGTCTGGGCTGTCTGCCTCACGAGATGGTCCCTCCCACGAATCCTTAAGAATGCAGCGTTAGCGCGTCCGATCGAGTTGGGCCTTGCGCCGGATCAATGCAGTGAAAGGGGGAATTTCAGCGCCGGCCGAACAGGCGCTCGATGTCGGTGAGCTTTAGTTCGACGTAGGTCGGCCGCCCGTGGTTGCACTGGCCGGAATAGGGCGTCGCCTCCATGGCGCGCAGAAGCGCGTTCATCTCCTCGGGCGTGAGCCGCCGCCCCGCGCGCACGCTGCCGTGGCACGCCATGCTCGAGCACACCGCCTCGAGCCGCTCCTTCAGGGCGAGCCCGCTGCCCTCAGCGGCGATGTCGGCTGCGAGGTCCTTGACGAGCCCCACGACGTCGGTCTCGCCCAACACTGCCGGGATCTCGCGCACGGCGACGGCGCCAGCGCCGAACGGCTCGACGACAAGCCCCAGCTCGGCGAGCTCGCACGCGCGCTCGGCGAGCGCGGCCGCCTCCTCCGCATCAAGATCGACGACGACGGGAATGAGCAGGCCCTGGCGCGAAACGCCGTTTGCCGCCAGCATCGCCTTCATGCGCTCGTAGACGAGGCGCTCGTGTGCGGCGTGCTGGTCGACGATGACGACGGAATCTCGCGTCTGCGCGACGATATACGTCTCGTGCAGTTGCGCGCGCGCGGCCCCGAGCGGGCTGTCGAGCAGGGCCTCGGGAATCGCGCCGGCGTCGGCGCTTACATCCGCACTCGGGTCGGCGAAGGCCTCGAAGGGCGCCTGCATCGCCTCGGCGAGGCCGAAGCCAACCGTGCCGCGCGGGGAACCGTAGGCCGGCGCGCGCTGGCGCTCGAAGGGAACGACGTTGGGCTTGAGCTCGCCGAGCGTCGCCGCGCCGCCGCGCACCGAGGCGCGATGACCGGCGCCGTGCAAGGTGGCGCTCAACGCGTTGACGATGAGGGAGCGCACCGCGCCGGCGTCGCGGAAGCGCACCTCCGCTTTCGCGGGGTGCACGTTCACGTCGACCTCCGCCGGCGGCAGCGTCACGAACAGCGCTAGCAGCGGATGGCGCCCGCGCGGGATCAAATCGCCGTAGGCTGCGCGCACCGCGCCGACGAGGAGCTTGTCCTTCACGGGGCGCCCGTTGACGAAGAGGTACTGCTGGGCGGCGTCGGGCCGGTGCAGGGTCGGCAGGCCGGCAAAACCCTTAACGGCGACGCCGTCGCGCGCGCCGGAAACGGCAAGCGCATCCTTCAAGAACTCAGGCCCCATGATGCGCCCCAGCCGGCCGAGCAAGCCTTCGGGGCTTTGCGCCTCGCGCGGAAAGCGCAAGCCGGTGCGCTCGCCGGTCGTCAGCGTGAAGCCGACCTGCGGGTGCGCCATGGCGAGGCGCTTGATGACCTCGGAGACCGCCATGTTCTCGGCGCGCTCCGATTTCAAGAACTTCAAGCGCGCCGGCACGCTGGCGAAGAGATCGCGCACTTCCACGCGCGTGCCGGGGTTGCCTGCGGCCGGCCGCAACGGCTCCTTGGCGCCGCGATCGACGGTGATGGCGAAGGCCTCGGTATGCCGCGCGCGCGCGACAGGAGCGTGAGCTTGGCGATCGAGCCGATGGAGGGCAGCGCCTCGCCGCGGAAGCCGAGCGTTTGGATCGCGAACAGGTCCTCCTCGGAGAGCTTGGAGGTGGCGTGGCGCTCAACCGACAGGAGAAGGTCGTCGGGTGCCATGCCGGAGCCGTCGTCGGTCACGCGGATGAGCGCGAGCCCGCCCGAGGCGGTGACGACCTCGATCTCGCGCGCGCGAGCGTCGAGCGCGTTCTCCACGAGCTCCTTGACGACGCTCGCCGGGCGCTCGACCACCTCGCCCGCGGCGATGCGGTTGATCGTCTCCGGCGATAATTGGCGGATGGCCATCACCCCTCCTGTCCGGCCGGCACGTTAGCCCATCCCTCAATTCGCACCGAATCCGCGGCATTTTATGGAATCCCATAAGCCGCCACCAATCGCCGTCGGACAATCTGCCTTCGTCGCAACTCGAAGCCGGCACAGCCCATGACGCCCCGCCTCTCCCGCCGCCAAGCCCTCGCCGCCCTTGCCGGCGCCGGCGCGGCGACGGCGTTGCCCGGTGCGGCCGCGCACGCCTGCAGCCGCGTGTTCTGGAACGACAATCCGGTCAAGCTCGTCGGGCGCACGCTCGACTGGAGCCGCAACTTCGACGAGGCCATGTGGGCGCTGCCAGCGGGCATGGAGCGGGCAGGCCGTGCGCCGGACAACCCCGCCAAGTGGACGTCGCACTATGCGAGCCTGATCATCGCCGGGCTCGATGTCTGCACCGAGGAGGGCGTCAACGAGAAGGGCCTCGTCGTCAACATGCTGTTCCTCGACGGAACGCAGTACGAGACGCGCAACTCCAAGCGCCCCGGGATCGCCTTCTATCAGTGGCCGCAGTTCTATCTCGACACCTGCGCGACCGTCCCCGAGGTGATCGCCAATCTCGACCAGGTGCAGGTCGTCAACACGGCGCTTGGCAAGGAGTACCCCGACGGTCTGCCCCTGCACGTGGCGGTCGCCGACGCCAGCGGCGCTTCCGCCATCATCGAATTTCTCAAGGGCGAGCCCACCGTTCACCTCGGCAAAGAGTACCAGGTGATGACGAACGAGCCGGCCTACGACAAGCAGATCGCCAACATGCTGCGCTACAAGGCCTTCGGCGGCACGATCGAGCAACTGCCGGGCGGCATCCAGGCCGACGAGCGCTTCGTGCGCGCGGCCTATACGCTCAAATATCTGCCGAAGACGTCCGATCCGGTGCAGGCCGCCGCCAGCATGATGAGCCTCATGAACAACGTGTCGGTGCCGTTCGGCAGCCCGTACTCGGGCGTGTCGGGGACCTACCCGACCTGGTACCGCTCGATGATCGATCCCAACGCGCGCGTCTACTACGTGCAGACGACGATCACGCCCAATACCTTCTGGGTGGAGATGGACAAGCTCGATCTCTCCCCCGGTGCGACCCCGCGCAAGCTCTCCATCTTCGATGAGAAGCTGATGGGCGAGGCGAGCGCCGACTTCAAAGAAGCGAAGCCCGCAGTCTGAATCTCGTCGCGCTGCTTCGCGCTTGACACGCCTTCGTCGCTCGTTTATTTAACCGATTAGTTATTTAACTAACTGGTCTAATAAGCGATGCCACTCGATCCGCTCTCAGCCAAGTTTTCCGCTCTTGCCGACCCCACCCGGCGCGCCATCCTTGCGCGCCTGGCGCTCGGCGAGACATCTGTGTCGGAGTTGGCCGAGCCCTTCGCCATGAGCCTGCCCGCGGTCTCCAAGCATCTGAAGGTGCTGGAGACTGCCGGGCTCATTAAGCGCAGCCGCGAGGCGCAGTGGCGCCCGGCCCGCATCGAGCCCGACGCCTTGAAGGAGGTCGACGGCTGGCTCGAGCAGTACCGCCAGCTGTGGGAGGAGCGCTTCGATCGGCTCGATGCCTACCTCAAGACCCTGCAGGCGAAGGAGAAAGCAAGAAACGAACGTGCGTGCGAAGCGGCCGAGGGCGTCGCGATGACAAAATCCGACACCGTTGGAAGCTGCAAAGACCTTTGACCCGATGCGCCGAGTGCCAAGGAGTGATCACATGGCCGAAAAATTCAGCCTCGATCTGACGCGAGACCCGAAGGTTATCGAAGGCACGCGCATCTTCGACGCGCCCCGCCATCTCGTGTTCGCAGCCTGGACCGAGCCGCGCCACTTTGCGCAGTGGTGGGGCCCCAACGGCTTCTCGACCACCACCTCCGCCTTCGACTTCCGCCCCGGCGGCGTCTGGCGCTTCGTCATGCACGGTCCCGACGGACGCAACTATGAGAACCGCATCACCTTCGACGAGATCGTCCCGCCCGATCGCCTCGCCTATCACCACGGCGGCGGCGGCGACGTGGAGCCCGTGCAATTCCAGACGGTCGTCACCTTCGAGGATATGGGCGGCAAGACCAAGCTCACCATGCATGCCGAGTTTCCCAGCGCCGAGGAGCGCGACCGCGTCATCCGCGAGTACGGTGCCGATAAAGGCCAGGTGCAGACGCTGGCGCGTCTTGCCGACTACGTCGAGGAGCTGGTGAAAGCCAAGACGGAGGCCACCGCGGACGATTTCGTCATCGCCCGCACCTTCGATGCCCCGCGCGCGCTCGTGTGGAAGGCGTGGACGGAGCCCGAGCATCTCGTGCAATGGTGGGGCCCCAAGGGCTGCACCATTCGCGTGGTCAAGCTCGACGTGCGCCCCGGCGGCATCTTCCACTACGCCATGGCCTACCAGCCGGGCCACGACATGTGGGGCCGCTTCGTCTACCGCGAGATCGCGCCACCAGAGCGCCTCGTCTGGGTCAACTCGTTCTCTGACGCGGAAGGCGGTATCACGCGCGCGCCCTTCCCCCAGCTTGGCGGCACCTTCCCGCTCGAGATCCTCAACGTGCTGACCCTGCACGAGGACGCCGGCAAGACTACCGTCACGCTGCGCGGCCACCCGCTCAATGCCACCGAGGAGGAGCGCAAGACGTATCGCGGCATGTTCGGCTCCATGCAGCAGGGCTTCACCGGCACCTTCGATCAGCTCGCCGCGTATCTGGCGAAAATGTAGGGGGCAGGAGAGGATGATGCCGTCAAGAATCCAAGCGAGCGAAAGCGGCGACCCCATGCACCGCGAGGTGACGCTCGTGCGCGTGTTCGATGCCCCTCGAGACCTCGTGTGGAAGGCATGGACCGATGCAAAGCACCTGGCCGAGTGGTGGGGTCCCAGAGGCTTCACCAACCCCGTGTGCGAGTGGTCGGCTCGGCTCGGGGGCAAGATCCTCGTTCATATGCGCGGGCCCGATGGCACCGTCTATCCGATGACGGGAACGTTCCGCGAAGTCGATCCGCCCCAGCGCCTCGTCTTCCTGGCTGTCGCCGAGGACCACAAGGGCAAGCGCCTGCTTGAATCACTGACGACCGTGACGTTCGAGGCGCAGGGCGCCAAGACCAAGCTTACCGTGCACGCCAAGGCCGTCGGCCTCGTACCGATCGCCGCCCAGATGCTCGCAGGCATGCAGCAAGGCTGGAGCGAGAGCCTCGACAAGCTTGCGGAGCGCGCTGGAATGGCGGCATCCTGTAGCCGGCGCGCCACATGCGTTTGACATTCGTCGTGCGGGATTTGGCCGCCCGTCGCGACGCTTACCGCCGCCGCGGATTCGCGCTACCTATGGCGGCTGCAAAAGGGATCGCGGCTGCCTCCATGCGTGTCCGGTTTCTCATCATTCTTTCGGTAACGGCGTTTGCGCTGCTCGACCTCTGTCTGCCGGTGCTGGCCGACGGTTTCGTCGACGAATTGAAGATCGGCGCGCTCGCGCACGACGTGCCGGATCTGTGGAGCGGCTTCCGCGCCGAGCCGTCGAGCGTCGACATCAACGTCGAGGCGATCTTCTCGCCCTCGGTCGCCTTCCTCGGCGGCACGATCCGGCCCGCGCTCGGCGCCTCGATCAACACCCAAGGCTACACCAGCGACGTCTATCTCGACGCCCGCTGGCAGCTGGAGATGAATTGCGGCGTCTTCCTCGGGCTCGGGGTCGGGGCCGCGGTGCACGACGGGCAGTTGAAGCTCGAGCACTGGGACGAGAAGGCGCTCGGCTCGCGCGTCCTCTTCCACATCCCGGTCGAGCTCGGCTACCGCTTCGATGCGCACAACTCGCTCTCGATCTATTTCGAGCACATGTCGAACGCCTACACCGTGGACCCCAACGAGGGCATGGACCGCCTCGGCGTGCGCTACGGCTACCGGTTCTGATCCACGCGCGATCTCACCCCGTGACGTGATAACCGGCA
This sequence comes from uncultured Alphaproteobacteria bacterium, assembly GCA_963724945.1. GTDB lineage: Bacteria > Pseudomonadota > Alphaproteobacteria > Rhizobiales > Hyphomicrobiaceae > Hyphomicrobium_A. Next base: position 1,279,148 of record CAVRWL010000003.1, on the reverse strand, counting down.
TCGATGTAGCAGATGTCGCCGGTGATCGCCTTGGCGGCGTCGCTGACGAGGAAGGCGGCGAGCGCACCCACATCCTCCAGCGTCACCAAGCGGTGCTCGGGCGCCGCTCGTGCCGCCCGCTCCAAGAGCTCATCGAAGTCGGCGATGCCGGAGGCCGCGCGCGTCGCCACCGGCCCGGGCGACAGCGCGTTGACGCGGATCTGCTTCTCGCCGAGCTCGACCGCCATGTAGCGGACGGCCGCCTCCAGCGCCGCCTTCACGGGTCCCATGACGTTGTAGTGCGGCACCGCCTTGTCGGCGCCGTAGTAGCTCATGGTCAGAAGCGTCCCGCCATCGCGCATCAGCGGCTCGGCGAGCTTTGCCATGCGCAGGAACGAATGCACCGAGACCTGCATGGCGAAGGCGAAACCCTCCGCCGAGCAATCGACGATGCGCCCGTGCAGATCCTCAGCTTTGGCGTAGGCGATGGAGTGCAAGAGGAAGTCGAGCCGGCCCCAGTCGCGCGTGATCCTGGCGTAGACGGCCTCGAGCTCGCCGGGGACGGTCACGTCACAGGGCGCGAGGATCGTGCTGCCGAGCGCCTCGGCGAGCGGCCGCACGTAGGGCTCGGCCTTGGGGTTCAAATAGGTGATGGCGAGCTCGGCGCCGGATGAGTGGAATGCGCGCGCGCAGCCGTAGGCGAGGCTGTGCTCGTTGGCGATGCCGACGACGAGGCCCTTCTTTCCGGTCAGTGTGGACATGGTCTCACTCTCGTTGCTCGCCGCTCGACGGCCGGCAGGCTTAAACGTGATTTGGTGCGTCGAAGCGCGGCCCTGTTCGCGGCTATCGGTCACAGGGCGCGTGTGATCTTGGGCAAAAGTCTTAGCTGATGCTTAAGACGCGGGTTCGTTGCATGGAACCGACGCAGAGACCCGGTGCGTTCTTCCTTCGCCTGCCGACATCAACAGCGCAGGAGCTCGGCCATGGCAGTCCGTCTCAAGAAGCCCTCGACCGCTTACCCGCCCGCCAAGACGGAAAATACGGTTCCCCTGTTTTGGCCCTTGGAATTCGCGGCCGCCGCGGCCGAGGGAGAGATCAAGCTATTCGGCCGCGGCCTTACGACCTTGGCCGAGGCCGAGAAGCTCGAGCATGGGCTCGAGCCGAGATTTGCCACCCCCAACACGATCGCGCTCGAGCTGCACACGCTGCGCTTGCGCGACTTCACGCCCAAGGCGGCGCCCAAGCCCGCGACCGCCGAGGTACCGACGCTGATCGATCCGCCCTACGCCGGCCACACCGCCGTCATCGCCGACTTCCACGCCGACCAGAGCCTCGTCGCGACGCTGCTCGGCAATGGGCTTTCGCGTGTCTTTCTCACCGACTGGAGAAGCGCGACGGAAGCGATGAAGGATTACGACATCGACAACTATCTCGCCGAGTTCAACGTGGCCGTCGACGAGCTGGGCGGGCGCGTCAATCTCGTCGGCCTGTGCCAGGGCGGATGGATGTCGGCGATGTATGCGGCGCGCTATCCGCAGAAGGTGCGCTCACTTGTGCTCGCTGGCGCCCCCATCGACACCGATGCCGGAGACGGGCCGATCAGAGCCATGGCGCACGATCTGCCGCTATCCGATTACGAGGAGCTGATCGCCCTCGGCGGCGGCCTCATGCGCGGCCAGTTCATGCTGGAGGCCTGGAAGAACATGCATCCGGGCCAGCACTACTTCAGCAAGTACGTCGACCTCTATGAGCACATCGACGACCCCGTCTACCTCGCCAAGGAGGAGGCGTTCGAGGCTTGGTACGAGAACCCGATTGACCTTCCCGGCCGCTGGTACCTGCAGGCGGTCAAGGAGCTGTTCAAGGAGAACCGGCTGGCAAAGGGGAGATTCAAGGGCCTGGGGCGCGTGCTAACGCTCAAGGACATCCGCTGCCCCGTCTATCTGCTGGCGGGAGAGAGCGACGACATCACGACCAAGGAGCAGGTGTTCGACGCGGTAAAGTACCTCGGCACGCCGAAAGAGAAGGTCGTGCAGACCCTCGCGCCGGGCGGCCACATCGGGCTCTTCATGGGGGCGCACACGCTGCGCGACTATTGGCCGAAGATCGCCAAGTGGATCTTGGCCGCCGACTGAGCCCGCACCGAGCCCGGCTCAGCCCTTCGTGGCCTCTTTTTCCTTCTTGGCCTGTTCCTGCAGGGTCGGCTTGCCGACGATCGTCACGATGAGGTTCTGCGTCTCGAGCAGGCGCTTGGCCACCCGTTTCTCGTCATCGAGCGTCACCGCCGCGATCATGGCATTGCGGTTGTCGACGTACTCGGGCCCGAAGCCGTCCATCCTCAACCCCAAGAGCTGCGCGGCGATCTTGGCGTTGGTGTCGAAGCGCAAGGGATAGGAGCCGATCAGGTAATCCTTGGCGTTGTCGAGATCCTGCTGGCTCGGTCCCTTCTCCGCCATCTTGTTCAGCTCGGCGCGGATCACGTCGAGCGACTGTCCCATCATCTCGTTGCGCGTCGCCACGCCGCCCGAGAAGATCGAGGCCTGCTGATAGGGGTAGACGTAGGTGTAGACGGAATAGGCGAGCCCCCGCTTCTCGCGCACCTCCTCCATCAGCTTGGAGGCGAAGCCGCCGCCGCCGAGGATCTGGTTCAAGACGAAGGCCGGGATGAAGTCGGGATCCTTGCGCGGCATGGCGCCAAGGCCGAACACCGCGACCGACTGCGGCACATTCATCGGGATCACTTCCTGCACGCCGCCGGTCACGGGCGTCGTATTGGCGACGGGCGTGAGCTGGGCCTTGGCGGGAAGGCCGCCGAACACCTCATCGAGGAGCTTGCCGAGCTCGTCGGGATTGATGTCGCCGACCGCGACCACCTTCAGCGTATCCTTGGCGAAGTTGCGCTTGCGGAAGCCTTCGAGATCCGCGGATGTGATCTTGCCGACGGTCTCCTGGGTGCCGTTGGCGGGCCGCGCATAGGGATGGCCTTTGAAGGCGGCGGCATACCACTTCTCCTGCGCGACCTTGTCGGGATCGCGCGCGGCGTAGACGAGGCCGGCGATGAGCTGCTGGCGGATGCGCTCCACCGCGTCGGCATCGAAGCGCGGCTTATTGAGCGCGAGCTGCAGGAGCTTGGCAGCCTCGTCGCGGTTGGCGGTGAGCGTCTCGAAGTTGCCGTAGAAGGCGTCTTTGGCCTCCTCGTAGCTCATGCGCATGGAGATGTCCTCCATCCGCTCCTGGTATTGGCGCGAGGTCATATCGCCGGCGCCTTCGTCGAGCATGGCGCTGAGGAAGTTGGCGAGCCCCTCCTTGCCGTTCGGGTCCTGCGAGCTGCCGCCGTCGAAGGCGAAGCGCATGGCCATCATCGGCACCGAGTGCTCTTCGACGAGCCAGGCCTCGATGCCGCCGGGGCTCTTGATCGTCTGAATTTTCATCGCGTATGCGGGCCCGCTGAATGTGGTGAGAAGAGCGAGGACAGCGACGGCCGCCCCTGCCACACCGCCGAAGCGAGAGCTTACGCGCAAATGCGGGGCTGCTGCCATGGCCAGACCTTCGCGAATGGGTGAAAGGGGAGACTGCATCAAGAGCGCGTGTGCACGACCGGCTGCTCGGCGCGAGCGCCGATGGCGTCGGGCGCCTCGGGCAACAGCCAGCCGGTCACCGAGGCGCGCTCGTCGAGATACTTGTCGGCGACCTTCTTGATGTCATCCGTCGTGACCTTGGAGATCGCCTTGCGGCCAATTCTCGATGTCGGCGACCGTGCGGCCGACGGCGAGGCCCCAGCCATAGCGGCGCGCCAGGCTCGCCTGGTTGTCGCTGTCGTAGATGAAGGCGGCGAGGAACGTCTTCTTGGCGCGCTCGAGCTCGGCCGAGGTGACGCCGTTCAAACGAACGTCGTCGATCACGCCGTCGACCGCGGCTTCAATCTTGTCGAGGCTCTCGCCGTTGCCGGCAACCGCGTAGAGCGAGACCGCGCCGCCGTCGAGCCCCCAGCCAGAGTAATCGCCGCCGGACGTAGCGGCAATTTTGTCATCGACGACGAGCTTGCTGTAGAGGCGGCTCGTCGAGCCGTCAGCCAGGATCTTCATCAAGAGGTCGAGCGCCTCGGCCTCGCCGGGCTTGGCGGTCGTGTAGCTCGGCGTCGCGTAGTAGCGGTGGAACGAGGCGTTGCCGGCGCGCGGGTCCTTGAGCGTGAGGCGCCGCGCCGCGATGGGCGTGGGCTCCACTGGCCGGTGACGCGTGCCGACCTCGGGGTTGGCGGGCACCTTGCCGTAGGTATTCTCGGCAAGCCGCTTCACCTCCTCGGGCGTCACGTCACCGGCGACGACGAGGATGGCATTATTGGGCGCATAGTAGTGATGGTAGAAGCGCAGCGCGTCCTCGCGCGAGAGCTTCTCCATCTCGTTCTCCCAGCCGATGACGGGGATGCCGTAGGGGTGGGACAGATAGAGCGCGGCGTTCATCTGCTCGTCGAGCAGCGCGGTCGGATTGTTGTCGATGCGCGAGCGGCGCTCCTCCAAGATCACCTGGCGCTCGGTCGCCACCTCGTCCTTGGTGAGGCGCAAATGCACCATGCGGTCGGCCTCCATGTCCATGACCTTGCCGAGCTGCTCCTTGGCGATGCGCTGGTGATAGGAGGTCACGTCCTGGCCGGTGAAGGCGTTGTCCTGGCCGCCGAGCCGCGAGATGATCTTGGAGAACTCGCCCATCGGGATCTTGTCGGTCGACTTGAACATCAGGTGCTCGAGGAAGTGGGCGATTCCCGATGTGCCCTTGGGCTCGTCGGCGGCGCCGACCTTGTACCAGACCATGTGGGTGACGACGGGGGCGCGGTGATCGGGAATGACCACCACCTCCATGCCGTTCGACAGCGTGAATTCGGTGGCGCGCGGCTCAGCGTGGGCGGGGACGATCGGTTCAGCGAATGCAAGCGTCATGAGTGCCATCAAAAAGGTTGTGGGGCGGCGGAGGCCGAGCTTCATCATTGATCAAACCCCGATCAGTTGGCCCGAGGGCGTCTCGCCGCAATCTTGCATCTCCCACAGTCGACACCCGCCCCAAAACGCGAGGAATAGTTATCGACTTAAGGAGTGCACCAGCGCCGGCCCGCGAACACCGCATCTTTTCGGCATCTCGGGCTCAGTCGCGCGCCTTGTCAAATGACAAGGCGTTCATCTGCCGCAAAAACCCCTTGTCTGGAGCCCCTTTAGGCGGCGCGGCTGCTTGAACTGCGAGCAGACGTCGCCATATCTTCTGGCGAATTCCAGCGCCTGGAAAACGGGGCTGGACCGGCAGGAGCCCACCGCAGGTCTTGCCGGAAATACCTGGTGAAGGTCGCTTTTGGAAAGGGCTTTCCGCGTATGTCACGCTTGTCTCTGCTTTCGAACCCGCTGCTTTTAGGGTTCGACGAGATCGAACGGCTGATCGACCGCGCCAACAAGGGCGGCGGCGACGGCTACCCGCCTTACAACGTGGAGCGCATCGCCGGCCGCAACGGCGCCGGTGAGATGCTGCGCATCACGCTCGCGGTCGCGGGTTTCTCGCGCGAGGAGCTCGAGATCACGCTGGAGGACAGCCAGCTCGTCATTCGCGGCAGGCAGCAGGAGGACAAATCTCGCGACTTTCTCTACCGTGGCATCGCCGCGCGGCAATTCACGCGCACATTCGTGCTCGCGGAGGGAATCGAGGTAAAGTCAGCCAACTTGGTGAACGGGCTGCTCGCAATCGACCTGGAGCGCCCCGAGCCAGAGCGCTTGGTGCGAACGATCACGATCGGCGACAGAAAACCGCAGGCTTGATCGTTTCGGTTAATAAGACCGCCGGCCGTGGCATTGTGAAGCCGGCGAGCAGAATGGCCGTTCGCGGCCACCCGGGCCTGACCGCAGGCCGTCTGGAAGGAGGAGTTGCGTCATGACCGAGACTGACAAGAACACCGACCAGCGTCATGTCATGACCGAGCATGAGCTTGCCACCCTGGGCGGCGGCGTCGTCGCCTACATCAAGACGCTGACCTCGGACGAGGCAAGCCGCATGTTTCCTGCGATCGAGGGACTGCCCCAGGGCATCAACCTATTCTCGCTGCACGCCGCCGACGGCACCCCGCTCGCGCTCACCGACACCAGGCAGGCCGCGATCGGACATGCGATCGACGACGACCTGGAGATCGCCAGCGTGCACTGAGGCGCCGGCTGCTTCTGATGTTTTCCAAAGGCCCCGGGCTCCGCCGGGGCCTTTGGCGTTGGGGCGCGCCGTGCGCACACCCCTCATCCCCAGCGCGTCATGCCGGAGGCATGCTTCCAGCATGACACGACAGTGGTGCATCGCCGACACGGGATCTTGCAGCAGCCAACGCATTCAGCTGCGGTAGTCGGCGAACTGGCCGCGCGGGCGAAAGCGCTCCAGATAGGTCGGCACGATCGCCGCCACGCCGTGCGGCGCCGCAATGCCGAGGCCGGCTAGCGTGCGCCGCTCGCTCTTGGCCGTCTCGCCGACCACGTTGTCGGACTGCAAAAGCCGCACCTGGTCGTAGGTGACCGGGCGCAGGCTGTTGGGCAGCGGGCTTGAGAGGATCGCCTGCAGCTTGGCAAGCCAGAACGGGAGGCGCAGGTAGGGGCGCGAGCGGTCGCTCCACTCCTGCGTGAGGTTCAACAGCTCGCGGAAGGTGAGCACCTCCGGGCCGCCGAGCTCATAGACCGCGCCACGTTTGCCGGCGCCCGCGAGGCAAGCAGCGATCGCCGCCGCCACGTCGCCGACGAACACCGGCTGGAAGCGCGTCTTGCCGCCGCCGATCAGGGGCAGAAACGGCGAGATGCGCGCCATGGCCGCGAATCGATTGAAGAACTGATCCTCAGGGCCGAACACGATCGAGGGCCGTAGGATGATCGCGCCGGGAAACTCCTCGAGCACGGCGGCCTCGCCCTCGCCCTTGGTGCGCGCGTAGCGCGACTTCGCCTTGGCGTCGGCGCCGAGCGCGGAGATGTGGACGAAGTGGCGGACGCCGGCCTCGCGCGCCGCCTTGGCGATCGTGCGCGGGCCCTCGACGTGGATCGCCTTGAAGGACTGGCGCCCGGTGCTGGCCAGCACGCCCACGCAATTGACGACGGCCTTGGCGCCCTCGAGCGCCCGCGCGACCGACTGGGGATAGCGCACATTGGCCTGCACCGCGAAGATCTGCCCGACGCGGCCCGAGGGCTGCAGGAAGCCGGCGAGGTCGGGACGGCGCACTCCGGCGCGGATACGCCAGCCCTGGCGGGCGAGCGCGGCAACCGCGTAGCGGCCGATGAAGCCCGACCCGCCGAACACGGTCGCCAATCCTTGGTCGTCGAGACGGTCCGCCATTTCAAGCCCCTCTGTTCAGCCTCTTCGCCGCCGCGCAAAGCCTCGCCGGCAGAAGGAATACACGAGGCCCTGGGCCCATGGAATGGCTCAAGCTAGGGGCCCAGCATAATTGACAAGGCGAGCGGGCCTCTCTAACTCATCGGCCTCGTGCCCAGGTGGCGGAATTGGTAGACGCACTAGCTTCAGGTGCTAGCGCTCGCAAGGGTGTGGAGGTTCGAGTCCTCTCCTGGGCACCATCTCCCTGGCCCCTTGCTGCCGCGGCCCGGCCCCGTACACGTTGCCGGCCCCGGCGGTGCACGCATCTTCAACACTTCGCGTGTATCTAAGGGGCTGTCTGGAACCCGCGGGGCCCGCGCGGCGCGCGACTTTAGAACGGCTGCGACCCAAGACCGATGGCGAAGCCTTCCATTACGCTGCACAAGGGCGATCTGCCGGCCGGGATCGACTTCAAGAAAAGCGTCGCGGTCGACACCGAGACGCTCGGCCTCAATATCGCCCGCGACCGGCTCTGCCTCGTCCAGCTCTCGGCCGGGGACGGCTCGGCCCATCTCGTCAAGTTCGACGGCAGCGACTATTCCGCGCCACGCCTGAAGGCACTCCTAGCCGACACATCGCTCACCAAGATCTTTCACTATGCGCGCTTCGACATCGCGGTGCTCGAGAAGAACCTCGGCGTGATGCCCACGCCGATCTACTGCACCAAGATCGCCTCCAAGCTCGTGCGCACCTACACCGACCGCCACGGCCTCAAAGATCTCGCCAGCGAGCTATTGGGCGTCGAGCTGTCGAAGCAGCAGCAGAGCTCCGACTGGGGCACCCCCGAGCTCTCCCAGCAGCAGCAGGCGTACGCCGCCTCCGACGTGCTCCACCTGCACGCCTTGAAGGACAAGCTCGACGCCATGCTCGAGCGCGAGGGTCGGCGCGGGTTTGCCGAGGCCGCCTTCGGCTTTCTGCCGGTCCGCGCGCGCCTCGATCTCGCCGGCTTCGCCGACGACGACATCTTCTCCCATTGATGCCTGTGGACGCTGGCGGCCGCAGCGGCCCCGCTGGGCCGAGGCTCTCCGCCTAAGTCCCAATATAACCCCAATTGGCCTTTTTTTTGCGATATTGGGCTGACCCCCGGCATTTTCCGCGAGCAGATGGCAACGACGACCGATCTCGAGCCCGACCAAGGATGGGCACGCCAGCCGGCATTCGTCTCCATGGACGATCATGCCAAGCGCTTTGCGAGCGCGCGCCGGCACACGCGCGTCGTGCGCACTCTGCGCCGGGCGCTGCCCGTCTGCGCGGCCGGCATCGTCGTGCTCTACGTCGGGGCCGTGCTCAAGACCACGGGATGGGTGATGGGCGGCCTGCCGCAGATCGCGCTTCCGAGCATCATCCCCAAAAACCTGGCGATGGATAACCCGCGCTATCAAGGCTTCAACCAGGACGGCGGATCCTACGTGGTGACGGCCAAGACCGCCGTTCAGGACTTGACCAATCTGTCGCTCATCACGCTCAACTCGATAAACGGCGACCTCGTCGACGCCAACAAGGTGAAGACCAACCTCAAGGCCACGCACGGCCTCTTCAACAACAAGGACAACCAGCTCGAGCTCTACGACGGCATCGACGTCGTCTCGGACAACGGCATGCACGCGCGGCTGTCGCGGGCGACGGTCTACACCAAGGAGAACGTCATCGTCTCCAAGGAGCCGGTCGTCGTCGAGATGCCGACCGGAACGATCCACTCCAAACAGATGACGTTGCGCAACAAGACGCACGAGGTGACGTTCCTCGATGCCGTGCAGGCGCGGCTCATTCCCGCGAAGACCGACGCCAAGAAGCCGCCCGCAACTGCGCCGGCTACGGCCGCCGGTCCACCGCTCATCGGCGCCTCCAACGGGCCGATCGACATCGCAGCCAACCGCCTCGACATCAATGACGCGAGCAAGGTCGCGACGTTCTCAGGCAGCGTGCGGGCGGTGCAGGGCGGTGCCGCCCTGGAGACGGCCGCGCTGATCGTGAGCTACGCCAGCCAAAAGGATGGTGCGGCCGCCGCGCCGGGCGCCGGCGCCAAGATCGAGCGCATCGTGTCGAACTCTCCGGTCGTCATGACGCGCGCGCCGCAGGATCGCGTCACCAGCCGGGCGCTCGACTTCGACGCGCGCACCGAGGTTGCCGTGCTGACGGGCGACGTTGTCATGACGTCAGGCATCGAGCGGCGCGTCTCCGGCAACGTCGCGACGATCGACCAGAAGGCCAACACCGTTCTCTTGACCGGCAACGTCATGGCGATCCAGGGGCGCAACCAGCTCGCGGGCGAGCGGCTCTTCGTGGAGCGCGGCAGCGGGCGCACGCACTTGACCTCTCCGGCCGTTCCCGGCGCCAAGGAGCCGGGCCGCATCACGGCGCGCTTTTACCGCAACGAGACCAAGCTTGGGCAGACCGTCAAGCAGTGGCAGACCGCGCTCGCCACGGGCGGCACCGCCGCCGTCTTCAAGACGAATCCGAACGCACCCATCGATGTCGAGGCCGACCGCCTCGACGTCGACGACCGCGCCAAGGAGGCCGTCTTCAAAGGAGACGTGCACGCCAAGCAGGGCGACTTCCTGGTGCGCACCGCGGAGCTGCACGCGCTCTACACGGGCCAAGCGGGTCTCGCCGAGCAGAAGACCGCTGCCGGCACCCAGGCGCCCGCGCAGCTGACGCACATCGAGGCGCGCGGAAAGGTCATCGTGACCTCGAAGGACGGCCAGAGCGCTACCGGCGACTGGGCGAACTTCGACGTGAAATCCAACAAGGTGACGGTCGGCGGCGACGTCGTTCTCACGCAAGGCAAGAACATCGTGCGCGGGACGCGGCTCCTGATCGACATGGACACCGGCGAGAGCGTCATCCAGAACGATCCCAACCCGGCTTGGACGGCGACGGCGGCGCCCGAGACCGGCGGCACCAGCACCGAGTTCATTGTGCAGAAGCCGACAGGCGGCGCGCGCCCAAGCGCAATTTTTTACCCTCACCGCAAAGAAAGTGGGCAAAAAAGCTCCGCTCCGACCACACAATCCCCATCACCCTCCGCCATTGGTAACGGCTGGGAGGCGTCAAGCCCGCCGCACTGACGTCGCGGACGCCGCGATCGGGCCTGAGGCTTTGCGCCGATTGACAGGGCTCCTGATCGGCGCACCATGCTCGACAAAGGGCCTCTCCTTTCAGGCCGCTGACGCGAGGTCACGTTAACCGTGCTCAAGATTCTTCCATTCGGCTCGACGCGCACCAAGACGCAGCCGAGCGGGCCAGCGCGCACCAGGACGCAGCCGACCGGGCCGACGCGATCGCGGCGCAACGGAGCCTCGCCGTCGGGCGCGGGCGAGCCGCAGCTCGGCGCGGAAGGATGGCTCACCGTCCACCACGTACAGAAGAGCTACAAGAAGCGCACGGTCGTGCGCGGGGTGAGCCTCGCCGTCGGGCGCGGGGAATCGGTTGGGCTCCTCGGCCCCAACGGCGCTGGCAAGACGACCGTGTTCTACATGATCACGGGCCTCGTGCCCGCCGACGAGGGGACGATCACCATCGACGGCCGCGACGTGACTCGCCTGCCCATGTATCGCCGCGCCCGCCTCGGCATCGGCTATCTGCCGCAGGAGGCGTCGATCTTCCGTGGCCTCACGGTCGAGCAGAACATCATGGCCGTGCTCGAGCTGGTCGAGCGCTCGGCCAAGCGACGCAAGGAGCAGCTCGAGAGCCTGCTTGAGGAATTCGGCATCACGCGGCTCAGGAAGTCGTCCTCGATTGCCCTCTCGGGCGGCGAGCGCCGGCGCTGCGAGATCGCCCGCGCGCTCGCCACGCGCCCGTCTTTCATGCTGCTCGACGAGCCCTTTGCCGGCATCGACCCGATCGCGGTGGGCGATATCCAGGAGCTGGTGCGCCACTTGACCGAGCGCGGCATCGGCGTTCTCATCACCGACCATAACGTGCGCGAGACCCTGAGCCTGATCGATCGCGCCTACATCATCTACGACGGTCAGGTTCTGACACAGGGTAAGCCGGAGGAAATCATAGCCAACGACGACGTGCGGCGAGTTTATCTCGGTGACATGTTCGTTAACGCGCGCTGACTAGACCGGCAATCGGGATGTCAGCGGGGATGCCTAGGTAGAGCGCATGGCGCTTTCGACAAAGCTGGAGATGAGACAAGGCCAGCAGTTGGTGATGACACCCCAACTGCAGCAGGCCATCCGTCTTCTGCAACTTTCGAACATGGAGCTCATGCAGTACGTCGAGACCGAGCTTGAGCGCAATCCGCTGCTCGAGGCCGACGAAGGGGCCGAGAACGGAGAGAGCGGTCCGCGCCCCGAGAGCGAGGGGAGCGAGTTTCCCAAGGCCGAGGAGACGCCCGCCGCGCCAGACGAGGGCTGGCTCGATCTCGGCAAGCCCGTCGCAGACCCAGAGACCACCTTCGACACCGACTACGACAACGTCTATCCCGACACCGCGCCCGCCGATCTCGGCGGCGATCAAGGCGCCTCGGGTTGGGCCTCCCTGCGCCAGCGCAACTCCGCGTCCGACGACGACGTCAACATCGAGGCGTTCGTCGCCAACGACATCTCGCTGCGCCAGCACCTGAGCGAGCAGCTCCCTCTTGTCTTGAAGGAGCCGGCCGACAGGCTCATCGGCCAGTACCTCGTCGACATGGTCGACGAGGCCGGATACTTGCCGGCCGATCTCAGCGCGCTGCCGGAGAAGCTCGGCGCATCGCAGGCGCTGATCGACGGCGTGCTCGCAAGCCTGCAGACGCTCGACCCGCCCGGCATATTCGCTCGCTCGCTGTCGGAATGCCTTGCCCTGCAGCTCAAGGACCAGAACCGCTACGACCCCGTCATCGGCAAATTCCTCGACAACCTGCATCTCGTCGCCAGCCACAACTTCTCCGCACTCAAGAAGGCCGTCGGCGTGGAGATGGACGAGCTCATGGAGATCGTCGCGGAGATCAAGCGGCTCAACCCCAAGCCGGGGCTGAAATACGGCTCGGTGCAGATGCAGCCGGTGGTGCCCGACGTGCTCGTGCGCCCGGCCCCCGACGGCAGCTGGATCGTGGAGCTCAACAGCGACACGCTGCCCCGCGTGCTCGTCAACCGCACCTATCTAACGCACGTCTCCAAGACCGCCGCCTCGGCGGCCGACCGCAATTATCTGCTCGAATGCCTGCAGACCGCCAACTGGCTGGTCAAGAGCCTCGACCAGCGCGCGCGCACTATCCTGCGGGTCGGCGAGGAGATCGTGCGCCAGCAGGACGGCTTCTTCACCCACGGCGTGCAGTACCTGCGGCCGCTCAATTTGAAAACCGTGGCAGACGCGATCTCCATGCACGAATCGACGGTCTCGCGCGTCACCTCCAACAAGTACGTCGCCACTCCGCGCGGCATCTTCGAATTGAAGTACTTCTTCACCTCGGCGATTGCCTCGGCCGAGGAGGGCGAGTCGCATTCCTCCGAGGCCGTGCGCCATCGCATCAGGCAGATGATCGACGCCGAGGCGGCGGCCGCCGTGCTATCCGACGACAAGATCGTCGAGAAGCTCAAGAACGACGGAATCGAGATCGCGCGCCGAACCGTGGCGAAATACCGCGAGGCGATGCGCATCCCCTCCTCCGTGCAGCGCCGGCGCGACAAGCGGCTCTCCAACCGCGGGGCTGAGGCCCTCAAATGAATTCGGGATTTTGCGCATGACGAGGCTTGTAGGCGCCGCCCGCCTGCAATATAGGCATGCGCTATGGAACCAACGGCCTGAGCCCGGCCGCAAAGCGCGGGGGCCGGACCGAAGGGACGGCGCCTTAGCGCCTCGACAATCAGGTCTTGCGACAATCAGGTCTTGTGACAATCACGTCTTGTGTCGGTGTATTGCGAGATGCCCCGCTGGCCCCGATCTTGCAGCGCCAACGCGAGGCCGCTTGGGGGGCCGATCGGGCGGGGGCGCTCGAAATAGCCTCGCAACAATCGAGAGGCAGACCTAAATAGAGCCAGAGCGGCCGTTGCGCCGCCAAATAGCAGGGGCACCTCAGCGAGCGATGAGCGAGCGATCGGTGTGCAAAATTGTTGTGCAGAGCGACCTTTTCGATGCCATTTTTTTGGTTTCTGACGGTGCGCCGGTCAACGGCCGGGGGCATCGCGAGGGGTGGTCGTATCGCGCCGAGCGATGGCAGGGAGGACTGCTTGGACATGCGCCGCTGCAAGGCCGCCGCCAGAGCTCCAAGCTTTCCAAGCCTTCATGACGTGCGGCACGCAGCTCTGACGAACGTCGTTTCGCAACCGTTTGGAATGGGACTTAGCAATGGATCTGTGTGATCTTCTGGCTCCTGACGGCATCATTGCCTCGCTCACGGCGACGAGCAAGAAGCATGCGTTGCAGGAGCTGGCGACCATTGCCGCGGAACGCACCGACCTCGACGCGCGCGAGATCTTCAACACGCTCCTGCAGCGCGAGCGCCTGGGCTCGACGGGCCTCGGGCGCGGCATCGCCATCCCGCACGTCAAGCTCGCCGGCTTGAAGGGCATCGTCTGCCTCTTTGCCCGTCTGGAGCAGCCGATCGAGTACGAATCGCACGACGGCGAGCCGGTCGACCTCGTCTTTCTGCTGCTCGCGCCCGAGCATGCCAGCGGCGACCACCTGAAGGCGCTCGCCTCAATCTCGCGGGTGGTGCGTGAGCCGTCCATTCTCGACGCTCTGCGCAACGCGCCCGACGTGGCGGCGATGTATTCCGCGCTGACCATGATGGCGCCGTCGCACGCGGCCTAAGGCCAACGCTCGAAGCTTCAGGCCTTAACTTTCAGGCGGGGCAGGTGCTGGTGTCGCCGAGCACCAGCATGGCGCCGAGCGCCAGCCCGCCCACGATAATGCGCCACCAGCCGAACAGCGCGAACCCGTGCCGGCTCACGTAGTCGAGCAGATAGCGCACGACGAACACGGCAGAGATGAAAGCGACGACGAAGCCCAAAGCGATGTTGGTGACGTCTTCGGGTCTGAGGATCGCCCAGTTCTTGTAGAGATCTAAGGCGAATGCCCCCGTCATCGTCGGCATGGCGAGGAAGAAGGAGAACTCGGCCGCCGAGCGCTTGTCGGTGCCCATGAGCATGGCGCCGACGATCGTCGAGCCCGAGCGCGACACGCCGGGCACCATCGCCAGACACTGGAAGAAGCCGATCTTCAGGGAGAGCAGGGGCGGGTAGTCCATGACGTCGTCGTAATGCACAGCGAGAGGCATGCGGTCGATCGCGAGCAGAATGATGCCGCCGATGACGAGCATGCTCGCAATGAGCATCGGGCTCTCGAACAGCACCCCCTTGATGAAGTCGTGGGCCGCCGCGCCGATGACGGCGGCGGGCAGGAACGCCAAAAGGATTCCGAAAACGAAGCGGCGCGCGCGGCGATCGTAGGGAAGCGCGAAGGCGATGCGCGTGAGCTTGGCGGCGTAGACGCTCAGAATAGCGAGGATCGCGCCGAGCTGGATCAGCACCTCGAACGTCTTGCCGGGGTTGCAGATGCCGAGGAAGTACTCGGTCAGCAGGAGGTGGCCGGTCGAGGAGACCGGCAGGAACTCGGTCACCCCCTCGATGAGGCCGAGAAGGACGACTTCCCAGATCGGCATTGGCGAATTCTCGGCTGTTTGGCTTGTCGTGGGGCAGGTCGGCGCCCCTTGCGGGCGCCAGAGGATTAGCAGGAATAGGGTGCCATCGGTGCCACATCCGCGCCACACGAAACATCTGTCTTAGCGCAGGCCGACATTTAGCCGCGCCTTGACGAATCGCTCATGGCGCTCCCCTTGGTGGGGCGAAGCGTCCGCGCTGCCGCGACGAGCCGCAGCGCCGACGCCCCGAGGACCACCGCGAAGCCAGAATGCACAAGCTCATACATTTCCGGCTGTGTCCCCTCTCGCGCGCCATGCGGCTGGCGCTCGCCGAGCTCGACATCGAGGTCGAGCTGATCGAGGAGAGACCGTGGGAATGGCGGCCGGAGTTCCTCGCGGTCAACCCGGCAGGCGAGCTGCCCGTGCTGCACATCGAGGACGGCCCCGCCCTCTGCGGCATCTATGCGATCTCGGAGTACCTAGCCGAGGCGGCGCCCGCAGATCCCGACGAGCCGCCGCCCCCCTTGGCGCTTTTCCCCGGCTCCCGCGACGACCGCGCCGAGGTCCGGCGCCTGCTCGACTGGTTCAACGGCAAGTTCAACCGGGAGGTGAGCCAGGAGCTTCTGCTTGAGAAGGTTTATGCGCGCGTGCAGCCCGGCGCCAATCCGCGGCCCGACGCCGACATCCTGCGCGCCATCCGCACGAACCTGCGCTACCATATGAGCTACATTAGCCATCTGGCGCACCAGCGGCATTGGCTGGCGGGCGATGACCTCTCCTTCGCCGACCTTGCCGCGGCTGCGCACCTGTCGTCGATCGACTATCTGGGCGAGGTGCCATGGGAGGAGTTCGCGGTCGCCAAGATCTGGTATGCGCGCTTGAAGTCGCGGCGCGCATTCCGCTCCATCCTGACCGACCGTCTGCCCGGTGCAATTCCAGCCCCGCACTACGCCGATCTCGATTTCTGACGGCGCCGGGCGCAGCGTTTCCATGCGCGGTCGCGTCGTGAGCGGCGACCTCAAGGATTTTCTCCGCCGCGAGGGCCGCGCCTTGGGCTTCGATGCTGTGCGCGTTGTTGCACCCGACGCGGCGCCCGAGGCCGGCCGCCGCCTCATGGAGTTCCTTGCCGCCGGGCGCCACGGGGACATGACGTGGATGGCGACGACCGCCGACCGCCGACGCCATCCCTCGCTGCTGTGGCCGGACGTGCGCTCAATCATCATGCTCGCCATGAGCTACGCGCCCGACGCCGACCCGCTGGCAGTGCTCGACGAGCCATCGCGCGGCGCCATTTCCGTCTACGCGCAGGGGCGCGACTACCACGACGTGATGAAGGGCAAGCTCAAGCAGCTCGCCGCCTTGATCTCTGCTCGCAGCGGCGCCGAGGTCAAGGTCTTCGTCGACACCGCCCCGGTGATGGAGAAGCCGCTCGCCGCCGCCGCCGGCATCGGCTGGCAGGGCAAGCACACAAATCTCGTCTCGCGCGAGCACGGCTCGTGGCTGTTCCTGGGCGCGATCTTCACGACAGCCGAGCTCGCTTACGACGCGCCCGAAGCCGACCACTGCGGCACGTGCCGGCGCTGCCTCGACGTCTGCCCGACGCGAGCCTTCCCGGCGCCTTACGTGCTCGATGCACGCCGCTGCCTTGCCTACTTGACGATCGAGCACAAGGGGCACATTCCGGCCGAGTTCCGCCGCGCCATGGGCAACCGCGTGTTCGGCTGCGACGACTGCCTCGCCGTGTGCCCGTGGAACAAGTTCGCTGCGGCCGCGCGCGAAGCGCGCTTTGCGGCGCGCGCTGAGACCGACAACCCGCCGCTCGCCGAGTTGCTTATGCTCGATGACCGCGCCTTCCGCGCGCGCTTTGCGGGCACGCCGGTCAAGCGCACGGGCCGCGACCGTTTCCTGCGCAACGTGCTGATCGCGGCCGGCAACGCGGGCGATGCGAGCCTATTGCCGCGCGTCGAGGCGCTCATCGCCGACGCTTCCCCGCTCGTGCGCGCCATGGCCGTGTGGGCCATGCGCCGGCTCACGGCCGGCGGCGTCAGCGCGCGATTGCGCGACCGCCATCTTTCCCGCGAGGCCGACGTCGCCGTGCGCGCGGAGTGGCAGTCGGCGCCGGCGCGCGCCCAATCAACATGAGGCACCTGTTCTGCTTCGGCTTGGGCTACAGCGCACGCGCTCTCGCGCGCCGCCTGCAGCGTGCGGGCTGGCGCGTTGGCGGCACGGCGCGCACGCAGGCTGGCGCGGACGCACTCGCCGCGGAGGGGTTCGACGCCTGCGTCTTCGACGGCTCGAGCCCGGGGCCGGGCGTGGCTGAGGCCGCCGCCAAGGCAACGCACATCCTCGTCTCGGTTCCGCCCGACCCCGAGGGCGATCCCGTGCTGCGTCATCACATCGAGGACCTCGCCAGCGCCTCGGCGCTCGCCTGGGTCGGCTATCTGTCGACCATCGGCGTCTACGGCGACCGGGGCGGCGCCTGGGTCGATGAGACGACGCCGCTCAATCCGACATCGGAGCGCAGCCGTCGCCGCGTCGAGGCGGAGGAGGCGTGGCTCGCCTTGGGGAAACGCGCAGGCGCGCGCGTTGCGATCTTCCGGCTCGCCGGCATCTACGGGCCGGGGCGTAGCGCGTTTCAGCGCCTGCGCGAGGGGACGGCGCAGCGCATCGTCAAGCCGGGCCAGGTGTTCAACCGCATTCACGTCGAGGACATCGCCGCCGCGCTCAGCGCCAGCATCGGCGGAGCCGGCACGTTTCAGGTCTACAACGTCACCGACGACGAGCCCGCGCCCCCGCAGGACGTGATCGCTTTTGCGGCAGATTTGTTGCAGATGCCGCCGCCGCCCGCGATCGCGCTCGAGGACGCCAACTTGTCCCCAATGGCGGCGAGCTTTTATGGGGAAAACAAGCGCATCAGCAACGCGCGGCTGCGCACCGACCTCGCGGTCGCGCTAAAATTCCCCAGCTATCGCGAAGGGTTGCGGGCGATCCTGGGGGCGGATCGCTGACCGTCATCAAGTCTTCGTTCAGGTGCCGTTCAACGAGCCTTCGCTCTATAGGCAAAATTGCGACGTGGTTTCGCCCTATCGTGGGGCGATGAGCACTTTGCAAGACATCAGTCGAACGATGGGCGAGGGCAGGATGCTAGTTGCAGCGCGATTTGCAGCATTGGGGCTCAGCCGCGCGGCGGCGTGCATGATCGCAGTGGCGGGCGTTGCGGTGATGGGGGCGCCGGGTCCGGCCGCCGCCGACGAAAGCGCCGCCCAAGCCATCGCCGACAAATTCTCGCGCAACGAGGACGCCGAAGCCGCCGCCGCGGCCAAAAACGCCAAGGACGAGCAGGCGCAAAAGGCGGCCGAAGCGGCACGGCAGCGAGCGGCCAAGCAGCGCGCGGCCGACGAGGCCGACATGCTGGCGCAGGCCCGCGCCGAGGCCGAGGCCCGCCGCGCGGCGGACGAGCGCAAGGCCGCGGAGCAGGATCGCATCGAGACCGAGCGCGATGCCGCCCGCGCACAAGCTGCAGAGCTTGCCCGCGAGGCCGTGGCGCGCCGCCAGCAGGAGCTCGCCAAAGCCGAGGAGGCGCGCAAGGCTGAGGCCGCTCGCCTGCAGCGGCAGGTCGAGGAGCAGCGGCTTGCCGAGGAGCAGCGCCAGGCCGAGGAGCAAAAGCGCGCCGAGGCCGCCCGCACCGCCCAAGAGGCCGAGGCGAAACGCCTCGCCGAGGCGCAGCGCCAAGCCGAGGAGCAAAAGCGCGCCGAAGCTGCCCGCCTCGCCCAAGAGGCCGAGGAGAAGCGCCGCGCCGAGGAGCAGCGCCAGGCCGAGGAGCAAAAGCGCGCCGAAGCCGCCCGCCTCGCCCAAGAGGCCGATGAGAAGCGCCGCGCCGAGGAGGCACAGGCAGCGCTCGAGGCCCGGCGTCAGGAGGAGGCGCAGCGCATTGCCGACAAGTTCCGGCTGGCGCGCGAGGCCCGTGAGGCGCGCGAGCGCGAGAGCGAGCTCTCGACGCGGAGCAGCCTTGGCGGTCCGCCCCCGCCGCCGGCCCCCTGGGACGAGCCCGCCGCCGGCTCCGCCGACGATGCCGCGAGCACGGCAGGCCTGTTGCCGGCGCGCGTGACGGTGCTGCTCGTGGTCGAGCCGAAAGCGAGCAAGTTCACCGGCATGCCGCGCAGGCCCAATCCCGTTCTGTGCGTCGGCGAGAGCTGCTACGTCAGCGGCGGCGCGGGCGCGCCCGCGATCACCATGCCGCGCTGGCAGACGCTCGGCCCCGCCAACACGCTCGGGCGCCGCGCCGGGCCCTGCAACAAACAGCCGACGTGCGTATTCCGCAACGTCGAGCTCACGCGCGATACGGCCTGGATCCAGCCGATAAGCATGGGCTTCTGGCACCACGACCGGCTCGATATCCGCACCGTCTCCCCCGACCGCACATGCGAGGTGGCGGGAGGGCAGCTCTATTGCGCCAAGCCCATCATCGCGCACGACTACCGGGCGTGGATCGTGCCGGAGGATACCGCACGGCGAGCCGGCGCCGACGCCCTTCAAGATGCCGTCGCGAGCGGGCTGCCGCTCGCCCGCTCAGCCGACCTCGAGACGTGGACGGCGAGGGTTCAGGCCCTGCCGACGAGATAGCCGATCCGGCCCTTCGCTCCCTGGCGTGCGAGCTCGAGGCGCTCGAAGATCTCGCGCGCGTGCAGGGGGCGCCCGTAGCGCTCGATGTTGGCGCGCTCAAACGACATGAGGTCTGAGAGCAGCGGCTCGGCCGTCTTGTGCAGCATGGCGACCGCCTGAATCGCGCTGCGCTTCATGTTGGGCGGCACCTTGGGCACGACCTCGGCGACGAGCTGCTTAGCGCGGTCCGAGAGGCGCCCCGAAAGCTGGCCGAAGATGCCGACGAGACGGATGGGCAGATCGGGGCGAAACTTGTAGCCGTAGGTGTCCATCCACCAGAACAGCTTGTCCATCAAGAGATCCTGCAGCCGCAAGCGCGAGGTGACGCGGTAGTCCTGCCATTCCGCGACGAGATCGAAGCCCGGCTCCAGCTCGATGTCGGCGGGGGCAAACGTCTCCGTCGCGGTGACGCCGATGCGGTCGAGGAAGTCGCGGTTCTTCATGTCGAAGCGGGTGGTGAAGGTGGGCAGCTCGACATCCCGCTTGCTCCCAAGCTCGTAGGCGAGCCGCACGAGCTTGGAGCAGAAGAGCTCAGCGTCGCCCTTGAGCTCCATCGTGAAGTCGTACCAGATGCGCCGCCCCCCAGGCGCGCGCGAGCGCGCGACGAGGTCGTGGATCAGCGCCGCCGCGCGGGCGGCGAGCGCGGCGTCCTTGTGGCGGAAGACGACGCAGCGGCCGAGGCCGTGATGCAGCACCGCGTCGAGCGGATTGATGATGGCGCCTTCCTCGATCAGGCTTTCGACCACCCATTGCTTGCCCGCCGCGTCGGTGTGCACGATGGCGAGATGGCTGAATTGGGAGTCGATGTCGCCGGCGCGCGCGATCGCGGCGCTGTTGTGGTGCATGCCGCGCATCAGCAGGAGATCGCCGGCCTGGAACGGGATGTCCTCGCCGGTATCGAACTTGGGATTGACGAGCGTGTTGAGGTTGTTGCCGCGAAAGCCGCGCAAGGTCCCCTCGCCGGGCGGCAATTGCGCGAAGCGGATGTTGAGCTCGCCCAGCATGTCGGTCGCGTAGCGTGCGAGACGCAGGGCGCTGCGCAAGGCAACCTGGGCATCGTGCGACATGAAGCCCAGCCGCTGCCAGTCGGCTGCCTTGTCGCGCATACGCAGGCGAAGAGCGAAGATCGCCTGCACGAGGGCGGGGGCGGACCGCGCCAGCGCCGTAACGTCATAGCGGTCGAGAGCGACGTTGAAGGCGGCCTCATAGACCTCGGAGAGGTTGGCGGCGAGCTCCTTTGCGCTTGTCGCCGGCCGCGATGCTAGCGACTCCACCAGCGCAAGGTCGTCCTCGAGCCGTCCGCGGGGTGCGGTATGCAGCATAAGTCCCTCCCCCTTCCAGTGTCGCGCGCAACCATGACACGCGCGAGACGCCGCGAGCGCCCCTCTATGAGGGGCTGCGCCGCGCTCCCAAGAGCTTCACCGAGCTTGCCTGCGGTCCCATCGGCCCCTCGCTCGCCGCGCGCGTGACGTGCACGACGGTGCCGACTTTGATGTCGTCGAAGGCGTCGGCGGCGACCACGGCGCGCGAGAAGTAGAGATCGGGTGAATCCTTCACCTCGACGAAGCCGTAGCTCAGCTCGGGAAAGAGGCGCACGACGACGCCGGTGTCGCCGGCTGAGCCGTGGTTCTTGACCTCGCGGTTCCTGATCGCCGCCGTCTGCTCGAGCTGACGCTCGATCGCCTCGAACACGTGGTTGATGACGGCCGACTGGTCGCCCTTCATCTCGCGCCGATCCTGCTCGCCCTTGGCGACGAGCGGGTTGTGCCCGGGCACATCGATCTCCACCGCAATTCCGATCGGCGTCTTGCCGCCCTCCGCGCTGCGGTGGGGCACCTCGACGACGACGCGGGCGCCCGTAATGTTGGGATGAAAGCGCTGCAGCCGCTCCACCCGCTCGCGGACCAGCGCCTCGATGAATTCCGAGCTCGCCATGTTTCTGAAAGCGATCTGCAGGGGTCGTTCCATCATCATCTCCGGTTTGGCGTCATGGTTCTTAGCCGCGGCGCCGGCCTTTTCGATACTCCAGCCCAGGCCTGTGTTGTTCCTGTGGCCGCGCGCGAGGCCGGCGTCAATCCGAATTGTGAAGGGCGCCGGCGCCCCATAAACATGCATGCTCCGCTGCAGCTAAGCGCCAGGTAAACGAGGCCGACATGACTAAACGCCTTCCCGTCGTCGGAGTTCTGGGATCGGGAGACCACGAGCACGCCGACAAGGCCGAAAGCGTCGGGCGCTGGCTCGCAACCCAAGGGGTGCACCTGCTGACCGGGGCCGGCCACGGCGTCATGGAGGCGGTGAGCCGCGCGTTCTCTGCGGTCCCCGGCCGCGCCGGCCTGGTCGTCGGCATCGTTCCGGCAAGCGACGACCCGGCGGTGCCGCTCGCCGGCTACCCCAATCCCTTCGTGGAGCTTGCCATTCTGACGCACCTGCCCTTGAGCGGGGCCTCCGGCACGGAGCCCCTGTCGCGCAACCACATCAACGTCTTGAGCTCGAATGTGCTGCTCGCCCTGCCGGGCGGCTCGGGCACGGCGAGCGAGGTTGCGCTCGCGCTGCGCTACCGCCGGCCCATCGCCGCCTTCATCGATCAGCGCTCCGACATCCCGGAATTGCCCGACGAGGTGCCGGTGCTCGCCTCGCTCGCGGACGTGCAGCACTTCGTGCGCGAGAGCTTGGGCAAGGAGTGAAGGCTCGCGTCAGAACCCGTCGAGATCGACCGCAGAGTCTCCGCCGGTATCGTCGGAAGGAGAGCCCGTGTCGTCAGCAGGAAAGAAGGGCGCCGGATCGTCGTAGATGTTGAACTCGGGCGGATCCGCATAAGGGTTCGCCCACGTCGCCCGGTCGCCCTGATCGTTCGCAGAGGCCAACGATTGGCTGTCCTCCTCGGCAACGGGAAAGGGCTCGTGCTCCCACGAGGCCGCAGCGAGCGGAACCTGCACCGCCAGAGTTGCAAGAGCCACCAGAAATACACCGACCGTACGCATGCAGCGCGCGCTCTAAGAGGTTTCGCCCTCGAGCCTTTTGTCATAGCGCGCGCGCCCTGTCGACGCGCTTAAGGCGATGTCCTTTCCACAAGCTCATTCAGTGTCGCGAAAAGGAGCGCGAGGTCCTCGGGCCGCGACAGGCGGTGCTCGCCATCGCGGATCTCGATCAATCTGCCCCAGCCGCCGTCGAGGAAGCTCAAGAGCTCGCGCGTGTGTGCGAGCGGCACCGCCTCATCGCGCCGCCCTTGCAGGATGACAACGGGGCGTCCCGGATCGAACGGCGCGCGCGCGAGGAGATGCGCGCGACCGTCCTCGATCAGCGCCCGCGTGATGGCGTAAGGCTCGCCGTACTCGGAGGGCTGCAGATAGACGCCTCGCTCCACGATCTCACGGCGCGCCTCCTCGGGAAGCTGCTTCCACATCAGCTCCTCGGTCATGTCCCAGGCGGGCGCGATCAGAAGCAGCGCTGCGATGCGCTCCGCTTCGACAGGGTCGGTGCGCAAGAGCCGGCGCAACAGCAGAAGCGCGATGTGGCCGCCCATGCTGGAGCCGATGACGATCTGGGGCCCGCGCGTGACGCGGGAGAACACCGCCTCGGCCTCGTCGAGCCAGGCGCCGATGGTGCCGTCCTCGAACTTTCCGCTCGAAAGCCCGTGGCCCGAGTAGTCGAAGCGCGTTGAGCCCAAACCATTCTCGCGCGCATAGCGAGCAATCTCGGTCGCCTTGGTGCTCGCCATGTCGGACTTGTAGCCCGCAAGCCAAAAGAGCCCGATGCCGGAGGGCGCACGTGCCGGCTCGTGAATGTAGGCGATGCGCCGCCTAGCGCCGTTCGTGCCGATGTCAAGGAATTGCGGTTCGCGATCACTCACTCTAAACAACCCCTTCGCCTGCCGGAGAGACCTCGTGGCCGAGAAGTGCCCGACCATACTGCAGATCATCCCGGAGCTCGACACCGGCGGGGCAGAGCTTTCCACCATCGAGATCGCAGGCGCGATCGAGGAGGCGGGCGGGCGCGCCATCGTCCTCACCGAAGGCGGCCGCCTGGTGCAGCGCCTGCGCGACACGGGCGCTGAGGTGCGCTTCTTCCCCGCGGCCACAAAGAGCCCGATACGGCTCCTTTGGAACGCGCAACGCATGGCCAGGGCCATCAGGCGCGACCATATCGACTTGATCCACGCCCGCAGCCGCGCGCCGGCCTGGAGCGCGCTCCTCGCCGCGCGCATAGCGAACGTTCCGTTCGTGACGACGTACCATGGGGCCTATGCGGAGCGCACGGCGCTCAAACGGCTCTACAACAGCGTGATGGCGCGCGGCGAAGCCGTGATCGCCAACTCGCACTACACCGCCGACTTGATCCGCATGCGCTACGGCACGCCGTCCTCGCGCATCCACGTCATCTACCGCGGCGTCGACGAGCGCACCTTCGATCCCACCCGCGTGGCCCCGGCGCGCATCGAGGCGTTGCGCGCCCTATGGGGGATCGGCGCGCATGAGCGCGTGGTGCTGCAGGCCGCCCGGCTCACCGCCTGGAAGGGCCAGCGCGTGCTGATCGAGGCGGCCCGGCTCTTGGCTGCGCAAGACCTGCTCGGCGATGGCGTCGTCATCCTTGCCGGGGCCTCGCAGGGGCGCAGCGGCTATTGCGCCGCACTGGAGCAGGCGATCGACGATGCTGGGCTTGCCGGCCGCGTGCGTCTCGTCGGCCACGTGGACGACATGGCAGCCGCCTTCTGCACCGCCCACGTCGCCGTCATCGCCTCAACGGAGCCCGAGGCCTTCGGCCGCACTGCCACGGAGGCACAGGCGATGGGCACGCCGGCGATCGCCACCGACATCGGCGCACCGCCCGAGACAGTGAGAATCGCCCCGCGCGCCGGCGAGCAGACGGCGACGGGGTGGCTCGTACCGCCCGCGGACGCCGAGGCCCTCGCCGAGGCGATCGCGGCAGCGCTGGCCCAGACGCCGGAGGAGAGAGCGCGCATGGGCGTGCGCGCGCGCGCTCACGTGACGGAGGCCTTCTCGCTCGAAGTCATGAAGCGCGAGACGCTGAAGGTCTACGACTCCCTTCTCGGCACGCATCTGGCGAAGTGAGCACCCCCTCACCCGCGAGCCCGGCGTTATGGCGAAGCCATGACGGGAGTGGTCGGCGCGGCACGCGCCCGGTGAGGGGTTGCAACGCTTGCCGGCCGATCTAGACCGGGCCGGCGTCCTTGTTGTTGGCTTTGCCTTTGCCGCGGCGCGGCTTGACCGCTTTCTCCTCGCTCCCGAGCGCGATCGCCGCCTCGACCACGCCTTGCGCGTACGCCGGCAGGGCGAAGGCCGCGTTGTGCACGGCGGGCGTCCAATAGCGCGTCTCGATCCCGCGCTTCGACTGCCGCTTGGCGAGCTTCTTCTCGCTGATCTCGAGGTGGTCGTCCTCATCGGAAGCCCAGTTGAGCGCGAACGGCCCGCCGAAGTAGCAGGGCTGCGTGCAGAAGTAGGGCGCGACGAACTCGAACAGGGAGGCGAAGGCGCGCGTCGTCTCGCGCAAGTGATCGGGAAACAGGAACGGCAGGCCGTTCTGCGTGACGAGAATGCCGCCCTCCTTGAGCGCGCGCTTGCAGTCGGCGAAGAACTCGGGCGTGTGCAGAACGGCGGAGGGGCCGATCGGCTCGGAGGAATCGACGATGATGGCGTCGAAGCGCTCGTCCGTCTCGGCGACGAACTTGCGCCCGTCGGCGATGACGACGATCGTGCGCTCGTCATCGAACGTCGCGCCGGGAATCTCGGGATAGTACTTGAGCGCGGTGTCGATCACCGTGCGGTCGATCTCGCACAGCATCGCCTTCTCGACCGATGGATGCTTCAAGACCTCGCGCAACACGCCCCCGTCGCCGCCGCCGACGACGAGCACGCGCTTAGGGCGGTCGAGCGCCATCAGCGGCACGTGGGCCATCATCTCGTGGTAGATGAACTCATCTAAGGTCGTGAGCTGGCACACGCCGTCGAGCATCAGAACCGTGCCCCACGTGGCATTCCTGAAGATGACGAGGTGCTGGTGCTCGCTTTTGTCCTCGTGCAGGATCTCGTCCGCCTCAAGGCGCACGCGCCAATGCGGATGAAACGTCTCCTCGACCCAGCGGTTCATTCTCCTCCCTCCCAGCAAGCCTCGCATGGCCGCCGCGACCTGCCGAAGCGGCGGGCGCGGCAGGGCATACCATGCCCGATCGCGTTTGCTAGCGATTATTGCCGCCCGTCTGCAGCGCGGCGGTCGAGCGCAGATGCGACAAGACGGCAGCCGTCGGCCAGCAGTCGATCTTCAAGCGGTTCTTCTTCTGATAGGCGCCGACCTGACGGCGTGTGTTGGAGCCGATCTTGCCGTCGATCTTCTCCAGCTCGTAGCCGAGCTTGATGAGGCGCGCCTGGATCTCCTTGACCTGCGCGGTGCGCGGCTGGGCGATCTTTGCCGACGGCGTATAGAAGTCGCCGCCGCCGGCGATGCGGTCGGCGAGATTGCCGACGAACAGCGCGTAGAGATCGGACGTGTTGTAGCGGCGGATCACCTGGAAATTCTCCGTCGCGAGGAACGCCGGCCCGTAGGCGCCCGACGGCATCATCAGATAGGCGACCGCCCCGAGCTCCCCGGGCTTAAAGCGCTTGGGCCCCGCACGCTGGAAGCCGAGCTTGACCCAATCGCCGATGGAGCGCGCGCCCGGCGGGCCCTCGAGCGAGCAGTCGCCGTGCTCGGGGAGGCGCACCTCGTAGCCCCAGCGCACGCCCTTGACCCAGCCCTTGCCGGCGAGCTGGTGGGCAGCGGAGGCGAGTGCGTCGGGGACCGAATCGAAGATGTCGGCGCGGCCGTCGCCGTCACCGTCGGCGGCGTAGGAAAAGTATTCCGTCGGCATGAACTGGGTGAGCCCGACCGCGCCGGCCCAGGAGGACTTCATCTTCGCGCGCGGGACCCCGGACTGCAGCATCTTCAAGGCGTAGAGCAGCTCCTTGCGGAAGACATCCTTGCGGCGCCCGGTAAAGGCCTGCGTCGCCAGCACCTGGATCGCGTCGCGCGTATCCTTTTGCGTGCCGTAGGCCGTCTCGCGGCCCCAGATGGCGACGAGGACGTAGCGGTCGACGCCGGTCTCCTTCTCGATTCTGATGATCTCGCGCTCGTGCTTCTTCAGGAACGCGCGGCCCTGCGCGCCCAGGTTGGCGAGCTGCTTTGGGTTCAAGTACTCCATGGCCGACTTCGTGAACTCGGCCTGGCCCGCGCTGTCGTCGCGCTTGCGACCTGCGATGACGAGATCGGGTAGCCTGAGGTCGGGCTTGAGGCCGCGCAACGCCGCATCGAAGGTGGCGCGCGAGACACCCAGCGCCTGCGCCTCCGGCCACAGCCCCTCCAGGAAGGCGCGGAACGCGTCGGCAGCCGTCGCGGCGCCGCTAGCGGCCACCACCAGGACCGCCGCAACGGCGAGTGCGCGCAGCCTGCCGCCGCCGGCGTTCGCCTTCTTTCCCGGAAGCACTTTGCCACTCCCCTCAGCGTCGCTTTCGCCTGAGGGCCCCTACCTCACCGCTCTTCCCGGCAATTTTGCGGCCCCCGCAATCAGCGCACGGGGCCTAGCTCGCGTTCTTGTAGCGCTCGAGGTGCGCCTCCCAGGCGAGCGCCTGCCGGGCGATGGTGTCGAGATTGTCGTAGAGCGGGCGCCAGCCGAGCCGTACGCGGATCTTGTCGGAGGCGGCGACGATGGCCGCGGGATCGCCGGGTCGGCGCGGTGCGAGGCGAACCTCGAAGTCGGCGCCCGAGGCCCGCTTCACCGCCTCGATCACCTGTAGCACGGAGAAGCCCTTCGAGTAGCCGCAGTTGAACACGTCGGAGTCCCCGCCATCGCGCAGGTGGCGCAGCGCCGCGGAGTGCGCACGCACGAGGTCGGTGACCTGGATGTAGTCGCGGATGCAGGTGCCGTCGGGCGTGGGATAATCGGTGCCGAACACCTGTATGAAGGGGCGCTTGCCGAGCGCCGTCTCGCACGCGACCTTGATCAGGTGTGTCGCATTGGGCGTCGACTGGCCCGAGCGCCCCTTGGGATCGGCGCCCGCAACATTAAAGTAGCGCAACGCCACGTAGCGGAAATCGTGCGCCCGCGCGGTATCGGCCAGCATGATTTCCGTCATCATCTTGGAGGAGCCGTAGGGCGACATTGGCCTCAGCGGCGCATCCTCGCGCACCGGATTCTCCTCAGGGTTGCCGTAGACGGCGGCGGTCGAGGAGAAGATGAAGTGCTTGATGCCCATCTCGACCGCGACCTCCATCAGGGCGCGCGACTTGACGGTGTTGTTGTGGTAGTAGCCGAGCGGATCGGCGACCGACTCCGGCACCACGATCGATCCGGCGAAATGGATGATGGCGTTGATGCTGTGCTTGCGGACGATGCTGCGAACGAGCTCCTGATCCCCGACATCGCCGACGACCAGGGTGGCGTTCGCGGGCACGGCCCAGCGGAAGCCGGTGGAGAGGTTGTCGAGGACAACTACGCTTTCCCCGGAATCGAGAAGCTCGAGCACCATGTGGCTTCCGATGTATCCGGCTCCGCCGGTGACGAGGACACTCATCGCTTCGTTCGCCTCTTTGATCGCGGCTCAGTCGGCTTGCTACCCTGGCGCCCCTTACCATGGACCCAATAGGATGCCATGTGCACGGATCTTGCACCGCACCAGTCAAGTTTCGCACATTCAAGTTTCGCACCAGATTCTGGTCTTAACGCGCCACTAACCACGAACGTCGAGCACGGTTAAGAAAAAATCGCCCGAAGCCTGGAGCCACCCATGCCCGCCCCCGTAAAGCGCATCCGCAAAGCCGTGTTCCCCGTCGCCGGGCTTGGCACGCGTTTCCTTCCCGCCACCAAGGCCATGCCGAAGGAGATGCTGACCGTCGTCGACCGGCCGGTGATCCAGCACGTCGTCGACGAGGCGCGCGCGGCCGGCATCGAGCACTTCGTCTTCGTCACGGGGCGCAACAAGGGGGTCATCGAGGACCATTTCGACACGCAGCCCGAGCTCGAGCAGGTGCTTGCCCAGCGCAAGAAAACGCAGGCGCTCAACGAGATCAACGGCGTGCTGCTCGAGCCCGGCGCCATGAGCTTCACGCGCCAGCAGGCGCCGCTGGGGCTGGGGCACGCAGTCTGGTGCGCGCGCGACATCGTCGGCGATGAGCCGTTCGCGCTTCTGCTCCCCGACATGCTGCACCACGGGGCGCGGCCCTGCCTCGCCGAGATGATGGAGGCCTACGCGGCGAACGGCGGCAATCACATCGCGGTCTCGCCGGTGCCGGAGGACCAGACCCACCTCTACGGCATCGTCGGGGTCGAGGACAGGACGGCCAAGGTCTCGCCCATCACCGCGATGATCGAGAAGCCCAAGCCCGGCAGCGCGCCTTCCAACCTGCACATCACCGGGCGTTACATCCTCGAGCCGCAGATCTTCGACTTGCTCGCGCGCCAGGAGCGCGGCGCTGGCGGGGAGATCCAGCTCACCGATGCCATGATCACCCTGCAGAAGAGCGGGCGGCACCCCTTCTATGCCGTCCGTTTCGACGGCAAGATCTACGACTGCGGCAGCAAGATCGGCTTTCTCATGGCGAACGTCACCTACGCGCTCGAGCGCGACGACTTGGGGCCGGAGCTCAAGGCCCAGATCCGCAAGCTTCTCTGACCGCGGAGAGTGCAGCTCTAGTCGCGCAGGCGGACGCCGAGCTGGACCTCTTCACCCGTCCAGTTCCCGTCGAAGCTCGTCGTGTTGAAGGCGGTGTGCTGATAGCGGCCGAACAGGACGGCGTGGCGGTTGAGGAAGTACTCGAGCCCGGTCGCGGCGGTGAACTGGTTCTCGAAGAGGCCGCCGCCCACGAAGTTTCTGGTGTAGTAGCTGACGCCGGCGCTGCCCAGGAGGTTGGTCGTGAAATTGTGGCGTAGCTGCCCCCCGTACTGATGCTCGAGCACGCCGCCCGAATCGACCGTCGTCGTCTCCGCGACGTCGGTCGACGCCGTCAGCAGCAGCGTGGTGACGCCGGATACACGCCACGTCAGGTTGGCGTCGAAGAGCAGCCCGTCGATCACCTCGAGCTGAGGGCTGTTCGGCGTCTGGCGCCCATAGCCGAGGCTCACGTCGCCGCGCAGGACCTGGCTCGTGTCGCCGAAGGATACCCCGAGCCGATAGCGCTGGCCCGACGAGGTGCGGTTGATGCCGTCCGTGAACGCCGCGATCGAATAGTTGCGATTATTGACCGCGACGTCGCCGAACAGGAAGAGGTTTGGATTGAACTCCCATTTGGGCCGCACCGCCTCCTCATTGAGGGTATAGTCGCGGTCGGCGTTGCTTTGCACCATGCCGTTGAGAACGTCGCTCCCGTAGCGCGTATCGACCACGGCACCGCGCAGCTGCACGGTGAGGCGGTTGAAGCGGTGATTGAAGGCGGCGCGCGCGCGGTCGACGGTGATGTTTGGCCGCGTGCCCGCGGAGGTGGCGTTGATGGCGGAGCGGCTCTCCTGGGCGAACTCCTGGCCGATAAACCCCTGCAGGTTGGTAAAGCGCGTGACGTCGATGCGCCCCAAGCCCTCGAGCAGGTAGGCGCGGTCGTCCTCCGAAGGGTACTTGTCGTGGAAGCTCACGTCGCCGCTCCCGCGCAGCTCGAGCGCATGCGTGCCCCAATTGGACACGAGGCGCGCTGCGGGACGCACCTCGAGCGAGGTATCGCCCAGCGGCTCGGGCGAGGCGAACAGGTTGCTGTTGTAGTCGCCGTCGGTGTCCACTCCGGAGAAAAGAGTGAAGCTGCCGATCCTGGTCCCCAGCGGCGCAAACGGATCGTAGCCGAACCCGGGCGTGGGGAAGTTGCTGAAGACCGGATTGGTCTCCTGGGCCTCGAGCAACAGGGGGTCGTAGCCGGCGTCGGCGCCAGAGAAGGCTCTGATTTCACTGGGCGAGCGCAAGTCGGGAAGCGTGGGGGTCACTCCACTCACCTGCGCATAGGACTCAGCGAGATTGATGGCGCCGCCCGACACCTCGAGCGGCTCGCCGACCGGCACAAGGTCGCCGTCCTGCGGCGGCGGTGCGCGTCGCAAACGCTCCTGCTCGGCGCCGACCACGTCGGCCGGCTCCTCCTCCTCGGTGGTGGCCTCCCACGACTCGCTCGTCTCCTGCCCGGCGACGAAGGCCGGGGTGGGGGTGCTCCTCTCATCGAGGCCCAATTCGAAGGGTGCGGCCACGCGCACATCGGCGCCCCAGCGGCCGTCGCTGAAGGCGTTCTGCTCGTCGATGGCAAGCGTGGAGTCGCCGCCCCAGCGGCCATCACTGAAGGCGTTCTGCTCCGCCGCAATGAGCGCGGCGTTGGAAGCGGACTGCGGTTGGGCGCGCGTCGGCCGTGGCGGCGGGCTCGTTTGCGGGTCAAGGATCTGCGCGCTGGCAGGCAGCGGCGCCAACGCCAGCAGTAGGCCTGCCGCGGCCGCAAAACCTCGCAAATACCAGATGGTTCGGGCTTTCCTCGCCACCAAGCGCTCCCATGGACTTAATCGTCACGCGAACGCCGGAACGGTGCGCTAAAGCCTAAGGAACGTCGGTTAACGCTCTGTTTAGGTTAGGGGGCAGGGGGGGTCGGGATGGCCCTGTCTGCTGGACAGGCCCCGGAAATTGTAAGAAACTTTTAGCCATGCTTCGCTGAGGCGTCGGGGGATACGAGCCATGACGGCGGCCGGCGGGCCCTTACGGAAGTTCAAGAGCATCGAAGGCGAGCGGCGCTTGAGCCGCCTGCCGGTTGCATCTGCCTTGCGCACTCTCGACCTCGAGTGCGAGGGGCTCGCGCAATTGCGCGAGGCGCTCGCGGGCCCCATGTCCCGGCCCTTCGGGGCGGCGTTGCAGCTTCTGCGCGGGGCCCGCGGCCGTGTCATCGTCACCGGTATCGGCAAGAGCGGGCACATCGGCCAGAAGATCGCTGCGACCTTCGCCTCGACCGGGCGGCCTGCGTTCTTCGTGCACCCGACGGAGGCCTCGCACGGCGACCTCGGGATGATCACCCCCGAGGACGTGCTTCTCGCGCTGTCCTGGTCGGGCGAGACTGTCGAGTTGAAGCCGCTCATCACCTACTCGCGGCGCCACTCGGTTCCGTTGATCTCGGTCACGTCGCGCGCCGATTCCGCGCTCGGCCAGCAATCCGACATCGTTCTGGAGCTGCCGCGGCTCAAGGAGGCCTGCCCACACGGGCTCGCCCCCACCACCTCGACCGCCATGCAGCTGGTTCTCGGCGACTGCCTCGCCATCGCGCTCCTGGAGGCGAGAGGCTTCACCGCGCACGAGTTCAAGACGTTTCATCCCGGCGGCTCGCTCGGCGCGAGCCTCAAGTACGTCGCCGACGTGATGCACAAGGGCGAGCGGCTGCCGCTCGCGCGCGACAGCGAGCCCATGAGCGCCGCCCTCGTCACCATGACGCAGAAGAGCTTCGGATGCCTCGGCATCGTCGATGCCAAAGGAAAGCTCATCGGCATCGTGACCGACGGCGACCTGCGCCGTCACATGGGCGCTGACCTCGTGCGCGCGCGGGCCGCCGACGTCATGACGCGCAAGCCCAAGACGGCGACGCCGAAGATGCTCGCTTCGGCGGCGCTGGAGCTGATCAACGCCTCGCGCATCACGGCGCTGTTCGTCGTCGCCAAGGGCAAGCCGGTCGGCATCGTGCACATTCACGATCTGTTGCGCGCAGGGATCGCCTAGAGCCAACGACCGACGAGGTCCGTGGCGATCGCGGTCTAGATCCGCTCAACGATAAGCACCGTTCCCTTGACGCCCGCGACCTTGACGCGCGTTCCCGCCGCGGCCTCGGCACCTTCCGCCGCCCACACCGTGTCGGCGGCGCGCACCGACCCCCGCCCCCCGCTGCCGATCGGCTCGGTCACCGTGACGAACTGGCCGATGAGCTCGGCGCCACGCCGATTGAGGTCGGGCTCATCGCTCGCCCTGATGGCGGACCGCCCCCACGCCGTGTCGATGAGCATGTCGGCAAGGATCAGGATGATGCCGCCGCCGATCCAGTACCATCCGGCGGGATGCCCGAGGCCGGCCTCGAAGACGCCGATGAGGGCGGTGATGACGCCGAGCACGGGCAACAGCAGGCTCGCGGTGGCCGTGAGCCACGTAAACGCCGATGGCTGTTCTTGATCAGGCGAAGGCATGTTCCACCACCAGCACTGTGCCGCGCGTCCCCGTGACCTTCACGCGTGCCCCAATGGGAGCATCGATGCCCTGGGCGGCCCACACCGTGTCGCCGACCCGCACCTTGCCGCGCCCGCCGCTGATCGCCTCCTCGACCATCACCACACGCCCGACGTACTGCTCGGCACGCAGGTTGAGGTCGGGCTCGTCGCTGGAGCTGACGTCGGGGGCGGCGTAGCGGCGCACGAAGAAGACCGTGATGCAGGAAATGATGGCGAAGGTGATCAACTGCCACTCCCACGCGATGTTAAAGACGAAAGCCAGAATGCCGATGATGACCGCGGCAAGCCCGAACCAGATGAAGTGCACGCCGGGGACGATCGTCTCGAGCACGAACAGGGCAACGGCGAGGATGAACCAGTTCCAGGCCCCGATGCTCCAGAAGAATTCGGTCAACCGCATCGCTCACATCTCCCAATCAACTCTCCCAGCATAGCAAAGCGCCGGGCGCCGGACCGCAACGCTTATGCCGGCGGCACGCTGCCGCGCGGCCGCGGCGCCGCGGGCTGGCCGCTGCCGAACGCCTCGGCGGCAATCTGCCCGAGCCCCGCGACCGAGCCGATCACGGAAGCGGCCTCGAGCGGCATCATAATGACCTTCTGGTTGGGGGCCGACGCGATCGCTTGCAGCGCCTTCACATAATTGTTAGCGACGAAGTAGTTGATAGCCTGCACGTTTCCCGCCGAGATCGCCTGCGAGACGAGCTCGGTCGCCTTGGCCTCGGCAGCCGCTAAGCGCTCGCGCGCCTCGGCGTCCTTGAATGCCGCCTCGCGCCGGCCCTCGGCCTCGAGCACGACCGCCTGCTTCTCGCCCTCCGCACGCAGGATCGCGGCCTGGCGCAGGCCTTCAGATTCGAGGATCTGCGCGCGCTTCTCGCGCTCGGCCTTCATCTGGCGCGCCATGCTGTCGACGAGGTCGCGCGGGGGATCAATGTCCTTGATCTCGATGCGGGTGACCTTGATGCCCCAGGCCTCCGTCGCCTGGTCGACGACGTGCAAGAGTTGGGCGTTGATCTTGTCGCGGTTGGACAAGAGCTCGTCGAGGTCCATGGAGCCCATGACCGTGCGCACGTTGGTCATGGTGAGATTGATGATCGAGGGCTCGAGCTGGTCGACCTCATAGGCGGCGCGCGCGGCGTTCAGCACCTGGAAGAAGGTGACCCCGTTGACGCGCACCATGGCGTTGTCGCGGGTGATGACGTCCTGGCTCGGAATGTCGAGCACCTGCTCCTTCATGTTCATGCGGGTCCCGACCCGCTCCATCACGGGGATGAGGATGTGCAGGCCGGGCTGCAGCGTGCGCGTATAGCGCCCGAAGTTCTCCACCGTGTAGTTCTTGCCCTGCGGCACGATCTTGACGGTCGACCACAAGGCCGCGATGGCGAGCAGGATGAGAAGCACGGCGAGGATTTCGAAGCCGCCTGAGAGCGGAGAAAGCTGATCAGTTCCCATGCAAGGACCTTTGAGGCGAACGACAAAATGGACACACGGGCCCAACGACACGCTAGGCGACAGATGAAAACATGTGGTTAAAAACTTCTTTAAGAGCAGTTACTTATGGAACAGCGTGGAAATGGCAAAAGCGCCACGCCCAACCGTCTTGGGTTGCATCCGCTTTCACTGCATTAACGAGCACCGCTCGCAATTCAGCTGATGGATGATCCATGAACCCTGCCGCTCTGAGCACACTTTTTCTCGCCCTCGCTCTCGCCGCTTGCTCGCAGTCCGAGCCACCTGTGCCCGAGTTCCAAACCGTCACCATCGGAGAGCCTGCCGCGCGGCTCGCGCGTGCTGGACAGAGCGTGCCGCTACCGGTGCGCAAGCCCACGACTTTGGCAAGCGCCCCGGTCCAGTCGCAGGAGCCCACCGTCGTTGCGGCTGCGCGCGCCGAACCGGCCGAGCAGGACATCGTGTCGCCGACACCGGTCGGCCCCGATGGGCGCCCCGTCGCTTCGTCGCAGACCATCGCTTCGTCGGAGTACGGGTCCGTCACGCGCTATTTCAAAAAGTGGCTCCCGGACTTCAACCAGATCACGAACTGCCCCAACGGCATCACGTGTCAGGCGTTTGCGAACTGATCTGGCGTGAGCGCCAAGAGCACCGCCGCGCCGTCAGATCCAGCCCTGCAGCTCGCGGCGAACGACAGCCTCGATGACGCGTAGACCCTCCACGCTGTCGTTCAGGGCCGGCAGGTAGGCAAACTTTTCGCCGCCGCCTTCGAGGAAATAGTGGCGGTTTTCCTTGTCGAGCTCCTCGAGCGTCTCCAGGCAGTCGGCCGAGAACCCGGGCGCGATGAGCGCGATGCGCTTGATGCCGCCGGCCGCCAGCAGCTTGACCGTCTCATCGGTATAGGGCTGCAGCCAGGAATCGTTGCCGAAGCGCGACTGGAAGGTCGTGAGCCACTTCTCCTGCGGCCAGCCGAGGCGCTCGCGCAGCAGACGCGAGGTTTTCTGGCACTGGCAATGGTAAGGGTCGCCCGCCTCAAGATAGGCCTGCGGCATGCCGTGGAAGGTGGCGAGGATCGTCTCCGGCTCGAAGTCGAGCGCGCTCAAGTCGCGGCGCATGGCGGTTGCAAGCGCATTGATGTAGACGGGATCGTCGTAATAGCAGGGCGCGACGCGCACCGCCGGCTGCCAGCGCATTTTTATGAGCGCGCGGAAGGCCTCGTCGCACGCGGTCGCCGTCGTCGCCGCGGCGTATTGCGGATAGAGGGGCAGGAGAAGAATGCGGTCGCAGCCCCCGTCCACGAGCGCCTTCAGACGGCTCGCGGTCGAGGGGCTGGCGTAGCGCATGGCCCAGTCGACGGTGATGCCCGCTTCACCGGCGAGCGCGGTCTGCAGCTTCTCGGCCTGGCTGCGCGTGATCGTCTTCAGAGGGCCTTCGTTGCGCGCCTCGTTCCAGATCTTGGCGTAGTCCTTGCCCTTGCGGCCCGGACGCACGGTGAGAATGATCAGGTTGAGGATCAGCCACCACTTCCAGCGCGGGACCTCGATGACGCGCCGATCGGAAAGGAACTCCTTCAAGTAGCGGCGCATCGACCAGTAGTCGGTCGCATCCGGCGTGCCCAGATTCAACAAAAGCACGCCGATGCGCCCGTGCGTCACCATCGGGTGATCGCTCGGCAGCGGCCCGCGATCGGGCTTAAGCTCGGCGCGCGTCTTCGTCTCGTTCACGGGGCTCCTCGGGATCGGCCCAAGCGTTCGCGGCGCACCTTAGCGAATACGCGCCCCCGCGGCGATGATGCAAGGGCCCGGGCTAGGGCTGGGCCGCGGCGCGCCGGCGGCGCGGGGGCGAGGGCCGGCTCGCGGCCTTGGGTGGGGCCTCCTTCTCCGGCTCGTGCTCCTTCAGCGCGACGGCCGCCTCCCAGTAGGTCGCCATGCGGCGGTGCAGGCTTCGCGCGCCCTCCGCGAACAGGCGCTGTCCCATCGGTTGCGCGAGCGCGCGCAGCTCCTTCTGGCGCTGATGCGCGAGCTTCTCGACCATCGCGGCGCGCTCGGCCCCGATCCCCGAGGCTCGCTCGGAACGGATGAACGCTGTGAGCAGCGCAAGATCGTGGTCGTCGCCGAGGACCTGCGACAGCCGCCGCGCCTCGGCGACGCGTGCGGCCATGCAATCGATCCAGGCGCGCGACAAGAGCGCCATGTGCCGCCAGTGCTGCTGCGTGCCCTTGCGCCACTCGTGGAAGGATTCGTCGGTGTGCTCCACGTAGGCGGCGTGAAAGGCGCGTCGCGCCTTGCGATAGCCGGCCTCGAGTCCGGGACCGATGACCTCGAACCCCTTTCCCGCAAGCCGCAGCCGCCCGAAGCGCTTGCCGGCCTCGGCGAGATGGCTTTGCGCCTGCTTCATCGCCGCGGCCTCGACCATCGGGCTCTCCCCGCCGTTCGACCCGTTGAGCACGTCACGCACCGCCTGGCACAGGCTCTTGCGGCCCACGCCCGGCAACGCCTCCAGCTTGGCGACCGTCTCGATCAGCACGGCACGGTCGCGCGCGCTCGACAGAAGGCGGCCGATCTCGCGTACCTGCGCGTTCTCGGCGCGATAGGCCTCCTCGCCAAGCGCGGGGCGGATGAGACGAAGAAGCGCGCGCAGGCGTTTCAGCGATTTGCGCGTCTCGTGTACCGCGACGACCGGGTCGCCCGTTTCTTTGAGCTGGGACTGCGCACGCTCAATTTGCTCGCGAGCGATCCGTTTGCAGCCTTCCTCGAAAGGCTCCGCAAGCTTGAAACGAAAGGCCATGTGCACGCTCGTTGCGGCCCGGCAAGAACCGAGACGGTGTCGAATATTGTTGTCGGGCATTTGAAGCTAGCGGCCGTGCGAGCGCAAGCACCGACGCTGCGGCAATGTCGTCCTTTTTTCAAATTGTATCTGATCTATGGCAGAGCGCCGACACTTGCGCGCGCACACGCCGCCCAGTCGAGCCATGCGCGAACGCGCGCTTCCGGATCGGACGCACTCATAAAATCAGTGATCACCGCAACCGACTGTGCACCTGCAGCAATGACGCTCGACGCCCGCTCCGGCGTGATGCCGCCGATGGCGACAAGCGGCATGCGCCCGATCAGCGCCTTCCACTGCCCGACACGCGCAAGCCCTTGCGGCGCCCACGCCATCACCTTGAGCTTGGTCTCGTAGATGGGCCCGAGCGCCACGTAGTCGGGCGCAGCGGCGAGCGCTCGGGTGAGCTCATCCTCGCTGTGAGTAGAAAGCCCGAGGCGCAAGCCCGCCGCTTTGATGGCGCCGACGTCGGCCGCGGCCAGATCCTCTTGCCCGAGATGTATATAGTCGGCACCCATCGCGATCGCCTCGCGCCAATAGTCGTTGACGATCAGCTGGCAGCCCGACTGCCGCGCGATAGTCAAGCTCTCCGCGATCTGCCGGCGTACCTCGTCGGCGCCGGCCTCCTTCACCCTGAGCTGCACGGTGCGCACCCCGAGCGGCACGATGCGGGCGAGCCAACGGGCGTCGGGCACGATCGGATAGAAGACGTCGGGGGCAGCCTCACTCATCGCCCGACGGGCCGGGGGCGGCACCGAGATCGAAAAAGGGCGTGCCGGCGACGGGCGTCGAGGGCTCGGCCATATCGCGCATACCTATGAGACCGGCCTCGTAAGCGGCGCGGGCCCCCTCGATCGCCTTGGCAAAGGCCGCCGCCATGCGCACGGGATCGCCGGCCTTGGCGACCGCGGTGTTGAGCAGGATGGCGTCGTAGCCCATCTCCATCGCCGCTGCCGCGTGCGAGGGCGCACCGATGCCGGCGTCGATGATCAGCGGCAGCTTGGGATAGTAGGCGCGCAGGCTTTTCAACGCGTAGGGGTTCGCGAGCCCGCGGCCGGAGCCGATCGGCGCCGCCCACGGCATCAGCACCTCGCAGCCGGCGTCAACGAGCCGCTCGGCAACCGACAAGTCCTCGGTGGTGTAGGGCAGCACCTTGAAGCCGTCCTTCGTCAGGATGGCCGCCGCCTCCACCAGGCCGAACACGTCGGGCTGCAGCGTGTCGTCGTTGGCGATGACCTCTAGCTTCACCCAGTCGGTGGCGAAAAGCTCGCGCGCCATCTTGGCCGTGGTCACCGCCTCCTTCACCGTGCGGCAACCGGCGGTGTTGGGTAATACGCGCACGCCGAGCGAGCCGATGAGCTCCAGGAAGCGCTCGCCCGTGCGCCCGCGCGCCTGCTCGCGCCGCAGCGAGACGGTCACGAGCCGCGCGCCCGAGGCCTCCACCGCGCGCGCAAGCACGTGCGGGGAAGGATATTGCGCGGTGCCGAGCAGAAGCCGCGAGCACAGCTCGACACCGTAGAGCGTGAGCGCGCCCGACACCTTTGCCGCTGGTTCGATGGCGTTCATGAAGTCCTGAGCCTAGCCGCCGTGGCGCGGCGAAACGATCTCGATCTGGTCGCCGGGCCGCAGCGCCGTCGCCGCCCGCGCCGGCGCCGGCACGAAATCGCCGTTGCGCGCGGTCGCAACGCGCACGCCCGCATAGCCGAGCTCGCCGAGGAGCCCGGCCAAAGTGGCCGCCGCCGTCGTCGTCGGCTTGCCGTTGACGATGAGCGCGAGCGCAAGCTTCACCTCGGCCGTCACGAGACCTCCTTCGTTGCGTTGCGGCGACGTTTGCCGCTCTCGCAGTCAATTCAACAGAATTCGCTTGCAAACCTCAAGGCGCGACCGCCGGCGCGGCCTCGCGCGTTGACAGCTGTCATAGGCCAGTGTCATGAATATTGCGACGGGGGGCGACGTTTACGAGCTGAGCAAAAGCCCGAAAACAAGGGCTCGGGGAGGGGCTATGGCGTCGACTGGCGTTGAGACGGTGCCGCAGGCCGGCGCCGCAGGCGGGTCCGCTCCGTCCGAGGTTCGCGTCTATCCGCACTCCCCCATCCTTTATTGGTGGATCGTCTGGGCCTACGGGTTCTTCTGCGCGCTGCTGACCTACGCGCAAGGCGAGACCTTCACCATCGGCGGCGGCAAGCCGCTGCTTATCTATCCCGGTCCCTGGCTCGGCGTCTCCTTCACGCTCCTGTTGCTGTTCACCGTGCTCGCCACCACCGTGAAGGCGCGCGGGATCGGCGCGATCCTGCTGATCCTGCTCTTGGCCGCGGCCGCCGCCGGCACGCAGTTCATCATGAGCATCCCGGGCCTCTTCAAGACGCCGCCGGCGATCCTCGTGCACATGAACCTCGCCTTCTACATGATGGTCTCCTCGGCGCTGTTCGTCGTGTGGTTCGTCATCATCTTCATCGCCGACCGCTTGAGCTTCTGGCGCTTCCGCGGCGCGCAGATCGAGCGCGTGCAGCGCTTCGCCAGCATTCTGGGCCGCGCTCCCGAAAGCTACTCGGTGATGCACGTGCGCCTGACGCGCTACAGCGACGACATCCTCGCGCACAAGATCCTCGGCCTCGGCATCCTCGGGCTCGGCACCAGCGACATCGAAGGCAAGATCGCCATCTTCGGCGGCGGTAATGAGGTGTTCCGCATCGAGCACGTGTGGCGCGCATCGCGTACGCTGCGCCAGATCCAGGCGATGATGGGGCCGAAGGCGACCGTCGTCACCTGACGGCTGCGCGCCCGCGCCAAGGCTCAGCTCTCGACGCGGATCAGCTCAGCCGCGGCGCCCGTCGCCAGATAATCCGCCACCGCCTCGGCGAGCACAGGCCCCAACAGGAAGCCGTGCCGATAGGCGCCGTTGACGAAGATGCGCCTCCCACCCTCGCGCACGATCGCGCGCGGAACGTTGTCGGGAAACGCCGGGCGCACGCCTGCACCGAGATCGAGGATCTCCGCCTCTCCAAAGGCCGGATGCACCGCGTAGGCGGCACCCAACAGCTCGAGTGCGGAGCGCACCGTCACCGGGCCGTCGTCCTCGGTTTCAAGAACGGTGGCGCCAATCATGTAGTGCCCCTCGCCCCACGGCACGATGTAGAGCGGGTGGCGCGGGTGCAGGAGCTGCACGGGACGTTTCAGCGCGATCTCGCGCGAGCGCACGATCAGCCGCTCGCCGCGTACCCCGCGCAGGTTCGCAAGCTCATCACGCGCGGCAAGCCCACGGCAGTCGATGAGCACGTCGCCGGGTTGCGGCGGAGCACTCACGCCGAACAGCACCTCGGCGCCGGCGCGGCGCGCCTGCGCGAGCATGAAATTCAGCGCCGCGGGGGCGGCCATGTGCGCCTCCTCGCGAAAGAACAGCGCGGAGGAGAAGCGTCCCTCGAGGTCGGGCTCGAGGCTTTCCAGCGCCTTGGCGTCGAGGCTTTCGTGCCCCTGCGTGCGCTTGGCGAAGTGATCGAGATCGACGCGGTCACGCGCGCCGGCGACGACGAGGCTGCCGGCGCAGACGAGTTCCGGGTAGGCCGCGCGCCACGAGGCGACGCCTCTGCGCCCCAACTCGCGCAGCATCGGCGGGGCGGTCTCCGCCTCGCGCTCTGGCGCGAGCATCACCGCGGCATAGAGGCTCGCCGCATGCGAGAACGGCTCCGGCGTTGCCTCGAGGAGGCGCACGCGATGGCCCCGGCGCGCGAGCGTCAACGCCTGCCAAAGGCCGAGGATGCCGGCGCCGACAACGGTGATCGAGCGAGATGTCACGATCAATCTCCGAGAGCGGCACCTTCGCGGCGCACATCCGCGCCGCCTTCCAGGCGGCCATCGCGTCTGACGATAATGTGGGCGCCGGAGGTCATCTCCTCCGGCACGATCGTGTGGCCGAACGGCTTCAAGGCGAGCCCGGTCCACACGGCGGGATCGGCGACCTCGATCTCGAAGCCGTGGCCCTGGTCACCGAAGTTCAACAGGTCGGCCGCCGCCTGGGCATCCATCTTCCAGTCGAGCAGCGCTACAAGCGACTTTACGACATAGAAGATGATGTGGCTGCCGCCGGGCGAGCCGAGCACGGCAACGACATTGCCTTTCGCGTCGAAGACGATGGTCGGCGCCATGGAGCTGCGCGGACGCTTGCCGGGACCCACCGCGTTGGCGACCGGGCGGCCGTCGCTGTCGGTCGGCAGAAACGAAAAGTCGGTCAGCTCGTTGTTCAAAAGGAAGCCCGCGGCCCAGTTGTGCGAGCCGAACCCGCTTTCGATCGTCGTCGTCATGGCGAGCGCGTTGCCGTTATCGTCGATGATCGAGATTTGGCTCGTGCCCGAGCTTTCGATGGTGGCGTCACGTCCCATGGCCTGGCGCGCACCCGGCGGCACGCCGGGCTCGGCCTTCTCCATCGCATGCAACGGATCGATCAGCGCACGGCGGCGATCGAGGTAGTGGGCGTCGAGCAGGCCGTCGGGGATCGCCACGAAATCAGGATCGCCCATGTAGCGGTTGCGGTCAGCGTAGGCGAGCTTCTCGGCTTCCGCGATGAGGTGCAGCGCTTGCGGCTGCAGCGCCGCCGCCGGGTCCGTGCCGAGATCGAGCGGCTCCAACAGCTTCAAGGTTTGCGCCAC
This sequence comes from uncultured Alphaproteobacteria bacterium, assembly GCA_963724945.1. GTDB lineage: Bacteria > Pseudomonadota > Alphaproteobacteria > Rhizobiales > Hyphomicrobiaceae > Hyphomicrobium_A. The sequence continues at coordinate 1,237,447 of CAVRWL010000003.1, read as the reverse complement.
CGTCGGCCCGCCCGACGACGGGGGGCCCATGCCGCAGACCTTGTAGCTGTGATAGCTGATGCAAACCGGCGGTCGCTCCTTCGCCTTGTAGCCGGCGAGATCCTGCATCGTCATGCCGCCGGGCGCGATCGGCGCGTCGGCGTCGGCCTTGACGATCGCTTGCGCCACGGGGCCCGCGTAGAAGCCGTCGGCGCCTTCGGCCGCGATGCGCCGCAAGGTTGAGGCGAACTCCGGGTTCTTGAGCGTGAAGCCGATCGGCCAGGCGCTCCCCGTGGCGGTGAAGAAGTAGCGGCGCGCGGCCGGCACGAAGCCATCGGGATCCTGCGAGCGCAACAGATTATGCAGCCGCGGCGAGACCTCGAAGCCAGCTTCCGCAAGGCGGATCGCCGGCTCGAACAGGCGCGCCCACGGCAGCTTGCCGTAGCGGCGATGAACGGTCTCCATGAGGCGCACAAGACCCGGCACGCCGATGCTGAGGCCTGAGTGCACGGCTATCTCGAACGGCATCGGCTTGCCCGCAACGAGAAAGCGGTCAGGGCGCGCGGACGCCGGCGCTGCCTCGCGGCCGTCAAAGGTCGTGAGCTCCTTTTTCGCCGCGTCCCAGTAGAGAATGAAGGCGCCGCCGCCGAGGCCGGAGGACTGCGGCTCAACGAGATTGAGGACGAGCTGCGCAGCGATCGCGGCGTCGATAGCCGAGCCGCCGGCGCGCAGGATCTCGCGGCCGGCTTGCGCCGCGTACGGGTTGGCAGCGGAGATCATGTGGCGCTTAGCGGTGGCGAGCGACTTCGTCTCCAGGCCCGTCGCCATTTCCGGCGCGCCGCGCGGATCCTGGGCCGCGCTGTGCGAGGAGAAGGCCGCCGTGAGCGCGAGCGCCAGCGCGAGGGCGCCCGCACACAGCGAGAGCCGGCTCGTCAGGCGCGCAGGCAGAAAGGGGGCTCTGATTTCGGGCATGGGAGCGGCTTTTGCGGTGTCGGGCTCTGCGAGGCGCGGGACGCGCGCGCGATATCGGCGATATCGGCGCCATATATCGGCGCCATGAGCCCCGCTGTCGAGGCCCGATGGGACGGCATTGTCCCAAGCGTGTCAGCGGAACATTAACCTGGAGCCGGCTCACTGCACATGTCGCTTCATCTCTTGCCGGACTCTGCGAGGCCTCCCCATGCGTTTCTCATCTTCAACACGCTTCATGCGAAGCTGGGTTTCTGGCGCACATGCGATCCCGCTCGCATCCGCAGCGCCCGCCGCGCGCGGCAGCACGGGCGAGCACGTGGAGACCTTGCTCACGACCGGCAAGACGCTTCTGGGCCAGACGCTGGCCTATCCGGCCGGCGCGCCGGCCAAGGTGACGGCCGACATCATCGCCATCGATCCGGGGGCCGAGACGGGCTGGCACGAGCACGACGTGCCGCTCTTGGCCTACATGCTGGAGGGCGAGCTGACGGTCGACTACGGCGCGGACGGCACGCACGTCTACCGCAAGGGCGACGTGATCATCGAAGCCATCGGTACGCCGCACAATGGGCACAACAGGGGAGCGGGCGTGGTGCGCATGTTCGCGGTGTTCCTGGGCGCCGACGGCGTGCCCGATACAGTCGAAGCCGAAAACCCTCAATGAAAATCCCGCGACTTTGGCACGATGCGCGCTTCGCGCGCGGGGATGATGCGCGCATCGCGGGGATGCGTGAGGCGCGGGTCGCGCGGGGTCTGCGCCCAGCGCGGATGTCCGTTGTGCAAACCTGACTGCTCGGAGCGGATGTCGGGCCCCCTGGCGGAGCCAGGATCTGGATTGCGCACATGGTCGGCATTGGCGACCGGCACCGTCAGCTCGTGCGCGGCCTCCGCCAGAAGCGCGAGCCAGTCGCTGCGGTCCTCGAGCTTTGCCGAGACCACATGAATGATGTCCTCGTGGCGCTGGATGCGCCCATGGATGACGATCAAGCGCGCACCCATGACCACCTTGCGGAAGCGCTCGAGCGTCTTCGGCCACACGACCGCGTTGGCGACACCGGTCTCGTCCTCGATCGTCATGAACACGACGCCCTTGGCCGAGCCCGGGCGCTGACGCACGAGCACGACGCCGGCGACCGACACGTAGGCGCCGTCCTTGACGCTGCGCAGCTCGTGGCAGGCGCGCACACGGCGCGCGGCAAACGTTCGCGCAGAAAGCTCATGGGGTGCGCCTTGAGCGAAAGCCTGAGCGTCTGGTAGTCGTTGACGACATGCTCCGACAGCGCCATCTCGGGCAGCGTGACTACGGGCTCGGCTCCGGCCTCGCGCGTCTCGCTCCAGGAGAAGAGCGGCAGCGGCGCAGCGGCGCTCAAGCCCTTCACCTCCCATAGCGCCTGGCGGCGATCGAGGCCGAGCGAACGAAAGGCGTCGGCGGCGGCGAGCTTCTCCAAGGTCGCAAGCTTCACACGAGCGCGCATCCACAGATCGTGCACATCGCGAAACGGACGCGCGGCGACGATCTTTTTGATCTCATCTTCTGACAGGCCGTCGATCTGGCGCAGGCCGAGACGCAGTGCCGGGCCGGCACCTTCCATGTTCTCGAGCGTGCAGTCCCAGTCGGAAAGGTTCACGTCGGCTGAGCGCGCCTCCACGCCGTGCTCGCGCGCGCACCGCACGATCTGTGCCGGCGCGTAGAAGCCCATGGGCTGCGAGTTGAGCAGCGCTGCCGCGAACGCCGCCGGGTAGTGGCACTTGATCCACGCCGAGACGTAGACGAGGTGGGCGAAGCTCGCCGCGTGGCTTTCGGGGAAGCCGTATTCGCCGAAGCCCTTGATCTGGTTGAAGCAGCGCTGCGCGAAGTCCTGGGCATAGCCGCGCGCCACCATGCGCGACACCATCTTCTCCTCGAGAAGCCCGATGGTGCCGCGGCGGCGGAAGGTGGCCATGGCCTTGCGCAGCTCGTTCACCTCCGCGTCGGAGAACTTGGCGGCAACGAGCGCGATGCGCATCGCCTGCTCCTGGAACAGCGGCACGCCCTTGGTCTTGCCCAGGATCGTCTGCAATTCGTCGGCGGGCCCGTGCTTTGGCGCCGGCGAGGGATACTGCTCGACCTCGACGCCGTCGCGGCGGCGCAGATAGGGGTGCACCATGTCGCCCTGGATGGGTCCCGGGCGCACGATCGCCACCTCGATAACGAGGTCGTAGAAGGTGCGCGGCTTCAGGCGCGGCAGCATGTTCATCTGCGCGCGGCTCTCCACCTGGAACACGCCGATCGAATCCGCCTTGCACAGCATGTCGTAGACGGCCGGATCCTCGCGCGGCACGCTGGCGAGCGTCATCGCGCGGGCGTGGTGCTGGCCGATGAGATCGAAGGCCTTGCGGATACAGGTGAGCATACCGAGCGCCAGCACATCGACCTTCAAGAGACCGAGCGCGGCGATATCGTCCTTGTCCCACTCGATGAAGGTGCGGTCGTCCATGGCGGCGTTGCCGACGGGCACGACCTCGATGAGCGGCCCGCGCGTCAACACGAAGCCGCCGACGTGTTGCGACAGATGCCGCGGAAAGCCCATGAGCTCATGCGCCAGCTCCAGCACCCTCGCGAGCAACGGGTCGGTTGGATCGAGGCCCGCCTCGCGCACGTGCTGCTCGGGCAGCGCGCCGCCCGAGCGCGTGCCCCACACCATGCCGGCGAGTGCGGCCACCGTGTCTTCCGACAGCCCCATGGCCTTGCCGACGTCGCGCACGGCCGAGCGCGCGCGATAGGAGATGACGGTGGCGGCGAGCCCGGCGCGGTCGCGGCCGTAGCGCGCGTAGATGTACTGGATCACCTCCTCGCGCCGCTCGTGCTCGAAGTCGACGTCGATGTCGGGTGGCTCCTTGCGCTCGGGCGAGACGAAGCGCTCGAACAAGAGGTCGATCTCGGCGGGGTTCACTGCCGTGATGGCGAGGCAATAGCAGACGGCGGAGTTGGCGGCCGAGCCGCGCCCCTGGCACAGGATGCTCTGTGAGCGCGCGAAGTGGACGATGTCGTGCACGGTGAGAAAGTAAGGCGCGTAATTGAGCTCGCCGATCAGCGCCAGCTCGCGCTCAATCAGCGCCTCAACCTTCTCCGGGATGCCTTCGGGGAAGCGCCAGCCGGCACCCTCCCAGGTGAGGTCCTCCAGATGCGCCTGCGGGGTCTTGCCGGGCGGGACGGGCTCATCAGGGTACTCGTAGACGAGCTCGTCGAGCGAGAAGCGGCAGGCGTCCGCGATCTCGATCGTGCGGGAAAGTGCTGCCTCGTAACCTTTGAAGAGGCGGGCCATCTCGGCCGGGCGCTTCAAGTGCCGCTCGGCGTTGGCCTGCAGAAGAAAGCCCGCCTTGGCGATCGTCGTGCCCGCGCGCGCGCACGTCAGCACGTCCTGCAGCGCGCGCCGGTGCGGCGCGTGATAGAGCACGTCGCCGGTGGCGATGAGTGGTGTGGTGCAGCGTTGCGCGAGGAGATCGAGCGCGGCAATACGTGCGCGGTCATCGCCGCGGTAGGCGTGGCTCGCGGCGAGATAGAGCGGACTCTCTCCCAGCGCCGCTTTGATACGACGAAGCGCAGCTTCGAAACTTTCTTCTCGGTTTTGATGGGCGGTGTGCACCACTTCCAACGTTTGAACACCACCCCCTCCCCGACCCTCCCCATCAAGGGGGAGGGGAATTTGGGCTCACGATCCCCGCGGGATGGAACGGAATAATCTCGGCGCTGCTGGGCACTTGCGCATCGGCAGGCGCAGCCTGCACCTCGCGCCAATCCCAGTCGTCCGGAGCAAGCGCGATGAAGATCTGCCCTTCCGCGTGGGCCGCGACGTCGGCGAGAAAGAGCGTGCATTGGCCTTTCTCAGCGCGCATCTGGCCGAGCGACAGCAAGCGCGAGAGCCGGCCGTAGGCCGCCCGGTCGCGCGGTAGGCACAACAGGCTCGGGCCGTCTTGCAGATCGAGGCGCGCGCCGACAATGAGCTTTAAGCCCACCTCCTTGGCCGCGGTGTGCGCGCGCACGACGCCGGCGAGCGTGTTGCGGTCGGTGACGGCGAGCGCTTCGAGCCCCAAGGCCTGCGCCTGCGCGACGAGCTCCTCGCCATGCGAGGCCCCGCGCAGAAACGAGAAGTTGGTGGTGACCTGCAGCTCGGCGTAACGCGGCACGCTGTGACCTTCTTAAAAACTCACCCAAAGAGTCCGTGCAGGAACCAGGTCGGCGCCTCTTCCTCCGCGCGATAGAGGCCCTCGCGAAACACCCAGTAGCCCGCACCTCCTTCGTCCTCGATGCGGTAGTAGTCGCGCGTGCGGCTCGTCTTGAGCCCGATCTCGCGCCACCACTCGGGCGCGATGCGCTCAGGGCCTTGAGCACGGGCAACGCGGCGCTCGACGCGGCGCCAGGTGAAGCGGGCGGGCGGGCCCTCCGGCACCTCGGCGATCACGCGGATCGGCTCTGGGCTCGCGAGCAGGAACGGCGGCCGGGGCGGCCGCACCGGCATCACGTCCTCGCTTGCGGCCGGCCGATCGGAGAGAGCGGCGACGCACGCTTGCGCCCGCTCAGGCACATGGCTCGCGCGCGGCTGCAAGCGGCTCACGCGGGCAGAACCCAAGCGGTTCGCGAGGCGATCGATGAGACCTGAGGGATCGCCCGCGCGCCGATCGCCGAGTTGGGGACCGAGCGCGACCTGCTCAGGCGCGCACGCCTCCACACGCAGTGCTGAAAGGGCGAGCGCGTCGATCCCAAAGCCGGCATCGAGATGCTGCATCTTCTCGTCGAGGAGCGCCGTCAGATGCGCAGGCTCGCGGGAGGGAAAGCTCAAGCCCACGCGCGCCTCGGCCGTCGTGCCGTCGGCGCGATAGAGCGCGAGCGCGATTGCGCGCGCGCCCAGATTGCGCGCGTTGAGGTGAGCGCACAGCTCCTCGGCGAGCCGCGCCGTCTCCACCTCGATCCCTGCATGCGCGATGAGCGGATCGGCAAAGCAGCGCTGCACGATGAGCGCGGGCGGCTCGACGAGCGGCGGGGCGGGCTCGCAGCGCATGCCCAAGGCCTGATCGAGACGCCGCAACACCGCCTCGGCGGTTTTCGCGGAGCGGAAGCGGCGCTCGAGCGCAGGCCGCGGCAGGCAAAAGAGCTGGCCGATGCGCTTGAGCCCCAACCGCCGCAACAGCAGCACGGTTTGGGCATCGAGCCGCAAGGCCTCGACGGGAAGCGCGGCAAGGCGCGCTTCCGTCTCTCCTGCGGGCGCGATAGCGGGCGAGGCGGCAAAGCGGGCGAGTGCGTGGGCGGCACCGAGCGTGTCGGCGAGACCGGCGCGGACGGTGAGCCCGAAGCGGGCGAGCCGGGCGAGGAGATCGGCGATGAGACGCTCCTCGCCCCCATAGAGATGCGCAACCCCCGTCACGTCGATCCACAGGCCGTCCTCCCCGTCGGCATTACGATTGGGGCCATAGCGGCCGCACCAGCGCGCAAGCTTGAGGAGCGCTGTGCGGTCGCGGTCGGGCTCGGCCGCGCGCGAGAGGAGGCAAGGCAGGCCAGCGCGTGCGTCCGCGAGCGCCTGGCCGACGCGCACGCCCTCTGCCGCCGCGCACGCGTTGACGGCGGTGATGCGGATGCCGTGGCTGCCCGCCGCGACGAGCGCGAGGGCAGCCTCATCCGGCACGGCGGCGGGCAGCGCGAGGGCCAGCCGCTCGATCGGCCACAGCGGGAGCCACACGGAAACGATGCGTCTCATGGGACCACTCCAAAAGCAGAGAGCAAGCCTGCGCCGCTAATCCACCTTCGTGGCAGCGCTCCAGCGCGACGGCGTAACGAGAGGCGCCGGGAGCGTCGGGCTCGAAAGGGTTGCGTGCGCTTGCGCGCGCGCCGACACGCCAGCGGGTCGCGGTGGAGCCGGCGGCAGGGGTGCGCGGATCGGTGATGAGAACGCAAGGCGTTGCATGCTCGGCGGCAGCGAGGCTCAAGCGGCGCGCGGGCGTCAGCGCCGCCTCGCTCACGGCGCCAATGACGAGCGCCAGGCTCGCCGACCTCAAGCCTTCCTCCATGGCCCAAAGCGCCTCGGTTGCGCGCGCAGTCTCCACGAAAAGGCAAGAAGAGGCGGTGGCTCCCAAAGCGGAGAAGCCCTGTGCGCAGGGATGCCCGATGTCGCGCGCGAGCACGGACGGCCAGCACCACAGGATGCGCGGGCGCGTGTTCACAGGCGTCGCGCCGAGCGCATCCAAGCGCCGCACGGCAAGGCGCAGGGCAAAGCCCAGCGCCGCCGCCCAACCGCCGGCGATGGCGCCGGCTAAGCCCGCTTCGGGCTTCACCTCGTGCAGGGTGCCGGCGTTAAGGCCGCCGGCGAGGCGATGGTCGATCTCGGGCGCGCCCAGCGTCCACGCTTTGGCGCTCGGCCACTGCGGGTCGGAAAGATCGGGGAGGACATATGCAGGCGCGCGGTGCTCGAGCGCGGCGATGCGCGCGCGCAAGCCGGCGATGAGAGGGTCGCGTGCCCCCTCCGGAACGGCGAGGAGGGACTCGCCGTTCCGGTTCGGGCAAGAAGGCCAAAGCCCTACGCTCGGCAGACTCGAACTCGAACGTGGGCCAGGCTCTGGCCGCGAGATCCGCTGCAGACGGGCGGTCGGTGGGATGGGGGATGGCGCCGCCTGGTCCACGGGAACGCTCTCGCAACAGCTCTCAAGGCAACGGTGCTCGGGTCCGTTGCGTTCTATTTTTGTTCTATTCAGCTTCGCGCCGCAGGTCAAGCCCAAAAGAGAAACAAAAAGAGATCATATGTTCCTCAAGCTCTCTGTGGCCCGTTTCCTCGCCGCACGCTCTCGCGCCGCCGCAAGACGCAAGCCGGCCGGCGCGAAAGAAAGCCGCCAGTTGCATCGCTGCAAGATAGCGCATCGTCCCAGAACCATTCGCCTAATCAGACAGTTGACCTTGCGCGACACGCCCCTTTTCCCACACCGCGACGGGGATGATTTAGGCCTGTGGCACGTTCCTCGTCCAACTGTGTCCCGCGTGCTCTGCCGCCAAAAATGGGACTGGTATATACGCTTCATTCACCCTGATGCGGCAGGCTCGCTCGCGAGCTTCATGATTGGAGTTCCTGACGTATGTCCCCTCGCAGCCTCCTGACTTCCCCCCTCCTCGCAGGTCTGGCCGCAACGCTCCTCCTCATCGCTCCGAGCAGTGTTCAGGCCGAAGGTCTCTTCGACTTCCTGTTGGGCGGCAACTCGGGGGGTGCCAACTCGGAATGGGGCGGGCCGCGGCAGAACGCCAAATTCGATCCGAAATACACCCCCGGGCAGATCATCGTCAGCTTCGGCGACCGCCGCCTTTATCTCATCACGCATAAGGGCGAGGCGATCAGCTACCCGATTGCGGTGCCGCGCGACGACAGCCGCTGGCAGGGAACCACCAGCATCACCTCCAAGAAGGTGAACCCGCCGTGGCGTCCGACGGCCGAGATGCTGAGAGAAAATCCCAAGCTGCCGACCTGGGTTCCGGGCGGTCATCCGATGAACCCGCTCGGCGTGCGCGCCATGTACCTCGGCGCGAGCAACTATCGCATTCACGGCACGGACTCGCCCTGGACCATCGGCAAGGCGGTCTCCCAGGGCTGCATCCGCATGACCAATGAGGATGTGCTCGATCTCTATCCGCGCGTTCCGGTCGGCACGCGCGTGACCGTCACCTGGGAGCGCTTTTCCACCGACGGGACGGCGGTCGCTGCCAAAGACGATACAGCGCAATCCGCACCGAGCGGCGACACGAGCGCCGAGGATCAGCACACCCTCATCGGTGCTTTGCTGCAGCTGACGCACAAAAACGCGGAGACGGCCGATACTTCCGAGCCCCAGACCGCCGATGCCGGCGATCCAGACACCGCGGCGCTGCCCGACGACTTCGTCGAGCTCGACGAGAACGGCCATGCGATCAAGAGGGTGAAGCACGCGTCGGCCAAGGTGAAGGAGACGGCGAGAAAGGTTGAGAAGAAGCCGAGGCTGGAAACGGCCAGCATTCCGATGCCGGTGAAGGCACCCGAGATGGCCAAAGTTTCGGCGCCGGAACCCGTCAAGACGATCAAGACCGCTAAAGTTTCAGAGCCTGCAAAAGTGCTCGAGACCGCCAAGGCGCCAGAGACGGCCAAGGCTTCCGCGCCGGAGCCGGTGAAAGCGACCGACACCGCCAAGGCCCTAGAGCCGGCAAAGGCGACGGAGACCGCCAAGTCATCCGAGCCGGAGCCGGCGAAAGCGACCGACACGGCCCTAGAGCCGGCGAAGGCGACAGAGACGGCCAAGGCTCCCGAGCCGACTAAGGCGGTCGACACGAAGCCGGCTGAGGCGCCGAAGACAGCCGCCGCCGATCCTGCGGCCCTACAGGCGAGCACCGACCAGGCCGTCGCGGCCGCCCGCAAGGCCGCTGAGGCAGCGGCCAAAGCCGCCGTGATCGCCCGCGAGGCCGCAGAGGCCGCCAAGAAAGCGGCGGCGGAAGCAAGAAAGGCCGCCTCCGCCAGCACCGATGCGCCGGAGCCGGGCAAGAGCGCGTCCGCCAAGCGCGCCGCTCTTTAAGCTCGCGAGCGCGCGACCCTCGCCTCTCCAAGAGCTCTGAGGGCAGCGGCCGACCCGCTGCCCTTTTCAGTTCCTCGCCCTCAGGAGGGCTGCTCGAGGCAGGACTTGAGCCCCGCCGCCAGGCCGCGCATCATCTCGAAATAGAGATTGCCGCCAGGGGTCAACATGCTGCCCTCGGGATCGAGCGTGCCTTGGCGCACGTTAGTGCCCTCGGTGACGGCGGCGACGAGATTGGGCTCAAACAGCGGTTCTGAGAACACGCACACGGCCTTGGAGCCGCGGATCTTGCGGCGCAGCTCGGAGAGGCGCTTGGCGCTCGGCTGGATCTGAGGATTGACCGTGATCGAGCCGACCGCGTCGAGGCCGAACCGGTTCTCGAAATACTGATAGGCGTCGTGAAAGACGACGAACGGCTTGCCCTTGAGCGGCGCCATCTCCACCGCGATGGCGGCCGTCAGCGCATCGAGCTCGGTCTTAAGCCGGTCTGCGTTGGCCTTGATCTTGGCAGCGTGCTCTGGCGCGCGCCGGCTCAGTACGTCCGCGAGGTCGTCGACGATCGCCTTGGCGTTCTCGGGATCGAGCCAGATGTGGCCGTCCTTGTCCTCGAGGCGCGCGCTCGGTGCGGCCAGGGCCTCGTGATCGTGCTTCTCGAAGGTGCCACCGCCGCGCCGCTTGAGCAGCCTGACGCCAGGGACCTCGGCCAGCGTCACCACATCGACGCTGGCGGGCAGCGCCTTGACGATGGTGCGCGTGAACGGCTCGACGTCCTCGGCGACGCGGATGAAGACGTCGGCGTCGTTGATCGCGCGCACGCCCGAGGGCTTGAGGGCGAATGTATGCGGGGAGGAAGCGCCTTTGACGAGCAGCGTCGGTGTACCGACGCCCTCCATCAGCCGCGTGACGAGCGAATGGATCGGCTTGATCGTAACGACGACGTTGAGATCGGCAGGGGCTGGGGCTGCTCCCGCCGCCGGCGCGACCATCAGGGCCCCCGCCACAATCAAGCACTTCAAGGACTTCATCACCGACATCCCAAGATCGCCGCCGGGGCGTCCAATCCTCGGGCGGCCGCCGTCCCGGTTGGCGCCGCGCCGATTTGTGATAATATCCGGGCCGCGCAACCTAATGGGTCGGGGGACACCACGCAACCGCCACCTTCTATCGGCACCGAGGCGGCCGCTTCTCCATGCGCCGGATGCCGCCGGTCTAAGCGGAAATTCTCAAAGGAGCGCCCGTCTTGCTGAGGTCGAACTCCCTTCTGTCGGCGCTTGCTCTGGCGGCGGGTCTCCTGCTGCTTGCGCCTGCGGCCTTCGCCCATCCGCACGTATGGGTGACGGTCAAGGCGACGGTCCTCTACGACAACGGGACGCTCACGGGGCTGCAGCAGAACTGGACCTTCGACGAGTGGTACACCGCGATGGCGATCGAGGGGCTCGATACCAATCACGACGGCGTCTACGACCGAAAGGAGCTCGCCGGGCTCGCCCAGGTCAACATCGACGGTCTCAAGGAGTTCGATTACTTCACGTTCGCCAAGCGCGGAAAGGACAAGCTGAAATTCAAGCCGCCGGTCGACTACTGGCTGGAGCACACGCGCGAGGGGATCCTCACGTTGCACCTCACGCTGCCGCTGGAGAAGCCCGTCCCTGCCGATTCCGCGGAGTTCGATTTCGCGGTCTACGACCCGAGCTACTTCATCGCCTTCGATTTCGCCAAGGACAACCCGGTGCAGCTCAGCGCCCATGCGCCGGCGAGTTGCACCGCGGCGCTCCGCGATGCGCACGAGGAGGACGACAACAGCTCTCAGCAGCAGCAGCTCAATCAGGCGTTCTCGACCGCGCTCGGCCCCAAGGCAGTGCTCGGCGGAGCGACGCAAACCGTCGCGGTTCACTGCGCCAAATCGTGAGCCCGCACCCGACAGGGCTCGAGTAGGCGAGCTGCAGAGCACCAGCCCAATTTGGGACGATTGTTAACCATGGCGTCAGTCCCGGTCCACGCAGCCGCGATCGCAGTTTAGGCTGACAAGCAGCCCCCTCCCTTTCCTCGCCCCGCCTGCGCCATCTGCATGCCTCATCGCGTCCGTCTTGCCATTGCCGCCCTCCTCGCGTTTCTGCCGGCGGCCGGCGGGCGCGCGGCGCTCGAGACCTCGGCGCTTCCCCCCCCGCACATGCAGCTCCTCGTCATCGAGGTGCCGGGCTGCTTCTACTGCCGCTTGTTCCACCGCGAAGTGGCGCCCGCCTACGAGGCCTCGCCGCGCGCGCAGGAGCTGCCGCTGCGTTTCCTCGACCTCAAGGCCGCAAAGGCGCTTAAGCTCGCCCTGGACCGCCCGATCGACGTCGTCCCGACCGCGGTGGTCCTGCGCGACGGCAAGGAGGTGGGGCGCATCGCGGGCTACCCGGGGCGGGACAATTTCATGCAGACGATCAGCTATTTTCTTTCGCTCCAGCGCTAAGCGCCGAATTCGCGGCCCTCGCGCACCAGCGCTCATCCGCGCCGTTGTCAAGTCGCCGCCGTTGGGGTTTGATGGCGGCAATCGTGCGCAAGGGGGAGCCTGGCATGGACCGGCGCGAGTTCTTGAGAACGACGGGGGCCGCCGCGGCGGCAGCGACCACGGCGACGAGCGCCGCAGCAGCCGTCGCGACGCCCAAGGCCATCGACCAGCAGTGCGCGACCGCGGCTCCGGCGCTGTCCTCGGGCGTCAAGGAGCTGCGGCTCGCCATGAGCTGGCCGGACGGCGTCGCCGGGCCCGCCGACCAGGCGCACCGGCTGGCAAGCCGCATCGTCGCGATGAGCGGCGGACGCTATCGCATCGCGTTTCTGCCCGGCGTCGCCCATGGGCTCGGCGCGGTCCGCGCCGGCGAGGCCGACCTCTATTACGCAACTGAGAACGACCATCTCGATGCGCACCGCGCGCTCGCCTACTTCGCCGGGTTGCCGGGCGACCGCGGGATCGCGCCGCGCCACCTCGTCGCGTGGCTGCTCGTCGGCGGCGGTCAGGATTTGTGGGACGGGCTCTCGGGAGAATTCGGCGTCAAGGCAATGCTCGCGGGTCATTTGGGCGAGAGCTGCTTCGTGGCGAGCCGCCGCGTCGCGGCGATGCGCGAGCTTGCCGGAGAAAAGGTCGCGGTGATGGGCTTGGCGCACGACGTCGTGCGAGGCTTCGGGCTCGAGCCGGTCACCGCCGACGCCGCGAGCTTGAGCGGCATGATGGCGCGGGCTGAGATCCTCGCCGCCGAGCGCGGCGGCGCCGTTGCCAGCCATTCCCTCGGCTTGCCCGCGGTCGCGCCGTACGCGGTCGGCACCGCCATCAACCGGCACGGCTCCGCGTTGTCGCTGGGCATGCGCCGGTCGCTGTGGGACGGGCTTGGTGCGGCGGATCAGGCGATGTTCGTCGCGGCAGCTGCGGCGGAGACGCAGCTCGCGCTCGCCGAGGACGAAAGCCACCGGCGGCTCCTTTATCCCGAGCCCGCGCCCGAGAGGACATGGCCGCTCGCGCCCGAGCTCAAGCGCGCAATCGCCCGCGTCGCCGACGCCGTCGTCGCCCACGTTGCCGCCGCCGACGCGCACGCAGAGCGCATCAATGCGGGCTACGTGGCGTTCCGACGGCTAGCACTCGGCGTCGATGGCACTTCGCCCGGCGCCGAAACCACCTGACCGCCGCGCAAGCGTCGACGATCGACGACCTGCGCAGCTTGCGTACGCTCAGAGCACAACAACGCCATGGCCCTCCCGACAAGGTCGTGTATTCTGGAGCCCGGAGCTCGCGCGACGGTCGGGCCGCAAAATCCCAAGCCAATCTCGATCGGGTTTGAACGACCATGACATCCTTTCCCCAATTCGCAGGCCAGAAGGCGGGGTCGGCAGCCACCGACGACGAGATGGAGCAGATCCGCGAGCTTCTCGTCGGCAACCTGCAGCGGCGCCAGCGAGGCCCGCAGCGAGGCGCTGGAAGCGCGCCTCAAGCAGCTCGAGGAGGAGATGGCGCGCCGCTTCGATGCGCTCGCCGCCCGCATCGAGTCGCTCGGGCGCGAGACGACGGCGGGCCGGCATGCAGCCTTCGAGGAGCTGTCGCGCAACGTCGGCGAGCTCAGCGAGCGCATCCGCAGCATCGCGAAAGGCTAGCACGGCGATTAGCAGCACCGCGTAGCCCGAGGGGTCCGTGTCCGAAGACGTCACCAAACTAAAGGAGCTCCTGTTCGAGACCGAGAGCCGGACGCTTGCCGAGCTCGGGCAGCGGATGGACGACGTCTACGCGCGCGCCGGAACGCCGGAGCGCTTCACTGCGAGCGTCGCCGGCGTTCTCGACGAGGCCTTGCTCCAGGCCGAGATCAATCGCCACGCGGAGCTCGCGCAGGCGATCGCGCCGCTCATCGTCAAGACGATCAAGACCGAGATCCGCAACAGCCAGGACGAGCTCGCCGAGGCGCTCTACCCCTCGCTGGGGCGCATGGTGAAGGCCTACGTCGTCAGCGCCGTGCGCGACCTCATGGACGAGATCAACCGTCGGCTGGAGTCCAATCGCTTCATGCTGCGGGTGAGAAGCCTGTTGTCGGGGCGCCCCGTCGCCGAGCTCGCCTTCGCCGAAGGCCAGCGCCTCAAGGCCGAGGAGATCTACCTCATCCGCCAGGGCTCGGGCGAGCTCGTCGGGCATTGGCCGCCGGAGGCCGCCGTCTCGGCGCAAGACCACCGGGTGAGCGGCATCCTCGCCGCCATCAACGAGGTTGCGACGGAGGCGTTCGACGGCGACACGGCCGCGCTGCGTCGCATCGACCTCGGATCGACGCTCGTCTACCTGCGCGCTTCGCCCGCATACCTGCTCGCCGCCAAGTGCTCGGGCGTCGCCCCGCCATCGGTGGAGCAGGTCATCGACGAGCATTTCCTCGCGACGATCGAGCGCCTGCGCACGCTGCTCAACGGCGGCATGGAGGGCCCGGTCGCCGCGCGCGCGATCAAGAACTTGCTCGCGGGCTTCGCCGTCAGCCTGGAAGGCGTCTTGGCGGAGATCCAGGCCAAGCTCGTCGGCCGGCGCAAGGTTGTGAGCCCGGCCGGCGTCGTCGTCTGGAGCATCGGGCTGGCGCTCGCGGCGTGGGCGGGCTGGGCCGGCTACACCGCCTATACGACGGCAAAGGTGCGCGCCGCAGCCGAAACGGCGCTCGCGAAGGAGAGCGACATCGTCGGCTATCCGGTGCACCCCGCCGTCGCTCCGCGCGGCCATCAGGTCGCGCTGACGGGCCTCGTTCCTAATCCGGAGGCGGGCCAGCGCGCGCTCGCGCGTCTGCGCCAGGCGCTGCCCGCCGCCACCATCATCGATGCGACGACGGCGTTGCCCGGCGGCCTCAAGGAGGCCCGCGCCGACATCGAGAGCTTGCGCTCAGCACTCGACAAGCTCGGTGCTGACAGTGCGCGCTCCGATACCGCTCTACGCGAAGGCATTGCCGCGCTCACCGCGGAGCTGAAGCGCGCCGACATCGACGGCCTGCGCGCCGGCCTGCAAAAGCTCGGAGCCAACGTCGCGCAGGCGAGCGCCCAGTCGCAAGCGGGCCTCGACAAGCTCCAGAGCGCTTTGGCCAAGGCCGAGGCCGCACGCCAATCCGACATCGCGGCCGTGCGCGAGGAGCTCGCCCGCGCCGTGGCGCTGACGCCGCGCCAGCGGCTCGAGCAATGGGTGCGCTCGCACGCGGTCTTCTTCGCCAAGGACACCGACTACCGCGAGCCGCAGGCAGCCGCTGCTGCGCTCGACGAGCTGGCGAAGCTCATCAAAAACACGGATGCGATCGTGCGCGTCGTCGGGTTCACCGACGAGAAAGGGGGACTTGAGCGCAACGTGCCGCTGTCGCAGGCGCGCGCCGACAAGGTCGTCGCCGAGCTTGCCACCCGCGGCATCGCGCCCGACAGGCTCGTTGCCGTCGGACGCAACGACATCGAGAACTTGAGTTCGGTCGTAGGCGAAGGAAGCCCCAATCGCCGCGTCGAGTTCGAGATCGGATTTGCCGGCGAAAGCGCCAAATGACGCCGCGAAAGATCATGCTTCTGGGGGAGATCGGCGTCGGCAAGTCCTCGATCGCCCGCCGGCTGGTCTTCGATTGCTTCGATCCCGACTACAAGCCGACGCTCGGCGTTGACGTCTACAGCTACGAGATCGAGCAGCCCCCCGACTCCCAGCCCGGGTCGGGTGCCAGGTTCATCATCTGGGACACCGACGGAAACTTCGGCGACAGCATCCTGTCGCACATTTATATCAAGCACGCGGCCGGCGCCTTGATCGTCGGAGACGTGACCCGGCGCACGTCGCTCGAATCGATGCTGCATCTGGGGCGCAGCTTCATGAGCGCCATGCCCGGCCGCTATTGCAGCTTCCTCCTCAACAAGTCCGACCTGACCGGCCCAACGGCCGAGCTGCCGTCGGCGCTCGTTCAATCGTCGATCCCGATCATGCGCACCAGCGCCAAGACGGGCGAGAACGTCAAGGAAGCCTTCCTCGGAGCCGCCGATGCCATCCGTCGACGCCGACTCTGACCTCAACTCTGCGATGGTGCGCGCACGCCTCTATGCCGGAGAGCTGCTCGCAGCGCGCGGCGTCTACGGCATCGTGTGGCTCGACGAGGAGCTCGTCGTCACCAGTCGCTACGGCAGCATCACGGATTTCATCGAGGTCGGCGCGCCGCTGACAGATAGCGTGCTGCCGGTCATGGGTCTGGAGGACGAGATCAAGGCGCTCAGTCGCAGCAATGAGGGAATTCTGCGCTTGCCGAACGTGTCGATGATCACCGGGCAGGGGCCCGGCCCCCGGCTCACCATGCTGCTCTACGCTTTCAACAAAGCCGTGCCCTACATGATGATCGTGGCCGCCGCGGCCGCGCACTCGAACCTGGAGATGGAGCTCAGCCGCCAGGTCCGCGCCCGCCTCATGGCGGAGGCGGAGGCCTACGCCAAGTCGGAGGAGCTGGCACGCACCAACGCCGAGCTCACGGCGGCCAACGGCAATCTGGAGCAGTTCGCCGCGATCGTGAGCCACGACCTCCAGGCGCCAATGCGCGCGCTTCGCTACATGGCGGACGACATCGAGGCCGCCGTCGCCGCCGCCGATGGCGAGACCGCGCGGGCGAAGCTCGCCGAGCTGCGCCGCCAGGCGCGACGGCTATCCTCGATGCTCTCCACTCTCCTCCACTACTCGAGCGCCGGCCTCAAGCGCGAGGCGATCGAGACGGTCGATACCTTGGCGCTCGTCAACGAGATCGTGCACTCCCTGCCGCACAACGGCATCACGGTCGAGATCGGCGGCGACTGGCCCGAGCTCGCAACACTCGCTGCTCCCCTCGATCTAGCGCTGCGCAACCTCATCGACAACACGATCAAGCATCACGACCGCACACAGGGTCATCTGTCGGTCTCGTGCCAGGATGCGGGCGACGCGCTCGAGTTCACGGTCGCCGACGACGGGCCCGGCATCGAGGTCGAGCACCAGCAAAGCGTCTTCCTGCCGTTCCGCACGCTTTCAGGCAGCGGTGCGGGCATGGGGCTGGCCATTGTTCAGAAGATGGTCGGCGCGGTCGGCGGCGCCGTCACGCTCACCTCGAACGCCGCGGAGCGCAGAGGAACGACCTTCAAGATCCGCTGGCCGAAGCGAATTGCGCTTTGAGGCGCAATGGCGCACACTGGTTCACCCTCCAAATTTGGACTTCAGCGCATGACGGGATTCTTGACCTGCGGCGGCCGCCACCTCGCCAGAAAAAGCGAGCTTGCCGGCACGCAGGCAAAGCTCGGCACGCTGCGCGACATCCTGGTGATCGAGGATGAGCATCTCGACGCCGAGCGGTTGACCGCCACCTTGCGGGTCGTGTTCGGCTACGACATTCAGATCCGCTGGGCGTCGACGCTTCCCGACGCGATTGACGCCGTCGTCAGCCAAAGACCCTCGCTCGTGTTCCTCGACGACATCCTCAAGCCGTCGGCCGATGCCGCGCAGGCGATGCCGCTATTGCGCAATGCCGGATACGCCGGACCGATCATCGTCGTCAGCGGCCAGGTCACCCACTCGCGCCGCACCAACCTGCTCGCGGCGGGGGCAAGCGACGTCATCCACAAGGACGATGTCGACAGCGTCCGCGTCGCCGAGGCGCTGGCGCGTCTCGACATGTCCGAGACCAGCGCCGCCAGCGCGAGCTGAGCTAGACCCCGCATAATCCACGTTATCCGTGTGGTGACCTGCCGCAGATCGGCCGTTGCCATGATTCCGCTCGATGCCCGTGGTGATGCCGCCCCCGGATCATCTCGTGAAGCAGAGGGAAATCATGAAAAGATCACGCGTCGTTGTGTTGTGCGCTCTTCTGTCGGCCGGCTCGGCGCACGCGGCGGAGCTGAAATTACCACCTGAGGTCACGCCGGCCCTGCGCGCGGCTTGCGAAGGCGACGTGCGCCGGCTGTGCATCGGACAAGCGCCGTCGATCGCCAAGGTCAAGCGCTGCGTCGCGGCCAAGTTCCTGCAGCTCGGCAAGCGCTGCCAGATCGAGCTGGCCTCGGCCGGCTTCTCCGGGCTCTCGCACTAGAGGATCGGCGGCCCGCGGTTACGCAGCCCTAGCCGCTGCGGGCCGCACCGTCTCGCTGAGGTAGGTCATCGCCGCGCCGACCCCGCCCTTCTGGTGCGGCACGCCTGCGAGCTCCAAGCCCATCTCGACGCCGGCGAGCGCGCCGAGCACGGTGAGGTCATTGGTGTAGCCGAGGTGGCCGATGCGGAACGCTTTGCCGGCGAGCTTGTTGAGCCCGGTGCCGAGCGACATGTCGAAGGTGTCGAGCACGAGCTTGCGGAACTGGTCGGCGTTGTGCCCATCCGGCAGCGCGACCGCGGTGACGACGGGCGAGTAGGACTTCGCATCGCGGCACCAGATCTCGAGGCCCCAGGCCTGCACCGCGCGCCGCACCGCCTCGGCGAGCCGTTCGTGGCGCGCAAAGACGTTGTCGAGCCCTTCCTCGAACAGCATGTCGATCAACTCGGCGAGGCCGAACAAGTGCCCGGTCGCCGGCGTATAGGGAAAGTAGCCGTTGGCGTTCATGGCCAGCATCTCGTCCCACGACCAGTAGGAGCGCGGCATCTTGGCGGACTTGCGCGCGGCGAGCGACTTCGGGCTCACGGCCGTGAACGACAGCCCCGGCGGAAGCATCAGCCCCTTTTGCGAGCCCGAGACCGCAACGTCGACGCCCCATTCGTCGTGCCGGTAGTCCATCGCCGCGAGCGAGGAGACGCCGTCGACCATCAGCAGCGCGGGATGGCGCGCAGCGTCCATCGCGCGGCGGATCTCCTCGATGCGCGTACGCGCACCCGTCGAGGTCTCGTTGTGGACGATGCAGACGGCCTTGATCGCGTGCCCCTTGTCCTTCTTGAGGCGCGCCTCGACCGCGTCGGGGTCGGCGCCGCGGTGCCAGTCCGTCGGCAGCGTCTCTGGCTTGAGGCCGAGCCGCTCCGCCATCGTGCGCCAGAGAACGGCGAACTGGCCGGTCTCGACGATCAACAGCTCATCGCCGGGCGACAGCGTGTTGACGAGCGCCGCCTCCCACGCGCCGGTGCCGGAGGAGGGAAAGATGATGACCGGGTTCTCGGTCTTGAAGAGCGGCCGCACGGCCGCCAGCAGGCGCTCGCCGAACTTCTGGAACTCGGGCCCGCGGTGATCGAGCATCTGCCGCGACATGGCATTGAGGATGCGCTCCGGGATGGGCGTCGGCCCTGGAATCTGCAGGAAGTGGCGGCCGGTGTGGCGGCTCTCGTTGGGCATCGGCTGGTCCCTTCGGGCATTCCTCTACGCGTTGGCACGGGGCTCGCAAGGCGCCGGTCTCGGCCGCAACCGAGCATCGAGGCGGCCCTGCAAGGGCTCACTTTTGTCGGCAAGGCTGCAGCTATAGGTAGGAAAGCAAAAGCGCGTCAAGCCCGTCCGCACGTGAGATCGCGCCTGGCCGCCGCCCTCCTTCCGGCGAGGGCACGCCTTAAGAGAAGTTAATTAGGCCCGCACCCAGCACCATGCCGCTGCGACACTTGCCCTTCTCACATTCCGCCAAGCGCGGCGTTAAGCCGGGCGCAACGTAGAAACACAAGCGGAGGAACGCTGAAAATGAGACTGCGCCCGCCTCTTTTTGCTCTTGTTGCTCTCGCAGCGCTCGCAACCACCTCCCTCGCCGCCGCGGCGCAGGACTATCATGCCGGCTCCCTGACGATCGAGCAGCCTTGGGCGCGACCCTCGATCGGGGAGTCGACGAACTCCGCAGCCTACATGAAGCTCACCAACGGCGGCGATGCCGCCGACAGGCTCACGGCGGTCAAGACCGACGTCGCCGGAGACGCGATGCTGCACGAGAGCCGCATGGAGAACGGGCGTCATGAAGATGGTGCACCTTGGAAACGGCATCGAGGTGCCGGCGCATGGTGCAGCCGAGCTAAAGCCGCTCGGCATGCACGTCATGCTCATGGACCTCAAGCGGCCCTTGAAGGCGGGCGAGACAATCCCGATGACGCTCGTCTTCGAGCATCAGGGCGAGGTGCCGATAAAGGTCAAGGTCGGCCAGCCGAAGCCCGGCTCCAAATAGCACTGGGTGCGCTTCTGTGCGCGCGCGCCCCGTGCCGACGCACCTCAGTCCGCCGCCGGCCACGGCGCCCACGGAAAGGGCTTAGCCTCGCTCGCGCAGGAGACGAAGCGCGCGGTCTGCGCCAGCCACTGCGACAGCGACTGGCCGAAGCGCTGCAGGAAGCCATTGGGCTCCGCGGCGAAGAACAGCCACAGGAACTGCACGATCGCCACGAGCCACAGCAGCCATTGTGCGATCCAAAACGCGATCATCAAGAGCAGCATAAACAGGCCGCGCATCCAGATCGGGCGCTTGCTCGCTCGCTCGGCCTGCGGTTCGCTCCACTTCTCGGCTGGGTCCATGGGTAAGGCCTCCTTCAACGGCACCGGCGAAGGAGAGGCACGCGCCGCATGACGCGCTCCGCCGCCGGTGCACATCGAAGGCAAGACCCGGGCACGATACGTGTCAAGCGCGGGCGCGCGCGTGCCCACAACAATGGGGCCCGCGGCGGCGCGACCCGCCCAAACTCAGTTCAGCTTGAACGGCATCTCCTTGCCGGCGAAGAACGCATCGATGTTGTCGAGCGCCTCAAAGCCCATCTGGTTCCTCGCCTCGATCGCCGCCGACCCTAAGTGCGGGAACAGGAACGTGTTGGGCAGGTCGTAGTAGCCCTCGTTGATGTTGGGCTCGCCGGCAAACACGTCGAGGCCCGCGTACGCGAGCCGCCCCGACTTCAGGGCCGCGATCATATCCTCGTCCTTGACGAGGTCGCCGCGCGCCGAGTTCACGACGATGGCGCCCTGGGGCAGCTTCTCGATCGTCTCCTTATTGAAGAACTGGCGCGTCTCCGGCGTGAGCGGCGCATTGATGGAGAAGAACTGCGAGACCTTCAGGAGACTGTCGAGGCTGTCGTGATAGGTGGCGCCCAGCTCCTTCTCTTTCTCCGGCGGCTGGCGGTAGATGTCGTAGTAGTGGA
Organism: uncultured Alphaproteobacteria bacterium; assembly: GCA_963724945.1. Classification (GTDB taxonomy): domain Bacteria; phylum Pseudomonadota; class Alphaproteobacteria; order Rhizobiales; family Hyphomicrobiaceae; genus Hyphomicrobium_A. The sequence continues at coordinate 1,216,413 of CAVRWL010000003.1, read as the reverse complement.
TCTCCATGTCGAAAGCGCGCGCGCGCTTGGCAAGCGCCTGCCCGATCTTGCCGAAGCCGTAGATGCCGAGCTTCTTGCCGTCGAGCCGCTGGCCGACGAGCTGCAACGGCTGCCAGCCGGGCCAGGAGCGCGTACGGATCATGCGCTCGCCCTCGGAGGCGCGCCGCGCCGCGCCCAAGATCAGCAGCATGGCGATCTCGGCGGTCGCGACCGTCACGCCGTGCGGCGCATTGCCGACCTTGATGCCGCGCGCCTTGCAGGCGTCGAGGTCGATGTGGTCGAAGCCGATGGAGAACGTGGAGATGCACTTGATGTTGTCGGGGATCCGCGCGATCACGTCGGCGCGGCACTTCTCGTTGAGCGTGATGAGCAGCGCATCGACCGTCTTGGCGGTCTCGAGCAACTCCTCGATGGTGATCTTGGGGTCATCGCCGTGGGCGACGACGTCGTAGGACGCCCGGGCGCGGGTCATGACGGCCTCCGGCAGAGGCCAGGTGATCAGGATCTTCTTCTTCATCTGGGCTTTCCCCCTCCCGGGTCGTCAGGTTTCTTTTGTGAGGCGTCCGCCGCTTCTAGCCGCACGGCAGGGCCCATGACAAGCCAGAGCGACGCAGGCTGCAACCATTTATTCACCAAGCCCGCGCAGACTGGCCCACGCACCCTTATTCCGTCGTCGGGGCCGCGCGCGGCGCGCCGCCGGCCTTCGCGACGCACCTCGTTTTTCGCGGGAGCGTGCTCGCAAATGATGAGAGCCCTCGTCATCGTGCTCGCCGTGCTGGCGGGCGCCAAAGTCTGGACCGAGGAGCGGCTTTACCGCCAGGGCGCGGAGGAAGCGCTCCTCCTCGCATATCGCGACCGCGCGATTGCCGCCTGCCAGAGCCAGCAGCCCACCCGCGTGGCGTCGGCCGACGCCGCCTTGCCGCTGTGGACACGGCCGGCGTCCGTTGCGCTCGCCATCGGCCGCAGAAGCGCGCAGGTGAACATCTGGCAGCTCGACAACCCGCTGTGGCCCGCCCGCTATAAGCACCCCCACGTGGTGCTGACGACGAGCCCGCACGCCGTGTGCGAGTACGACGTCATCGAGGGCCGCGCCTACCTCAGTCGGCTCTGAGCCGGCGCCTCAAGCGACGCGGCGGCGGCTCGCGAGATCGGTCGTCACTCCCATGGCGTCGTCGCTCGGGGGCTGGAAGCGGCCGAAGCGCAGCGCCAGGGTCGGCAGCACCAAAAGGTTGAGCGCCATCGACGTTATGAGGCCGCCGACGATGACGAGCGCCATCGGTCCTTCGATCTCGCGCCCCGGCTCGCTCATGCCGATGGCGAGCGGCAACAGGCCCAGCGCCGTCACGATAGACGTCATCAGGATGGGCGCGAGCCGGTCGCCTGCTCCTTTGATGGCGGCCTCGACGCCCCAGGGCGTGCCCTCCTGCCCGACGATGTGCTCGAAGTGCGAGATCATCATGATGGAGTTGCGCAGCGTGATGCCGAACAGCGTCACGAAGCCGACCATGGCCCCGAGCGTGAGCACGCCGCCGGTGGCGAACACGGCGAGCACGCCGCCGACGAGCGCAAACGGCATGTTGGCGAGCACCAAGAGCACGTTGCGCCAGCTGCCCGTGACGACGGCGAGCAGCGTGACGATACCGAGCCCCGCGACCAGCGAGTTCATGAGCAGATTGCGCCGCGCCTCGGCCTGCGCCTGCGCCGAGCCCGCGAACTCGAGATGAATGCCGGGCGGTAGCTGAACGTGCTTGGCGATCGCCTCGCGCGCGTCCGCGACGAACGAGGTCACGTCGCGGCCGAGCACGTTCGCCGTCACCGTCTGCACGCGCTGGCCGCCCAGATGCTGCACCTGGTAGCGGCCGGCAACCTGATAGACGTCGGCAATCTGATGCAGCATCACGTAGTTTCCGGCGGGCGTGCGCAAGGGGAGGTTTGCGACCTTGGCGACGCTGTTGCGGCTCTCCGTGTCGAGGATCGCAATGACATTGAAGACGCGGTTGCCCTCGTAGCTCTGGCCGACCACGTCGCCTTGGTAGGCGGCGCGCAGCACCTCGAGCACGTCGACGGCATCCATGCCCCAGCGCTCCAGGTCGGCCTTGCGCGGGCGTATGGTCAGCTGCGGCAGCCCCGGCGGCGACTGCAGCTGCACCTCGGTCGCTCCCTTCACCTCGCCGAGCTCGCGCGCGACGCTGCGCGCGGCCGTGTCGAGCTTGTCGAGATCATTGCCATAGAGATTGACGATCACGGACGCAGTGTAGCCCGACAGCGATTCCTCCACGCGCTCGGTCAGGAACGGCTTCAGCGCGAAATTGACCCCGGGGAAGCCGGCAAGCACCTTGCGCATGTCGGCTTGCGCCTGGTCCGACTCCGCTCCCGACAAGTTGCGCTTCAGGTCGACCTCGAACTCGCTGTAGTGCGTGCCCCACGTATCGTCCGCCTTCTCGGCACGGCCGATCCGCTGCGAGACGACGCGCACGACGGGCAACTTGAGCAGCGCCTTGGTCACGAGCGCGCCGATGCGCTGCGATTCGGCGATCGACGTTCCGGGCACCGCCGCCATGTGCAGGGTGAAATGCCCCTCTTTCAGCTCGGGCAGGAACTCAGCGCCGAAGAAGGGCAACGCGGCTGTGCCGGCCAACGTGAAGGCCAGCGCAGCGGCGATGGTGAGGCGCGGCCGGGCGACGATTCCGCGCAGCAGCCTCTCGTAATGCCGGCGCAGCCAGCGCGAGACCGGCGGATCCTGCACGGGCGCAGACGCGGCTTCGGCGAGCTTGGGCACGGACCTGGGGAACAGCATCATGCACAGCGCGGGCGTCACGGTGAGCGCGACGACGAGGGAGGCGAGAATGGCAAGAACGTAGGCGAGGCCGAGCGGTGCAAAGAAGCGGCCGGCAAGTCCCGGCAGAAACACGACCGGAAGGAAGACGAGGATGACGGCGAAGGTGGCGTAGACGACCGCTCCGCGCACCTCGAGCGAGGCATTGAGGATGACGCTCGCCGTGGGCAGTGGATGCGCCGCTCGCCGGTTCTCGCGCAGGCGCCGCGTGATGTTCTCCACGTCGATCACGGCGTCGTCGACGACCTCGCCGATGGCGATCGCGAGGCCGCCGAGCGTCATGGCGTTGAGCGTCGCACCGAGCGCGTTGAGCACGACCACCGCCGACAGCAACGACAGCGGGATTGCCATGCACGAGATGGTCGCCGTGCGCAGGTCGAACAGGAAGAGACAGAGCACGACGACGACGAGCCCGCCGCCGAGCAGAAGCGAATCGCGCACGTTGCGCGTGGAGATGCCGATGAAGTCGGCAGGACGGAAGAGGTCGGCACGCATGTGCACGTCCTCCTTGTCGATCACCGGCTTCAAGTCGGCGAGCGCGGCCTCGACACCGTCGGTGACGTCGATGGTGTTGGCCCCGAGCTGCCCCGACACCAGGAGCACGACGCCCGGCTCGCCCATGACGGCGGCCCCGCCGATGGGGGGCTCGGGCGCGTTCACCACGTCCGCGACGTCCTTCAAGAGAACACTGGCGCCGCCCGAGGTCGCCACCACCGTGTGCGCGATGTCCTCGGGCTCGACCGATTGGCCTTCCGACTGAAACACGATGCGCTGATTGTCCGTCTCGATGAAGCCGGCGCCGGTGACGGCGGTCGCCTTCTTCGCCGCTGCCAGCACGTCGTTGAACGACAGCCCGTAGCGGATGAGCTGATCGGGATGCACCTGTATCTGTATGGAGCGCACGTCGCCCCCGAACACCGCGACCTTGGAGACGCCGGGAACGGCAAGCAGGCGCAGGCGGATCGTCCAATCGGCGAGCGTGCGCACGTCCATGAGCGAGCGCTTTTCCGACGTCAGGCCGAGCACGAGCACGGTTGAGGAGGACGAGGTGAGCGGCGTCATCGTCGGCGAGGCGACGTTAGTGGGAAGATGCTGGGCGGCCTCGGCCAAGCGCTCGGAGACGACCTGGCGGTCGAGGTAGATGTCGCTCGAGGGGCGGAAGATGACGGTGATGACCGACAGCCCCTGAATCGAGGACGAGCGCAGCGACTGCACGCCCGGCACGCCGTTTATGGCGTTCTCGATCGGCTGCGTGACGAGCACCTCCACCTGCTCGGCGGTAAGCCCCGGCGCCTCCGTCTGGATGCCGACCTGCGGCGGGGCGAACTCGGGGAAGACGTCGTATTTGGCCCGCGTGACGGAGAGGGCTCCGTAGCCGAGGAGCAAGATGGCGAGCGCCACGATGACGCCGCGGAAGCGCACGGCGAAGCCGATGATGGCGGCCTGGATGCCACCCGCGCCGGGCATTGCGGGGCGCTCGTGCTCCATCAGTCCCCGCCGACCTGGATCTGCGCGCGGAACTCCTCCGACAGCAAGAGCTGCGCGCCCTTGGCGACGATCGCCGGGTGCGGCTCGGAGAAGGTGCTGACGGGCACGACAAATCCGCCGTCGCTGTCGGCCGGCGCGTCGGTTGGAATCTGGCGGCGCGTGAAGCCGTCGTCGTCGGTCTTGACGTAGACCCAGGCCCGTCCCGACCACCAGACGACGGCGGACGGCGGGATGACGAAGCCGTCGATCGGCTTGCCGGTGCTCAGAAACGCGCGCGCGTTCATGCCGGGCAGCATGCCGCTGTTGGCGGCCGCGGTGTAGAAGAAGCTCACGCCCTGGATCTTCGGATCGGTTCGGGTCGCAGGCGAGATGTAGCGGACTTGAGCGCGCCGCGAGCTGCCGCCGACCTCGACGGAGGCGGTCGTCGGGGGATCGAGCGTGTCACCGGGCGGCAGGGTGATCTGCAGAAGAAACTCTTGGCGCTCGATCAGCCGGGTGACGAGGCCGGCTTGGCGCACGAGCGCGCGCCCGATGACGGGTCCCCATTCCTGGATCGCGGTTGCCGCCAGTGTGCGAACTTGCGATTGAGCCGCGGCCACAGCCGCCTTGTCGCCCTCCAACGCCGCTTCCGTCGTCTGCACTTGGACGAGATTGCCGAAGTTCTTCGCGTACAAGGCTCGTGCACGCTCGAAGGCGGGCAGCGACGCCGCAAGCTTCGCCTGCGCGGTCTTGAGCTGCGAGTCCGCCGCCACGTAGTTGGTGTTGAGCGTGGTCAGGCTCGCCAGATCGAGCACCGTCCCGAAAGCGCGGATTTGATCCTGGTAGGGCGCCGGCTGCGGCGACACCGTCTCAAGACCGATCGAGTCCTGTGCGGCCTTGTCGATCGTGACGATGGGCTCGCCACGCGCCGGCAGCGTCACGCGCAAAGGCGGCTTGATGGGCTCCCCGCGCTCGGCTTCGACGGTCGCCTCTTGGCGTCCTTCCACGAATCCCGAAATCACCAGGATTCCGAGGCCGACACAAACGGCCACTGCCACCATCCAGCCCAGTAAGCGGCGGTGCAGTGAAGCTTTCCCAGGACCACGCACCAGAGACGCTTCCATATTCTTGCGCGGGCGATCTTACGTCGCCGCTGCGCGGTGTTTCCTCGCGGTCATAGGGCATCAGAAGACGCCCTGCCGTCCCGGCATTTAAGAATGGTTATTAGAGATTTCGCAAGCCGCTCGGCGGTCGCCGGCGTGCGGGCGCGGGTGCCAACCTAGGTAAGGCTCCTAAAAGCGGACCCGCACGCCACCATAGGCCGCGAACGGTGCCGCCGGCGTGATCGTGCGCGGATCGGTAAAGAAGTTGGGGCCGAGCCCGGCGGCCGCGGCGGCTCCGTTGGCCGTCCCCGTGTCGAAGAACGTACCGAACAACCCGTAGCGCGAGTTCGAACAAATTGTTGATCAGCCCGTAAAGCTGCACGTGCTTGTTGACGTCGTAGGAGCTGTGCAGGTTGACGGTGGCGTAGCCCGCAAGCGGCGCATTGTTGTTGGCCCAGTCGCCGTAGAAGATCTGGTTGCTGGCAACAAGCAGATCGGCGCCGAATTTCCATTCGTGCGTGAGCCAGTAGTCGAAGCCCGCCTTGAAGCGGTGCTCGGGCACGCCGGGGAGCCGGTCGCCCGCGGTGGCGTTGGAGCACGTGGCATCGGGGGCGTCGTTGCACGGCACGCCGTTCGGATTGTTGGGGGAGGGCAACTGCACATCGGTCTCGATGGTGGCGGCGACGAAGGCGTAATTCGCGTACGCCATCAGCCGCTGATCCGTGTAGTTCAGCCCCAGCTCGACGCCCTGGCGCAGTGTATCGCCCACGTTCTGGAAGTAGCCTCGCCCCGTCTCCGGCGCCGCCAGCGCCAAGATGTCGTTGAAGTTCATGGCGTGGAACAGCCCGGCGCTCCACTGGAGCTTGCCGCCGTTCCAATAGGTCTCATTTCCCCGCAACCCCAGCTCGAAGGTGCGCGACACGACCTGCTGCAGGTTGGGGTCGGAGGTGAGGAAGCTCTCGATCAAGCACGGATTGGTCGGGTCCGAGCAGGAGAGCTCGGCCGGGGTTGGCGCACGGTTGGCTTCCGCATAGCTGCCATAGAGCGTCAGCCCGTTCTGGAACTGGTAGGTCAAGCCGGTCATCGGGTTGAAGCGCTCGTAGACGTGAGCGCCATTGACCTCGGGATCGAGGCCCGTGTTGTCCTCGATGGCGAGGCGCGCGTAGTTGAAGCGTCCCCCGACGGTGAATGCGAGCTGTGGCGTGAGATCGATCGTGTCGGAGAAGTAGATGCCGACGTAATCGTTCTGCGTCGTCAGGTTGCGGGGATTGAAATCATCCGGCTGCAGGATGAGGAAGGTCGGGTCGAACGGCGTCAGCACGAAATCGGGGCCGAAGGTGCCGAGGTCGCTGCTGCTCGCATAGCCCACGCGCCCGTGGTCGTAGCTCGCGCCGAGCAGGAACTGATTGGGAAGGCCGAATACGCGCGCCTTCTCGACGCCCTGGCCCGACAAACCCCAGCTATTGGCGTTCTGCGAGGTGTGGTCGAGGGTGCCGTAGGCGGCGTTGGGGTCGAACAGCCTCGGTGCGGCCATCCGGGCCCGACGAATGGCTCGGCGGCCGCCCGTATCGTTCGGCAAAGCAGACGATATCGGGTGGCCCGGGGTTGCGCAGCCGTCGGCGTCCGCGAGGTTGGCGTCGATGTGCTTCTGCTGGAACCAGCGGTAGTACGTAACGCCCGAGAACGTCAGCGTCGGGGTCGCCTTCACCTGACCGTTGAGCGACACCATCGTCAGCTTGTTGACGGTCGTCTGCGGCGAGGTGAAGGAGTTGCTCCAGTTGAGGTTGAGGAGCTGCACTGGGGCGGCCACCGTCGCGCCCACGAAGTTGTCGGCGCCGGTGAAATTGAGGTGCACCTCGGTGGTGTCGTCCTTGGCGCCGACGTCGGCGTAACCGCGCCGGATGTTGGCCGGCGAGAACTGGCGCCAACCGCTGTCCCAGATGTCTTCGAGCGACAAGAACGCCCCCCACGTGCCGCTGCGCTGGCCTGAGGCAAGCTCGCCCTGAGCGCGCCCGAACGAGCCGCCACGAACGTCGAGATCGGTGCCCTGGTAGTTGAAGCCGTCGCGCATCTGAACTGTCACCGCGCCGCCGAGCGCGTTGAGGCCGAACACCGGGTTAGCGCCGATGATGGTGATGCCGTTGATGGCGGTGTCGGGCAGGAAGTCCCAGTTGACGATGTCGCCGAAGGCCTCGTTGATGCGCACCCCGTTCTGATAGACGGCGAGGCCCTGCGGGACGCCGTTGACGGGCGAGGAGTCAAAGCCGCGGAACTGAAGGTTTTGCTGGAAGTTGTTGCCCTGTGCGTCCTCGAGGATGGCGCCCGGCACGGTCTGCTGGATGGCGTTCGGCACGTAGTCGATGCCGGAACGCTCAATATCGGATGCGGACGACCGGCCCACCGCGCCAGGAAACTTGCCAATGGGCACGCCGCTACCCTCGAGCGGCGACATGAGCACGCTGCCGCTGTCGATGCCGCCCGCGCCGGCTTCAGCGGCCTCCGGTGACTGGGCCGGTGGCGGCGCCGGCAGGGGCGGGCGGCGGCTTCTTTTTCTTCGCGATCTTCTTCGGTCCGGCTTTCGGCGCGGGGGCCTTTTTCTGGATCACCTCAACCGGCGGCAGCTCGGCTGCACCGGGAGTGGCCGGTGTCGGCGCTGCGCCGCCCGGCGCGGGCGCGGTCGGCGGGGCAGCGGGGGGAGAGCCTTGCGCAGCTTGCGGAGCCGGGCTTTGTGCGCTCGCCGGGAGGATGAGCAGAAGCGACGCGACGGCTGTCGCCAACAGCCTCAACTTCGCAACCTGCATATCGCCCCCTCAAGGCCCGTGACGGTTTGCTCTGCTCGCTACTCCTCCACACCGTCGCCCGCACGCACGAGAGCCAAGCCCTCCGACGCCCGCGCCGACGACGCATACCTTGCAGACACATTTTGGAAAAGGGACTCGACAACCGATCCGAACGGCAGTGAGGACTGCTGCGCCCGCAGCGTCAAGATCGGCAGCCGGTTGCCATACTATAACAGCCCCGGCTGTGTCGGCGCGGCACCGCTTGCCGCCTTCGGGGGGAGGAGTTGCGCCGAAGATCGGGAAATATTCCCGCTCTCATTCCCGCGCACGGCAAGAGAACGAAGAAGGCAGGCCCTCGTGGGGAGCGCCTGCCTTCGGACAACGAGCAGAAACTGCGTGCCGCCTCAGAACCTGACTTTCACGCCGCCATAAGCCGCAACAGGTGGGGCGGGCGTGATGGTGCGCGCGTTCGTGAAGAAGGATCCGCCCGTCGAAGGATCCGCCTCGGCGGCGCTGTTGGCGTCACCGGTATTGAAGAAGTTGCCGAACAGGCCGTAGTGCGCATCGAACGCGTTGTCGACGATGCCGTAGATCTGAATGTGGTCGGTGACGTCGTAGGACGTGCGCAGATCGACCTTGGCATAGCCGCCGAGCGGAGCGTTGTCGTTGCCCTCGTCGCCGAAGAAGATCTGGTCGCTGGCGGCGATGAGATCGGCGCCGAACTTCCATTTCGGCGTGAGCCGATAGTCGAAGCCCGCTTTGAACCTGTGGCGCGGAATGCCCGGCAGCCGGTCGCCGGGGCTGACCTGGATGCAGACAGGATCACCATCAACTGTCGGAGTACCCGGACCACCCGCGCAATCGAAGGCGGCATCGGAAGGATTGTTGGGCGACGCCAAAATGTTGGCAGTCCTGAACGTGGCGTCGATGTAGGCATAGTTCGCATACGCCTGCCACCGCCTGTTCTGATACTGGAGGCCGGCCTCGATGCCCTGGCGCAGCGTATCTCCGGCATTCTGGAAATATCCGCGCCCCGACGTCTGATCGGCGATCGTGATGATGTCGTCCTGGTTCTCCGTGCGGAAGAGACCAGCCGACCACTGCAGCCTCTCGTCATTGCCCCATGACGCGAGCTGGCCCCTCACACCAAGCTCGAAGGTGCGCGAGACGACCTGCTTCAACGCCGGATCGGCGGTCAAGAAGCTCTCGATCAGGCAGGGATTGTCCTTGTCCGCGCAGGCGAGCTCGGCCGCCGTCGGAGCGCGGTTGGCTTCCGCATAGCTGCCGTAGAGCGTCAGGCCCTTGCTGATCTCGTAGGTGAGGCCCGCCATCGGATTGAAGCGCTCATACGTGCTGTCGCCGTTGAGCTCAGGCGCAAGCCCCGTGTTGTCCTCGATCTTGATGCGGGCGAAGTTGTAGCGTCCGCCCACCGTGAGCGCGAGCTTGGTGGTGAGATCCAGCGTGTCCGAGAAGTAGACGCCGACATAGTCGTTCTGCGTCGTGAGATTGCGTGCGGCAACGTCATTGGGACCAGTCAGCGTGATCCCGAGCCCGTCGACGACGAACAGCGGAGCGAACACGCCGAGCTCGCTCGAAGCCGTGTAATCGACGGTGCCGTGGTCGTAGCTCGCGCCGACGAGAAACCGGTTGCCGAGACCGAACAGTCTCGTCGTATCGACGCCCTGCAACGAGCCTCCGTAGCTGCGGGCATCCTCCGACGTGCGGTCGAGCGAGCCCAAGAGATCGCCGACGGTTGAGGGGATGGAGCCGTCCCCGTTGACTCCGGGCCCCGTGCCGAAAAGCTGCTCGGTCGAATCGCCGTCGATGCAAAGGACGCCCGCGTTGTTATCGCACGGCGCCGCATCCGAAATGTTGCCGTCGACGTGCTTCTGCTGGAACCAGCGGTAGTAGCCGACGCCCGAGAATGTAAGCGAGGGGCTCGCCTTGAGCGAGCCGTTGAGCGAGAGCATCGACAGCTTGTTGTCGGTCGTCTGCGGCGAGGTGAAGGTGCGGTTCCAGCCGAGGTTCAAGAGCTGCTCGGGTGCGGCCGCCGTCACGCCGACGTTGTTGTCGGCGCCCGTATAGTTGAGGTGCAGCTCGACGCCGTCGTTCTTGACGCCGATGTCGGCGTACATGCGGCGGATCTCGGCCGAGGAGAAGTCGCGGAAGCCGTCGTCATGGATCAGCTCGCCGGCGACGAACGCGCCCCAGATGCCGCTGCGCTGCCCGACCGCCATGGAGCCCTGACGGCGTCCGAACGATCCAAAACGGCTGTCGATCTCGACACCCTGGAAATTGAAGCCGTCGCGCATGACGATGAGCGCCGCGCCACCGATGGCGTTGAGGCCGAACACCGGGTTGGCGCCGATGATGCTGATGCCGTCGATAGCGTTGTCGGGCAGGAAGTCCCAGTTGACGATGTCGCCGAAGGACTCGATCGATGCGCACGCCGTTCTGATAGACGGCGATGCCTTGCGCGACGCCGTTGACGGGCGAGGCCTCGAAGCCGCGATACTGCAGATTGCGCTGAAAGACGTTGCCTTGCGCGTCGCCGAGGATGGCGCCCGGCACCTTGTTCTGCAGCGCCTCAGGCACGGACGCATTGCTCGTGCTCTGCACGTCGGAGGCGGATGCACGTCCGACGGCGCCGGGAAACTTGCCGATGGGGATGCCGCTGCCCTTGACCGGCGACATCATGACGGTTCCGGTGTCGATCCCGCCCGTCCCTGGCGTCTCGGCCTTGGCCGGCTCGTTCGGCGGCGCCTGCGGCAGCGGCGCAGCGACCTTCTTCTTCGCCACAGCCTTCTTCTTCGCGGTCTTGGTCGCCGGCTTCTCCTGCTTCTGAATCACCTCGACGGCGGGAAGCTCCCCGGCGTTCGGCTTCGGGCTGGGTGCGGCACCGCCGCCACCGGCCGGTTGCTGCGCGAAGGCGCGAGCTGAAAAGAGACTCACGAGACAGACGACGAGCGCACACTGCAACCCAGAACGCATTACCAACCCCCAGACGACGCGAGGCGACTAATTGTTATCCGCTTCCCGGCAAACCGCCGGTCGCGGCAACCCCAAACTTGGCAAGCGAGACGTCAGCGTCTCGCCACTTGCGCTGCTGGGAAATCATCTCGCTCGTCGGAGATCTCATGCGGCGCTTTTCACCAGGATGAGTTATCAAGAGCGCGCGCCACATTTCGGTCAAGAATACAAGATCGTGATACAGTGTAACGTCAGCGACGTGTGTCGCTGCGGCACCATTATCGGGAATAATTCCCGATGCTTGTCGGATTTCTTCCCGATTTCGGTTGGAACATTTTCCGTGTTTGACAGGCCCTGTGTTCGACGGCTTATTTCAGCGCTGCGGCTGCAAGCGATCAGCCATGAGTTCGCCTCGCCACCAGCTCGGCGAGACGGCTCGAAGAGCCAAAAACACCACCGTGCATCATGCGCTGCGGCGCGACGGCACGGCCCGATGGGGGGAACACTCGGATGTGCAACAAGAGAGATTTGCCGCTCGCGATCATTTTACGCCGAAGTGAAGTGACGCCACCTCGCACAACAACGTACGAGACATCATTTGCTCTAGAGCAAAGTGCTCATCACTCCTCGGCGCTCACACGCTGGCACTCTCGCGCGGTCACGAAAGCGACGGATCATTTCCAATCTCACAGAGAGTTAATCTAACTTCTGTGGTTCAGCCCGGTAAAAGACGCTAGATGCCTCACATGAATTGATTGCGTTTCGAGAGTCCCATGATCACAAAAAAAGTCGTCTCCGCTGCGGCGGTCCTCCTCATCGCCGTCGCCGCCGCGCAGGCCGAGGATGCCCCGTCCAAGGAAGCTACCCAGCCCGCAAGTGACGCCAGCATCTCCCTTGAGCTCAACAAGCTCGAGCCGTCCGACAAAGGCTGCCGCGCCTACGTCGTCGTCTCCAATCCAACCACGCAGACGTTCGATGCCTTCAAGCTCGACCTGGTGATGTTTCAGAAGGACGGTGTGATCGGCCGGCGCTTCGCGCTCGACCTTGCGCCGCTGCGGCCATCGAAGCGCTCAGTCAAGCTGTTCGAGCTCGACGGAACGAAGTGCGACGACATCGGCAGCTTCCTCATCAACGACGTGATGGAGTGCCGCTCGGACGGGTCGCCCGTCAACGACTGCCTGACCCGCATGAAGGTCAACTCTCTGACCAAAGTCGAAATCTCAAAATGAGGTACGACGCGTGATTCCCCTCGCTGCAGCTGCCACCCACGACTATTCGCTCTACGGCATGCTCTTGACCGCCGATCCGGTGGTCAAGACGGTGATGCTGGGCCTTGCCATCGCCTCCGTTGGCTGCTGGGCCATCATCTTCGAGAAGCTCGTGCGGCTGGCGTGGCTCAGAGGACAGATCCGCCAGCTCGAAGCCATGGGGAGAACGGGCTCGAGCACCGGCAGCGCGCGCGGGCTCGTCGGTGCCGTTCTGAAGGCCGCACAGAGCGAGGCCGAGGATGGCGCCTCGCGCGGCGAGGACCGCAGCGCCGTGCGAGCTCGTCTCGAACGGGCCATGCGCACCTGCCTCAGGAGCGAATTGCAGCGCCAGGAAGGCGGCCTGCCGTTCCTGGCCACCATCGGCTCCTCGGCGCCCTTCATCGGCCTCTTCGGCACCGTGTGGGGTATCATGAACAGCTTCACGGCCATAGGCCAGCAGCAGGATACGAGCCTTGCCACGGTGGCGCCCGGCATTGCCGAGGCGCTGTTCGCGACCGCTCTCGGCCTCGCCGCCGCCATTCCCGCGGTCATGGCCTACAACGCCATCTCGGTGTCGCTCGGTCGTCTCGCGGCGCGGGGCGGTACCGCCGCCTCCGAGATCGCCAAGAGCCTCTCGCGGCCGTCGACCGACAAGACCGACACGGTCGTGCGCGTCGCCGAGCCGCTGCGCGCCAGCGGAGGTCACTAATGGGTGCGGCGCTCAACTTTGCCTCATCGAGCGACGACGATGAGTTCGCCTATAAGCCCATGGCGGAGATCAATATCACGCCCATGGTCGACGTGATGCTTGTGCTCCTCATCATCTTCATGGTCGCCGCACCGCTCATGGTCGCCGGCGTTCCAGTCGAGCTGCCCAAGACCTCCGCCGCCCGCGTCGGCCACTCCAAGAAGCCGATGGTCGTAACGCTGACCGCTGACGGCAGGCTTCAGATCCGCAACGAGTTCGTGGACCGCGCCCAGCTTGTGCCCCGGCTTCGCGAGATCCGCGCCGCCGAGGGCGACGCCGTGATCTATGTGCGAGGGGACAAGAAGGTCGCCTACGGCGACGTGATGGGCATCCTGGGCCTCGTCGGACAGAGCGGCTACGCCCGTGTCTCGCTTCTGTCGCAGTCCGCGCCTCAGAGCGTGGCACCTTAGGGGCGGCCAAAGCCGATGCGAATGCTGCGCCCCATCTCCTGGCTCCTTTCGTTCGGGCTGCACGCCGGACTGCTGCTCGCCATGATCGGGGTCGCGGGCGGCGCGGCGCTCGAAGCGGGCTCCGGCAACGATCAGTTCGTGGTCGAGCAGGGCATCGCGCTCGAGGGCGTCGCCAAGCTCGGCGACGCGGAGGAAATGGTCGAGACGGTCGACGTTCCGCCAGAGCAGGCGACCGAGCAGCCGCGCCCGATCGAGGAGGTCAAGCCCGACCTCGCCAACGTCATCACCTCGACGGAGAGCACCAACGAGGCCGAGGTGGTCGCCAAGGAGCCGCCGCCGCTCGAGGAGAAGAAGCCGGACCCGGTCCCGGTCAAAGCGCAGGCGCAGCAGGTCGCGACCCTCATCGAGAAGAGCTCTGGCGCCGAGCAGCGCGGCGGTGACACGACCGCGCGCAGCATCTACCTCGGCACGCTGCGCAAGACCCTGGAGCGCAGCAAGGTCAACCCCCGCTCCCACGACTCCGGCACCGTGCTGATCAGCTTCACCGTCGGGCCGACGGGGCAGCTCATCTCGCGCGAGGTCAAGTCGAGCTCGGGCTCCAAGATCCTCGATGACGCCGCTATGGCGGCACTCGACAGGGCGGCGCCGTTCCCGCCGATGCCCGACGACCTCGCGCAAGGGCCGATCGAGGTGCAGGTCCCCTTCAAGTTCGTCACCCGCTAAGTCCGGCCCGCGGCGAGCTCTAGAGCCGTCCACTGGCGCTGCGCGGGCGGGCTCTGCGTGCGCGTAAACGCTTTGTTTGCCTTGTCGAAAACAATACGTCGGTTAACTGCACATTATAGTCTCGCCCTCTAGGGTTTGGCCGCTCAAGTCCATAATTCAAAGTCAACAGCCCAAACCTCTGTGTAATGTTCAACGGGGCCTTCAACAGCCAAAAGACCAGCTCGTTGTTGAACGAGTATTCCTCGCTTCTCGGCGACGCCGTGCTGCGTCATCGTGCGCGCGTTGCAGAGCATTCGGCACGCATCGAGGCCGAGCTCGCGAGCCGGGTGAAGTCCGAGTTCATCGCCAACATGAGCCATGAGCTCAGGACCCCGCTCAACGCCATCATCGGATTTTCCAAGCTTCTCGCCGAGCAGGGCGAGCGCAAGCTACCCCAGCCCGAGATCGCCGACTATGCCAACCTCATCCACGATGCGGCCGGCCATCTCCTGTCGGTGATCAACAACATCCTCGACATCTCCAAGATCCAGAGCGGCAAGTGCACGCTCGACGCGCGCGAGGTCAATATCGGCGAGGTGCTGGGCGCCTCGGCCTCCTCCTTCCGGCTGATGGCGCAGTCGGCCGGCGTGAGCCTCAATGACGAGATCGATCCGGGGCTGCCGACGATTCGCGGCGACGGCGTGAAGCTGCGCCAGGTGTTCACCAACCTGATCTCGAACGCGTTGAAATTCACGCGCAGCGGCGGCTCCGTCGCCATCAAGGCGCGCGGCGACGCGGACGGCAGCGTCATCGTGGAGATTTGCGACACCGGCGTCGGCATGACCGAGGAGGACGTCGCCCTCGCGCTCACTCCCTTCGGCCAAGTCGACTCCAGCCACGCGCGCTGGCGCGAAGGCACGGGCCTCGGGCTGCCCATTGCGATCGCGCTGGTGCAGCTGCACGACGGGGCCTTGCGCATTCGCAGCGAGAAGGGCGTCGGCACCGAGGTGATCATCACGTTGCCGCCCCGCCACCAGCTCTCGGTGACGGAGGCGCGCGATGCCGTCATGGGACAAGGTCTTTCGTAAGAGCTGGCATTTAAGGGAATTGCATCGTGACTAGAGCAACAGACATGCAATTGACGATGCCCGGCTCCGAGCACGGTGCCGCGTCCTCCGACAAGTCGATCGGGCGCATCGTCTCCGTCACCGGCTCGAAGGCGATCGTACTGCTCGATTGCCCGCATGAGGGCCGCATCCGCCCCGACGACCGCCCCGACATGGGCACGCTGCTCGCCATCGACACCGCCAACACCGTGGTGCTCGCCATCGTCTCGGCGTTGAGCGTGCCGGTGCCGGCTCAGCGCGACGGCGAGGCGGAGATCCGGATCGCGGAGCTCGGGCTCGTCGGCGAGCTGTGGCGCGATCAAGCGGGCCGCGCCAGCATCTTCGCGCGCGGCGTCACCGCCTATCCCTCGCTCGGCAATCGCGTGCGCGTCGCCTCGAAGGCCGAGCTGGAGGCCGCGTTCTGCGGCGACCCGAAACGCTCCGTGCGCATCGGCTGCATCCGCCAGGACAACACCATCCCCGCCATGGTCCGCGTCGACGAGCTCTTGGGCAAGCATTTCGCCATTCTCGGCACCACCGGAACGGGCAAGTCGTGCACGACGGCGCTGATCCTGCGCTCGATCCTCGAGAAGAACCCGGCGGCGCACATCGTCCTGCTCGACCCGCACAACGAGTACGCGACGGCCTTCGCCGATTGGGCCGAGGTCATCACTCCCCGCAACATGCAGCTGCCGTTCTGGCTCTTGAACTTCGAGGAGATCGTCGAGGTCTTGATCGCAGACCCGGCGCGCAAGGCGGAGATCGAGATCCTGCAGGAGCTGATCCCCATCGCCAAGGCGCGCTACAGCGCCGGCCGCGCCCGCGACAACCTGCGCCGCGCAACGCCCGAGCCGAGCCGCTTCACGGTCGATACGCCGGTGCCCTACCGCATCTCCGACCTGACCGGCCTCATCGACGAGCGCATGGGCAAGCTGGAGAACAAGAAGGACCTGTCGCCCTACCGCCAGCTGAAGTCGCGCATCGACGCCATCTCGCAGGACGGCCGCTACGCTTTCATGTTCGGCTCGCTCACCGTCTACGACGGCATGACGCAGGTCCTGAGCCGCATCTTCCGCGTTCCCGTCAACGACAGGCCGATCACCATCGTCGAGCTCACCGGCCTGCCCACCGAGATCATCAACGTGGTGGTGTCGGTGCTCTCGCGCATGACCTTCGACTTTGCGCATTGGAGCGAGGGCAAGGTGCCGCTCACGCTCGTGTGCGAGGAGGCGCACCGCTACGTGCCGGCGGCGCCGCGGCTTGGTTTCGAGCCCTGCAAGCGCGCCATCGCCAAGATCGCCAAGGAAGGGCGCAAGTACGGCGTCGCGCTGTGCATCGTCTCGCAGCGCCCGGCCGAGATCGATCCGACGATCCTGTCGCAATGCAACACCGTGTTTGCGCTGCGGATGTCGAACGATCGCGATCAGGAGATCGTGACCTCGGCCATCACCGACACCGGCTCCGGGCTCTTGGAGTTCCTGCCCGCGCTCGGCCAGCGCGAGGCGCTCGCTTTCGGCGACGGCGTGACGCTGCCCGTGCGCATCACCTTCGACGAGCTGCCGGCCAATGCCCTGCCGCGCAGCTCGACCGCGCGCTTCACCGAGCATTGGCAGCGTTCGGTGGGCGATGAGGGCTTCCTGGAGCAGGTCGTAGAGAAATGGCGCTCCTCCGATATCGGGGCCGGCGACCCGATGCAGCAGGCCGCCCTGCTCGCGGAAGGAATGGGCGTCGAGCCGAGCGTCGCCACGTCTGAGCCCTCGCGGGCGGCCGACATGCGCCGCTATGAGTCACAACTCGCCGCGCGCATGCGCGAGGAGGCGGCGCGGCCTGCCGCCCAGCCCGCGCCGGCTGCGGGCGCCCCGCAGCGCGCGCCGGCGTCAGGACGGCCTGCGCCCCGCAAGGACGGTTTCGGCGAGCGGGCGCCCGACAACGGTGCTGCAAGCGGCGACAACGTGCCGGGAACCGCGCTCAAGTCGCTGCGCGACCGGCTCATTCAGCGCCAGCAGCGCTAACCCACAACTGACCTAGCGCGGCTGGTCGCTCGAGCGGATCGCGACGATGCGGCCGCCCTCGCGTTGTGCGGCCTCGCGCTCAGGGCTTTCAGGCGGCGCGGCAGCGCCTTGCGGCGCCCCCGCCTGCGTCCCCTCCGCCCGCGCCATGAACCGGCGCAAGCTCAGCGGGATCAGCGCGAGGTAACCGAGCGAGGCGCCCGTCAACGTGCCGAAGGGGTAGGTGACGAGCAGCGCGACGAAGCCCACGGCCAGCATGAAGATCGGCAGCACGTACTCGCGCGAGATGCGCTCGCCCAAGAGCTTGCCCGAGAAGGTCGGGATGGTCGACACCATCAGGAAGGCAATCAAAAGCGTATAGAGCAGCACCAGGTCGAGCAGGATGCGCGACTCGCGGAAGGCATCAAAGCCCAGGTGCTCGATGTAGATCGGCAGCAGGACGACGATCGCCGCCGCCGGCGTCGGCATGCCGATGAAGTAGGCGGCCTCCCATTGCGGCCGCGCGTCCTCGCTTGCGATGTTGAAGCGGGCGAGCCGGAGCGCGGAGGCGAGCGCGAAGATCATCACGCATATCCAGCCCAGGCTCTTGAGGCTGCCAAGCCCCCAGTTGAAGATCAGAAAGGCGGGCGCCACTCCGAAATTGACGAAATCGGCGAGGCTGTCGAGCTCGGCACCGAAGCGCGATGACGCCTTGAGAAGGCGCGCGACACGGCCATCGACGCCGTCGAGCAGGGCCGCGAACACGATGGCGCCCAGCGCCAGCTCGTAGCGCCCCTCGATGCCCATGCGGATCGAGGTGAGCCCGGCGCACAGAGCGATCAGCGTGAAGAAGTTCGGCACCAGCATCCTCACGGGCACGTGCTGGTGGCGGAACAGCGGACGGCGCCGGCGCCGCCGCGTCTCCTCCTCGAGCCTCGGTATGATCGGATCCATGGCTAGCCTCACACTACCACGACTGCTCTATCCCCTCACCGGCCTTGCCTCGATCGCGCGAGGGCCGCTCTTGGGGCCGTTTCAGCTGCGCCGGAAGACGCGCTCCGGCTCGGCCGATTTCAAGTCCGCCAGCACGGTCTCGCCGCCAATCGCCAGCTGTCCGACCGAGACCAACGCCGTCTTTCCGGGCGGAAGATAGACGTCGACGCGAGACCCGAAGCGGATGAGACCGATGCGCTCGCCCGGGCCCACGCTATCACCCTCGTGCACGAATGCCACGATGCGGCGCGCAATGAGCCCGGCGATCTGCACGAGCGCGATCTCGTCGCCGTCGGGGCGGGCGATGATCAAAGCGCGGCGCTCGTTCTCCTCGCTCGCCTTGTCGAGCGCCGCGTTGAAAAAGGCGCCCGGCACGTAGATCGAGCGCGCGATGCGCCCGGCGGCGGGCGCGCGCGTGATGTGGACGTCGAGAATCGACAGAAAGGTCGAGATCCGCACTCGCTGCTCGGGCCCGAGCCCCAGCTCGACGGGCGGCGCGACGGTGTCGACGGAGGCGATGCGGCCGTCGGCCGCGGCGACGATCAGGCCGTCGCGCAGCGGCGTCACGCGGTCGGGGTCGCGGAAGAAGTAGGCGATCCACAGCGCCACGACCACGAGAAGCCAGGCGAGCGGCGGCCACAACAGGAAGAAGAGCAGCGCGAGGCCCAGCGCGATGGCGATGAACTTGTGGCCGTCGCGATGCACAGGCGAAAGGCTTGCGACAACGGTATCAAGGATGCCGTGGCGTTCCGACACGAGCGAGTGCCTCCCTCTGGGATTTCTGCAGCGCCGCCGCCGGCCCTACTCGACCGGCACCGTGACGAAGCGATGGCCGCCTTTGGCGTCCTCGACCTCCAGCATCACGGTCTTGCGGGCGCTCTTCTTGACGTTCTCGATGCGCTTGGCAAGGTCGCTCGGGTCGGATACCGGCTCGCTTCCCGCCTGCACGATGACATCGCCGGCACTGATCTTCGCCGCGGCCGGGCTCTTGGGATCGACCGCGTCGACGATCGCGCCCTTGACGTCGGTGCCGAACCCGTATTTCGACCTCAGCTCATCCGTCAGCGCCGACAGCTTCAGGCCGAGCACGACGGCAGCGGCCGCTTCGGAGCGCCCCTCGTCGTTGAGCTCGGCCTTGGCCTCGTCGTCATCGGACAGCCGCCCGACCGTCACCTTGAGCAACTTCTTCTCGCCCTTGCGCATGACCTCGACGTCGACCTGCTGGTTGATGGGCGCCTGCGCGACGAGGCGCGGCAGGCTGCGCATGGCCGAGACCTGCTCGTTGTCGAACCTCGTGATGACGTCGCCTGCCAGCAAGCCACCCTTGGCCGCGGGTCCGTCGGGCGTGACGGCGGCGATGAGCGCGCCGGAGTTCGCGGGGATGCCGAGAGAGGCGGAAAGGTCGTCCGTCACCGACTGGATCTTCACGCCGAGCCAGCCGCGCCGCACCTCGCCGTATTCGCGCAGCTGCTGCACGACGGGAGCGACAGTGTCCGCCGGCACGGCGAAGCCGATGCCGATCGACCCGCCGGTCGGCGAGATGATGGCGGTGTTCACCCCGACCACCTCGCCGTCCATGTTGAACAGCGGCCCGCCGGAGTTGCCCTTGTTGATCGCGGCGTCCGTCTGCAGGTAGTCGTCGTAGGGTCCGGAGTTGATGTTGCGCGCCTTCGCCGAGATGATGCCGACGGTGACGGTGCCGCCGAGCCCGAACGGATTGCCGATCGCCATCACCCAGTCGCCGACGCGGATGTTGGCCGAGGTGCCGAACTTGACGGCCTTCAATTCCTTGTGCGGGTGCACCTTCAAAAGCGCGATGTCGGTCTTGATATCCTTTGCGACGAGCTCCGCCTTGAGCTTGGTGCCGTCGTGCAGGTTGACTTGGATCTCTTCGGCGCCGTCGATCACGTGGTTGTTGGTGACGATCAGGCCTTCCTTGCCGTCGATGATGAAGCCGGAGCCGAGCGAGGAGACCATGCGATCGGGGATCGAATGGCCGCGGTTCTGGAAGAACTCGTCGAAATACTCGTGATAGGGCGAGTCCTTGGGCACGCTCGGCAGCGGCAGCCCTTGCGGGCCGCGGATCGCCTGGCTCGTCGAGACGTTGACGACGGCCTCGATCAGCTGCTCGGCGATGGGGGCGACCGACTGTGGCCCGCGGCTTTGAGCGGCGAGCGGGGCGGCGGCCGCAAACAAGCCGGCGAGGCAAGCCGCTAGAACCGGACCTGCGATCCAGGGAGCGAACGTCCTGGCGCGCTGCACCGATTGTCCTTGCATGAACCCAATCTCCTGCCGGTCGCGAAGCCGGCCCACACTCGCACCTGCTCTAGTCTACTCCACCTATTCTTGCCGGGCGGTAGCGCCAAGTGGATGGCAATGTAAGGTTCCTGTCAACGCGGCGAGGTCGTGCTCAACCGCGGATCAGCCAAACTAGCCCTGCGCCAAGGCAAACCGCGGTCCAACCGGCGATTCGCAAGGTGGATTCCGGGGTGGCCGCGGCCCCCGCCAGGAAGCGCATGGCCAAATGGGGCGCCAGCGCCCACAAGAGGCCCTCGATCACCAGGACGAGCCCGAAACCGACGACGAGATCGTACATTACGGTGCAGTTGATGGTGCAGTTGACGGTGCGGTCGGCGTCGCGCGTGCCGGGTGAGTCGCGCCGTTAGGGTCCGAGAAATACTTGAAGAAGTCCGAATCGGGCGAGATCACGAGCCGGGTGTCGCCGGATTTGAGACCGTTCTCATAGGCCTGCATCGACCGGTAGAACGCGAAGAACTCCGGATCGCGGCTGTAGGCTTCAGCGTAGATGCGGTTACGCTCGGCATCTCCGTCGCCGCGCGTCTCCTCGCCCTTGCGGGTCGCCTCCGCCTTGATGACGGTGGCCTCGCGGTCGGCCGTCGCCTTGATGCGGTTGGCCTCGGCTGCGCCTTGCGCGCGGAACTCGGCGGCCTCGCGCTGGCGCTCGGCGCGCATGCGGTCAAACACGCTCTTGGAATTCTGCTCGGGCAAATCGGCGCGCTTGATGCGCACGTCGACGACCTGGAGACCGAACTCCTCGCCCTCCTGGTTGACGAGCGCGGCGATGTGCTTCATCAGCTCCTCGCGCTTGTCGCGCACGAGATCCTGGAATGTCGCAGCACCCAGCACGCGGCGCAGCGATGATTCGATGATGGGCCCCAGGCGGGAGCGCACGCCGTCCTCGTAGCGCAGCGTCTGATAGAACTTCAAGGGATCGACGATTTTATAGCGCGCAAAGGAATCGACCACGAGGCGCTTCTGATCGGAAGCGGTGATCTCCTGGGGCTGGCTGTCGAGGTCGAGGATGCGCTTGTCGTAGATCTCGACCGTGTCGACGAGGGGAAGCTTCCAGTTGAGGCCTGGATGCTTCACGACGCGCTTGGGCTCACCGAAGCGCAAGACGAGCGCCTGCTCGTTCTGGTGCACGATGAAGGCTGAGGCGTAGACCGCGACGGCCGCGATGCCGACCAGAATGATGACGAAAGCGAGAAACGCGCGCATCTTCAGTTGCCTCCCTCGCTGGTCTTGCTCTGCAGCTTGTTGAGCGGAAGATAAGGCACGATGCCCTTTGCATCCTTGGAATCGATGATGATCTTGTCGGTCTTGCCGAGCACCTGCTCCATCGTCTCGAGGTACATGCGCTTGCGCGTGACCTCGGGGGCGTTCTTGTACTGCTCGTAAACCTTGTCGAAGCGGGCGGTCTGTCCGATCGCGTCGTTGACCACCTTCTGCTTGTATCCTTCGGCCGACTGGAGGATGCGCTCGGCATCGCCATGGGCCTCAGGCACCACCTTGTTGGCGTAGCCCGAAGCCTCGTTCTGCAGCCTTTCCTTGTCGGCACGCGCCGCCTGCACGTCGCGGAAGGCGTCGATGACCTCGGCGGGAGGATCGACCTTCTGCAGCTGCACCTGGTCGATGCGGATGCCGGCGCCGTAGCTGTCGAGCGTCTTCTGCATCAGCTTCTGCACCGCCTCCTCGGTCTTCTGCCGCGCCTGCGTGAGGATCGGCTGGATCTTGGATTGACCGACGACCTCGCGCATGGCGCTCTCGGCCACCTCCTTCACGGTCGTGTCCGGGTTCTGGATGTTGAACAAGTACTTCTCCGCGTCCCTGATGCGCCAGTAGACGACGAAGTCGATGTCGACGATGTTCTCGTCGCCGGTCAACATCAGGCTCTCGGCGCGCTCGTCGCGCGCGCTGCCGCCGAGGCGGCTGCCGCTCGGAGAGCGCATGCCGATCTCGATGATGTTCTGGCGCGTGACCTTCGGCAGGCGCACCTCCTCGATCGGATAGGGCCAGCGCGGATGCAGGCCGGGCGGAGCCGTGCGAATGAACTCGCCGAAGCGCAACACGACACCGAGCTCGTCGGGGTTGACGCGGAAGAAGAAGGCCTGCCAGACGATGACCGCGACGGCGACCGCACCGACGAGGAGCAGAAGCGGCCCGGGGATGCCGCCGCCGTGCATGACCTGCTTAACCTTGTCCTGCCCGCGCTTGAGCATTTCCTCCAGATCCGGCGGCTGACCGCCGCCGCCGCCGCCGCTCGGGCCCTGTCCCCATGGACCGCCGCCGTTGCCGCTTTTCCAGCCGCCACCGCCACTCTGATTGCTCCACGGCATGTCGAGGTCCTTCAATGGGTTAGGGCTGCACGGGGCGCTGGCCGCCGGCCACGCCGTGCTTTGTTGCGCAACGGGGAGGCCGATCCCTTTTCCACGGCGGGAATGCAACGTGCACGCTTATAGGCCAGGGCGTCCCTTAAGCGCAAATTGGCTGCTAACATTGGTTGCCAAATGCGGCCGTTCAAGCGCGCTGGCCGGTCTCGCGCTCGAGCAGCACGAATGTGGACGAATATTCATCCTTTGGCCCCTTGGGCAGCACCTCGCGCTTAAGCTCCCGCCACGCGCTCCAATCGATGGCGGGCAAGTAGGCATCGCCCTCGGGGCGCCCGTGCACCTCCGTTTTGTAGATGAAACGCGCAAGCGGCAGCGCCGCCTTGAAGATGTCCGCGCCGCCGATCACCATGATTTCGGCGACGCCGCGCGCTCTGGCGCAGTCCTCGGCGCGCTTGAGCGCCGTCGCGAAGTCGCGCGCGATGATGGCGCCGGGGGCATCGAAGCTGTGATCGCGCGTGACGACGATGT
The DNA here is from genome assembly GCA_963724945.1 of uncultured Alphaproteobacteria bacterium. GTDB lineage: Bacteria > Pseudomonadota > Alphaproteobacteria > Rhizobiales > Hyphomicrobiaceae > Hyphomicrobium_A. The sequence goes on along the minus strand of CAVRWL010000003.1, from coordinate 1,192,904 downwards.
TGTCGCGCCCATCGAGCGGCCGCTTCAAGGATTGAAACGTCCTGCGCCCCATGATGAGCGGCTTGCCCATGGTCAGGCGGCGGAAGGTCTTGAGGTCGGAGGAGAGGTGCCAGGGCAGGCCGCCGTCGCGGCCGATCACGCCGTTCTCGGCGACGGCGACGACGAGGGAGATGATCATGGACATCGCTTCAGACCGCGACGGGGGCCGCGATGTGCGGATGCGGGGTGTAGCCGACGAGCTTGAAGTCCTCGTAGCGGAAGTCGAAGATCGAGGTGACCTCGGGGTTGATCTCCATGCGCGGCAGCGCGCGCGGCGTGCGCTTCAATTGCTCGTCCGCCTGATCGAGATGATTGAGATAGAGATGCGCATCGCCGAAGGTGTGGATGAACTCGCCTGGCTTTAGCCCGGTGACCTGCGCCATCATCATCGTCAGCAGCGCGTAGCTCGCGATGTTGAACGGCACGCCGAGGAACACGTCGGCCGAGCGCTGGTAGAGCTGGCAGGAGAGGCGTCCCTCCGCCACGTAGAACTGGAACAGGCAGTGGCAGGGCGCGAGCGCCATGTCGTCAAGATCGGCAGGATTCCACGCCGACACAATCATGCGCCGGCTGTCGGGGTTGGATTTGAGCGTCGCGACGACATCGGCGATCTGGTCGATCGTGCGCCCGGGTCCTGTCGAAGACGGGCCTTCGCCCTTTGGCGCCGCCCAGGAGCGCCATTGCTTGCCATAGACGGGGCCCAGCTCGCCGTTTTGATCCGCCCACTCGTCCCAGATGCTGACGCCGTTTTGCTTGAGGTAGGTGGTGTTGGTGTCGCCCGCCAAAAACCAGATCAGCTCATGAATGACCGACTTCACGTGCAGCTTCTTGGTCGTCACCAGCGGAAAGCCGCGCGTAAGATCGAAGCGCATCTGGTGCCCGAACACGGACAGTGTGCCGGTGCCCGTGCGGTCGGTCTTGCGCGCGCCGTGATCGCGCACCCGGCGCATCAGATCGAGGTACTGCTGCATAGCTCAACTATAGCGATTCCCCTTTGCTGGAACAAAGGGGCGCACGCCTAACCGGGCCCCGGCAGCGCGATGAAAAGCAAGACGACGGCGACGACCGTGTTGTAGGCGGCGTGGCAGAAGATCGTCGCCCACAGGCTGCCGGTGCGGACCAGCAGCCAGGAGAGGTAGAGGCCGATCGAGAGCACCTCGAAGAGCCCGAACAGCGAATAGCCCCAGTGCAGCCCCGTCCACAGAAGCGTCGTGATGAGCGCGGTCCCGACGAAGCCGAGCCGCGTCTTGGCGAGCCCTGAGAACAGGAAGCCGCGGAATAACAGCTCCTCCGACAACGGCGCGCCGACGCAGATGATGAGGAGGACGAGGGCGCGCGCGTGGCCGTTGAGCAGCATCTGGAACGGGCGCAGATCCTGCAGGACGGTCGTCGGCTTCCACAAGAGCAACAGGCCGGTCCACAGACCGCCGCCGACAAAGAGCGGGATGAGGGCCAGCGGCAGCACCGCCCAACCCGGCGCCGGCGCCCTGAGCGACAAGACCTCGGCGCGCTTGGAGGAGAAGAAGCCCGCCGCAAGCAGCGTGAAGGCGATGAGCCCGATCTGCAGCCCGGCGATCCAGGTGGCAAGCTCCAGCGTCGCTTGCGGCGGCGGGTGGGACGGATCGATGGGATGGGGCACGCCGGCGCCCGTCAGCCTGATGTCGGCGTAGGTGAGAAGCCCGCCAAGAACGACCGCGAGGACGAAGATCAACACGCCTGCCGGCAGCACCGCCCATGCCGGCCAGCGCGAGCGCGGAACGTAAGGAGCCGGACCTTTGAAGAGCGCTGAGAGCATGCCTTCTGCCTCATTGCCTGCCGTGGGACGCGCCCTTTACCACGCCCTAGCCCCGTGCGCGAGCAGACGAGAGCGCGCGCAGCATCCCCGCGCCTTGCATGCAGGCAAGCCAAGGAGCGGCGTTAACAAGCGGTTGCAGGCTACCGCCACGAAAGTCTTTTTTTCGCAAGCGTCTGCCCCTATATTCGAGGTGCCGGATTCGTCCGGCTATGGCGATAAACGCGGCCGTAATAAGCCGATCGGACCCGGGGGCAGTACCCGGCGCCTCCACCAAATGCCGCCGCCGGAAGCGATGAGCAGACGGCAGGCACGTTGGACAGACCCGCAGCGAAAAGAGCCGCGGCGGCATCTGATGGGGGCGAACTAGGATCGACGAAGGTGTAAAGGGCTAAGCTTTCGCTCGGCATGGTTCCGCCGTCATCGGGCCATTCAGAATAGTTGCCAATGACAACTATGCTGAGGCTGCTCTCGCTGCGTAACGCAGTGCGAAAGGCCTAAACTTGAAGCCCTTGCCCCTAGCAGGGTAAGGCGCGGTTCGGAGGGCACCGGGCAACAGAAGCCCTCCACTTTATCCCGGGCACTTGACCCCGGGCTTGCCGCGGAAGTGTAATCGGCACGTTAGAGTGCGTGACACGGGGCCAATCAGGGGGGCCAAGAAGCCAATCCGATGCCGGTCGAGCCGACGATCGACTACGAGACGCTAGCGCAGGACGCCATGCGCGGCGTCGTGCGCACCGTGCTCAAAGAGGCCGCCAAGCAGGGGCTGCCAGGCGAGCATCACTTCTATATCTCCTTCGACACCACGGCCTCCGGCGTCGTCCTCTCCAAGCGGCTGAAGGACAAGTACCCGCACGAGATGACGATCGTGCTGCAGCATCGCTTCTGGGATCTCTCGGTGGCCGACGACGGCTTCGAGGTGAAGCTCACCTTCGACGGCATCCCCGAGCGCCTCGTCGTCCCCTTCGCGGCGATCCGCGTGTTCTTCGATCCTTCCGTGCGCTACGGGCTGCAGTTCGAGGACCTCGAGGCGGAGCCGGAAGCGGGCGAGGACATCTCCCAGCGCTTCGGCGGGCGCCGTCCCGAGCGCGCCAATGGCGCGACGCGCCCGACGCTGCGCTCGACCGCGCCGAAGAAGCCGAAGGTGCCGCGCAAGACCAAGGCGGAGAAGACCGCCGCCCCCGCCGAGGAGCCCAAGCCCGCCGAGCGCGCGCCCGCGCCGACGCCGGCCGCGCACAAGATCTCCGCCGCGCCGAAAGCGTCCGACGACAAGCCGCGCCAGGACAACGGCGGAGCGCAGATCGTCAGCCTGGATGCGTTTAGGAAGAAGTAGGGGCGGCACCCGACCCTCGGCTGCTATTGCAGCAACTTCACAAGCGCTTGCCCCGCGGGCGTATCGAGCTCCTTTGCATCGAGCTTGCCCTCGTGATCGGGATCGACGACGTCGAACCGCTTCACGACGAAGCCGACATAGTCGGCCTTCGACGGCCGCGTTTGAAAGAACATGGTGTGATGCGGACTTTCGACGATCGTGATGGTGCCGCGGTCGCCGAGCTCCTGCTGATCCAGCGTCGCGCTCTTGTCCGCGTCGAGCTTGTCGAACATGGCCGCTGCGGCGGCCTTGCACTCGGCAAGATCGAGGGTTCCGTCGTGGTCGGTATCGAGCATCTTGATGGCGTCCGTGCCGCTCGTCTGCGCCGACACGGAGGCAGGCACCATGCTCATCCCTACGCCGGCCGCGAGCAGCACGCAGGCCAACTCTCTCATAAACCTCAATGCAGTCATCGCTTCACTCTCCTCCAGGGGTTTTCGCATTCTTCTCGAGGAGAGAGGCGGTCGCGATGTCCCGTGCAGCCTCTCGCCTCACGCGCCGGGACCGTATGCGCGGGGCTTGGGCCAATGTTGATCTCAATCAACGCAGAGGTTCACGTTCTCAATGGCTGGCTTCACGTTCGCTTGCGGCGCGCGTGATCGCTGCGAAGCCTTCCCAGATCAGTTCGCCTTGGCGGCTGTCTTGAGACCGGCCACGGATCCAATGGGCGGCTTCCACCTCTTGAACTGCCATGGGAGCTGAGAGAGAGCGTGCGTTTGCTCGCCCCAGCTCCGCCCGCGCGCAACCGCAGCAATGATCGGGTCGTCCGCGACCTCGTTGAGGCAGGCGCCCGCTACGGGGAGAGCGTATTTCTCAGTGTCATGGTGGTGCTCGCCCGTAGCATCGACCTCGATCAGCATGGCCGTATGCCCGGCTGCCTTCACCTGGTCGATGAACTGAGCCTGATACTTGAAGGCCACGGTCTTGTCGCTCGGGTCCGCGAGCGCAAAAATGCGTCGATCCGCACGCCGGACGATCGTGTCGAGGTGATCGGACGGATCGTATATTTTCCGGTGCATGGCGGTCTTGCTCGGGTGACCGCCATGCTCGGTTACATAGTCATATTCGAGGTCGACAAGCCTGGTCGCGCTCGACCCCAAGATTTCGCAGCGCACGTCCGCCCGCCCAAGCGTCAGCAGCGCCGCGGCGATGGTCCCGCCGCCCGATTGGCCGACCAGAGCAATGTCATCGAAGCCGAGCCTTGCCTTCAGTGCGTCGACGACCGCGTTCATGACGAAGGTCTCCTTTGGCCGCCTGCGCTCAGCGTGATTGCCCGAGGACCCCTGCAGCCCCACGCGAGAAACGTAGATGTAGCGAACCCTCAGCCGGTCCGCCCATTGCTGCATCGCCCTTTTCTGGAAGCGGAGGTCAGTTTCAAGCTTGGCGGGATCACTAAGCTGCAGCTTAGAGGCATCTCCGCCGAAGAACAGGACCGCCTGGCGCCGGGATTCGAAGCCTCGGCTCACGAAGTAGGCGATGCACTCGGTGCCGAGCTTGGTTGTTACGAAAATGCGGTTGTCGATAGATTCGCACTTTGCCTTCGAGCGGCTCTCCGCGATCAGCATCGCTCCCGGCGAAGACGAGCCGGCGGACGCAGGCCCGGCCGCGAGCGCGGCCGCAAAGGCCACAGTTGCCCAAATGCAGAAATTGCGCCGACTGCCCGAGCTCATCGGATCCTCCATCCCGGCTCCGCGCCATCGCGGATCGAGACAACAAGATCCAATAAGAAGCGCCTCTTGCGCTGTTCTCAGGGGAACAGACGAAACGCGAAAGCAAAAAGCCCGCGCGGTGAGTGGCTAGCCTCACCAGAAGCGGAAGAACCCTCCACCGAACGGCCCGCGCCCGCGCCGGCCGCGGCGATCGTAGTCGTCGTAGTACCCGTAGCCGTCATCGTAGTAGGGGTTCATCTGGGGCGGCCGCTTCAGAATCCCGCCCTGCGGCTCGCTGCTGATCAGCACGATGAAGTCGGTCTGCTGACCGGTCTCCTTGCTCGTCTCCTCGTCGGAGACGATGAGGGAGGAGCCGGGCAGCACCAGCTCAGAGATGCGCTCTGCGACGTCGGGCGGGATGGTGATGCGGTCGAGCGCGGCCTTCGCCGCGGCGACGTCGGTCGGCTTCGGCCCCGAGGAGGCGTGCGTCACGTGGCGAGGGCGGCGCGGGCGGTAGTAGTCGTCGTCGTAATAGTCGTCGTCGTTGGACGACCGGTAGGAGACGTCCTCGTTGGCGTCGCCGGGGTGCGTGGCGGGGCCGATCGAGACCACGTTCCAGCGCATGGCGTCGCCGCCGTCGGCGTAGGCGACCGCGGTATAGGTGTGCGTGCCGATCGGCTTGTCGGGATCGGCGATCGTCACCGGGGCCTCGAACACCGGCTGGAACGCCTGGCGCACGTAGAGCTTTTGCGTCTTCAAGCTGATGAACACTGAGACCGGCGACAATTTTCGCTGCGCCGCCTGCGCCTCCGCGCGCGCCGCGTCGCGCTTGTCCTCGAGCGCCTTGGCCGCCGCATCGGCCTGCTGATAGGCGTCGATCTTGGGCTCGACCTCGCCCTTCACGGTGTCGAGCTTAGCCTGTGCCTCCTTGAGCTTGGCGTCGGCCTTGTCCTTCTCCGTCTGCGCGCGCGCCTTGGACCGGTCGGACTTGGCGCGGGCGAGATCCTTCTCCGTGTCCGCGACCCAGGCGGCCGCCCGCTTTTGCATCTTCTCGGCGGCGCGCAGCGCCTTCTGCGCGTTTCTCATGTCGGGCTCGAGCTTCTTGGCCGCGGCCCGCGCCGGCGCGGCCTCCTTGTCGATGGCATCGGCCTCCGCGTTCTTGGCCGCCGCCGCCGCCTGCAGCGAGGCGGCGCGCGCCTCCGCCGCCTGCTGCGGGGTCTGCGAGCCGAACCACGCCGTCTTGGATACGAGGCCGGAGCCGTCGCGCAGCGGCATCGGCTTGAACAGCAGCGGATGCGAGATGGGAGCCGGCTCCATCTCCTTGCGGGCGACGATGACGCGCATGCCGAGCTTGGTCAGGCCGAACAGACGCTCGGCGAACTTGTAGGGCATGCGAATGCAGCCGTGCGAGGCGGGGTAGCCCGGCAGCGCGCCGCCGTGCATCGCCACGCCCGACCAGGTGATCCGCTCCATGTTCGGCATAGCGGCATCGTCGTAGCGGTTCGAGTAGTGCTCGGCCTCTTTCTGCAGGACGGAGTAGATGCCGACGGGGGTCTCCAGACCGGTCTGGCCGGTGGAGACGGGCGCGCGCAGGATCGCGCCGTCGGCGTCGTAGATCGTGACCTTCTGGTCGTCGAGCGAGACCACCGCCAGCACGGGCGTGCCCGGCGTGCGGGTCGTCAACGCGTAGGGATCCTTTTTCTCAGCCGTGCTCCGGTCCTTAGCGACGGCGGGCCCGGCGGCGGCGAGGGCTGCCAGCGCCGTGACGGCGGCGAAGGAGAGGACGGCGGGGCGTGACGGCCAGGCGCAGATCATACGCGAACCCTTAATGATTCCGGCCCGGCGGACGCCGGGTCCTTAAGATTTACCAAGTGAAGCCTAAACTCTGCTTACCGGCAATCCGATCCCAAGCCTATCCCCCGCTTGGGGCCGCCGTGTGGCTTTGACCCCAACCCCTAGGGGCTTGCCCTACCGGTGGAGGCGGCCGCTATTCCTTGCCGTTCCCATTGCCGCCCTTGAACAGGCGCAGAAGGCCGATCGTCTGGCGATGCCAGGCCTTGATCTCGATGGCCGGCATTCCGCCGAGCACCGCACCCGCAGCAACGTCGCGCATGACGCCGGCCTTGGCGGCGATGCGCGCGCGCGGCCCCACCTTGAGGTGGTCGACGACGCCCACTTGCCCGCCGAGCATGACGCCGTCGCCGATGATGGTGCTGCCGGCGATGCCGACTTGGGCACAGATGACGCAGTGCCGGCCGACCTGCACGTTGTGGGCGATCTGCACGAGGTTGTCGATCACGCTGCCGGCGCCGATCACCGTGTCTCCGGTGGCGCCGCGGTCGATGGCGCAATTGGCGCCGATCTGCACATCGTCCTCGATGACGACGCGGCCCAGCTGCAGCATGCGCGTCAAGCCGCTCGCGCCCGGCACGAAGCCGAAGCCCTGCGAGCCGATGCTGACGCCGCTCTCGATGTCGACGCGCTTCCCGATCAGGGCGTGGCTGATCGAAGTGTTGGCGCCCACGCGGCAGTCGTCGCCGAGCTGAACTCCGTCGCCGATCACCACGTTGTGGCCGATGTGGCACCGCTCGCCGATCTCGACCTCGCGGCCGATCACGGCGCCGGCGTCGATCTGCGAGCCCCGCCCGATCACTGCACTCTCGTGTACGCGGGCTTTTGCGTCGACGCCCGACTCGAGCGGCGGCGGCGGATAGAAGAGCTGGCCGACCTGTGCATAGGCGAGGCGCGGGTTCTTCACGTAGATGAGCCGCGCCGGATCGGCGGCGTGGCGCGCGAGGTCGCGGCTGATCATGATGGCGCGCGCGCGCGACGGGCGCAGCGCATCGCGATAGCGCACGTCGGTAAAAACGCTGATGTCGTCGGGGCCCGCCTGCTCGAGCGAGCCGATGTCGTGGATGGGAACGGCTCCCGCCTCCGGCTCCAGAGGCTCCGCGCCCACGAGCGCCGCGATATCGCGCAGCGGAAACGGGCCGGCGCGATGGAAGAAGCGAACATCAGCCAAGGCACACCTTTACGCGAGACACGGGTGCCGCATGGCGGTCAGCATAGCCTAGATCGCGCCCGCCGCCTGTGTCTTTTTGCCATCATGACGGCGGCGGCTTGCGCGCGAGCGGCAATCGGCTCCCTTGGTGAACACGGGCCGTTTCGAGCCCGAACCCCGAGCCTCGGCCGCTACTCGCGCCCCGAAGCGTCCGCCGCGTCCTCGCGCACCACCAGCCAGCGCGCGGCAAAGAATGTGGCGGCCATGGCGAGATAGCCCGCCACCCAGCGCCACGCCGGCACGCCGAAGGCGGCAATCGAATCGGATGGCGTCAGCACGTAGCTATGGATGAGCCCGACCGCGGCCAGCGCCGCCGCCGCCAGGCACCACAGCGCCGCCGCCGTGAAGCGGCGCTCGATCAGGTGCACGGTCGCCGCCGACAGGATCATCGCCGTAAAGATGAAGCCCTGCTCCAGCGCGAAGCCGCCGCCGATGTAGTTGCCGGCCGCCTCCATCCTGGCGACGAGCGCAGGCGAAAAGGTCGCGCCTCCGGCCCTGAGGCCGTCCTTCGCCATCAGCACGCCCCACGCGCCCAGCCCCGGCAGGAGCCCCATGACGACGGCCGGCGCATGGTGGCGCGGCGTCGCCTCGAATGCTTGTGCTGCCATGACAATGCCGATCCACAAGACGATGGCCATGCCGGCCTCGATCGGCACGAGCCAGGCAACGATCGCCAGCGACCCCGTCAGGCATAGAGCGGTGAACAGCCCGGCGTTGAGGATCGAGTAGCCGGCGCGCGCGCCCAGCGCCTTCCAGCCCGGATGCCCGATGTAGATCGTCGTCGGGAAGCACGAGCCGAACAGCGCCGCCGCAATGGTCCCGACCCCATTCACGGCGAGCGACGGCGCGGTCGGAAAGGAATCGCCTGCTGCCTCCGCCGAACTCGATGTTCTGCAGCGAGCCCAGCACCGAGAAGATGCCCATGGGCACGATCACCGCCGCGTAGGTGATGAGCTGGTCGCCGCTGAGACCGGCGATGAGGTCGCCGACGACCGGCACCGGAAGGTGCAGACCCAAGTGCTCCAGATGCGGCGCAGGGCCGACGAGCCCCGTCGCCCACGACAGCACGATACCGATGAGGACAGCGACGAAGCCGCCCGGCAGGCCCCCCTTGAAGCGCACGCGCCCGAAGTAGGTGAGCAGGATCACGCCGAGCGTGGCGAGCCCCACGATCGGGCTCGCATAGGTGCGGAACAGGAACGAGAAGGAAATGAAGCCGAGCGCGATGCCGGCGAGCGTCGACAGAAGCGCCGCGCGCGGCGTTGCGCGGCGGATGCGCTCGGCGACGACAGAGCCGGCGAGCTCGATGACGCCGGCGCCGAAGCAAGCGACAAGCCCCGTCTGCCAGGCGACGAGCGCCGCCGCGTGCTGATCGAGCCCGCGTGCCTTCGCCGCCAGCGACGCCGGCAGCATGACGAGGAAGACGAAGGCGAAGAGCGAGACCGTGTTGATGCCGTAGGGCAGCGCACAGACGTCGCTGCGCCCGGTCCTCTGCGATAGCCGCTTGGCCTGCCAGGCGTAGAACACGTTGCCGATGACGAGCGAGACGGCGGCGCCCGGCAGGATGACGCCGATGATGAGGTCATCGGGAAAGCCGAGGACGGCGCGGCACAGTGCGACGATCACGAGCAGCTGCACGAGGTTGTCAATGGCGAGGCCGAAGAAGCCGTCGATGTCGCCGCGCACGAACCACGGCATGCCGGCCCCCTGCGTCGTCGCGGGCGCGCTCGTAAGATCGTTCATGATGTCCCCCGTACGCCGCGAAATGTCCCACCTGCAGGTCTAGCGGGGCCGCCGGCAAACGCCAACGGCTATGGTCTCAGCGCGGCATGGAACTTTGCCGCGGGGGCCCGGGGTCGTGGGGATGATTCCGGATCAGCGTTAGCCGCCGACCCGGGCTGCTGCGTCAAAAAGCCGGGTCAATTCACGACCCCGTCGTTACGATATCTTAGTGGGGCCTGCGCTTGCTCATGGAGCAAGAGGCGCACGCAAGGGAGCGGCCTTGATGCGGGTCAAAGCAAAGTGAGACGATTGCCTCTATAGTGATTGGCGACGGAGGGGTGCCGCGCCAAGTTCGCAAACGGAGCCAAGTCATGCCCCAGCCCGATCCTCAAACCAAGAGACTGACCAAGTCGAAGACGGATCTATTGCCGCCCGCCAAAGCGAGCGCCAATGGCGCCGAGGATATGCTGAACTTTCAAAGTAAGTTCTTCGGCTACTTGCAAGACGTGAACCAGAGCTGGTTCGCGCTAATGCAAGCCGAGGCGACCGTGGCTTCTGAATTTGCCAGCAAGCTCACGGCGGCGCGATCGATCGCCGACTGTGCATCTGCCTATCAGCAATGGCTGAGCCGGCACATGGAGCTTCTTGCGCAAGATGGACAACGCCTCTTTGCCGACACGCAAAAGCTGATGACGACAGGTGCCCGCGCGTTCACCAACGGGTCGGCGCAACACCATCACTAGGCGAGAAGCCAAGAAGATCTGAGTGCATGGATCTCAAAGACAAGACCATTGTGATAACGGGCGCGGCGCAAGGGCTCGGCCGCAAGATGGCGGAAATTATCGCGCACGAGGGGGCGAGGATCGCCCTCGTCGACCTTGACGAGGCCAAGCTTCAGGAAACGGCGCAGGTGTGTGCAAAGGCCGGCGGGAAAGCCAGGGGCTACTCCGCCAATGTGACGGAGGAGGCCGCGGTGGAGGCGCTCTTCGCCAGCGTGCGCAGCGACCTCGGCAGCGTCGATGGGCTCATCAATAACGCCGGCACCAATCGCGACGCCTTGCTGGTCAAAGTGAAGGACGGCAAGGTGCAAGGCAAAATGTCGCTTGCCGATTTCAACAAGGTCATCGCCGTCGATCTTCTTGGTGTTTTTCTCTGCGGCCGCGAGGCGGCCGTGCACATGATCGAAGGTGGCCGTGGCGGGGTGATCATCAACATCTCGAGCATCTCGCGCGCGGGCAACATCGGACAGACGAACTATGCTGCGGCCAAGGCGGGAGTGGCGGCGATGACGGTGACCTGGGCCAAGGAGCTCGCGCGCTACAAGATACGCGTCGCCGCCATCGCGCCGGGGTTTTGCGACACGCGCATGGTCGCCAATATCAAGCCTGCGATCCGCGAAAGGATCATCTCGACGATTCCCTTGCGGCGGCTGGGAGAGCCTGAGGAGATCGGGCGCACGGCGCTCTATATCCTGCACAACGATTATTACAATGGGCGCGTGCTGGAGATAGACGGAGGCCTCCGCTTGTGAGGGGCCAAGAGCCGGCGCCGAAGATCGCTCTGCATCAAGGTCTGCAACAAGGACAGTAGCCCATGACGGCTTCCCCGAAGCGTGTGGTGAGGGTCGAGGAAAGCGGCGATGGTCCCTATGCGCAGCGCGTGATCATCGGCCCTCACAGCATGCACGCCGATGAGGCTCAGGCGCTCGGCGGGCATGACAGCGGACCTTCTCCTTATGAATACGTGATGGCGGGCTTGGGCGCTTGCACAGCCATGACGTTGCGGATGTATGCGACGCGCCATGGCTTGCCGCTCGAGAAGGTCTCCGTCGAAGTGCGTCACAAGAAAGTTGCATCTGGCGCGATCGTGACGGATCGATTTGAGCGGGTCCTTCATTTGCAAGGCGACTTGAGCGAAGAGCAGCGCACCCGACTTCTTGAGATCGCCGACAGATGCCCGGTGAGCCAGACGTTGCAGCATGCCTCCGCCGTCGTTTCTTCGCTGGCGCAAGCGCCCGCATCGGTTGCTGCCTCCCCGTCGGCTCCGCCGGTAGGCAGCAGATCGTGAGAGATGAGGCGGTGTGAGGACGCCCGTTATGGGTGGCAGGAAGAGCGCTGGTGTCCTGTTATACCGGCGGGGAGCGGCCGTGCTCGAGGTGCTGCTGGCGCACCCGGGTGGGCCGTTTTGGCGCGGCAAGGATGCGGGGGCCTGGTCGATACCCAAGGGCGAAATTCGCGAAGGGGAGAGCGAATTGACCGCGGCTTGGCGAGAGTTCGCGGAGGAAACCGGCTACCGACCGAAGGTAACTGGGCGCCGCTCGCTTGGCTCGCTGCGGCAGCCGGGCGGCAAGCTGGTGCACGTCTGGACCGTCGAAGACGACTGGGATCCCGCACGGCTCGCGAGCAATACCTTCACCATGGAGTGGCCGCCCCGGTCCGGGCGCACGCAGGAATTTCCAGAGGTCGACCGGGCGGCGTGGTTCAGTCTCAAGCAAGCCCGCAAGAAGATCCTGAAGGCTCAAGCTGAGTTCCTCGATCGCCTGGAGATGGGCCTGGTGAGGCTTTGACTGCCATTGGCCCTTCGCGGACACTGTGCTCCGCTTCGCGGGTCTGACACCGTCAGATGCCGGCTCACAACAGGGTCAGACACAGAGGGGTCAGACCCCACTGCGACCGCGAGGCCAAAGGCGCGCGCTCGGGGAGCGGAACCCACTGCCGACTGCCTGCTGCCCATTGCCTACAGCCCATTGCCTACTGCCCACTGCCTCCATCGCGGCCTTCGTGCTATGGCCACGTGACGCGAAACCTTACCGGATCCCCAGCATGAGCGCCGACAAGAAGACCCGCACCGAGACCGACACCTTCGGCCCGATCGAGGTCCGCGGCCGACCGCTACTGGGGCGCGCAGGCCGAGCGCTCGCTCGGCAACTTCAAGATCGGCTGGGAGAAGCAGCCATTGGCCGTCGTGCGCGCGCTCGGCATCGTCAAGCGCGCGGCCGCCGAGACCAACATGGCCCTCGGCAAGCTCGACAAGAAAATCGGCGAGGCGATCGTGAAGGCCGCGCAGGAGGTGGTCGAGGGCAAGCTCGACGACCACTTCCCGCTCGCCGTCTGGCAGACGGGCTCGGGCACGCAGTCGAACATGAACGCCAACGAGGTGATCTCGAACCGCGCCATCGAGATGCTCGGCGGCGAGATGGGCTCGAAGAAGCCCGTGCACCCCAACGACCACGTCAACATGAGCCAGTCGTCCAACGACACCTACCCCACCGCCATGCACATCGCCTGCGCGGAGGAGATCCATCACCGGCTGCTGCCGGCGCTGCAGGCCTTGCGCAATGCGCTTGAACGACAAGGCGCAGGCGTGGCGGCACATCGTCAAGATCGGGCGCACGCACACGCAGGACGCAACGCCCTTGACGCTCGGCCAGGAGTTTTCGGGCTACGCCCAGCAGGTCGAGAACGGGATTGCGCGCATCGAGCAAACGATGCCCGGCCTGATGGAGCTGGCGCAGGGCGGCACCGCGGTCGGCACCGGCCTCAATGCGCCGAAGGGCTTCGCCGAGAAGGTGGCCGAACGCATCGCCGCCATCACCAAGCTGCCCTTCAAGACGGCGCCCAACAAGTTCGAGGCGCTCGCCGCGCACGACGCCATGGTGTTCGCGCACGGCGCGATCAACACGGTCGCGGTGTCGCTGTTCAAGATCGCCAACGACATCCGCCTGCTCGGCTCGGGCCCGCGCTCAGGGCTGGGCGAGCTCAGCTTGCCGGAGAACGAGCCCGGCTCCTCGATCATGCCGGGCAAGGTCAACCCCACCCAGTGCGAGGCGCTGACGCAGGTCTGCGTGCAGATCTTCGGCAACAACGCCGCCATTTCGTTCGCCGGCAGCCAGGGGCACTTCGAGCTCAACGTGTACAATCCGGTGATGGCCTACAATTTCCTGCAGTCGGTGCGCCTCATGGCGGACGCAGCGCGCTCGTTCACCGACAACTGCGTCGTCGGCATCGTGCCGCGCGAGGACAACATCAAAGCGGGGCTCGAGCGCTCACTGATGCTTGTCACCGCGCTCGCGCCGAAGATCGGCTACGACGCCGCGGCCAAGATCGCCAAGACCGCGCACAAGAAGGGGACGACCTTGCGCGAGGAGGCGGTTGGCGGCGGCTACGTGACGGCGGCCGAGTTCGATCAGATCGTCGATCCCAAGAAGATGCTGGGACCGGAGTAGCGCGATGGGCGACGTCGTAAACCTGCGCCACGCGCGCAAGGCGAAGGCGAGGGCGCAAGCCGAAGCCCGCGCGCAAGAGAGCCGCGCCAAGCACGGGGCCACGAAGGCGGAGAGGAACGCGGAGAAGAGCAAGACGACGCTCCTCGAGCGCCGCCTCGACGCGCACCGGCGCGAGCCGCCCGACGATGAGCCCGCGCAATGACGCGGCCCGTGAAGCGCTCGTTCACGATCAAGGGCCACCGCACCTCGATCTCGCTCGAGGCGCCGTTCTGGGATGCCTTGCACGAGGCCGCCGCCGCCGAGCGCCTCACGCTTTCGGCGCTCGTCGCGGCCATCGACGCCGGCCGCGGGCAAGCGGGGCTGTCGAGCGCAGTGCGGGTGTGGGTGCTCGACTATTTTCGCGCGCGTAAATCGCACGCGGCGTCGGCCTAATAGTTGGTGCCGTTTTGCAAAGCGCGCAGCACCTGCTCGCCGACCGGCACCGTCCGGCGCACCGAGCGGCGCGTCCGGTTCGCGGCCTGCGGCACCTGCTGGGCCGGGTCGGCTGCGTTAGGCGGGACGGCCGCGGCGGCGCCTACGCCTTGCGGCGGCGATGGCGGAATTTGCGCCTCCAAGCCCGGCACCGCAGGGATGGCCTCGGTCGGAGCCGTGCCGGGCTCGACGCCCGGATCGCCGTTGCCGATCGGAGAAGGTGCCAGCGGCGGCGCCGAACCTGGCTGCGGCTCGGGCTGGGCGGCTGCCGGCGTGCCGGGAGTCCCGGCACCTGGCGGCGCGGCCGCGGATGGCGCAGGGGCCGGCGCCTGCTCCGATTCGAGCGCCCTGCGCCGCTCCTCATCGCGCCGCGCGCGCTCCGCGTCCGCCTTATGCAGGCGCTCGAGCTGGTCGGCGTCGAGCTCCATTTTGCGGATCGCGAGCTCGCGCTCGAGCTGATCGGCGGTAACGCGTGGTTGCAACGTCCAGGCGTCCTTGAGCGGGCCGACGTAGACGACGTCGACGCTCGGCAGCGCACCCTTGCGCGGTTTGTCCGGCTCAACGACGTCGGGCGCCCTGGGCTGCAGGACCCACTCGCTATCAACCATGAGCGAGGACAGATCGACCGTGGTCGTAACCTGCGTCGTGCCGGCATCCGACGGCAACGTGAACTGCTCGAGCTTTGCCGCGCCGTCGGCGATGTCGATGGCGATCTTGCGCGGGCCGACCTTGACGTCGCTTGCGGCGAACTTGTCGCGCAGGGCTGCCGTGAGCTCCTCGCCCTGGCCGCCGGCCGCGCCGGTGAGCACGGCTTCCGACGTGGCAACGACGGCGAGCGGCGTCGGCACACGCATCGTCATGTCGGAAAGCGTGAGCTCGCCCTTGCCGGTCGCTACCGCAATCAGTCCGCCGGGCGTAGCGCCACGCCCCGACATCTCGAGCGCCATGGAGGCGGTCGCATCATCGGCCTTGCCCTTGCCAGCTCCGGAAAGATGCGCACCCATGAGGCGAACGTCGCCTGCAAGGCTGGCGCCACCCGGAACCTGCTCAAGCGCGAATGCCGCCACGACATTGCCGCCGAGCGCGCTGCCTTCGAGTTTCGTCACCCCGATCTTGCCGGGCGCAAGCGACACCTCGAGCTGAGCTTTGTTTATGGCCATTCCCTCATCGAGCGCCAGCTTATCGAAGCTGACACCGAGCTTGCCTTCGATCCCGTCGAGCGCTGCAAAGTCGAACGCGGACTCAGGCCAGATGGAGTTTCCTTGGGCGACCGGCGTTCCCGCGGCAACAGGCTTTCCTGGCGCGGCGGGCTCCGCCGGCACCGCCGCCGTGGTGCTGCGATCGAGTGCCACGGAGAGAAGTCCGGGGATCGTCGCCTTGTCGACCTGAAGCTGCGCTGTGACGATCGCCGGACCGTCACCGGGATAGGCAAGTGCGATGGTACCGTCCACCTTGCTGCCGGCAACGTCGAGTTGCTGCGGTTTGAGCTCGATCGCGTGGCTGGCCGAGGTCATCTTGACGGTGCCGATGACCGGGACACCGCGCAGGGCGCCTCCGGTGCCGAGCCCGGCGATGGCGAGGATGTCGCCCAGCTCGCGCGAGGAGACGCGCACATCGCCGTTGAATGTGTGGGCGCCGTCCGCGGGGAGCCCCACGCTACCGTCATAGGCGAAAAACAGGCCCGGCGCCTTAACCGTCGCGGTCGTCAGGAGCCCGCTCGCGGGAACGCCGACGGCCTTGACGAAGATCTCGCCGCTGCGCTCGCGTGGCTCCGCAGGTGCGCTTGCGGTGTGTGTCGTCAGGTTGTCGAACGCTTGCACGACGTCGGAGCTGTCGAGCGTCAGCGCCAAGTCGGCATTGGCCTCGCGCCAATTGCCAAGGCCGCCGTCGAGCCGGGCGGTTGCCACCAGCCGGCCGCCTTCGATGCTGCCGTCGGCATGGATGTCCGAGGACGTCTTGCCCCGCTCCCCGAGACGGATCGCGCCGGCAAGGCGCATGGGCGCCAGGGCGACGTAGGGCATCGCCTGCTTGGAGAGGTCGGCAGGCAGGTCCCAGAGCCGCACGAACGAGGTGAACGCATTCTTGTCGGGCGCCGCAAAGACCCAGCGCAGCGCGCCGTGCGGATCGCCGCCCACGTCAGCGACCGTGCCCTCGAGTTCGACCGCAAGCCCGTCGTCGGTCACGAACTTGCACGTGCGCACGGCGAGCCGCCCCTGCTCGACGGCGATGTCCATGTCCACGTCGCGCAGCGGCTGGCGCCCGGTCATGAGCTGGCCGGCCCTGAGGCGGAGGCTAAGATCGGAGGTCGCAGCGTTAAGCCAGCGCGGATAGGCAGGCTCGGGAGGCGCGGGCGCATTGGCGCCAGCCGGGGCGCCGCCGCCGAGGATGCCCTTGAGGTAGCCGACCGCGGCCGGCCACAACCGGCCGCCGTCGATCTCCTGACCCTGCAGCACGACCCCGAGCCGCGTGCGATCTCCGCCGCGGTAATGCACCTCTCCGGTCAGCGGCTCGCCGCCGATCTCGCCGCCGGCATCCACGAGGTCGACCGCTTGCGCGCTCATGCCGAGGCGGCCCTGCAGCGCGAACGGACCGTCGCTGCGCACGTCGTCGGCAAAGCCGACATCCTTGGCGGCCCACTTGAGGAAGCGAGCGAGGCTCGTGCCGCGCAACGCGAGGTCACCCTGGAAAGCGCGAGCGTCCGCGCTATCGCCCACCGTGCCGTAGAGGGCGAGCTTGGAGCCGCCGGGCAAGCCCGCCCGCAGCTCCTTGAGCAGCAACGTGCCGTTGGCGCGGACGACCTCGACGCGAAGGCCGCTCACGGCCTCGCCGCCGAGGTTCGCTTGATCAAGGTCGAAGCGCACCTTGGTGTCGGCCTGCGCCGGGAGCGAATCCATGATGGTCGAAACGAAGCTGCGGGCGATTTCGAAGGGGCCACCAGTGTTCCCAGCCCCGGCGATGCGATCGAGGTCGAGCCAGCGCGAATTGAGATTGAGCTCGACGCTCAGAGCATCGGACCACGAGGCCGACGCGGTGCCGCTGATGAGCTGCGGCTGTCCGAGGCGTTCAAACGACAGCGTGATGCCGTCGAGCCGCAATCCCTTGGCGTCGCCGGCAAAGCTCGACCTGAAGTCGACGCGCGGCGTCTCCGCTGCCTCACCCGCCGGCTGCGCGGCCGCGGCTTGGGGCTGCGCCGGCTTCGGAGTGTCGAGATCGAGCTTCGCCGTTACGTCGCCCTCGATGCGCGGGTGGCCCCGCAGATCGCGGAGGCGCCCGTCGATGGTGTAGGCGTTCTCTCGCTTGGTGCCGTGCACCGTCGCCTTGAAGTGAACAGCGCCTTCGGCATCGGCGACATCGGTCGCAATCCGCAGCTCCCGATCTGCGCCCTGCCACTTCGCCGTGCCCTTGAAGGAGAACGGTCCCTCGATGGAATCGGCCTTGAATTCGCCGTTGAGCCCCTCGAGCTCGGCGACGCCGATCCCTTTGGGTCCGTGCAGCGCCACAAGGCCGTCCTTGATCTTCACCGACTGCAGCGTGACGTCGGAGGGCACGAACGGCAGCGCGCCCGGCGCGATGCTCAGCGTGCGCCAGTTGCCGCCGCCCTTGGCATCGACGGCAAGGCGCAGAACCGGACGCTTCAGCTCTATCTCGTTGGCCTCGATGATGCCCTTGAGCAAAGGGGGCACCGAAAGCCGCATGGTGAAGCTCTCGGCACGGAAGAACGGCTCGCCCGCAGTGCCCGTCGTGTCGGCGATACGCAGCTTGTCGAAGCGCACGTAGGGCGCCGGGAGCAGGCGCACGTTGACGTCGCCGCCGACGCGGACCTCGCGGCCGAGGATGCGCGTCGCCTCCTCCTCGAACACTCCGCGGTATCCGTTCCAGTCGATGAAATAGGGAACCGCGAAGAGTGCGGCCAGCACGAGCGAGACGAAGCCGGCGATGTAGAGAAGCCCGTTGCTCATTTATCTCTGCATGGGCCGGAGGGATCCGGACCCTTCTCTATTACGTGGCGCAGCGGTGTCGTGGCGGCGCCATCTCTGGGGATGCCCCTCGCAATTGTCCATCTGATGACACCCAGGCCGGGGGGCCCCAGACGCCTGTCACCCACGTCAGGTTGCTATACTCTAGCTTATTCGCGGGCCTGTGTCTGGACTGGATAGCAGCCCGGCGCCGGCGCGAAAAATAGTCGCAATAATGGCAGCGATGCGTCCCAGCCGGTCCCCATATCTCGTGTGGGCTAAGAGGACTGTGCCCGTTGCCGAAAAACGCCTCGTGTTATAGTTGCCGACCATGGCGCAAAGTCGAAAACATTTGGCGAACGCGGGCAGCGCCGACGATCCGCCATTCGATCTTCCCGAAGCGGCAGCGCAAGCGCCGGTGCAACCGCTTTCCGCGCGCGCGCTCGCAAGCGCCGGCACGCCCCCCTACATGGCGGGCCTCAATCCCGAGCAGCGCCAGGCGGTGGAGGCGCTCGAAGGTCCTGTGCTCGTTCTCGCCGGCGCCGGCACCGGCAAGACGCGTGTGCTTACAACGCGCATCGCCCACATCCTTGCCGCCCGCAAGGCCTACCCGAGCCAGGTCCTCGCCGTCACCTTCACCAACAAGGCCGCGCGCGAGATGAAGGAGCGCATCGGCGACCTCGTCGGGGGCATCGTCGAGGGCATGCCGTGGCTCGGCACCTTCCACTCGATCGGCGTCAAGATCCTGCGCCGGCACGCCGAGCTGGTCGGCTTGAAGTCGGGCTTCACCATCCTCGACACCGACGACCAGATCCGACTGATGAAGCAGGTGATCGAGGCGGAAGGGCTCGACAAGGACCGCTGGCCCGCGCGCCAGCTCGCCAGCCTCATCGACGGCTGGAAGAACCGCGGCTTCACCCCCGACAAGGTGCCGGCCGGCGAGGCCTACGCGTTCGCTGCCGGCAAGGGCGGCGAGCTCTACGCCGCCTACCAGCGCCGCTTGAAAGAGCTCAACGCCGCCGACTTCGGCGACCTCCTGCTCGAGGGCCTGCGCCTGTTTTTGGAAAACCCGGACGTGCTCGCCGACTACCAGCGCCGCTTCCGTTACATCCTCGTCGACGAGTACCAGGACACCAACATCGCGCAGTACCTCTGGCTCAGGCTCTTAGCGCAAGGCTCGCCCAACATCTGCTGCGTGGGCGACGACGACCAGTCGATCTACGGCTGGCGCGGCGCCGAGGTCGACAACATCCTGCGCTTCGAGAAGGACTTCCCCGGCGCGAAGGTCATCCGGCTGGAACGCAACTACCGCTCGACCGGCCATATCCTCGCAGCCGCCTCCGGGCTCATCGCCGCCAACAAGGGCCGGCTCGGCAAGACGCTCTTCACCGATGACCAGCCGGGCGCCAAGGTCACCATCACCGCCGTGTGGGACGACGAGGAGGAGGCGCGCGGGATAGGCGACGACATCGAGACGATGCAGAAGGCCGGCCAGCGCTTGAACGAGATCGCGATCCTGGTGCGCGCCTCCTTTCAGATGCGCGCCTTCGAGGACCGCTTCATCACCATGGGCCTGCCCTACCGCGTGATCGGCGGCCCGCGCTTCTACGAGCGCCAGGAGATCAAGGACGCCATCGCCTACCTCGAGGTTACCGCCAATCCCGCAAACGATTTGAAGTTCGAGCGCATCGTCAACGTGCCCAAACGCGGGCTGGGCGACACCTCGGTGAAGCGCGTGCACGAGCTCGCCCGCGCCCGCTCGCTGCCGATGTACCAGGCGGCGCAGATGATCACCGAGACCGAGGAGCTCCCCGGCAAGGCGCGCCGCTCGCTTTCAGAGCTGATTGCCACCTTCGAGCGCTGGCGCTCCATGATCTCGCACATGAAGCACACCGAGCTTGCGGAGCTGATCCTGGATGAGTCGGGCTACACGGCGATGTGGCAGGCGGACAAGAGCCCGCAGGCCGCCTCGCGGCTGGAAAACCTGAAGGAGCTCGTACGCTTCATGCACGAGTTCGACTCACTTGAAGGCTTCCTCGAGCACGTGAGCCTGGTCATGGACATCGACCAGGCCGGCGGCGGCGAGCGCGTCTCGCTCATGACGCTGCACGCGGCCAAGGGCCTCGAGTTCGAGGCCGTGTTCCTTACCGGTTGGGAGGAGGGGCTCTTCCCGCACCAGCGCAGCCTCGATGAAAGCGGCCAGGCCGGCCTCGAGGAGGAGCGACGCCTGGCCTACGTGGGGCTGACGCGCGCCAAACGGCTCGCAAAGGTCTCGTTTGCGCAGAACCGGCGCAACCGCGGGCTCTACCAGTCGGCCCTGCCCTCGCGCTTCGTTGACGAGCTGCCGGAGGCGCATGTCGACGTGCTCGAAGCCAAGATGCCGTTCGGCGGGGCCTACCAGAACTTCGGCGGCGCGTTCGGCACCGGATTTACCAAAAGCCGCTTCGATGAGGCGGCAACGCCGTTCGATGCGACCTACGACACGCCCGGCTGGCAGCGCGCGAAAGCACAGACGCAAAAGAAGGAATGGAGCCCCGCCGAGGCACGGCGCAAGCGCGGGCCCACGACCATCGACGGCGAGCTTGTCGCCGCATCGACGAGCAGCGCGGCGTTCAAGCGCGGCGAGCGCGTGACGCACCAGAAGTTCGGGCTCGGGACCGTCGCCGACGTCGACGGCAACAAGCTGACGATCGACTTCGACGACGCTGGGAGGAAGCGCGTCGTCGACAGCTTCGTTGAGCGTGCGTGACGGAGAGAAAATATGCATAGACGCATCTCGTCCTTCGGCATTCTCTTTGCCACGCTCGCATTCTCGATCCTCGGCATCACCGCCGCCCATGCGCCGGGCAGCATCACGCTCGACGAGGTGATGCAGCAGTTGAAGGATAACCAGAAGCTCATCGCCGCGATCACGGCCGAGCTCAAAGCCCAGAGCCTCAAGGCCGAAAACGTCATCTGCGTCGGGGCGCGCTTCGGAGGGCATTGGGCCAATCTCGGCGGCGCGCGCGCCGTGCCCTACGAGTGCGACATCGGCAAGCGCAAGCTGAAGATCGAGGGACAGATCCACCTCTACGACAGCGCCGGCAAGGAGATCGACATGGACGCTCCCGGGGCACCCGAGCAGGCCGCCGACTACAAGCAGACCGACCTCAAGTGGACGTGGCAGTAGCGCGCCGACTCACTCCTTCGTGCGCGTCAGCGGCACGAACTGCACCGGCACGATCTCCTTCCTCGTCGTGGTGTTGTCCTCGTTCTTGGTGATCACCATAAGCTCCTGGGCGAGCTTGCCCACGGGGATGACGAGGCGCCCGCCGGGCTTCAACTGCGCGATGAGCTCTGGAGGCACGTGGTCGGGCGCGGCCGTGACGATGATCGAATCGAATGGCGCGTGCTCGGGCCAGCCCTTGTAGCCGTCGCCGATTCGGGTGTGCACGTTGGTGTAGCCGAGGCGCTTCAACGTCGCGGCGGCGCTGCGCCCAAGCGATTCGACGATCTCGATGGTGTAGACGTCCTTTGCGAGCTTTGCGAGCACGGCCGCCTGATAGCCGGAGCCCGTTCCGATCTCGAGCACGGTATCGCCGGGCTTCACCGCCAGGAGATCCGTCATCAGCGCCACGATGAAGGGCTGCGAGATGGTCTGGCCCGAGCCGATCGCCAGCGGCCGATTGCGGTAGGCCGAGTGCTGCTGTGCGGGCGGTACGAACTCATCCCGCCTCACCGTCTCCATGGCGTCAAGCACGCGCGCATCGATGCGACTATGCCCAGTCTCGGCCGCGACCAGTGGCGACAACTGCCGGATCTCGTCGACCATCTGGTGCCGCTCGGCGGCGCGGTCGTTCTCGGCCGAGGCCATGACTGCCCAACCCATCAACAAGACTGCAAGGCAGAGCCGTGCCGCCACGCTTGGGCGCTCCTCTGTGCCCTCGACGCCGCAGGGACGGCCTCACGCCGCCTCACGCTTGGCGGTGATCAGCTCCCACGCCACGTTGATCTGGCGGATGCGAACCTCGCGCTCGCCCCGATCCTCAGAACCGCGGGCATGGTCCGGGTGCCAGCTCATGCGCAAGGCGTCCACGATCTTCTTCAAGACGTCCTCGCTGACGTCGGGATTGATGCCGAGCACATCGTAGGCCTCTGCCGTCGTGCGCGGCAAGTCGGTGGCGTGGCGGGCACGCAAAAGGCTCGCCGCGGCACTGTGGGCGATGCGGCGGATGCGCTCCAGCTCGCGGACGAGGGCGCGGTAGTATGGGCCCGACTTCGCGGCCTCTTCCTCCCCACCCGCGCCAGCCTCGATGCCAGCCAAGCGCTGACGCACCAGCTTCAACTCGGATTGCAGCACCTCGCGCAAGGGCCCCGCGCCCTTGAGATCCGCGACGATCGCCACGGTCTGCTCGAGAAGCGCCGCAACGGCTGCTCCCGCATTGGTGCGGACGGGCGCCGCGCGCCCGAGGCCCCAGCGTTCGCCAGGCCAAAGCTCGACGAGGCTGCGCACGAGTTGCGACGACGGCACCATGCGCCGGCCGTCCCCGGCATTCGCCAATCGCGTGCGCACGAGACCCACCGCGCTGGCGAGCGCCATGATCGTCAGGAACAAGGCCCAAGGCGCGGGCGCACCGCCGCTGCCGCCGCGTGCTGCCGCAGGCGCCGGCGCCGGCTCGGTGCGCACGACGGTGACCCAACGGTTGTCGGCGGCCGCAGGATCGAGCACAGGCTCATACGGCTCCAATCCGGGTATGGGATCGACGATCGCGTCGGATTCGGCTTTGGCCACGAACGTCTCGCCGACCGCGGCGGAGACGCGCGACACCCTGCCGTTCGGCCCGCGCATCCGCGGCGGACTGAGTGGAGCCTGTGCGTCCGCAAGGACCAATCGCGCGCCAAGCTCGCTGACGGGAGCGAAGCCGGCCGGCAAGATCACCTGGTCGTAGGCCACGTGTTGAGGGCTCATGGAGCAGTGCCCGGCATAGGCGACGCGCCGCTCAAGGCCGGGCCCGCCGAGCCCGAACGCAGCACGCTCCATGCAGGGCGGCTTTGCCGCGGCCGACCTGCCCTCCGGCAGCACCAGATTGAGGCGCCCGCCTTCGATCCACGCCGGCGTATCGGTGGCGCGCCGGATGGCCGCGGCGACCCGCATCCAGGAAACGCCGGCCCCGGCGCAGGAGATGACGAATCGATGGACGGTAAGCGTACGGCAGCCGCCGGTCTGCGAGCGGCAGGTCGTGATCGCTTGCTTCTCGCGCTCTCCGACGATGGCGTAATGCCTCTCGGCGGTCGGCGAGAGCGTGACGCGGCCGCCTTGGAGGCCGCAGTCGTAGGGCATGACGAGCTCATCGCCCGCCTCGGCAAGACTTGCCGCACTGATGCTCGAAGCTAGCAAAATCCCAATGACGCGACGCACCTTGGATCCCCTCATTCTTGGTACGCACTCGTTGTCCTTCGTTGATCTTAACCAGGGCACGACTGTGGCACGTCAAGACGTTATGCACGTAAGAGAATGAGAGCTGAGACCAGACACTTTGCAGCTGCCGATCCCAAGGGCACCTGCGTCCACGCGGCCGCACGCAACATGACAACGGTTGACCGCCAAAATGCTGCACGATGTCCCCCCTAGGCTCGACAAGACGCGCTGTTCCACCCTAGAAGAGCCGGGGTGCTGGTGCTTCTCTCTACAGGGTGGCACAAGGGCATATCGGCCTGCGTATCGGACTCGAGGGGAGCCCAATCATGTCACCTGTTGACGTGCAAGGAGCCGCACCGCAAACCTCCTCAGGCTTCTATCCCAAGCAGCCGGACCCGGCTGCGGCGCAAGCCGACGCGCAGAGCCAAGTCTCCGCCTTCGACACCATCAAGCCCGAGGACCAGCGCGGACGCGAGCGCTTCATTCCGGTGACCCGCTTTGCCCTGATCGACCGGCTGACGGCGCCGGCCGCGTGGCCGCCGGGGCAGGCGCAGGAGGCGCGCCGGTTCTTCCGCTACCTCGACCACTGGCGCCGCCAGCAATACACCGCACGCCTGCACACGCTCGAGGAAACCTACGAGCCGTTCAGCCCCGACAGCGATCTTCTGATGACGCGCACGTTCACGCCCGAGGAGCGCAACATCATGAGGGAGCGCGTCACCGACGGCATGATCGGCATTCTCGAGCAGGCGAACTACGTCCGCATCGACCACAACGACGTCGCGATGATCTTGACGCGCGACTCGGCCTACGGCCTCGACCTCTTCGTCGATCTCGATGCCTTCGAGGATGTGCTCCTCTACTACCGCGGCGCCTCGACCAAGCGCGACCAGCGCCGCCGGTGGAACAAGTTCTATCTCAAGGAGGAGTTCGACATCCCCATCTTCCAACGGCTGTTCCTGCTGTTCAAGCTGAAGCCGTTCGAGACGCGCGTGCGCGAGATCATGCAGTCCGAGAAGCTCAACCGACGCGAGGCCGAGAAGGTCGTCAGGCGCAAGCGCGCCTGCATGCCAGGCGTCAAGGAAGACAACATCTACATGAAGCTCTTCAAGAACATCCCGAGGAGCGATCTGGAGATGGTGTTTCCCAATACGCAGGTGCGCTTCCGCTTCCTCGACAAGCTGTGGCTCGGGGCAACGGCGAGCGGAGGCCTCGGCCTCGGCGCGGTCGGGGCCGCGGGCAAGCTCGCCCTGCTCGCGACAAACCCGATTGCCGCGGTCGGCGCCGTCGTCGGTCTGGGCGGCGTCGCCTTCCGTCAAGCCACCAACTTCATGAACCAGAAGCAGCGCTACATGGTGGTCATGGCGCAGAACCTCTACTTTCACTCCATGGCCGACAACCGCGGCGTGATGCTGAAGCTCGCGGCGCGCGCGGCCGAGGAGGATTTCAAGGAGGAGATCTTGCTCTACAGCGTCCTGGCGAAGGAGCGCGCGCGGCGCCAGGACATCCCCGACATTGACATGGCGATTGAGCAGTACCTCGCCGGTAGCTTCGGTGTGAGTGTCGACTTCGACATCCCCGACGCCTTGAGCCGCCTCATCGCCGACGGCATCGTCACCGAGCGCGCCGACGGAACGCTCATCACGCTACCGCCCGCCGAGGCCGCCCAGCACATCGACAAGAAGTGGGACCTCTTCCTCGACGAGCTGCCCGAGCCGATGAGCGCGGAAGGCCTCGAGTTCGAAGGTCATGCCCCGGCGGCGCTGGCATGATCGCGCCCCGCGCGTCCGCGGCCTCGCGCTAAGCCATGGCCGCCTCCAAGCTCTCCATGCGCACGATCGACGCCGCCCTGGCGCGCGCGCTCGCCGGTGCCTTCGAGAACCTCATCGAGCCGGCGCCGGGAGCCGTGACCCAGTTCGAGGAGGGCCCCGATGCCTGGCGCATCGAGGCGTATTTTTCCGACCCGCCCGATATCGGCACCGTCACGCAGCAACTTCACGGTGCCGTGGGCCAGGCCGTTCCTGCGCTCAGCCTCGCCGATGTGCCCGATCTCAACTGGGTAGAGATCTCGCAGGCCGCGTTGCCGCCCGTCGTCGCTGGACGATTCCTGGTCCATGGCAGCCATGACCGCGGAAAAATCCCGCAAGGCCCCAATGCCATCCTGATCGACGCGGGCGAGGCGTTCGGGACCGCACACCACGCGACCACGCTGGGCTGCCTTTTGGCAATCGACCGTCTCACCCGCGCGCGCACGTTCTCTCGCGTGCTCGACCTCGGGTGCGGATCGGGCGTGCTGGCGATCGCCGCGGCGCGCGCGCTCCCCCGCGCCGACATCCTCGCGAGCGACAGCGACGCGGAAGCGGTCGCCGTCGCGGCGACGAATGCGAAGGCCAACGGGGTCGGCCAGCGCATCGCCTTTTGCTGCGCTAAGGGACTCGCGCATCCCTGGCTGCGGCTCGCCGCGCCCTTCGACCTCGTCGTCGCCAACATCCTCGCAAGCCCCCTGTGCGCGCTTGCGCCCAACTTGAGGACGGCGGTGCGCAACGGGGGTACGCTGGTCCTCTCGGGTCTGCTCGATCCGGAGGCGCCCCGAGTGATCGCTGCGTATGCGGCGCAAGGCTTTGCGGTCCTCGACCACAGTCGCATCGCCGGCTGGTCGACTTTGACGCTCAGCAAACGAAGTTGATCCCCGAGTTGCCGAGCCCGCGCACGCTTTGTCGCGCAAATGCTGACGCTTACGAATTGCCGGCTCGCGACGGGAAGCCTAAAGAAGTCCCCATGTTCCAGACCTTCGAGACCTCCGCCCACGTCGCTGCCACGCCTGAGCGGATCAAGGCGTTGCGCCGGCTCATGGCACAAGCGGGCCTCGACGCCTACCTCGTGCCGCGCTCAGACGAGCACCAGGGCGAGTACGTGCCGCCGTCGGCCGAGCGCCTCAAATGGCTGACGGGGTTCTCGGGCTCCGCCGGCCTCGCCATCGTCACCAAGAAGAGCGCCGTCTTGTTCGTCGACGGCCGCTACACCGTGCAGGCCCGCGCCGAGATCGACGCCGACGTCATCGAGGTGTCGTCACTCGCGCGCGCGCGCATTGCCGAATGGCTCGGTGCCGAGCTCGGACGCGGCCAGAGCGTCGGCTTCGATCCGCGCCTACACACCATAGCCGAGGTCGAGCGCCTCACCGCCGCGCTCGACCAGAAGGGCATCAAGCTCAAGCCCGTCGTGCGCAACCTTGTAGAGCGCATCTGGGGCCGGGATCGTCCCGCCCCGCCCCTCAATCCCGTTACACTGCATCCTTTGAAGTTCGCCGGCCGCTCCGCGCCCGACAAGATCGCCGACATTCAGAAGCGCCTCAAAGAGGATCGCCACGACGCCGTCGTGCTGACCTTGAGCGATTCTGTAGCCTGGGCCTTCAACATCCGCGGCGCCGACATCCCGCACATCCCCGTCGCGCTGGCATTCGCGATCATCCCGCAGACGGGAAAGCCCGAGCTCTTCATCGCGCCCGAGAAGCTCGATGCTGCGGCCCGGGGGCATCTGGAGGGCTTCGTTAAGCTTTCCGCGCCGGAGGCGCTCAGTGAGCGGCTGTCGGCGCTGCGCGCAGCCAAGAAGCGTGTGCGCCTCGATCCGTATACGGCCGCCTACGCCTTCGCCCGCGCGCTCGGAGGCCCGCGCCGCATTGCGCGCGGACCAGATCCCTGCCTTGCCTTGAAAGCCGTCAAGAACGCCGCCGAGATCAAGGGCGCACGCGCGGCGCACCTGCGTGACGGCATCGCGGTCACCCGTTTTCTCGCCTGGCTCGACGGCGCGGCCCCTTCCGGCGATCTCGACGAGATCGAAGCCGTACGGCGGCTCGAGTCCTTCCGCCGCGCAACCAACCAGCTGCGCGAGATCAGCTTCGATACCATCTCGGGCAGCGGACCCAACGGCGCCATCGTCCACTACCGCGTCAACGAAGCGACGAACCGCAAGCTGCGCGCAGGCGAGCTGTTCCTGATCGACAGCGGGGCTCAATACCTCGACGGCACGACCGACATCACACGCACGGTCGCCATCGGTAAGCCGACGCTAGAGATGCGCGAGCGCTTCACGCTCGTCCTCAAGGGCCACATCGCCATCGCCACCGGGCGCTTTCCCGAGGGCACGCGCGGGATCGACCTCGATCCCTTGGCGCGCCGCGCGCTGTGGCAGGCGGGGCTCGACTACGACCACGGCACCGGACACGGGATCGGCAGCTATCTTTCCGTGCACGAAGGCCCGCAGTCGATCTCGAGGGCCGGCATGGCCGTGCTCGTACCAGGGATGATCTGCTCCAACGAGCCCGGCTACTACAAGGAAGGCGCCTACGGCATCCGCATCGAGAACCTCGTGCTCGTGAAGGCGCCGCAAAAGGTTTCAGGCGGCGACCGCGAGATGATGGGCTTCGAGACGCTCACGCTCGCGCCCATCGACCGGCGGCTCATCGTCAGAGAGATGCTGGGCGCGGACGAGATCGCCTGGCTCAATGCCTATCACGCGCACGTTCTGAAGCTGATCGGCCCCGAGGTCGATGCCGACACGCGCCGCTGGCTCGCGCAAGCGACGTCGCCGCTTTAGAACCGGCCAAAGACCTCAGCCGCCCGCGCGCGCCCTTGCCAGCTCGCCACCTTCCAGCCGCGCGCGCACGTCCTCCAGCGTCAGGCCGAAGTCGCTGAGCTGATAGCGGTGCTTGCCGTGCTTGTCGCTCGGATGGCGCTGCAGCCAGTCCTCCATCCTCGCCTTGAGGCCGGGATCGGACGAATAGCCGAAGCGCTCGTAGACGCCCTGCGCCGTGCCGACAGGATCGGCAATGAGGTCGTCGAACTCGACGTGCATGATCTGCTCGCGCGCAATAGTCTGCAGGGCGGCGCGCCCGGCGGCCTGGCAGCGCTCCGCGACGTCGAGCGCGAAGTCCGCCACCTCGCGCAAGTCGACCTCGTCGGAGGTCATGCTCCAGGTGACCGCAGCCAGGCTGCACAGGGAGGCAATGATCTTATCGGGATCGCGGTGGGTATAGACGATGCGCGCATCGGGGTAGGTTGTCAGCAGATGCGACAGCCCCGACAGGTGATTGGGGCACTTCAAGACCCAGTGCCGCCGCGGATCGAGCCACTGCAGGGCTTGCAGCTGGCGCTTGTGCATGCGGTAGGTGTCGGCGTGCGCTTCTGCGTCGAACCAGCGCCAGTAGCTGGGCACGTATGCGAAATCGAAGCCGGGCGGCACCAGGAAATGATTGCGGAAGAGGTGGTAGCATTCCTCCGGGTCGTCGACATCGATCGGGTGGATCTTGTCGAACTCCGGCCCGACCCACTTGAGCAGCGCGAGCCTGCGCTTGGCCTCGCCGAAGCGCCCATCGCGCCCGCCTTTGTGCTTGCCGAGCTTGTAGGGAACCGGAGAGTAGGCTTCCCAGAACGGCAGATAGCGGGCGCCTGAGTGCAGCGACAGCAAGCGCTGGAGCAGCGTCGTCCCCGTGCGCGCGAGACCCAAGACGAACAGCGGACGCTCGATCCTCTCCTTGAGGATCTCTGGATGCTCCGCGATCAGCTTCTCGAAGCCGAGGCCATTCAAAGCGCTCTTCTCGAATTGGCCCTGAAGGACGAGGGCCCCGAACAGGGAGGGCTTGGCATCCTCATTGAAGGCGTGCGCGCGCGGCGGCAGGGCGCGAAGCAGCTCGGGCGGCCAGTTGCTGCACTTCAGCTTGCGCTCCACCTTTCGCAGCATTTTTTGCGAATCGATGCGCGGCCAGAGGCCCAACGACCGCACCAGGGGTCCGAGCAAGTTCACCAGCCGAATAGGCCAGGGCGGCCCCAGCCGAACCCCCGATCTCAGGCGCCGTCGCTTCAGCAAGTCGCGTTCTCCCGCATGTCTCTTGGGCAATGGCCAAACGGTGCGCCACCTAGCCTTTGTCCTTGGCTCCGGTCAACTTCAACCATTCCTGCTCTTCGAGCACCTTAACGCCGAGCTCGCGCGCCTTCGTAAGTTTCGATTTCGTTTCCGTACCCGCGCCCGCCACAACGTAGTCGGTCTTCTTCGACACCGAGCCCGCCACCTTGGCACCGAGCCGCTCGGCCTGCGCCTTCGCCTCCGAGCGCGTCAGCGTTTCCAGTGTGCCGGTGAAGACCACCGTCTTGCCGGCGACGGCCGAGGAGGTCGCGCGCGCTTCCAAGGGTTGCGGCGAAACCTCCCGCAACAGGTCATCGACGACGCGCTGATTGTGCGGCTCGGCGAAGAAGTCGGCGATCGCCTCGGCCACGACCTCGCCGATCCCCTCGATCGCGTCGAGCTCCTTGAAGGCCTCCGTGTCCTTGCCCTCGGCGGCATCGAGCATGCTCGCGCGGAAATTCTCGATCGTGCCGTAGAAGCGCGCGAGCAGCCGTGCCGTCGTCTCGCCGACGTGGCGGATGCCGAGCGCGAAGATGAAGCGGTCGAGCGCGATGCGGCGCCGGGCGGCGATCGCGGCGAATAGCTTGGCCGCCGACTGCGGGCCCCAGCCCTCGCGCTCCTCGAGTTTCGCCTTGGCATGAGCATCGCGCTGCTGCAGCGTGAAAATGTCCTCGGGCGACTGGATGATTTTGTCGTCGTAGAAGGCCTGGATGTGCTTCTCGCCGAGCCCCTCGATGTCGAAGGCATTGCGCGACACGAAGTGCTTCAAGCGCTCGACCCGCTGCGCGGGGCAGATGAGCCCGCCTGTGCAGCGGCGCACCACGTCGACCTTGCCGGTCTTCTCGTTGGTCTCGCGCACGGCGTGGCTGCCGCAGACCGGGCAGCGTTCCGGGAAGCGGAAAGGCTTGGCGCCTTTCGGCCGCTTGTCCATGACGACGCCGACGATCTGCGGGATGACGTCGCCGGCACGCTGCACGATCACCGTGTCGCCGATGCGCACGTCCTTCCTCGCAATCTCGTCCTCGTTGTGCAGCGTCGCGTTGGAGACGACGACGCCACCGACCGTGACCGGCTCGAGCTTGGCGACGGGAGTGAGTGCGCCGGTGCGGCCGACCTGGATCTCGATGTCATTGAGGATCGTCATCGCCTGCTGCGCCGGGAACTTGTGCGCGATCGCCCAACGCGGCGAGCGCGACACGAAGCCGAGACGCTCCTGCAGATCGAGACGGTTCACCTTGTAGACGACACCGTCGATGTCGTAGGGGAGCTTGGCGCGTTCTTCGGCCATCTGCTCATAGAAGGCGAGGAGCTCGTCGGCGCCATTGCAGACCCGCACCAGCGGGTTGATCGGCAGCCCCCATTTGGCAAAGGCCCGATAGACGCCCGCCTGCGTGTTGGAGGGAAGTGCGGACGCCTCGCCCCACGCGTACGCCCAGAACTTCAGCGGCCGCGCCGCGGTGATCGAGGCATCGAGCTGGCGCAGCGATCCGGCCGCAGCGTTGCGCGGGTTGGCGAAGACCTTGGCGGCGGCCGCCGCCTGCTCAGCATTGAGGCGGGCGAAGTCCTTGTGCGCCATGTAGATTTCGCCGCGCACGTCGATGACGTCGGGCACGTTGCGCCCCTTCAGCTGGTGCGGGATCTGGGCGATGGTCATGACATTCTTCGTCACGTTCTCGCCCTCGGTGCCGTCCCCGCGCGTCGCCGCCTCGGTAAGCCGACCGCCGTTGTAACGGATCGAGATCGAGAGCCCGTCGATCTTCGGCTCGGCGGTGAAATCGAGCTTGGCGCCCGCCCCGATCCCGAGGAAGCGGTGGACGCGCTCGACGAACTGCACGATGTCCTCGGCGTCGAAGGCATTGCCGAGCGACAGCATCGGCACGCGGTGGCGGACCTTGCCGAAGCCCTCGGCCGGCGCGGCGCCGACGCGGTGCGAGGGGCTGTCGGCACGCACGAGCTTGGGATAGTGCGCCTCGATCGCCTCGTTGCGCAGGCGCAGGGCGTCGTACTCGGCGTCGGAAATCTCAGGCGCGTCCTGCCGGTAATAAAGCTCGTCGTGGTGGCGGATCAGCGCGGCGAGACGTTTGAGCTCCGCCTTCGCCTGCGCCTCGCTCAGCTCCTCGACCGGGACGGCGTCGGAACCTTTGTTGCCCATCTGCGCCTTCGGCTCCCGCAATGCCGGGTGCTCAGCCCGGCCCGGTCAGCAATAGCCGAACGAGGTTAAGGGGAAAACCGGACGAAAGACGACCATTCACGCTTATCCGCTTCAGCGATCGCGATCCGCCAAGCTCAAGTGGTTCTTTTCCGGCAGCAGCTTGCCTCAGGGAGCCGGACCGCCAAGCATGGACGGCGGCGGCGGCCCGCCCAGCGTCGAGGGCGGCGGTGGGCCCGAGGGCGTCGTGGGCTCCCAACTGGGCGCTGGCGGCGCGGCCGGCTTGGCGGCAGGCGGAGCGGCAGGCGCCTGCGGTGCCGCCGGACCCTTCCAAACCTTTGCGACCCACGAGTCGGCGTTGTGCGACGGCATGAGCCCCTGCGACTGCAGCAGGGCATAGGAGTCCTTGTACCAGGGCGAGTCGGGGAAGTTGTGCCCAAGCACGGCCGCCGCGCTTTGTGCCTCCGTCGCGATCCCAAGCGACATGTACGCCGCCGTCAGCCGGTAGAGCGCCTCCTCGACGTGTGCGGTGGTCTGATAATCGGAGACGACGGTCTTGAATCGGTTGATCGCGGCCACGTAGTCCTTGCGATCCATGTAGTAGCGGCCGACCTCCATCTCATGGGCGGCGAGCGTGTCCTCGCACAGCCGGATGCGGTTGTCGGCAGTCTGCGCGTACTTGCTGTCGGGGTAGCGCGTCTTGAGCGTCTTGAGCTCGGCGAGCGCCTTGCGCGTCGCCTCCTGGTCGCGGTTCGGCTCCTTCATCTGGTCGAAGTAGGCCGAGGCGATGATGTGGTGCGCCAGCGGCGCTTCCTTGGTGCCCGGGTGCAGCGTCGTGTAGCGCTCGGCCGAGGCGATCGCCTCGGGCAGCTTGCCGGCCTTGTAGTAGGCATAGGCCGACATCACGATGGCGCGGCGAGCCTCCGGCGAGTAGGGGTGCTCGCGGTCGACGTCCTCGAACTTCTTGGCGGCGTCCTCGAACTTGCCCTTGGTCATCAGGGCGTCGGCGTCGGCGTACATCTTGGCCGGTGGATCGGGGTTCAGCGCCTTAGCCGCGTCACCCGTCGACGCGCACCCGGCGAGCAGCGCAAGCGATGCGGCAAGGGCAAGCCCTTTGAGGGCCAGCGACACACCCTGCCGAACTCTTATCGTCCCCACGTGCAGCATGAGCCTGCTTTCGTCTGGTTCTCTTGGCTCAAGCGAACCCCGCCTCGCGATCAACCCCTAGCACACGAACCGACCCGGGCGAACCCGCGAGCCGTTCGTTTGTCACCGCCCTCCGCTAGGCGATGATTATGGTACTTGTTGGGCTCTGGCCCTGCGAGCCCTGGCTCTTCAAGGTGCTCGGCGCCCAACATAGAAGCGCCGAGCACGCGACCATCAAGGTAGACAGGCCCGCGCGGCGCTCAAGCTCGATTTCGTAGGATCACTCCCCGGCGGCGATGGCGAAGCCGATATCAACCGGCGCTCTGTCGCGCACGCGCGGGGCCTCTACGAGCGTCCAGGCCTGGGCGTCGGAGAACAGGGCCTGCAACGCCATGGAGTTCAGGCGATGGCCGCCGCGCACCGAGCGATAGGCCGCCAGCAGCGGCTGCCCGGCGAGGGCCAGATCGCCCACCGCGTCGAGGATCTTGTGACGCACGAACTCCTGCGGGTAGCGCAGGCCTTCGCGGTTCATGATCTTGTTCTCGCCGATGGCGATCGTGTTGTTGAGATTGGCGCCGAGCGCCAGACCCGCCTTCCACAGCCGCTCGACGTCGCGCATGAAGCCGAAGGTGCGGGCGCGGGAGATTTCGTTGCGGAAGACGCCGGGGCTCATTTCGTAGGAGAGACGCTGCCGGCCGATCAGAGAAGAGGAGAAGTCGATCTCGACGTCGAGGTGGAAGCCTGAGTGCGGAAGAAGCTCAGCCCAGCTGTCGCCTTCCTCCACGCGCACCGGCCTCAAGACCTTGATGAACTGGCGTCGCGCTTGCAGCTCCCTCAGTCCGACCTCGTCGATCAACTCGACGAAGGCGGCGGCGCTGCCGTCCATGATGGGAACTTCCTTGCTGTCGATCTCAATGATGCAGTTGTCGACTGCGAGACCGCGCAAGGCGGCGAGGAGATGCTCGACCGTGCCGACGGTGACCCCGGTGTCATCGCCGAGCACGGTGCATAGTGTGAGATTCTTGACGTGCTTAACGTTTGCGGGAATTTCCGCGACCATGCGGCCGCGCTTGGTGACAATAAAACGGAGGCCAGTTTCGGCAGCTGCAGGATGCAGGATTACCGAAACTGGCGCTCCGCTATGGACCCCCGTCCCTGTCACCTCGATCTCGCGCGCAATCGTCGTTTGCCGCGCGCCGATAAATCAATTCGACATATGCGCCGTCCCTCGATGCCTTTCCGGCGACGATCACCAAGCGAGCCTGGCGACGTCCCACCCCCGGCAATTGCTCGCGTCCCAAATCGCTATCTGCTTTAACCTTCCTGGGCGTCTTTAGCCGCTGCGCCCTTGGAGGATTGGGGTCATCGCGAACAATGTCGTTAACAAATGAACGATACCCTGAGCCCCATATTGGCGCCAAATCACGGTTTCTTACACTGTGTTACCGATCAACAACGCTCAAGAGCTGGCGCGCTGTCATGCGTGATTCGCGTGGATAATTTTACTTGCGCAGCCGATTGAAGAACACCGGCAACAGCGTCTGCTCCTCGGGCGGAGCGTCGGCCCTTGCCGCTTCGCTCTCGTCCCACCAGCCGCGTGAGTCGACGGGCGAGCGCGCAAGGCGGCGCAGCTTGTCGAACGTCGAGCCCGAGCTCTGCTCGGACGTATCGACCCCCTCGCGGCGCGCACGTCCCATGATGCGCTGAAGGATGCCGCGCCGAGGCGCATCATCCGCATCATCGTCGTCGTCATGGCGAGCGGGCGCGCCTGGCTCGGATGCGTATCCGACCTTGGCGCGATACTCGCGCTGCGCAAGCGGCGGAAAGTCCTCGACATCGGGCATGCGCCGCTGTGCTCGGCGCACATCAACGGGCGGCGCCGGCCTGAACGACTCGGGCTCGCCCATGACGCCGTCGCCCTGCGGACCACGCGCGCGCCCGGGTTGTCCGGGTTGCTGGGCGAGCCAAGTCATATGCGAGAACCCCTCCTCGATGACGACATCGCCCGGCGCACGCCACGTCTCGCGCGGAGGCCTCGGCGGCGCTTCACGTGGCGGGGCTGGCGCACGAGCATCTGTGGGCTCGCCGTAGCCGATCGCCTCCGACAACCGCCGACGCAGATCCTCATCGACCGTCTCCGCGTAGGACACCGCCGGCGGCTCGCTGGGAGGCGCCATAACGGCAGCTCTCTCGGCACGCATGCGCAGCTCCGCGGGGCTCGCCGCGCTCGCGCCTTCGCTCAGGCGCGACATGCCGGAGGCGACGATCGAGACGCGCACGCGATCTCCCAGATTGTCGTCGAAGGTGGCGCCAACGATGATGTTGGCCTCCGGATCGACCTCCTGGCGGACCCGGCTCGCCGCCTCGTCCACCTCATAGAGCGTCATATCGCTGCCGCCGGTGATCGACAGGAGCAGCCCCTTTGCCCCCTTCAACGACACGTCGTCGAGGAGCGGATTGGCGACGGCCTCCTCCGCGGCGTGGCTTGCGCGCCTATCGCCGGAGGCCTCGCCGGTGCCCATCACGGCCGAGCCCATGCCGCTCATGACGGTGCGCACGTCGGCGAAGTCGAGGTTGATGAGGCCTTCCTTGATGATGAGGTCGACGATGCAGGCGACACCGGAATAGAGAATCTGATCGGCGAGAACGAAGGCCTCGGCGAACGTCGTCTTCTCGTTGGCGACGCGGAACAGGTTCTGGTTGGGGATAACGATCAGCGTGTCGACGTGCTTGCGTATCTCGGCAATGCCGGCCTCGGCGGTGCGCATGCGGCGCACGCCTTCGAAGTGGAACGGCTTCGTCACGATTCCGACCGTGAGAATGCCGAGCTCCTTGGCGGTGCGGGCGATGACCGCGGCCGCACCGGTTCCGGTGCCGCCGCCCATTCCGGCGGCGATGAACACCATGTGTGAGCCTGCGATCTGCGAGCGGATATCCTCAACCGCCTCCTCGGCGGCGGCCTCGCCGATCTCCGGCTTGGAGCCCGCGCCCAGTCCCTCCGTGAGGTTCACGCCGAGCTGCAAGCGGTGCTCCGCGCTCGAAGCTGCGAGCGCCTGCGCGTCAGTGTTGGCGACGACGAAATCGACGCCGTTCAGTCCGGCGCCGATCATGTTGTTGATGGCGTTGCATCCGGCCCCGCCAACGCCGATGACCGAGATGCGCGGCTTCAAGTCGGTCAGCTTGGGAAGCTGCAGCTTGATGCTCATAAGGTGCGCGAGCCCCCATGTGACGCTCGAACGAGCCCTCGAAGCATTCGCCCCCTCCCCGCTCATGGCGCCCCGTAGTTCCGGGTGCGCGTCTACCTCTGAGACTCTTATCCGAATCCGGCCTTGAGCCACTGCCCTACGCGTCCGAAATAACCTGCGCCCAGGGCTTCTGCGTCCCTGGACGCGATTGCCTCCTGGCCGCCCGCAGCGGCCACGGCAAGCAGACCGGCGACCGTCGAGAACGCAGGACTGGACACACTCTGCGGCAACCAGGCGACCTGTTGGGGCTTAGCCACCCGAACAGGATGTCCGAGCGTATTGGCGGCGAACTCACCGATGCCAACGAGCCCGCTCGTGCCCCCCGTCAGCACCACGCGCTCCCCGGCAAAGGCCCCGACGCCCGCTAAATCCAACCGCTCGCCAACGAGACCCAGAATATTTGCGACCCGCGGGCGAATGATCTCGGCAAGCTGCGCCTTCGTTGCGCGTCCGCGTGCTCCCTCCTCCTCGCCCGCGAGCGCGTACGAAAAAGCCTCGTGCTCGTCCGACCGAGCCACGATCATTGTGCCATATAGCGTCTTGATTCGCTCGGCTTCCGCAAGTGGCGTCTGCAACGCGTGCGCGATGTCGAACGTGATGTGATGGCCGCCCATCGGCACCGCCGCGGCGTGGATGAAATGCCCTTCGGCAAACGCGGCGACCGTGGCCGTGCCGCCGCCGATATCTATGCACGTCACACCGAGGCGGCGCTCCTCCTCGCTGGTTGCGGCAATGGCGCTGGCGTAGGGCGCCGCAACGAGAGCGCGAACGGCGAGGTAGCAGCGCTCCACGACGAGAAGCAGGTTGCGCACCGGGGCCTCGTCGGCGCCGATCGTGTGCAGATCGGCGGAAAGACGCTCGGCTGCCATCCCGCGCGGATCGCTGCCGCCGGCAACGCCATCGAGGCGAAACCCGATGCGGTTGAGGTGAACCAGCATGCGGCCATCGCGCTCGGCCCAAGAGCGGCCGCCCGCCAAAAGCCGCTCAACGTCGTGCGCGCGCACAACCCCGCCCGCAACGTCGACCGTGGCGGCGAAATTCAAAGACTGCAGCCGCCCGCACGAGACCGAGACGAACACCTCCTCCAGTGTCACGCGCGCCGTACGCTCGGCCTGTGCGATCGTTGCGCGCACGGCGGCTTCCGCCTCGGAAAGATCGGTGATGACGCCGCCTTTGAGGCCACGCGCGCGCAAGTGCCCGAGCCCAAGCACCTTCACGCGCCTTGCCGAGCCCGCGTGCTCAGGCGGCTCGAACGCGGCAATGAGGCAGACGATCTTGCTCGTGCCGATGTCGAGCAGCCCCACGATCTCCGTACCCCTCCCCTCGGTCCTGTCGCGACTGAGCATCGTCAACTCCTTGCTTGGCCTTGCGTGGCCGGTGCCGCGGATGCGCCCTGTGCGGCGGGACGCACCGCGATGCGTCCCCGCGTTCGTAAATCGATGATCAGGTCATGACCGGAAAGAAGCTTGCCGAGGTCGTCATCGGATGATAGCGCGGCGAACGCCGCCGCCTCGCGATCCGCACCCAGGTGCACCGTGATGTGGTCCTTCAGGTGCAACGTCCAGCGGCGCTCGCCGACGCGCTCGGCCAACTCGAAGCGGTTGAGGATTGCCGGGTAGCGCACGACGAGATCGAGGAGCGCCTTGGCCTGCTCCGCGGCGCCATCGCCGGCGATGCGCAACAGCCCCGTCTGCGTGCCCGGCTTCACCGCCGACAACACGCGCCCCTTCTCGTCGATCAGATACTCGCGGCCATTCTCGAGCCAGAGAGCGGCAGGCTTGCGCTCGGTGACGCGGATGTCGAGCGTGCCCGGGTAGATGCGGCTGAGGCTGGCGCTCGCTATCCAGGGCAGCGCCTCGATGCGCGCGCGCACGCCGGCGCTGTCGAGGCTCAAAAGCGAGCGCGCGTTTGGCAGGTCGACGGCATCGAAGATGTCGGTATCAGAGGTGAAATGGGCCCCGCTAAGAGTCACCTGATCGATGCGCAGGCCGGTCCAGTAGAGCACCTCATCGGGAGTGGGGAGCAGAGGCGCGACGCTGCGCGCATCGCGACCGGCGTCGGTCAGAAGCGTGAACGCAAGCGCGCCCGAGAGCGCGGTGAAGACGGCAAAGCCCAGCTTGCGTCCGTAGGCGCGCTGAGGCGGCCGCACCCGGCGCCGCGGCATACCGAGGGCGACCGAGCCGGTGGCCAACGGTAGAGGAGCGACGGTGGGCGGGAGCGTCGTGGTGGAGGAGAGCGCCGGTGCGACCTGCACCCGCTGCGCAACCCCAACACCGCCCCCTACCTGTTGCAACTCGCATCCTCGACCAGAAAGCGCACGAGCTCGCCGAACGGCCAGCCCGCATGTTGCGCCAGCTCGGGGACCAGTGACGTCTCCGTCATCCCCGGCTGGGTGTTGACCTCGAGGCAGATCAACTCACCCGCCCCGTCGGTCCTGTCGTCGTAGCGAAAATCCGCCCGCGCCGCGCCACGACAGCCGAGCGCCCGGCAGGCAGCCAGCGTGTATTTCCGGACCAATTGGTAAACATCTGGTAAAACGGCGGCCGGCAGCACGTGCTGGGAGCCGCCAGGGGCATACTTCGCCTCGTAGTCGTAGAAGGCGAGGCCCTTGAGCGGCACGATCTCGATCACCTCGCTGACGAAGTCGCCGATCACCGCGCAAGTGAGCTCGCGACCCGCGATATAGCGCTCGACCATGACGATATCGTCGGGAGCGCCACCGGCGCGGATGGCGTCGGGCGGCCGGTTGGCGCCTTGGCCGACGATCACGACACCGACGCTCGAGCCTTCGGCGACCGGCTTCACCACGTAGGGAGGCTCGAGCACGTGCCGCTCGAGCGCCTGGCGGCGGGTGACGACCTCAGCATCGGCGACGGGCACGCCGGCCGGGCGCATCACGTCCTTCGCGCGCTCCTTGTGCATGGCGAGCGCGGAGGCGAGCACGCCCGAGTGCGTATAGGGCAGGCCGAGACATTCAAGAACGCCCTGGATGCACCCGTCCTCGCCGAAGCGGCCGTGCAGCGCGTTGAAGCACACGTCGGGCTTCAGCTCCGTCAACTTGGCGGCGATGTCGCGCCCGACATCCAGCGTCGAGACACGGTAGCCCTCGCCTTGCAGAGCGGCGGCGACAGCAGCGCCGGATTTGAGGCTGATATCGCGTTCGGCCGACCAGCCGCCCATGAGCACGGCGACGTGGTCGCGGCTGCGCGCCGGCGCCTGTCCGATCATGAAAGGGCCGCCTCCGCCAACGCTTCGCCCGTCCGGCGCCCGGGGAGCGGAAGGCCCAAGCGGATGATCTCCCATTCCAGCAAGGTGCCGGAGCGCGCTTTCACGCGTGCGCGCACCGTCTCGCCGAGGCGCTCGATGTCCTCGGCGGTGGCGCCGCCCTCGTTGATGAGAAAGTTGCAGTGCATGTCCGACACCTTGGCGCCTCCCACGCGCAATCCGCG
This sequence comes from uncultured Alphaproteobacteria bacterium, assembly GCA_963724945.1. Lineage (GTDB taxonomy): Bacteria > Pseudomonadota > Alphaproteobacteria > Rhizobiales > Hyphomicrobiaceae > Hyphomicrobium_A. The sequence goes on along the minus strand of CAVRWL010000003.1, from coordinate 1,153,332 downwards.
GCAGCCCGCCTCGTCAATGAGCTTCCAGGCGCTGCGCCCCGGCGGGTTCTTGAAGGTCGAGCCGCCCGTGCGCTCGCGGATCGGCTGGTTTTTCTCGCGATAGTCGGCAACCTCATCCATCTCGGCGAGAATCGCGGCGGGGTCGCCGGCCGTGCCCTGGAACAGGGCCTCGGTCAGGATGAAATCGTCAGGCACGCTCGCATGACGGTACGTGAATCCCATGTCGGCGAGCGAAAGAGTGTGGATGTTGCCCTTGCGGTCGACGGCGCGCGCTTCGATGAGCACGTCCTTGGTCTCGCGCCCGTGCGCGCCCGCATTCATGTGCAAGGCGCCCCCGACCGAGCCCGGAATGCCACGATAGAACGCAAGGCCCGCGACACCCGCATCGGCCGCGGCGCGCGCAACCTTCACGTCGGGCACCGCCGTTCCGGCGCGCACGCGATGGCCCGGCTGCGCATTGACCGCGGAAAAGCCGCGCCCCAAGCGGATGACGATCCCCGGCAGTCCGCCGTCGCGGACGAGCAAGTTGGAGCCGAGCCCGATCGCGGTCACCGGCAGATCGGACGGCGTGCCTTTGAGAAAGTAGGCAAGGTCGGTCTCGTCCGCCGGCGCAAACAGCACTTGCGCGGGGCCGCCGACGCGGAACCAGGTAATGTCGGCGAGCGCAACGTTGGCGGACAAGCGTCCCTTGAGCGCGGGCAACGCGGCCTTCAGGTCAGCGGTGAGGTCGGGAAACGTCAAGAGGCGCCTCCGGCGCGAATCTCAAGGGCGCCCAGCTTATAGCGCATTTCCAGCGCTCCCTCTCATGGGCGCCGCGGCCGGCCTCCTTCACAGCGCCGCGCGACGCGGCTCCTCTGAGCCGAGCCAGTCGGGCAGCCCGTGCGCCCATTCCGTCGAGTTGCCCGCCCCGAGGCAGACCACGGTATCGCCGGGACGCAGGTTTGAGCGCAGCAGCGGCACGAGGTCTTGTGGGGCGTCGACGGAGAACACGGAGGGATGCCCGGTCGCGCGAATGCCTTCGGCGACGTAGCGGTGGTCGATGCCGCGAATGGGCTGCTCGCCGGCCGAATAGAGCGGCGCGACGATGACGGTGTCGGCGTCGCGGAAGCAGGAGCAGAACTCCGCGAAGAGATCGTGGACCCGCGAGTAGCGGTGCGGCTCGAATACGGCGATGAGGCTCGCGCGGGCGCCGGGACGCGCGGCCGCCAGCACGGCAGCTATCTCCGTCGGGTGATGCGCGTAGTCATCGTAGATCGCCGCCTCGTTCCAGCTGCCCGTGAACTCGAAGCGCCGCTTCACGCCCTTGAAGCTTGCCAGGCTCTTGCGGATCGCCTCGTCGGAAAGACCAGCCTCGCTCGCCACGGCGATGGCCGCGAGCGCATTGAGCGCGTTGTGCTTGCCGAGCACCGGGATCGACCAGCCGCGGATCGTGCGCTCGCCGCCGGAAACGCGTGGCCCCAATTCGCCGTCGACGACGATCCCGCCGCGCTCGTGGCGAAGCCCCCGCAGCACGAGGTCGGCGCCGGGCGCAGTGCCGTAGGTTAACAGCCGGCGCCCGTCGCGGCGTAGTTCGAGCCGCTCGATCATGTCGCGCACGACCGGATGATCGATGCACGTGACGGCGAGCCCATAGAAAGGAATGTTGCGGTAGAAGGTCTCGAACTGCCGGTGCATGTTCTCGACCGTCTCGAAGTAGTCGAGGTGCTCGGGATCGATGTTGGTGACGATGCCGATCTGGGTGGGCAGCCGGACGAAGGTCCCGTCCGACTCGTCCGCCTCCACGATCATCCATTCGCCCTTGCCGAGCCGCGCGTTCGAGCCCCAGTCGTTGATGATGCCGCCGGAGATCACGGTGGGATCGACCCCGCTCGCGGTGAAGACGTGGGCGATGAGCGAGGTCGTCGTCGTCTTGCCGTGCGTGCCGGTCACCGACACCGTGGAGTAGAGCCGCATCAGCTCGGCAAGCATCTCGGCGCGGCGGATGACGGGCAATCCCTTGGCGCGCGCGGCCTCAAGCTCCGGGTTGCCCGCCTTCACTGCGCTCGAGATGACGACCGAGCGGGCACCGACGAGGTTCACCGCGTCATGCCCGATGAAAACGCGCACGCCGTGAGCGCGCAGACGGCGCACGTTGGCTGAGTCCTTCTGGTCGCTTCCCTGAACCGAATAGCCTTTGGCGAGCAGGATCTCGGCAATGGCGCTCATGCCGATGCCGCCGATCCCTATGATATGGAAGGTCCCGATCTCGCGGGGCATTTGCATGGTCGTGGTATCCCTCGTCCCCCAACGTCGTCGTCTAATGCCATCAGCTTCGTGGCCCGCTTATGGCGCGGACTAAGCTCGCTCTCTGCCGCCCAGCCTGCCATCCATGAGCGCCTCGACAAGATCTGCGAGGCGATCAACCGCGTCGGGCCGACCCAACCCTTTGGCGGCGGCGGCCGCAGCAGCCAGCCTAGCAGGATCGGCGAGAAGTGCACTCATGTCGCGCGCCAGCCGCTCGCGTGAAAGCTCCTTCTGCTCGATACACCAAGCCGCCCCCAATTCGGCAAGCCTTGCGGCGTTCTGCAACTGGTCGTTGTCGAGCGCATGCGGCAGCGGAACCAGGATCGCCGGGCGCCCGATGACCGTCAACTCGGCAACCGTCGAGGCACCGGAGCGACCAACCACGAGGTGCGCTGAGGCGAGCCGCTCGGGCAGGTCGCGGAAAAACGCCGCGACCTCGGCCCTGATGCCGCTTCTCCGGTATGCCGCGACCACCTCGTCAACGTCCTCCGCCCTCGCCTGCTGCATGACGTGAAGCCGGCGGCGGAGATCCTCCGGCAGAAGAGCCAAGGCCGGTGGCACGGCCTCGGAGAAGAAGCGCGCGCCCTGGCTGCCGCCGAACACGACGAGCTCGATCGGGGCCCCGGGCTCGAGGCGGCCATAGGGCCGACGCGCGGCCTCGATCACGGCGGAGCGCACCGGGTTGCCGGTCAACCTCACCTTGGCCTGCAGCTCGGGGCCGAGGGACCTCGTCGTCTCGAAGGAGGTGGCGATGCGCGTCACGCTTTTCGCCAGCATGCGGTTGGCGCGGCCGAGGACCGCGTTCTGCTCATGCAGCGCTGTGGGAATTGCGCGCAGCGTCGCGGCCTTCAAGGGGGCAAACGTCGGATAGCCGCCGAAGCCCACGACCGCGCGCGGCTTGATGCGGCCGAGAAGAGCGAAGGCGGCGGCAAGCCCGCGCGCGAGCAGAAGCCCCGTCCGCGCCATCGCCAGCGGCGAGCGGCCGGAGAGCGTCGCCGCCGGCAGCCGATAGACGTTGCGTGCGGGAAAGCCGGTGCCGTAGCGGTCACCGCGCATGTCGGTCGCAAGGTCGACGGCAATGGCGCGGCGCTGCAGCTCTTCGGCGAGCGCCTGGGCCGGGAACAGATGCCCGCCCGTGCCCCCCGCCGCCAGCAAAACCGATCCTCTGTCTCCCGTCACTTGCGCACCGATCCCGCCGGCTCCAAGCCGGCCACGCCCGCGACAACTTGCGGCTTCCTAAGGCGCGTAATGTCGGGGCGCCGGCGCGTCAATGCCAGCAGCATGCCGAGCGTGATCGAGACCGCAAGCATCGAGGAGCCGCCCGAGGAGACGAAGGGCAGCGTGATGCCCTTGGCCGGCAGCAGGCCGACGTTGACGCCCATGTTTATCAGCGCCTGCAGCCCGAACAACAGCGCCAAGCCCTGAATGGACAGCCGCACGGCAGGATCGGGCTCCTGCGCGGCTCGTACGAGCGCGCGCATGACGACGAAGGCGAAGAGGCCGAGCAGCACGAGGCAGGCGATCACCCCATACTCCTCGGCGACGACGGCGAAGATGAAATCGGTGTGGGCGTCGGGCAGCGCCGTCTTGATCGTCCCTTCGCCGGGGCCGCGGCCAAGGAACCCGCCCTCAGAGAACGACTTGATGGCGCGATCGAGCTGCGAGTAGTCGCTCGGCCCCGTCGTGAAGAAGCGGTCGACGCGCGAGCGCACGTGGTCAAACGCCGAGTAGGCGTAGACGAACCCGAGCGCGCCGCACACGGCAACGGCGCCGGCTCGCAAGAGCGGCTGGCCGGAGAGGAAGAAGAGCGACCCCCACACCATGGTGATAAGCAGCGTCTGTCCGACGTCGGGCTCGGCGAGCAAGAGCCCGGCGAGCAGCGCCGCCATCAGCACGGCGAGGGGCACTGCCGGCATGTCCTTGCGCGTCTGGCTCTCGGCAAAGAGCCATGCCGACAGGATGACGAAGGCCGGCTTGACGAATTCCGAAGGCTGGATCGAATGGCCGCCCACGGACAGCCAGCGCCGCGCGCCGTGGATCTCGGGGCTCATGAAATGCACGGCGACCATCCCGCCGACGGCAGCCACGAAGAGAAATAACGCGAGACGGCGCACGCCGCGCGGCGAGAACAGCGACACCACGAGCATGATGAGGACGCCAACGGCGGAAAAGAAGACATGCCGCTCGACGAAATAGTAGGTCGGCAGGCCCTTCCTGATGGCGACGGCGGGGCTTGCAGCGAGAGAGAGCACGAGGCCCGCGCCGACGATCGCCAGGATCGCACCGAGAAGCACGTGGTCGACCGTGAACCACCACTCGGCGACGCGGCTGCGGTCGGCGCGCGAGACTCTCATGCATCACTCCTGTTGAGGGCAATGCCGGGCAGCGCTGACACGAGCGCGCGGAACGCATCGCCGCGCACCTCGAAATTGCGGAACTGGTCGAAGGAGGCGCACGCCGGAGACAGAAGCACGACCGGCTCGGGCGCCGCATTCGCGCCGGCATCCCGTGCCGCCGCCGCGACCGCCGCTTGCAGCGTGCCACAGCGATCGAACGCCACCTTACCGTCGAGCGTTGCCGCGAAGGCTTCGGTTGCCTCGCCGATGAGGTAGGCCTTGGCGACGCGCGAGAAGAGCGGTGAAAGGCTTGCGATGCCGCCTTCTTTCGGCTTGCCGCCCAAGATCCAGTAGATGGCGCCGGCATACGACGACAGGGCCTTCTCCGCCGAGTCGGCGTTGGTCGCCTTGCTGTCGTTGACGAAGAGCGTGCGGCCCTGCCGGCCGAGCTCCTCCATACGGTGGGCAAGGCCCGGAAAGCTCTTCATGCCGGCGGCGATCTCCGCCACCGTCAGCGGATCGGGCAGAAGTAGCAAGGCGGCGGCGGCCGCGCAGGCATTCTCGGCGTTGTGCGCCCCGCGTAGCGAGCCGATGCCCGCGAGGTCGGCGACCACGCGCGGGCCTGAGGCACCGTGCACGACGATGCGCGAGCCTTCGACGCCGATCTCACAGTCGGCGCCCGCACGCGTCGAGAGCCGCATGACCGCCGCCGGTCCGGTGCTGCTTGCGCGCAGGTCTTCCGCGATCGCGCGGCAGTATTTGTCGTCGATGCCGATCACCGCCTTCTGCGATCCGTGCACCAGCCGTGCCTTGATGGCGGCGTAGTTCTCGAGCGTTCCATGGCGATCGAGATGGTCGGGCGTGATGTTGAGGAGCACGCCCACCGTGGGATCGAGGCTCGGCGCCAGATCGATCTGGTAGGACGAGCACTCGACAACGTAGTGGCGGCCGGGCGCGAACTCATTGAGCGACAGCATCGCGGTGCCGATGTTGCCGCCCACCTCGACGTCGCGGCCGGTCTCGCGCAGGATGTGAGCGATGAGCGCGGTCGTCGTCGACTTGCCGTTCGTCCCGGTGATGGCGATGAAGGGCACGGCGAAGGTTTGCAGACGCCGCTCGCGCACGAACAGCTCCAAATCGCCGATAACCTCCAGGCCTGCGAGCTTGGCCTGCCGCACCGCCCAGTGCGGGTCGGGATGCGTCAGCGGAATGCCGGGCGCAACCACGAGCGCGGCGAACGTGGCCCAATTCGCCTCCTTGAGATCGGCAGTCGGAACACCGGCGGCAGCGGCAGCAGCAAGGCTCGCCGCGCTATCGTCGCTCGCAACGACTTTGGCGCCGCCTGCCATAAGCGCCTTCGCGGTTGCGATGCCCGAAGCGCCGAGGCCGAAGACCGCGACAGGCTTGCCGGCAAATGACGTGATGCGAATCATACGCCGAATCTAACGCGATTGGCTCAGGTTTCGACCGGGCTCAACGCAGCTTCAGTGTGGCGAGCCCGACGAGGGCGAGCACCACCGAGATGATCCAGAAGCGCACCACCACCGTCGATTCCTGCCAGCCCTGCTGCTCGTAGTGGTGGTGCAGCGGCGCCATGCGGAACACGCGCTTTCCCGTCATTCGGTAGGATGCAACCTGGATGATGACCGACAGCGTCTCCAGCACGAACAGGCCGCCAACGATGGCGAGCACGATCTCGTGCTTGGTGGCGATTGCGATGGCGCCGAGCGCGCCGCCGAGCGCGAGCGAGCCCGTGTCGCCCATGAAGATCATGGCGGGCGGCGCGTTGAACCACAGGAAGCCGAGGCCGGCGCCGATGAGCGCCCCGCAGATGATCGCCAGCTCGCCGGTGCCCGCCACGTAGTGGATCTGCAGATACTGCGCGAACTTCGCGTTGCCGATGAGGTAGGTGATGAGGCCGAAGGTCGCCGCCGCGATCATCACCGGCACGATCGCGAGCCCATCGAGGCCGTCGGTGAGGTTCACCGCGTTGCCGGCGCCGGCAATAACGAGAATGCCGACGAGAACGAAGAAGGGACCGAGCTCGAGCACGACGTTCTTGAAGAAGGGCACGGTCAGACCCTCGGAGATTTCGGGGGGCCCGAGCCATATCACGAACATGGTGGCAACGGCCGCCACCAGCATCTCGAGCCCGAAGCGCAGCCGGCTCGAAAAACCCGAGGTCGTGCGCCGCGTCACCTTGAGGTAGTCGTCATAGAAGCCGATGGCGCCGTAGCTCAGCGTGACGCCGAGAACGATCCAGATGTAGGGGTTGGCGAGGCTCGCCCACAGAAGTGTCGAGACCGTCACGCCGGCGAGGATCATGAGGCCGCCCATCGTCGGCGTTCCCATCTTCAGGAGGTGCGTCTTGGGTCCGTCGTCGCGGATGGGCTGGCCCTTGCCCTGCTTGACGCGCAACAGGTCGATGATGCCGGGGCCGAACAGCATCACGAAGAGAAGCGCTGTAAAGATCGCTCCGCCGGTGCGGAAGGTGATGTAGCGGAAGACATTCAGCACCCCGATCTGGTCGCTGAAGTTCACGAGTTCGTAGAGCATCCCGTCCCTCCGACAGAGGCCTCCCGGCACCTACTCGCGCTGAGCGAGCCCAACGCGGCCTTCTTCGCCTTTTTGCAACAGCGCGTCGACGAGCGGCGCCATGCGGGATCCAAGCGAACCCTTGATCATCACCACGTCCCCGGCGCGGACAGTTGCGAGAAGCGGAGCCAGGATGCCTTGGGAGGTCTTGGCCCAATCCCCGCGCCGCGCCGCCGGCAACGCCGCATAAAGCCGTTGCATGTCGGGACCACAGGCAAAGACCAGATCGACCTCGGCGGCGTCAACTGGTTCCTTCAAGGCCTCATGCAGGCGCCCGGATTCCGGCCCCAGCTCGAGCATATCACCGAGGACGGCGATGCGCCGGCCGTAGCTGCCACGCGGCACCGTCTCCATGGCGGCCAAAGCCGAGCGCATGGAGGCAGGGTTGGCGTTGTAGCTCTCATCGATGAGCAGGATCGTACCGTCACCAAGCTTGATCTCGACGCGCGCGCCGCGGCCCTTTGCGGCCCTGAGCTCGGCGAACGCCGCGACGGCTTTCTCCAGGTCGACGCCGAGCGCATCAAGCGCGGCGACGACGGCGAGCGAGTTCTGCGCGATGTGCGCGCCGGGTGCGCCGACCCTGTAGGCAAGGCGCCGCTCCCCGATCCGCACGACGACGTCTGTGCCGTCCGCACCGAGGGTCAGGACCTCGGGCCGTACGTCGGCCTCGACGTGACGGCCGAAGGAGACGACGCGTACGCCGTGCGCGAGCGCGCGCTTGCGCAAGAGCTCGAAGAACGCGTTGTCGCGGTTGAGGATCGCCGTGCCGCCTGGCTCGAGACCGGCAAAGATCTCGGCCTTGGCCTCGGCGATCGCGGCCAGCGAGCCGAAAAACTCCAGGTGCACCGGCTCAACGGTCGTGATGATCGCAACATGCGGGCGCACCATCTTGGTGAGCGGCGTGATCTCGCCCGCGTGGTTCATTCCGATCTCGAACACGCCGAAGCGGGCGCTCGGCGGCATGCGCGCGAGCGTCAGCGGCACACCCCAGTGGTTGTTGAAGGACCTCTCCGCGGCGTGCGTCGCACCGATGCGCATCAGGCACGCGCGCAACGCCTCCTTCGTTCCGGTCTTGCCGACACTGCCCGTGACGGCGACGATGGCTGCGGACGTACGCGCCCGCGCGGCACGGGCAATGCCGCGCAACGCTTCGAGCGGATCGGGAACGCGCAGCAACGGCCCGTCGGCGGGCAAGCGCTCATAGGCAGCCTCGACGAGCGCGGCGGCCGCGCCGCGGTCGAACGCGCTGGTGACGAAGGCGTGCCCGTCGCGCGCGTCGCGCAAGGCCACGAAAACCTCGCCTCGTTGCAGCGTACGCGTGTCTATGCAGAAGCCGGTGATGGGCATATCCGGCCTGCCGTCCGCCGATGCCTTGGCGGCGCGCACGAGCTCCTGCCACGTCCACAGCGCCTCGCTCATGGTGTCAGCTGCTTCCCAATGCGTTGCGGACCGCGTCGTGGTCGGAGAAGGGGAGCACCTTGTCGCCGACGATCTGACCGGTCTCATGGCCTTTGCCGGCCACGATGAGCACATCGCCGTCGCCGAGCATCGCCACGCCGGCATCGATGGCCTGCGCCCGGTCGGCAATCTCGCGCGCGCCGGACGCACCGGCAAGAATTTCGGCGCGGATCGTCGCCGGGTCCTCGGTGCGCGGGTTGTCGTCGGTCACGATCACGACGTCGGCCTTCTCCACCGCGATCGCGCCCATGATCGGGCGCTTGCCCTTGTCGCGATCGCCGCCGCAGCCCATGACGCAGATGAGGCGCCCGGTCGCGAACGGTCGCAACGCATCGAGCACCGCCGCGAGCGCCTCCGGCTTGTGCGCGTAATCGACGACAACGAGACCACCGCGTGCCTCGCCCACGATCTCGAGCCGCCCCTTGACGCCCTTCAAGTTCTGCAGAGCCGGCAGCACGCGGCCCGCCGATTCCCCGGTCGCGATCGCGAGCCCCGCCGCCACCAGTGCGTTGGAGGCCTGATACTCGCCCAAGAGCGGCAGGCGCACGTCGAAGACGCGGCCTTCGTGGCCGACCGACATGCGCTGCGCGAAGCCCTCGCGCACCAGCCGCTGAAGCTTCAAGGCCTCGCCCGCGCGCCCGACCGTTAGAAGGCGCCGGCCGCTCTGCTCCACGGCGGCGATGACGGCTGCGGCCTCCGCGCCGTCGGCGTTGACAACGGCGACGCCGTCGGGCGGCAGCAGCTCTGTGAACAGCCGCAGCTTGGCCGCCAGATACGCCTCCATCGTCGGGTGGTAGTCGAGGTGATCGCGGCCGAGATTGGTGTAGGCGGCGGCCTTGAGCCTGACGCCATCGAGCCGATGCTGGTCGAGGCCGTGGGACGAAGCCTCGAAGGCCAAATGCGTGACGCCCTCGCCAGCGAGCTCGGCGAGCGTCTGGTGCAGCGCAACCGGATCGGGCGTGGTGAGCGAGCCATAGACGGCGCCGTCGGACTTTACGAGCCCGATGGTGCCGAGCGAGGCGCTCTTGTGCCCGAGCGAGGCGAAGACCTGACGCGTAAAGTCGGCAACCGAGGTCTTGCCGCTCGTGCCCGTCACCGCGACCACGGTCTCGGGCTGGGCGTCATAAAAGCGCGCCGCCATCAGCGCGAGCGCCCGCCGCGGCTCTTGCGCCCGCAGCACCGGCACCGCACCGATATCTCCGACCTCTGTCTGCGCTCCGACCACCACCGCGACGGCGCCCTTGGCGAGGGCGTCCGCAATGAACCGCGCACCGTCGGCCTTGGTGCCGGCGATCGCGAAGAAGACGAAGCCGGGATGAACGCGCCGGCTATCGGCGGACAACCCGACGACCTCGACGCTTCCAGCGTCGGCCGCAGCCGTCACTTCGGCCCCGATGAGGGAGGAGAGGAGCATGGGGCTCAATACCACTGGCGTTCGACGCTTTAGGGGATGGCGTCACCGAGCTTCATATTTTGCGGCCGCAGTGGCGTCAAACGGCCAGCTGGCTCGGCGGCTGCGCTCGTTGTCGGCAGCATGCCCAACAGAGGGCCGATACGCCCGATGATGCGCGCGGTCGTAGGTGCCGCATTAAGGCCTGCAACCCGCTCGCCGTCGGCCGCCGCGGTCGGCTTTGGCTCGAACAGAAGCACGAAAACCACATATTTTGGCCGGCTCATGGGGAAGGCTGCGAGAAACGAGGAGATCACGGCCTTCTCGCGATAGCCGCCGGGGCCGGGGATCTCGGCGGTCCCGGTCTTGCCGCCGACCTCGTATCCGGCGACGTCGGCGCGTTTGCCCGTTCCCACCGGGTCGGTCACGTTGCGCCGCATCAGCTCGCGGATACGATCGCTTGCCGCCGCCGAGATGAGCCGGACGTTCGCCTTTCCGGCATCGGGGCCGCGCTCAATGAAGGTCGGAACGACACGGGTTCCCCCGTTGACCAGTGCCGCCGCAGCAGCAGCGAACTGCAAAGGTGCAACCGCGAGCCCGTGGCCGAAGGCAATCGTCATGGTCTCGATCTCGCGCCATTCCTGCGGCAGCTGCGGCGCGGCAATGGGACCCGCCTCGGTCTTCATGGGCTCGAGGAGCTGCATGTGCCGCAGGAACGCTTGCTGGCGCTGCGGCCCGGCGAGCAGCGCGAGCCGTGCCGCGCCGATGTTTGAGGAATGGATGAAGACCTCCGCGGCCGACATAGGCCGGCCGAGCGGGTGCAAATCCCTGATGGTGAAGCGGCCGGCGGTGAGCGGTTCGCGCGCATCGACGATCGAATCGAGCGAGGCGAGCCCCTCGTTGAGCACCATGGCGAGCGTCATGGTCTTGAACACGGACCCGAGCTCAAAGGTGCTGCCCGCAATCTTGTCGGCACGCGCGGCCTCGAGGCTCATGGCCGGGTGCGCGGGATCGACCTGCGGAATGGAGGCCGATGCCAGCACCGCGCCCGTGTTCACATCGAGCACGACGGCGGCCGCTCCCTTGGCGCCGTAGCGGTCGACGGCGCCTTCAAGCTCGCTCTCGACCGCGTGCTGGACGCCGATGTCGAGAGAGAGGCGGACGGGCGCGCGCTCGGCGAGCGTTGCACCCTGCACCGGCTCGACGCCGACCGCCTCGTCGATGTAGCGCTCGAGGCCGGCGACGCCGCGGTTGTCGATATTGACGTAGCCGAGCACATGACCGGCGAGCGTGCCGCCGGGGTAGGCGCGGCGCAGCTCGCGGCGAAAGTCGAGTCCCGGCAGCCCGAGGTCGTGGACCGCCTGCGCCGTCTTCGGCGAAAGCCCGCGGCGGATCCACACGAAACGGCGCTGCCGGTTGGCGAGATCCTTGCGCAATCCGTCCTGATCGAGATCGGGAAAGATCGCGCTGAGCTTCTCCACCACCTCGTCCCGGTCGAGAACGTAGGCCGGATCGGCGAACAGCGAATAGGCCTCGACGTCGGTGGCGAGCAGGCGCCCGTTGCGATCGACGATGTCGGGACGGGCGAAGTTTCCGTCGACGACCTCGCTCAGCGAGGAGGAAAGCTCGGTTTGCTCGGGCAGCGCCAGGTGCACGAGCTGCGCGGCGACCGCCAGGAAGGCGAGCGCGACCACGACCATCGCGATCAGTGTTCGCAAAGGCCCGTTTGCGGCTTGCCGACGTGGCGAGCCCTCACCTCGGGGGGGCGGCGCTACGCGCGGCGGGGTGATGGTCACGCCCATCTCAATTGACCTTTGCCGATCCGGCGAGCACGCGCGCCAGCGCCGCTTCCGGCGTGGTGACGAGCTGCGCCTCGGTGGCCGGCCGCAGGCCCTGCGCGCGCGCGATGGGCGCGATACGGTCGGGCCGCGCCAGGTGCGCGCGCTCGGCCTTGAGGACGGCGATATCGCTGCGCGCCTCCTCGATGGCGTGCTCCTGGGCCTCGACACGGTCCTCCAGGAGGCGCGTGTCGTAGTTGATGGAGTAGAGCAGGAACGCGCTCGCGAGCGCGAGAATGAGGCTGCCGAGGACGAGCATACGCACGCGACGAACTCCTTCCGCGCCGACTACCGGTCTTTAATCGACGGCACCCCGGCGAGCGGTCCCAACGGCCACGCGGGCGCCTCCGTCCTGACGGCGGCCCTCAAACGTGCCGATCTGGCGCGCGGGTTCACCTCGAGTTCTCCTTTCGAAGGAGTTAACGGACGCCGGTTAACAATCCGGAAACTTGGACTTTCGGATTTTATCGATCGCTCGGGCTGATGCCGGGAGGCCTGCATTTCCTTGCCCGAGCGCTCGCTCAAGAAGCGCTTCACGATGCGGTCCTCGAGCGAGTGGAAGGTCACGACGGCGAGCCGGCCGCCCGCCTTAAGGCAGCGCTCGGCAGCCCCCAAGCCCTCGAGGAGCTCGCCGAGCTCGTCGTTGACGTAGATGCGCAGGGCCTGGAACGTCCGCGTCGCCGGATGGCGACCGTCGGCCTTGCGCCCGCCTATGACCCGCGCCACGAGGTCGGCAAGCGCCTTCGTCGATTGCAGTGGCGCTTCGGCACGCGCTGCGACGATGGCGCGGGCGATGGCGCGCGAGCGGCGCTCCTCGCCGAGGAGGTAGAGTATATCGGCGAGCTGGGATTCCTCCGCTGTGTTGACGACATCGGCCGCCGTCGCCCCGTGCCGCGCCATGCGCATGTCGAGCGGGCCGTCCGCCTGAAACGAGAAGCCGCGCGCGGGCTCGTCGAGTTGCATGGAGGAAACACCGATGTCGAGCACGACGCCGTCGACGGGACCGAAGCCCTCACCGCGCGCGACCGCGTCCATGGTGCTGAACGGGGCCTCGACGGTCGTCAGGCGCCCGGGGAATTCGGCGCATAGCCCTCGAGCGCACATAATCGCGTCGGGATCGCGGTCGATGGCGAGGACGCGGCAGTCGGCCGCTTCGAGAATGGCACGGGTATAGCCGCCGCCGCCGAAGGTGCCATCGATGTAGATCTCGTTGTCGCTGGGCTTGAGGCTCGCGAGGACCTCTGCGAGCAGCACGGGGATGTGGTGAGCGGACCCTGGCTCAGTGGGCGTACCCGCTGGCCGGTCGCGACGCACCATCATCCCCGTGCTCCTTCGCTTCCGTCATCCCCCGATGGGGATTGACGGTTCCCCGCGCCGAAGAGCTTGCGCGTGTGCTGGACTTTCTCGCGGGCACGCTCGCGCCGGTCGGCGAAGCGGCCGGGCTCCCACATCTGAAACTTGTCACCCAGGCCGACAAATGTGACCTGGGTGGTGAGGCCGGCGTGCGCGCGAAGGTTCTCAGGAAGGCTGATGCGGCCGTCCCCATCGATCGCGAGAACGAGGACGTCGCCATAGAGCGCGACAGACAGCTCGTCGCGCTCGTCCGAATAATCCGGCAGGCCTGCGAGAAGCCCGTCAATCTTTTTTGCAAGTCGCTCGCCGCCTGCATCGAGAGCCGGAGCCTCGAGCGCGGGGTAGCAGTAGATGCCCCCGGCGCTGCCATGGGCATAGCCGTCGCGCTCGAGCACGGCGCGGAAAGGTGCGGGGATCGAGACCCTGCCTTTGGCGTCGATCTTGTTGGTGAATGTCGAGACAAAGCGCTCCATCCCCTTCCACAGCCTCGCGCACCACAAAAAGACACCGACGCCACGTCTCGAGGCGGAGAGTCCGCTCCTCTCGAAGGACCCGTTCGCACCGGCGGGCAGTGGCGGTCGCTCGAGGCCTCGGCCCTCTTTGTCTTTCGAGGCCGGCGCCCTGCCACGTGCCCTGCCCGGTGCGGACGGGCATTAATGGGATTACATGGGATTTCCTGGTCGTCAATGGTCTCTTAACCTTTTTTGGTGGGCGCCCAAGCAGATGCGGGCTCCGGGGGAGCGGAAATAGCCAGGACAAGGCGCCGTTTCGGGCTGCAAATGCGGCCCTCGTGGTAGATTTGCCACCGAACTTCTGAAATTGAGGAGCGGGCCAGGCCGGGCCGCGCGGGAGCCCCGGCGAACGAGAGTCGCCAGCGTCAGAGAGTGAAAGAGTGCGAGCGGGAATGGCGAAGGCGATTTTGGGGGCGCTCCGGGGAGCGATTCTGGGCGCGATTCTCGGAGCGATTCTGGGAGGCATTCTCCTGGCAGCCGCCGGCGCATCGGACGCCGGCACCGCCCCCCGCTATCGAATCGCGCTTAAAGCGCCCGGCCTGCCGCCAACGGTGCTTTATGCCGAGGAGGCAGGCCAAGGCCCCCCGCTCGTGCTCCTGCACGGCTTCGGCGCCTCGACCTTCACCTGGCGTCACATCGTTCCAGCGCTGTCGCGCAACCACCGCGTCATCCTCATCGACATGAGGGGCTTCGGCCGCTCCGACAAGCCTTTCGATGAGCACTACTCGGCGGCCGACCAGGCGGCCCTCGTCGCCGCCTTCATCCGCAAGCGCAATCTCGCAGGCGTCACCCTCATCGGCCACTCGTTCGGCGGCACGGTCGCGCTTCGTACCGTTCTCGCTCTCAGGCGCGAGCCGGGGCGCGTTGCGCGCCTCGTCGTCATCGACGCGCCAGCCTTGCAGCAGGACTACGGCGATGCGGCCGAGCTCCTGCGCGTGCCGGGGCTGCCGTACATTGCCATGACCATCGCCCCGCCCGAGCTCGTGTCGCGGCTACTGCTCAACGTCGTCAGCACGCCGGGACGGCGCGTGCCAGAGCGCGACGTCCGCGGCTACGCGGCCCCTTACTATGATCTCGGCAGCCGCCACGCCTTCATCGCGACGGCGCAAGCAATCCTCGATGCCAACACGCGCCGGATGGGTGCGCGCTATGCTGCCATTGGGCAGCCGACGCTGCTCATCTGGTGCCGCCGCGATCGCATCGTGCCGCTCGCAACCGGGCGCCGGCTTAAGCGACGCTTGCCCAACGCGCGGCTGGAAATCCTAAGGGGATGCAATCATCTTCCCCAAGACGAGGTGCCGAATGCGCTGCTCGGCAAGCTCGGCCCCTTTCTAAGCCGCTGATTTTGCGGCTTAGTCACGATAATTCCTAGGCGGTGCGCAGCCTTGCACCGGATCCTGACGAAGGAGATTTTCAAGCAATGACGGACGTGCGGTCCCCCGATGTGCGATCCCCGGATGTGCGATCCATGTGTGCGATCGGCAAGCGCGGCCAGCTCGGCCTCGAGGGCCAGCTCCCATGGGAGGGCGCCAAGGGTCCGGAGTACAAGGCCGACGTTGAGCGCTTCTGGAAGGAGACACGCGGGCACGTGATCATGGCCGGCCCCAAGACCTATCACTCGATCCCGGCCTTCGCGCACGAGGAGCGCACCATCGTCGAGCTACGCTCGCATATGGTGCCGGAGGAGATGATTGCGCGCTTTGCGGACCGCGTGATCTTCATCGGCGGCGGTCCGCCGGTGTGGGACGTCTACGCGCGCCTAATCCGCCACTGGGACATCACGCGGCTGCCCTACGACGGGCCGGCCGACCGCTGGTTCAATCCGGTGTGGCTCATCGCCGCCGAAAGCGTTGCCGAGAGTGGCGGCTGAGAGGAGCTACCAGCGGCGGCCCCAGTAGCCCCGCGGGTAGTAGTGCACCCCGCGCGGATAGCCGTAATAGCGCGGATAGTAGGTGCCGGCGGGTCCGTAGAGATAGGGCGGGCAATAGCGATAGAGCCGGCGCGGATAGTAGGCGTAAGCCGGCGGCACGACGTAGACGACCGGCGGCCCGTAGTAGTAGCGCGGGTAAAGCGGCGCGTAGTCGTGATACCAGCGGTAGCTGTTCCAGGCGGCTGCGGGCTGGGTGCTCGCCCCGAGAGCCGCGATGCCTGAGGTTGCGCAAACGAGTGCGAGGAACGCCTTACGCATGTCGATCTCCATGAGCCGAGCCGCGAGGCTAGGCGCCAAGATTTACGGACGTGTTGAAGCCGCGCCGACAATTGGCGCCACGCATTATTATGGTTAAGTGGCGCTTGTCCGCCGACCAGAAACGCGACACGGGAGGCGCATCGGCGCGCTCGGGCGCGTGGCTTTTAGAGCGTCGCGCTCAGTCACCCCTAAGCAACGCCCTTAAGGCGCATGTAGCCACGCAAACAACGCTATGCATGGGCGAAATGGCGCTGCAGGGACTGTGTGCACGAAGGACAGGCTCAAGCCGGCATGCCATCCCGTTACGTGCACCTTGCCTATCCCCGGCGCCGGCGCGTTCCCACAGAAACCGTGGATAACCTCATGCACGGGGAAGTCTTTTGTACCTACCACTTCACGCGCGGTGTTAACTCGGCGGCGTTCTGGACTTAGGTGCTCGTTTTTCAGAAAGTGAGTGATCGTCATGGCTCAGAACGAGAAGACGTCTCAGAAAGTCGCGTCCATCGCGTCCAAGGCCTTGCAGAACCCAAGCTCCCTCTCCCCCCAAGAGATCAAAGAGCTTGCAGCGTCGGTGCTGACGCAATCTCCCGATCGTCAGTCCCAGCAGGGTCAGCAGAAGAAATAGGCCTGTCTTCCTCCGTCAAGCGTTCCACCGACAGGACGCAGCGAGTGGGTATCGTCATGATCCCGCTCGCTTGCGCTTTATCGGGGTGCTCGAGATCACCGACGTTCTGGCAGACGACCTTGACCTCGGCGTCGTCTTTCAGAAGCCAGCCGACGGTTGCGACCTCGACGGGCTTGGCCTCGGGGAGCGCGGACAGATAGCGCCAGTGCCCGCACGGCTGGCGGCTGTCCTGCCAGCGGATGATGACCAAGGGGCAGTCTGCCTGCATCGCGCTCCCGCCTGATTTGGTTGGCGAATCATAGCAGCATCAGCGACTTGTGGCGTGGTGCGTTTGCACCGGGGCGGGGGAGATTGGCATAGCTGACCCTCGTGGCAGCGCGGGGGTTAAGTTGCGGTAACAGTGGCACGCCTCCGCTCGTCCGAACCCGCTGACGCGAGCGGCACCGCTCACTGTCAGTGACTTCTGAACGGCGCCCTCCCTAGAGGGCGCGACGCGTCAATGCTTGGCGGTGCGAGAGTCTCTCGCAGGGACTCAAGCAGATCTCGCATGTCGCGCTTCGGCCGCACGGATCAGCCCGTTCGCCGGCACCTTGTCGGGGGCCAGCCGCGGCGCGCCTGCTCCACCCCCGTCCCGGCAGCACGCCGGGATCGAGCAGGCCGATCTGCACCAGGATCGACGTTTGGTCCCAGTAGATGTGCTCGTGCGAGACCTTGCCGTTCTCAAAGCCCACCAAGACGCAGAAAGCCGCCTCGACGCGCCGCCCCGTAGGCGCAACGCCGGGGAGGATCGCCGGCATCTCGATGTCGTGCGTGAATGCGAGCACGACCTCGTCCACCACGCAGTCGGCGCCTACGGTGCGCAAGACCGGCGTGATCGTCAGGTCCGCCGGCCAGCGGCCGATGAAATACGAGCCATAGAAGTGGCGCACCTCCTCGCGACCCTGGCCGCCGGTCATGACCGGAACGTGGGTCAAATGCGGCGTCTCGGTCATGGTCGCCATGGTGGCGTTTAGGTCGCGCGTCTGGAATTCGGCAGCGACGTGCGCGTCGAATACGGCGGCGAGATCGGGCCGAGAGTTGGACATGCGGTGCGCTTCCCCTGTGGCTGAGCTAAGAGGCGACGATGAGCGCGGCGCCGATTGCGACGGCGACGACAGCCAGCATTGCAACGACGGCGCGAAATCTGATGACGCGCCACCGCCGACGCAACTCGATCTTGTCGATCAGGGCGTCCTGCTCGCTCTCGGTCATGCTTCGCCACCTTCGAAGCGTCGGGAATGTTCGCGAGGCTTGTTGCATGGGCCCGCAGTCTAGATTAGTCCCAGGCCCTCGGAACGAGGCGCAGGCGCAGAGTCAGAAAGGGCCATCCTCCGCTGTCGCGCCGGTGCTTCAGGTTCGTCCGCTCGCGGCATGCGCGGTGTCAGCCCCGGAGTGGCCGATACCGACAAAGCGACCTCACCAAAAGAAAACACCAGCCGGCCTGTAAGCCGGGTTCCGTCTGGACCCACGGAACGAGTCCGAGGGTCCGCGACGGCCCTTCATCTGGACGCCCATTGCCGAGCGCCTCGAGCGGCCACGAACGGAAAAAGCCCGGCCTTGCGGCCGGGCTTTGCCCGTTTAGAGCGTGGCAAGCGCTATAGGATCACCACCACCAGCGGCAATGCCGATGGCCATGACGCCACCAGCAATGATGGTGACGATGCCGATGATGACGATGCCAGCCGGTTTTTTCGACGAGACTTCTGACCGCTCTTCAGCGAGTCGAGCAAGCTCGCCGCTGGAGCGGCGTTGGCAGCTGGAACTGCCACTGCCATAAGAGCCGCGACCGCGACTGCCGAGACGATTTTCAACATCAGGATTTTCCTCCGCGAGTTAACTGGTTGGCCTCCCACCGCCCGTATCGTTTCAAGTTCGCAATGAACCTCAGATGAACGCAGTACTCGCTGGGCTCGTCCATCCGAGAACAGGATCGCACGGCGAGAGCCTATTGCCTAGTTGCAGCTCGAGAAAAGTGGCCAAACTGAACGCTCGCTCGCAATACGGTGGTCTCTGCACAGGCCGTACGGCGGCATCGCAACGGCTCTGACACCCGTGCCCCTCGGCCTTCACCGAGGGAAGGCGCCGGAGGATGATACCGGAGGCGCACTTTTGCAGAAAAATACCAGCCGGCCTGCAAGCCGGGCTCTGTCTGGACCCACGCAACAAGTCCGAGGGCCCACGACGGTCCTTCATCTGGGATTGCTGAACGCCCTCAAGTAATACCCGGCGTCGGCACTTAGGAAACGCGGCTCACGGCGAAAGGGCGAGGAGCGCTCGCGCTGGCAGGCTCCACGCGATTGCGTCCTTGCTGCTTGGCGCTGTAGAGGGCGCGGTCTGCCGTCACTATGAGAGACGGCAAGTCGATATTCGAGCGATCAGAGACCGCCATCCCCACGCTTACCGTCAATCGAAACAGCACCTCTCCGGCAGCGTGCGTCGTGCCTTCGAAGGCAGCGCGTACCCGCTCTGCGACCGCCAGAGCGTCGGGGCGCGAGGTGTCGGGCAACAGGCACGCGAATTCCTCGCCGCCCAAGCGGGCGAACAAGTCCGTTGGCCTGAGTTGGCCGGTTGCCACGCGGCAAAAGGCAATAAGGGCATCGTCCCCCGCCGCGTGCCCATACTGGTCGTTTACATTTTTGAATCGATCGAGGTCGAACAGAAGCAGGGCGACCGAGCCGCGCGATACGCCGGACCGGTCGATGATCCTGGCGGCTTGCTTGAGAAAGGCGCGACGGTTGGGAACGGCGGTGAGCGGATCGAGCAACGACGTCCGCCTGTAGCGAAGGGCGACGCGCTCCTTTGTCATGCTTCCTAAGAAATAAGCGGCGCACATGCAGAACAGGACGGACTCGAACAAGACGAATGCCAGCAAGTCGACCGGCACAGGGCCCGACCCGTCCAGCGAAGGGGCAAGCGGTATGCGCAGGGGAAGGGTCAAGGCGTGCGCCACCAGCAAAATTATGATGGGCCAGCGCGAAATGAGCAGCTCGCGCCGCCCCCGCCAAAACTCAGAGGCGGCAAGCAGCGAATAGGTCACGCCGATTGCCATGACCAGAGCCGCCCGGGCGGTGGGCAGCGCGTAGAAAGCGGGGATGGCGCAGGCCAGGATCCAGATGAGGGAGCCGGCCAACACGTAGACGGCTCGGGTCGGCCGGCCTTCGAAGGTGCGCACGCCCTTCCACATGAGGCCGTAGGCGGCGCTCAAGATTGCGTTGGCTACGAAGATCGACCAGACGTCGGGGATGTGGCGGCGCGCCGCGATCAGCGCGACGGCAACAGCCGCCATGACGAAGGCCAGCCCCCATTGGGCGAGCGGTTGATCGCTACGCTGATGCAGCCACGACAACAGCAGCAGGCCCGCCGGCAACGGTCGCCGTGAAGCCGGCAATGGACATGGACGTCGGCAGGTCGAGAGACATGAGGGCGATCACGGCTTAGGGGCTGCCCTCAGGCTATGTGAAAGACGTCCAGCTCCGTTTGCGTAAATCGATAAAATTGAATGTATGCCCGAGGCCGTGATGACGCGGTGCGTGCGCGGTGTCAGACCCGGAGGATCTGACACCGACAAAGCGTGAACTCGCTAAAAGAAAGTACCAGCCGGCCTGTAAGCCGGGTTCTGTCTGGAGGTTTCCCTCCGCGACGGCCATTCATCTGGGACGCCCATTGCTGAGCGCCTCGAGCGACCAACCCGGGCGGCGGGTTTGGAAACGCACCTGGCGCCACGCGTTTAAGCGCGCGCCCGGCCGCCCCTATTTGGTCTTGCTCCCGGTGGGGTTTGCCCTGCCACGTCCGTCACCGGACGCGCGGTGCGCTCTTACCGCACCCTTTCACCCTTACCTCGGCTTGCGCCGGGGCGGTTTGCTTTCTGTGGCACTTTCCCTGGGGTCGCCCCCGGCGGCCGTTAGCCGCCACCGTGTCTCCATGGAGCCCGGACTTTCCTCCACCGGTTTTCGCTTATGGGCCATAGACGCCCGCGGACCCCGGCAGCGGCCGTCCGGCCGGCTGGTCTTTCGAATAAGGTGAGATCGGACGTCCCCGTCAAGGGCAAACAGCGTGATCGAGCGTGCCGATTAGGCCCGCCCTGCGAACGCGTGTATAAGCCGCCCATCATCGGCTACGCTGTGGCGCAGGCGCCGATGGCTGAGAGATCCCCCGGGCTCCCGCCTGTATGGCCAAAGGAGCCCTGGCATGCCGTTTTCCGGCACATCCTACGATCCCGAGACGCTCGCCATGATGACCCGCGTCTTGGAGGACGCGTGCGGGGAGCTGCAATCCGTCAACGCCAAGAGTGCGCTCGTCGACGTGGTGCGGGCGACGATGGCGTTGCGAATCATGAGGGCCGTGGCGGAGGGCGAGTGCGAGCCGAACAAGCTGAAGCTGTTGGCCTTGCACGCCGTTGACGCGCGTGACCTCGAGCCGAGGACCTGAGCCGCGCCGGCGCCGCGCCTAAAGGTAGCTCCAGTAGACGAGCCAGTAGACCGGCCAGATCAGTGACCAGCCGAGATCCTTTACGAGGCTGCCTGCGCAGTGGCCGAGCCCGCTGCATTGCTCGAGACGGATGAAGGCCTGGAACAGAAGCGAATGGAGAGCAAAGACGGCATAGATCGTGATTGCTGTCGGGTAGCGGCGTAACGCACTCGGCAGGAAAGCCCGCACTGATAACGTCCCCCTCGCTCGCGCCGGCGAACACTCTGCACGGATCGCCCGCCTCGGCACCTTGAGCAGCGTGGAGAATTTATCAAGAGTGCGGCGCACGTATGCCCACAGGCTGGGCGCTAAAATGATGCCTACGCACCGGGGCGGGCTTTGGTCCGGCGATTTCTCCCGCTAAGCTCCACCGCCATGTCCCAACCCCGCCCCACGCTCGTATTCGACGGAACCTGCGGCATCTGCCGCGTCTGGGTGGACTATTGGCAGAAGCTGACGGGCGATTCGATCGTCTACCGCCCCTACCAGGAGGCGGCCGGCGACTTCCCCGCCATACCGCTCGACGACTTCAAGCGCGCGATGACGCTCATCGAGCCCGGCGGCACGTCCTATGCCGGCGCGGCGGCGAATTTCCGCCTGCTCACATATGGGCCCGGCCGCGGGGCCTGGTGGTGGGCCTATGAGCATATCCCCGGTTTCGCACCCGTCAGCGAGGCCGCCTACACCTTCCTCTCCCAGCGCCGCGGGCTGCTCGCATTTCTGACCAGCGTCCTGTGGGGCACGCCGCTTGCACCTGAGCGCTACGATCTCGTGAGCTGGCTCTTCCTGCGCGGGCTCGGCCTCATCTATATCGCCGCCTTCTGGTCGCTCGCCGTGCAGATCCGCGGCCTCGTCGGCGCGGACGGCATCGTGCCGCTTTCCGAATACCTCGCCGCCGCGAAGGCCGGCTTGGGCGATGCCGCGTACGGACAGCTGCCGACGCTGTTCTGGCTCAACGCGAGCGACACGATGCTCGTCGCAGGCGCGTGGCTCGGCGTCGCGCTCGGAGCGCTCGTGACGCTCGGGCTGTTGCAGCGGCCAGCGCTCATCGCGCTCTACGTGCTCTATCTCTCCTACGTCTACGCCGGCCAGATCTTCATGAACTTCCAGTGGGACATGCTGCTGGTCGAGGCGGGCTTCCTCGCGATCTTCCTGACGGGCGGCTCAACGATCGTCGTCTGGCTTTATCGGCTTCTGCTGTTCCGCTTCATGTTCCTCGCCGGTGTGGTGAAATACATCTCCGGCGATCCGACCTGGCACGAGCTCACCGCGCTCGACTATCATTTCTGGACGCAGCCGCTGCCTTCGCCGCTCGCTTGGTACGCCGGCCACCTGCCGCATTGGATGCTCGCAGCCATGACGGCGGGGACGTTCGTCGTCGAGCTCTTTCTCGTCTTCTTGATCTTTCTGCCGCGGCGCCCGCGCGCCGTCGGCGCGGCGATCATCCTCGCCTTCCAGCTCGGCATCGTGCTGACTGGCAGCTACAATTTCTTCAATCTCTTAACAATGCTGTTCTGCCTGTTCCTGTTCGACGACCAGGCGGTGCGCCACATTCTCCCGGCCAAGCTCGTCGCCCGGGTCGAAGCGCGCGCGCCGCACCCGGGCCAGATGGCGACGGCGCTCGCCGCGCTTGTGGCCGTCATCGTCGTTCCCGTAGGCGTCAACCTGATGTGGGAGCCTGTCACAGGCACGAGCCTTCCCTTTGCCAACGCCATCGCCGAGACGGTGTCGCCGTTCCTGATCGTCAACCCGTACGGCGTGTTCGCCGTCATGACGACGACGCGGCCCGCGATCGCCTTCGAAGGCTCCGATGACGGGGAGACCTGGCGCGAGTACGTGCTCCCCTACCTGCCGGGCCCCGTCACGCGCCCGCTGTCCTGGAACATCCCGCACCAGCCGCGGCTCGACTGGCAGTTGTGGTTTGCCGCCTTCGAGGGCTTGGGGCGCAACCTGTGGATCGAGCGCCTGGTGCACGGGCTGCTGCAGGGGCGCGAGCCGGTGCTCGACCTTTTTGCTGAGAACCCGTTTCCCGATCATCCGCCGCGATACGTGCGCGCCGAGCTTTATGATTACCACTTCTCCGATCCAGCCTTGAAGGCGCGGACGGGCCAGCCGTGGGTGCGCTCACTGGAGGGCAGCTATTTTCCTGAAGTGAGCTTGAGCAACTTCGTCGGCGGGCCCTTGAAGAGTGCTCAGCCGACCCCCGATATCGTGCCCGGCCCCGGCGAGGCGCGACCCTGAGGCGCCGATTCCGGGCCGCAATTGCTTGAAATGCGTTCCCTTTCAATGATAGCAGTCGGCGTAGAATTTTACGCTCGACCATTCCAGCCAGACACAAAACTTCGAGGAACCGCCGCATGAGTATGCAGACCGCCGTCAAAGCAGCGTCCACAACGCCCCCGACCAGCAATCCCAAGGTGCTGGCGTTCGTCGAGGACGCCAAAGCGCTGTTCAAGCCGGAGGCGGTGCAATGGTGCGACGGCTCCAAGGAGGAGTACCAGCGGCTCTTGAAGCTCTTGGTCGACTGCGGCACGGCCATGTGGCTCGATCCGAAGAAGCGCGGCAACTCCATCCTGGTGCGCTCCGACCCCGCCGACGTCGCCCGCGTCGAGGACCAGACCTTCATCTGCTCTCAGAAAAAAGATGACGCCGGCCCCACCAACAACTGGGCCGATCCCGCCGAGATGAAGGCGACGCTGGCGAAGCTGTTCGACGGCGCCATGCAGGGCCGCACCATGTACGTGGTGCCCTACTCGATGGGGCCCGATCGGCTCGCCCATCGCCGGCATCGGCGTCATGGTGACCGACTCAGCCTATGCGGTTGCCAACATGCACATCATGACGCGCGTCGGCGCAAAGGTGTGGGACGCGCTCGGCCAGAGCCGAGGACTTCGTGCGCGGCATGCACTCGGTCGGCTATCCGCTCCCGACGCCGACGACCGCCGACGTGCCCTGGCCGTGCAACAAGACGAAGTACATCTCCCACTTCCCCGAGACGCGCGAGATCTGGTCCTACGGCTCGGGCTACGGCGGCAACGCGCTCTTGGCAAGAAGTGCCACGCGCTGCGCATCGCTTCCGTCAAGGCGCGCGACGAGGGCTGGATGGCCGAGCACATGCTCATCCTCAAGCTCACCAACCCCGAAGGGCGAGTGAAGTACATGGCGGCCGCCTTCCCGTCCGCCTGCGGCAAGACCAACCTCGCCATGCTCGACCCGACCATTCCCGGCTGGAAGGCCGAGACCATCGGCGACGACATCTGCTGGATGAAGTTCGGCGAGGACGGGCGCCTCTACGCCATCAACCCGGAGACCGGCTTCTTCGGCGTGGCGCCCGGCACCTCGGACGGCGTCCAACCTCAACGCCATGAAGACGCTCGACGCCAACTGCATCTTCACCAACGTCGGCCTCACCGACGACGGCGACGTGTGGTGGGAGGAGATGACCAAGCACAAGCCCGGCGCACACGATCGACTGGATGCGCCGCTCCGTGGACGCCCGAGGCGAGCCGCCCGGCCGCGCACCCCAACGCGCGCTTCACCGCGCCGGCCAACCAGTGCCCGGTGATCGCGCCGGAGTGGGAGGACCCCAAGGGCGTGCCGATCGACGCCATTCTGTTCGGCGGACGCCGCGCCACCGTGGTGCCGCTCGTCATGGAGGCGCTCAACTGGGTGCACGGCACCTTCCTCGGCTCCATCATGGCGTCGGAGAAGACGGCGGCCGCCGCCGGCAAGATCGGCGACGTGCGCCGCGATCCCATGGCGATGCTGCCCTTCTGCGGCTACCACATGGGCGATTACTTCGCCCACTGGCTGAAGATGGGCGAGACGGGCGGCGCCAAGATGCCGAAGGTCTTCTACGTCAACTGGTTCCGCAAGAACGCGGCCGGCAAGTTCCTGTGGCCGGGCTATGCCGAGAATTCCCGCGTCCTGAAGTGGATCTTCGAGCGCTGCGACGGCAAGGCCGAGGCCGTCGACACGCCCATCGGCAAGCTTCCCGCGGAGGGCAGCATCGACGTTGCGAGCGTCAGGTCGACCCCGCCGACATGAAGGCGCTGACGAGCTGTCGACAAGGACGGCTGGAAGGCGGAGCTGCCGCTTGATCAAGCAGCACTTCGCCACCTTCGGCGCCAAGCTGCCGAAGGCGCTTGCCGACGAGCTCTCCGCGCTGGAGCAGCGGCTGGCCTGACGCTAGCCACACGCACAAAATAAGCGGCCGCGCGGATCACCCCGCGCGGCCGTTTTGCATTCTAGAACCAATGTTGTGCGGTGGCGACGTGCTGGTCTATGCTTGAAGGCGTCTGATTGCCGGCTGCTGCGATATTCAAATCGATATTGGGGGAATGGCGTGAGAACTTCTTGCTCGTACTCCAAGTTCTCTTCTGGCCGCTGTTGCTCTCCGACCGGGCCTTTGCGCAGCACCACTACAGCTTTGATGAGGCCTGCCGCAACGCTGGAATGACGACTGGCGCGTGCGCGCCGAAGTCCGGGCAGACGCAGTCAGTCGGGTGCATGGACTTAGTAAAAAACGCATTCCATCCTGAAAAATTTTCGGCGGGCTGCAACGATGCCACCTTGTCGCCGGTTTTCGACTTCGAAATTCTGATTGAAATGATCGGCATCCCCAATGCTGCGGCAATTAATGCGCTTCAGCTTACGATTTTGCGCTCGACTGGTTTCAACAATGCTAGCGCTGTGTTGCTCTCCGAGCCACTTCCCGGGGAGCAGGGGCCCAAGGTCCAGCGACTTATCATCTACGATCCAGAGTGGGTGAAAGCAGCTCCCGCAGAGGCCTATTTGATACTTGGGCACGAAGCCGGCCATCTTTTTTGCGGGCATGATCGGCGTACGCTTGACCCCACGGCTCGTCAGGATGCGGAGCTCGAAGCTGATCGCTTTTCAGGCGCAGCGATCAAGAGATTTGAGACCTATCACGGGCGAGCGTTCCTCAACGATGCACTCAAGGCCGCCGCTCGGCTGTACCTGGCTGCCGGGTCGCATGCTTATCCGCCAAGAGCGGAGCGCGTGAAAGCGATTCTGCTCGGTTACAATTCGGGTTCGCCTTGCGGCAATCTGGCCCCCGGAATCCGCGGCTACAGTCCCGATCCCCGATAAGGAGGCGCGTGCATGGCCGTAAACGTACGAGGAAAGAGTATGGTGCCGCGGCTGGCAGCATGCCTCATGCTGATTGCCTGTCTCGCGGGCAGCGCTGCGGCGGAGAAACTGGGCCGGTTCGAGGGCGATCTGGTGGTCAAGCTTCTCGGGGGCGGGCGCGCCATGGAGCTCGTGCAGCCGTTTACGTATATCGATAGCCACGGCGTGAGCTGGCCTGTCCCCAGCGGCGTGCAAGTGGACGGCGCGTCCATCCCCCGCGTGTTCTGGAGCATCATAGGCGCTCCCTTTACGGGCAAGTATCGCGACGCCTCTGTCATTCACGACTACTATGCGCGACCAGGTCGCGACATTGGAAGGCGGTCCACAAAGTGTTCCTTGATGGCATGCTTGCGCGGGGCGTCGACAAGCTAAAGGCTGGAACTGATGTACCTGGCGGTCTACCGGTTCGGCCCGCGCTGGAATTTCGACGTGGATGCTTGCTATTGCGAGGGATGCCCGGTGTGCGCCAATCCCCGTTTGAAGCACGTGGACGAATACAAACCAGAGTACAAAGCGACGGATTTTGACGTGTTGCGCAACAAGTTGATGGAGGGGCGCCTTAGTCTGCAGCAGCTCGAGGACACCGCCGACTACCAGCTCAACACGGAGATTTTGAAGTAGCCGGACCAACGTCGACATTGGAAGGCTGAGCTGCCGCTCAACAAAGAGCACTTCGCCGCCTTGGCGCCAAGCCGTCCAAGGTGCTCCCCGACAGCTCTCCACGCTGGAGCAGCGAGCTGGGCCAAGATTTTGGCGACTTGAGACAAAAAGCCGCGTCGATCACCCCGCTCGGCCGCTTCGTTCTAGCTCCGTCAGGATCGCCGGGAAGCATGACAGCCCGACATGTCGTCTTCGGCAGGACATCGAATACGTGCAAAAGCAGCTGATGACCACGGAACCCTTCCCACGAGAGAGCGTGACGGCGCAACTTCGATTGTCACAACATCCCCCAGCACCAGCCCGACGGCGCCTTCTAGTCTCACCCCGGCAGGTGAAATATTCAGAACCACCACGCTTTGAGAGCAGTCACGCAAATGCATCGTGGCATGCAAATGGATATCGTGGCGCTCGAACGCACTGGTGCGCCATCTTGGGTCGCCGAAGCGACTGGGTACAACGACCCTGGCATGGAGGACCTGCCATATGCTTGTTCGCTCCAATTGGGTTTGTTCAAAATTGGATCGAACTTTGCGCTTGACGCGACAGCCGCGAGATCTGGGGTTCGAAACAGAAATGTCCGCAATCGAAATGAATAGCTTGCTCGGCCGGCGAAACACCCCTTGTCGTGGTCCTTGGCGGCCTGCGGCATCTCGTATCCGCGCCGCTTGTCTCTGCCGACACGGATGACGGCTCCACGCTCATCCACGTGCTGGCTGCGAGCGCAATTAACGTCCGCATCGATCAACATCTGATGCCAAGACCGATGCCGGGGCCGTGCTGACCAAGGTCCATGCCGAAGCGCCGGAACTCGGAGCTGCACTCGTCAAGGAGCACTTCGCCACCTTCGGCGCCAGGCTGCGCGCGGATCACCCTTGCGTTGCGACCTTAAGGCGGGCGGACCGGTTGCTCACGCGAGCACTTCCATGAAAAAGTGGGGCCTCGAACACTTCGAAAAGGACCCCACCCGATGACCAATCCGCGCCCTCGCGCCTGCATGAGCCTCAACGACTTGAACGTGGGCGACACGTTCCGCCTTGAATACTCCGTCAGCGACAGCGACGTGCAGAAGTTCGGAGAGATCTCTGGCGACTTCAACCCAGCGCACTTCAACGAGGCCTATGCCAAGGGCACCGTCTTCAAGAACCGCATCGCCCATGGGATGATCTCGGTCGCCAAGTTCTCCGGCATCTTCGGCATGGACATGCCGGGTCTGGGCGCGATCTGGGGAAGCCAGAACCTGAAATTCCTTGCGCCGGTGCAATTGAACGAGCCCTACACGGCGATCGCCAGAGTGAAGGAGAAGGGCGAGAAGAACGTCGTCTTCTCTTGCTGGGTCGAGGACAAAGAGGGCAAGCACGTGCTCGAGGGCGAAGGCGTCCTCTATCCCATTCCGCAAAAGGTGAAGGACAAGATGGTCGCGGACGGCACGTTGGCGCCGCTGCTCTTGAGCCGCCTGGGCTTGAGCCGCGTTGTAGAGGGGCTCGGCTGACGTCTGACGCCGTTCTTGCCCGGCGGCCGCGCTCAGCTCGCTTTGGCGACCGATATGCCGCGCGCGACGAGGTAGGACAGCGGCATGGCGGCTACAAGTGCCCCACCACATACGACCGGAATGAGAAACGCGGCCTGTCCGGCGAGCACCGGCACGGTGACGATAACGAGCAATGCGATGCCAGCCAGCGTCACCGCGAGCATGATCCATACGACCGCGGCGATCTTGAACATGTTCGCTCCCATGAAAGCGACTGCGTCGGATCGTTGCCATGATACAACGCCGGCCGATCCGTCATTTGATTGTTGTCAAACGCAAGCAGCCAAGTGGCCGCGCGGACAACCCGCGGTCCTACCGCCGGCGCGTCCCGTCAGTAGGGACGCTCGCCGCCTTTGGCTTTTATCATGCCCGGCATGACCATAGACTCCGGCCCATATTTGTCCTGGATCTGCGAGCACAGGTGCCTCACCTGGGCGGGCGTTCGCTTGACATCGTCAATCTTGCGGAGGTGCTCCATATAGTCGGTGTGAAAGCGCTCGCCGCCTTTCGCATTCGCGGCATCGGCCAAGCCGTGCTCCTTCGCCGTGCTGACCGTGCCGCAGTTCCTCCAGCTCCAGTCGATGTAGGCCGCATCC
This sequence comes from uncultured Alphaproteobacteria bacterium, assembly GCA_963724945.1. Lineage (GTDB taxonomy): Bacteria > Pseudomonadota > Alphaproteobacteria > Rhizobiales > Hyphomicrobiaceae > Hyphomicrobium_A. Next base: position 1,124,313 of record CAVRWL010000003.1, on the reverse strand, counting down.
TCGCCGTCGAACGGCTTCTCGGCGAACGCCGGACCGGAGACGAGCAGCGCCGCCAGCAGCAAGAGCCCGGCTGTTGCGTGCAACGTCATGCCTCCCCCCCGCGCAATCCTGTCGCGATTTCCAACGTGCCGCGCCACCGCGATCCGTCGCCGCGCGGCCGAGCCCAGAGCGGCCCGAAGGGGAGGCCTGCCCCGCAAGTACGGCAGCAAAAAGTCGGGACGCATATGTCCCCAGACCCCACTCCGGACGGCGACGGATTTCAGCCCCTCGCCACGTTCCCGTCGAATCAAAGTCTACAAGGGGATTGCATCATGGCGAACATCGCAAAGCGCGCCGCGCTGCCGGTCGCGGCCCTGTTGATGGCATCGCTGCTCGCCCAGCCCGCCGACGCCGACGCGCTCGCCCCCGCTCATGTGTCACAGTTGTCGCAGCCTCCGTCACCCGCGACCCAGGTCTATGTGCGCCACGGGCGGGGATGGGGCTGGCGCGCCGCTTGGGACCGGGCCCGGCCATCGCCGGCGGCATCCTGATCGGCGGCGCCCTCGTTGCCTCGGCCATTGCCGAGCATCGTGCCACCGACGCCCCGTGCGCCGCTGCGAGGACGATTTCCCGTCGTTCACCCCCACCACCTTCCCACCCTACCAGCGCCTTCTGCCCTTACCTCTACTGACGCGTGCGCGCGCAGGCGCCAGCATCGTTGCGTGCCGTCCGCTTCGCGGCGGCCAGCGCGGGCGTTCTATCGTTGCTGTCGGCCTGCGCCGGCGGGCATGGGTTCGGCTTCGGGGGCTTCGGGCATGGGTCCATGGCCAGTCTCTCGCCGCCCGAGAGAGCCTTCATCGACGCCGCGCCCACCTGGGACCTGGATAAGGACGGCGTGGTGACCTGCGAGGAGTGGAAGCAGTACGCTGCGGATCTGTTCCGCCAGGCCGACGCCGACCATGACGGGCAACTGACGCGCGAGGAGTTCGCTGGCGTCGCCGAGCAAGACCGCCTCTTTGTGACGGCCGACTTCAGCTATTTCGATGCCAACGCCGACGACCGCGTCTCCTTAGCGGAGCTTGCCGACAAGCCGAACCCCGCGTTCGTCCTCCTCGACAAGGACAACGACTGCCGCTTGACGAATGATGAGATGCGCGCTGGCGCAAGCCGGGGCGACGGTCACCACAGTGGCGCACCGCACCATCGCGGCGGCGCACCGGGCGGAGCTCTAGACCCCACTCCGCTCACCGCCCGCTTCAAGCGAAGCCCGCAAACTTGTGCACAGAGGCAAAGATACGGCTTGCCTATACACAGGCCTTTGATCGATACGGAAAGGAGTGCGCGTTCTCGATCGGAGACCTGACGATGACGCGCCTCTCAAGCCTTCTTGCGTTCGCCGCGACACTTGCCGCCTGCCTGACCGGCGCGTTCAGCCTGAGCTGGTGGCTCGCGTGCGGCTTGGCCGCCGTCCTGGTGCCGGCCTCGCTCGCGCAACGCCGAGCCGCTTACGGCCGCGCCGGTGCCGAGCGACATCCAGAGACGTCATTCGTCCCACTCATCGGCGCCATGCTCGACCTCGCGACGGGTCTCGCCATCGGCTTCACGCTCGGGCGCGCGCTCGCTTGGCTGTGGGTCGGGTGAGCTCGGACGCGCTGCAGCAATCTTCAAAACGGCCCGTGCGCGGCGATGCCGGCGATGACGTCGCCCAGCGCCTTGATGCGCGCATCATAGCGCCGGGTCAGACAGCCGATGCGCGCCCCGCACGCCTCGCGCTCTTTCAACCAGGCGCGCTGCTCGTCCTTCAGCGCGCCGCGCTCCCCCATCGCAACGAGCGATGTCGCAACGCCAAACAGCGTCGCCATGCGCGCTTCCGCTTGGCCCAATGCATAGGAGCTGCAGATCGCGCGCTCGGCCGCGGAGCTTGCCTTAGCGCAGTTCAAGGGCGCGTAGTCGCCCGCGTCAGCCGCGCACGGCATGGCGACGCTGGCCGCTAGAAGCACGCCGAGGTGCCAACGCATGTTCCCTCCCTCCATTCCGATGCTTGGCCGATGCCCGAATGAGGCTGCCTGAGATCGCTCTACTCTACAAATTGGGCCGGCCGTACGACAATGATTGCGCCATCGCGGGGCGGCAAGCGGGGCCGATGCCCTGTGAGCCAAGCGCACCGCCATCGGTGCAAATGCTCCGTCATCGGCCTGGTCTGCCTTGACGCCGCGCCGATCCCCGCATGGAATGGCTGAGGGAGGCAGCGACGCCGATGCCCAACGTGCTCATGGTATTCCCGCGGTTCAACCAGAACTCGTTCTGGAGCCTGCAGGCCGTGTGCGACACCTACGGCTCGCGCACGTCCTCTCCCCCGCTCGGCCTGATCACGGTCGCGGCGCTGCTGCCGCCGAGTGGGAATCCGGCTGATCAACCGCAACACCGAGGAGCTCGAGCCCGCCGACCTCGACTGGGCCGACCTGGTGATGACCGGCGGCATGCTGCCGCAGCAGCGCCGACACGCTCGCGCTGATCGCGCTTGCGCACGCGCACGGCAAGCCGGTGGTGGTCGGCGGCCCCGACCGCACCTCGAGCCCCGACGTCTACGCGGCGGCCGATTTCCGCGTGCTCGGCGAGGCGGAAGGCGTGATCGAGCGACTTCATCGCCGCCTGGGAAGCGGCGCGCGGTCGCGGCGTGTTCGAGCGCCGAGAAGTTCACCAGGTCGACGTCACGCAGACGCCGATCCCGCGCTTCGACCTGCTGAAGTCTCGAGCAATACTCTCTATATCGGCGTGCAGTACTCGCGCGGCTGCCCGTTCACCTGCGAATTCTGCGACATCATCGAGCTCTACGGCCGCGTGCCGCGCGCCAAGACCACGCGCAGATGCTGGCCGAGCTCGAGCGCGCTGTACGAGCTCGGCTATCGCGGCCATGTCGATTTCGTCGACGACAACCTGATCGGCAACAAGAAGGCGCTCAAGGCGCTTCCTGCCCGCGCTCGCCGCCTGGCAGAAGGCGCGCGACTATCCGTTCGAGTTCTCGACCGAGGCATCGATCAATCTGGCCGACGACGACGAGCTGCTGGGACTGATGCAGCGGGCGAATTTCTTCGCCATCTTCGTCGGCATCGAGAGCCCGGATCCCGAAACGCTCGTGCCATGCAGCAAGAAGCAGAACACGCGGCGCAGCCTCGCGGACAGCGTCCACAAGATCTACCGCGCCGGCATGTTCGTGACCGCCGGCTTCATCGTCGGCTTCGACAGCGAGAAGGGATTCGATCGCCGACGCGATGATCGACTTCATCGAGGAGATGCGCCATTCCGGTCTGCATGGTCGGCCTGCTGACCGCGCTGCCGAACACGCAATTGACGCGCCGGCTGGAACGCGAGAAACGGCTGTTGCCGCTCGATTTCGCGCAAGGCGACCAGTGCACGGTTGGCCTCAACTTCACGACGCTGCGCCCGCGCCGCGACATTCTCGAGGACTACAAGCTCGTGCTCGCGGCGGTCTACGATGCGGATGCGTATTTTGCCCGCCTGCGCGCGGTCTGTTGCGCACTTCGGCCGCCGCGTCATGCAGTCAAGCTAGTGCCACGGCTGCTCGTTCACAACTTGCGCTTCTTTGCGCGCGTCCTGTGGCGCACGACGGTCATCGAGCCCAGCCTCGCACGGCACTTCTGGGCGACGTTCGCTGCAATCGCCTGGGCCAACCCCGCCGCGCTCAAGTACATGGTCTTCCACATCGCCTTCTATCTGCACTTGGGCCCCTTCGCGCAGTACGTGATCAAGGAGCCGAGGCGCAGATCGCCGCGATCGATGCCGACCCACCGGCGTCCCGAGAACGGCTCGCAGCGGCGCCGGCGGCTTGAGGATCGCGTAGCGGGTATCGGGAAGTGATGAGTGCTTCAGTCTACGTCGGCAGCACCCTTAGCGTCGCCGACGCGCTTGATGAGGGGCCCGTGGGCTCATCGGGCGACTTGAGCGACACGCCGATGGTCCCGGACGGGCTCGCCTTCTTCTTGTCGATGACGATCTCGGCCGACTTGTGCAGACGGCCATACGCGCCGGAGAGAACTTCTGCTTGATCTCGAACGTCCCGTCGTCGTCGTGGAAGGTGACGTTGGCGGCACCGTTGGCGAGCTTCTCGAGCTCGGCCTTGCCCCCGAGCTTGGCGAGGTCCGTCTCCTTCAAGCGGTAGCTCACCGAGCCGGCCTTCACAGTCTCGCGCACGAGGAAGTACCTGCTGCCGGGCTTGGGCACGATATTGGCCCTGAACCAGTCGACGATGCGATCGGCGAGCGTATCGTCGATGACCTCGCCGACCATGTCCTCCACCGTGATGTCGACCGAGATCTCCTTGTTGAGGTCGGCCGAGCCGCTCGCAGTGAGGCCCGGGAGCACCTTCTCAGGAGACTGTAGGAGAGGCCCGCGCTCGAGGCCTGCTTGTCGCTCAAGACGTAGTTGGAGATGGGGACATCCTTGCGATACCCGACCGCCATGATGTTGGGATCGTTAGAGAAGTCCTTCACGCGGTAGTACGTGCCGCTCTTATCGAGGCGATAGATGGAGCCGGCCGGATCAAAGCCGTTGGGAATGAGCGGGCATTGATAGCCCGCCGGCAGCCCGGGAATGAACGTGGGGGAAGCGGGCCGGCGGGTTGATCGACCCTGTCGTTAGGGCGGAGCTCAAAGAGCCCAGCGATCCGAGAGAGCCCAAAGTGTCGGTGCAGCCGCCACCCGCCAGGAGCGCGACGCCGAGACCGGCATATGCTGCCCACCTTCGCATCCGTCCTTAGCACTGTGATTCGGCGCCCGCGGCAACGGCGCGGCGGCCACAATCCCATAAGCGCGCTCGTCGCGCGCAGACGGAGACCACCCGGCGGAAATCCGCCGGGTGACCTGTTGGAGGAACGTAGGGCGAAGCGAGGATCAGGTCTTCGGCTTGGCGGCCGCCGAAAGGCTAAAATCGGCGCCCTGGATCTGGTCGCATTCGGCCTTGGTCATCTCCATGAACCCTTTGCCCTTGCAGGCGTTCTGTCCCTTTGCAGGCGTTGCTCGCGGTCTTACAGGCGCCCTTGCCCTTGCAGGCGTTGGCGCCGTTGCAATGGCCGATCTCGCCCGCTGCCAGCTGCATAGGGGCGCTGACGGCGGCCCCGGTGATGAGAAGGGCTGCTGCCGCCGCGGCAATGGCCGCGCCGGACCGAACATCGATCTTCATGGAACGTCTCCTTGGTTTGCAACGCAATTGCCGAGCACCGCACCGCGAATGACAGCGCGTCTCCCGTGCAGACCTCTAGGGCTGCATTCCCTATTCTCCGCGTGCGGCATGCCCGTTACCGCCCACTGCGAAATCTTGTCCGGCGCACCGCTTTGCGACGCTTTGCACGCCCGCGTTTGCGACGCTTTCGGCGACGCCCACATGCCAGCAGCAGCCGTGCTTAATTCGGCCGCAATTGGCGCGCCCGCTCGCGCATTATGAAAACGGCGTACGCTTGCGTGCACGCGCGCTGCTCGGCGGAGTGCTGAGCCTGCCGGCGCAGGCTCAGTCCGCGTTCACCGGCGAGCGCATGCCTTACGCTGCGTTCGACCGGTTGGCGACGACGCCGATCACGGTCGAGGGCGGCGTCCTCGACGTCGGCTTTGCGCCGGGCGACTCGCGTTGCCGCGCAGCGCCTTCCTGGACTGGATCGCCACGTCGGCGAAGGCGGTCGCGCTCTCTGGGCGCTTCCCCGTAGCCTCGGCGCGCGTCCTGCTCGTCCCCGTCTCCGGCAGCGGCGTTCGCGGCGGCAAGGCCTTCGGCTATCGCGGCAGCGCCATCCGCCTCTTCGTCGGGCGAGAGCACGCTGAGCCGATCTCGTAGGCGACTGGGAGGCCGTGCACGAGATGGTGCATCTGGCGCTGCCGGAGGTCGGCAAATCGCAACTTTGGCTGGCGGAGGGCCTCGCCGTCTACGTCAATTGATCGCGCGTGTGCAAGCCGGCGACCTGACGGCGGAGAAGATCTGGCGCGATTTCGTGCGCGACATGCCCAAAGGCCTGCCGCAGGCGGACGACCGCGGGCTCGACCGCACGCCGACCTGGGGCCGCACCTACTGGGGCGGCGCCATCTTCTGCCTGTTGGCCGACGTCGAGATCCGCAAGCGCACCGGCAACCGCGTCGGACTGCAGCAAGCCTTGCGCGGCATCCTCGCCGCCGGCCGCGTCGACGAGCCCGAGTGGCGCGTCGAGCGCGTTTTCAGCGTCGCCGACAAGGCCGTCGGGGTGCCGGTGCTGGAGGAGCTCTTCGCCAAGATGCGCGATCAGCCTTATGCCCCGATCTTGCCGCGCTGTGGCGCGACCTCGGCGTCTCCGTGCGCGAAGGCCGCGTGACGTTTCGACGATCATGCCGCGATGGCGCCGATCCGGCGCGCCATCACCGCGCCGCCCGCTCCTCCCTGAGCGCGGGCCTAGCGATCCCAATCGATCGGCCGAACTCGGCCGACGTCGGCTCGCCGGTCTGATCGTTGTCGTTGAACACCGCGACGTAACGCAGCGCCGGCGGCGCGCTCCCGAATGCGCGCTCATAATCCGCGACGAGGTCGCGCCGCTCCTGCTCCCACTTGCCGACCTCGGCGCGGCCGCGCAGCTGGATATAGCGCAAGCTGCGATAACGCATGGAGGGCACGACCGTGCCGTCGGCGACCGGGGTCGCGGTCCACGCGTACGCGAAGGTGGGGACGTCGCGATTGAAAAACGACGGCACGCCGAAGATGAAGAACACCGTGCGCCAACGTCCTCCGTCTTGAGCGCGCGGATATCCGCGCTCGGCTGCAGCCGATCGACGCGCCAGCGCCAGACCACCGCCCCCAGCGATGCCGGCGCGACGGCGACCGGCAGGTAGAGCCCGGAGGCGGAGTGCTGCGGCGTCAAGCGCAGCACCGGCCCGAACTGGCTCGCCTCGGGCGCGAGCGAATCCGCCCGACGAAATCGACGCGGTCGGCGGTCGTCATCATCGCGACCGGATCGGCGAGCACGCGCCGGGTACCGGCCAGCGAAGGCAGCGCGGTCGAAAAGAACGGCGGCGCAAGCGCCGGACCAAGATCGGCAGCAGTGAGCGTGGAGGTTGCGCGCGCATGCTCGTCTCGGGAGCCCGCCCACGACGAAGCATCGCGCGCGCGCAGACTTGGTGCAACGGCCCCGGCGCCACAGCGCTTCTTATCGTCTCGCCGAAATGAGGCCGGGGCCGACAAACGACAGGGCCCCGAGGCGAATTCCGCCTCAGGGCCCGCCGCGGCTCGCCCCATGTCGAACAGCAGCACCTCGGCATCCTCCGACGTGCCGGTAAGCTCGAGCGCGCCCGCCTCCGTCACGGCGACGCCGTCGCCGGGATAGAGCTGCTCGCCGTTGAGGCGCGCCGTGCCGGAGCGACCTGCACCCAGGCGTCGCGGCCGCCCTTGAGCGTGTGCGCGACCGCTTGCCCGTCCCCGAGCAGGGTGGCGTAGAGGTCGACGTCCTGGTCGATCGTCACCGACCCTCGCGCCCGTCGCGCGAGCCGACGAGGCGCAATCCCCCGCGCTTCTCCGCTGGCGGAAACGTCTTCTGCTCATAGCCGGGCTCGAGCCCTGCCTTCTCCGGAACGATCCAGATCTGCAGGAAGTGCACGGGCTCCGTCTTCGAGGCGTTGAACTCGCTGTGGCGGATGCCGGCCGGCCGACATGCGCTGCACGTCGCCGGGCTTGATCACCGAGCCGGTGCCGAGGCTGTCCTGGTGGGCCAGCCCGCCTTCGAGCACGTAGGAGATGATCTCCATGTCGCCGTGCGGATGGGTGGGAAAGCCGCCGCCCGGGGCCACGCGATCGTCGTTGATGACGCGCAAAGACGGAAGCCCATGTGCTCGGGGTCGTAGTAGTGGCCGAAGGAGAAGCTGTGGCGGCTGTCGAGCCAACCGAAATTGGCCCGCCCGCGCTCCTCGGCTCTGCGAAAGGTCAGCATTGTTGACCTCCTTTGCTTGCGCCGGACGCCATGTCCGGCCTCTCGCCGCTAGGTATGGGTGTTGACGCAAAACGCTCAATACGGAAGAATTGGCCAGTCCGGTTCCGATTTGGATACAATGGACAAGCTCGAGGCCATGAACGCCTTCGCCAAGGTGGTTGCCGCCGGCAGCTACGCCGAGGCCGCGCGCCGCTTAGGCCTCACGCGCTCCGCCGTCAGCAAGGCCGTCATGGAGTTGGAGAGCCTCATGGGCGTGCGCTTGCTCGACCGCACCACGCGCCGCGTCGCGCCGACGGAAGCGGGCCGCGCCTACTACGAGCGTTGCGTGTCGATCCTCGCCGAGGTGGAGGAGACCGAGATCCAGGTCTCGCGCCAGCATGAGGCGCCGCGCGGCGTCTTGCGGATCAACGCGCCGATGTCGTTCGGCACGCGCTATCTCGGCGCAGCGGTCGCCGACTTCATGGCGCGCTACCCGGACCTCAAAATAGAGCTCATCCTCAACGACCGCTTCATCGACCCATTGGAGGAAGGCGTCGACGTCACCGTGCGCATCGGCGCGCTCGCCGATTTCGAGCCTCATCGCGCGGCGCTTGGCGCCGGCGCGCCTCGTGCTCGCCGCCGCGCCGGAATACCTTAAGCAACACGGCATGCCGCAGGCGCCCGAGGATCTGCAGCGCACGCGTGCTTGACCTACGGCCACATGGCTGCGGCGCAGCGCTGGACGTTAGCGCGCGACGGCGCAGCCGTCAGCGTTCCCGTCACCTCGCGGCTGTGCTCCAACAACGGCGACGTGCTGCGCGAAGCTGCGCTCAGCGGCATCGGCATCACGAACTTGCCGACGTTCCTCATCGGGCCCGACATCGCGGCGGGGCGCTTAGAGCTCGTGCTGCCCGAGGCGCGCCCCACCCCGCTCGGCATCTTCGCGCTCTACGCGCCCAACCGCTACCTGGCGGCCAAGACGCGCGTCTTCATCGATTTCCTGATCGGACGCTTCGGCGAGACGCCGGAGTGGGACGCATTCGCGGCGGCTTGAGGATCGGAAAGCCGCTCTCCGGCGAGAGAACAGCTTATGTCCGTGCTATGCTTAATGTCATGAAACAACCTCGCCGCCGCGTTCAGCCCGCCCAGATCGCCTATCTCGTGGTGTTCGGCGGCTTCACGCTTGTGTCCCTCTACCAGTTGATCAGCGGCACGGCGACGCGGTTCACGTGGTTCTTCCTCGGCGTCGGCGCGTTTCTGTTTGTCGCCACGGCCTACCGCATGGTCCGCGATCTCAGGAAGAACGACGCCTAAAGGCGCCTTGGGGGGCCCCAGGGGGGCCCGGGCGCCCCAGTTTTCAAACTGAGACCCGGCGCCGGGCACTGTCGCAGCGCGAATTTCACGTCTGCAACTAGAGGATGAGATACAGTTGACAGGCTCGGCAAAGCAGCTCAATTGCGTGCTATCTTTCCGCCAAGAACGGGCACAATAAGCACGGGCACAAGGAGTATACGCGTAATGGGTCTCTCAACGGGCTACATGGGCAACCGGGCCCACGCCCAGCAACGTCCCAGAGTTTGGGATGCCGCTGCCAACGCTGCCGTATTTGGCGGCGGCGTCACCGTGCTTGCGTTCGCCGTCTACGCAGTGCTCGCAGGGGTCAACCTCGTCAATGCCAGTGCCGTTGGGCCGGTCGTGGCGGCGATCACACTCGCGTTCGCGGCGCATTATCTGGCCGCCAAGCTGCGCACGAGACGGAATGCGCAGGCCTAGAGGCTCCAGGGTCGCAGGCGTCCTGGGCGACGTGACCGGGGCGACGTCACCGGAGCGGGGGCAATTAACGAATTTCGCAGGCGCGAGCCGGGCCGGCACCTCTATCTGCTCTACCGACGGAAACCGGGCTCCTCGCGCCATCAGGCGGACAAAGTTGTGCCGCCCTAACGCTGCGGCGTTCACTGACATAACGGAGTAGCGTACGTGAGAATTGGAACCCTCGCCGCCGCCGCCCTGGCGGTCGCGATGTTTGGAGCCGCGGCCCATGCTGGCCCCGGCTATACGACGGCAGACGTCAATTTTCGAACGGGCCCCGACACCGAATTCCCGAGCGTGGGCGTCATCCCCGAAGGCGACGAGATCTTCGTCCACGGCTGCCTGCGCGATGAGTCCTGGTGCGACGTAGAATGGGGGCGGGACCGCGGCTGGGTCTACAGCGAGTACATCGCCTTCGACTATCATGGCGAGATGACGCCGCTGCCGGATGTCGGCATTGCCGCCTTCGGCATTCCCATCATCGGTTTCGTTGCCAGCGACTACTGGGGGCACTACTACGTCGGCCGCCCCTGGTACCGCGACCGCGACCGGTGGTTCGCCTTCAGAGTGCACCCGCGGCGCGGCTGGCATGCGCCGCCGGCGGGACCGCGCAGAGCGGGCTGGTGGCGCTCGGGGTACCACGCGCCCATGGGCATGATTGTTCCTCCGGGCCGCGGCTGGCACCGGCCGATGCGGCATGAGCATCGCGAGGACCGCCGCGATGACCGGCGCGATTACCGCCGCGACCACGGTCATGGTGATCACCACGACGACCACGATCATCACTGAGATCGTCGGTCGGAGCAGAAGCTAGTCGAAGCGCCCGGACAGACCGCCGGGCGCTTCGCGTTTTGGCAAGTCGTGCGCGCGCTCAGCTCGTCACCGGCACGGAGAGCGACGCGAGCAGGCGGCTGAGCGTGTCGAAGGTCGGGCGATCGAGGCTCCCGTCGGCGCGGGCGGGACGGAAGTGCAATTGGAACGCCTTCAGGACGATACGCGTGCGCTCGTCGAGCTTCCCGTGCGCTTCGACGTCATAGCCGTAGCGGCGCAACAGCATTTGCGTCTCGACGATGGCCGCGGTCTGCTCCTCCGAGATGAGCTCGGCGCAATCGGGGTCGAGCGGCGCCGGCTCGACCCAGTGCCCGACGCCCTCCCGGGCGAGCCACGCCCAATCGAACTTCTCGCCGGGGTCGATCTTGCGTCCGGGCGCCACGTCGGAATGGGCGAGGATGCCCTCCGGCCGGATGGCGCGGCGCTTGGCGATGTCGCGGCACAGCGCGGCGACGGCCTGCATCTGCGCCGGCGCAAAGTCGGGGTAGCCGCGGTCGTGACCCGGGTTCTGAATCTCGATGCCGACCGAGACGGAATTGATGTCGGTCTCGCCGGCCCAATAGGAAGCGCCCGCGTGCCAGGCGCGCTGAGCTTCCGGCACCATCTGCGTGATCGCGCCCGCTTCATCGATGACGTAGTGGCAAGACACCTTGCTCTCGGGATGGGCGAGCCAGTGGATCGCCTTCTCGGCCGAAGCCATGCCGGTGTAGTGCAGGACGACGAGGCGCGCGCGCGTGCCCTTGCGGCGTTCGCCGACATTGGGCGAGGGGTGGAGCGCGGTGACGAGGGCGCTATCGGGCTTCATGATCACGCGCGACGCTCCTTGTGCGCCTCGCGCTCGGCAACAACCGCCCCATAGGCGGCGTTGATGGCGGCGAGCCGGCGGTCGGCGGCGGCGCGCAGCTCCGCGGGTACGCCGCTGGCGGCAAGTCGGTCGGGGTGGTGCTCGCGCACGAGCGCCCGGTAGCGCGCCTTGAGCTCCTCGTCGGAGATGTCGGGGCGCACGTCGAGGACCGCGTAGGGGCTCGCCGGATCGGCAATGAAGCCGGCGCGGATCGAGAGGAACTCGCGTCGGCTCAAGCCGAAGTGATCGGCAACCGTCTCCAGGAATTTGTCCTCGGCCGGATGCAGGATGCCGTCGGCGGCCGCGATGTGGAACAGGCACTCCAGAACCGACCGCAGCACGTCGGGCTCATCCTTCAAGAGCCGCGCGATCTTGGCCGCGTAGGCCTCGTAGCCGGCGACGTCCTGCTTGGCGAGATCATAGAGGCGCCGGATGTTCTTGGCCTCCTGCGGCGGGATCGCGAACACCTGCTCGAAGGCGCGCGCCTCCACCGGCAGCGCCACGCCGTCCGCTTTCGCCATCTTGGCGGCAAGCGTGGTGACGGCAATCGTAAAGGCGACGGTGCGGTGCGCGGGCGTGCGCTCGGGGCGCCGATCGAGCCCCAGGAGCGTCCATAGACGCGTCCACAGGCGCGCTGGCACGGCCGCGAGCGCGTCACGCAACGAGCCGCCCCGCTCCAATCCGATCGCCTGCGATATGGACTTCCATGGCATAGCACACCCCTTTATCGGCATTCCTGGAAAACTTGAAGGGTGCCTAGAGGTTCCTTCAGGAGTCTTCGAGAAACTCGGGACAATTCCCGGAAATTTGATGCCGGTTCGGCAATCCGCCGCGGGAGCAGCCACGGGAGGCGGCGCGACTGGTTGACGCTCCCCCGCTTCAGCCGATAGCTGAGGCAAGAGGCGGCAGCTTACGAACGGACGCGGGATGGCCGAGCGGGGACGCGAGGGCAAGTGGCACTTCTGGATCGACCGCGGCGGCACCTTCACCGACGTCGTCGCGCGCACACCCGCGGGCGAGATCCGTGCGCGCAAGCTTCTCTCTGAGAACCCCGGCGCCTACGACGATGCCGCGCTGGCAGCGATCCGCCAATTCCTCGGCGTGGCGCCCGGCGCAGCGATCCCGGCGGAGCGCATCGCGTCGGTGCGCATGGGCACGACGGTCGCCACCAACGCGCTTTTGGAGCGCAAGGGCGACAGAACCGTGCTCGTCATCACGCGCGGGCTCGGCGACCAGCTCGAGATCGGCACGCAGGCGCGGCCCGACATCTTCGCCAAGCGGATCGTCAAGCCGGAGATGCTCTATGCCCGCGTGATCGAGGCGGACGAGCGCGTCCGTGCGGACGGGACGATCGAGGCGCCGCTCGACCTTGGTCGCCTAGAAGCGCAGCTCGAGGCGGCGCGCGCCGACGGCATCGACGCGGTGGCGATCGTCCTCATGCACGCCTACGCGCATCCCCAGCACGAGGCCCGAGCTGCGGCACTCGCGCGCGAGCTGGGATTTTCGCAGGTGTCCGCCAGCCACGAGGTGAGCCCGCTCATCAAGATCGTGCCGCGCGGCGACACGACGGTTGCGGACGCTTATCTCTCGCCGATCCTGCGCCGCTACGTGGAGGAGGTGTCGGCGGCCATCGCCCATCCGGACGGTGTCGGACCCTCTGGGTCTGACACCGTGACCCAATCGTCGAGCGCGGGTGTCAGACCCGAAGGGTTAGACACCCGCCTTCTGTTCATGGCGTCGTCGGGGGGCTTGAAGGCCGCAGCGACGTTCCGCGGCCGCGACGCGATCCTCTCCGGTCCCGCCGGCGGCGTGGTCGGCATGGCCGAGACCGCGAGGCTCGCCGGGTTCACCAAAGTCATCGGCTTCGACATGGGCGGCACCTCGACGGACGTCGCGCACTATGCCGGCGAGTACGAGCGCACCTTCGAGACGCACATCGCGGGCGTGCGCCTCGCCGTGCCGATGCTGCGCGTCAACACGGTGGCGGCGGGCGGCGGCTCGATCCTCACCTATGACGGCACGCGCTTCCGCGTTGGCCCCGAGAGCGCCGGCGCCAACCCGGGCCCCAAGTGCTACCGGCGCGGCGGCCCGCTCACCGTCACCGACGCCAACGTCATGGTCGGCAAGCTCGATGCGGCTGCATTTCCCGGCGATCTTCGGGGCAAGCGGGGCCGAGTCGCTCGACGCCGAAGCCGTGCGCTCAGCCTTCGCCGAGCTCGCCAGAGAGGTCGGCGACAAGTCGCCGGAGGAGATCGCGGACGGCTGCATCCGCATCGCGGTCGAGAACATGGCCAACGCGATTAAGAAGATCTCGGTGGAGCGCGGCTACGACGTGACCGAGTACGCGTTGAACTGCTTCGGCTCGGCCGGCGGCCAGCACGCCTGCCTCATCGCCGACACGCTCGGGATCGAGACGGTGCTGATCCACCCGCTATCGGGGCTCTTGTCCGCCTACGGCATGGGGCTCGCGCAGATGCGGACAAGCCGCGAGCGCTCGGTCGAGGCGCCGCTCGACGATAAGACCATGCGTGCCGTCGAGAGCCTCGCCTACGATCTCGGCAGCGACGCCACCGAGGAGCTGCTCGACGAGGGCGTCGAGCACGATGCGATCGCGATCACGACGTTCGCGCATTTGCGCTACGTCGGCACCGACACCGCGCTCGCGATCGAGCTCTCCGAGCCCGGTTTCATGCGCCGCGACTTCGAAGCACTGCACCGCCAGCGCTTCGGCTTTGTCTCCCCGGAGAAGGCGATCTACGTTGCCGCTATCGAGGTAGAGGCGCTAGGCGACGAAGGTGTCGGACACTCTGGGTCTGACATCGCTCATCGTACGTCGCTCCCCGGCGGGGAGAAGGGTCAGCCGCCGGAGCGACACGGTTCTATTCGCGCGGGAGCTGGCATGAGGCGGCGATCGTCAAGCGCGAGGCGATCAGGCCTGGCTTCGAGATCAAAGGCCCGGCGCTCGTCATCGAGCCGCACCAGACCGTCGTCGTCGAGCCCGGCTGGCGCCTCGAGGTGAGCCATTTGAACGACCTCATCCTCACGCGCGTCGAGCCGCGCCCGCGCGAGCGGCTCGGCAAGGACGCCGATCCCGTCCTGCTCGAGGTGTTCAACAACCTCTTCATGGCGATCGCCGAGCAGATGGGGGAAGCGCTGCGCTTGACCGCGCAGTCGGTCAACATCAAGGAGCGGCTCGACTTCTCCTGCGCCGTGTTCGACACGGATGGCCATCTCGTCGCCAACGCGCCGCACCTGCCGGTGCACTTAGGGAGCATGGACCGCTCGGTGGAGACGATCATCCGCCTGCGCGGGCCCGAGATGCGCCCCGGCGACGTCTACATGCTGAACGCGCCCTACAACGGCGGCACGCACCTGCCCGACATCACGGTGGTGACGCCGGTGTTCGACGATGCCGGCGCGCAAGTGCCCTTCTACGTCGCGAGCCGCGGGCATCACGAGGACATCGGCGGCTTGACGCCCGGCTCGATGACGCCGCGCGCCACGACGATCGAGGAGGAGGGCGTCTACATCGACAACGTGAAGCTGGTCGATGGCGGCCGCTTCCTCGAGGCGGAGACGCGCGCGCTGCTGACGGGCGCCAAATATCCCGCGCGCCGGCCCGACAAGAACATCGCCGACTTGAAGGCGCAGGTCGCGGCCAACGCCAAGGGCGAGGCGGAGTTGAAGAGGATGGTCGCGCACTTCGGCCTCGACGTGGTCAGGGCCTACATGCGCCACGTGCAGGACAACGCCGAGGAAAGCGTGCGCCGCTTGTTGGCGCGGCTGTCGCATGGACACTTCCGCGTTGGCATGGACAATGGGGCCGCGATCGAGGTGGCGATCACCATCGACCGTGAGCGGCGCTCAGCAAAGGTCGACTTCTCCGGCACGAGCCCGCAGCAACAGACGAACTTCAACGCGCCCGAGCCCGTTACGCGCGCGGCCGTGCTCTACACCTTCCGCGTCATGGTCGACGAGCCGATCCCCATGAACGCCGGCTGCCTGAAGCCGATCGAGATCGTCATCCCCGACGGCTCGCTCCTGAAGCCCGCCTATCCCGCTGCCGTCGTCGCCGGCAACGTCGAGATCAGCCAGGTCGTGACGAATGCGCTGTTCGCCGCGCTCAATGCGCTGAGCTCCACGCAAGGCACCATGAACAACCTCACCTTCGGCAACGATCAGCTGCAGTACTACGAGACGCTGTGCTCGGGCGCGCCCGCCGGACCCGGCTTTTCCGGCGCCGCCGCCGTGCACGTGCATATGACGAATACGCGGCTGACCGACCCGGAGATCTTGGAGCTGCGCTATCCGGTGCTGCTCGAGGAGCATTCGATCCGGCGCGGCTCTGGCGGCAAGGGCAGGTGGAACAGCGGCGACGGCACGAAGCGCGTCATTCGCTTCTTGGAGCGCGCCCGCTGCGCGATCCTTTCCGGATATCGAGAGGTGCGCCCGTTCGGGCTCGACGGGGGCGAGCGGGGCGAGGCGGGTGAAAATAGCGTGCGCCGCGAGGACGGACGCATCGAGCGCCTCAAGGGCTGCGATGAGACGGTGATCGAGGCGGGCGAGGCGATTATCATCGTTACGCCGACGGGCGGAGGCTACGGGCGCGCCTGATCCACGAGCCTACTCTAAGCAAAAGCATATGCTGAAGCTGGCGTGGGTCCCGGCCGTCGTCACGGCGAAGCCGTGCTGCGCACGGACGCGGAGCATGGTCGCCATGACGCCGGGATGCGGTTGTGCCCTTTGCACCCGTCATCCCGTGCGCGGTGCAGCGT
The DNA here is from genome assembly GCA_963724945.1 of uncultured Alphaproteobacteria bacterium. Taxonomy (GTDB): domain Bacteria; phylum Pseudomonadota; class Alphaproteobacteria; order Rhizobiales; family Hyphomicrobiaceae; genus Hyphomicrobium_A. The sequence continues at coordinate 1,108,145 of CAVRWL010000003.1, read as the reverse complement.
GAAACGGTGCGCCGCAGACACGGGATCCTGCGGCTGGATTCGGTGCCAATTGCAAGATCCCGGATAGCCGTCGCTGAAGCGCCGGCTTCCGGGATGACGGGTATGCACGCAAGTCTCCACAAGCACGACGCCCGTTGGAATTGCGGCCATTGAAGCGATGACGGAAAGCCACATAAGGCCGACATTTCCGTAATTTAAGGCATTCTGCCTATTGCGCGCGTCGCCCGCATCACCAATCATTTAAGGATAAGCTCTCCGGCTGGGCGAGGAAAAAAAGAATGCAACGACGACGCGCGGTACTTACGCCCACCCTCCTCCTGGCGGCAGCCATGCTGGCCGCGTTGCCATTCGGCGTTGCGGCCGAGGAAACCGAGCCCGTTCATCAGAACGACGCCGACTTCACCGTGCGCGAGATCACGTCCGCGCTGTTCAAGGCCAAGCCCGGCGAGCGGGTCGACTACTCCCATCACGACCTCACCTATCTCGACCTCGGCGGCCTCGACTTCAAAGGCGCCAACCTCGCGCACTCCGATCTCTACGGCGTCGACTTCACGAAAGCCAACCTGCGGGGCGCCGACCTGTCGCACACGCGGCTCGACCGCGCCGTGCTCATCCACGCCGATCTCTCCGGCGCCAACTTGACCGGCGCCACGATCCTGCGCCCGACGATCTACACCGATCTCTCGGACAACCTCGCCGACGCGCCGCGCTTTGCCGGCGCCAATCTCACGGGCATCCGCGTCATGGCCAACATGTCGGGAGCGGACTTCCACGGCGCCGACCTGACGGGCGCCAACTTGAGCCCGCTCGAATCGCGCCCGGGCCAGGGCACGATCACCACGCTCGCCAAGAACATGCTCAAGTCGTGCGATTTCTCCCACGCCATCATGAAGGGCGTGAACCTCGACCGCGCCGTGCTGACGTTCTCGCGCTTCGTCGACGCGGATCTGACGGGCGCCAACCTCACGAAAGCCGATCTCTCCAAGGCCGATCTCACCGGCGCCGATCTGACGGGCGCCAACCTCACCGGCGCCGACCTCTACGGTGCCACCCTCCTCGGCGTGAAGGGCCTCAACACGGTGACGGGGCTGTCGACGGCGGTCAATTTCGACAAGACGATCCGCTGAGCGCTGCCGGCAAATGCAAAGAGCCGGGAGGGTTCGCCCGGCTCCTCGTTTTCGTTCGCAGCTCGTTCGAGCGTTTTACCCGGCATCGCCCTGCGTGATCGCTGGCCGCCCGCGGCGCCCGGCCATGAACGCATCGAACTCCTGCTTGTCGCGCGAGCGGCGCAAGCGCTGCAGGAACTCGCGGAACTTGGCGCTCTCCTCATCGAGGCGGGCCATCGTCTCCCGGCGATAGTCCTCGAAGGCGCTGTGGCGGAAAGCGCCCTTGTGGCGCGCCGCACCCTGGCGGTCGCGCGGATCTTGGGCGCGCACGCCAATCGAGCGCTGCGAGCGCCGCATCAGTCCGCGTAACAGCAACACGCCTGCGATTAGCAGCGTGAGGGGCCAGAACAGCAACGCGGCGGCCCAGACCATGGCCCAGAACAGCCAAAAGAGCATCACGAAGATGAAGCCGAGGAACAAGAGGGGCATGGCGGAATGCTCCCATTGCCGTTTGACAGGACTGCCGGGGCGGCGGACCGCCCCGGCGCGAATGCGTTACGTTTCGATGGCGCGCATCAGGCGGGAGCGCCTTGCGGGCCATCGCTCGGACGCGAGCGGCGCTCGGCCATGAAGGCGTCGAACTCCTCCTTGTCCTTCGCCTTGCGCAGCCGGTCCAAGAACTCGCGGAACTCGCGGCTCTCCTCCTCGAGGCGGCGTAGCGTCTCGTCGCGGTAGTCGTCGAACGCGCGGTTGCCGCTCGAATAGGCGCCGCGCATCTCGCGGCCCCAACGCTCCATGCCGCGATCAAACCTGTCGGCCATGTGCCGCTGCCAGCGGGCCATATCACCATGCCGTCCGCATCCCATGCGTCCACTCCAGATCATGTAGGCCAGAATTGCGAGGCCAAGGGGCCAGAACAGGATGAAGCCGAGGACCATCACGGCAATCCACGCCGGTTTGCCCCAATCGTCGAGCGTCGCCACAACCTAAGTCATCGCACTTCACCTCGTGTGCTCATGTGAATGTTTATCACATTTACATAGGTGCCACCCGATTGTGGCGCCGTCAAGAGGGGGACGGGGAAAATCGGCGCGGACGGGCTCTATGCTACCAAGGGTCAAGGATCTGGAAGGGGGCGGCAGTTAGTTCAGCACTGGACAATTCTCGTGAAAAGTCCAATACTGAACTTCTCAGGGCAGTCATACGAGAACGCATATGCCTCTAGTTGCCACCACTACGGATCGCCATCACAACACGGTGCAAGTCGGATTGCGGACATTCTTCGCGATAGCGGGAAAGTGGAGGCTAACGCCGGATGAGGCGATGACGCTCCTCGGTAAACCTGGCAAGGGGACATACTACAATTGGAAGAACGGCCAAGTCGGCCAAATCACCCACAGCCACGATCTCCAAAGCCGGATCAGTTATATGCTGGGCATTTTTAAAGCTCTAGAGATCTTGTACCAAAGACCAGAAATGGCGGACGCCTGGGTACGCAGACCGAACAAGGCCTTTGGTGGACAATCAGCGCTTGATCGCATGTTGGGCGGCCAAATGGTCGATTTGGCGGCCGTTCGTGACTATTTGGATAGCGTCAGAGGCGGATGGTAAAAAAGAAGCAATCAGACCTTTTCATTGACCGCTCGACCATAGAAAGGATTCCGCAAGCACGGGTTCGATGGAAAGCGACGCATCGGCTCGTGCCGACGCGCTATCCTCCGATCAACATATTTGAGCGAATTGCTGATCCTGATGACTGGGATTTTCTCTTTGAACTAGAAGGTATGACCAATCCCCGCCTTCGTCAGGAGGCGGGAGAGATTAGCCTGGTTCCGTCGTCTCGTAGGGTTGCTGGTCCCGGGTCATCTGTCGTGATGGCCCCATTTACGCACGTCAGTAGAGGTAGGCCAACTCGCTTCACTGCTGGGGACTATGGGGTGTACTACGCGGGTAATAAGTTTGAGACAGCTCTTCGCGAAGTGGCGTTTCATATGGGACGGTTCTATTCGAAGACCACAGACGATCCACACGAAGAGGCATACAGCGGCTATCAGGGTTCGATCGACACTCGGCTGCACGACCTTCGCAAGGGGGATTGGTCTAGATTTTTAGACCCAGACCCAGCCAAGTACGGCGCTCCCCAAGAGCTTGCGCGCCAGCTCCGCGAAGACGACAGCAATGGCGTCGTCTACCCGAGTGTTCGCCACGCCAAGGGTCAATGCATTGCCGCGTTCTGGCCGAATGTGGTGTCCGTACCCATCCAAACGAAACATATCGCGCTCAAATGGGACGGAGAAAAGATTAGCGAATGGTTCGACTACGAGACAGGTAAGTGGTCAAAGTTTTAGACTGTCCGAAACTGTCCGAAGTCGCCGCATCATGTGTCCCTTTGGGAGCGCGATCCACGGCGCTTAAGGTGTCGGACCCGGAAAGTCTGGCACCTTAGGATTGGGAGTCGGCCCAATTAGCGATGCGTTGCGGCTACTTCTTCTTCGACGGAGGCGGGTCGGTGCGCACACGCTCCTTCTCAGTCGTTCGGGGATGGTTGTCCGCATACTTTTTGGTGACAAACCGCCCATCTTCGGCGTCGCGATGGACCGTCTTTCGGGGCCCCTTGGGGGAAGACATATCCTTAGATCCTTCTTGCTGAGGTTGAAACTCCGCACAGAACATAAGGACTCGTTTTGTGCTTGTTTTTCCCTCAGGTGTAAAGGGCTAGTCCGGGGGCACGCCCAGGCCTTCCAGATAGATCCGGCGGCACACCCAACCCTTCCAGGTAGATGAGCACGGCGGCCTCGAGCAGCTCCTCCGGCGACATCGGGATCGACGCGGCGCGCCGCATCCCCGCGCGCAAACAGCGCCGCGATGCCGTGGCTCAAGCTCCAGATGTGCAAGGCCATCATCAACGACGGCGGCCGGCGCTCCTTGGGCAGCGTCGCGGCACAGCGCCTCGCACGCCTCGCGCAGCACGCCGAACGCGCGGTCGCCCGCCTCGCGCACTTCCGGGTATTCCGAGACCGAAAGCCCCGATTCGAACATGGCCGAGAACAGCGCCGGCTCCTTGGCGGCGAACGCGAGGTAGGCGCGCCCGACGCGCTCGAACGCTGAGCGCGGGGTCGGCTTGCCGCCGTCCCAGGCCCTGCTGAGCGCATCGGCAAAGCCATCGAATCCGCGCCGCGCCACGTCGGCCATCAGCGCGTCGCGGTCGCGGAAATGCCGGTAGGGCGCGGCCGGGCTGACGCCGGCGGCGCGCGCGGCATCGGCGAAGGTGAAGCCTGCCGGCCCCTTCTTGGAGATGAGATCGAGCGCCGCCGCGATGAGCGCCTCGCGCAGGTTGCCGTGGTGATAGCCGCGCCGCGCGCCGGGGCCACCCTTGTGCCAGGTCATGGGGCGGTTCTAGCGCAATTCGCCGGCCAAAGGCGAAGGCGATTAAACGGCTTCCATAACGTGCACGCTGAAAAGGCGCTCCGCGTCCGTCCACACGTCCTTGGCGCGCCAGCCGGCGCTGAGCGCCATCGCCTGGAAGCCGTCGACGTCGTACTTGTGCGAGTGCTCGGTGTGGATGCGCTCGCCGGCGGCAAAGGCGATGCGCCGGCCCAGCACGGTGACCGTCTGCTTAGCCTGGCTGACGAGGTAGAGCTCGACGCGCCCGTGCGGCTCGTCCCAGATCGCCAGGTGGTCGAACTGGCCGACGTCGAAGTCGGCGTTAAGCTCGCGGTTGGCGCGCTTCAACAGGTTGAGATTGAACGCGGCCGTCACGCCGTCGGCGTCGTCGTAGGCGCGGATCAGGCGGCGCACGTCCTTTTTCAGATCCGCGCCGATGATGAGGCGCGCACCGTGCCCGAGAATCTTCGCCATGTTGGCGAGCAGCTTGACGCCCGCTTGCTGCGTCAAGTTGCCGATGGTCGAGCCGGGGAAGAACCCGAGCCGCGGACGGCCCGCGATCTCGTCGGAAAGCGCCAGCGGCTGCGCGAAGTCCCCGCACAGCGGCATGACCGTCAGACCCGGAAAGCGCTTCTTGATGCGCGCGGTCGCCTCGCGCAACGCCGCGGCACTGATGTCGACCGGCACGTAGGCGAAGAGCTGCGTCATCTTCTGCAAGAGCAGCTCGGTCTTGAGGCTCGAGCCCGAGCCGAACTCGATGAGCACGTTGCCGGGTGCGGCATCGGCAGCGATCTGCTCGGCGCGCTCGCGCAGGATGCGCATCTCGGTCCGCGTCGGATAGTACTCGGGCAGCTCCGTGATGCGCTCGAACAGCGCGCTGCCCGCCGCGTCGTAGAGGAAGCGGCAGGGGATCGACTTTGCCGGCGCCGTGAGGCCGGAGAGCAGCGCGCGGGCGAAATCGGATTGAACCGCGATGGTGCCGCTGTCGGAGGCGCGCCTCATGCCGCCTCCTCGGCGAGGCGCACGCCCATCATCTGCCAGCGCTGGAACGGATAGAAGAAGTTGCGGTAGGTGGCGCGCACGTGCCCGCCGGGCGTGAAGCAGCTGCCCCCGCGCAAGACCTGTTGGCTCACCATGAACTTGCCGTTGTACTCGCCGATGCCGCCGGGTGCGGCGCGGTAGCCGGGATAGGGCAGGTAGGCGGAGGCCGTCCACTCCCAGACGTCGCCAAAGAGTTGCGATAAGCGCCCCTCGCCCGCGCACTTTGCCTGGCGCGGGCGAAGAGCGCCGGAGCCAAGGTCATTGCCCTCGAGCGCATATCCGCTGCTTGCGACCTCCCACTCGAACTCGGTGGGGAGCCGCTTGCCGGCCCAGCGCGCGTAGGCGTCGGCCTCGAAGTAGCTCACGTGCGAAACGGGCGCGCGCTCGTCGATTGGCAGCAGGCCCTCGAGCGTCATCTGGTGCCAAGCGCCGTCGCGGCTCTCCCAATATCCCGGCGCCTCCCAGCCTTGCGCTTTCACAGCCGCCCAGCCGTCGGCGAGCCACAGGAGCGGATCGTGGTAGCCACCGTCGCCGATGAAGGCGAGCCACTCGCCGTTCGTCACGCAGCGGTCGGCGAGGCAGTAGGGGTGCAGCAGCGCCTCATGGCGCGGGCTCTCGTTGTCGTAGGCGAACCCTTCGCCGTCATGGCCGATCGCGCGGATGCCGCCGAGGAACGCGATGAAGGCGGCAGGCGCCAGCTCCGTCACGGCCTCGGGCTTCGGCTGCGGCTGGCGGTAGGCCGGACGCAGCGGGTTGGCTGCGAACAGGCTCAAGATGTCGGTGAGAAGAAGCTCCTGGTGCTGCTGCTCGTGATTGATGCCGAGCTCGATCAAGGCGGCGACGGGGTCGGCGGCATCTGCAGCGATGCCGTCGGCGAGCAGGCGCTCGAGGCCGGCGTCGACGTGGGCACGGTAGGCGCGCACCTGCGCAGCGGAGGGGCGCGTCAACAGACCGCGCCTAGCGCGCGGCTGCCGCTCGCCCTTCGTCTCGTAGTAGGAATTGAAGCAGTAGTCGAAGTCGTCGGAGAAGGGCTGATAGCCCGGCAGGTGCGCCCTCAAGACGAAGGCCTCATAGAACCAAGTGGTGTGCGCCAAGTGCCACTTCGTCGGGCTCGCATCGTCCATCGCCTGGACCGTCTGATCCTCGTCGCTCAGCGGCCGGGCGAGGTCGAGCGACAATTGCCGGCTGCGGCGCAGCCGATCGCGGAGATCGCTGACCTGCGGGCGCGAATCTCGTCCGAGGTCCGCCTGGACCGACGGCGCTAAGAGCATGATTGCCTCCAAGAAATGATCGATTGAGACTTGAGGCCGCCGCCGTGCGGGCCCAAAGCGGTCAGTGATAACGATTTGCAGTCGTTGCTGGTTCGGCTCGATCGCAAGATTTGTCGAGCTCAGGCTCAAAAGCGTCCCTCGTCCTACGCGAGGGGGCGGATCACGGCCTTTACCTAACCCGATGCAGGACAGGCCGCAACCCGTAGGCGGCACGTGGCGCGCGCACGCAATCGATCCGGCTCGATCGATTTGTCACGACCTCGGACACGATCTCTTTAGCCTCACGCGGGTATGGGATGACGCCCGTGTGACGCCGACATCATGGGCGCAACTCCTCAAAGCGAGCTCACCCGCATGTCGAAGCCCGCGCTCAACGTTGGGATGACCGTCCGCCTCCCGCCCATCGCGGCGCCGGCGCGCGACGGCCCCACCATGTTTCGCATTGAGAGCCGCACCGTTCATCACGTCGAGTATCGCATCGAGCAGCTTGTGCGGCTCGACAGCGGCGTCACCCTCTACAAGATCAAGAGCGAGACCGAGCCTTTCGATCGCATCGTCGACGAGAGCGATCTTAAGCCGCAGCCGTAGTCAACGCGCGAGGCTTCATGCGCACGTTCCTCATCGCTCTGTGCCTCCTCGCCGCGGCGACGCTCGCACGCGCCGACGCGCCGACGCCTGAGTTCGGCGGCGAGCGCTACCACCTCGACTACGAGGATGCCGCGCGCCTTAACGATGGACAGCCGGGCAATGCGCTCGCCGAGTTCACGCTTCCCGGCCAGACGGTCAAGGACTGGACGAAGCTGTTCGCCTACTACGTCTATCCCGCGGTCGGCGAGGATGCGGCCCTGATGGCAAGCAAGGTCGCCGATGCCGTCGTGGCGGCCAACCCCGACGCCAAGTACGTGGTGCGCAAGAGCAAGACCGACGACGAGGCCATGATCGACTTCCTGACCTGGGCGCCGGACGGCAAAGTCATGGAGTTCGACGTCTTCAAGTATGCGCCGGCCAAGTACGGACCTGGACTTGTAGCCGTGCAGTTCGCGCAGCGCTTCAACGCGGACAAATTCGACCCCATCGCATTCCGCGCCGTGCGCGAGCGCGCGCTCGAGGAGATGGCCTCGATCGACCTCACCCAAGCACGAACCTATTTCGCTGCGAAGGCCAAGGAGCAGCTCGGTTCTGCGCGCGGACCAGGCCGAGACAACGCAGCCCCGGCTGGCGCAAATCACTGAACCGCCGTAGGATCGCGCAAGCCATCGCCTCGTTTGAGGGCTGCGCCATGCGGCCGCTGCTGCTGCTCTTCCTCGCCGTTCTCGCCCTCTTTGCCGTCTTGGCGCACGCCGAGGCGCGCATCCAACGCGCGATCGTCTGCGTGGACCCCGACATGGAGTTCCCCGTCGCCTGCGACGAGGACGACGACGACTAGGGCTCTTGTTTGCAGACTCTCACTTGCAGACGGTTTGCAGTCCGTCGGCGCCGCGCCGCGCCAAGTCGACGTGGAAATGGTCGCGGTGAAGGCTGTTGTAGTCGGGGCTCAGCACTGTCGTGAACTCGGCGCAGGCGCCGTCGTGGACCGCGTGCAGGAAGGCGCGCTCGCGCCAGCTCCCGCGCCAGCCGGTCTTGACCGTGATGCGCGTGCCGTCCGCCAGGACGAAGCCCGAGACATCGAGCGCATTGGCGTGCCCGTGCTCGGAAAGGTTGCCGCCGGCGACGTTGTTCATCGGGCGGCAGGAATAGGAGCCGATGAGGGTGACCTCGGCGAGGGGGACGCCGTAGGTCTTGAGCGCGGCGGGCTCGATGGCGCTCGTAACCCAGTGATCGACTTGCGGGATCATCGGGCAGCGCAACAGCGCTGCGGGCTTGATCAGCACCCGGCCGCCGTCGGCAGCGGCCATCTCGAAGGGCTGCTCCGCCCCGCACACGCTCGGACCGCCGAGCGCGGCGCGTGTGTGCACGAAGGCGGTCTGGTGGATGACGCCCGAGGCGAGACAGGACTCTTCCTCGGCCGCGCGCCAGGGCTCGTTTTTCGCGATGAAATACGGCCCCGTCGAGCAGGCGGAGAGCACTGCCGGGGCCACGATGCCAAGAAGAAGAACGCGTACAAGAGAGGGCGGCATGGGACGGGAACGTTAATCTCGCTAACCTTAACGAGGTGTGAATTCCCATCTTTCCCGGCGGCTTAGCTCGCAAGGCATTCCGGCTTTTTAACGACCTCCGGTTGCGCGCGACTCAACTCTCGGTGTCGCCCAAAGGCCACTTTTGGAGTTATCCACAGGCAGAGCAACATCCTGTGGGGAATTTCACAGACCTATGCAAGTTGTCTTGCTAACCATTTCCTTGCTCGATGCATTTCGAGCCTCGGAGGAAGTGATGCCTTGTACCCGCGTTGGCGTTGCACACCCGAGTTAGTAACTGCGTCTTGGCCCCGGCTTGGGTCGTCTGCTGGTCTCTTGACAACCCCGCGTTTGTCTTTCGAGCACCGGCGGACGGCCGCCGGGGCCTCGTAGTTGCCCCTCGCCGATCAGCTCCGTTCCTCGAGAAAGCGCACAACCGCGTCCTTGAATACGCGATCGCCCACCGTCTTCATGTGGTCGCGGCCGGTAACCTCGACCGCGCGCGCGCCGGGGATCAGGTCGGCTAGCGCTAGCGCGGAGCCGCCGATCACGTCCTCCTTGCCGACGACGACGAGAACCGGGCAGGTGAGACGCGCGAGATCCTCCGCCGTGATCGGCGCGCGCGCCGAGCGAATGCAGGCGGCGAGCGCTTTGAGATCGCTGCCTGTCTGCTCGGCGAAGGCGCGGAAGGTGCGCGCGGTCGGGTTCTTCACCTCCTCGATGCTGTCCGCCTCGAGCGCACGCGCGACCGGGCCGGTGCCGGCGACGCCACGCACCATGTTGATACCGAGACCGCCGAACACGAGGCTTCTGACGCGATTCTTGTGGGCGAGGGCTAAGAACGCGGCGATGCGCGCACCCATCGAGTAGCCGATGACATCGGCGCGGGCGATCTTTAGGTGGTCGAGCAGGCGGCGCGCGTCCTCCGCCATGAGCGGCGCGCCGTAGTCGTTCATCGCGTAGAGCTTCGCGCTGCGGCCATGGCCGCGATTGTCGTAGGCGATGACGCGGTAGCCAGCGCCGGTCAAGGTGTTCACCCAACCCGGATCGATCCAGTTGGTGGCGACGTTGGAGGCAAAGCCGTGGATGAGGAGCACCGGGTCGCCCGCGGGGGCGCCCTCGTCGATGAAAGCGATGTCGACGCCATCGGAATTAAATGTCTGCACGGGGCCTCGCTGAGTTAACCGCGCACAGGCCCACCCCTATCATTTCGAGGCGACCGCGGCTATGGTTGCGGCTCTTATCCCAGAGACGACGCGAAGGCAGATGCGATGACCGCGAGCGCTGTCCCCCACCTCGCCAACGACCAGGGCGTGGAGAAGATTTTCGTCGGCGTCACCGAGCTCAACTGCATGGGCGCGCGGCCTCCCTTCGATCACCCGCACGTCTATCTCGACATGGGCGACGACGGACAGATCCTGTGCCCCTACTGCTCGACGCTCTACATCTACGACCCGCGCCTCTCGCCCGATCAAAGCGATCCGGTCGGCTGCCTCGTGAGCCTCGTCGAGGACTTCACCTGACGGCCGCGCTCTTTTTCGGCCTCGCGTCGGGCCTCGTTCCCGGCCTCATTCCATGACTGCGCCAGCCTCGATCGCCAACGAGAATGCCGAGGCCGCGCTGGCCCGGGCGCGCACGGGCGGCACCGAGCCGGTGCTGATCGCCGGTGGCGGCATCGGCGGGCTGGCCGCGGCGATCGCGCTCGCGCGCTGCGGGATCGCCTCGCACGTGTTGGAGCGGCGTCCCACCTTCCACGAGGAGGGCGCCGGCATCCAAATCGGACCCAACGGCATGCGCATCCTCGAGCGGTTGGGCGTCGCGCGCGCGTTGCGCGCCCACGTCGGCGTGCCTGAGGCGATCCGCGTGCGCGACGGAGCAAGCGGCGCCGAGCTGGCCCGACTGCCGCTCGGGCGCTGGATCGAGAAGCGTCACGGTGCGCCCTACTGGGTCGCACAGCGGCGCGATTTGCATGCAGCGCTGCTGCAGGTGGCGCGCGCCGAGTCGCGCATCGCCCTGTCGATGGGATTTGCCGTGGCGGAGGTTGCGGCCAATGCCGACAGAGTAGCGGTCGCGGACGGCTCGGGCCACGCATGGACGGGACGCGCGCTGATCGCGGCGGACGGCTTGTGGTCAGCGGTCCGGCCCCGCATCTTCCTCACCGAGGCGCCGCGCTTTGCCGGCAGAAGTGCCGCGCGCTGCGTCCTGCCGCTCGGCCTCTTAGCCCCGGAGCTCACGCGCCAGGAGACGGGCCTCTGGCTCTTTCCCGATGCCCACGTCGTGCACTACCCCGTGTCGGGGGGAACCGAGCTCGCCGTCGTCGTCATCGTCCAAGACGAGCACGATGACGAGGACTGGAGCGCGCCCGTGCCGCCCGCCTGGGTCGAGCAGCGCCTGCCCGCTTGTGCGCCGCCGCTGCGCGAGCTCGTCGCGACGGCGCGCACGTGGCGCAAATGGGCGCTGCACACGCTACCCGTACCGCAGAGCTGGACGCGCGGACCGATCGCGCTGTTGGGCGACGCGGCTCATCCCGTCGTTCCCTTCCTGGCCCAGGGCGGCGTGCTCGCGCTCGAGGACGCGGTGGTGCTCGCCGACGCTCTCAAGGGACAGGACGACGTGGCGTGGGCCCTCAAGTGGTATGAGCGCCGGCGGCGGCCGCGTGCCCTGCGCGTCGCCGATGCCTCGCGCCGCAACGGGGCCATCTATCATCTCTCGGGCGGCCTCGCACTCGCGCGCAATCTCACGCTGCGCATGCTGCCGCCACAGCGATTGATGGCGCGCTACGATTGGCTCTATGGCTGGCGCGCCGATTGACGCCTCAGCTTCAGAGGAACGAGCGCGAGACGGTCACCTTCTGATGCAGGGGAAAGTGCGAGTTGGCCGGGAGCTTGATCTTGGCGAGCTGGCTGCGATCCGACGGCTGGAACGTGTTCTGGAACTCCTTGGGCAGCGTGTCCGTCACGGGAAGGATGTCGGTGACGACGCCTTTTTCGGTGTGCTGCCCGTCCGTCACGCTCAACTTCATGCCCACGTTGATCGGGAACAGGTAGCGGCGCGGCAGGAAGACGAGCACGTAGGGCTTGCCCCAGGAGATGGTCAGTATCGGATCGCCCGGCCGGTAGACGTCGCCGATCGAGGGCACGACCGCGCCGACGGCGCCGGCGACGGGCGCGCGCACGAGGCCGTTGGCGTAGAGCTTCTGCAGATCCTGGAACGTGGAATCGGCATCGGTGCGGGCCAGGTCCAGGGCCGTCAGCTCCTCCTTGAGCACGCGGGACTGTGAGGCGAGATTGACGCGATCCTTGCTCGCTTCATAGGCGGCTTTCAGAGCGTCCGCATAAGGGGCCGACCGCACGAACCCTTCCTTCTGCATGCCCTGGAATTGCGTGACGACCCTCTGGGCCTCGGTTTCGCGGCTCTTGGCGAGAGGGAGCAGTTGCTCGACGGAATTGGCGCGGATTTTGAAGTCCGTGAACTTGGCTGCAAGATCGGCCCGCTTGAACGACAAGTCGGCGATACGCTCCAGCACCTCCAACGACTGCAATTGCAGAAGCGGCTCGCCTTCCTTGACGTTCTGGCCCTGCTTCACGTCGACCTTTTGCACGCGTGCGATAAAGGTCGTGGCGACGACGGTATGCTCGCGCAGCACCAGCCCGTCGGCGCGCAAGAGCAGGAAATCGCCAAAGAGGAAGTTCAACACGCCGAGAACGAACAGACCGAGCAGCACCAGGTAGATGATGCGGCCGACCGAGCCGCGCGCCACGCGCTGCTCATTTGGGATGTTGTCGACCCGGATTCTTTTTCTCAGCGCGCGCATGGATTACTTCCGGACCATATGGACCTTCTTGGGCACGTAGGAGTCCTCGTAGGATGCTCGAAAGACCCACTCCTGGACGTAGGCCAAGATCCTGATGAACCGCATCAGGAAGCCGTAGAACGGGCTGTAGGCGAGCAGGTAGGGCACGAGGGTTAGCGCATTCGCCTTGGGTGTGAGCCACGCGGCGAGCGCAAAATTGAAAAGATCGAGGCCCCACATGCCGATCTGGGCAGCCATGAGGATGATGGGGGCAAAATCACCGTAGGTGACGACGAGCCAGATGAGATAGAGCGGGAACGCCACCGCCGCCACGATATTGAACAGAATGAAGTCCAGCTCGTGCAAGAGCTCGATCACGTCGAAGCGCGAGCTGAAGGGGTTCATGAGATCGCGGTGCTTGCGGTAGCGCAGGCGCACGGCGTCGCGCTCCCAGCGGAAGCGCTGCCGCGTCAGCGCCATCAGCGTGTCGGGGACGTCGGTGTAGCAGATCGCGTCGGGCACGAAGACGGTCTTCCAGCCCGCCTGGCGCAGCCTCAAGGTCACGTCGAGATCCTCGCCGCCGCCGGCATCGAGACCGCCAACGCGCTCCAAGGCCTCGCGCCGGAACGCGCCGAAGGCGCCGGAGACGCACGTCATCTGTTCCGTCAGGTTGGCCGCCTGCTTGCCTTGCGAGATTGAGATCATGTACTCGATCGCCTGGCACGAGGTGACCACGCTCGCCCTGGGGTTGCGCACGATGATGTTGCCGGCCGCCCCCCCGATCGCGGGGTCGGCAAACGGCGCGCAGATCTCCTTCAAGGCGTACCTGTCGAACGTGCAGTCGCAGTCGACGTTGACGATGATGTCGCCTGTCGTGCGGCCCGCGCCCAGATTGAACCCCGCCGATTTTCCCGCCCGCAGCTCCGTGCAGTGCGCTTCCTGGATGAGCCCGCTGCGCTGCAAGTCGCGCAGCACCTGAGGCATGCGGTCGGTCGAGCCGTCACTGACGACGATAATCTCGTCGGGGGGGTGGCTCTGCTCGCGCAGAGAGTTGACGCAGCGTATAATCGACTCTTCCTCATTGTGGCCGGCGATGACGACGCTGACGCGGCCGATGTCGGCGCGTGCCGGGTAATGCCCGCTGGAGCGGACGGCGACGGCCAGCGTCGCGAGGAAGCCCATCGTGTAGCGGGGAATCTCGAATATGATCACGAACCAGAACAGCGAGAGGAACGACGCGCCGCTCTGTGCCGTCAAGAACGCCAGACCTTCCGAAAGGACATGCCACATCAGGAAAAGTCCTCCGGCCCGACAGCGTGGAAACGTGCACCCAGATCGAAGCGCACCGTCGCTTGCGCGCGCTGGCGCAGCTCGTCGAAGTCCGCTCTTGCCTGCGCGGGCTCTATCTTCTGCAGAAGCGCGAAGTCGTAGGTCCGCCCTTTGACGACCATGTCGTTACGGCCGAGGTGGGCGCGCATGTTCTCGATGAAGAGGTCGCGCGCCTGCTCGAACTGGCGTGCCCCGTGCTCGGCCGTGACCTCGCGCTCCTTCTCATAGATAATGTTGACAAGCGTGAAGGGCACCTTGTCGTCGTTGTAGCGCTTGGCAGCCGCGTTGAGCGCGACGACGAGCTCCATCGGCAGATCGGCAAAGCGCAACACGCTGCTCGCCTGACCGAGGATGGCGTGCCCGAGCTCGGCAAACCCCGCGCCTTGGTCGGTCAGCTCGTAGGAGTAGACATCGCGCGTGCGGCAGGTCTCGGAGTCGGCATGACCGCCGCAATCGAGACAGACGAAGCCGATCGCGGGCTCGGATGCGGCATGGTGGCAGGCGCGGCAGACGATCATCGTGCCCGGCCGGTCGTAGTCGTAGCCGAAGTTCGTGAGCTCGCGCAGGCACTTGGGACACACGAGCGCATCGCCGCGCCGGAACTCCGACTCCGGCCCCTGGTAGGCGCATTTGAAATGATGCAGGTAGGATTCTTCCTCCAAGTCCGCCGAGCGGCACTTGGCGCACTCCTCGCGCACGTGCAGTCGCGCCGAGTTGCAGCGCGGGCACGTATAGAAACGGTCGAAGAACTGCCGCTTGAGGAATCCCTGCCCGCACAGACCCTCGGCCTCGCGCGCGACGACGCTTCCTTCGAGCGCTACATCGTAGGAGATGAGACCACGCGACTTGGGGTCGAGGGTGGGCGTGAGCGCCCGCCCGCTGACGAAGACGCGACCCAAGAGCTCCTCGCTCAAAACGTCGCTGAACAACAGGTCGCGGTTGAGGCGCGCGCGCCGGTCTTGAAAGCTGCGGATCAGCTCGCCCAGCCTCTCGGTGTCGCTGGTATCGAGCTTGGAGGCGTCGAGATCGGCCTTTACGCCGAGCGTGCCCGTTAAGTCGATGACGGGGAGGACGTAGAGCGCCTTGCGCCGCCAGATCGTCGACAGCTCGTCCGCCGAGACGGGCTTCTTGATCAGGATGGCGTCGAAGCGGGTGTCGCCGAGCGTCGCCTGCATGGCACGGGCGGAGAGCCGCGAGGCCTCGATGTCCTCGGGCCAAACGAGAAAGTGATAGCCGAGCCCCTCGAAGAACGACGGCTGCGGGGCCTTTGGCGCCGCCGGCGTCGCAGCGGCAGGCAGCGCCGTCTTCTCTGCCCGCTCATCGTCGCCGATCGCCGCCTGCTCCTCGACGAGCTTACCGACTTGATAGACGTCGAGCGGCTTGGGGATGATGTTGTCGAAGTTCTCGCAGTTGCCGGCGTTCGACAGCAGGCCCTCGACGTCGGCCGTGATGGCGACGAGTCGCGGCAGCTTGCGCCCGTGCGCCTCTTTCTTGATGGCGGCGGCAACTTGCAGGCCATCAAGCTCCGGCAAATGGAAATCGAGCAGCGCCACGTCGTAGTCGTTTTTGCGCAAGGCTTCGAGTGCCGCGCGTCCGTCCGTCACGATATCGACGTGATGACCGCGCTGGCTCAGAAGGAGCTTCAGGAGCTCGTGCGTGATGGGGCTGTCCTCGGCGACGAGCACTTTGCGTGCATTGACGGCCTGAGGATCGGCTTCCCTTCTTTCAGCGACTGCAGCGGCCATGGATCAACTGGAACAAGAGTTCATGCCGCCGATCGCGGGGAACGCGCCGGACAATTTTCGTTATCTCCCAAACGCCAAGGGCAACAGCCCTCGGTCTGACGTCGGATTATTGCCGGGCAAAGGGTTACGAAGTGGTCTAAAGGGATACAGAGTCGCCTAAAGGACGAGCACGCTGTCCTATGTCCTGTGCAGGACAGCAGAGATACTGAAAAGCTCGCAAAGACGGGGCTCGCGCGCCTTGCAGCAACGCCAAACAGCGTCCCGCGGCCTGCAAGTTCCTAAGAACTATTTGCAGCCGCTCGCCGCTTTCTCCTTGGGGACTTTAGGGCTTGACCCTCAGGGGGGCCTCAGGCGCAACCCAACGCGGGGAAGGGCCACTAGGCTCGGCTCGAAGGCGCTAGGCGATCGCGACTGCCCCCAGCGTGTCGGCTCAATCTGAGCCGGTGCGTGAGGCCAGAACCCTCTCGTCTTCCTTCTCACGGGGGCCCGACTTGCTGGACTTGACGCGCGGCGATGCCTGAACCCAATCGGAGATCATCCGATCGAACTCGGTGTGGCGGCGCTGCGTCTCCTCGCTGGGCTGCTGGGCTGCCGGCGTCTTGCCGAGCTGCTCTTGGAAGTTGCGGACGGTTTCGACCATCTCCGCTCCGAACGCGCCGTACACCTCGGAGAGGACCCCCTTCAGCTTGACGAGTGACTCGTCGGCCTGGCCCTGCGCGATCGTCATCTTCTGCGCCGCAGCCTCGATGCGCCCGACGAAATCGGCTCCGAGCGAGGAGTCCCTGCGGGCAGCCTCCGCGGTCGCACGCATCGCCTCCACCATTTCCTGCAGCGTCTCGCGCGCGCTGCGATAGTCGGTGACGACACCGCCGATCTCGCGCGAGGAGCTGGCCAGCGCCGCGGCCGTCTGCGACAGCTCGGTGCTCAAGACCGACGTCTTGTCGAAGATTTCGGAAAAGCCCTGGCCTGAGCGCATGATTTCCTGGGCGGCCCCGGATATCAGGCCGGTCATGCCCTCGATAATGCGGTCGACGGCGTTCGCAACGTCGGTGCCGGCGGTGCGCATGCTCTGCGAGGCGACCTCGATGGCTTGCGTCTGCGTGCGAACCTCGCTCGACAGCGTCTCGATCGAGCGCTGCGCCTGCTCGGAGATCTTCCTCTGCTGCTCGATCGCGGACCGCCCCGATACGCTCGCCTGCTGCTCGATTGTCGCGATCACGTTGGCGACGTGGACGCCGAGCTTGCCGATGAGATCCTTGAGGTTGGAGTCGGTCTCGGCCTGCGACCTGCTGACGCCGGCCCGCAACTGGGTCAGCATCGACTGGCTCGCGTTCTCGGCCGAGGCCGCGATCGTCTTCGTCATCTGCTGCACGGCGGCGACGCTGTTCTCGAGCGACTTGATGGTCTGCTGCTGCAGCTCCTTGGCGCTCGCCACCTGCCCCCCCAAAAGCCCGTCGAGCCTATCGGCGAACGCCGACATCTGCTGCTCGACTGCCTGGGCGATCTCCGTGTTCTGGTTCTTTGAGAAGTCCTGCAGGCTCTGGGCGACGCTCTCGAGCGGCTGCTGTAGCGCACTCGCCAAGTGCTGTCCCAACCGGGCCTGATGCTGGGCTGCCGCCTCGATCTGCCGTTCCGCGGCGCCGTCGAGAATTTCGCGCAGATCGGAGACGAGGCCGTCCTTCAGCCGGGCCGAGTCGGAACGCAAGTCGTTGAGTGCGCTCTTGACGCTTCGCATGCGCGCCGACACGAGAAGCGCCGGAGCGAGGCAGCAAAGCACGAGTGCACCGAGGGCCGCGGCTATCACCCATTGCGAAAGGATGATGTCTATCATTGGCTCACTTGGTCATGCGGTCTGAGGCAACGCCGACAAAGTGCCTGGGAGCGACGAGTGCCGTGACGGCGGCAAGTCGCGGGCGGATAGGACGATCGTTAAATGGCAAACGGACGAATCACCCTTGCTTCAGGCTAATCGGAACAGGCGACTTGAGTAACGCGGGAACTGCCTCTTCCACAGAGGAACTGCAGAATAGCCGCTGACTGTCACCCGTCTGCTGCAGCGGGGCGCGTCGCCCGCAAACCGAAACATTCTTCTATTTTTCAAATAGATAGTCGCTAAGCGGCGGCGCGCTGACGCGTGCAATGGCAACTCGGGCTGCCTCTTGATTGAGCACGGCCGCGAGAGGGCGACGCATGACCGGGCCTCATTCGCCGCCGGAGACAACCTCACCATCCTCGCGAATGATCCGGCCGGGCGTCCCCGTAAGGTCGAGCGTCAAACGCGCGCGCCCGCGGCCTTTGTTCACCGTCTCGTGCGCGGATGAAACGTCGAAGTCATACAAGAAGGTCACATCCGCCAGGTCGGGCGAGGCCCATTTCACGGAGATCGACCCCGGGACCAGCTTGTAATGCCTCTTGGGCCATTTCTGGTAGTAGTCGGCCATCTCGCGCGCGACCCGCTCGAGGTGCACGTTCTTTTCCCCGTAGTAGTCCACCGGATCGGAATAGATCTGCCTGATCTCGGGCTCCTTGAGAGCGGTGCTCGACAAATAGAACTTCTTGATGAAGGTCTCGACCCACTCCGTCGATTTCGTCGGCTGCTTCAAATACTCGATCGCGGTGGCGGGCGGACGCGGGGTATGCAGCGCATTGAGGCCTTCGCCGGCGAAGCTCAGCTTGTTGGCGGCTGCGTCTGCAGGTGGCGTCTCGGCCTTTTTCTTGGTGGGCATGGGGACGGTAGCGGGAGCGAAAGCGGGAACGCGCGCAGGTGCGGGGGTCTCCGCCTGCACCGGCTTGGGCGCGCCGACCAGCGGAGTCATGGGATCGGTCACGCCTGGCGTGTCTATCTCCCCGTGCGATCGCATTTCGGTCGGGCTCGCGGCCTGGGCCACGCTCGTTCCCGCATCGGTCGCTCTCACGGGCTCGCCCGCAATCTTCTCCGGCGTGACGGCCATGGCTATCCGGGTCGTCTCGTCGATCGGCCGCACCGCCTTCGGCACGGGTAGCGCCTGGGCGGCGAGCGCGGGGGCGTCGTGCTCCTTCACCTCGGTCGGCTTGATCGCGCTGACGGGTGATTCGTCGGCCTTGAGCAGACTCAAGCCGGTGCCCGGCTTCGTGACGGGCGCAACGGGCTGCCCTTTGATGTCCTCCACCGCGATGGGGGGCTTGGATCGACCGACAGCCAGCCGCTGAGGGGCGTCATCCTCCGCCGTTGAATCCTCGGCGCTGAGAGGCACGTTCTCGTTGAGCGTCGCAGCATCGACGTTGTGCCTCGCTGCAAGGAATTGCTCGGCGCCAACGGCGAGCCCCAGCCCGACGAGAGCAACGAGACCCGACGCGATCGCGACCTTGGGACCGGGTCGGCGCAAGAGGCCGTCTCTCGCCGTCGCCCCAACCGATGCAATCGCGGCGCGCAGGCCAGCGCCGGCCGCACCCGTCCGCGCCGCGACGAAGCGCCCCGCCGCCTTGAGCCCGGCGGCAAGCGCGGGGAACGGATTGAGGCGCGCAATGAAAGCGCGGGCCGCGCTCGAAACGGCCGACAGCGTCGCGCCAATGATGTCCGTGGGATTGAGCGCCGCGACCTTGGTTTTGACCGTGCTCGTGGCCGTGCTGCGCCACGCGGTCAGGCGTTGGCCGACCACTTCGCGGACGTTGGGGCCAGCTCGTGCCGCGCTCGCGCGCCAGCGCGCCGTGGTCGTCTCAATCGGCGTTCCGACCGTGCTCCTGATCGTTGCGACCGTGCTCTTGATAAAGTCCGTCTTGACCGGAGCCTTGCCGACAGGCTCGGCTGGGGGACCGGCAGCGCGGGGGAGGCGGGAGCCGTCGGCCGAGCAAAGGTGCTGGTCCAGCTCGTCTTGAGCGCGGCAGCGGCGGAAGCGGCAGCCGCGGCGGGCCCTGCCGCGGATTTGACCGCCGATTTGGCGGCGGTATTCCAGCCCGTCTTGGCAGCCGCGGCGACCGAGGCCGCAGCCGCTGCTGCGGGCGCGGTTGCCGTCTTGGCGAAGGCGCTCGCCCAGCTCATCCTCGGCGCGGCGGGCACCGCTGCCGGTGGTGGTGCAGGTGCGGCGGCCGGTGATGGCGCCCGGGTAAACGTGCCGCTCCATGCTTTCGGCGCGGCTGGTTGTGGTTGTCGCGCTGGAGCGGCCAGCTCGGAGGCGGCGTGGGCACCGTTCATCCAGGTCCGTGGGCGCGCCAGCTTCAAGGGCAGGAGCGTCCCGGCATCGCCACGCGCCGTCTCGATCTGGCCGGCACTGAGATTTCGCGCCGAGCGCAGGTCAGCGCCGGAGAGATCGGCGCCGTCGAGCACTGCATCGGCGAAGTCGGCGTCATCAAAGCGGGCATTGGACAGAATGGCATTGCGCAGGTCGGCGTGCTGCAAGCGCGCACCCGACAAATTGGCGCCGTTCAGCAACGCCGCCGACAGATTGCTGCCGATCAGCGTGGCGTGGCGCAAATTGGCGTCGCGCAGAAGCGCATTGGCAAGGTTGATCGGACCGCCATTGGTCTCGCCCCACTGCTTTTCCCCCAAGGTCAGGGAGAGGCCTTGCAGGTCGGGACGTACGGACGGCTGCGACTGGCGCCAGCCGTTCCACGCCTCGGCGCCTTCCTTCAATATTGCGAGGTGCTTGTCGCTGGCCATGAACCTCCTGCGCGCGACAATGTCGCCTGTGGCAGCTTGGAAAATTCGCCTTTGCAGGCCCCAAGGACTTAAAGACTATTCACCATCGGGCGTGGCCCAAGGTCCCACAACTCCCCGCCGCAGCCGCACACATAATGCAACTATTGGAATAAGGCGAAACGGTAGCCGCAGGGCCCCTCTTTCCGGGAAAGCAGCGCGTTTAATACCGGTCGTTGGGCCAAATTGCGAGGCGGCACAGATCGAGCTTTCGCGGGCTTGCCCCGGATCTCGGCGACGGCGGTCGACGCGACAGCTGTCGGCGGTCTTGCACGCACGCGCGCAGAAAGCCGTTGTTGCAGCGCCTAAAGCATTGGAAAACCTGATCTCTAGCCGGCTTGCTGCAAGCGCGGCAGACACCCGGCGCCCTCTGCCGCTCGGGCCCAGCGCCGCCAGGCCACGATTGGCCCCGCCGTTAACCGCGCCGCGCTTTTTCCGTCCGCCTTGAGGCGGTGGTGCGGACGGAGGGAGTTGAACCCTCACGGCGGTTAAGCCTCAGGATTTTAAGTCCTGTGTGTCTACCAGTTCCACCACGTCCGCAAACGCCGGCCCAAGGACACGAATGAGCGCGTCTTTATGGGCCGCTTCGCCCGGCCGATGCAATGCCGGGCGGCGCGCCGCAACGGATCGCCCCTAACAGCAGAACGTAAAGAACGACGGCATTGAGGAGGTGCCAGAGGAAGTGCGTGCCGACGCCGCGCGCACCCCGCACGGCCCAGGTGCAGGCCTCGTAGTCGATGGTGCGGAAGGTCATCGAGGCGAGAAACACGAGCGCGGCAATGAGGAGATAGCGCGCGGCGGGATGCCTCTGCAGAGCGAGGACCCCGCCGACGAGGACCAGCGCCACAAATGCCGGCGTGTAGCCGAGCGTGCCATTGAAGCAGCGCTTGCCCGCGGCGCGCGTCATCGGCAGGAGCTCGTTTGCGCAGGTGATGCTCTGTGCATAGCGGATGGTCACGTAAAACAGCACGAGCGCAAGCACGACGCCGATCCAGGGCAGGCGGGCGAAGCGGCGCAGCGCATAGCCGAGGTAGCCCAGCATGAAGAGCGAGATCGGGACGGTGTCGAACGGGATCGACCAGACGGTGGCAAAGGTATGGAAGAGGAAGCTGCCCACGCCGATCGCGAGCACGAGCGCGACGAGCAGCCATTCGAAGAGCGCGCATCTTTGCGCGCGGGGAGCGCGCGAGCTGCCAGGCGGCGATGAGCCCGGCGATGATGAAGGCGCCGTTGGAGACGGCATTCAGCGGCTCGGCCCAGAAGGACGGATCGCCGCCGCGCTCGCAATAAGAGTAGACCTTGCTCCAGTCCATCCCGGCTCCGCTCAGACGACCTCAATGCACCGCATCGGCGTCACGAGTTTATCGGGGATGGAAAGCGTGCTCTGCAATCCTTACCTCGTCCGCTTGTTCGAGCCCGGCGAGAGGCAAACATAATCGCCGGATGGAAAGACCGATCACCAGATCGCTTCTGGCGACCTTCATCGAGTATGCGGCGCGCGGCTGCGTCACGCCGATCGAGTGGTCGCGCTTCATGATCAACCACTATAAGGACGAGCGGATGGAAGCGGCGCGCGGGGACTGCGTGCGCATCCTGAGCGGTGCACACGGCAAGATCGCAAAAGCCGACCTCGATCGGCTCTACGACATCGCGCGAGACTTAAGGGCGAGCGGCGTAAATAGGCCGGGCTACGCGAATGGCCATCATGCGGCGCTGAGCGTTTCATCGTGGCGTTTCAGCCGGCACATCGTTTCGCTCTGCGACCGGCCCCGGGTCCGTTTTACGATCGAGATCGCGATGGAGCGTGCGAGTCCGCGGTAGAAGCCCAAGGCACCGAACATCTTCAGCCGGTAGCGAAACGCGGGGACGATGTCACGATGCGCCGCCGCATCCTTGAAGCGGACTCGCGCCGCCAAGCGCCGCTCGCGGCCCATGCCGTCGATCGTCGACGTCAAGCACGCGCCCGGCACCACAGGCGGCGGCACGATCCCATACGTGTCGAGGCAGCTGTGCCATGGCCGGCGAAAATCCTCGTCAATGGGCAGCGTGCGGTTGGCGTAAGCGTCGAGGAATTTTCTCGCACCCGTGCGACTGATGAGATATCCGGCCGCACTATTGGGTATCGTCCTATATCTGACGAGCTCGCGGCCGCCGCCCAGGTTGGCGAGCGGAAGCACGACTGTTTTCGGGGCATTGGACAGACGAACGATATCCCAGCGGCCCAAGCGCTTGCGCGCCGCGTCGATGACGCGCGGCAGATCGTCCGCCAAGCGCACGTCGTCCTCGAAGACAAGTGCGCAGTCGTCGGTGTCGTCGTTGGCCACGATCTGCAGCGCAAGCAGATGGCTGGCGTAGCAGCCGATCTCGCCGGCGGTCAGGGCCGGCTCGTGCCGCCTCTCGCCGGCGAAGAACTGTGCCCGCAACGGCAAGTCCAGCCGCTCCCCATCTACCGCGACGAGCCGTTCAAACGAAAGGCCAATGCGCGCGGCCTCGCAAGTCATGCTCGACAAGCGATCCTTGTCTCGATCGAGATTTATGACGATGGCCCGCATAATCAAAGACGACATGCGCAAAGTGAAAATGGAAGCCCCGAGAGGGCACCGACGGCTCCCGCCGATTCTCGGCATCAATCGGCTGGTCTATTTATCAGAAGCGGAATTGTGTCAGCGAGGACGCCTAGGAAATTATCAACACGATTGTTTCTTGCGCCTGTTTCTTACGCAGCAACTGCTACTCTTTCTTCTCCGGCGCGGCGATGCGGATGTGCAATTCGCGCAATTGCTTGCGGCGCGACCTCCGACGGCGCGCCCATCATCAGGTCCTGCGCCTGCTGGTTCATGGGGAACGCGATCACCTCGCGGATGTTCGTCGGCGCCGGCCAGACAGCATGACGATGCGGTCGATGCCCGGCGCGATGCCGCCGTGCGGCGGCGCGCCGTAGCGGAACGCGTTCAGCATGCCGCCGAACTTCGCTTCAGCACCTCGCGCCCGATAGCCGGCGATCTCGAACGCCTTGACCATGATCTCGGGCTTGTGGTTGCGGATCGCGCCGGAGCGACAACTCCACGCCGTTGCACGACGATGTCGTACTGGTAGGCCTTAGGGCAAGAGCTCGTCAGCGGGTCCTTGGCGCCCTCGAGCGCCTCCAGCCCGCCCTGCGGCATCGAGAACGGGTTGTGCGAGAAGTCGATCTTCGTTGTCCTCCTCGTTCCACTCGAACATCGGGAAGTCGACGATCCAGCAGAACTCGAACCGGTCCTCTGTCGACCAGGTCCAGTTCGTGCCCGATCTTGGTGCGCGCCTGCGCCGGCGAACTTGTAGAACGCCGCCGGGTCGCCGGCGACGAAGAAGGCCGCGTCGCCGACCGCAGGCCAGCTCGCGCGCGGATCTGCCTCGGTCGGCGCCTCGGGACCGAGGTTGCTTGCGCGATCGGGCCGGCCGCCTGGACGCTCTAGCCTCGCTGCTCCCCTCGCGCCAGAAGATGTAGCCGAGGCCCGGCTGGCCCTCGCCCTGCGCCCAGCCGTTCATGCGGTCGCAGAAGGCGCGCGAGCCGCCGCCGGGCGCCGGGATCGCCCAGACTGCGTCCTTTCGGATCCTTCTCGAGCATGCGCGGCGAAGATCCCGAAGCCGCCGCCGCGGAAGTGCTCGGACACGTCCTGCATCACGATGCGGGTTGCGCAGGTCCGGCTTGTCGGTGCCGTACTTGGCGATCGCACTCGCGTAGGCGATGCGCGGGAACGGATCGTTGACCGGTGCGTCATCCTCGTCCGCCTTGCCGATCCCGAACTCCTCGAACACGCCGTGCATGACGGGCTCGATCGCGGCGAACACGTCGTCCTGCGTCACGAAGCTCATCTCCACGTCGAGCTGGTAGAACTCGCCCGGCGAGCGGTCGGCGCGCGCGTCCTCGTCGCGGAAGCAGGGCGCGATCTGGAAGTAGCGGTCGAAGCCCGCGACCATCAGCAGCTGCTTGAACTGCTGCGGCGCCTGCGGCAGCGCGTAGAACTTGCCCGGATGCATGCGCGAGGGCACCAGGAAGTCGCGCGCGCCCTCGGGCGAGGAGGCGGTCAGGATCGGCGTCTGGAACTCGATGAAGCCGGCTTCGACCATGCGCCGGC
Organism: uncultured Alphaproteobacteria bacterium; assembly: GCA_963724945.1. Lineage (GTDB taxonomy): Bacteria > Pseudomonadota > Alphaproteobacteria > Rhizobiales > Hyphomicrobiaceae > Hyphomicrobium_A. The sequence goes on along the minus strand of CAVRWL010000003.1, from coordinate 1,083,572 downwards.
GGATCGAGTCGATCACTCTCGAGCGCAGCACGATGTTGCCGTGCAGGCTCTCGCGCCGCAGGTCGAGGAAGCGGTACTGCAGCCGCAGATCTCTTCCGGGTAGTCGGGCTCGCCGAACACCGGCAGCGGCAGCTCGGCGGCCTCCGACAGCACCTCGATCTCGGTGGCGACACGCACCTCGATCTCGCCGGTGGCAGGTTCGGGTTGACGGTGCTCGGGCCGCGCGCGCCACCACCTCGCCGTCGACGCGGATCACGCTCTCGGCGCGCACGCTCGTCCGCGACCTCGAAGCCGGGCTCGCCGGGGTCGGCGACCACCTGGGTCAGCCCATAGTGGTCGCGCAGGTCGATGAACAAGCAGCCCGCCGTGGTCGCGCTTGCGGTGGACCCAGCCCGACAGGCGCACATTGCGGCCGACGTCGGCGGGGCGCAAGGCGCCGCAGGTGTGGGAGCGATAGCGATGCAGAGTTGCAGCACCCGACGTGTCGCCGGGCGCTGGCGCGTTGCTCTTCGCCTCTCTTCGCCTGCTTCTTCGCCTTCGCCTCAGCCATCGTGCCGTCTCGCCCTGCCAACGCCTCCGAGCTGAATTACGCCGATATGGACTATCGGAAGTCGCGGGAAAAGCGCATGGGGTCATCGGGTTGTCAAGGCTGGGGCGCAGATGGCATCGGCTACCTCGGTGCGGCCGTCGCCATCGCCATGGCTCCGCGGGCTTCTTGTTTCCTGCAATACGCCACGGGGCGCCTGCCCGCAGGCCTCGGGTATCGGGGCGCGGCGAGCCTGCTATGATGCGCGCGCATTGACGCGCATTGGAGGGACGTTCCCGTGCCAAGCACACTCTACGGCGTACCGCTCTACCTGGGATTGGCGATCCTGTTCTTTGTGCTGGTGCTCGCCATCGGGCTCATCCGCGGCCGCTCGCACCGGGCACGGCGCCACGCGCCGCGAGCGGGGGCCTGGGCAGCACGCTGCAGCTCATCTCCGCAGTGCTCGGCATCCTGTCGTTCGTGATGCAGGTGCTGCAGTGGCTCAAGATCATCTGACCGCCGAGGCAAGCGAGGAGTGAGAATGCAGCGTTCGCTTGGCTTGGCACGGCGCGCCATCGGCGCGATTGCCTTGGCATGCGCCTTTCTGGCGCCGCCGAGCGGCGCGCTCGGCCCCGCTCCAGCGCGCGCCGAGACTACGGATCGAGACCTCGCTGCGAAAATCGCCGTCTATCGCCAGAAGCTCGCCGCCTACAAGAAGGCGCGCGGCGCCTTCGACAGGCGCGCGGCGCCCTATTGGCATCGCATCACCGAGAAGCGCGCTGAGCGGCGCAGGAAGTTCGCCAACAATAGACCCCTCACGCTCAACGACTACGTGCTGGAGCAGCCGCCGCTCTATACCGGGCCGCCCGAGCCGGAGAACCCGGAAGAGAAAAGGGCAAGCCGAAGCCCATCCCCGACGTCGCCGATTTTCTGCACAACGCCAAGGAGCAGTTCGGCTTCACGCCCGAGGCGCCGGCGACCGAGACCGACTACAAGCGCGCTTACGCCAGAGCGGCGACCGCTGCGGGCCTCGAGAAGCGGGAATGCGTCAAGATCTACGGCTTCGAGTCGGGCGGCAACGGCACCTACGACATCCAAGCGGGACGCGAGTATAATCGAAATGCGCGCGTCATCTCCACCGCGCTCGGCTACAATCAGCTCCTCACCACGAACAGCGTCGAGCTCGTCGCCGAGGCCGGCGAGGCATTCCTGGCGACCCTGCGCCGCAAGGCTGAGCGCGCTGGCGGTGCGCGGCGCGCTGACCTCGAAGCCAAGATCGCCGTGCTCGCCAAGATGATCCGCTTCGCCCGCAGCGTGCCCGACGCCTGGGGCGCGCACGGGCGGCTCGCCGGCACCGCAAAGGGCATGGGGGTGCACGCGCTCATCCTCGACGTCGACGTCGGCCCGCTCTTGCAGACGCAGAAGCTCATCACCTCGGTCCTCTTTGCGCGGCGCAAGGGCTACAGCGCACCGCTCACGGCGGCCGAGCTCGAGATGATGAACCTGACCGGCGACGGCAACGGCTTCGACATGGTGCAGATGCCCGCCGCCATGCGCCAGAAGGTGCCGACCTCGAACTTCTTCCAGCAGGGTGGCTATGAGCGCAACCCGGTGGCGATCCGCAACAATACGGTCGCCAAGCTCTTGGCGGCCACCGACGCCAAGATGCAGTCCGAGGCCAAGCTAGCCGGCGCGCAGGACCTCGCTGCCGCATTCGACGCGGCGCTCGCCAAGGCGCCGACCGCCCGCAAATGAGCGCGCCTGACCGGAACTTGCGAATTCGGGCATCCTGGTCGGCTGGGAACACAAATGCATTCCCGAGGAGACACATGCGGCGCGCTCTGCTCGTCGTGGCGATGTGGGGCACGCTGTCGGCAAGCGCGCTCGCTGACGATGACGACGCGGCGCTCGCCCAGCAGCTTGCCAATCTGATCGCGGCGCTGACGAGCCTCCCCTTCAGCTACAACTGGGATCACGACATCGGGCCCGTCGAAAGCGGCCACTCGAACTATCTCAAGCTCGAGCCCGTGTTCCCCATTCGCCTCGACGGTGATTGGACGGTCATTGCGCGCACGGTGATGCTGGTGGTCGACCAGGATAATCTCGAGCCCGGCTCCGGCAGTCAGTTCGGCATCGCCGACACCACCGAAAGCTTCTACCTCACGCCCAACTCGGCGGGCCCGGCGGGCTTCCTCTGGGGCGTCGGGCCCGGAGTGAGCATCCCCGCCACCAACAGCGAGATCGCGTCGCAAAGGTGGGGGCTCGGACCGACAGCCGCTGTGATCGTGCAGCCAGGGCGGCGGACCATCGGCATCCTAGCTGAGCACATCTGGTCGGTCGGCGAGGGGGATGGCGACAACCTCAACCAGACCTACCTGCAGCCGTTCATCGCCTAACACGACCACGGACGCCTGGACGGTCTCGCTCGAGGCGGAATCCTACTACTACTGGGACGACGGCGACTGGTCGATACCGCTGCACGCCGAGCTCACCAAGCTGATCCGCATCGCCGGTCAGCATCGGCCCGGCGCTGCGCTGCTGGGCGGCCGACCCCAACACCGGCGCCCACAACTGGGGCTGGCGCTTCACCGCCACCCTGCTGTTCCCCGATCAGGACTTCCCCTACAAAAAGAAATGAGCGGGCGCAGCCGTCAGCGCGCTTGCCAGTCGCAGGGCACCTCGCGCTCGACGTCGCGGGCAAAAATCTCCTTGGTCGTGGAGCGGTGCATCTCCCGGTCCCAGGAGGGGAAGGCCATCTTCCCGCGCACCACGTAAGTGAGCTTCTGGCCATCGATCTCCAGGACTTTGCGCACCTCGCAGGCGTGCGTCACATAGCAGCGACCGACGCATATCGAGTTGATTTCTACCGCCATCGGCTTCCTCGATGCGTTGCGGCGACCTTCGAGCATTGGCCGGCGCAGAAGTCGCGCGAGGCTCGGGACCGGCATACTTCTAGGCTTTGTGCACTGCAATCATAGCATCGATGGGGGGCGGGCTCGCGCGCCATGCTCGCGCGCCATGGCAGGGGCGTCGCCAGCGTTGATTGCTTGCAAAGCGCCCGGTATGAACGTCTTGCCCGCGGCGTCGGGCGTAACCTAGGCTGCGCCGACATGTCCAGACGCTGCCCGTGAGCGGCCGGCATATAACCCAAGCGCTGGTATCGGAGGATTCCATGAAGATCTACCCTACCCTCGAAATTCCTGAGACGCTCGCCGCCGGCCCAGGCCCGGGCAACACCGACCCGCGCGTGCTCGAGCGCTTCGCCAAGACCGGCGTTGCCGACCACATGCAAAAAGACGTCGTGCGCGGCATGCTCGAAGCCAAGGAGATGCTGCGCGAGCTGTGGGGCACCAAGAACGTCTACACCTACGGCGTCGCCGGCACCGGATTCTCCGGGCCTCGACTGCGTGCTCTCCCTGATCCTGCCGGGCGACAAGATCGTCGCTTTCCCCAACGGCACCTTCTCCGGCATCGACACGCTTACGATCCGCATGAAGGCCGCCACCGCCGAGGAGCTCGCCGCTGATTCACTCAACCCGAAGGCTGCGAGCGTGACGATCGTTGAGACGCCGCACGGCCAGTCGGTGACGGGCGAGACGGTCGACAAGGCGTTGGCCGAGCACAAGCCGATGTGGGCGTTCATGGCCCATTGGGAGACGGGCTCGGGCCGCATCAATGACTTGAAGGGATTCAACGACGCCTGCCTGAAGCACGGCGTGATGGGCATCGTCGACGCCGTCTCGAGCCTCGGCGTCGCCGACTTCAATATCGACGACTACCCGGGCGTCGTCGCCTGGGCGTCATGTCCGCAGAAGGGCGTGCTGTCGCTGCCCTTGACCTACGCGCCGGTCAGCTTCACCGACAAGGCGATCGAGATGGTCAAGAAGCGGGGCTGCCGCACCTACGTCCATCACCCGATCCTCAATGCCCGCCACTGGGGCATCGTCGACGGCAAGGACATCCCAAATGCGGTCTATCATCAGACGCATTCCTGCTACGCGGTCGCTGCTTTCCACGAGGCGCTGCGCATCATCCTCGGCTATGGCCGCCGGCGCAAAGCTTCCGACTATGCCTATCACGAGAAGGCGTTGAGGCAGGCGGTCGAGGCCATGGGCTGCGATGTCACGTCCAACATGACGAGCCTCATCGTCCTCAATCTGCCGGGCAAGCTCAAGGGCAAGGAGAAGGAGCTCGTCGCCGGCGCCCGCGCCAAAGGCTTCGGCATCTGGCCGACGCTGTCGGAGCCCGTGCAGATCCGCATCGGCATCTTGAACCAGCTGTCGCCGGAGCAGATCTCGGAGATTGTCAGCCGCTTCGCCGACGCCATGTTGGAGATGGGCGCCGAGTTCGACAAGGCGAAGGTCATGAACGGGCTTAAGAGCTACTACGCGCAGGCGGCCTAGTCGCAGGACTAAGAGCATTCGCGCGAAAAGCGCGTTGCGAGGAACGCGTTACAATGTGGAGGCCAGGCGAGAGGCTCGCCTGGCCTCATCCTTTTGTCCGCTCACCTGTAGACGTACGTCACGAGGAACGTGCGGTCGGCGGGGGAAGAGTGCTTCGGCGGGAACGGATAGACCGCCTCGCGCGCCGAGAAGAGCACGTCGCCGTCAAGATCGTGGTTGCCGGCGCTCTGCACCAGCCGCAGCTCCTCGATGTTACCCCGTTGGTTGAGAACGATGCGGACGGTGACGCGGCCGCGCGTGCCGTAGGACGGCGGCATCGTCTTCTTCAAGGCGCGGATGACGTCGCGCCCGAAGCGGTCGTTCTCGCCCGAGCGCGTGATGCCGGCGGGCCGCGTCGCCGAGGAGGCGGTGGCGTCCATGCCGGCGGCGCCCTGCATGGCGAGGTTCCACGGCACTGACAAATCGAGCTGCTTGGACTTGGCGGTTTTCGGCTGGCGCTTGGCCTCCGGCGTGGTCTTTGTCTCGGGTTTAGACTCCGGCTTGGGCTCCGCCTTGGTGGTGCTCTCCTTCTTTGTCACCGACTTCGAAGGCTCTGGTCCTGCAGCCGGCTCCGGCAATGCCGTGACTTGCGGCTCCTCCGATTGCGGAGCGATTGTCGTCTTGAGTTCGGGCGCCGCCTTGGCTGGCGGCTTGGCCTCCTCAGGCTTGGCCTCCTCGGGCGTGGCCTCGGCCGGTTTCGCGGCTTCGGGCTGCGGCGGCTCGACGGGATGAGCGGCGGGAGCGGGAGACGGCTCACCGGGCTTGGCGGCAAAGCCGCTGGCCTGCAGCTCGGACGCGTCGACGAGCTCCACGTCGATGGCGTTGGCGTTGCCGCTCGGATCGCCGACCGTGTGCGGCGAGGTTCGCGCCAAGCCAACAATGAAGGCGGCATGGACGATGGCCGCGCACACCAGCGCAATCCAGAACAGCGGCTGACGCCGCGTCCGCGCCGCCAGGGACAGGGCGTGCGTGCGGTCTGCCGTCAGCACGATCGCATCAGTGCTCATGGCGCTTCTTCGCGTTCGTCCCCGCGCTTGCTGGCCTTAGCCCTCTGGCACCCTCGCCAACCGGCCCAGAGTAGTCTCCTGCGACGCATATGTGGACAATATCAAGGCTAGTGTGCACAACCCGCGGCCCTGCGATTGTTGCCGCCGAAGCCCGCGTGTTAGCGGTGCGGCAGTGGCGTAGCCCACGTATAGGGGCGGACAATTGGAAAGTAGGGGGTCCGTATCGTGAAAAGGTTATGTCTCGTAGCTTCGCTGCTCGCCGCTGCAGCCTTAAGCGTCACGGCGGCGCACGCTCAAGAACGCCAGCCGTTCAACGGTTTATATTTCGGCCTGCACGGCGGCTATTCCTGGCAGGGTGCCACAGGCGCCTTCGACAACACCAACGGCTCAAGCGATTTTACGGACCTGTCGGGGCTCAACCTCAACGGGGGCATCGTCGGCGCTCAGCTCGGCTACAACGCGCAGTACAACTGGTTCATGCTCGGGGTCGAGGGTGATGCGACGTCGGACGTTGGCGGCAACTCGCTGCTCTCGCCCTCCGGGATTCTGCTGACGAGCGACAACAGCTATCTGGCGAGCATCCGCGGCCGCATCGGCGTGGTGATCTACGACTGGCTGCTCTTCGGCACGGCCGGCGTCGGCTTCACCGACACCAAGTTCAGCGAGACCACGCCGACGTTCAACGGCACGCTGCGGCAGAGGGATACGGGTGCTGTCTACGGCGGCGGCGTCGAATGGCAGTTCGTCCACGGCGTCACGATTCGGGGTGAGTACTTGCATTACAACGTGGGCAACACCACGGCCATCCCCGCCACATTCACCAACGCCGCTTCGGGCGACTACGTCCGATTCAACGACATCGACGTGGCACGCGCCGCGCTCAACATCAGCCTCAGTCCCTGATGGCCCAAAGGCTAGAGCGCCGGACCGGCGCTCTAGCCGCCTTCGCGCTTCTCAGGCATCCATCGCGCTTGGCGCACTTTCCGCCAGCGCGCGATGATGTTTTAAATTTTAACACGAGCATTTGGGGCCGCGCGTAGCATTATGGTGGCTGTTCGAGCTACGGGCACTGTCGCCCTATTGCCACAGCCTCGGTCATTGTCAGATCTTGCGCCCGAACCTTTGTAACGAGCCGAGCAACAAGAGCGAATTTTTAGCAGCTGCATCTTGCGACGATTGACGACCCTTGGAAAGCCTCAGGGCACCCCAGGGCCCGGAAATCGGCGAAGGCCGGCCGGTGATATTTGGACATCAAGGCTAGTCGGGCCATGCGCCCGGGAGCGAACCTTGCCGCACGCCGCCCCGATCGACGTTGTTGCCGGCTTCAACGCGGCGTGGGCCGCGGGCGACATCGAGGGCGCGCTCGACTTCATCGCCGAGGACGCCGTCTATGACCTGCACATATCGAGCGACCTGCTCGCCTTCGGCGGCGTCACGGCCGGCCGCGCCAACATCGCGGCGACGTTGCGCAAGATCCGCGCCGATTTCGAGTACATCCTCTATCGCCCGCGCGGCTACGCGGCCGCCGGCGACACCGTCCGCTTCCAGGTCGAGTTCATGTACCGGCACCGGGCGAGCGGCGAGGTCTTGAGCGGACGGTTCCGGCTGGTGATGCAGGTGAAGGACGGATTGCTCGTGCGCGCCGACGAGTACCATGATCGCGCCAAGGTCGAGGCCTTCATGCGCCTCGTCAGCAGCCGGCGCTAGACATGAGGTGATCGTCCAGCCTGGGCGAGCTTGCGCGCGACCGGCATTCGCTCGGCGAGCAGCCAAATTGCGTTTTGAAGCGCCGCGCGAAGTGCGACACGTCGGAAAAGCCGCACGCGTAGGCGATGTCGCCCACGGGCCTGTGCGTCTGCGCGGGATCCTCCAGCGCCTGCCGGCAGCGCTGGAGACGGCGGCGCATGATGAAGCGCTCGAGCGAGGTGCCTTCTTGCGCGAGCAGAGCGTTGGCGTAGCGCACGCTGATGCCGGCGGCTGCGGCGGCCAGCGTCGGCTTGAGCGTGGGATCGTGCAGCTTGGCCTCGATGATGGCCTTGAGACGCAGTAGCGTCGTGGTGCGCGAGGACGAGAGGCGCGCGCGTCCTCGCGGGATCGACGCTTCGAAGGCGAGTGCCACCAGGTCGAGGGCCTGTTGCGCGATCTTGCCGGCCGCCGGCTCGCCGATGGCGTCGGCGCGCTCGATGAGCAGGCCGAGGAAGCTCGAGGCGAGCGCCGCCTCGGGCCCACGGTTGGAGATCGGTCTCGCCGTCAACGCGGAGACGTCACCCAGGCGGGCCTGCAGCTCCCAGCGCGGCACCTTGATGGCAAGCGACAAGATGCCGGGGTGAACATCGATCGAGAACGGCCGGCGCGGATCCATGAGAAACATATCGCCGGGGGAGGTCACGGCGTCGCGGCCGTCCTGATGCAACGCCATGCGCCCCTTGACCTGCAATCCGACGAGTAGCTCGTCATCGTAAGAGCTCTTGAGGCAGGCCGCGGTGCGATCGACGGTGCATTGGTCGCAAGAGAAGAGGGCGAGCTCCAGCGCGCCGAGCGTGCCGGCGCGGATGACGCCCTGAAAGCTCCTGCCGACGCTCGTGCTGAACTCGTGCGAGACGTAAGCCTTGGCCGCCTCCTCGCGCCAATAGGCGAGACGATCGCGCGCATGGACACGGCTCGTCGCGAACACAACCTTGAGGTTTGCTTGCTGCTGTGCCGGTTCAGTCAAGAAATTGTACCGGGTCGGTCAAAGGCAAAGACAACAGTCTGGTGTCTGATCAATCTAGGACCACCCTCAAATCAAGTCGAGCCGAGGCGCGCTGAGCCTGGCCGCCAAGGACTGAGCATGCACTTCTATCCGACTGAACGGATTGCTCTTTTTATAGATGGTGTCAACCTCTATGCGACCGCCAAGGCGCTCGAGTTCGACATCGACTACAAACGCCTCCTGATGCTGTTCGGACAACGAGCACAACTCGTGCGTGCCTTCTACTACACCGCACTCGCGGACGATCAGGAGTACTCCTCGATCCGCCCGTTGATCGATTGGCTCGGTTACAACGGCTTCACGGTCGTAACGAAACCGCTCAAGGAGTTCACCGACGCGGCCGGGCGTCGCAAGGTTAAGGGCAACATGGACATTGAGCTCGCCGTGCAGGCGATACAGATCTCGCCCACGCTCGATCACATCGTGCTGTTCTCCGGCGACGGGGACTTCCGCAGCCTCGTCGCCGACCTCCAGCTCAGAGGCAAGCGCGTGAGCGTCATCTCGACGCTGCAGAGCAGCCCGCCGATGATCGCCGACGAGCTGCGCCGGCAGGCCGATCAGTTCATCGATCTCGCCGATCTGGAGCCGATCATCTGCCGCGACCCTTCGGCGCGCCAGGCCCGTCCGCCCCGTGCCGGGCGCGGCGAGCGGCCAACGCGCGCGGCGGAGGATCCAGTGCCCTACGAGGGTGACGATATCCCCGAGGAGCTCTAGGGCGCTCGCCTTCGAAGCAGGCTTGCTCAGGCCGCCGTGCGACGCTTTGACACGAGATCCCAAGCGACGTTGATCTGCCGCAGGCGACGCTCGCGGTAAAGCCGATCGGACTCGGACGTCGCGTGGTCGGGATGCCAGCTCTGGCGCAGACCGTCGACGATCTTCTTGATGGCCGGGAGCGAGGCATCGGGACCGGCTCCGAGCAAATTCAGCGCCTCGTCGTAGCTCGCCGGAACCGGGAAATCATTGATCACATCAAAGCCGGTGGACGCCGACCCGGGTGGGCCCCCAGCACCGTCATGTCCGAGCGCGAGCGCACCGCGCGGGCGTGCGTTGTCGAGCGAGATGCTGGCGATGTCGCGGGCGGCGGAGGGCGCGCGTGGGCGCGTGCGGCGCCAGAATCCGAACGCGGCAAGCCCCGACAGAGCCAAGACGGTGGCGGCGACGCCGGCCGCGACGGGGCTTGCGGCGAGCTTAAGAACCGAGCTGGAGGGGCGCTCGGCAGGAAGCGCGGCGGTCTCGGCCGGCGGGCTCGCAGCCGCGTTGGCGCCCGGGGCAGCATCAGAGGCTCGAGCGGCGTCGACTTGCGCGGGTGGCTTAGGCGTGATCGCGCTCTTAGCCTCGCTCGTCGTCGTCGGCTTCGCGCTCTCCGTCTCCGCCGTCTTGGCTGGCGACGGCGAGGCTGCGGCAGGAGCAGGACCGGCAATGCCGTGCTCGTTGATGATGGTCGGCGCTGCGGCTCTATGCGTCGTCGCAGCCGTGCTGGCGGTGGAAACTTTCAGATCCTCGCGAGCCGGCGGCGCGACCTCATGCGCTGCGGCGACGGTCGTTGCGGCAGCGTGCGCCGGCGCTACAGCAGACGTTGTGATTTCAAAAGGCGGCGTCGCCGAGGTTGCGATCTTGGATGACGCAGGCGTCGGTGCTGCCGGCGCGCGCGGGGCGCGCTGCGGCAGATCGGGAATTGCATTTGCGGCGCTTGCAGGCTGGGTTGCGGGCGTGCGGTCGGCCGGGCCGACGGGCCCCTCGGCCACGTGCTCCTCGCTGCCGCTGAAGACGAGCGGAATGCCGAGCGCGGGCGCAAAGCCCGCTGGCAACGTCACGACGCGCGGGAAATCGCGGAAGCGCTCCGGACCGTATCCGTCCATACCACCGCCGGCGAAGCGACCACGCCAGCGTCGCGCATTGAAGGGGCGGGCCGGGGCCACAGCCCACACGTGGTCCATATGCATGGTGAAGCGGCCGTCCTCGACCCACGCGTCCCAGTTCTCGCCGCGCGCCGACGCGCCGGCCGCCTCGAGCCAGGATACGCGCGTGCCGTCGCAATTGAACGCGAAGCGATGCACGAGCCAGCTGCGGCAGTTCTCGGGATCATCGGGCGAGCACGTGGAGAATACCTGCTTCTCATGCGGGCCGACGACGGCGTAGGTGTGCTGGTCGAGCGTGGCTTGCATGTGCACGCGCACCCCGTCGAAGCTGCAGTCGTAGGGCATGTCGAGGCGCTCGGCCTGCGCAGCACCGCTCAAGGGAAGGATTGCGAGAGCCAAAGCTCGCGCGCGAAGCGGGGAGAAACCCATTGAGCCCCCAAGGGTTGACCAAAGTTCTCGGACACACGCCCTAAGGTCGAAGTGAGGCCGCAAGAGCTTGGCCGCTTTGTGGCGGATCGGGGGCCGCGCCCTGAGCGAATTGTAGCGTTGTGTATCGGCAGCCGTGCGAGCGGCAGGATGCTTAATTTTGCGGCGAGCCGTCGCGAGTGCCTGCTTGCGCCCCGTGCTCCGTAACAACCGCAGCGGCCGCGGCGAATGATCTGCAACAGGCCCAACGACCGAAGGATGGCGGCAATGGCAGGAGCGCGCGTGAGAGCGGGCATGCGGATCGTGACGGCGCTCATCGCTGCGGCGGGCCTGTCATGCGGCGCCGACGCCGCGCCGCGCGCCGTTATCGAGCTCTTCACCAGCCAAGGCTGCTCCTCGTGCCCGCCGGCGGACGCTCTCCTTGCCAAGCTCGCGCGCGAGCCCGACCTGATCACGTTGTCGCTGCCGGTCGACTACTGGGATCGGCTCGGCTGGAAGGACACCCTCGCCAAGCACGCCTTCACCGAGCGGCAGGTCGCCTACTCGAAGGTGCGCGGCGACGGCGAGGTGTATACGCCGCAGGCGGTGGTGAACGGCCGTGAGCACGCGGTCGGTTCGCAGCGCTCCGCCATCGATGCCGCCATTGCCGACACGTCGCGCAGCCTCACCGTGCCGCTCGAGGTTGCGCGCGCAGGCGATGACATCGTCGTCAGTGTGAGCGGCGCGCAGGGGCAAGCGACGCCGGCGACGCTCGTGCTCCTGCCGATTGTCGCCTCGCGCCAGGTGGCGATCGGGCGCGGAGAGAACGCGCGCCGCACCGTGACCTACACCAACATCGTGGGTGACATACTTCCGCTCGGCGATTGGAGCGGAGCGCCGCTGCGACGCACGATCTCCGCCAACACACTCAAGGGCTATGACGGTCTCGTCGTGCTCCTGCAAACGGGATCGCCCCGGGAGCCCGGGGCGATCATTGGCGCCGGCCGCACGGCCCTGCGCTAGTTTCCGGATCGTGACGCCGATTAGGGGCTGAGGCGAGCGACTGTCGACGACGCGTAGCTCGGATCGAGCAGCTCCGCCAGATCGACCATGATGCGCGCGGCGACGGTGTTCATGGCCGGGTCGTCAATCTTGAACTCGACGCGATCGTTCCTGTAGCTGCTCTCGGTGCCCATCACACGCGGCTCCCGGGCGCCGTGGCCGACGGCGGCAAGCCGCTTGGGATCGATGCCGGAATCGACGAGGTAGGCGAGCGTCGCCTGCGCGCGGCGCTCTGCGAGGTTGCGGTTGACCTGCACCGGAGCTGATGCGTCGGTGTGGCCGTTGATCTCGATGCGCACGGCCGGGCAAGCTCGGGCGATCTCGGCGAGATGATCGAGCTGGGGCTTCATCCAGTCCTCGATCGTCGCGTTTCCATACGAGAACTGCAGTGGACTCACGGGGCGACCAGCCTCACGGCAAGGATCGCTGTAGCGCGTGTGCCGCAGCGTTCCGCGCAGGCCCTGCGTCGAGCTCTCCGGCAGCGGAATGGCGCCCGTGTCCATGCCGGCATTGCGACGACTGCGCTCGGCCTCAGCCGCGGCGATAGAGGCATTGATCTCCGCATTACGCTGGCGCGCGAACTCGGCGGCGGCGAGCGAGGTGTCGATCTCGGTGTTGCGGGCAGCCGCGAACTGGCGCTCATGCTCAGCCTCGACCGCGGCGATTGAAGCGTTGATCTCGGCATTGCGCTGGCGCACGAACTCGACGGCGGCGAGCGAGGCGCCAATCTCGGCGTTGCGGGCAGCCGCGAACTGGCGCTCGTGCTCAGCCTCGACCGCGGCGATTGAAGCGTTGATCTCGGCATTGCGCGCAGCCGCAAACTGCCGCGCGCGCACGGCCTCGACCGTGGCGATTGAAGCGTTGATCTCGGCGTTGCGCGCAGCAGCAAACTCGCGTGCGCGCTCGGCCGCGCAACGCGGCGTGGTCGAGCCGGGCGTCTTGCAGTAGGTCTTGCTCAGGGCGAGCCGGCGAGCGGCCGCCACCGCGGCGATCGAGGCGTTGATCTCGGCGTTGCGCTCGGCGGCGAAATCACGCACGCGCTCGGCCGCGCAACGCGCCGACGCGTCGTCGGGCGTCTTGCAGTGGGAGCGCGCGAGCGCCAGCTCGTAGGCCCGCTCGTCCTCGCAGCGCGGCGTGCTCCGGTCCGCCGTCTGGCAGTAGCTCGTGCTCGACGCCAGGTGGGCCCGCACCGCATAGTAGGCAGCGAGCGAGGCAGCGACCTCGGCGTTGCGCTGAGCCGCGAACGCGTGCGCCCGCTCGGCCTGGCAACGCGACGACGTCCAGGAGGAAGGATGACAGAAGGTTGCGGCTTGCTCGCCGAAGGCGGGGACGGCGAGCGATGATAGGCATAGGGGGATGACGATACGCAAACGCGACATGACTGGGATCCTCGGTTGATCGGGGCGCAGACTCGGCGCTGAGATAACGGAGGCATTTGATCCAATTTGATTTAAAATTCAGTGGCATTTCGGCTAAAACTCTTGAAACGCGCGCTGCAAATCGGGATTGCGACAGAGTTTTTTGTGACGACAACTTTTGACGAAACGGAAAACGGCCGCAGGGGAGGAAACCCGCGGCCGCTCTCGTTTCTTAAGATCGGCTTCAGCGCCCGTAGCTGTTGCCACCGAAAACGCCGTGCACCGTCAGCGAGCTGTCGGCGAAGGCAGGCGCGCCGAGCGTGGCGACGGCGGAGATGCTGAGCAGGGCAGCGATGATGAAGGTCTTCATTGTCATTCTCCTAAGGTTTGCGTGTCTGAGGCGTTTGCCTTGTACGGGGGAGGCCGCTTGTCTGTGCACCGGCGCTCCCGTGCCCCTGATATGCGCGTTTCCCGCCGCGAGCTGAAATACCGAGCGTCTCCGGAATTGATAGCGAGCCGCTATGAAACTTGCGCGGGGCGTCCCCCGGCATTCAGCGCGCGCACTTTTGCGCTTTTACGCTTCATTACGGGCGCCTGTGGCTGAGTGAAAACGACAAACGCCGCCTCGGGAGCTTTACCCATGACGCTACCGTCCCCCCTGACCCGCCGGTCTGCGAAGGCCTCGCGCGCTGCCCCCCAGCCTAAGCGCCGCCGCCGCGGCGGCACCGATCCCGGGCCTCGCGACGTCATCCGCGATCGCGAGAACCCCGACCTCCTAACACCGCCGTCGACCGACCGCGGCGTCCTGCCGAACTTGCGCTTCTCTTTTGCCGACGCGCACGTGCGGCTCGAGCGCGGGGGATGGACGCGCGAGGTGACCGTGCGCGAGCTGCCGGTATCGAAGAACATGGCGGGCGTCGACATGCGGCTCAATGCCGGCGGCGCGCGCGAGCTGCACTGGCACCAGGAGGCCGAGTGGGCCTACATGCTCTACGGCAAAGCGCGCATCACGGCCGTGGATCAAAACGGGCGCATGTTCGTCGACGACTTAAGCGTGGGCGACCTGTGGTACTTCCCGCCCGGCATCCCCCACTCCATCCAGGGTCTCGGCCCCGACGGTTGCGAGTTCCTCCTCGTGTTCGACGACGGCAGCTTCAGCGAGGACAACACCTTCCTCATCAGCGACTGGTTCAAGCACACGCCTGCCGACGTTCTCGCCAAGAATTTCGGCGTCCCCGCCTCGTGTTTCGGTCACACGCCCGATCCGAGCGAGCTTTACATCTTCCCCGCGCCGCTGCCGGGGCCGCTCACCGCCGACAGAGCCAACGGCGCGCAACAGGTTCCGCAGAAATTCAGCCACCGGATGATGGCGCAGAAGCCGATCCGCACGAAAAGTGGCAGTGTGCGCATCACCGATTCGAGCGTGTTCCCGGCGGCGACCGCGATCGCGGCGGCACTCGTCGAGGTCGAGCCAGGCGGAATGCGCGAGCTGCATTGGCACCCGAACTCCGACGAGTGGCAGTACTACATCGAGGGCCACGCGCGCATGGGCGTGTTCGGCTCGACGGGGAACGCGCGGACGTTCGATTTCCGCGCCGGCGATGTCGGCTATGTGCCCTTCGCCATGGGCCACTACGTGGAGAACACGGGCAAGAAGCCGCTGCGCTTCCTGGAGATGTTCAAGAGCTCTACCTACGCCGACGTCTCGCTCAACCAGTGGATGGCGCTGACCCCGCCCGAGCTCGTCGAGGCGCATCTGAAGCTCGACGCAAAGGTGATGCGCGCGCTGCGCAAGAAGAAGGTGCCGGTGGTGCCGGCTTGAGGCCGCCGGGCATCCTGCCGGCGCCTGGCGCTACGGGCCCCCGCCCCTTCGATTCGGACCCCGGTGGAAACCTAAGGTGCCTTAACGCTTCGAGCGCGCCTTTGTGCGCTTGCGGGAGGCCCCGTGGCCGAAACTCCACGCGCCATTAAGTCCGTGCCGCGCCAGGCGACAAACGCTTTTTCATGCGCTATACCCGCAGCGCACATGCGCATTGTCACCGCCTCCGACGACCTCACCTCAGCCTGCCAGCGTCTTTCGACGAGCGACTTCGTCGCTGTCGATACCGAGTTCCTGCGCGAGCAGACCTTCTGGCCGCAGCTCTGCCTCGTCCAGCTGGCCACGCCGGACGAAGCGCTCATCGTCGATCCGATGGCGCGCGACATCGACCTTTCCCCGTTCTGGGGGCTGATGGCGAACGAGCGCGTCGTCAAGGTGTTCCACGCCGCGCGCCAGGACATCGAGATCGTGTTCGCCAAGACCGGCCTCGTGCCGCACCCCGTTTTCGACACGCAGATCGCGGCGATGGTGTGCGGCTTCGGCGAATCGATCTCCTACGTCAACCTCGTGAAGAAGGTGACGGGCGTCGACCTCGACAAGTCCTCGCGCTTCACCGACTGGAGCCGGCGCCCGCTGTCGGAGAAGCAGCTTCACTACGCCCTCGCCGACGTGACGCACCTGCGCGACGTCTACCGGCACTTGAAGGCCGAGATCGAGGCGGCGAGTTGTTCCGAGTGGCTCAACGAGGAGATGGGAGTTTTGACCGACTCCAAGACGTACGAGTTCCCACCCCGAGGACGCCTGGCAGCGCCTGAAGCTGCGCGTCAAGAACCGCAAGTCGCTCGCCGTGCTGATGGAGCTCGCCGCCTGGCGCGAGCGCCTCGCGCAATCCCAAGACGTGCCGCGTGCGCGCATTCTGCGCGACGAGGCGCTCTACGACATCGCCAACCAAGCGCCGACGAGCGCCGATCAAATGGGCGAGCTCAGGACCTTGAGCGAGGGTTTCTCGCGCTCGGCACGCGCGAGAGAGATCCTCGAGGCGGTGAAGCGCGGGCTTGCCCGCGACGCCAAGACGGTGCCGCCGATCGCGCGCGGCCAGCAATTGTCGGCGGAGACGACGGCGCTGATCGACCTGTTGCGCGTGCTTCTGAAGGCGTCGGCCGCCCGCCACCGGGTCGCCCCGCGGCTGATCGCCGGCTCCGACGACCTGGAGCGCATCGCGGTGGAGGCCGAGCCCGACGTGCCGGCGCTCAAAGGCTGGCGCCTGCGCCTCTTCGGGGAGGATGCGATGCGCCTGAAGCGGGGCGAGATTGCGCTGACTTTGGATAAAGGCGAGGTCGTGCCGATCCCTGCGCCGCGGAAATAGCGCAAGAGGCAAGAGGCCTAATGCCTAGCTTCTTCCCGGATCATAGCGGTTCTTCTGGCGCCACTCGGAGAAGAAGTAGGCGAGGCTGTCGTCGATCGTCTCGGGCAGCACTATTCTGACGGTGACGAGCTGGTCGCCGGGCTCGGGCTTGGCCGCGTTTTTGAGGCCCTTGCCCTTCAAGCGGAAGACGCGGCCCGAGCTCGTCCCCTTCGGCAGCGTCAGCTGCACGCGGCCCGAAACGGTCGGCACCTCGATCTTGGCGCCCAGCACCGCCTCGTCGAGGGTGATCGGGACCTCGATCAGGATATCGTCGCCCTCGCGCTTGAACTGCGCGTGCGGGCGCACGCGCATCTCGATGAGCGCATCGCCCGGCTCCGCCCCGCCGACACCGCGCCCGCCCTTGCCCTTCAAGCGCAGGACCTGGCCGTCGCTCACGCCGGCCGGCACGTTGAGATCGAGCGGGCCGCCGCCGGGCAGCGTCACCCGCTTGATAGTGCCTTGCACCGCATCGAGGAAATCAACCTCGAGCGTGTAGCGGACGTCGTGGCCCTTGACGGCAAAGCCGGTGCGGGCGCCGGCGCGGCCGCCGAACATGTCGGAGAAGATGTCGCCGAACCCGAAGTCCTCAAAGCCGGCGCCAGCGCCGGCACGGGCCCCGCGCGCATAGTGGCGGAAGGCGTCGCGGCGCGGCTCCCCACGCGCGTCGATCTCGCCGCGGTCATAGGCCTTGCGCTTCTCCGCATCGCCCAGGATTTCGTAGGCCAGCGATACCTTCTTGAACCGCTCATCGCTTCCCGCGCGGTTCACGTCGGGATGCAACTCCTTAGCAAGCTTGCGGAAAGCCCGCCGGATATCGTCCTCGGAGGCACCCTTCGGCACGCCGAGGATCGTGTAGGGGTCGTCGGCCATGGCGGAAGGGTCCTGGTTGCGGACGGCTTTAATTCAATCTAGCAGAAATTGTGGCGGCCTGGAGCCCACACAAGGGCCGTCCTCAACGACCGATGCGAATTTCGGGCTCCCGCTCCAGAAGCTCGGCCAGCGCCGCAAAGCGCCGGCGCAGGCGCTCCCCGTCCATGCCGGCGTGCGCCTTGGGGATCGTCAGGACGAGCTTGTTGCCGTCATAGCTCAACGGCGTCTCGTCGATGACGCCCGCCACGCCGATGGAGAGCATGTGCGCCACGCGGACGGCGGCACCGACGATGCGCGCGCGCTTTTGCACCTTCTTGGAGACGATCGCCTTCAGGCGCTCGGAAAGATCCTCGCCGTGGCTTTGGCCGGCGCCGGCGTGGCGGTAGTAGATCGACAGCGCGAGAAAGATGCGGCCCGGGTGATCGATGCCGGCTAGCCCAGCGTGCGCCAAGAGATTGAGGCTCTGCTCCCCGCGGTAATCGGGATGCGAGCGCCAGCCGATATCGGAGATGAGGCAGGCCGCATGGCGCAGGCGCCGCTCCTCGGCCGTCTCCTTCGGGCCCGGTGGCTCGAAGATGGCGTCCGTCCACTTGCACAATTCGAACGCATGCTCGACCGAGCGCGAGCGCAGGCTGGCGTAATCGGCGCAGAAGCTCATCAGCGGATCCTTGCGCCGCTCGCTGGCGGGCAGGAGCGAGAACAAGAGCCCTTCGCGGATGCCGAAGACGGAGAAGACGACCTCGCGCGGGGCGACGACCTTCAAGAGGCGCTCGAGCACGAGGGCGCCGTAGGGCAGAACCTCGCGCCGGGCGCGGGCGAGATCCTCGATCCCGGTCAGGCCCGACAGCTTCTTGGTCTTGCGCACGAACTCGCAGAAGGCGATGGCCTCCGCCGTTGGGATCGTATAGCCGTGCGTCACGCGCAGGGGATAGCTCGTCTGCTCCATGTGCAGATGCGCGAGGGCGCGCCAGCTGCCGCCGACCGCATAGAAGGGCCGCCCCTTGCCGTCGGCAAGCCAGGCGACTTTCTCGATCGCGGCGTCGACCAGCGGCTGGGCTTTTTCGATCTTGGCGCCGCTCGCGTCGATGAGGCGCAGGCCGCCGACGGGCAGCGTGACCGCCTCCTGCAGCTTGTGCGCAGCAAGCTCGATGAGCTCGAGGCTGCCGCCGCCGAGGTCGCCGGCGATGCCTTCGGCGTCGATGAAACCCGCCATGATGCCTTGCGCGACGAGGCGGGCCTCCTTCTCGCCGGACAGCACCTCGATCTTGGTGCCGCACGCCTTCTCAGCGCGCGCGATGAACTCGGGCCCGTCGGAGGCGTCGCGCACCGCCGCGGTGGCGATCGCGCGCACGTTCTTGACGCCCAGGATGCGGGTAATCGAGCGGAAGCGGACCAGCGCCGCTAACGTGCGCTCGACGCTCTCCTCGCCCAAGCGCCCGGTGGTGGCGATGGCGCGCCCCAGCCCGCACAGCACTTTCTCGTTGAACAGCGGCGTCGGCGCCCTGAGCGCGCCTTCGTAGACGACGAGGCGAACGGAGTTGGAGCCGATATCGATGACGCCGAGCGGCTCGAGCTCCAGAAAACGGCGCTGCTCGCCGAACAACCGCTCCAAGCTGGTCACCAGAAGCCCCAGGTCAGTCCTTGCTCGCGAAGCTGAACCGGGGTGGGAAATTCTCCTTCAGCGCCTGTCCTCGACCCGAAAGGCTCGGGTTGGTGAGAAAATACTGATGGGCGTTGAAGGCTTCCTCCCCTTTGGCCGGCCTGATCCGCTCCGAGGAGCCGTCAGACCTTATGCGCCAGCTCTGCTGATTGTCTTTCAGGTTCGCGACCATGATCTGGTCGAGCACCTGCTCGTGCACAGTCGGATTGAGAATGGGAACCATGGCCTCGACGCGCCGATCAAGGTTGCGCGGCATCATGTCCGCCGAGCTGATGTAGACGGCGGCCTTCGGCGAAGGCAAGCCCTCCCCGCGCCCGAAGCAGTAAATGCGCGCGTGCTCCAAGAAGCGCCCGATGATGCTCTTGACGTGAATGTTCTCGGAGAGGCCCGGAACCCCGGGCTTGAGGCAGCACACGCCGCGCACCACGAGATCGATGTGCACACCGGCATCGCTCGCCTCGTAGAGGAGCGTGATGATCTGGCTGTCGACGAGTGCGTTCATCTTCATCCAAATCGCGGCAGGTCGGCCGGCCTTCGCATGCTCGATCTCCTCGCGGATATGTGCGACGATTCGCTCGCGGATGCCATTGGGGCTCGCCGCCATGACCTCGAGCTCGGCCGGCTCTCCGTAGCCCGTCACGAAGTTCAAGATGCGCGTGACGTCGCGCGCGATCGCTGGATCGGTGGTGAACAGCGACAGGTCAGTGTAAACGCGTGCGGTCTGCGCGTGGTAGTTGCCGGTGCCGATGTGGCAGTAGCTCGTCAGCTCCGTGCCCTCGCGCCGGACGATAATGCCGAGCTTGGCGTGCGTCTTGAGCTCGATGAAGCCGTAGACGACGTGCACGCCCACGCTTTCCAGATCGCGCGCCCAGCGGATATTGGCGGCCTCGTCGAAGCGGGCCTTGAGCTCGACGACGGCCGTGACGGACTTGCCCGCCTCCACCGCCTCCTTCAAGGCCTGCACGATCGGGCTGTCGCGCGAGGTGCGATAGAGCGTCCACTTGATCGCCATCACGTTGGGGTCGGCGACGGCCTGGCGCAGGTACTGGACGACGACGTCGAAGGATTCGTAGGGGTGGTGGACGATGATGTCCTTCTTGCGCACGGCCGCGAAGCAGTCGCTGTTGAACTCGCGGATGCGCTCGGGGAAACGGCCGACGAACGGCTTGAACAACAGATCGGGCCGGTCGGCGACGATGAGCTGGGCGGTGTCGGCGAGCGCCAAGAGGCCGTCCTTGACGAACACCGCGTCCTCTCCGACCTCGAGCTCCTCGACGACGAACTTCTTCAGCCGGTTCGGCATCGCCGCCTCGAGCTCGAGCCGGATCACGTGACCGCGGCGCCGCCGCTTCAACGCGCTTTCGAACGAGCGCACCAGGTCCTCGGCCTCCTCCTGCACCTCGAGGTCGCTGTCGCGCAGCACGCGAAACGCGCCCTGGCTCTTGATCTGGAACCCGGGGAACAGCTCGTTGAGGAACAGGCCGATC
This sequence comes from uncultured Alphaproteobacteria bacterium, assembly GCA_963724945.1. Classification (GTDB taxonomy): domain Bacteria; phylum Pseudomonadota; class Alphaproteobacteria; order Rhizobiales; family Hyphomicrobiaceae; genus Hyphomicrobium_A. The sequence continues at coordinate 1,062,920 of CAVRWL010000003.1, read as the reverse complement.
ATCGTCTCGAGCTTGATGAAGCGCAGCTCGGCGAAGTCGGCATCGGGTCCGCCCAGCCTGATGAAGCGCTCGAGCTGACCGGGAATGGGGATCAAGCCGTTCATCGCCTTGCCGTCGCTGCCGCGCTGCATCTCCACCGCGAGGGTGAGCCCCCTGTTGAGAATGAAGGGGAAGGGATGCGCGGGGTCGACGGCGATCGGGGTCAGGATGGGAAAGATGTGCGTCATGAACAGGCGCTGCAGCCAGCCGCGCTCGGCTGAGCGCAGATCCTTGGGCTCGAGGATGAGGATGCCCGTCTCCGCCATCTTCGCCTTGATCTCGCGCCAGCACGCCTGCTTGTCGGCGACGAGACTGGCCGCGAAGCGATTGATGGCGCGCAGCTGCTGGGTGGGCGTCAGCCCATCCTGGGTGAGCGTCTGCACGTTGGCCATGACCTGACCGTAGATGCCGGCGACGCGCACCATGTAGAACTCGTCGAGATTGGAGGCCGAGATCGACAGAAAGCGCAGGCGCTCGAGCAGCGGGTGGCTCTCGTTCTGGGCCTCCTCCAGCACGCGCCGGTTGAACTGCAGCCAGGAAAGCTCACGGTTGTAGAACCGATCCGGCCCCTCGGGCGGGCGCGGGCGCGGCGGCTCTGCCTGGGCCACCACCTTGTCGCGCATCTTGTTTCTCGCGCTTGCCATCTGAACTCTCCTCGACGCCGCCGCCTTGGCAATCAGAGGTCGAAGTACGACACCTTCATGACACACCCCTTCATGACATACGCCGCGGATGTTAGGTTTTCGTCACTCCTTGGCCTCGCCCAGCGCCGCCAGCGCCTCCGCCGCCAAGGGTCGCGTTGCCTTGCGGTGGGTTGCGAGTGCCAGGCGGTCGACGGCGGCAACGATGAGGGCCGCGGCCCGCATCGAGCGCTCCATGCGCAGGCTCAAGTAGTCGATCACCGCCGGCTCCACGTTGAGCTGGCGATCGCAGAACAGCTTGACAAGCACCGCCTTCAAAAGCGGCTCGTCGGGAGGGTTAAGCGCCGCGACGGGAAGCGCGCGCAAGCGCGAGCGCAGATCGGGGATGCGCACCGACAGATCGCCCGGCGCCACCCGCGAGGTCATGAGCACCGAGAGCTTGCTCTCGCGCGCGCGGTTCAAGAGATGGAAGAGCGCCTGCTCCTCGCCGATGCCGCGGTCGAGGTCCTCCACGACTACGGCGCCGCGATCGGGCAGCGCCGCCGTGAAAGCATCGGTGAGGGCGGCCGCGCTGATCGTGTCGGCGCCCGAGCGCAAGCGCCAGACGTTCGCCAGGATCGACTCTTGCCGGAGCCTTCGGGGCCGACGACGATAGAGGCTGGGTGCGCCCAATCGGGCCAGCGGTCGATGAGCTCGACCGCTGCCGCGTTGGAACGACTGACAAGGAAATCCTCCTCCCCCAGCGCTTGGCGGTGCGAGAGATCGAGGACGAGCTGGCGCGGCGCCGCGGTCATGGCGAGGACTGTATCTTAAGTGGCGGCGGCGGCTCGACCTCCTCGCCGGTGTACACGCCGCTTGCAAGGTAAGCCTTGATCGCGAAGCGCACGAGCACACCGACCGCGGCCGCGATCGGCACGGCGACGAGCACGCCGACGAAGCCGAACAGGTAGCTGAACACGAACAGCGAGAAGATGAGCCACACGGGATGCAGCCCGATCTTGGAGCCGACGATGTTGGGGCTCAAGAAGCCCGCATCGAGAACCTGAGCGCCGATGAAGATGCCGATGATGGTGAGAATCGGCACGTACTCGGGCCAGAACTGCACGATCGCGATGATGGTGGCGGTGATGAGGCCAAGCGCCCAGCCGACGAAGGGGACGAAGCTCAAGACGCCGGTGCCGAGCCCGACGAGAAGGCCATACTTGAGACCAGCCGCGCTCAAGGTCGCCGCATAGTAGACGGCGAGCGCGAAGCACACCGTGCCTTGACCGCGAATGAAGGCGGAGACCGCGTCGTTGATGTCGCTGGCGAGGCGTCGGATCGTCTGCGCGTGCTCGCGCGGGAGCCAGGAATCGATCTTGGCGAGCATGGGGTACCAGTCGATCAGCACGTAGAAGACGACGAGCGGCGTGACGAGGATCAGCGAGAGGAAATTAAACAGCGCAAGACCTTGGCTCCACAGCGAGCCGGCGAGCGCGCCGGCGAGGCTCGCCCAGTTGTCGGAGAGCGCCTGCGAGGTGCGGTCGAGGCCCGCCTCGAACGCCGGATAGTGGCTGCCGAGGCGCGCGCGCGCCCACTCCTCCAGGAGGCCCCTCAGGCGGGCCAGCTCCTCAGGCAGGGTGACCGCGAACTGCTGAGCCTGGCTCAGGAGCAGCGGCACGAGCAGGATGAGGGCGGCCGCGATTGCGCACACGAAGACGGCGACGATGATTACGGCGGCGAGCCAGCGCGGCAGCCCCCATTTGGTCAGCCGATCCGCGGCGGGGTTGAGGAAATAGGCGATCACGATGCCGGCGACGAAGGGCAGAAGGATGGGGCCCAAGAGCCCGATCACCAGGACGAGGAGGACGGCGGCGGAGAGCCAGAACGCCAATTGTCGCCCGATGCGCATCGCCTAGCGCCCTCCCTCCGGCACGCGTCAGGGAAACAAGCCCTTACCCGGGCGTCCCTGCCGAACTCATACCCGGACATATGTAGCAGCCAACTGCGCAAATAGGCAGCGAGCGAGGCGATCGTCAGCGCGCCCGTCACCCAGACGAGGACGAAGCGCACCTCGCCCAGCCCCAGCTTGAAGCCCTCATCGGCCAGCACCGTCGCCGCCAGCACGATCTGCGCCAGCGTATTGGCCTTGCTAACGATGAGCGGGTGGATGCGCACGGGGTTGCCCAAGAGCCAAGAGAGCATGACGGCGATCACGATCAGGATATCGCGCGAGACGACGGCGACGACCAGCCAGAGGGGGAGCTTGCCGTCGACGCCGAGCGCGAGAAAGATGCTCACGATCAACAGCTTGTCGGCCAGGGGATCGAGGTAGGCGCCAAGCTCCGTCGTCCATCCGAATGACTTGGCGAGCCAGCCGTCGACAGCGTCCGAGACCCCCGCAATGATAAAGGCGAAGAAGGCGGCCTGGGTCTGCCCGGTGATAAGCAGCCAGAACACCAGGGGCACGAGGATGACGCGGCCCAGCGTGATGAGGTTCGGCAAGAGGTTCAAGGCGCGTTCCAGGTTCCGTTCTATCCGCTAACTATCCGCTAAGACTTTTGCCGCTTCGCCTCACAGGTGAGAATGTTACGCGCGCGCCGGGGCGTCGGACAGCCCTCAAGCCCGCAGTGCCGGGGCAAAACCGCTGCCGGGGCGCGCTATTGTTGATTGGCAAAGCGCAGGACGAAACCCTCCGCCCCGCTCTCGAGCGCGAGGCCGCGGCTGTTGAGCGCGCTGGCGAACTCCGCGGGGCCCCCGGGATAGCGCAGCGTGAGGTTGGCGCTCTGAGCCAATTCCGAATTCGATCCGCATGTCTGCGATGCCCGGAAGCTCGAGCAGCTGCTGGCGCATCTGGCGCCATTCGGCAAAGCCCGCATAGCGCGCCTGCAGCACAAGCTCGCCGGCGCTGGCGCCCGCTCCCGTCTTCACGGCTTTCCAGCGGCCTTCGAGCACGCCTTGACCGACGACCGCGGCGAGCTCCATCGCGTAGCCGCTGTCGCCGTCCGGGATGGGGTAGCTGCGCTTGAGGTAGAGCGGCCCGACGGCGTCGATGCCGACGAGCGTCACGGTGAGACGCTTCGTAGCGACATCGGGGTCCGCGATCGCCATAACGACCTCGGGACGTCCATATGCGCCGGCGAGAATGCGCTCAGCCTTGCCGCGGCCCTCGAGCAGCATCTTCAAAGTGTCGGCAACGATCTTGGGCTTCAGGCCTTCGAGATCGATCGGCGTCAGCGTGTGCTCGAGGTCGAGGCTCTTCCATGTGCCGGTCCAGACGCGGGCGGCCTCGCCCTTTTCGACCGCGCCATGCGCATCGCGCAAGACCGGCACGATGATGATCTCGCGCGCCTGCTCCTCGACGAAGGGAAGGCCTTCCTGGCGCAGCACGGCACGCACGGACTCAGGGCGAAACGCGAAGTCGAGGCTCGCGATGTAGCGCGTCCGCGAATTGCGCTCCGAGCGCACGGAGACGCTCTCGAAGAAGTCGGTGGACTTCAAGTCCGACAGCCGCTTCAGCCGGTTGTAGTCGGTCACCGGGACGACGCGCTTCAAAAGCGAGCGGAAAGCCGCCTGCTGACCGTCGGCAAGCGCCCTTTCCTTGGCGGCGACCGCGTTGGCGGCCTGCGCGTCGACCGGATAATTGCCGACGGTATAGACATCATCGGCGGAGCCGGCGATGGCTGCGTGCAAGGGCGCAACGGCGCCGCAGCCGGCGAGCGCCACGCACAGAATTCTGCTCAGTCTACGCCGCATGTGCCCGCCTTGAGCGTTCAGGCCTTGCTTTGGGCCTAGAATCGCGCCGAGTTGCCCATCGTCCGCCGAAGCTGCTAGGACCCCGCAATCTCCGGCGCTCAATGGGGCGAAAGTTGGGTTCTTGAGCTGACATGACAGAGCCTGATCGGGAACGCAACAAGGCCGTCTCCTACCGCGACGCCGGCGTCGACATCGATGCCGGCAATCTGCTCATCGCCGCGATCAAGCCGCTCGCCCGGGCGACGCGGCGGACGGGGGCCGACGCCGACCTCGGCGGCTTCGGCGCGCTCTTCGATCTCAAAGCGGCCGGCTATCGCGACCCCGTGCTGGTGGCGGCAACCGACGGCGTCGGCACCAAGCTCAAGATCGCCATCGAGACGGGGCGGCATGACACGATCGGCATCGATCTCGTCGCCATGTGCGTCAACGATCTTATCGTGCAGGCGGCCGAGCCCTTGTTCTTCCTCGACTATTTTGCCTGCGGCAAGCTCGATCTGGAGACCGCACGCACCGTCGTCGCCGGCATCGCGGACGGATGCCGGCAGGCGGGCTGCGCGCTGATCGGCGGCGAGACGGCGGAGATGCCCGGCATGTACGCGCCCGGCGACTATGATCTTGCCGGCTTCGCCGTCGGCGCAGTGGAGCGCGGGCTGACGCTGCCGCGCAGCGACATCGTGCCGGGCGACGTCCTGATCGGGCTTGCCTCTTCGGGCGTGCATTCGAACGGCTACTCACTCGTCAGGCGGCTCGTCGCCGACGCGGGCCTCGCCTGGACTGGGCCGGCGCCGTTCGAGCCCGGCAGCACGATCGCCGAGGCGCTGCTCGCGCCGACCCGCATCTACGTCAAGCCGCTGCTCGCCGCGATCGAGGCGACCGGCGGGCCGGAGGGCGCCATCAAGGCGCTCGCGCACATCACCGGCGGCGGGCTGACCGAGAACGTGCCGCGAATCCTGCCGGACACCGTCGCCGCGCGCATCGATCTGACGACCATCTCAATTCCGCCCGTGTTCGGCTGGCTCGCACGTGCGGGCAACATCGACGACACCGAGATGCTCAAGACCTTCAACTGCGGGATCGGCATGGTCGTGGTGGCGGCGAGCAACGAGGCCGGCACGGTTGCCGCGGCGCTGCGCGCAGCGGGCGAGACACCGGCCGTGATCGGCGAGATCACGGCGCCGGGCGGGGCCAAGAGCGACGCCAAGGGCAAGGGCGGCGCCTGGGCGGTCAGCTACACCGGCGCGCTCAGGTATTGAGTCGCGCCGAGATCGCCCGCTCGAATGAGCCGGCTGTAATCTCGCCCAAGCTGGCAGCCCGAAGCGAGCCATTGCGCGAATTGGGGAGACTGTGATGGAGGTGGGCGTCGTCTACGTCTTCATCGCGGCCATAATCACGGCGGTGGCAACCGGCTTCGGGGCGCTACCCTTCGTGTTCGTACGCAAGATCGGCGACCGGTAGCTCGGCATCGCCAACGCCGCGGCCGGCGGCTTGATGCTGGGGGCGAGCTTCACTCTCATCGCCGAAGGCGCCAAGCTCTCGCCCGATCGCGTTCTTGTCGGCATCCTAATCGGGCTTGCCGCCATCGTTGTCAGCAATCGGCTCATTCGCCGGCGCGGGCCCACGGACATCGCCGACCTGCACGGCGACGGGGCCAAAAGAGCGCTGCTGATCCTCGGCGTGATGACGGCGCATTCGTTCGCGGAAGGCGTCGGCGTGGCGTGTCCTTCGCCGGCACTGCCGAGCTCGGCCTCCGGCTTCTTGATCGGTGGCCGGTTCAGCTTGTGATTTTGCGCGCGACATAAAGATCCTGCAGTCCAAGACTTGGAATGGCCTGGGCTTGCCGTTTGATGATCGCGAAATCACGAGAGAGCAGGCTTTGAACGAAGGCCGGCGGCTGATAGGCGGTGAATATTCGCTTGCCCTCCGGCGCAGAGCCACGCACGACGAGCTGCCCCCGGTCATACCTGCGCCGCTCGGAGGCCAGCAAATACGAACGGGTCGCATCGCCATGAAATGAGGCGATCAAGGCACCCCCTGGCCGCAGCACACGCGCAAGCTCTCTCGCCCAGGCGCGCTGCACCTCTCCCGACAGGTGCGTAAAGACGGAGATGCAGTAAACGGCGTCGAGGCTCGCCGCCTCTTGTGGCAACGGCGGCTCCAGCCCGTTTGAGGAAAAGTCAACGCTCGCAATGTTGGCGCGGCACCAGCGGATCGTCGCCGGATCGTAGTCCGTCGCCATTACGCTCCAGTCGCCTGATGCGTTCAGCATTTGGGGGATATGCCTGACGATGCGGGCAGGTCCGCAACCCCATTCCAGCACGCGTCTTGGTCGCCGATCCGGAAACTCCCACAATAGAATATTGCTGATCAGGGTTGCCGTCTCGATGCCGCTTTCCCAGTACTGAAGCCAGTTCAAGAACCCATACGCATCGTAGGCGAGGTCATCAGGCGGCAACGGTGCTGTACCATGTTGACGCTGAAAGGCGTCGCGTGAGGCCGATGAGGAACGGCGCAGGCGATGGTACCTGAGCGAATCGACAAACCGCAGCGATCCTGTGCGCCGGAGCAACGAAACCACGGCCTGATAAGCGGGCGAACGCGGCATGAAATCTGGCTTCCTTGAGCGAGCACCTAGGCAGGCAACTAGTCCGGCACGCTTCGGTATTGACGACCGAGCACGGCGATGATCCACAACCCGAGCCCGACGCACCACAGCGAAATGACGCTCGCCTGCGCCACCTCCATGATGGGACCGTCGAAGCCGCCGTTCTGAGCGGCGAAGCTGAAATCGATGATGCCGAGAAAGATGAGACCGCCGGCGCAAGCGAGCGAGACGCCGCGTCCCCACGTGCCATCGTTGAGACTGTTGACGCCGCTCGCGACGAGGGCGATCGCAAGAATCGCATCGGGCGGAGGGAACGAATGCTCGTAGGGGAAATAGCAGGACGGCGGGCGCGCGGGCGCCATGCCGACCGTGAAGAACAGCAGCCAGAAGATGGCTATGCCGATTCCCGTTGCGATCTGGATGATTGCCAGCGCCTGCTGTTGGCGCGATTGGGACATGTGCCCTCCGTCGGTCGCATCGCGCAGCATAGCGCATGCGGGACACTCCAAAACCCATGCGCCGATCCGGGCGGCATGCTATGCACGATCCGTCCCGATGCGGAGGGACCGCGTCGATCAATAGCATCATGAGACCCGACGATGACCAGCGCAACGCTCGAGACGGAGGGGCGCCTGCGGGCCTCCCTCCTCATGTTCGGCGTCACCTACCTCGTTCTCTCCGCGCTCGGCACGGCCGTACTGGTCATCTTCGACATTCAGGCGAATGGCGGCGTCGCCATCGGTGTTCTCGTCGCGGCCACGGCGATCGCGGCGCGTACGTTCGTACTCGACCATCGCCGCGCTTTGCGCAGAGGGGAGCAGCTGCGTTTCGCCCTGCTCGCCTTGGGAACGGTCGTGCTCATCACCCTCCTCCAGGCCGCCGTGGCCGTGCCGATGGTCGTCACGAGGAGCGAGCTGCCGGCGCTCATGGCCGAGGTGCAGGCCTGGATTGCCGCGAACACGTCCATGCTCGCGCTTGTGATCGCCGGCGTGGTGCTCGTCTATTTTGCGATCCTGTACTTCACGTCGGGGTGGCTCTCCCGGAGGTTCGCCACACGACTTACCACAGCCGGACGGATTTGATCGCGAGGGCAGTCGTCTCGCGGTCGGCCGCGTGCTAAGGCACCGCCATGGCTGACAACACGACGGACCACAAGAAACGCGTCGGCATCCTCATCTCCGGGCGCGGCTCCAACATGATGGCGCTGATCCGAGCCGCGCAGGCGCCCGCTTATCCGGCCGAGATTGCCTGCGTCGTCTCCAACAGGCCTGCGGCCGAGGGTCTCAAGAAGGCGCAGGCCGAAGGGGTCCCAGCGATCACCGTCGACCACGCAACGTTCGATGGCCGCGAGGCGTTCGAGGCGGCGCTCGACGCCGAGCTCAAGACGTTTCGCGTCGACCTCGTCGCCTGCGCCGGGTTCATGCGCATCCTGACGCCCGCCTTCGTCAAGCGCTGGCACGACCGCATGCTCAACATCCACCCCTCGCTGTTGCCGGCGTTCCAGGGTCTCGACACGCATGTACGCGCGCTCGCCGCCGGCGTCAAAATTGCGGGCTGCACCGTGCACGCCGTGCGCGCGCATGTGGACGATGGTCCGATCATCGCGCAGGCGGCCGTGCCGGTGCTCGATTGGGACACCGTGGAGACCCTGGGCGCACGCGTGCTCGAAGCCGAGCACAAGCTTTATCCGCACGCGCTCGCCCTCTTTGCCTCCGGCGCGGTGTGGATCAAGGATGACCGCGTGAGCGGACCGCAAGCCCCGGTTAACCAAGAGAAAGCTTTGTTTTGGCCGCCGCTCGCCTGAAACGAGAGGGGTGATCCAAATCAAACGCAGAAGCGCCAAATTGGCGCGGAAACGCGTGGCCGCATGGACACTTGCGCATCCCCGGTGCTAGTCATGCTGCCAGCTTGCGGGGGAGCAAGCGCGCCTCGCGCGGCAAGCGCATTGGGCTTCCTATCGGTTCCCAGTTTACGTCCCATTGGCTGCATTTGGCATAGAAGGTGCGTTTGCAGTGCGTTTTGCACGGCTTCTCGCCGGGAGACGACCTCATGACCGCGACGGCAAAGCAGAGCGCCCCCGTTGAAGCGCCCGCCCACACGCAGGGGCTGGGCGAGGAATTGAGCATCTGGTTCCAGCTCACGCCTCTGCTGAAGGTCGGGCTCGACAATCCGCTGCTCATCTTGATGCAGATGGCGGAGCGCTATGGCGCGGTCATCCCCATCAACCTCGCCAACCAGCGCATCGTGCTGCTGACTGAGCCAGAGCACTTCAAGCACGTGCTCGTCACCAAGGCCGATTCCTACATCAAGTACTTCGACGGCCTGAAGCCGATCTTCGGCAAGTCGATGATCACCAACGACGGCGTGCTCTGGCAGAAAATCAGGATGCCGCAGCAGCCGGCGTTCCACCCCGACATGTTCGCCGAGTACATCCCCTACTTCCTCGGCGCCATCCGCACCAAGATGGACATCTGGGCGAACATCGCCAAGTCGGGCGAGACGATCGAGATGGTCGAGCAGACGTGGACGCTCGCCGCCGACATGATCTGCAAGGCGCTGTTTGACCGCGACATGCCGTTCAATCCGCACTTCGTCTTCAAGTGCGTGAAGACCTACACCGACGTTATGAACCACAAGGAGATCCGCCTCAAGAAGCAGCTGGGCGAGGTCTTCGAGATGACGGAGCAGGACGCCGCCAAGGCCATGCAGGTGTGGGCGAGCGTGCCGCCGGAGGTTATCGCCGCCGATCCGCGCGAAGCCCGCGAACGCACGCTCCTCAAGATGATCGAGGCCGCCGTCGCCGATCCCGACATGCCCGAGTTCGACCAGCAGCAGGCGATCGACGAGCTAAAGCAGTACCTGTGGGCCGGCACGGAGACGACCGCGCTGACGCTCGCCTGGGCACTCTATGAGACCTCGCGCCATCCGGAGGCAGCCGAGCGCATCCGCCGGGAAGGCGAGGAGGTCTACGGCGACCGCGAGCCGACGGCCAACGACTATTCCGCGCTCGCCTATACGCGGGCGGTGATCCAGGAGACGATGCGTCTCTATCCGCCGATCTGGGGGCTCATCCGCGTCGCCGCGGAGGAGGACGAGATCGGCGGCAAGAAGATCCACCCCGGCGACCGCGTCGTGCTCTTTGCCTACGGCGCCCACCACAACCCCAAGTTCTGGGAGGAGCCGGAAGAGTTCCGCCCGGAGCGCTGGATGGGCGGCGGCGCCAAGAAGCAGGTGAAGTACTCGTATCTGCCGTTCGGCGCTGGCAAACGCTCCTGCATCGGCGGCGCCATGAGCCAGGTGGAGAACACGCTCGCCCTGTCGCTGCTCTTGCGCCGCTTCCGGCCCGAGTACGTCGGCCAGGATCCTGCGGGCATCAACGCCACGGTGACACTGACGCCCAAGGGCGGGCTCATGTTCAAGATTCGCGAGTTGAGCTAGGTCCTTAGCCCGGGGGCCGAGCGCCCGCGCCATTCTCGCCACGCGACGAATTTTCCTAAGGTCCGCCCGCCGGCTTGCCGCTTTCGCTCGGGCAAAGTGCGCTATTGTTGCACCGCCGGGCGCAAGGCCCGATCCCTTGAGGGCTTTTAAAGAAGATCTAAAAGAAGAGGTGACATGCAAGCGAAGGCGCGCGCCGCCAAGACCGGCGGCTTGACACTGCTCGCAGGCTTGACGATCGCGAGCGTGGGTCTTTGGAGCAGTGCGGTTGAGGCGCAGATCCACCCCGACGCCAAGACGGGGCACAAGATCGCCGACAAGCTCTGCACCGGCTGCCACATCGTCGGCAGCAAGGCGGCGAACGCCACGATGCCGGCCGACGTGCCGACCTTCGAGGAGATCGCCAATATGCCCGGACAGACCGCGGCGGGGATCGCGGGGCGCATCGTCATCCCCCACCCGCCGATGCCGACCATCACTCTGACGCGCGAGGAGATCGGCGACGTCGCCGCTTACATCCTCACGCTGCGCAAACCCAAGCCCTGACGCGCCACGTTGCGCGATTCGCTTGGGAATGTTCTGCTAGTGCTTGGGCTCCGACGCGGCACTAGGCGGCTTGGCGGCGGGGAAGCCGGCGCGCATGAAGGCGACGACGCGCCAGATGTCGTCGCTCGTGAGCTTGTCCTTGAACGCGGGCATCTTGGAGCCGAACTGCGCGCCCCCGTCGGAGATGGTCCATAAGAGATACTCATCGACCGCGATCGGGCGGCGGATCATGTAGGCGAGCAGCGCCGGCGACGGCGACAAGGCGTTTGCCGCCTCGCCATCGCCCAGCCCGTTGGCACCGTGGCAGATGGCGCAGTTCGCCTCGTAGATCGTGCGACCCGCAGCAATCGTCTCGGGCACCTTGGCGACCGTCGACTGCTTGCCCTGATAGGCCACAGGCGCGCCATACTTCATGAAGGTCGTCTGCCGCAAAAGGCGAACCATCATGCCACGCGGCATGCGCCCCGGACCCCACAGCTCGCGCACCATCCAGTCCGGCTGCCAGTAGTCGACGCCGGGCGCCACGGGCGTCTCCTTATCCTGCGCCCTCGTACCGACGGTAAGCGCCGCGAGCACGAGTGCGCCAGCGACCGCCGCTTGCATGAAGCTGCGCCGCCGCGACTTACTGCCAAGGTCCATCACCACATGCCCCCCACGCGATTACCGCTGCCGAAGATCCAAAAATTCTCGCCGATGAAGGCTAGCCGCGCGGCAGTGGACGGCTATGATAGAAACCAAAATCAGCTGCTGGGAGCCGCCTCATGCGGTCCGCCTCTTGCCGCGACTTGCGCTCGGTCGCCTTGCACGCGGCCCCGGCGGTCATCGTCCTTCTCGCCTCGTGCGCTCACGCCGCGGCGCAGAGCTGCCCCTACACGCCCGCCATCGGCACGCCTGAGCGCAAGGCAATCATGGACGCGCTGCGCGCGCCTGTCGAGAGCGAGCTCAAGCAGAAGGTCAAGTTCGTTGCCCAGAGGCTCACTGCCTGCCGCGGCTGGGCCTTTCTCGAAGCGACGCCGCAGCGGCCTGACGGCCAACCGGTCGATTGGGCGATCACTCCCTATCGGGACGCGGTCGCGGCGGACATGTGCGGCGGCGGCGTGGACGCGCTCCTCGTGCAGGAGGGCGGGGGCTGGCACGTGCGCGAATATGTGACCTGCGCCACCGACGTACCGTGGGTAGGCTGGGCGCAGCAATACGGCGCGCCCCCGGAACTGTTCCCGAGCCTCGACTGATCCGGCCGGCGCCATCTTTCAAGCTTCCGCCATGGGTGCCTTCGACACCAGATACCTGAGCTTGACGACGCCGTCCGGAAAGGATTCGATGCCGTCGAAGAGAAGCATCGGGCGGCGGGCGAGATCATTGAGCAGATTGAGCCCGGCGCCGAGCAGGACCGGCACCAGGAAGATCTCCACCACATCAACGAGGCCTTCATCGAGCGCCGACTGCATGGTGACGGCGCCGCCGACGATCCAGATGTCCCTTGGCGTCGCCTTGCGCGCCTGCTGCAAGCCCTCCCACATGCCGCGCGCGGCGGCCGCAACGCCGGGCGGGACGCGGCCGAGCGGCTGGGAGGAGAGCACGAAGACGGGCTTGCCGCGGTAGGGCCACTCCTCGTCGGTAGCTCTGATCAGCTCGAAGGTGCGGCGCCCCATGATGAGCGCACCGACCTCGCCGAGGAACTTATCGTAGCCGTAGAGGCGCGCATCATACGGCGCCAGCCAATCGACACTACCCTGCTCGTCGGCGATGAAGCCGTCGAGGCTCGTGGCAACGTAGAAGCGGACGCATGCCATGGCAGTTCTGGGGCGAGTTCTGAGGCGAGTTGCGAATAGATCGCGGCGAACGTGCCGAGACGATCATCCTACAATCTCGTCGGGCTGGAAATTCAAAGCTATCTCGCGTGCGGCCGAGGCCAGGCTGTCCGAGCCGTGAACCGAGTTCTGCGACTTGGAGAGGGCAAAGCGCTTGCGGATCGTTCCGCGCTTGGCCTCCTCCGGATCGGTTGCGCCCATCACCTTGCGGTATCTCGCGATTGCGTCCTCGCCCTCGAGCACCTGCACAACAATCGGCCCCGAGGTCATGAACGCGCACAACTCGTCGTAGAAGGGGCGCTCCTTGTGCTCGGCGTAGAACGTCTGCGCCTGCGGCAGCGTCCAGCAGATTCGCTTCTGGGCGATGATCCGCAGACCGGCCTTTTCGATAACGGCGTTAATGTCACCCGTCACGTTGCGTACCGTGGCGTCGGGCTTGATGATCGAAAGCGTCCGCTCAATAGCCATCCCTCTGGCCTCGCTCATGCATGTTTTTTCTATGGATTGCGGCGGGTTATAGCGGTCGCCCGCTTCCACAGCAAGGCGCCATAGAAAAGGCGGCGGTGGACTATAAGGCCCTGGCAGACAAAGACGATTGACGAGGCTAGGGTCTGGAACCACATTGGCGCCATGCGAGCAGGCCAGCGTGGGCAGAACGGACCCTGGCGTCGATGACCCCCAGGCCTTCCGCATGAGATCGAGAGTTTTATGACCGTCCAGCAGCCTGACATCCAATGGTACATCGCCCGGGACGGTAAGCAGCACGGCCCGCTTTCGGATGTCGAGATGCGCACGTTCGTCGGGCAGGGGCACCTGCGGCCGACGGACCTCATCTGGCGGGCAGGTTTCGCCGATTGGCGCCCGGCCCCAGCAGTGTTCCCATTCCAGGCGCCCGAGCCCCAGCGCGCGCCTGTCCACGTGCCCGCGACGCGCCCGACTGGGCAGGTGCGCACCAGCGGCTTCCCGGAACACTCTTTCGAGCCGGAGCGCATCCGCGTCTCCCGCGGCATGCGCGACCGCACCCCGCTGCGGATGGGCTTAATCGTCGCAGCATCCGTGTTGTTGGCGCTGATGGCAGGCGCCGGCGGGTGGTACCTGTGGCAGAAGGCTGCGAGCCTCAAATCCGAATACGCTCAATCGTCCGGCACGGATACCTCCAAGCAGACTGCCAACAAGCAGACCGCCAGGGAGACCGCCGCGTCCATTCTGACGACGCCCCCGCCCACCGCGCCGGCAGTCGTAACCGCAATGCAGACGCCGCCGCCCGCGGCTTCGGCCGCGCCCGCCGTCGCACAGCCGTCGGCGGAAGCGGTGGCGAAGAGCGAGCAGGATCTGGACGCAAAATTCCAGCAGATGCGGATGTGGGGCATCATCAAGCATGAGTTCCCCGACTGGTACAACGAGCAACTGCGCGAGGCGGCAACGCTTGCGGCCCAGAACCGGCCACAAGTCGAAATCGCCAAGCATCTGGCGCAGGCCCTCGTCGAGTTGCGGCGCAAGCACGCCGATCAGGCGCTCGCGGCAAGCACCGAGAAGCTCAAAGTCATAGCGAGCGCCTTCCTCGAAAACCTCAAGAGCCTTAGCGAGCGGGGCATCGGCGCCTGCTATGGCTTCATCTCGCAGGGCGAGACGTCTCCGGCGGTGACCGAGCTGTTGCTTTCGCCCCAGGACGGCACGGCGATCCAGGCCCAGCTTGCAGCCATATTCGAGGCGATTGCAGACGGCCGCAATTCACCCAAGACTCACGCACGGGCCCTCAAAGGTGATTACGAGATTCTGGTCCAACAGCTGACGAAGCTTGGCTGGAAGGAGAACGACCTCAAGACCTTCTCTAACCCCACGGCGCTCTCGCACGAGCCGCCAGGGCACGTCTGCCAGATGGTGCAGGATTGGTTCCTGGCGCACCTCTCCGTGCAGGACAAGGGCGCGCAGGAGCGGCTCTTGGTCGAGACCTTGAAGCCCGTCGTCTCGGGCTGAGTCCTTCATGCTCCCCGCCGCGCTTAAGGTTGGCGTCACCGCGGTGCTCGTCGTGGCGATCTCCGAGGTCGCCAAGCGCAGCACGCTTGCCGGTGCGGTGCTCGCCTCGATCCCGCTCACATCCGTGCTGGCGATGGTCTGGCTCTATGCCGACACCGGCGACAGCGAGAGGGTTGCCGAGCTCGCCGCAGGCATCTTCTGGTTGGTGCTGCCGTCGCTTGCGCTTTTCATCGCGCTTCCTCTGCTGCTGCGCGCCGGCTGGCCGTTCGTCTTGAGCCTTCTGGCCGCGGGTGCCCTTACCGTCGCCTGCTATTTCGCGATGCTGGCGCTCCTCAAGCGGCTCGGAATCGCTTTCTGAGCGTCGCTTGCCCATGACACCGACGGTGCCAGCCGCTATGTGCTCCAGTGTGATTCTAGTGTCCCTTATGATTGCGAAGTTCGCTCCTGAGCCAAGCTTCGAACACCGGCGAACTTCGGAATTGGGGCACTAGCCATGCTGCACATCAACGATCTGACCTACAGGATCGAAGGTCGGACGCTCTTTGACGGCGCGACGGCGGGCATCCCGACGGGCCACAAAGTCGGCCTCGTTGGACGCAACGGCGCCGGCAAGACGACGCTCCTGAAGATCATCTCAGGCGAGCTCAGCCCCGACGACGGCTCCGTCACCGTCGCCCGCTCGATGCGCATCGGCCACATCGCGCAAGAGGCGCCGGGCGGCACCGACAGCCTCATCGAGTGGGTGCTCGCAGCCGACACGGAGCGCAAGTGCCTGCTCGCAGAGGCCGAAATCGCTGATGACGCCCATCGCATCGGCGAGATCCACGAGCGCCTCGCCGACATCGAAGCGCATTCAGCCCCGGCGCGCGCCGCGCAGATCCTTGCCGGTCTCGGCTTCGACGAGGCGGCGCAGCAGCGCCCCTGCAGCGCGCTGTCGGGCGGCTGGCGCATGCGCGTGGCGCTCGCCGCCGTGCTGTTCCTCGAGCCGGAGATCCTGCTTCTCGACGAGCCCACGAACTATCTCGACCTCGAGGGCGCGCTATGGCTCGAGAGCTACCTGCGCGCCTATCCGCACACCGTCCTCATCGTCAGCCACGACCGCGATCTGTTGAACCGCGCCGTTACCGCGATCCTGCACCTGGAGCGCGGTAAGCTCACGCTGTACGCGGGCGGCTATGACGACTTCGAGGAGGCGCGCAGAGCGAAGCAGCGGCTGGAGTTGAAGCTCAAGAAGAAGCAGGACGACGAGCGCCGCCGCATCCAGGCCTTCATCGACCGCTTCAAGGCCAAGGCGACCAAGGCCGCGCAGGCCCAGAGCCGCGTCAAGGCGCTCGCCAAGATGCAACCGATCGCCGCGCAGGTGGAGGAGCGCGTCACAGTCTTCCACCTGCCGCAGCCGGCAAAGCCGCTGGCGAGCCCGCTTCTGCGGCTCGAGGAGGTGGCGGTCGGCTACGCTCCCGACCATCCGGTGCTCAGCGGCCTCAACTTGCGCATCGATCAGGACGATCGCATCGCGCTCTTAGGCCAGAACGGCAACGGCAAGTCGACGTTTGCCAAACTCATCGCCGGCAAGCTCGGTCCGCTCTCCGGCCGCGTCTACGGACAAAAGCGCGTCGACGTCGGCTACTTCGCGCAGCACCAGCTCGACGAACTCAATCCAGCCGAGACGCCCTACGACATCATGCTGAAGCTGATGCCCGAGGCGACGGAGGCGCAGCGGCGCACGCGGCTCGGCACGTACGGCTTCTCCGCCGACAAGGCCGATACCAAATGCGCCAACCTGTCGGGCGGCGAGAAGGCGCGCCTGCTTCTGGCGATCGCCGCCTTCCACGGGCCGCATCTTTTGATCCTCGATGAGCCGACCAACCACCTCGACGTCGACAGCCGCGAGATGCTCGTGCACGCGCTCACCGAGTACGAAGGCGCCGTCATCCTGATCAGCCACGACCGGCATCTGATCGAGGCGACGGCCGACCGGCTTTGGATCGTGCGCAACGGCGGGATCAAGCCCTACGACGACGACATCGACGCCTATCGCGCCGAGCTTCTCACCGAGCGCGGCGCGGGTACGCGCGGGCAGTCCCGGGCGAGTGCGGCCGCACGCAATGCGCGCTCCGAGCAGCGCCGCGCCAACGCCGACAAGCGCGCGAACCTCGCGCCGCTAAAAAAGGCCATGCAGGTGGCGGAAAGGGCGGTCGAGGCGATCACCGCCGAGATCGCCCGGCTCGATGCGCTGCTGGCGGACCCCGAGCTTTACGTGCGCGATGCAACAAAAGCGCAGAGCGCCGGCATCGAGCGCGGACAACTGGTCAAGCGCTTGGCGCAAGCGGAGGAGAATTGGCTCATCGCGAGCGAGGACTATGAGCGCGCCCGCGCAGAATCTTCCGACGCGCAGGCGTGAGCCTGCACCCGGCAAATCGGCGTGCACGACAAGAGAATTCCACCGGTTGTGCACACCATAAGAGAATTCGCGAATTGAAATAGATGGCGCGCGATGGCCGGTGTATCACCGTTGATGCGGGAGCTGGCCGCCCGGTCGAAGCGGGGACCGTGCTCGAGGCGGCAGAGGGTCGTTTCGGGGTTCGCAGGCCAGCTCTCTCCGCCTCAGCGCGTTTCCTCTCAATGTGCTCATAGCCAGCGGCCGCTGCGAATGCGGGCGTGGCCCGGCGCCTTCCGGCGCAAGAGATAGACCCAGGCCTCGACAGTTTGTCCGTTGACTAAGCGCACGGGCCGCGCTTGGCGCGCGTACTCGCCCTCGTCGTTGTCACCCGCGGTGATCCCCTCGTAGGCGTCGAGCCAGACCAACGTACGGGCCGGGCTCAGGAGCTCGACCGCCTCCCCGTGTACGACGAGGCTCGCGTCGGGGCTCGCAACGAGGCCCGGATAGCGGCCAAGGTCGTAGAGTTCCGCGCCCGCTATCGTCGCCGGGCCGAAGCTGCGGGATTCGCGCACCAAGCGGTCGCGCTGCGCAGCCCCCAGCGCGCCGACGGCGCCCCGCATCAGCGTGCCGTAGACGAACAGGTAGCGACCATCGCTCTCCATCGCTGCCTTCGTAAACCGGGAAGCGCAACATTCAGCCGCCCCCGGCGTATTCTCCGACAAACCTAACGGGACGCCCCATGTCTCATAGAATGTCTCATAGACGCATCGGCTTGGGGCTACGATCCTGTCGCTTATTGCACGGGCGGCAAGGCGATGGAGCGCTCTCGCTCCGCCGCTAGCCGGCGATCTTGGTGAAATCGGCGACGTTCAGCGTGGCCGCGCGGATCTCCGACAGCATGTGCAGGCGGTTCCGGCGCAGGGCCGCATTCTCGGTGTTGACCGTCACGTTCTCGAAAAACGCATCGACGGGCGCGCGCAACTCGGCGAGCGCGCGCATGGCGCCGGCGAAATTCTCGACGTTGATCGCGGCCGCGGTGTCCTGCTTCACGCTCTCGATCGCAGCGGCGAGCGCTGCCTCCTCCTTTTCCTGCAGAAGCGCCACCTGGTAAGTGCCGGCGTAGGTCGTATCGTCCTTCTTCTCCTCGATTGAGAGGATGTTCTGCGCGCGCTTGACGCCGATCAGCAGGTTGGCGCCGTCATCGGTCTTGAGAAAGGCGTCGAGCGCCTCCACGCGTTTGACGATGAGCGCGAGGTCGTCCTGGCCGCCCAGCGAGAAGACCGCATCGATCAAGTCGTGGCGAGCGCCCTTCTCGCGCAGGTGGACCTTCAGCCGCTCGGCGAAGAACGCCATGAGATCCCCGACGATCGGCGCGAACTTGACGAGCCCGACGGCGCCGCGCAGCCGTTCGTCGCCTCCCGCGAACAGCGCCATGACGCTGTCCTTTGCGAGGCCCCTGCTCTTGAGGCCGCTGTCGATCTCGTTGCGCAAGCCGGAGGCGCCGCTGCGGCTCTCACGGGCGAAGTGCAGCATGTAGGCCTCGGCGATGGCGGCGCCCAAGGGTAGGCGAAGATCGTTCTCCAGAACGATGCGGATGATGCCGAGCGCCGCGCGGCGTAACTGGTAGGGATCGCCCGAGCCCGTCGGTTTCTCGCCGATCGCCCAGAACCCGACGAGCGTGTCGAGCTTATCCGCAAGGCCGACCGCGATCGCGACCGCGTCGCCCTCCTTCTCGAGCGGCACCGTGTCGGTTGGACCCTTTGGCTTGTAGTGCAGCTCGAGCGCGCGCGCGATCTCCGGCTTGGTGCCGGCAGCTTCCGCGTAATAGCGGCCCATGAGGCCCTGCAGCTCGGGGAACTCGCCGACCATGCCGGAGACGAGGTCGGCCTTGCAAAGCTGCGCGGCGCGGCGCGCGTCCTCCGGCGTGGCGTCGACGGCACCGGCGATCTGAAAGCTAAGCTCGGCGATACGCTCCACGCGCTCTTTCTGGGACCCTAGCTTGTCGTGGAAGGTGATGGCGTCGAGCGCGGAGGCCATCTCGTCGAGCGGACGCTTCAAGTCCTGCTCCCAGAAGAACTTGGCATCCGAGAGCCGCGCCGCGATCACCTTCTCGTTGCCGGCGACGATCTCCTTGCCGCCGTCCTTGGCCTTCAGATTGGCGACCAGCAGAAACTTGGCAGCAAGCTTCTTTCCGCGCGCTTCACGAAGTGAGAAGCACTTCTGGTGCGTCTTCATGGAGGTGATGAGGCACTCCGGCGGCACCTCGAGGAACGCCTTGTCGAAGGAGCCCATGAGCACGGCGGGCCACTCGGTGAGCCCCGCGTTCTCGCTGAGCAGGCCATCGTCCTCGACCAGCGCGAGCTTAGCGTCCTTGGCAAGCCCGTGCGCGGCTTCCGCGATGAGCCTGGCGCGCTGGTCCGCGTCGAGGATCACCTTGTGGCTTTTCAAGCCTTTCTGGTAGTCGGCAAAGCTCTTCACCTTGAAGCGATCAGCCCCAAGAAAGCGGTGGCCGTGGTGGTGTCGCTCGCCTTGATGCCGGCGATCTCGAACGGCACGACTTTGCCATCGAGCGAGGCACACGATCGCCTGCAGCGGCCTGATCCAGCGCAATTCGGTGGCATCATCGACTGGCCGGTTGAAGCGCATCGACTTCGGCCATGGGAAGGTGACGATCGTGGCGCGCAGCACCTCCGCGATGATCGCGGGCGCGGGCCTGCCGGGCTTCTCGATGCGCGCGAGATAGTAGTCGCCCTTCTTCTCGTCCTTGACGATCTCGGCGTCGGCGATCGACTTGAGGCCCGCTGCCTTCAGAAAGCCCTGGATCGCTTGCTCTGGCGCGCTAACGCGCGGGCCCTTGCGCTCCTCGGCGAGCGACGGCGACTTCTCCGGCACGTCATCGATGACGAGGGCGAGACGGCGCGGGGTGGCGAAGGCGCGCGCCTCTCCCACCTTAAGCCCGCGCGCTTTCAGGCCATCGACCATCAGACGGCATAAGTCCTCGCTCGCGCGCGCCTGCAGTCGCGCCGGGATCTCTTCGGAGAACAATTCGAGCAGAAGCTCTGCCATGTCACTCAGCCGATGCGGTTGTGGATGCCGAGGTCGTAATCGCTGATGGCGAAGAGCAGGCTGCCGGGCTCGATGCGGACCGGAACCACGCTCATGATGATGTCCGTCGCCGCGCCCGCGGTCTGCATCAGGTTGAGCATAAGCGCGCCGTTGGAGGCGCCGAGGAAATCATGAAAGAACATGTAGGCGGCCTTGCTATCGACGTCGAAGCGGCCGACGGCCCAGGGCGCCGGCCATTGCGTCTCCTCGGGATGCAAGAGGTAGACGGCGATCTTCTGCAGCGGGCCCGCGAAGGGATGCAAGGCCTTTGACAGCGCGGGGTCGGCGACATCACCAGGCTCGAGCTCAGCATCGAGCTTGAACATCGGCACGGCGCGCTCCGGGCTCTCACGCCACACGCGCGCGCTCCACGCCAGGAGCTTCGGCCTCAAAGCGAAGCGCTTGTTCTGAGGCGGTGCGGCGCTTGCCGTGTAGGGCTCGAGTTGCATGGGCTCGCTCAGGCCGCCCCGCCGAAGATCAGATGCGCGATGTCGGCGGCAGCGCCGGTCGCGACGAGATAGCCGACGCCGACGAGGATCAGCACCGCTGCGAACCAGAACACCGCGCGCTGCCGTCGCCACAGCGCGAAATACGCAATGATGAGCGCGGGGATGCCGAGGATTAGGCCGCCCAAGGTATCGGGATGCATCAGGGCCGCCCTCCCTCGGTCTTGAGCCAGGCGGCGCAGCAGGCCTTGGCCAATTCGCGCACGCGCAGGATGTAGCTCTGGCGCTCGGTCACCGAGATGACGCCGCGCGCGTCCAGGAGATTGAACAAATGCGAGGCCTTGATGCACTGGTCGTAAGCCGGCAGCGCCATCTCGTGATGAGCGTCCTTGTCGCCCTGCTCGAGCAGCGCCTTGCACTCCGCCTCGGCGTCAATAAAGTGCTGGTGCAAGAGCTTGGTGTCGGCGTACTCGAAGTTGAAGCGCGAGTACTCCTGCTCCGCCTGCAGGAACACGTCGCCGTAGGTGAGGCGGCGGGCGTCCTCGCGGCCGTTGTAAGAAAGATCATAGACGCGGTCGACGCCCTGGACGTACATGGCGAGCCGCTCCAGGCCGTAGGTGATCTCGGCCGAGACGACCTCGCAGTCGAAGCCGCCGACCTGCTGGAAGTAGGTGAACTGCGATATCTCCATGCCGTCGCACCACACCTCCCAGCCGAGCCCCCAGGCGCCGAGCGTCGGGCTCTCCCAATCGTCCTCGACGAAGCGGATGTCGTGCAGCAGTGGGTTGAGCCCGATGCGGCGCAGGCTTTCCAGATAGAGGTCCTGGATGTCGGCGGGCGCCGGCTTCATGATGACCTGCAGCTGGTAGTAGTGCTGCAGGCGGTTGGGGTTCTCGCCGTAGCGGCCATCCTTGGGACGGCGCGAGGGCTGGACGTAGGCTGCGTTCCACGGGTGCGGCCCGAGCGAGCGCAGCGCGGTCGCCGGGTGGAAGGTGCCGGCGCCGACCTCCATGTCGTAGGGCTGCAGCACGACGCAACCCTCTCCGGCCCAGAAGGTCTGCAAGACGAAGATGAGGTCCTGGAACGACTTCTCGGGCCGCAGACGGGCGGCGTCTGGCGCCGGCGGACGCCGGGCGGGCTTGGTAGCGGCTTTGGTCGGCATCGGGGCCTTCGGGGCGCAACGCGTTCGGCTCAGGCGGCGCACTATACGCATTCGCGCTCGCCTGTCACGCCTCGCAGGCGCCATGGTGCGGAGCGCACCGCAGGCCGCGTTTATCCCCGACAAATCAGCGCCGATCGGCGCGCTCCCCTGGCAAACGATCAACGGAAGCCGGTAAAATCTTGGCCGTTCGTGCCAGTAGCGTTGGGGTGAAGTGCGCGTGGCGTACCGATCACCCACGCTCGCCGCGGTCCGCCGGCAAGCGCTTCGAGAGCATTGTTGAGAGCCGGAGACCATATATGGCCGCACCGCGCGTCGCCGTCATCCTGCCCTGCTTCAACGAGGGCGAGGCCATCGCCGGCGTCGTACGGGAGTTCCGCAAGGCGCTGCCCCCCTCCGACATCTACGTCTACGACAACGCTTCGACCGACGACACGATCGCCAAGGCGACGGCTGCGGGTGCGATCGTCCGCCGCGTGCGCCAGCGCGGGAAGGGGAACGTGGTGCGCCACGCCTTCGCGCAAGTCGAGGCGGACGTCTACCTGATCGCCGACGGCGATGGCACGTATGACGCTGGGCGCGCGCCCGAGCTCGTGGCGACGCTGTGGAATGAGCAGTTGGATATGGTCGTGGGCAAACGCGAGCACCGCGGCGAGCGTGCGGCCTACCGCGGCGGCCACCAGACCGGCAACCGACTGTTCAACTGGCTCGTCCAGCGCCTGTTCGGAGAGGCCTTCGTCGACATCTTCTCCGGCTACCGCGCCTTCTCCCGGCCCTTTGTGAAATCGTTTCCGGCGCTCGCGACCGGGTTCGAGACCGAGACCGAGATGAGCCTGCACGCCATCCAGCTTGGGCTCGCGTGCGTCGAGATACCGACGCACTATAAGCCGCGCGGCGAGGCGAGCGAGAGCAAGCTCCGGACCTACCGCGACGGCGTCCGCATCCTTTGGTATATCGCCCGCCTCTTAAAGCACCTGCGGCCGCTGTTCCTGTTCGCCACGCTTGCAGCGCTGTTTGCCGCGACGTCGCTCGCCATCGGCTCCGGTGTCATCGCGGAGTTCATCGCCACGGGGCTCGTGCCGCGGCTGCCGACCGCCGTCGCCGCCGCGAGCCTCATGATCATTGCCGGCGTCAGCCTGGCGACCGGGCTCATTCTCGACAGCGTCGCCTACGCTCAGCAGGAGACCAAGCGGCTCGCCTACCTCACGATCAGCCGCATCGCACCGCGCAAAGAGGCGCCGAAGTTGCCCCGCCATGCTGCCGCTTAGCGGTTCGCTCCTGCGCTTTGCAGTCGTCGGCTCGATCGGATTTGCGGTCGACGGCGGCGCCATGCAGCTCATCACGTGGACGACGGGCGTCTCGCCGCTCGTCGCGCGCGCCTTCTCCTTTCCGCTGGCGCTGTCGGTGACGTGGGCGATGAACCGCACCTGGACGTTCGAGACGGGGCGCGAGCGCGCACCCCTGTCGCAGTACCGGCGCTACGTGGCCGTGCAAATCGCAGGCTTCCTGATCAATTACGCGATCTTCGCCGGCCTCGTCATGACGGGCGGGCTGTGGCGCGACTGGCCGCTTCTCGCGCTCGCGGTCGGCGCGCTTATCTCCATGATCTTCACGTACGTTCTCTCGCGGCTGCTCGTATTCTCGGAGCCAGCGCATCCGCGGCCCAAAGAGGCATTGGCTGTCACGCAGGCTGTCGTCTCTCCACAGCGAGGCGCGCCCACAACCACCCCAAGGCCCACGCAAGGCTGACCGCGTAGACGGGGATCAGCGCCAGGTTGTAGCGGGGGATGCAGATGGACAATGCTGCGTGCGCCGCCGCGATCGCGAAGCCCAGGATCGCGAGGAGAGCCAACGGGGCGCGCTCACGCGGCGGCATCAGCCACAGTGCTGCTGCGAGCGCCAAGAGCCCCACCAAGCCCAGGTAGCGGCCGACAAAGATGCCGCGCCACAGCAACAGTGCGCTCACGGCAGTGTATTTCACGGGCTCGCCGAGAACGTAGGTCCTGAAGAGATAGCCGGTCGCGAAATTGGGCGCCGTCAGCGCATGCACGTGCGGGTGGAGCACCCGAGCCCCATACTCGTAATAGCCCTCTGGTCCGAACCCGAGCGATTGCAGTGCGGTTGGGCCGAACAGCCCGCGCACCGCGTTGTCACCGAAGTCCGGCAAATAGTAGAGCCACCCGCCGAGCCACTCGAGCCAGGTCATGCGGTTGTACGCCAGGCGATGGGAGAAGGTGGCTTCCAAGTAGGCAGGGGCGGTCATCGACAGGTTGTCGAACAGGATCGCGCTGCGCGCCATCCATGCCGCGACCACGACGCCTGCTGCCACAAACACGCACAGCGCGGAAATGAGCGCTCTGCTCATCGGTGCCTTGCGCAATGCGGCCTCGAGGATGAGCAGCACGGGAAGGCCGACGACCAGCACCAGAGCGGCGGTCTTCACGAGCACGACGGCGCCCAGAAGGAGACCTGTCGCCACCCACCAGGCCGGACCTTTGCGATCGACATAGGCGGTGACGAGGATGGCCGCGAAGAGCGAGTACGCCATCAGGTACAGCGGCTCTGTCATGACCAGGTTGGCGAAGTCGAACACCTCACGAAAGCCGAGGCCGAGTGCCGCCGCGAGCCAAGCCTGCAGCTCGCTGCCGAGGATCAAATAGGCGATCCACCAGAGGCAGGCGAGGAAGACGAGAATCTCGCCAAGATGCACGATCCGCAAGGCCGGAAGGCGAAGATCGCAGCCTTTTGTGCGAGACGCCATGCAGACAAGCGCATCGTGCGTGCCGCGATCGAGCGCAGCGGCGAAACCGATCTCGACCGCGACCAGCGGGCCGGCCCACGCGAGCGATGGAGCGGGCTGCGCGCCAGGAGCGTAGCTCGCGTCGCTGAAGACGCCGTGATCGGCGAGATTGAGGCCGAGCGTCGCGTAGCGCGGCTGGTCGCCCTCGAGAACGGCTGGCGGTGCGCGAAAGACAAGGACAGCCGCGGTGACGGCGAGGCAGGCCGCGAGCGCCAACCGGAGAATCGCCGGCCGCCCGTGACCAGCAACAGAAACGTGCGTCATTGCGCCCCCCACTTACGAGCCGCCCCGCGGCAGATGGCGCGAGCAAGGGCCCTGCGGCGCACTCTACGCGCTTAGCCCCGACTGTCAGCCCGGTGGCGAGCTCTGTCCCCAACAGACATGCGACGGATCGGCCGCGAGGCAACCGTTGTCGGTGTTGCGGCAATGGCATCGGGGTGCCTGCCTCACGCGATGCGAATTGGGGACGGGAAGATGAGTGAATTCGTCAAGAAGTATGCAACGGCGGCCACCGTGGCGCTGTTTCTCGCGGTTGCCGCCTCCGGCATCGCCATGTTCTTCCACGTCGGCAAGAACATCGTGAGCGAGATGCACGAGTGGCTGGCGATGACGCTCGTGATCGCGGCCGGCCTGCACATCCATAAGAACTGGGGCGGGCTCAAGACGTACTTCCGGCGCCGGACGATCTTCGTGCCGCTCGCGCTGACGGTTCTCGCAGCAGCCGCGTTCATCGTACCCGCGAGCCTGTCGAGCCGCCAGGACCCGATCCCGGGACTCGTCAACGCGCTGCAGAAAGCTAAGCTCGCGGACGTGGGGCGCATGCTCGATGTCTCCCCCGACCGCCTGCAGACCGCGCTCAAAACCAAGGGCTTCATCATAGAGTCCGTCGATCAACGACTCTCTGAGATCGCGAGCGCCTCGCAGCGGCCGCCAATGGCGGTGGTGATGACGGTGCTGGGCGCCTCGCGTCCGTAAAACGTCTCTGCATGGCGCAGACGCGATCGCACGCGCATCCAAGTGAGTGAGTGAGCCGGCGCCGCGCGCAGCTAAGGCTTAAGCCTTCCACAGCTATCCCGCGGAACCGTCCGCGCCGGAACAGCGGATCGGAGTATGCTGGCCCGGCTTGCTGCGCCCTGCGGAATGCCGATATTCCGATCATGAACCAAGCCACGGTCGCCACCTATCTCACCGAGCGCCTGAAGCAGGCGGGCCTCAAGCATGCCTTCGGCGTGCCGGGCGACTATGTGCTCACCTTCATGGACCGGCTAATTGAGTCCGGCATCGAGCTCGTCGGCACCTGCAACGAGCTCAACGCCGGCTATGCCGCCGACGCGTATGCGCGCATCAACGGCATCGGAGCCGTGTGCGTCACCTGGGGGGTCGGCGGGTTCAGTGCGATGAACGCCGTTGCCGGCGCCTACGCCGAGCAGGTGCCGCTCGTCGTCCTCGTCGGCGGGCCCGCGCACCACGCAGCGGCGCTCCTCCATGCTTCTGCACCACAGCGTCGGCGACTTTGCCACCATGCAGCAGGCCTACTCCCACATCACGGCCGCCTCCGTCGTGCTCGACAACACGGAGGAGGCGCCGCAACGCATCGACCGCGCGCTCGCGCGCTGCATGGCCGAGAAGCGCCCCATCATGATCGAGATCCCGGCCGACATGGTGGATCGCCCCTGCGCCGCCCCGGGTCCCTACACGGCGCCGGCGCGGTCGCCATCGGACCCCGATGCGCTCGATGAGGCGCTCGACGAGGCCATGGCACTTCTGCGGGCGGCGAAGCGGCCGGTGATCCTCGGCGGCGTCGAATTGCACCGCTACGGCCTGATGACGGAGTTTCGCCGGCTCGTCGAGACGAGCGGCATTCCCGTCGCCACCACGCTGCTCGGCAAGACCGTCATCTCCGAGCACCACCGCCAAGCGATCGGCGTCTACGAGGGCGGCATGTCGCGCAAAGAGATCCGCGACGTCGTGGAGAAGGCCGATGTCCTGCTCTGCGTCGGCGCCTGGATCAGCGACATCTGCCTGGGCGTCAACACCGGGCGGCTCGACGGGCGTCACATGATCCTCGCCAACTCTGGCCGCTTGAAGATCAGCCAGCACGTCTACGAGCAGGTGTGGATCGGCGACGTCGTGTCGGGTCTTGCCGACCGCATGCCGAAGGCGGGACTGACCCATCCCACCTTCAAGAGCGTGGCGCAGCTGCTCGATACCGGCTTCGCCGCCGAGCCCGGCCGGCCCCTCACCGTCAGCCGCGTCATGAAGCGGATCAACGCCTTCATCGGCAACGACACCACAGTTATCGCCGAGACCGGTGACTCGATCGTCGCCGCCGCCGACCTCGTCATGCACCACGACGTCGGCTTCATCGGTCAGGCCTTCTATCTCTCCATCGGCTACGCGCTGCCGGCGACGCTCGGCGCCATGCTCGCCGATCCGGCGCGGCGTCCCGTGGCGCTGATCGGCGACGGCGCCTTCCAGATGACCGCCCAGGAGCTCTCCTCGCTGTGCCGCCGACGCAGCAACGCGATCATCCTGTTGATGAACAACGACGGCTACACCACCGAGCGGGTTATCCACGAGGGCCCTTACAACGACATTCAGCCCTGGGCCTATCATCGTCTGCCGGAGATCTTCGGCGGCGGCTGGGGCCGGCGCGTTACGACCGAGGACGAGCTCGATGAGGCGCTGGCACGCGCGCGTGCGAGCAACGAGGGCCCGGCGCTCATCGAGATCGTGCTCGGTCGGCTCGACACCTCTGAGGGCCTCAAGCGGCTCGGGGCGGCGCTGTCGCCGGACTAGCGGCCGCCGGCGAAAATAGGCGGGCGCAGATAGACGGGGGCGCCGCTGTCTCTCGGCTAGCCGTTCGGCTGATTGATTGGTTGCGCGGAGTTATCGAGCAGCTTGGCCATCAGGGTCCTGATGGCCTCGAACTCGAAAGGCTTCGACAAGACGAAGGCGCCCCTAAAGCGCGCCGGCAAGTCCATTGCATTGCGGCCGGTTATGAAGGCGACACGCAGGCCTTTGGCGCAGGCGCGATCGGCGAGCGCGAAGCTGTCGCTGGAGCCGAGCGCTACGTCGAGAAGAACGCCATCGAGCTTCTCCGCCTCGATAAGAGAAAGGGCGTCGGAGGCATTGCCGACAGGGCCCACGACCTGAAAGCCAAGCTCACCCAGCCAATCCGCCACGAGCATAGCGATCAAAGGCTCGTCATCGACGACTAGGATGCTCGGCGCGCTACACATTTTCCCCAACGGCTCGGACATGCGCTAGGCTAGGCTGATCCAAAAGTCGTTAACTATCGGCGCTACCGGGAGACGTCAGTGGCCGACGCCAACGCAATACGCAGATGGGGCCCGTTTGGTTCCGTCACAAGCCCGTTCGGCCGGCGCATTGTGCTGCTATCGCGCACCTCGTATGCCCTTCTGCTGCTGGCGGGAATCGCAACCATCGTCTTGGCGCTCCGCTCCGTCGACGCTGAACGTTGGGTTCAGCACACCATCGAGGTGCGCTCGAATGCCGGCCTTCTGTTCACCGACCTGCAGGATGCCGTCATCCGGGAGCGCGGCTTTCTGCTGACAGGCAACGAGGAATACCTCGGCGACTTTCCAAAGCTGCTCGCCGAGCTCGGCCCTCGGCTCGATCACTTGCAGGAGCTCGTTGCCGACAATCCCGTGCAGGGCGGGCGCTTGAACGAGGTCGAGAAGGGCCTTGCCTATCTGCAAGCGACGCTGAAGGAAACGGTGTCATTCGTGCGCAGCGGACAACGAGAACGAGCGCTCGATGTGGTGCGATCCAGCAAAGTCCAAGAGCGAACGCGCAGCATCGACGCCACGCTGGACCAATTCACGCAAGCCGAGCAGCGGTTGCTGGTCAAGCGGCAGGCGAAGGCTGCGAGACTGCAAAACATGCTGCTGTTTCTCATCGGGCTGAGCCTCGCAGTCGCCGCCGCGCTGTCGCTGATCCTCGAGGGATCGACACGGCATTTCGTCCAGAACCTGCGCGCGCGCACGAACGAGCTCGAGGCCGAGGTAAAACGCCGCCGCGAGACCGAGGCCACGCTGCAGCAGGCACAGAAGATCGAGGCGATCGGGCAGCTGACGGGCGGCATCGCGCACGACTTCAACAACCTACTCACCATCATTATCGGCAATCTCGACACGCTGAAGCGGCACCTGGCTCGCGCCTCGCCGGAGCAAACCGCAGCCGACATTGCAGCGACGCTGCAACGGCAGATCGACATGGCGCTGCAGGCCGCGCGCAACGCGGCCAAGCTGACGCATCGGCTGCTCGCGTTCGCGCGGCGTCAACCGCTGGAGCCATCCCGCACGGATTGCAATCGCTTGATCTCGGACATGTCCGAGCTCTTGCGCCGCACCTTGGGCGAAACCATCGATCTCGAAACCGTCCTCGGGGGCGGCTTGTGGCCCACCTTCGCCGATCCCAATCAGCTCGAGAATGCGCTGCTCAATCTCGCCGTCAACGCCCAGCACGCCATGCCGAACGGCGGCCACCTGACGATCGAGACCGCCAATGCCTATCTCGACGAGGCCTACGCGGGCCGGTTTGGCGACCTGACACCGGGGCAATACGTGCAGTTGAGCGTTACCGACACTGGAACTGGCATCGCGCCCGAAATCATGGAGCGGGTGTTCGAGCCGTTCTTCACGACGAAGGCCCCCGAGGCGGGATCGGGGCTCGGACTTGCCATGGTGCACGGATTCGTCAAGCAGTCGGGCGGCCACATCCGCATCTACAGCGAGGTCGGGCACGGTACGACCGTCAAGATCTACCTACCGCGCCTGCGCGAGACCGACGGCATCGCCGCGACCCCCGGCGGGGCGCCCGCCGCTGCCGAGCCGGTGGGGCGGGCCGACCCGGGCGAGACGGTGCTCGTCGTCGAGGATAACGATGGGGTGCGCGAGTACGCGCGATCGGCGCTCGAGGAGTTGGGCTACGCCGTGCGCGAGGCCGCGAGCGCCAACGAGGCGCTGGCCGTCCTCGAAAGCGGCGCACGAGTCGACCTGGTCTTCACCGACGTGGTGTTGCCCGGCGGCGTCAGCGGACGCCAGCTGAGCGAGCGCATCCGCACGCAGCGGCCCAATTTGCCCGTGTTGTTTACGACCGGCTACACGCGCAACGCGATCGTCCACCACGGCCGCCTCGATCCCGACGTGCAGCTCATCAACAAGCCCTATTCGCAATTGGACCTGGCGCAGAAAGTGCGCAAGCTGTTGAGCGGAAAAGCATGATGAGCCGAGCCCTCACAGCGCAGCGATGACGCTTTCGAGCTTGGCGCGGACGGCCTCGGCCTGTTCTTTCAGCGCGGGATTGTCGATCGCCGCCATGGAGGCAATAGGATCGATCGCTGCGACCTCGACCCGGCCCGGCTCGCGCTCCTGCACGACGACGTTGCAGGGGAGCATCGTGCCAACCTTATCCTCGAGCTTCAACGCCTCGAGAGCGAGCGTAGGGTTGCAGGCGCCCAAGATACGGTAGGGACGAAAGTCGGTCCCGAGCTTCGCCTTCAAGGTCGCCGCGACGTCGATGTCGGTGAGGACCCCGAAGCCCTCCCGGCTCAGTCCCAACGTAACGCGCGCCACCGCCTCATCGAAGCCGACGCTCAGGGTTTTCGCGAAATAATAGCTCATCGATCGACTAGGCGCGGTTGCGCGCCGGCCGGTAGACGCCAGCCTTGACGTCGAACTCGAGCTTGCCGAGGTCCTTGGGGGCAGCAGCGACCGGCTCACGCCGGCTCAGCTCCTCGTGCGCAAGACGCGTCGCCTCGGCGGTGCGCGCCATCTCCTTCAGCACCCATTTGACACCGGCCGCTATGCCGGCCCCGATGAGCACCGCAGCCACGACTTGGGGCATCGATGACACTCCCTCATAGCGGACCCTCACGACAGGCGCCTCACAGCCCGAACCGGGACCATAGCGCCCGGGTCTCGATAGCGGATATTAGATCTTCGGCGAAGGCAAGACGTTTAGGGGTTAAATCCTCGTAACCAACAACGCCCGCCGCGCGGCGCAAGCGCGATAAAAGCCCGCCGCGGTCGAGCGGCACGACCTTCAGTCGCACCTTGTCGCCGTGCAACTCACGCATTTTCGCGCGGATGTCGCTCACGCCGTCGATGAGGCCGAGCTCGAGCGCCCTTGGGCCCGACCAGAAGGCGCCGGAGAACAGCTCCTGATCGGAGCCCTTGAGACGGCCCGCGCGGCGCTCTTTGACGATGCCGATGAACACATCGTGCACATCCCGCTGCAGCTCTTTCAGCCGCTCCACGTCCTGCGGGCGCTCGGGGCGGAAGCTGTCGAGCGCGTCCTTCAGCTCGCCCGCCGTGTAGACGCGGCGCGTTATGCCGAGCTTCTCGATCGCCTTGTCGAAGCCGAAGCCCGCAAAGAGAACGCCGATCGAGCCGACGATCGAGGAGGGATCGGCGTAGATCTCATCGCCGGCCACCGCGAGGTAGTAGCCCCCCGACGCCGCGACGTCCTCGCAGAACACATAGACAGTCTTGTCCTTCTCCTCGGCGAGCTGGCGGATGCGGCGGAAGATGAGGCTCGATTGCACGGCCGAGCCGCCCGGCGAGTTGATCACGATGGCGACCGAAGGCAGCTTCGACATGGAGAAGGCCTTCTCGATGGCGGCAGCGCAGTGCGAGATGGAAAGACCCGGCCGCAAGGGCGTCACCATGCCGATGGGGCCGGAGAAACGCAGCACCGGGAC
Source organism: uncultured Alphaproteobacteria bacterium (assembly GCA_963724945.1). GTDB lineage: Bacteria > Pseudomonadota > Alphaproteobacteria > Rhizobiales > Hyphomicrobiaceae > Hyphomicrobium_A. The sequence goes on along the minus strand of CAVRWL010000003.1, from coordinate 1,031,517 downwards.
AACGGGACCACGGTTGAAAAACCACATGCGCGCCTACCTCGCTGAGATGCGGGAAGAATGGGATCGCACGCGCCGGCAAAATCCGCCCATCGCGATCCGGGAAAACCGGGAAGACATGTACGGCATGTGCGGGTCGAGGGCTAGACCGCCATCGGCAACGCCGCGCCTGAGCGCAGCACCGCCTGGGCAGCGGCGGTGAAGGCGCCGTCCGCCGTATGCAGCACGAAAGGCGGCAATAGAACCGGAAGGGCTCGGCTTCCCTTTGTTCCCGCCACGATGATGCGGTGGGCAGATGCGTCCGCGCGCGGTTGCAGCGGCAGCACCTTGAGCGCGCCGAAGCGCTCATCGAGTGCCGCGGTGAGACGCACCAAGGCTTCGGCCTTGTGGATGACGGTAACGTTGGCTCCCGGGGCCGCCATGCGCGCCATGAAGCGGGCCCAACGATCGAGATCCGCCTCCGCCATCGCGTGCGCGCCGGCCTTGAGCGCGTCGGGAGCAACCGTTCCCGCATCGAGGCTGTGATAGGGCGGGTTCGCCATCACGTGATCGAAGCCCTCCTCGGCCAGCCCTAGCACTTTGAGGCCGGCCGCCGAAAGGCCCACCTCGCCCGCGACGACGCGCACGCGCTCCGCAAGCCCGTTGCGGCTCACGTTCTCGATGGCGATGGCCGCCAGCGCCGGCTCCTTCTCGAAGAGCACGACCTCGGCCGCCGGCACGCGCCGGGCGAGGCATAGTCCCGCCGTGCCGACCCCGGCGCCCACGTCTAGCACGCGTATCGGCCCGTCCGCGGCCCACACGGCGGCCGCCAGCATCACCGCGTCGAGGCCGGCGCGGTAGCCCGACTTCGGCTGCAGGATCTGCAGCGCGCCGCCGAGAAACGCATCGTCCGTCAGCTGGTCTTTGGTCCCGGTTGCTCCAGAAGCGTCCGTCACCGTACGATCCACTGACCTAGGCCGGCATCGTCGAGAAGCCGGCGCGCGGCCAACCAGCTCTCCTCGGGCACCGCGAGCCGCTTCTGAACGGCGCCCAGTGTCCCCTGCACGGCGCTCATGTTGCCGTCGAAGACGGCAACATCGATGCCGGCGTCACCCAAGAGCACCTCAACATAGTTGAGGAGGACCGGATCGTTGCTTGTCACCAGATCACGCATGGGCGAGAGGACCAAAAGTCGTCGTGCGGCGGCATAAAACTGTGCTTAAAGACACTCGACGCCTACCCTCGTCAACAAGTGTCGGGAAAACACCCTTGGGCCAAGTCATACCATTCGAAGGCGCGCGCAGTCCGCCGGAAAACCTCAAGCCCCTCTTGGATCTCGTCGCCGCGGACCTGGAGGGGATCAACCGCATCATTCTCGACAAGGCCGTCTCCGAGGTCGAGCTGATCCCCGAGCTCGCCCACCACCTGATCAATTCGGGGGGCAAGCGGCTGCGGCCGATGCTGACGCTGGCGGCCTCCAAGCTCTGCGGCTATCCGGGCAGCGGGCACGTCCGCGTGGCGGCAGCCGTGGAGTTCATGCACACGGCAACGTTGTTGCACGATGACGTCGTCGACGAAAGCGCGCTGCGGCGCGGAAGGAAGACGGCGCGCATGATCTGGGGCAACCAGGCGAGCGTGCTCGTCGGCGATTTTCTCCTAGGCCAGGCCTTTCGCATGCTGGTCGACGTCGGCTCGCTGCCCGTGCTCAAGATCCTCTCCAATGCGGCAGCGATCATCGCCGAAGGCGAGGTCATGCAGCTCGCCGCCGCCAAGAATACCGCGACGACGGAGGACGAGTACCTCGCCATCATCAACGCCAAGACGGCCGCTTTGTTCTCGGGGGCGGCCGAATCGGGTGCCGCGATCGCCAGCCGACCGGCACCCGAGCAGGCAGCCTTGAAGTCGTATGGGCGCAACCTCGGCCTCGCGTTCCAGCTTGTCGACGATGCGCTCGACTATTCAGGCGACAGCGACCGTCTGGGCAAGGCGATCGGCGACGACTTCCGCGAAGGCAAGATCACCTTGCCGGTTATCCTGTCGTTCCGGCGCGGCTCCGACACGGAGCGCAGCTTCTGGAGGCGCACGATCGTCGACGGGGCGTTAGAGCCAGACGACCTCGAGCACGCGATCTCGCTCATGAAGCGCCACCGGGCGCTGGAGGCGACGATGGAGCGGGCGCGCTCCTACGGCACTATCGCGGGCGACGCACTGGCGATCTTCCCCGATTGCGCCGAGAAAGCGGCCATGGAGCAGGTCATCACGTTCTGTGTAGAGCGCACGAACTGAAAGACTGTGGCGGCGGAGGCATATTGCGCCGGCACCAGCCGTCAGCATAGATTTGCGCACTGACGTCCACCATCGGGAACGGGGAATGCTTGGGGTCCGCTATCTTTTCGGCTCGTTCGCAGCCGCCACCTTTGTCGTGGCCGCGCTCGTCGCGGCGCAGGCTGGGACCGCGCCGGCTGCCGGCATCGTGCCCGACGTCGTGCCGGTCAAGCTCGGCCTCGACAGCATGAGCGCGACCGACCGCCAGAACTTGTGGAAGATGGTCGACGAGTACGCCACCGTCGACGCGCTGCAGGAGTTCTGCGGCATCAAGCTCAATCTGCAACGCCGCGCCTGGCGCGCGGTCTCGACTTGCGTCGAGGTCAAGTCGCTGCGGCGCGTGATCTCCGTCTTCGCCAAGAAGAAGGCCGACTACTTGAAAGCCTGGCAAACGCTGCACGGCGAGGAGGCGAACAAGAAGCTCGTGTGCGATCGCTTCAAGGTGAAGCTCGGCGAGTATGCCAAGATTATCAGCGGCCAGATCGCCGAAGCCGCCAGCATGTGCCGCAACTGCTTCTTCTGCTGAGACGCCGACTCGTACTTCAGGTGGCCTTTGGATCGGCTTCGATCAAGCCGAACATGAGCCCGCCCGGCTCCGCGCACGTCGCGTACCAGCCAATGCCGGGAATGGAGAGCTTGCTTTCCAGAACGTAGCCGCCGTTCTCTTTGACCTTGGCGATGAACGCCTCGAGATCGGCAACGGGTATCGAGACCTGCGTCAGCGGGCGCCCCTCGGAGATCCGGGTCTGTCCAACCATGCCGATGCCCCCGTCTATGCCGGGCTCACCCGACGATCCCGCCTCGATCCGGTAGTAGTCGTCCGAGGACGGCAGCTTCTCGAACCGCCATCCGAACACATTCTCGAAAAATTGCCGGGCCTTGTCGACATCGTGGACGGTCATGTCGAAGTAGTTGGGTTTCATGGCTTCGCCTCTCGCTCACTGGCGCTTGGCGTCCAGTCTAGACGAAGCGCCCTAGCGAGAGGTTGACCACGCCGGGGCTGCTCTAGGGGCCCAGAATGGCTGCTGCAGCCCACCAACCGGGCCTCTGGCGCCTGAGTGTCACCGCCGCTGCCGTGGCGGCCTGCGCCGAAGCGAAGACGCCGAAGGACGTGGGCCCCGCGCCGGAAAGGCCGAAGTAGAGGCAGCCTGGCGTGGCGGCGAGCGCGGCCTCGACGTCCGCGATTGCCGGCACCGTGGCCTTCGCCGCCATGAGGAGATCGTTGCCCTCAGCGCGCATGTAGGCGATCAGAGCCGCGGCATTCGCGAAACGGGGCAGGGGGACGGGGGGGAGCGCTGCACCCGCAGCCGGCGGCGCGCCGAGCCGTCCGAAAACACGTGCCGTCTTATCCGCGGGCACCGGGGCAAGCGGATTGAGCAGCACCGCGGGGAGCCGCGGTAGCTCGGGAACGGGAATGAGGCTCTCGCCCACGCCCCATACCAGCGTCGGCTCGCTTCCGAAGCACACCGGCACGTCGGCGCCGAGCGAGGCGGCGATCCCCAACCAATCGACCGCTTGCTCAAGGGACGGATTGGCACGGCGAACCGCGCGCAGGAGCGCCCCTGCGTCGGCCGAGCCGCCGCCGACGCCGGCCGCAACGGGCAGGTGCTTCTCGAGCGCGACGCTCCCCAGCCGCAACCGCGGCTCGGCGGCAGCGAGGCGCGCGAGCGCCCGCGCGAGGAGGTTCTGGCCCGTGATCGCCGCGCCGAACGGACCGCTGACGTCGACGCAGACCTTCTCGCTGGGCTCCAGACGCACGACATCGCCGATGCCGGCGGCGAATGCGATCAGGCTTTCGATGTGGTGGTAGCCGTCCGCGCGCCGCCCGCGCACCTTGAGCGTCAGGTTGACCTTGGGCGGGGCCTCCTCGGTGATCGCCGACATCAGCGCACCGCTCTCGCGCGACAGCGGACGCCGGCCCGCGAGATTGTGAGCGGCACCGGCACGGCGTGCAGTCCCGCCCCTACTCGACGCGGGGCGGAGTGAGCTTGGTCTCTTTGCGCTTCTTCAGCTCGGCGTTGCCCTCCACCTCGCGCGTGGCGCGCACCTCGACTTTGGGAGGCAAGCCCTCGGTGAGCTTCTTCTTGATCTTCTCGGCGTCCTCCGGCTCCGGATCGAGCGTCAGCGCCTGGTCCCACTGGAACCTGGCCTCGCGCTCGCGTCCCACCTTCCACAGGGCATCGCCCAGGTGGTCGTTGAGGACGGGATCCTCGGGCTTCAACTCGACCGCCCGCTCCAGGAAGCGCACCGCCTCCTTGTAGTCGCCGAGCTTGAAGTGCGCCCAGCCGAGGCTGTCGACGATATAGCCGTCGTCCGGCTTCAACGCGACGGCCTTCTCGATCAGCGACATGCCTTCCTTGAGGTGGCGGTTCTGATCGACCCAGCTGTAGCCGAGGTAGTTGAGCACCATTGGCTGGTCCGGGAAGAGCTTGAGCGCCTTCTGCAGATCCGCCTCAGCCGGCGGCCAGTTCTTCAGCCGCTCATAGGAGGTGCCCCGCGAGTAGAACAGGCTCCAGTGCTCCTTGCTCGGGTGCGGCACCAGCGCGATGGCGCGATTGTAGTAATCGACCGCCTCTGCATAGCGCTTGCGCGAGCGCATGATGGTGCCGAGCGCATCGAGCGGCTTTATGTCCTTGGGCCGCGCCGTCGCCAGCTTGTCGAGGATCGCCTTCGCCTCGTCGACCTTGTCGAGGGAGTTGAGGTCGAAGGCCTTGCGGATCGCGATCTCAGGTTGCAAAGGCGTGTCGTCGCCAATGCGATTGTAGATCGCCACCGCGTCATCGAAGCGGTGCGCCGTCTCGTAGGCGCCGGCGAGGGCGACGAGCGCGGGCACGTGGTCGGGCTTCACGTAGAGGGCCATCTGCAGGTAGAGGGTGCCCATGCTGACGCCGCCCTCGTTCGTCAAGAGCTCGCCGAGACCGTAGAAGACCTCCGCCATGCCCTCGTCGGCATTCGACACCAAGAGGGAAATGTTCTTGCCCTGTTTGATCTCGTCGCGCAGCTCGCGCACGATGGCTGGTTGCTCGTCGTCATTGCGATCGGTCAACCCGTCGAGGATGGATTTCGCGAGCTTGGTGTCGCCATCGTGGGCGGCGTGGCGGGCATAGGCGAGCGCGGTCCTGAGGATGCGGCCATGCTCCTTGTGGCCGCGCTCGAAGGTGGCCGCGGCCTCGCGCTTGTTGCCGGCGACGTCGGCAATCAGCGCTGCGTGGTAGTTGAGGTAGTACTGCGCGCCTTCGGCCTGCTTGGGCAGCTTCAGGATCTTGAGGGCGCGCTCGGAGTCGCCCTCTGCGACCACGGTCCAGGCGCGCGCGAGCGCGCTCGTCAGCTCGCCGATCAGGCCATCGCTCGCTGCCTCGAACTCCTTTTCCGCTTTTTTGTAGTCGCGCTTTTTGAAGTAGTCGAGACCGAGCACGAGATGCGCCATGCGATTGGTCGGGTCCTTGGCGATGAGTTCCTCGGCCAGGGGCACCGCACGCCTCCAGTCCGCCTCTGAGGCCTCCGTTTGAAAGGCCTGCTCGAGCAGCACCTCGCTGCCCGGATCAAGCGACAGGGCATTGCGGTAGAAGGCCGTGGCGCTTGCGGGATCGTTCTCGCTCTTGGCAAAGTTGGCGGCGAGATAGCTCCCGAGCAGGGAGTGCATCGTGTCCGCATCCTCGGCCGCGTTGTCGGCGGCGAAGGTCTCGTGCAGGCTGGCGAACGAGAGGAGGAATGCCGTTGTCAGCAACACGATGCGAAGTCGAGCCCGCATGCAAGCAAATCCTTCTGGAAGCAGGACTGATTTCCTGGGTGTCACGTACCGTAGCAAATAACGCGGCGATTTGGCGACATTCCCGCAATGATAGCGTTGAAATCGCCGGCTCGGCACCCGCCCTATGGGCGCAGATGTCCAGCCTAAAGGACTACATCCCCGTGTAATTCGGCCCGCCCCCGCCCTCGGGGCAGACCCAGTTGATATTCTGGCTCGGATCCTTGATGTCGCAGGTTTTGCAGTGGACGCAGTTCTGGGCGTTGATCTGGAAGCGCGGACGGCCATCCTCGCCCGTGACGATCTCGTAGACGGCCGCCGGACAATAGCGCTGCGCCGGCTCCGCGTACTCGGGCAAATTGACCGCGACCGGGATCATTGGGTCGGTAAGCTTAAGATGAACAGGCTGGTCCTCCTCGTGGTTGGTGCCTGAGAACGAGACGTTCGTCAGCCGGTCGAAGGTGAGCACGCCGTCAGGCTTGGGATAGGCGATCGGCTCGGTGTCGGCCGCCTTCTTCAACGTCGCGTAGTCGGGCTTTCCGTGCTTGAGCGTGAACCCGAGCCCGATGCCCGGCAGGATCGTGTTGAGCCACATGTCCATGCCGCCGAGCGCGATCCCGAGGTAGGTGCCAAAGCGCGACCACAGCGGCTTGGCGTTGCGCACGGGCTTTAGGTCGCGCGCAATGTCGCCGGAGCGCACCTCCCGCTCGTAAGCCTCGAGACGGTCATGCGCGCGGCCCTCAGCCATCGCCGCGAACGCGGCCTCGGCCGCCGCGATGCCCGACAGGATCGCGTTGTGGCTCCCCTTGATGCGCGGCACGTTCATGAAGCCCGCCGCGCAGCCCAAGAGCGCGCCGCCGGGAACGGTGAGCTCGGGAATCGACTGCCAGCCGCCTTCGGTGAGCGCGCGCGCGCCGTAGCCGATGCGCTTGCCCCCTTCGAGCGTCCTCCGGATCGCCGGGTGCGTCTTGAAGCGCTGGAACTCCTCGTAGGGCGACAGGTACGGGTTCTGGTAGTTGAGATGCACGACGAAGCCGACGGAGACGAGGCCATCGCCGTAGTGATAGAGGAACGAGCCGCCGCCGGTGCGGGAATCGAGCGGCCAGCCGAAGGTGTGCTGCACGAGGCCCGGCTCGTGCTTGTCGGGCTTGACCTGCCATAGCTCCTTGAGGCCGATGCCGTATTTCTGCGGCTCGCCCTTCTCCAGATCGAAGCGCTTGATGAGCTGCTTTGTGAGCGAGCCGCGCGCACCCTCGGCAAAGAACGTGTACTTGCCGCGCAATTCCATGCCGCGCACGAAGTTGTCGCCGGGTTCGCCGTCGCGCTTGAGCCCCATGTCGCCGGTCGCGACGCCCACGACCCTGCCGTTATCGTCATAGAGCACCTCGGCCGCGGCAAAGCCCGGATAGATCTCGACGCCCATCTCGGCGGCGACCTCCCCGAGCCAGATGCACAGCGCCCCGAGGCTCACGATGTAATTGCCGTGGTTGCTCATCAGGGGCGGCATGAGCAAGTTCGGGAGCCGATAGGTGCCGCGCTGCGAAAGGATAAGGAACTTGTCGCTGCGCACCGGCGTCTCGACGGGGGCGCCTCGTTCCTTCCAGTCCGGGATCAGCCGGTTGAGGCCTTTGGGATCGATGACGGCGCCCGACAGAATGTGGGCGCCGACGGCGGAGCCCTTCTCCAGCACGACGACGGAGAGCTCAGCTCCGGCCGCGGCGGCGAGCTGCTTCAGGCGGATCGCGGCGGCGAGGCCGGCCGGCCCCGCACCCACGATGACGACGTCGAACTCCATCGCCTCACGGGGCGGCAGCGCGGCGGTGCTGGCCATCTCTCTTCCGACTTCCTCGTCTTAACGCTCGGCCCACCAGAGGCTCTTTCGTCGATTAGGTCGCGATGGGCCGCAGCGTCAAGCGTCGAAACGGCTGAAGCAGCAGACGGTGGATCGCTGCCGGGCCCGCTAGGATGCAGCCCGCCCGCGCGGTAATGTGCCGGCGATGGACGCTGAGGACACACCTGACAAGCTCGCCGGACGGCTACTCGCCTGGTACGAGGCGATGGGCGTCGACGCCGCGGTTCAAGACGCCCCCGTCGACTGGCTGTCGCGGGGAGAGCGTGGGCCGGGCGCCGGCTTTGCCCTTCCCCTCGCCCAAAGCGCGCGCGCAGTCGTCGAGCCGGCGCCGCGCGCGGCACCAGCCGCACCGGCGGCGCGGGCGCCGCGGCAATTCACCGGCCGGCCGGCGGGAGCAAACGACCAAGGCACGCGCGCGCCCGTGTCGAAGGCCCGCTCGCTGCCCGAGCTCGAGGCGATGCTCAGGAGCTTTGAGGGCTGCGGCCTCAAGGCGACGGCCAAGAACTTGTGCTTCTACCGCGGCGCCGAGCACGCCCCGCTCATGATCGTCGGCGAGGCGCCCGGCCGCGATGAGGACCTCGAAGGCAAGCCATTCGTCGGCCGCGCCGGCATGCTGCTCGACAAGATGCTGGCGGCGATCGGGCTTAGCGAGAACGACGTGCACATCACCAACATCGTCTACTGGCGCCCGCCCGGCAACCGCACGCCGACCCCGCAGGAGGCGCTCGCTTGCCGTCCGTTCCTTGAGCGGCAGGCAGCTCTGGTTGCGCCCAAGATCGTGCTCGCGCTCGGAGGGGCGGCGGCCAAGCAGCTGTTCGACGTCGCCGACGGGATCATGCGCATGCGCGGCAAATGGCGCTCAATCGAGCTCGGCGGCCACAAGGCCCGCGCCATGGCGACGCTGCACCCCGCCTATCTCTTGCGCACGCCCGCCGCCAAGGGCATGGCGTGGCGCGACATGCTCGCCGTCAAGGCGGCACTCAACGCGCAGCAATGACCCCACTTAGGACAAGTGACGCAAGATGGCAAAGCTCGATGAGACCTACTCCTTCACGCCGCTCAACATCGCCGTCCTGACGGTCTCGGACACGCGCGATCTCGCATCTGACAAATCGGGCGACGTGCTCGCTGGCAGGATCGCGGAGGCCGGCCACAAGCTTGCCGAGCGCGCCATCGTCGCCGACGATCTCGGGGCCATCCGCGCTAAAGTCGAGACTTGGATCGCGAGCCCGGGCGTGGACGTCGTCATCACCACGGGTGGAACCGGCTTCACGGCGCGCGACGTGACGCCCGAGGCGGTGAAGCCGCTGTTCGAGAAGGAGATGGAGGGCTTCGCCGTCCTCTTCCACATGATCTCGTTTGAGCAGGTGCAGACGTCGACGATCCAATCACGCGCGTGCGGCGGCGTGGCAAAGGGAACCTACATCTTCTGCCTGCCGGGCTCGCCCGGCGCCTGCAAAGACGGTTGGGACGGCATCCTCAAGTGGCAGCTCGACAGCCGCCATCGGCCGTGCAACCTCGTCGAGATCATGCCGCGGCTCAAAGCGCATGAGCCTGCCGGAAAAAGCGACTGAGCCGACGCGCGATCAATAGCCCGCGCGGCGGCGGCGCATGCTGAGTTGCTCGAGCGTCGCGTTCGTGCTCTCGAATACCGCAACCGCTAGGTAGCCGGTGACGATGAGCACGAGCCCGATCACGGCTGCGGGCACGCCGAGCACGACACCGAGCGGCAGGCCGAGCAGGACGGCTGCGGAAATGTCGGCCGTGGCGTCGGCGAAGGCGAGCAGCGCAACCGCGACGCCGCCCAGCACGCTTGCCCAGCCGCAACCGCTCAAGAGTAGGGCGATGAACCGCGCGGCGCGATAGCGCGCCTTGTAGGCGACGGGCGCATCGTTGCCTTCCGCGGCCTGCGCGGCGGCCTCGCGCGCAATGATCTGCGGCATGCGCGTCGCTCCGGTCATCGGCACGGCTGCGTCGGCCGGCTCGGGCGTGTAGCTCTGCTGCTGTGGGTTCGCAGTCGCCACCGAAGCGGGACTCGTGCGCTGCTGTTGCGGCTGCTGCGGTTGCTGCTGTTGCTGCTGCGGCTGACCGCTGTAGCCGTTGGCGGTGGCGGCCTCCTGACGCCTGGCGATGCGCGCTTCACCCCAGCGCCACTCGGCGATGCGGAACAATCCCTCGCGCGCCTCCTGCGCTTCTATCGCCGTGCCGTGGTGCTCGACGATGTGACGGTAGAATTGGAGGGCGTAGTCCATCTTGCCCTCCGCCTCGGCCCTGCGCGCCGCCTGCAACACTTGCACCGGCGTATACTGCACCTGTGTCTGCGCCATAGTCTTAAACCCCCTACGCTACCCCACCTGTCCAAGGATACAGCCGCATCAGCGGCCGACCCACTCCTTTGCAGTTCTCGCCTAACTCGCTGCCGGCAAGACGATCCGTCCCACCGCGCTCCCTGCCGAATGAAGATCATGCGCCTCGTCGACGTCCGGGAGCGAGGCAACGCGCGCAACCGCGAGACCGGAAAGATTGGCAAGCGTCTGCTGCAATGCCTCGCGGCTCGACCACGCAACCCGATCGAACGCGCGCGGAACGCGCGGGCGCCGCTTCAAGCCCACGAGCCAGTATCCTCCGTCCGGCGAGGGACCAAAGACGGCGTCGTGCGAGCCAAGCGCTCTGAGCGCGGCTTGAATGTGCGTGTGCTTGACCGCGGGCACGTCGGTGCCGATGACGACGACGGGGCCGGGCGGTGCGGTATCCATGACGCGCTGCATACGCTCGCCGAGATCGCCGCCGCCTTGGGCGCGGCGCGGAATGCTGTTGGGCCAGGCCGTGCTCGCCACCGCCCGGTCGGGCGTGACGCCGAGCTCGGTACACCAACTTCCGCGGCGGCCGACGCGGGCCAGCACCGCCGCGGAGGTGATCCGATAGAAGGCCGCGGCGCGAACGCCGCCGACCTCGCGCGCAAGCCTCGTCTTCACCCGGCCGACGGCCGGCTCCTTCACCATCACGACGAGGCGCGAGGCGAACGGCGTCGTTGCCCTCTTCGCACGGCGGCGGATGGGTTTTGCCCGGTGAGGGGCCAACGGAAGGGACGCGAGGCGCACCATAGGGCGACCGATCTTGCCTTTCACCCCCCAGTGAAAGTGCTTTCGACGACTAAACGACCCAAATCTAACGGCAGAATTACGACCAACCGGCGACGACGGGAAGCCAATTTGCTAAATTAGCTGTCGGCGCGGGCGCTCCCGTAGAACTGCGAGATGCGGGCTGCCGGCACGTTGAGCGCATAAAGCAAGAGGCACAGCTGGTTCTTAAAGGCGCGCTTGAGGTAGCCGTCGCGGCGGTAGCGCTGAGCGCTCGTCACGGCGCGGGCGTGCAGCATTCTGACGCCGCCCAGCCGACGCACGAGATCGAGATCCTCCATGACGGGAAGCTCGCGGTAGCCGCCCACCTTGTCGTAGAGCCGGCGCGGCAGGAGCAAGCCCTGATCGCCGTAAGGTAAACGCAGCACCACGCAGCGCAGGCGCACGAGGCTTTCCAGGCAGCGCGGCGCCACGCCCTCATCGTCGAGGGCAAAGCGGAAGGCGGCGGCGGCGGGTTTCGTCCTCCCGGTGTCGACCCGCTCCATGAAATGCGTGGCCTCGCGCTCCCAGCCGGCGTCGAGAACCGTGTCGGCGTGCAGGAACAAGAGCCAGGGATGCTTGGCACGTGCCGCCCCGGCACGGAGCTGCCCGCCGCGGTTGGGGCTCGAGCTGAGCACCTCCGCGCCGGCCGCGTCCGCGATCTCGCAGGTACGGTCCTTGGAGCCGGCGTCGACGACGATGACCTCGCGAATGAGCCCGTCGATGGTAGCCGGGATGAGCGCCGACAGGGTGTCGGGCAAGCATGTCTCTGCGTCGAGCGTTGGGATCACCACCGAGATCATGGCGCCCTCTGTGCCACGGTGTGGCTCATCCCAACAACCGGCAAAGCATCGGGCTCGAGCAACTGGACATATGTTCTTGCTTTGTTCTAAGTCTGCATATAGCGTTGGGGCGAGCGCGCGGAGAGCAGCATGGCCACCAAGGTGCAGGACTCGGAGAAGCAGACGGATGGTCTCGTCGCCGCCGAGCGCCGGCGTGGGCGCGGCGCGCGCTCCAACGCGACGGGCCGCTTCGAGGCGGAGCGCCGGGAAGCCTTCGACGACGGCTGGGAGGGCTTGGGCGAGCTCGACGCTTTCAAGACCGAGGTGCACGAGGAGCCGGCGCGCACCATCATCGCGCGCAACGACAGCCCCGACATTTCTTTCGACCGCTCGATCAACCCCTATCGCGGCTGCGAGCATGGCTGCGTCTACTGCTACGCTCGCCCCACCCACTGCTTTCTCGGACACTCGGCCGGGCTCGACTTCGAGACTAAGCTCTACGCCAAGACGGATGCCGCGAAGCTTCTCGAGCGCGAGCTGGCCCACCCGCGCTACGTGGCCGACACCATCGCGCTCGGCACCAACACCGACCCCTATCAACCGATCGAGCGCGAGCGCAAGATCACGCGGCAGATCCTCGAGGTGCTGGAGCGCACCGGGCATCCGGTGGGAATCGTCACGAAGTCGGCGCTCGTAATCCGCGACATCGACATTCTTGAGCGCATGGCAAAGCGCGGGCTGGCCAAGGTCGCGCTGTCGGTGACGACGCTCGATCGCCGCATCGCCCGCGCCATGGAGCCGCGCGCGGCGACGCCGGGAAAGCGCTTAGAAGCCGTGCGCCGCTTGAGCGAGGCCGGCATCCCCACGGCAGTGATGGTGGCACCGATCGTGCCGGGCCTCACCGACGCTGAGATCGAGCGCATCCTCGAGGCCGCGCGCGAGGCTGGCGCGTCACAAGCTGGCTACGTGCTCCTGCGCCTGCCGCTCGAGATCAAGGAGCTGTTCCGCGAGTGGCTGGCCACCGAGTTCCCCGACCGCGCCCAGCGCGTCATCCATTTGTTGCAATCCATGCACGGCGGCCGCGACTACGTTTCCGAGTTCGGCGTGCGCCAGCGCGGGCGCGGGCCCTACGCCGAGCAGATCGCGCTGCGCTTCAAGCTCGCCGCCAAGCGGCTGGGCCTCAACCGGGAGCGGCAGCCCTTGCGCACCGACCTCTTCCGGCCTCCCGTGCTTGCGGGGCAACAAATGCGGCTTTTCTAACGGCAATGTGCGCGCGGCTTGACCCCGGCTTTGACAGCGGCGGGCGCTCCGGCAATTCTCGACCGCCATGGGCACCGTCGATTCGCGCTCTTTGCCGACATTCGAGCTGGAGGCTGCCGAGCTGCAGCTCCACGGCGGACCTGTCGCCGGCGTCGACGAGGCAGGCCGCGGGCCGCTCGCGGGCCCGGTGGTGGCCGCCGCGGTGATCCTCGATCCCAAGCACATCCCCGACGGCATCAACGACTCAAAGGTGCTCGACGAGGAGAAGCGCGAGACGCTCTACGGGCGCATCAAGGCGACGTCGATCGTCGGCGTCGGCATCGCCGACGTGAAGCGCATCGACCGCGACAACATTCTCGCGGCCACGCTGTGGGCCATGGCGCAGGCGATCGCGCAGCTCTCGGTCACCCCGAAGCTCGCGGCGATCGACGGCAACCGCGCACCCAAGCTCAATTGCCCGGCGCGCACGATCATCAAGGGCGACGCACGCTGCCTGTCGATCGCAGCCGCCTCCATCATCGCCAAGGTCACGCGCGACCGGATCATGATCTCGCTTAGCACCAAGCTGCCGGGCTACGGCTTCGAGCGCCACAAGGGCTACGGCACCGCCGAGCACCACGACGCGATTAAGCGGCTCGGCGTCACGCCGCATCACCGCCGCTCGTTCCGCGCGGTGCAGCTGGCGTTGGGACTCGTGCTCGAGGACAGCGCCGCGGAGCGCTAGCCGACAGCGCGGCCTCGCGTTGCTGAGACAAACTGAAAATTTCTGGTCAAGGGGAGTCCGCGCCGTCTAAGGTCGGGGGGAAGCCGCACAATCAGCAGCGGCCTCTTAGCGTTCATCCGTACAGTCGAGAGTTGCGTTCATGGATTTGCGTCGTTCCCTATCCACGGCCAGTCGCGTCATCGTCGGCGATTGCCTCAAGGCCCTGAAAGGCCTGCCCGAGCGAAGCGTCGATCTCGTCTTCGCCGATCCCCCTTATAATCTGCAGCTCAGCTCCGATTTGATGCGCCCCAACAACACGCGCGTCGACGGCGTCGACGACGCGTGGGACAAATTCGCGAGCTTCGCCGACTACGACAAGTTCTCCCGCGCCTGGCTCGCCGAGTGCCGCCGCGTCCTGAAGCCCGATGGCGCCATCTGGGTCATCGGCTCCTACCACAACATCTTCCGGCTCGGCGCCGCGCTGCAAGACCTGGGCTTCTGGATCCAAAACGACGTCGTCTGGCGCAAAGTGAACCCGATGCCGAACTTCCGCGGCAAGCGCTTCACCAACGCGCACGAGACGCTCATTTGGGCCGCACGCGACCAGCGCGCACGCGCCACCTTCAACTACGAAAGCCTCAAAGCGCTGAACGACGACTTGCAGATGCGCTCCGACTGGCTGTTCCCGATCTGCTCAGGGCCTGAGCGCCTCAAGGACGACGGCGGCCGCAAGGCGCACCCGACGCAGAAGCCGGAAGCATTGCTCCACCGCGTGCTCATCGCCTCGACCAAGCCGGGCGACGTCGTGCTCGATCCCTTCTTCGGCACCGGCACCACCGGCGCCGTGGCGAAGCGCTTGGGCAGGCGCTACATCGGCATCGAGCGCGACGCCGACTACGCTCACGCGGCCGAGGAGCGCATCGCCAAGGTCACGCCGCTCACGCCGTCCGCGCTCGAGACGCAGCGGTCGAAGCGCGCAGAGCCGCGGGTGCCGTTCGGCACCATCGTGGAGCTTCGCCTCCTGGAGCCCGGTGCGACGCTCTTGGACGCACGCAAGCGCATCCGCGCCGAGGTGAAGGCCGACGGCACTTTGAGCTATGGCGGCGCGCAAGGATCGATCCACCGCCTTGGTGCGTTCGTACAAGGCAAGTCGGCCTGCAACGGATGGACGTTCTGGCATTTCGAGGCGGACGGAAAGCTGAAACCCATCGACCTCTTGCGCGAGCAAGCGAAACGTCAGCTCGGACTCGTCACGACGCAGACGGTTGTCGCTGCCAGTTGAGACTACCCCACCGTGCAGGTTGCGACATTTGCGCTCGGCCTTGGAATCGAACCAGTTATTAGGGTGCGCGCGTTGTCATGCACCAACCAACAGTAGACGGCGCCCGCGGATAACGTTAATTCAGCGGCACCGATAAATGCGGATTAGAGTTGAGTGGGAGGCATGCGGGGCACCTCATCGAGACTCGATCGTCTACTCGTCATCGGCGCTGGCCCCGTCGGCCTGGCCATGGCTGACGCGCTGCGTCGCCGCGGTGTTGCCTATGATCACGTCGACGCCAACGACGGCGTCGGCGGCAACTGGTGCCAGGGCATCTATCAGGGCGTCCACATCGTGTCGTCGAAGCGCTCGACCGGCTACGCCGACTATCCCATGCCCGACCACTACCCAGATTTTCCCTCCACCCAGCAGATGCGCAGCTACCTCGAAAGCTACGCGCACGACCGCGGCGTGAGCGAGGGCATCGAGTTCCGCAAGAAGATCGTGCGCGCGGTCCCGCTCGCCGACGAGAGCTGGCGGGTCAAGCTCGATAACGGCGAGGAGCGCGTCTACAAGGGCGTGGTCGTGTGCAACGGCCACCACTGGGACAAGCGCTATCCCGATTATCCCGGCCGCTTCATGGGCACGTTCATCCACTCCAAGGACTACGAGGAGCCGCGGCAACTGCATGACAAGCGCGTGCTCGTCATCGGCGGCGGCAACTCCGGCTGCGACATCGCCTGCGAGGCGGCTCGCATCGGCGCCTCCTGCGATTGGAGCCTGCGCTCGGGCTACTGGTTCCTGCCGAAGACCGCCTTCGGCATCCCGCTCACCGATCTGCCGATCTGGGGGCTGCCCGAGCTCGTGCAGCGGGCGATCCTGCGCGCGCTCGTTTGGATCTTCATCGGCGACTATCGCGCCTACGGTCTCAAGCACCCCGAGCACAAGCTCTTCGAGCGCCATCCCGCCTTCGGCACCGACGTGCTCGGCTACCTGCGCCAGGGACGGATCAAGCCGCGCCCCGACATTTCGCGCTTCTCAGGCTCCAAGGTGCATTTCACCGACGGCAGCGTGGTCGAGTACGACATGGTCGTCGCCGCCACTGGGTTCAACAACACGATCCCATTCCTGCCCAATGGCTTAGTGACGATCGAGAACGGCGTGGTGCACGTCTACGGCGGTGCCTTCCCCGACACGGTGAAGAATCTCTACATCGTCGGCTGGGCGCAGGCGCGCAACGGCTTCGGGACGCTTCTGACGCCCGCCGCCAACCTCTACGCCGAGATGATCGCCATGCAAGACGAGATGGAGCTGCCGATCGGCTACATCCTCAAGTGGCGCGGGCTCAAAGTGCCCAAGAGCCACCTCGTCAATCCGGTCAGCGCGCGCCGCATGATCAAGCTCACGCACTACCTGTTGCCGCTCCTGCGCAGGCGCGACCGCATTCTCGCCGAGAAGGAGCCGCGCGCCCCGTTCGATCCCGCGTTCTACGAGAACGAAGCGGCCGACGGCGCGCTCGCCGTCAACGGCTGACACACGGCGACGGCTCAGATACTTCAACGGTGTCGGACCCGGAGAGTCCGACACCGTTTGAGCCGTTTCGGTCGGCGATAGCTATTCGGAGAGCTTATAGCGGCGCAAGCGGTCGGACGGGCGCAGCTCGCCGCGCGTCAGGCGGTAGGTATAGCCCGGGTTGTAGGGGTAGGCGTAGCCCCGGTAATAGAAGTAATGGGTCGCTTGGCCATCCCAATTCGGACGCCGGTAGTAGATGCTCCCGTCGGCGCGGCGCACGAACTCAACCTTTTCGACCGGGCTTGGCGTCGACGTCTTGGCGCTTTGGCCAAGACCGGCGCCGGGCATCGCCGCTGCCGGTGCGATGAGCGCCAGAAGGCCCGCGGTGGCCGCCGCTCCGACGAAAAGTGTGATCCGCATTGGAGGCTCCTCGATCATCTGCCGCTCAAGGACCACGGTGCAGCGCATCGGCCGACCCCGGGCCCGTCCCAATTTGAGACCTTAGCTGCAGCTCGTTAACCGAGGGTGACCGTTGGGCCACGGTCGCAGCACTTGATGGGCGCAAAGCCCCCCGGGACGGCAAACGACGGTGGGCAAATGCCGGCGCTGGACGAGGGCGCCGCGGTCACCGTTCTCACCGCGAGATGTCGCTCGCCTTACCAATCCGTATGCGAGACCAAAGGCGCCTTGTCGCTGCGCGTTCCCGCGAACAGATGTCCTCTTGAGAGCGCCACGGGAGGTCGCGCAGCACAAAGGAGAAAAGCGATGAAACACGCTTTGAGAAACGTCGCCGCCGGCTCACTCGCTGCGGCTCTGCTCATGGGCGTCTCGACGCTCGCGGCAAACGCGTCCTACCTCGGCTACGGGAATGGCGATCCCGGCAGCTGGAGCTTCTACCAGGAGCAACACCCGCACCCAGCCAAGGCTCATACGATCTATCTGCATGGGACCGCGGCCACGCAGCAGCAAGAGCACTCTTGATTGCGCTTGCCCGCCTCAGCTTGAGGCGGGCATTTTTCACATCTCCTTCAGGCCATGCGCGATGACCTTGCGCATGACGCTCGGCAGCGCTGAGGAAGAAAGATCGCGACGCCTCACCCAGCGGCAGCGATCGGGCTCGGCCCAGAAGGTGAGCGTGGCATTGGCCGGCACCAGCGCGCGGTAGACGACGAGCTCCAGCCGGAAGTGCGTGAACGTATGCACAACCGTTCCCGGCACCAGCCACCAGTCGGCTTTGAGCGGCGCTGCCTTCAGCGCATCCTTCACAGGCGGCATTAGATCGTCCCAGCCGGTCGAGGGCACCTCGAGCATGCCGCCCAGAAGTCCGGCCTCCGGACGCCGGCGCAGAAGCACGCAGCCGTCCTCGCGAAGTGCGACGAAGGCGATGCCGAGGCGCAAGGGGCGCTCCGCACGCACCCCGCGCATCGGCAGCTGCTCTGCGACCCCGTGCGCATTGGCGGCGCAGTCCGTCTGCACCGGGCAGACGAGGCAGGACGGCCGGCGCGGCGTGCAGATGCCGGCGCCCAAGTCCATCATCGCTTGCGCGAAGTCGCCGGGTCGCGCCTCAGGCGTCAGCGTCGCGGCGAGGTGGCGCAATTCGCTCTTGGCGGCGGGAAGCGGCTGGCGCACGGCGAAGAGGCGGGCGACGACGCGTTCCACATTGCCGTCGACGGGCGTCGTTGGCTCGCCGAAGGCGATCGCCGCAATCGCCGCCGCGGTGTAGGGCCCGACGCCCGGCAATTCCTGTAGCTCGGCTGCGCTTTGCGGAAACTCGCCATCATAGTCGCGCGCGACGACGATGGCGCACTTGTACAGGTTGCGCGCGCGCGAGTAGTAGCCAAGCCCTGCCCACGCCGCCAAAACATCATCGAGCGAGGCAGCTGCGAGCGCTTCGACCGTCGGCCACCACTTGAGGAACTTCAGGTAGTAGGGGATGACGGCCTTGACCGTCGTCTGCTGCAGCATGATCTCGCTGAGCCACACGCGGTAGGGATCCGCCCGGCGGCCCGGCGCAACGCGCCACGGCAGGTCGCGGCGCTCCTCGTCGTACCAGGCGAGCAGCGCATCGACCGTATCGGGCCCGGCAGGCCGGAGTGGCAGTTGCTTTCGCGCAACAGCGGTCAAATGATCCTCTCCGCGCTCCCGCGAATCGATGCTCGATGGTAAGCGTCGGCAAAGCCGCTGGAAACACTCGAAGGCGCAAAGCACCCACCCATGTCGAGCCAATCCCTGCACGCAGCGCGAAGGGCGGCCAGCCCGGGCGCCCAAGCCACGCACAAGCGCGACTATGTCTCGGCGCGCGCAGTCGGGTCTTACGTACCCAAGCTGACGCGCAAGGCCTTCGAGAAATACGGCTTTTCCGCCGCGACATTGTTGACGGACTGGGCCGCGATCGTCGGCGAGGAGATGGCCGGCTTCACGCTGCCTGAGCGGCTCAAATGGCCGCGCAACGTATCGATCGGGGCCGACGTCGAGGCCGGCGCAGAAGGGCGCCCCGGCGCCGTCCTCGTCTTGCGGGTCGACCCGGCGCGTGCGCTCGACGTCGAATATGGGGGCCGGCAGATCATCGAGCGGATCAATGGCTATTTCGGCTACGGCGCGATTGCCGAGCTGCGCCTCAAGCAGGCCCCGCTCGCGCGCCGGGTAAAGCCTGCGGCCCCACCCCCGGCTGCGCCCGCGCCATGCGCCGCACCCGAGCTTGCAGCGATCGCGGACGAGCGCCTGCGCGCGGCCCTGGCCAAGCTCAAATCGGGCCTTTCGGCCCGCGCCCGCGCCGCCGGCTAGCCGCGGCATTAGCCCTCATTCACTTGGCATTCAGGGCCTTTTTGCCTTATTGCAAAGCTCGTCGCATGCTAGGCGGCGTCCCAAGCTCGGCCGGGCCTCCAAGCGCCCGTCAACGCACTAACAAGGAGAGCCACGTGGTCACAGCAAGGATCCTGTCCGGCCGGAGAATGCTTTCGCGGCGCGAGCTGCTGGCGACGATCGGCGCCTTGGCGCTCGCTGCGGGTGCCGGGCTTAGCGCCTTCCCCGCCCTCGCTCAGCAGAAGGGGCCGTCCGAGGTGCCCGTCGAGGAGCTGATGAAGCCGGGCCCGCTCGGCGAGCTGACGCTGGGGCCTGCCGACGCCAAGGTGACCGTGGTCGAGTACGCGTCGATGACCTGCAGCCATTGCGCTCATTTCGCCAAGGACGTGTGGCCCGACTTCAAGAAGAAGTACATCGATACGGGCAAGATCCACTTCGTGTTCCGCGAGTTCCCGCTCGACAACCTGGCCGCCGCCGCATCCATGCTCGCGCGCTGCGCCGGCGGCGACAAGACGTTCCCGCTGATCGAGGTGCTGTTTGCCAAGCAGGCCGATTGGGCATTCGTCGAGGGCAATCCCGTTCCGAAGCTGTTCGAGATCGCCAAGCAGGCGGGCTTCACCCAAGAGTTCGTTCGACAAGTGCCTGACCGACCAGAAGCTCCTCGACAACATCACCGCCGGCCGGAAGCGCGCCTCCGAAGTGTTCGGCGTCAGCGCGACGCCGACATTCTTCGTCAACGGCAAGCATCTGGAGGGCGCGCCGACGATCGAAGCGTTCGACAAGATGATCGAGCCGCTGCTGGCCAAGAGCTGAGTTGAGGGGTGAAGAGGACGGGCGCCCTCACTGCGCTGCTGCTGCTGCCTGCATCGCTTGCAGGTTGCACGAGCGGCAACGTGTTTTCCACCGGCGCCTTGACGACCAGCGAGATCCCGAGCCCGGGCACGGCTTCCACGGACTATTCTCCGGCCGAGGCCGGCGGCGAGACCGCGCAAGCGGACGGCTTTAATCCATTCGCCACCCACACCGAGACCCCGCCGGGCGGACGCCAGGTGATCGCGCACCCGACGATCGCCGACATCATGAAGACGGGCACGCTGCCGGAAATGGCGTTCGGCCGCGCGGACGCTCCCGTCACCATCGTGCAGTACGCCTCGCTCACTTGCCCCTACTGCCGGCGCTTCCACAAAGAGACGTTCCCCAAGCTCAAGAAGGAATTCATCGACACCGGCAAGGTGCGCTACATCCTGCGCGAGTTCCCGATCGGCAAGGCGTCGGGCGCTGCCACGATCGCGCTGCGCTGCGCCAAGCCGGAGAAATACCTGGAGCTTTACGGCAAGTTCCTCGCGCAGCAGCCCACCTGGGTCTCCCTGGAGGTGCGGCTCGATCGCATATTCCAGGTAGCCTCGCAGGTGGGGATGACGCGCCAGCAGTTTGACGCCTGCCGCGAGAATCAATCCATGATCGACGGGTTGAAGTGGGTCAAGGATCGCGGGCGCACGCTCGGCATCATCGGCACGCCCAACTTCTTCGTCGGGAGCACGCTCGTGAAGAAGGCGCTCACGATCGAGGAAATCCGGGCAATGGTCGAGCCGCTCATCAAGGCGCACGCGGCCGCGTCCACGCAGGGCTGAAACGGCCGACTCGCTCGGCCAAGCCACTCCGCGCGTTCTTAAGGTACGAGATGAAGATCAGTCGCCTGAGGCTGTTGGGCTTCAAGTCCTTCGTGGAGCCGACCGAGCTCGTGATCGAGCCGGGCCTGACGGGCGTCGTCGGGCCCAACGGCTGCGGGAAATCGAACCTGCTCGAGGCGCTGCGGTGGGTTATGGGCGAGAGCTCGCACAAGAGCATGCGCGCTGCCGCCATGGACGACGTCATCTTCTCCGGCACCAACACGCGGCCGGCCCGCAACTCGGCGGAGGTGACGATCTTCCTCGACAACGCCGAGCGCAAGGCGCCGGCCGAGTTCAACGGCACCGACACAATCGAGATCACGCGCCGCATCGAGCGCGAGGCGGGCTCCGCCTACCGCATCAACGGCCGCGAGGCGCGCGCCCGTGACGTCAAGATCCTGTTCGAGGACGCCGCGACCGGGGCCCGCTCCCCGGCACTGGTGCGCCAGGGCCAGATCGGCGAGATCGTCAACGCCAAACCCGAGCAGCGCCGCCGCATCCTGGAGGACGCCGCCGGCATCGCCGGTCTGCACAGCCGCCGCCATGAGGCGGAGCTGCGCCTCAAGGCGACGGAGGCGAATTTGGCGCGCCTCAACGACGTGCTGGGCCAGCTCGGCAGCCAGGTCGAGAGCCTGAAACGGCAAGCGCGCGCCGCGCGCCGCTACAAGGAGATCTCCAGCGAAATCCGCCGCCAGGAAGCGCTTCTTTTCCACTTGAGCTGGCTCGACGCGCAAGCGCTCGTGGAGGCGGAGGAGGCTGCCTTGCGCGATGCACTTGGTGCGCTCGCCACCGCGACGCAGGCCGAGACGCAGGCGCTCGCCGAGGAGGCGAGGCTTGCCGACGCGCTCAGCCCCCTGCGCGAGGAGGAGGCCAAGCGAGCCGCCGTCTTGAGCCGGCTACGGCTCGAGGAGGAGACGTTCGAGGCGGAGGCAAGGCGCTCAGCCGAGCGCGAGCGCGAGCTCAAGGCGCGTGCTGAGCAGCTCAGCGGCGACATCGCGCGCGAGGACGCGCTGATAGCAGAAGCGCGCGACATTCTCTCCAATCTCGCCGCCGAGGTCGAAGCATTAGAGGCCGCCGAGGCGGGCGCCGATGCGCGCGAGGAGGAGGCGCGCGTCAGGCTCGCGGTGGCCGATGAGGGGCTCAAGGCGGCGGAGGCGCGCTTCAACGAGCTGACCGCCGCGGTCGCCGAGCGGCGCGCCAAGCGCGACAGCCTTGAGGCCGGCCTCGCCGAGCGCCAGGCACTCGTCGCCAAGCTCGAGAGCCAGCTCGCCGAGCTCGACGCGCAAACGCGCGAGATCGCAGGCCGGGCGCCCGACGCGCAGAAGCTCGCGCAGATCACCGACGCCGGCAAACGCCTCGCCGAGGAGATCGCCCGCCTCGAGGTGCAGGCGCTCGCCGCCGAGGACAAGGCACACGCGCTTATCACCACCTCCGATGCCGCGCGCGAGGAGAGCGCAACGGCACGACTTGCGCTCGCCTCGCTGCGGGCCGAGCGCGAGACGTTAGTCAAACTGCTGATCGGGGCGCGCCACTCCGATTTTCCCCCGATCGTCGATCGCCTGCGCGTGGAGCCGGGCTACGAGGCCGCACTCGGGGCCGCGCTCGGCGACGACCTCGAGGCGCCCGCCGCCGAGGACGCGCCCGTGCATTGGCGCCAGATTCCGGTTGCCCGCGGCGACGGCGCGTTGCCCGCCGGAGCGGAGCCGCTTGGCGTTCACGTGGAGGCCCCGCCCGAGCTCGATCGCCGCCTGAAGCAGACCGGCATCGTCGCCTCGCACGAGGACGGCCGCCGCCTGCAGCCGCAGCTCAAGCCCGGCCAGCGTCTCGTGACGCGCGCCGGCGACCTGTGGCGGTGGGACGGATTTACCGCCGCCGCCGAAGGCGTCACGCCCGCGGCCCAGCGGCTTGCGGAACGCAACCGGCTGTCCTTGATCGAGGCTGACGAGGCGCGGGCACACGCGACAGCAAACGCGTCCGCCGAGGCCGAGCGCAAAGCGCTCGAGGCCTCGACGAGCGCGCAAAAGGACGAGCAGCGGCTGCGCCAATTGTGGCGCGAGGCGCAGAGCATGCTCGCCAAGACGCGTGAATCGCTCACCACGATCGAGCGCGCGGCGCGCGAGACCGAGAGCAAGCTTGCAGCCGTCGCCGGCGCACGCGCGCGCGCCGAGCAGGATCTCGTCCTCGCCAAGGAGGCGCAAAGCACAGCCGAAGACGCGCTATCGGTGTTCTCATCTGCCGAGGACCCCGAGCCCGCACTCGCCGCAGCGTTGATCGCCGTAGAAGCGCGGCGCTCGGCGTTTGCCGACGCGCGCGCGTGCATACTGGAGCTCGAGCGCGAGCGCCGGGCCCGCTCGGAGCGGTGCGCCGCGATCGACGTCGAGCGCGGGCGCTGGACGACGCGCAGCGGTGGGGCCAGCCAACAGATCGATGCGTTGCGACAGCGCTTGCAGGAGGCGCGAAGCGAGCTTGAAGGCCTGGCCGACATGCCCGAGCGGATCGAGGCGCGGCGGGCTAAGCTTCTGAGCGCGCTGAGCGAGGCCGAACGCGCCCGCCAGGTCGCGGCCGATGGCTTGAGCGAGGCGGAGAGCGCGCTCAAAGTTGGCGTCCAGACGCTGCGCGCTGCGCAAGCCGCGGTGACGGAGGGGCGCGAAGCGCGCGCACGCACGGAGGCGCGGCTCGAGGGCGCGCGCACGCGGCGCCAGGACGCGGCGCGGCAAATCCGCGAAGCGTTGGGTGTCGCGCCGGAAGGCTGTCTTGCCGTCGCCGAGGTCGAGGCGGGCTCAGAGCTGCCGCCGCTCGCCGAAGTCGAGCGCAAGCTCGCCAACCTCAAGGCCGACCGCGAGCGCCTCGGCGGCGTCAACCTGCAGGCCGACGACGAGCTCGTGACGCTGGGCGCCCAGGTGACGGGACTCGACGCGGAGCGCGCGGACGTGGAGCAGGCGATTGCGAAGCTGCGCTCGGCGATCGGCCAGCTCAACCGCGAGGCACACAAGCGACTGACCGACGCCTTCGAGGCGGTCGATGCTCACTTCCGCAAGCTGTTCACGACGCTGTTCGGCGGCGGCGAGGCCCGGCTCGAGATGATCGAGGGCGAGGACCCCCTCGAAGGGGGTCTCGAGATCATCGCCAAGCCGCCCGGCAAGAAGCCAGCGACGTTGTCGCTCCTGTCGGGCGGCGAGCAGTCATTGACCGCGCTGTCGCTCATTTTCGCGGTGTTTCTCACGAACCCGTCGCCCATCTGCGTGCTCGACGAGGTGGACGCGCCGCTCGACGACGCCAACGTCGACCGCTTCTGCCGCCTGCTCGAGGCGATGGCGAGCGAGACCGCCACCCGCTTTATGGTCATCACCCATCACCCCATGACCATGGCGCGCATGAGCCGCCTGTTCGGCGTGACGATGGCCGAGAAGGGCATCTCGCAGCTCGTCTCCGTCGACCTGGAGACGGCGCAGCGCTTCCGCGAGGCCGTCTAGGCGATCCTCAACTTAAATCCGCACGCCCTCGCCCCGCCGCCATGCGGCGCAAGCCCACTTCACCTCTCCCCGGTGGGGCGTGGGGAGAGGTCGGAAGCGAGTGCAACGAGATTCCGGGTGAGGGGGACGAGGGCGCTACTTGGCGATCGCGCTCGTGGCCGCCGGCGAGGTTGGCAACGGCGACCGCGTGCAGATGCGGTTGTCGGCCCACTCCGGCGACTGCGACCTGTGCGCCAGCCGAAACTCCATCGTGCACAGGCTGCAGCTGTTCTCGCCGAGCGCCTTGACGATGCGCTCGTAAGGGCTCGTCTCCTCGGGCCAGGTGATCATGAGCGTATCGTTGCGCTCGCAGCGCTGCGCGGTCCCGGCATGCAGCGCGATGATCTCGCGGCTCGCCTGCGTGAGCTGCCACGTCAGCGGAATGTGGAAGTCCCGCAAGTTGAGGAAGATCGGGATCACCGGAAGCTCCACCAGCGCGCGCTGGAAGGATGTTTCCGCCGCGGCGTTGACGACGCACGCGGCGATCTCGGGGCAGGCCTGCAGGAAGGCTCCGAGAAACGCGATCTCGGCGCGCGTCTGCCAGGTTGAGATGAGCGTGCGCAACGGCAGCGGTGCCTCGCCGAGGCTCTTGTCCTCGACCGGCGTGCCCTCGTATCCCATCAGCACGACGAGGTAGAACTTCGCGTTCATGGGGTCGGGTGTGTCCTTGGTGCGCTCGACGGCGACCTTAAGGGCCTTGACGAGCTGGCTCGCGACGTCGACGCCCGAGCTCTCGACGTAGCCGCCGTCGACGAGCCGCATCCTCTTGCCCTTCGTGCGGGTGGGGACGGTCGCCGCCGGCAGAACCCAGGGAAAGCGCGCGCTGATCCCGGCGGCCGTTGAGAGCTTGATGTCGGGCTCGCTCGACGCGTCGGCGCTCTGGGGTAGCAGCGGGTGGAGGCGGGCGATTTTCGACCACTGCGTGCTTGCCGCGGCGCCCGTCTCGATCGGCGACATGACGATCCGGTAGCCGTTCGCCACCTCCGTGCTGTTGAGGATAAGGGCCGGCACCGCCTCATCGCTTCTCGCTGGGGTCCACAGATCGAGAAACGGCCTCTCGAACGGGCTTGCCATTTTGGCAACCGTCGGATCCTCCCTTGCGGCATCGGCTGCCATGTCGCGCCAGGCCGCCTCTAGGCTCGCATCGAGCGCCCGCGAGCGGTCGAACGGGCCGACGGGGAAGGGCAGGAGCCGCTGCACGAGGTCGGGAAACAGCGCCGCAGCGATCACTGGCGAGAGGAAGTCCTGCTCGAAGAATTTCTGCGTGCGCTTCTCGAAATAATGACCGCGCGGACTAAGGTTGCAGCCGACGTAGGCCTCGTTTTTGGCCTTGACCTTGGCGAGACCTGCGAAAAGCGATGCCCCAATGCTGCCGCCCGAGACCCCGCTGATGGCGAACACGTGCTGGGCGAAGTTCGGACAGCTGTCCTGCATGCGCGCGAGGAACGTCGCGCTGTAGTAGGCCGAAAAGGCGCCGCCGCCGGCTGCCGCGACGATGAACACCGGATACGGCTCGTCGCTACCGGCGTAGTAGTCGAGGTCCTTGCGCGACTTGTACCACTGGCGGAAAGCGGAGCCGAGCTGCACAGGCGCGCCCGCGGTGCGTTTGTGCTGCACGATCGCCACGCGGTGATTGTCGTTCCAGTCGGTGGCGGTCAGCACGATTCCGGCGCCGAGCAGCAGCCAGATCAGGGGTATGCCGAGGTGGTCGCCGGCGAGGAGCAGGTTGCTCAGAACAACGACGAGGACGACCAGGAAGAGCGCAAAAATGGCGATGACGCCGATGAACTGCGCGAGCGACGGCGGCGCGAGCGAGAACATGGCGATGCACACGCCGGCGATCACCATCGAGCAGATCGTTGTCTCCGTCCCGATCAGCCACTTTCCCGGCTCGCTGTATTTCCAGCGCTTGCCATGCGTACGCAAAATGGTCGCCAGCAAGACGACAACCACCAACCCGATTGCGATGAACGTCGCGATCCAGAGCCGGGTCGGAGATACGTCGATAAGCTCATAGATGTGGTCGAGCTCGGGCCAGTCCTTCTTGTCGGCGACGCTTTTGACGAGCTGCGCCGTCGTCTGCGCCTCGCGGATGGTCGTGTGCAGGCCGAGAGCCGCTCCGAGCGGGACGAGGGCCGCGAGCAGCCGCGGCATCCAGCGCAACAGCGCACCCTCGATGTTGGATTCGGGGAGGGCCGCGCCGCGCTCGGCCAGCGTCGCCTGCCGGCCGCAGTGCCAGATGAACCCGCTGGCGAGCAGAAGCCCTATGAAGCCCAATGTCACTTGCCAGTGCTGATTGGGGAAGTCGTCGGCGAGCACGCGGTAGACCTCGCGCGTCTGCGGCGGCAGCGCCAACACGATGAAGGCGAACAGCGCGACGATGAGCGAGGCGCGTAAGACGCGGGCTGCATCGAAGAACTGGGCAATGACGTTGCTCGAGAGGTGGATGGCCGCGCGCATTTCGCCCCTCCCGGGCGTGTGACACCATGCCCGCGGCCCCGAGCCGCGACCGGCCGCAGTCGGCCAACGATACAGCGTCAATGGGGGCGCCAGGAGGGTTTGCTGCGACTTTTCCAGTTTCTCAGGCTGCCGGCCCCGCCAATACCGCAGCAGCGGCTCTGCGGCCTGCGCGGTTTCGCCGTACCCCCAATGAATTGGGCGATTTCTTGACACCCCCAGGGGCCGTCACTATGGTGCGCGCCGTTGCCAAAACCCGCCGTTTGGCGGCCTCGAAAATCCGCAATCGGGCCGGTATTGCCATGTCAGCCGCAGGGAAGGGCGAGAGCCCCGGACGTGGCCAGATCAGCCCCGAGCAGCGCGAGGCTTTTCGCAAGCGCTCTGATGCGATCGGAAAGCAGCTCGACGAGGTCAAGGCGCGCCGCATGCCCTCGCAATCGGGCGGCGCGCGCGCCCGCGGCGAGGCGTTTGCACGTGCCTTCCGCTTCGTCGCCGAGCTGATCGTCGGCGTGGGTGTGGGGGGCTTTATCGGGTGGGTGCTCGACCGCTGGCTCGGCACCGCACCCTGGCTCTTGGTCCTGTTTGTCGCCCTAGGCTTCGCCGCGGGTCTCATGAACGTGATCCGGGCCGCGCAGAAGGCGCAGGCGGAGGTTCAAGCCTCCCAACTTGCGGCACCGTCCCTTGCGGACGATGACGAGGACGACAGGTAGGGGATTGGACCTTGGCGGCAGCAGGCGCTAATGGGGTGGCTCACCACAGCCCCATGCATCAGTTCGAGATCAAGCGAATCATCCCGATTCATCTTTTCGGGTACGATGCGTCGTTCACCAACGCATCGCTGTTCATGGTCATCGCGGTGGTGCTGATCGCAGGGTTCCTCATTCTCGCCATGGGGCGGCGCGCCCTCGTGCCGGGCCGGGTGCAATCGGTCGCCGAGCTCTCCTACGAGTACATCGCCAACATGGTGCGTGAGACGCTCGGGGAGGAGGGCATGAAGTTCTTCCCCTGGGTGTTCACGATCTTCATCTTCATCCTGACGCTCAACCTGCTCGGGCTCATCCCCTACTCCTTCACCGTGACGAGCCACATCATCGTGACGTTCGCCTTCGCGGCGATGGTGTGGATCATGGTCACGCTGATCGGCTTTTTCCGCCACGGGCCCGGCTACTTGAAGCTGTTTGTGCCGGAAGGCATCCCGCTGGCGCTGCTGCCGGTCATTATCCCAATCGAGCTCATCTCCTACCTCATCCGCCCGGTCAGCCACTCGGTGCGCCTCTTCGCCAACATGATGGCCGGACACACGATGCTGAAGGTGTTCGCGGGCTTCGTCATCGGGCTGGGCTTCATCGGCGGCTGGGCGCCGCTCGCCTTCCTCGTCGCATTCACGGGGCTCGAGTTCCTGGTCGCCTTCCTGCAGGCGCTGGTTTTCACGGTTTTGACCTGCATCTACCTCAACGACGCGCTCCACATGCATCACTGAGGCAGGCTTCGACGGCACGTACACACTGGTTATGCTCATCCGAAAAGGGAGACGAAGACGATGGAGTTAGAAGCTGCGAAGATGATCGGCGCAGGCCTTGCCTGCAGCGCGCTCATTGGTGCCGGTGTCGGCATCGGCAATATTTTCGGCAACTACCTGTCGGGCGCCATGCGCAACCCGTCCGCGGCGCCGGGACAGTTCACCAACCTGCTGATCGGCTTCGCGCTCGCGGAGGCGACCGGTCTGTTCGGCCTTCTGATCGCACTCATCATCCTGTTCGGCTGAGCTCGGGCGCGATCGGGAGAGGAGGAAACCATGATTGCTGCGATCCCCGCGTTCGTCGTGATGGCGGCCGCCGCCACGCATGAGGAGAAGGCCGGGGGCCTGCCGCAGCTCAATCCGGCGGATTTCTCGCCCCAGCTCGTGTGGCTGGCGGTCACGTTCGTCGTCCTCTACCTGATCCTCGCCTACGTGGCCTTGCCGCGCATCGGCGAGGTGATCGAGGAGCGGCGCGACCGCGTGCAGCGCGATCTCGATGCCGCGGAGCGCTACAAGGCGGAAACAGATGCCGCGCTCGCCGCCTACGAGCAGGCGTTGAGCGAGGCGCGCCAGAAAGCTTCGACCATGGCCAAGGACATGCGTGAGAAGCTCGCTGCCGAGACCGAGAAGGAACGCTCAGCCGTCGAGAGCGAGCTCTCCGCCAAGCTCACCGAGGCGGAGACGCGTATAGCGGCGACGAAGACCAAGGCGCTGGCGAGCGTCGACGAGATTGCGACCGATACGGCAAGTGCCGTCGTGAGCAAGCTCTTGGGCGAGGAGGTCAGCCCCGCCGAGGTGAGAAAAGTGCTGCAACCCGCCGCCGAGTGAGGATGGCAATGTTCTTCGATACGGCCGATCCCGTTTTCTGGGTGATGATTGCCTTCTTCGGCTTCGTCGCGTTGCTCATCTATTACCGCGTACCGGCAATGATCACGAAGGCGCTCGATGCGCGCGCCGACGCCATTCGCAATCAGCTCGACGAGGCGCGCCGCCTGCGCGACGAGGCGCAAGGCCTGCTCGCCGACTACCAGAGGAAGAGCCGCGAGGCCGAGAACGAGGCCAAGGCCATCCTGGAGCAGGCCAAACGCGAAAGCGAGGCGCTCGCCGCCGAGACGCGCCAGAGCCTCACTGAGTCCGTGGAGCGGCGCACGAAGCTCGCCGAGGAGAAGATCGCCCGCGCCGAGGCACAGGCCTTGAGCGAGGTGCGCGCCTCCGCGGTGGAGAATGCGATCGCCGCGGCGGAAAAGATCCTCAAAGCCCGCGCGACGGGCGCGACCGCGAAAGCTCTCGTCGATTCGAGCATTCGTGATCTCGACGGCAAGCTCAACTAGATCGATCGATCGAAGAAGTGCGGGGCTCGGCGCCAGAGCCCGGAGCCGGAACTCGGGTCGACTTGAGCCGCGACCGATCAGCCCGCGCCCTGCGCGCTCTGATCGAAGCCCACAAAGACCTCGAAATCGCCCGGCCGTGTTCCCTCCGGAATGGCGAAGGTGAGCGAGCGAACGGTCGAGAAGTAGCCGATCGGGTTGTCGACGGCGACGGTGGCGCCGACGGTGAGGGAGTCGCTGGCGATCTTCTCACGTTTGGTGTCGGTGACGATGACGTTGACGGGCAGCGTCACGTTGCCTCCCTTGCCACGCGGCCCGAGGAGCACGCGCCCGGAGAAGCCGTATTTTACCGTCACCCGGCCCGGCTCGATCTGACACTCGCGCGCCGTCTTGGTGATCTCGCCGCGGTGCATGATGGCGAGCCCGTCGCCGGCCCGGCCGTCCTCGTAGATGGTCAGGTGACCGCCGCGGGGCGAGATGCTCAGGCGCGGACAGCCGTGCGCAATCTCGCCGAAGTTGGAGCTGACCGTATCGTCCTCGTTGTTCTTGGCGGCAGAGAGCAGCTGCTCCTCGTTGACGCCGGGAGCGGCGGCTGTCTGGGAGGACCCGCCGCCGAAGATCGAGGAGCCGAGGCCCGAGGTGATCGAGGAAAGCCCGCAACCGGCGAGGAGCACAGTTAAGATGCCGCCGACGCACACCCGCACACCGGCGCGCGCTACGCTCGTCGCGGAATGCGTCATAAGGCCCCGGCCCTGTCCCTCGGCCTCATCAATTCCGACCTTGCCCGACCCCCTAGGCCGCCGGCGGAGGCTTCCTGTATTGTTGCGATTTAAGCCTAGCACCCCAAGTTAGCACCGGCCAAGCACGTTCCGGAGGCTGACCGCCGGAAAGACGAAAGAGACCGATGTCCGCTCTGACCCCATCGCAAAGCCCTACGCGTCCGCCCCTCACCGTTTACCTTGCGGCGCCGCGCGGCTTCTGTGCCGGCGTCGAGAGAGCCATCCAGATGGTCGAGCTGGCGCTCGCAAAGTACGGCGCCCCCGTCTACGTGCGCCACGAGATCGTGCACAACCGATTCGTCGTTGAATCCCTGAAGGCCAAAGGTGCCGTTTTTGTGGAGGAGCTTCAGGATATTCCACAGACTGGGCAGCCCGTGGTCTTTTCGGCACACGGGGTCGCCAAGGCGGTGCCGGAGGCGGCGAAGGTCCGTAACCTGCTCGTCCTGGACGCGACCTGCCCGCTCGTGTCCAAGGTCCACGTCGAGGCCCATCGCCACTACGATGAGGGGCTCGAGATCGTCCTCATCGGCCATGCCGGCCACCCGGAGGTGACCGGGACGATGGGCCAGCTTCCGGAGGGCGCCATCCGCCTGATCGAGACCGTCGCCGATGCGCGCACGTTCCTGCCCAAGGACGCCGAGCGGCTCGCCTTCATTACCCAGACCACTCTGTCGATCGATGACACCGCCGAGATCGTCGCGCTGTTGCGAGAGCGCTTCCCGAGCATCGTTGGCCCGCCTAAGGAGGATATCTGCTACGCTACGACGAATCGGCAAACGGCCGTCAAGGCGATCGCGCCCCACATCGCTTGTCTCCTCGTCGTCGGCAGCCCGCAGAGCTCCAACTCGCAGCGCCTCGTGGAGGTGGCAAAGCGCGCCGGATGCAGGACGGCGGTGCTGATAGAGCACGCGCGCGCGATCCCTTGGGACCGGCTCGCCGGACTGAGCGCCGTCGGCGTCACGGCCGGAGCTTCGGCGCCGGAAACGCTGGTGGAGGAGGTCATCGCGGCGCTCAAACAGCGCTATGACGTGACGCTCGAGACGGTGACGACGGCAAAAGAGAGCATAGCCTTCAACGTGCCGCGCGGCTTGCGGGCCGCCTCCTGACGCCCACCACACCAGCGAAGATCTGAGGCCATGGCCGTCTACACCGAAGTCAGCGACGAGGAGCTTTCGACCTTCATCGCAAGCTACGCCTTGGGCGAGCTGTTGTCCTTCAAGGGCATCGCTGAGGGTGTCGAGAATACCAACTACTTTATCCACACCTCGCGTGGGCCCTTTATCCTGACGCTCTATGAGAAACGCGTCCTACGCGAGGACCTGCCCTTCTTTCTCGGTCTGATGGAGCACCTAGCCGAGCGCGGTTTCTCCTGTCCGACGCCGGTGCGCGATTCTGAGGGCCGCATCTTGAAGGAGCTTGCCGGGCGGCCCGCTGCAATCGTCACGTTCCTTGATGGGCTCTGGGTGCGTCGTCCGACGACCGCGCATTGCGCCGCGGTGGGGCGGGCGCTGGCGCAGCTGCACATGGGAGGGGCCGGCTTCGGCTTGAAGCGGGCCAACGCGCTCGGGCTTTCCGGCTGGCGTCCGCTTTATGAGCGCTTTGCGCCGCGGGCCGCCGAGATCGCGCCCGACCTCGGTGAGCTGATCGAGAGCGAGCTCACGACGCTGGAGGCAACATGGCCCCGCGAGCTCGTCGACGGCGTAATCCACGCCGATCTCTTTCCCGACAACGCCTTCTTCCTCGGTGACAGGCTGTCGGGCGTCATCGATTTCTATTTCGCCTGCAACGATGCGCTCGCCTATGACGTAGCCGTCTGCCTCAACGCCTGGTGCTTCGAGAAGGACCTCGCCTTCAATATCACCAAGGGCCGCGCCTTCCTGCGCGGCTACGAGGAGCTGCGGCCGCTGTCGCGCGCGGAGCGTGTCGCCATGCCGACGCTGGCGCGCGGGGCGGCGCTGCGCTTCCTGCTGACCCGGGCCTACGACTGGCTGAACACGCCGCAAGACGCCCTCGTCAACCCGAAAAATCCGCTCGAGTACATGCGTCGCCTCCGCTTTCATCGCGGCGTGCGCTCAATCGCGGACTATGGGCTGGAGGCGGCATGACGGCTGGTGCGCCGGTGGTGATCTACACGGACGGAGCTTGCTCGGGAAACCCGGGACCCGGCGGGTGGAGCGCGATCCTGACCCAAGGAGACCGCTGCAAGGAGATCTCCGGCGCCGAGGCCGAGACGACCAACAACCGCATGGAGCTGATGGCGGCGATCTCCGCCTTGGAGGCGCTGGAGCGCCCGAGCCGCGTGGAGCTGCACACCGACAGCGCCTACCTGAAGGACGGCATCACAAAGTGGATCCACGGCTGGAAGCGCAACGGCTGGAAGACGGCCGACAAGAAGCCCGTCAAGAACGCCGAGCTGTGGCAACGGCTCGACGAGGTGCGCAAGCCTCACGATATCGATTGGCGTTGGGTGAAGGGGCACGCCGGCCACCCGGAGAACGAGCGCGCGGATGCACTCGCGCGCGAAGCAATGGCGCCGTTCCTCAAGAAGAAGCGCGCTCCTAACTCCGATGCCGACTGAGAAAGCTTAGAGCGAGCGATCGATCATGGAGCACAGCGTCGCCGCGCTCGACTTGTCGTGCTCGGGCGGCGCATCCTCTACGTTGAGGACCTTGACGACGCCGTCCTCGACGAGCATGGCGTAGCGCTTGGAGCGCACGCCGAGGCCGAACCCGGAGCCATCGAAGTCGAGCCCGAGCTTCTTGGCGAACTCTCCATTGCCGTCGGCGAGCATTAGGATCTTGCCGGCAGCGCCGGTATCCTTGGCGAACTGTGTCAAGACGAAGATGTCGTTGACCGCGGTGCAGGCGATGACGTCGATGCCTTTGCCCTTGAGCTCATCGACGCGCGCGACAAAGCCGGGAACATGCTGCTGCTGGCACGTAGGGGTATAGGCGCCGGGCACCGCGAAAAGCGCGACATTCTTGCCCGCGAACAGCTCCCCCGTCGTCTTGCGCGCTGGCCCGTCGGCGGTCATGACCATCAAACCCACCTCGGGAAGTTTGTCACCGACCTTGATTGCCATCTTTCGCCCTCTCCGGCTCGTTTTAGGAAACCTGCCGGCCCAAGTCAGCAAGCAAACGTCGCTCAGTCCAGCGGAAATGTGGCTTCCGACTGGCCCTTGTCGGAGACCAGCGTTGCCGTCAGCGTCTTGCCCTTGAGAGCAGCCACGTCGACGCCGTCGGACAGGTCAACCTCGAAGGTGGCCTCCCCGGTGGCGTCCTGGCTGACCTTCTTGGGCAACGGCACGTAGGCGTCCTGCGGCGCCTCAATGAAGATGTCGGCGTGCTCCGCGCCGCCGGGAAAGTCGGCTTTGAGAACGATGCGCGGCTTGGACCCCGACAGATCGGCGTGCACGCTCTTCAGCACCGGGTCGTCCGGGCGCCGCGCGTTCTCGGGCGCCGGCACGTGCTTCAATGCATCGGCGAGCTCGGCGGAGGATTCGCGGGCTTGATCGGGGGCGATCGCAAGCGAAAGTGCCGCCTCCGCGTGTATGCAGATCTCCCTGCAGACGCCGTACTCGAGATCGAGGTGCAGATCGATGGGCTTGCTCGGGTCCTTGGGCGTCAACTTCACCGGGAACACCACCGTGCCCTTGTAGCCGACCGTGTCGCCGGCGCTGTCGCTGAACCGCTTGGGTGCAGGATAGAGAACCTTGGCCGCGGCGAGGTTGTTCGACTTCGACCAGTCGAAGGAGGGCGCGACGCCGCCGGCATCGCCGGGTGTGCGCCAGTAGGTCTTCCAACCATCGGGCATCTGCACCTCAACGCCGGCAACGCCGTTGCCAGCGAGAAGGCGCGCGCGCGAGGCGTGACTTGCGGCCCAGTCGGAAGCGAGCTCGGCAGCGGCGTTCGCTGTGGAGAGCGCCAGGAAAATGCCGAGATAAATGCCGAGACTGAGGGAGGTGCGCGCCGGCGTTAAAAGTCTGCTTTTCGTCATGAGGTATGCTTCTTTCGCGCGAGGCCAGTGCGCCTCCAAGCCTTGTAGCGCCTAGCAGACGACCGGCAAATCACGACTTCATGAAAAAAATGCATAGATTGCCAAATCTCGGGCACGGGCCAGTGCCCAAATTGACGGCTTCACACGCGAGCGGCCGACGCGTTAAGTTTCCGTCATGAAAACTCCCAGCACGCCTCGCCGCGCAACCGGAGACGGCTATCTCGACGGCCAGCTGCTCATTGCCATGCCGGTGATGTCCGACCCTCGCTTTGCGCGATCCGTCATCTATCTGTGTGCGCACTCGGAAGACGGAGCGATGGGCCTCGTCATCAATCAGCGCGCGTCCCACATCTCGTTTCCCGATCTCTTGGAGCGCTTGGGCATCGTGCCCGGGGAGACGAACGGACGCTTGAGCGACGACGTGCGCTCGATGTCGATCTACGTGGGCGGTCCGGTCGAGACGAGTCGCGGGTTCGTCTTGCATAGCTCCGACTACTTCGCCAACGACTCGACGCTGCCGATCGAGGACGGCGTCTGCCTGACCGCGACCATCGACATCTTGAAGGCGATCGCCACCGGCGAGGGGCCGCATCGCGCGATCCTGGCGCTCGGCTATGCTGGCTGGTCGCCGGGGCAGCTCGAGAGCGAGATTCAGGCGAACGGCTGGCTCAACTGCCCCGCCGACATGGACTTGATCTTCGACCCCGACGTCGACGCAAAGTATGTGCGCGCGCTCGCCAAGATCGGGATCGACCCCTCGCACCTCGTCAATGACGCCGGCCACGCTTGAGCGCCGCCCGAACGGCCGGCAGCCAAGCCTGACGTGTTGCCTCAGCGCTAGCCGTCGCTGCCGTTCTTGGCCGCCGGGCTTGTGCCTTCCTCCTGAAGCTGGCGCTCCTCGTTGCCGGCGCCAGCCGACGCCTGCGGTTGCGGCGGCCAGGGCACGCCAGCCAATCGCGCCAAGCTCTGCGCCATGGCGGGCGGCAGCCCGGAGAAATCCGGAACCGGACGCTGCGCCGCCGGCGGCGGAGGCGCGGGCTTCTTGGCCGGCGCCTTGACGGCGGCCACGCGCGCGCGCCGCTGCACCAAGGCAGGAGCCTCCGCCTTTGGGGCAGGCTCGCTCTGTTTCGGCTCGGTTGCCGGCGCAAGCTCGCTAGCGCGCGGCTCGGATGGCGGGGCGGGCGCACTCTGCTTTGGCTCGGGCGCAGGTTCGCTTGGTCGAGCCTCGGCCGATGGCGCAGGCGGGCTCGGGCGCGAGGGGCGCGGCTCTGCGCGCGGCGGCGTCGAAGCGCGCGGCTCTGTCGGCGGCGGTGAAGCAACCGGAGCGGCCCGTGCGGCCTCCTGCTTCATGGCGGCCTCCTCCTGCTTTTTTGCGGCCTCCTTCAATGCGGCAACCATTACCTCCGGGTCGAGCGGCAGTTCGACCTCGGCGCGGGCAGGTGCCGGCGCAGCTGCCTGCACGGGCGGTGCAGGAGAGGGCGCAGAAGAAGGCGGCGCCATGACCTTCGGTGGCGGCGCTGGAGCGGGGGATAGAGGCGGTGCCGCGACCTTCAGCGGCGGCGCCGGAGCATGGGACAGAGGCGGTGCCGCGACCTTCAGCGGCGGTGCCGGAGCATGGGACAGAGGCGGTGCGGCAACCTGCGGCGGGGGCGGTGCGACCGCGTGAGAAGCGCGGACGGCCGGCGGGCGCATAGGCGGGCCCGCGTCGGCACCGCCCAAGAAGCGGCCGACATCAGGCGACGGCGGCTCGCTCGGCGTCATGCCGCCATGCAGCGGCGGCATGGGAGGCGGCGGCGGTGCAGCAAGGCGGGGGCGCAGCGCCTCGGAGACTGCAGGCGGTGGGGGAGGGGAAGACAGCGGCGCAAGAAGCGCGCTGAACTCGACCGGCGCCACGGGGACGACAGACGGCGGCGCGAGCGGCGGTGCGAGCCCCCCCTGCCGCGACCTTGGACGCACGGTGCTGTGCGGTAGGATGCTGCTGGCGGGCGGCGCGGCGGGGAGATTCGAGATCTGGGCGCCGATCGGCGGCGGCGCCTCACCATTGGAGCGCGCAGCGAGCGCCGGCCTTGCGGCCTTCCTTCTCGGCTTCTGCTCCTTCTGCGTGGTCGCCGTCTTCGTCTTGGCGCGGAAGAAGCCGCGCGGGCGCAGCTTGTGCTCGGCCGTGCGCACCATTTTCAAGAGTTGCAGCACGTCGCGATCCGACATCGGCTCGCCGTAGTAGAAGCCTTGCGCGTATTGGCAGCCGATGGAGCGCAGAAAGCCGACGTCGTCGGGGGTCTCCACGCCCTCCGCGACGACCTTCTTGCCGAGCTCGTGCGCCAGCGCCACGATCGAGCGCACGATCGCCGAGCCGGCACCGTTGCTCGCGCCGCTCGACTGCACCAGCGCGCGATCGATCTTGATGGTGTCGAAGGGGAAGCGCTGCAGGTAGGCGAGCGAGGAGTAGCCGGTGCCGAAATCGTCGAGCGCCAGGTCGGCGCCAGCCCCGCGCAGCCACTCCAGAATCTCGGTCGCCTGCTCGGGATTCTCCATGACTAGGCTCTCGGTGATCTCCAGCCGCAACGAGCCTTTGGGCACGATGTTGCGCCCGAGGATGTGGCGGATCTCCTGGATCAGGTTCTGGCGGAAGATCTGCCGGCTCGAGACGTTCACGCTCACGAACAGCGGGTCCTCCTCGCGCGGCAGCTCTTTCTGCCAGCGCGCCGCCTCGTGCGCGGCGCGCAGCAATACATGCGAGCCAAGGCGCACGATAAGATCGGATTCCTCCGCGATCGGCACGAAGTCGACGGGGTTCATGAGCCCATGCTTGGGATGCTCCCAGCGCACGAGCGCCTCGAAGCCGGCGAGCTCCTCCGTCGGCAGGTAGATGATGGGCTGGTAGAGCACCCGGATCTGGTTCTTGGCCAGCGCCTTGCGCAAATCGCTTTCGAGCGCGACGCGATCGTCGCGATCGGCGCGCATGTCGGGACGGAATATCTCGATGCGGTCGGAGCCCCCGCGCTTGGCGCGGTACATGGCGATCTCGGCCTCCTTGTAGAGGTCGAGGTGGCTCGCCTCTCCACCGTCGTAGACGGCGATGCCGAGCGAGCCCGTCAGCACGATCTCCTGGCCGGCGATCTTGATGGGCGCGCGCAGCGACCGGCGCACGCGCTCGGCCAGCGAGGCGAGCTCCTGCGGCGTCTGCTCGGAGAGCAAGAGGATGGCGAACTGGTCGCCGCCGACTCGGGCCAGCGTGTCCTGCGCGCTCAAATGGCTTTGCAGACGCCGGGCGACCGTCAACAGCAGGCTGTCGCCGACCACGAGGCCGAACGAGACGTTGACGCTCTTGAACTTGTCGATGTCGATGAAGAAGATGCTCGGACGCACGGAGTCCTTCTGCTTTGCACGCATCACCGCGACGCCGAGGCGATCGAGCATGAGCTCGCGATTGGGGAGCCCCGTCAGACTGTCGTGGACCGCGTCGTGCAAAAGGCGCTCGTGCGCGCGCTTGGCGTCCGTCACGTCGCGGATCAAGCCGACGCAGCGCAAGGCGCGGGCGTCAGCGTTGGGGACACTCGCTGCCTCGAGCTCGAACCAGCGGTAGCTGTTGTCGGCGTGACGCATGCGGAAATCGGTGCGGACCTTCGCCCACGTGCGCTCCTGCATCGACCACAGGATCAGGCGGAAACGGTCGCGGTCCGCCGGATGCAGATGCTTGACGAAATCCTCGACCTTCGTCGACAGCTCGCCGGCGCTGAGCCCCAGGGAGGCCTCGATCACGGGGCTGACCTTGATCTCGTCGCGCCTGGCGTTCCACTCCCACACCGCCGAGCCGGCACCGTCGACGGCGAGCGCGCGTAATTGCAATTCGCTCGGCGCCGCGCCGTAGAGCGGCTCAAGCGAGCGGAAGGCGAACTGCGTGACGGTGAAGCCGATGAGCACGAGAATGAGCACGAGCCCCGCGACGAGCGCGGAAACGACCACGTCGCCGGAGAGCCGCCCCGTCAGCGTCATCGCGGCGGCGAAGATCCAGATGAGGAACAAGATCCACGTCGGGATGAGCGATAGCGCGCGATCCTGGCCGCGCAAGGCGAGGAACAGCGTGAACGCTCCGCCCACGCCGCCGATCACCAAAAAGGACGTGCGCGCGAACGTCGAGGCCAGCCGCGGGTCGATCACGGCGACCGCGACGAGCGTCAGCTGCGCGATCATCCATACCGTGAACAGCATGCGGATCAGGTTGTGCCAGAACGCGATGCGCAAGAAGACCGACAGGAAGATGACGAGGCTCGCCGCAACGGCGGACTCGCTTGCGGCCCTGTAGACGGCGTTATCCTCCGGCCGCAGCTGAAACAGCTTGTGGAAGAAGCCGAAGTCGACGCACAGGTAGGCGAGCACGCACCAGGCAACGAGGGCGGCACTGGGGAATATCGCCTTGTGGTTGGCAGCAAAGATCGCCGTCAGGAAGATCGCGAGCAGACCGGTCAACCCCAGCAAGATGCCGTTGAACAGTAGCCGGTCGCGCGAGTGGAGCTCGTACTCGAGCGGCTTCCACAGGAACACGCGGGCGAACCGGTCCGAGGCAAGTTCGGCAACGTAGGTGATCGTCTGGCCCGGCTCGAGCGTGATGCGGAAGATGTCGGCGCGGTCGCTCTTGATGCGCTCTGGCACGTAGCCGATCGACGGCGTCACCGCCTCGATGCGCTGCGCGTCGAGGTCGGGCCAAATGGCCCCGGAGCCGATCACGTTGTAGCGCTCCGCAGTGAGCCAGCGCTCGATCGGCTTATCCGTCGTATTGCTGAGCGCGAACACGATCCAGTTGGGGTTGGTGCCCGGCGTCTTGGCCGTCACCGCGATGCGCCCCGTCATGCCGTCGGCGCCCGGGGCGGTCTCGACTTGAAGGCTGTCGCCGCGACCGTCGTAGAACTCGCCCTGCGTCGTGATCTCGATGCGGTCCTGATCGGGATTAACGACGATCGGCTTCAGAGCCAGCGCGTGCCCCGGCAGCGCCACCGCGGCGACGAGCAGGACGAGAAGGGCGATGATTCCCCTCGGCCCGGCTGCCCCCCGGTCTTTGGTCGCTCGCGCGTGCTCTGGCACTCGCCTCATGCGCGGCCGGCCTCTGCGATGTCGTGGCCGTGTCCGATATCCTCGGCGACGAGGGCGTGCAGCACGTGGTCCTGCCACGCCCCGTTGATCTTCAAGAGCCGCTCAGCGAGGCCTTCGCGCTTGAAGCCGTTGCGCTCCAGGACGCGGATCGAACCCGCGTTGTTCGGCATCGTCGCCGCCTCGAGCCGGTGCAGCCGCAGGTCCTCAAAGGCGAAGCTCGCGATGGCGGCCACCGCCTCGGTCATGTAGCCGCGCCGTACGAACGGCAGCCCGAGCCAGTAGCCGAGCACGGCGGCCTGCGTCACGCCGCGGCGCACGTTCGACAAGGTGAGGCCGCCGAGCAGCTCGTCGTCTGAGTCCCTGAGGACGATAAACGAGTAGCCGAGGTCCTCGCGCGCCTCGCGCTGGTAATGGCGCACGCGGCGGCGAAAGGCGCTGCGGGACAGCTCATCGCGCTGCCACAGCGGCTCCCAGGGAGTGAGGTGCTCGCGCGAGCGCGCCCTAAGCTCGGCCCAGGCCGCATAGTCGCCCATCCCGGGCGGGCGCAGCCACAGCCCTCTCCCGCGCACGACGAGGGCGCTCTCCTGCCCGATGCTCGACCTCAAAAACGCCATGCGCTCTCCCTCAAAGAGCTAGATCCGCGCGAGGCTCTCTGCCCGCCGTGCGTATTTTTGCGATCTGCGCCCGCTGCCGACGACCGCGATCGCCGGCTTGTGCTTGCCGACCCCCGCAACGAAGTCGCGCACGCGCTGAGGCGTCACGTCGTCCACTTTCGCGATGAGCTCATCGACCGCCAACAGCCTGCCGTGGCTCAACAGCTGGCGCGCCATCTGCTCGGCGCGCACCGAGGAGCTTTCCAGGCTCATCAGAAGACCAGCCTTGAGTTGCGCCTTGGCGCGGCCGAGCTCGGCCGCGCTCGGGGGCTCGTTGGCCGCCCGCTTCAGCTCGGCGCCAATGACGTCGATCAGCGCGTCCATCAAATCCGCTCCCGTCGCCGCATGGATCCCGAGCAACCCTGCATCCTTAAGCCCCCAGGCGGTCGAATAGATCGCGTAGCAGAGACCGCGCTTCTCTCGCACCTCCTGGAACAAGCGGGACGACATGCCGCCCCCGAACAAACCGGAGAACACCTGGGCGGTGAAGAACTCGTCCTCCTGGTAGGAGGGGCTCGGAAAGCCGATCAATAGATGACTCTGCTCGAAAGGCTTCCCCGAGACGCGTGTCCCGCCGACGTACCTGGCCGGCCGCTCACCCCCATGCCGACCCTCGCCACTGAGCCCGCCGAATAGGGCCTCAGCGTGGCGGACGAGGGTGGCGTGGCGGACCGCGCCGGCGGCGGAAATTACCATGTTTTCAGGCCGATAGCGGCTCCGCAGAAACCCCTTCAAGTCGCCCGCCGTGAAGCGACTTACGCTGTCGCGAGTGCCGAGAATCGCGCGGCCTACTGATTGTTGCGG
Organism: uncultured Alphaproteobacteria bacterium; assembly: GCA_963724945.1. Classification (GTDB taxonomy): domain Bacteria; phylum Pseudomonadota; class Alphaproteobacteria; order Rhizobiales; family Hyphomicrobiaceae; genus Hyphomicrobium_A. The sequence continues at coordinate 990,371 of CAVRWL010000003.1, read as the reverse complement.
AAACGCAGCATCGTGCAAGAGGTCGTAAGCTATGTCGTCGGGGCTATCGCGCGTCGCGGCGATCTCCTGGAGAATCACCTGGCGCTCGCCCTCGAGCTCGGGACGCCGGAACACGGAATTCTGCAGGATGTCGGCGATGAGCCCAAGCGCCACGCCTTCGTCACGCTTCAAAACGCGGGCGAAATAGGCGGTCGTCTCAAGGCCCGTCGCCGCGTTGAGCTCGCCGCCCACCTCCTCGATCTCCTCGGCGATCGCTTGAGCGCTGCGCTGCTTGGTGCCCTTGAAGGCCATGTGCTCGAGGAAGTGCGAGATGCCGTGCTGGCGCTCCGTCTCGTGGCGGGCGCCCGCGCCGACCCATAGGCCGAGCGATACCGTCTCCAGGTGCGCCATGGCGTGCGTGACCACGCGCAGGCCATTCCCAAGCCTCGTAACCGTCGGCGACATCAGCGGCCCTCGCAGGCAACGTGCGTCAGCGCCTCGACGTGGGCCTCGGCCACGGCGAGGTCATTGTCGATCTTCGTGAAGCGCTCCCGCTCGGAAAAGAGCTTCGCGAGCCTTGCGGGTAGAGGCGGGCGCTCGCCAGTGATCGCCTCGATCGCATCGGGGAATTTTGCGGGATGGGCGGTCGCCAAGACGACCTGTGGAGTTGCACCGCCACTGCCCAGCACCCGATCGGCAGCGACCAGTGCACAGGCGGTGTGCGGATCGACGAGGTAGCCGCACTCGGCGCGCAACCGCCTGATCGCGGCGGCGACGTCGTCCTCGCTCGCGGCCGCGGCGGCGAAGTCGCGCGCAAGCTTGTCCTTGAGCGGGCCAAGCTCGAAACGGTGCGTGGCGCCGAGCGCCTGCATTTTGTCGCGGATCAGAGCGGCATTGCGGCCCGAGGCCTCAAAGAGGTAACGCTCGAAGTTGGAGGAGATCTGGATGTCCATGGACGGAGATGAGGTGGAGACGACCTCGCGCATCTCGTAAGTACCGCCAGCGAGCGTGCGCGGCAGGATATCGTTGACGTTGGAGGCGATGACGAGCCGCTCGATCGGCAGCCCCATGCGCGTCGCCACGTAGCCGGCGAAGATGTCGCCGAAGTTTCCCGTTGGCACGGCGAACGAGACCGGCCGCTGCGGGCTCCCGAGCGCGACAGCAGCGGCGAAGTAGTAGGCGAGCTGCCCGGCGATGCGCGCCCAATTGATCGAGTTGACGCCCGAGAGTGCGTTGCGATCGCGGAAGGCGTGGTCGTTGAACATGCCCTTCACCAGGGCCTGGCAGTCGTCGAAGGTGCCCGTCACGGCAACGGCGTGCACGTTGGCGTCGGCGGGCGTCGTCATCATGCGCCGCTGCACGTCGGAGACGCGGCCTTCGGGAAAGAGGATCACGACGTCGACGCGGCTCGACCCGCGGAAGGCCTCGATCGCCGCCCCGCCGGTATCGCCGGAGGTGGCGCCGATGATCGTCGCGCGGCGGCCGCGCGCGGCGAGCACGCGGTCCATCAGCCGCGCTAAGAGCTGCATCGCCACGTCCTTGAAGGCGAGCGTGGGGCCGTGGAACAGCTCGAGGATCCACCGGTTGGGGCCGATCTGCACGAGCGGCGTTACCGCCTTGTGGCCGAAGCGGGAATAAACATCCCCCGCCATGCGGCCGAGCTCGGCGCGGGAGATAGCGTCGCCGGTAAAGGGATGAATGACGTCGGCAGCGATCTCCGCGAACGGCTTGCCGGCGAGCCCGGCAATGGCCGCCGCCGACACCGTCGGCCACGACTGCGGCACGTAAAGGCCGCCGTCGCGCGCCAGCCCTGCCAGCAGCACGTCCTCGAAGCCGAGGGACGGCGCCTCGCCTCTGGTCGAGATATAGTTCAATTCGCCTGCTCTCATCTGCGTCGGCGGCTCGCCCGTGCCCCGCCGGCGCACCCTGTGTCCCAACCGCGAACACTAGAACCCGACCGCATCCGGAACAAGCAAAGGACCGGCCAGGCGACCGCGTGCGCACAAGGTTGTGGCTATTAACCCCAACGCCGCTCAGGAGCGGCCGTTAGGAAGATTCGCCAAGCCAGCGGGGGATGGCAAAGCTGATAAAGATGATGAGCAGCGCGCCCGCGAGACCGTACCACGTCATCGCGTAGTCGAGGTGATTGTTGGGCAATTCGATACGCGTGGTGCCGCCCTTGGGCCAGCCGCCGGGCACGCCGGGCTCGGCCTCGGCATCCACGAAGAAGGGGGCGAGGCGCTCCTGCCCCGGTCCGAGAGCCGCCGATGCCATGGCGGGAAGGTCACGCCAGAACCACACGTTCTTGGCCACCTCGTTGGTGGGCGTGAAGAAGCGTGCCGTCTCCGGCCGGCGCACGAGCCCCGTCACGGTGACCTCGCCCTCGAGCTGCCCGGCCTTGCGTTTGGCGGGGTCCTTGAGGTCCTGAGGCACGTAGCCTCTGTTGACGATCACGACGTTGCCATCGTCGCTGCGCAACGGCGTCAGAATGTGATAGCCGGGGCCATATTTCTCGTCGAAGTCATAGAGGTGCAGCTCCTTGTCGTTGAGCAAGCGGCCCGCGATCTTGACGCGCAGGTACTCGATGTCCTCGCCCTTGGCGGCACGCCCCTCGGCGACGGCGAGCGAGACGGGCTCGCCATGCGTCCGCGCGGCAATTGCCGCGATGAGCCCCTCCTTCCAGGCGAGACGGCGCATCTGCCAGTTGCCGAGCGAGATGAGAAGCGCGATGCCGGCGACCGTCATGACGGCCGGCCACAAAAGACCCTTGGCTCTAAGCGTGTTCAGCATCGCGGCTCGGTAGGGAGCGGATTAATCCTCGGCAAGACGGCCTTCCTCGGCCTTGTGCCTGAACTGCAGCGCGATCAGCCCCGCCTTGAGAAAGCGCAGCAGGACGAGGGCGATGAGGGGCGTGAGCGCGCCCCACAGCACCACGTGCACCCAGACCGGCGGCTCGTAGGTGAACTCCACGTAGAGCGCGAGCCCCAGCACCAGGAAGCCGAGGATGAAGATCGCGAACACGGCGGGGCCGTCACCTGTGTCGATGAAGCGGTAGCTCAAACCGCAATTGTCGCAACTGTCCCTGAGCTCCAGCACGTTCTTGAAGAGGGGGCCCTTGCCGCAGCGCGGACAGCGCGCAAGCAGCCCTGCGCGCAGCAGCGAGGTGTTCTTTTGCGACGTGGACACTGATGCGGGCTCCCGGCGGCTCTCGGTTGCGCCTTATCATACCGCGCAACATGGGTGAGCGGCACGGGGAAATGGACGCGGGGCGGCTCGCAACGAGCCGCCCCGCTGGCGGATTGCCGATAAAGCGGCCTTTCTCAGCCCGGGTTGGGACCAGCGCCCCAGACGTAGATGCAGGCGAACAGGAACAGCCACACCACGTCGACGAAGTGCCAGTACCAGGCGGCCGCCTCGAAGCCGAAATGCGCCTTCGCCGTGAACGCCCCGCCAATCGCCCGGATCAGGCAGACGAGGAGGAAGATCGAGCCGATGATCACGTGCGCGCCGTGGAAGCCCGTCGCCATGAAGAACGTCGAGCCGTAGATGTGCCCGGCGTAGCTGAAAGCGGCGTGCATGTACTCGTAGGCCTGGAAGCCGGTGAAGGTCATGCCCAGGATCACGGTCAGCACGAGGCCCAGGATGAGGCCGCGGCGGTTGTCGTGCAGAAGCGCGTGGTGCGCAAAGGTCACCGTAACGCCCGACGTCAGCAGGATGAGCGTGTTGAGCAGCGGGATGTGCCAGGGGTCGAACGTGTGCTCGAAGATCCCCGGGGTCGCTGCGCCGCTCGCCGGAATGGTGACGCCGGTGCCGTCGACCGGCGCGGGCGGCCAGTGCCCGCCGGTGAGATGATCGCGCACGACCATGCCGAAGATGTCGGTCGAGTTCGGCAGCTCGTGCACGCCCGCCGGAAACAGCGAGGCATCGAAGTAGGCCCAGAACCAGGCGACGAAGAACATCACCTCGGAGGCAATGAACAGGATCATGCCGTAGCGGAAGTGCAGCTGCACAACTGGGGTGTGATCGCCGTGAACGCCCTCGCCGATGACGTCACGCCACCAGAAGAAGGCGGTGATGACGATGACGGCCGCCCCGGTGGCGAACACCCAGGGCCCGTTGACGCCGAAGAGCCCCTCGCCGCCGTGCATGGAGCGCATCCAGATGACAAGCCCCACGGTCGTGAACAGCGCCCCCACGGAGGCGATCACCGGCCATGGGCTCGGATTGACGAGGTGGTAATCGTGGTGCTTAGCGTGCGTAACGGCCATTTCGTTCTCCCGTCGTCCCCGTTTGGGCACTCCCAGTTCAATCGCTTCGGCCGTTACGCCACCGCTGCTGGCGCTTCGACCCTGTTCCTTCTACGGCGCCGTTCCCAACAGGAATGCAGCGCCGGCCTACCCTCACCCCCCGCTTTTTTCGCTGGCGGCCGCCTCTCCCAACGTCTGCTTCGAGGCGGGCGCCGGATAGAACGTGTAGGACACGGTTATCTCGGAGAAATCCTTCGTGTCGTCGTCCTTCACGTACTCGGGGTCGATGTAGAACGAGACCGCCATATCAGCGGACTGCCCCGCCTCGAGCCGCTGCTCGGTGGAGCAGAAGCACTGGATCTTGTCGAAGTAGGCCCCGACCGCATCCGGCGTCACGTTGAACACGGCCGTTCCGATGATCGCATGGTCGGAGTTGTTGGTGGCCTTGTAAAAGGCGAGCGTGTTCTCGCCGATCTTGACCTTGAGCGTGCGCTGCTCGGGCTCGAAGGTCCACGGTAGCTCCGGGGATACGTTGGAATCGAATCGCACTGTAATCGTGCGGTCGAGCACCTTGTCGGGCGCATTCTCGGCGCGCTGCGTGGTGCCCCAATAGCCGGTGCTCTGGCAATAGACCCGATAGAGCGGCACCGCCGCGAAGGTTAGCCCCAGCGTCCCCACGGCGAGTGCAACGCAGGTCACGGCGATCGTGTGGTGGCGCCAGAACCCCGGCCGCCCCTGCCGCCCGTCGTTGCCGCTCGCTGCCATCAGCCGCAAGCTCCCTTTGAGAGTGGCGAGAGGTCCATCACATCGGCCTGTCCAAGACATGCCCGCCCATACGCACGATCGTCGCGATGTAGAACAGCGCCACGAGCGCACCCAGCGCCAGCGCGATGGCGAGCGAGCGCATCCGCTGCCGCTTTATGCGCTCCCGCTCCTCGTCGCCTTTGCTGTTCATGACGAGCGTCACCGCGATCTACCCTCAGACGACCCATCTCGCCGCCGCGTGCTCGCCAAGCAGCACGGCAAACAGCAAGAACAGATAAAGGATCGAGAAACCGAACAGCTGGCGCGCGGCGTGATCGGCCTCGCGGCCCTCAGTAATCTTGCGCACCCGCCACGCGAGATAGAGGAAAACGGCACCGAGCCCGACCGACGCAATCGCATAGGCGATCCCGCCAAGCCCGATCACTGACGGCACGACGGCGAGCGGCACCAGCACCAGCGAGTAGAGCCAGATCTGGCGGCGCGTCTCGTGCGGGCCCGCCACCACCGGCAGCATCGGCACGCCGACGCGCTCGTAGTCGCGCGCACGGTAAAGGGCGAGCGCCCAGAAATGCGGCGGCGTCCACATGAAGATGATGAGGAACATCAGCACGCTGTCGATGCTGACCGCGCCGGTGACGGCAGCCCAGCCGATCATCGGCGGGAAGGCGCCGGCCGCACCCCCGATGACGATGTTCTGCGGCGTCCGCCGCTTCAGCCAAATCGTGTAGACGAACAGGTAGTAGGCAATCGTCAGCGCAAGCAGGAGCCCTGCCGTCCAGTTGACGATCACACCCAGCGTCAGGATGGAGAAGACGGAGAGAACGGCGCCGAAGCTCAGCGCCTCATCGCGCGTCAGGAGCCCGCGCGGAATCGGTCGCGCCGCTGTGCGCGCCATGCGCGCGTCGATATCGGCGTCGTACCACATGTTGAGCGCGCCCGAGGCGCCGGCGCCGATTGCGATGGCGAGGATGGCGATCACGCCCAGCACGGGGTTGATCGAGCCGGGCGCCGCCACCATGCCGGTCAACGCCGTGAAGACGACGAGGGACATGACGCGCGGCTTCATGAGGACGACGAAATCGCCGACGCTCGACTCTCCCGCAGAGCCGATGCGCCCGACCTCGCCTTCTACGCCCGTCCCTTGCATCTCATCCGACCTTCGACCTCACGCGACCTGCCCAGATTGAGTGCAACGGGCGGAACCTTCTGCTCCGCCCGTCGCCTGTCGCATCTTGTAAGTCACCGCTCCCTTTAGTGATGCTCCGTCGCTTGAATGCGCGGCAGCGTCTCGTAGGAATGGAACGGCGGTGGTGACGGCAGCATCCACTCGAGCGTGGTCGCGCCGGGGCCCCAGGGGTTGGCGCCGGCTTGCTTCTTCTGTGCGAAGGCAACGACCACCCCGAGCAGGAACACGAGCGTGCCGACCGCGGTGATGTAGGCGCCGACCGAGGAAATCCCGTTCCAGAACGCGAAGGCGTCGGGATAGTCGACGTAGCGGCGCGGCATGCCGGACAGGCCGAGGAAGTGCTGCGGGAAGAACAGCACGTTGGCGCCGATGAAGGTGAGCCAGAAGTGCAGCTTGGCAAGCGGCTCGTTGTACATGTAGCCCGTCATCTTCGGGAACCAGAAGTACCAGCCCGCGAAGATGGCGAACACCGCGCCGAGCGAGAGCACGTAATGGAAGTGCGCGACGACGTAATAGGTGTCGTGCAGCGCCCGGTCGACGCCGGCGTTGGAGAGCATCACGCCGGTGACGCCGCCGACGGTGAACAGGAAGATGAAGCCCAGCGCCCACAGCATCGGAGCGCGGAACTGGATCGAGCCGCCCCACATGGTGGCGATCCAGGAGAAGATCTTCACCCCCGTCGGCACCGCGATCACCATGGTGGCGAACACGAAATAGGCCTGCGTGTTGACGCTGATGCCGGCGGCATACATGTGGTGCGCCCACACGATGAAGCCGACGAGGCCGATGGCGACCATGGCGTAGGCCATGCCGAGGTAGCCGAAGATCGGCTTGCGCGAGAAGGTCGACACGATGTGGCTGATCATGCCGAAGCCCGGCAGGATGAGGATGTAGACCTCAGGATGTCCGAAGAACCAGAAGAGGTGCTCGAAGAGGAGCGGGTCGCCGCCGCCGACCGGGTTGAAGAACGACGTGCCGAAATTGCGGTCGGTCAGAAGCATCGTGATGGCGCCCGCGAGCACCGGCAGCGACAACAGCAGCAGGAAGGCCGTGACGAGGATCGACCAAACGAACAGCGGCATCTTGTGCAGCGTCATGCCCGGCGCGCGCATGTTGAAGATCGTCGTGATGAAGTTGATCGCGCCGAGGATGGAGGAGGCGCCCGCCAAGTGCAGCGACAGGATGGCGAAGTCCATGGCGGGACCGGGATGGCCCGTGGTCGACAACGGTGCGTAGATCGTCCAGCCGGTGCCGGCGCCGAGCTCACCCGGCGGACCTTCCACGAAGAGCGAGACCAGCAACAGCGAGAGCGCGACCGGCAACAGCCAGAATGAGACGTTGTTCATGCGCGGGAAGGCCATGTCCGGCGCGCCGATCTGCAGCGGCACCAGCCAGTTGCCGAAGCCGCCGATCATCGCCGGCATCACCATGAAGAACACCATGATGAGCCCGTGAGCAGTGACGAACACGTTGTACATGTGCCCGTCGGCGAAATACTGCAGGCCTGGCTCCTGCAGCTCAAGGCGCATGGCGATCGAGAGGGCGCCGCCGATGAGGCCGCCGACGATCGCGAACACCAAGTACATCGTGCCGATGTCCTTGTGGTTCGTGGAGAACAGCCAGCGTGTAAGGCCATAGGGCGCATGATCGTGCGCGTCATGAGCCGTGTCTGTCGTGCTTCCCATTGTGCATTCGCCCTATCAGTCGGGTTGTTGTGTCTTGCAGGGTTGATCCCGTTCCGGCCGTGAGTGTGCGCCTTGCGAGGTCATGTGCGGTCTTGAGAATTATCGCGCCTTGCTGGCCGCATCGGCAAATTGATGCGAGCCGGCCTGCTCGAGCGCGGCCTGCTTGACGATGTCCTTGGCCTTCTGCAGGAGCTCCTTTCTGAGCCTCAGTTTCTGCAGGCGCTTGTCCTTGTCCTTCTCCCCCTTGGCGTCGTTGCCCGCGGAGGCGGCCGCCTTCATCGCGTCGACCCATGCGTTGTAGGTATCTTCCTTGACCACGCGCACGGCGATGGGCATGAACGCATGGTCCTTGCCGCACAGCTCCGAGCACTGGCCATAGAAGACGCCTTCCTGGGTCGCCTTGAACCACGTGGTGGTGACGCGACCGGGAACAGCATCGACCATGGAACCAAAAGACGGAACTTTCCAATCGTGGATCACGCCGTCGGGGGCCGAGGTCACCAGCACGTTGACGACCTTGTTGACCGGCACGATGACCTCGTTGTCGACGGCGAGGTTGCGCGGGGCGGGGATGTTTTGCGCGATCAGCTCCTGACGCGAGGCATCATCGAGGATCCGCGTCTCGAACGAGAAGCCGAGATCGGGATAGCTGTGCACCCAATACCACTGGTAGCCCGTGGCTTTGAGCGTGACGTCGGCTTTGGGGTAGCTGTACTGCAGGTGGAGCAGGCGGAAGGAGGGGATCGCGATCGCGACCAGGATGAGGATCGGCACCACCGTCCACGCGACCTCAAGGAACGTATTGTGCGTCGACTTCGACGGAGTGGGATTGGAGCGCTCGTTGAAGCGGTACATCACGTAGATCAAGAGCAGCATAACGAACACTGCGATGGCTACGATGATGATGTTGACGAAATCGTAGAATTTGTGGATCTCCACGGCGACCGGCGTCGCGGCACCCTGAAGGCCCATCTCGCCCGGCGACGGCTGCCCCATGCCGGCCCAAGCCGAGGATGCGCCCATATACAGCATTGCAAGTGCTGCGGCAGGCGCCGAGCAAAGCATTCGTCTCAACATTCATCCGCTCCCAGTGCTGCCCGGCGCGCTCGCCGAGACCCTCCCCTACAGCCACGAACCGCAAGCGCCTTTCGTTAGGCTCTTCTCTGCGGTCGCTCTCACAAACACCCGCGACGCTGCCACTGTGCTCCCGGACGCGGGTTGCACGTTCCCTCAATCGACTAAGAAGCACAATCGCCTTCCCCGGCTCAAGTCAAGCTTTATGCGGCATTTCCACGCGTTGAGTGCCGGCAGAAACATTGCCTTGCATGGCAGCCGCCGCGCGCTGCGGCTCTTCAAACTTTGGCCCGATTCCGGGACGACGACGAAGCCGACACGTAGCCCGCCTCAAACGTACGCGTCGCCGCCCTTCACCTTGACCGGGCAATCTATTCGCAAGCGCGAAATCGCAGGAGCACTGCGTGCCAAGCATCCTTCCGGGCCACGATCATTCTCTTTGCAAAATCCTTTGCCGAATTTGCCCCGCTCCTCTGCCGCGGCCGTCGGCGAGATTCCTGGCGATCCTCGCGCTCGTGCTCGTCTGCGGGGCTCGGCACGCGCTGGCGCAAGAGGGAACCGTCAAGGCCCAGCACGGCGATTGGCAGGTCGTCTGCAAGCCGCCGCCGCCGGGCGCCAAGAAGGAGATCTGCGCGCTGGTGCAGAGCGTGACGGCGCAGGACCGCAACAACATCGGCCTCACGGTCTACTTCCAGAAGTTCTCCAACGGCACGCGCGTCCTGCGCGTTTTTGCGCCTCTGGGGATCCTGCTGCCCCCCGGGCTCGGCCTCAAGATCGACGACAAGGATGTCGGGCACGCCCCCTTCCTGCGCTGCCACAGCTTCGCCTGCTACGCCCAGGTGGTCGTCGAGGACCCCCTGATCGAGCAGCTCAAGAACGGCAAGACGGCAATCTTCATCATCTTCCAGACGGAAGAAGCGGGCATCGGAATTCCGATCTCGCTTGCGGGCTTCAAGGAAGCGCTCGAAGACCTGAAATAGCGCCAGCCCCTATCGCGCGCGCGGCCAGACGCCGCCGCTCATAACGAGCCTCGCGTTTGCCGTCGGCTTTAGGCCGCCTTGCGCTCGCGGGGGCCGCGCCCGGGCTCTTTGGTCTCGGGGAACGTGATGTAGTCGTGCGCGCTCTCGGCCTCCTCGGCGCCACTCCCAAAGCCAAAGGGTGGCATGGTGCAGAACGCGAGCGCCTCGGTGATGCGCCCCATGCTGCCGGAATACTCCTCGTACGCCGTGCGCCAGAACCGCACCTGCTCGTTGACGACGTCTTGCGGTGTACGGCACTGGCTGAGCCGGCTCGGCACCTCCATGTAGGCTTGCGCCCTGCGGCTTATCAGGCCCGTCCACTCGAGCTGCGCGCGCGCGAAGCCCTTCATGAAGGGGTCATAGGCCTGGCCGAACGCCTCGAGGCCGCCGAAGTACATCTGATACATGCTGTGAATTGGCGATTTCCCGTTCGCTTGAGCGCGCGTCGCGGCAGCAGCCATTGCACGTCTCCCTAGGACATGGACGGCCTGATTGCGGCGGGGGAGCCGGGCTTGGGCCGTCTCCGTTGAGGGTATGAACCCTATGCTTAAAATATTAGCACTCGAAGCCGTCGGAAGCATGACGGTTTGGGTGCGGCATGCACAGCAAAAACGACGTGGACGCACGGTTCGTCGCGGCGGCGCATGTTCCGCTTTGCGCCGTGGATAGGCGGCTCCGAACGCGTCAACGCCGGGTGCTAATACAACCTCAAGTAGTATTTTATAAGTACTTTCTCGCTCAAAAGTAGAGCGTTCCAAGTATCACTTCTTATTACAGTTGACATCGCAACAGTTACTCGCTTCAATTCCGCAAGAATTGACGTGACGTTGCTGTAGTTCTTGAGTTGTTCTTTATTTGTACATGCTGGGGGAGGCCAAACCAGCTGCGTTTCACTCGGCCATGGCGCTCGGAATATTGCGCGCCGTGACGGCCGTCATGCTGATTCTTGCCAGCCCCAGCGCGCGCGCCGATCCACAGCAGCTCCGCTTCTCTCAGGAGATCTGGGCAGGCGCCGACACCGCAAGCCACGTCTGGCTGGTCTACACCGGCGCGACGATCGCCCCCTATGGCGGCATCTTCACCGATGGGCTGCGCCTGCGCGCCGCCGCCGGCTACGGCGAGTACAGCTACAGCGGCGAGCGCGACGCACAGCTGCGCTCCTTTGCGGCGCGGACGGTCTTCACCGACGTGCTCGTCGGGTACCTGAAGCGGCTCGGGCCGCTGACGGCGAAGGCGTTCGTCGGCGCCACGGCGATCGAACACGACATCAGCCCAAATGATCCGGAAAACCCAGTGAGCGGCCTCGCCTACGGCCCCAAGGCGGTCGGCGAGCTTTGGCTCAACATGGGCGCAAACGCCTGGTCCTCAGTCGACGCCAACTGGACGAGCGCGCACCAGACCTATGCCGGGCGCGTACGCACGGGTTATCGCATCCTGGAAGGCGTGTCCCTGGGGGCGGAGGCGCGCGTCGACGGCAATGCGCTCGACAAGGACATGCGCGGCGGCTTGTTCGTGCGCTACGAGTGGGTCGGCGGGGAAGTCTCGCTCGCGGGCGGGGTCGCCGGCCGCTTCCTCGAGAACGCCACCGACATGACCGATCCCTACGTCACGCTCAATTGGCTCATGCAGTATTGAAGCTCATGCAGCATTGAAAAGCGCCTATGCACGGGCCTGATGGCGCCATGCACGCCCCACATTGAGCGCCCGACGGGCAACCTGAACAGTGCTTCATTCCTGCGCCTTGACGGCGCCACCTTCTCATGTAAACAAAACGACCGTTCGTTTTGTTTCATATTGCGACGCAGCGAGAGACGTCGCTAACCCAGGCGCCCCATGCCCAAGCTCAAGCCTGCAACCCAGCGCGCCCGTCGCGAGCACATCCTCGACGCCGCCGCGGTCTGCTTCGCCCACGCCGGCTTCCACCGCACCACCATGCAGGACATCTGCAAGGAGGCGATGATCAGCCCGGGCGCGCTCTACGTCTACTTCGCCTCCAAGGAGGACCTGATCGCCGGCATCGCCGAGCGCGACCGCGCCGAGTTCGCCGACCGCTTCGCCGAGGTCTCGGCCGCGCCCGACGTCATGAAGGCGCTCTCAGGGCTGGGAGAGCACTACTTCGTCGAGGAGGCTGCCCACAAGCACACCATGGGCCTGGAGATCGGCCTTGAATTCGACGCGCAACCCCAAGGTCGGCGAGATCTACCGCGCGGTCGACCGCTACGTCGCCGACTGCTTCGAGAAGCTGTTCAACCGCCTCGCGGCCGAGGGACGCATCGCGCCCGAGATGGACATCCCAACGCTCACCCACGTGTTCTCGCTGATCGCCGACGGCATGTGCATGCGCCGCGCCGTCGACCCCGATTTCGATGCCAAGACGCTGGTGCCTGCCGTCATGGGTCTCATCGGCAAGCTGCTCAATCCGATCGCCGAGCCTGCCACGCCGCAGGATGCAAACGAGAAGCGCAAAGCCGAGGAGCCGCGCCGATGAGAAAATGGCTTCTCGTGCCGGCCGTCGCCGCCGCGGCCGGCGCCGCAGTCGTCCTCGGCCCGCTCGCCGTCACGAGCCTGCAGCCCTTCCTGCAGGTGGTGCAGGAGTGGCGCAAGGCCAAGACTGCAGCCAACGATACGACCGTGACGCCGCCGCCAGCGGTCTCCGTCGTCAAGGTGGCGCAGGCGCAGTTCACCGAGACGGTCGCCGTCTCCGGCTCGCTCGTGCCGCGCGAGGAGATCCTCGTGGCGCCCGAGGTCGAAGGCTTCCGCGTGCTCGACCTCAAGGTGGACGTCGGCGACCGCGTCAAGAAGGGCGAGGTGCTCGCCCAGCTGGTGCAGGAATTGCTCGACGCCCAGCTCGCCCAGAACGACGCCTCGCTCGCTCGCGCCGACGCGGCGATCTCGCAGGCCAAGAGCCAGATCGTGGAGGCGACGGCCAAGCTCAAGGAGGCCGAGGCAGCGTTCGAGCGCGCCAAACCGCTGTTAAAGTCCGGCTACCTCGCCGACAGCACCTACGACCAGCGCGAATCCGCGGCCAAGACGACGCAAGCGCAACTCGTCGCCGCGCAGGACGGCCTCAAGCTCGCCGAGGCCGAGAAGGCGCAAGTCGCGGCGCAGCGGCGCGAGCTCACCTGGCGCCGCGACAATACCAACGTCACGGCGCCGGCCGACGGCATCGTGAGCCGGCGCACCGCGCGCATCGGCGGCATGGCGAGCGCGGCAGCCGAGCCCATGTTCCGCATCATCGCCCGCGGCGAGGTCGAGCTCGACGCGGAGGTGATCGAGACCGAGCTCGCCAAGGTCGCCCCCGGCCAGAAGGCCCGCATCACCGTCGCCGGCGTGGGCGAGGTTGAAGGAACCGTGCGGCTCGTCTCGCCCGAGGTCGACAAGGCGACGCGGCTCGGCCGGGTGCGCATCTTCCTCGGCGACGATCCGAGGCTGCGCATCGGCGGCTTTGCACGCGGCACGATCGACACCGCGCGCAGCCAGGGTCTCGCCGTGCCGTCGTCCGCGGTCGTGTTCGATGCCGACGGCGCCTACGTGCAGGTCGTGAAGGAGGGCCGGGTCGCGCGGCGCGGCATCGAGACCGGGCTTTTGTCCGGCGCCCTCGTCGAGGTGCGCAAGGGGCTCGCCGAAGGCGACATGGTCGTTGCCAGGGCCGGAACCTTCCTGCGCGACGGCGATGCCGTGCGCGCCATCCTGCCCGACGCCAAGCTCAGCGAGGCCCGCTAGTGTGATGATCGAGAAATTCGCCATCATAAAAGGCACGGGATCGAGCGAATTTCTCGATCTGAATCACACTAGCAAAGCTGTGATTCTAGTGTCCCTTATGATTCCGAAGTTCGCTCGGGACCCTAGCATCGAACTCTGGCGAACTTCGGAATTGGGACACTAGATGCGCATCAACATATCGGCCTGGTCGATCCGCCGGCCCGTTCCGGCGATCGTGCTGTTCGCGGTGTTCACGCTTCTCGGCGTCATCAGCTTCATGACGCTGCCAGTGACCCGCTTTCCCAACATCGACATCCCCATCGTCTCGATCACGGTGACGCAGTCGGGCGCGGCGCCGGCCGAGCTCGAGAGCCAGGTCACCAAGGAGGTCGAGGACGCCGTCGCCAACATTCCCGGCGTCAAGCATATCGTCTCCACCGTCACCGACGGCTCCTCGGTGACGACGATGGAGTTCCGCCTCGAGGTCAACCAGGACCGCGCTCTCAACGACGTCAAGGATGCGATCGACAAGATCCGCGCCGACCTGCCGCGCACGATCGACGAGCCGATCGTGCGCAGGATCGACGTCGAGGGCCAGTCGATCATCACCTATGCCGCCTCCTCGCCAGGCATGACGCTCGAGCAGCTCTCCTGGCACGTCGACGACGTGATCAAGCGCCAGCTGCAAGGCCTGAAGGGCGTGGGCCGGGTGGAGCGCTACGGCGGCGTCGACCGCGAGATCAGGGTGCTGCTCGATCCCGACCGGCTGTTGGCACTCGGCATCACCGCCGCCGAGGTCAACGCGCAGGTACGCTCAACCAACGTCGATCTCGGCGGCGGCCGCGGCGACATCGGCGGGCAGGAGCAGGCGATCCGCACGCTCGCGGGCGCGCGCAAGGTCGAGGACCTGGCGCTCACCAAGATCGTGTTGCCGGGCGGACGCGAGATAAGGCTCAGCGACCTCGGCCGCGTCATCGACGGCGCGAGCGAGCAGCGCTCGTTTGCACGCCTCAACGGCGAGCCGGTGGTGACCTTCTCGGTGTTCCGCTCCAAGGGCGAGAGCGAGCTCTCCGTCGCCGACGTTGTCACCAAGAAGCTCGCCGAGCTTGCCGTCCAATACCCCAATGTGCGCCTCACCAAGATCGACGACGCCGTCACCTATACGCGCGGAAACTACCACTCGGCGCTGGAGACGCTGATCGAGGGCGCGGTGCTCGCCGTGTTCGTGGTGCTGCTGTTCCTGCGCAACTGGCGCGCAACCCTCATCTCCGCGATCGCGCTGCCGTTGTCGGCCATCCCCACGTTCTGGGCGATGTCGCTCATGGGGTTCTCCCTCAACCTCGTGAGCCTCTTGGGCATCACGCTGGTCACCGGCATCCTCGTCGACGATGCCATCGTCGAGATCGAGAACATCGTGCGCCACATGCGCACCGGCAAATCGCCCTACCGCGCCGCGATCGAGGCCGCCGACGAGATCGGGCTCGCCGTCATCGCCATCTCGCTGACGATCGTGGCGATCTTCTCGCCCGTGTCGTTCATGGGCGGCATCGCCGGGCAATACTTCAAGCAGTTCGGCCTGACCGTCGCCGTTGCCGTCCTGTTCTCCCTGCTCGTCGCCCGCCTCATCACGCCGATGATGGCCGCCTATCTGCTGCGGCCGGTCGCGGAGAAGACGGAAGGCGGCGGGCTCATCATGCGCTCCTACGTCGCCTTCCTGCAGGCGACCCTCAAAGTGCGCTATCTGACGCTCGTCGCCGGCTTGGCGCTGTTTGCGGGCTCGATCTACGCGACGACGCTGCTGCCGACGGGCTTCCTTCCCGACGAGGACACCTCGCGCGTCGTCGTCTCCGCCGAGCTTCCCCCCGGAGCGACGCTCGAGGACACGCGCGCCACCACCGACCACATGGTGGAGATGCTCGAGGCCATTCCCGAGGTCAAAAGCGTGTTCGTCCTCGGCGGCTCGACGCCGACCGGCGCCCTGGAGGTGCGCAAGGCCTCGCTCTTCATTCACCTCGTGCCGAAGACGGAGCGCAAGCTTACGCAAAAGCAGTTGAAGACGGTCATCTCCAACACGCTCGCCGACGTGCCCGACACACGCGCCTGGTACGTGAACGAGCGCGGCGAGCGCGAGCTGTCCTTCTCGATCCTCTCCAACGACGGCGACAAGCTCTCAGACGCGGTCAACAAGCTCGAAGGCGCGCTGCGTCATGTTCCCGGCTTCAAGAACGTCGCTGCCGATGCCTCCCTCGACCGGCCCGAGCTGCGCGTCGCGCCCAAGTTCGACGCCGCCGCTCGGCTCGGCGTCGCGCCCAGCCAGATCGCGGAGACGATCCGCGTGGCAACCATCGGCGACATCGACGCCAATCTGGCGAAGTTCAACGCGGGCGACCGGCTGGTGCCCATTCGCGTGCAGCTCAAGGAGGACGCGCGCGCGGACATGCAGCGGCTCAGGAATTTGCGCGTGACGAGCGCGCAAGGCCTCGCGATCCCGCTCGACGCCGTCGCCGACATCACGTTCGGACGCGGACCGAGTGCGATCAACCGCTTCGACCGGCAGCGCCGCGCCCAGATCGGCGTCGACCTCGTCTCGCGCTACGCGCTCTCGAGCGCGCGCGAGACCTTCCTGAAGGTCGTCGATCAGCAGAAGCTGCCCGCCGGAGTGCATCTGCAGCCCTCGGGCGATGCCGAGATCCAGGACGAGGTCGCAACCGGCTTCATCACCGCCATGGGCACCGGGCTTCTCCTCGTGTTCGGCGTGCTCGTCCTGTTGTTCGGCAGCGTCGCCCAGCCGGTGACGATCCTGTTGTCGCTGCCATTGTCGTTCGGCGGCGTGGTGCTGGCGCTGCTCGCCACCAACAACCCCATCAGCATGCCGGTCTACATCGGGCTCTTGATGCTCATGGGCATCGTCACCAAGAACGCGATCATGCTCGTCGACTTCGCGGTGGAGATGGCGGCCCAGGGCATGGGGCGCATCGAGGCTGTGATCGAAGCGGGCCGCAAGCGGGCGCGCCCGATCGTCATGACGACGCTCGCCATGGTCGCCGGCATGATCCCGAGCTCGCTGGCCTTGGGCGACGGCGGCGAGTTCCGCTCGCCGATGGCGATCGCGGTCATCGGCGGCCTCCTGGTGTCGACCGTCTTGTCGCTCATCTTCGTGCCGTCGTTCTTCACCGTGATGGACGACGTCGGCCGCATCGCCTGGCGCGTCTTCGGACGCTTCATCGGACCGACCGACGAGCCGCCGCACGCGACTGGGCACGAGGCAGAGCATCAGGCAAAGCCGCACGCGGCACACACTGCGCACACGCCTTCGTCACGGCCCGCCATCGCCGCCGAATAATCCTGCATTCGCGTTGCGCAGCTTGGTCACCGCTTCAACTGGAGCACTCGTTGAAGCTGGCGTGGGTCCCACTCTACAGCGGGGTGGGGCGCGCCTGCCTCCCCTCAACGTCATCCCAGCGCACACAAGGACAACGTTCTCGGTTTTCCTTCGGAGCGCAAAATGAAAAGGGTCAGACCCGCAAGGATCTGACCCGAAAGTCTCATAGGCTCGCTAGTGGCGGCGCTACTTCGTCGAGGCCGTCGCGGCCGGCTCCGCCGTCGAGGCGGTGGCGTCGTGCTTGAAGAAGACGTCGACGCGCATGCCGGTCAGGAGCGGCGGCAGCCCGTCGAGATCGACGAGCGACTCGAGCACCTCCACGTCATTGGGGCGGCGCGGCCCGCGCGTCGCGATGCGCGGCGCCGACAGCGACTGCGCGGTCGAGCTCACGTGGCCCTCGAAGTCCTGATCGGGAAAGGCGTCGGCGCGCACCACGACCGCCTGGCCCACGTGGATCTTGGCCGCATCGCGCTCCTCGACCTCGGCGCGCACCTTGAGCGAGCGCAAGTCGCCGAAGACGAGCAGGGCGTCTTCCGGGGAGGGCACTGCGACCTCGCCCTCCCTGGCGATGAGGTTCAAGACCGTGCCGTCGAAGGGCGCGCGGATGCGCGTGTGCTCGACGGCGAGCTCGGCCGCTGTCAGGTTGGCGCGGGCCACCGCGAGCGCCGACTCGAGCTGGGTCGGCAACGGCATGCCCGACTTGGCGTTGACCGATGCGAGATTGGCGCGCTCATCGGCGAGCTTTTTCTCGGCCTCGGTGAGCTTCTTGCGCGCGTTCGAAATCGCGTCTTCCGTGCCGTTGCCGGCCGCTTTGCTGAGCACGGCGTCGTCGACCACCTGGCGCGCGCCGAAAACGGTGCGCTCGGCGCCGGCGACGTCGTCCTCGGCGTTGCGCCGCTCAGACGCCAGCCCCCGCACGTCCTCCTGGTTGCGCTCGCGCTCGCGCGCCGCCGCCGTGGCCGTGGCGGCCTTGACCTTGGTGAGCGCGTCCGCGTCGTCGAGCGCGACGAGCAGATCGCCGGCCTTCACGCGGTCGTTGATGGCGACGGGGATGTGCACGATGCGGCCCGGTACGTCGGAGGTCATGCGCACCTCACCGCTCTTGGGCTCGACGCGGCCGGTGGCGGACGCCGCCCAGGTCGGGTGCTCGATCGTGCCGCTGTCGTTGCTGCCGGTGGTCGTCGTCGAACCGGTCTGGTCGGAGCCGGCTTGCGCCAGCTGCTCCCCCACCGGGCCCCAAGTGATGTTGTTGACGTAGAAGCCGACGGCGACGGCCACGATGCCGGCGACGCCGAGCGTGATGATTGTCGAGTTGACCTTCTTAAGCATGGGCCTTCCGTCTCTTTGTAAGATCTGCAATTCCGGGGGCATCCAAGCCCTCGGGTCGGCGCTCTTCGCCGACAATCCGCCCGTCCTCGATGCGCACGACCCGGTCGGCATAGGAGAGCGTCCGGGGATCGTGCGTGACCGCGAGAACGCTGCGGTCTTGTTCCTTGGCGATGCGCGCTAAGAGCGCCATCACGGCGTGTCCGTTCTCACCGTCGAGCGCGGCCGTCGGCTCGTCGGCGAGCACGATCGAGGGCGAGCTTGCAATGGCGCGCGCCACCGCGACGCGCTGCTGCTCGCCGCCGGAGAGGTTGGCCGGATAGCTCTTCAAGCGATAGGCGAGGCCCACGTCGCGCAAGACCTCCTCGGCGCGGTTTGCCGCGGCGAAGCCCTTCTGCCCGCGCACGTCGAGCGCGATGCGCACGTTCTCGAGCGCGGTGAGCGTCGGGAAGAGATTGTAGGACTGGAAGATGAAGCCCATGTGCTTGCGCCTGAGATTGGCGAGCGCCTCCGCCGACAGCCGATCGGTGGACACGCCGGCGACGCGCAAGGTCCCTGACGTGGGCGTCAGAATGCAGCCGAGGATCGACAGGAGCGTGGTCTTGCCTGAGCCCGAAGGGCCCATCAGCAGCGTGAGCTCGCCGGGAACGAGCGCCATGCTCACGCCCTTCAGCGCGCGGACCATGCCGGCGCCGTGACCGAGCTCCTTCACGATGTCGATGGCTTCGAGGACGGACTCTTGGGTCATTTGCTGAATACCGTTGCAGGATCAATCTTCGTGACCTTGACGATCGCCGACAGCGCCGAGATGGCGCACATGCCGACCGTCAAAGTAAACAGCCAGAACGCCAAGCCGGGTGTCATGACCATCGGCAAGGCGGTATTCTTGCTCGCCACCAGAATGCAAAGTGCAATGCTGATGCCCAAAAGGTAGCCGATCACCGCGCTGATGCCGGCCTGGGCAAGGATCACCTGGTGAATATAGCCCGACGACGACCCCAATGCACGCAGGGTGGCGAACTCGCTCAAGTGGTCCTTGGTGCTCGAATAAAGCGTTTGCGCGACGATGACGGTGCCGACGAGGCTGCCGAGCAGCGCGCCGCCGATCAGCGCCACGCCGGCACCGGTGCGGAACAGCCATTGCCTGAGGCTGCGGTCGTGGAACTCCTGCTGCGTCAGCACCTCGGCGCCTTCGAGCCGCGACTGCAGGTCCTTCTGCACCTTCTGGACGTTGGCGCCGGGCTGGAGCTGGACGAGATAAAACGTCGTGCCGTCGCTGTCCCCGAACAGAGCGCGGGCGCGGTTCAACGTCGTGTATGCGTAAGGCGACTGCGTGAAGGAGCGCACTCCGTCCGTCAGCGCCCTCACTCGCACTCTGCCATCGGCGATCTGCGCGGTGTCGCCGATGCCCTTGATGCCAAGCTCGTTGAGATAGGTGCGGTCGACGGCGACGGCCTCCGGCGCCTTGATGTCCTCCCACGTGCCCTTCATGAGGTTGAACGGCGCGAGCCCGCCGTCCTCCGCATCGGTGCCGACGACGACGACGCGGGTGGACCCGCCTGCCGGCTTGCGCCACTCGGCGAAGCGCACGATCAGCGGAATGACGGCTTTGACGCCAGGCGTCGCCAGCGCCTGATGGCGCTCGCGCGGCGTCAGCAGCATGCCGCCGTCCTCGAAGCTCTTGGCGCCAAAGACCGTGATCCAAAGATCTGCCTTCGCGTGGTCGATGTTCGCTGTGATGATGTTGCTCGCGCCGAGATAGAGGCCGAGCTGCACCGAGACGAGCACGATCGAGAACAGGATGCCCACGAGCGTCACCGCCAAACGGATGCGATCGTGAAACAAATTACGGAAGGCAAGCGTCAAGATCATCGATTGGGTTCCGAACTTCCATAGGCTCAGGTTCTGGGCTCAGGCGAGGGATCGGACGCCGCCGAGAGGGCGAATTGTGCGCCGCAACTATCCCTCGAAGTTGGCCTTGAAAAGGCACGATCTTGCTTAAGATTGGCCTACCGCAGTCGCAACTTCGACCCAGATAGGCACATCAGTAGTAACCGAGCGGCACTCACGCAGCGTTAACGGGTCAAGGCTCACAGATAGGCTTGAAACGGGGGATCGGGGTAACCATTGCATGGCTCCTGCCGCTGAACTCGCACTCTGCAAGAGCCGGTCCATCCCAAACTGCGGCCCAATTTGCGGCCTGAAAATCCTCCGACCCGCTTTTGCCGCTTTCAAAGCCTAAGGCCGTCCCGATCCCTGGCACAACATTGGCGATACTACCATGCGTCATGATCATCACGCTTCCCGATCTCGTCCAACCCGGCTGATTTTGGGACTTTCCGGGCTCCTCATGGCCGCCGGCGCCGGCGCCCTCAATGCCGCTCCCTCGAGCGAGCGGCCGAGCGAGCAAGGCCTTTGGTTCAATGCCAGCGGCAAAGGCGCCGTCGAGATCCGGCCCTGCGGCACCAGCGGCCGCGATGCCGACCGTCTGTGCGGCTTCATCGTCTGGCTGAAGCAGCCCAACAACAAGCGGGGCGAGCCCCTGACCGATGGCTATAACTCCAATCCCGCAAAGCGCCACCGGCCGATCTGCGGCCTTCCCGTGCTCGGCTCGCTCAGGCCCATGTCCGACGGCAGCTGGGATCAGGGCTGGGTCTACGACCCGGAGCAGGGCCAGGCCTTCGACGCCGCGATCCAACTCAGGTCCGCCGACCGGCTCATCCTGACGGGCTACAAGGGCGTCAAGTTCTTCTCTAAGTCGTTCGTGTGGAGGCGCGCTCCGGCCGACCTGCCGCGCTGCGACGGCAACCGCCCCGAGCAGGAGGCACGCGCCAACATCGGCGGCGCGGTGGCGCAGCCGCCACTTCCCGTCAAGTCCACGCAGGCGCGCGCGATGCAGGTGCGGGCATTGCCGCCCCGGGCATTGCAGAACGACGCCGACCTTGCGCCCATCATTCCGCCGCGCCCCGTGCCGGCGGTGAGGCCGGGCACGACGGCGGTCGAGTGATCAGCCGTTAGCTGCTAGCGATTGCCGCCAGGAGCGGCGCCTGGCCCTTTTCAGGGCGTGGCGCCACCCCGTCCTTGCCCTTGCTGGGCATCGTCGGCTGCCGGCGGGGCACTGGCTTGCTTGGCCTCGTCCAGGCGCTTGGTCAGACGCGCGGCGAACTCTTTCACCCGGTCCATGACGACGGGGCGCTGCCGGTCGAGCGTCACCATGTGATAGCTGTCGTCGAGCACGCAGACCTCGACGAGGCCCGCGAGCTTGCGCTGCAGCGTGATGGCGTTCGAGAGATCGCTCTGGTCGTCGTGACGGGGATGGAAGATCAGGGCGTGATGCTTGATCTTGCCGAGCAGCGGCCTGACGTTGCGCACGAGCCTGCGGAACTCCAGGACCAATCCGCCGCCGCGCCCGAACAGATCCTCGATCACGTCGGTCTCGCCCTGCAGGCTGTCGAGGATGAATGAGCGCAGACGCTCGTCCTTGATGCCGTGCGGCATGCGCGCGCGGAAGTGGAACAGGCGCGCCGCCCAGCGATGATTGACGAACCTGAAGAGCCCGAAGTACCACGGAATCGCCCAGCCATTGGGCCATAGCGTCGGCGAGAACAGCATCAGGCCGTGAACCTTGTCGGGACGCAGCGCCGCAAGCCGCAAAGCCAACATGGTTCCTGCCGATATGCCGCCGACGAGCACCGTATCGCACTGCTGCAAGAGCTCATCGTGCGCCACCTCGAGCGCCGCGTACCAGTCGCGCCAGCTCGAAAGCCCCGAGACGTCAGTTCCGCCGGCAAGACCGGGCAGCAAGGGACAGTAAACGGTGTACCCGCACTGGCCCAATGCGTGCGCGACGAATTTCAGCTCGATCGGTGAGCCCCCGAGACTGTGGACGAGCAACACGCCGTTGCGTCCCCCGGGAACGAAAATACTACCCCACGCTGTTTTCATTTTTTCGCTGTTCTTCTTTTCCGTGACTGGACTAGTTCGCCTCCTGAGCGAAGGCACGAAGAGCGGCCGACCTCGGGCCGGTGCAACCCGGCCGCGCCGTTTCGACCCTTAAATTCAAACCCTCTTTTTTTCGTTTCCTCAGATAGGCCGCGATGCCGGCCAATGGCGGCTCGAAGCTCTTCTGCTTGTATAGGCGCGTCGGGTGACGCATCCGTGTCAGGGCGACACTGGGAAGGACGAAGCCGCTTCACTGGCCGCAACTCGCCTGAGAGGCGATAGGGCACCTTGCCGCATATTGCGCTGCGCCACTGCCGCAAACCCTCTGCCCCGCTCATAACCGCCTCGGATTTCAGCCTTCGACCACCAGCACCGGGAGACCGGCCGCCAACGGCGGGCGGCCTTCTGAGAGCCATATTTGGCGAAAGCATGACCTACAACGCATGTTCACCATCGATCGCCCCATAGCGAGAGCGCTGGAAAGCACCGGATCAACACCGGAGGATGCTTCCCGCAAATCGCGCCGAACAACGGCTGGGGAGCTTGGAAACGGTCGAGCTTTCCCCGGCCCGGCATGGTCCCAGTTTTACGCAAATTTGGCGCGCGGCAAATTGTTGCGCCGCAAACATCATTAATCGGATGAAGTGTGTTGTGCCGCCGCCACAACCTTACGGCAACGGGCCTCTGACAGGCTTCGGGCCAAGATGGCGCCGGCGCAGCGGCTGCTGCACTCTTGCCGACGGGCACGCGCCCCGGCGCACAGCAATGGCGCTGTCGCATCGTGAGAACGAGGACCGACCTTGCCATCCAAGCGATCATCGCTCGCGGCACTGACCGAAAGCCTCGAGCACAGAGCGATGACCGATGGGGGGCTCCTGATCGAGGCCACCGTGAGCCCCGACAGCCCCATCCTGCAGACCTTCTTTTCCGGCTACGATGCTGCGTTCGTGCTGCCGAACGAGAAGGAGGAGCATGACGGCTTCATCAAGTGCCTCGCTCTGAATTCCGGGGCGCCCTACGCACGGCTCGCGGGGCTTTATGGGGCCTTCCGCGAGGTCGTGCTGGTGGCGCGCGAGCCCGCCAGCGGGTCCATGATCAGCGGGGCGATGGTCGGCGGGGCCAATTTCATAGCCTTCCCCCTGCGCCTTGATGGGAAGGACGTGCTGTCGATCAACCTCAACTACGTATTCATCGCCTCCGACCAGCGCCGCCGCGGACATTTCAAGCGGCTCGTCGCCGCAGTGGGCGGGGTGGCGGCGGCTCTATTCGAGCCTCCTGCCGCTCAGCTGCCGCGCCTGATCTTCATCGAGCAGAACGACCCCATGCAAATGAGCCGCACGGATTACGTGCGCGACACCGAGCACGCCGGCATCGACCAGATGACGCGCATTCGCCTTTGGACCGGGCTCGGCGCCAAGATTATCGATTTTCCCTACGTGCAGCCGCCGCTATCGGCCGACCAGGCGCCCGAGGAGACCCTGCTCTACGGCGTGCTCGGCGCTGATGGGGACGCCATCGATGCCTGCCTGCTGCACGCGCATCTTCTGCGCTTCTTCGCCATCTCGGTGCTGAAGGGGGAGGACCCGCTGGCCAACACCATAGCCTCCGCCCAGATCTGCGAGCTGGCGGCGCGCTGCCGCATCGGCGCCGCCATTCCTCTGTTGACGGCGGCGAGCCTGCCCGCGCTAATGCCGGAAGCTCCCGACGCGAAGGATCGACAATCGCTGCGGGAGATCATCCGGACAAAGGCTTAGGGACCGATCTTCGGCGGCCATGTTCCGGGAATTGAAGGCTGACACCTTGGGAGAAGCCTCGAGCTTTAGTGAGTGGGGGTTCTGTGACTGCGGTCCAAAGCGTAGGCACTCGGCCGAAGATGCCCGAGTGGGACAGGTGTGAGGACAGGACGCTCTACTGGACGCTCTCGCTGCACATTGACCGCAGCCGACTGCCCGAGCGCTTCCATCAGCAGTTCCACCCCGGCAACAAGCACAACGTGCAAGCGAGCTACTGCCAATCCGTCGCCTTGCGCGACGCCGTCGAGCCGCTCTTCAACGACATCGCCGACCGCGAGCGCCTCTCCGAGGTCGGCGACTATCTGCTCGACGTTCCCGGCCCGCGCCAGGGCGAATGGATCGAGATTGGCATTCCCGATCTGGTGGAATGGACCACGGAGGGCACGCATTTCGTGGCCGATCTCGGTCGCCAGGATCCGCGGCTTTTGCGCTGCCGCCAGTTCTGGTACGTCCACATGAACGGCTCGCTATCCTACCACACGTCGTTCCGCCTCAAGTACGAGCACACGCCGGCCGACTTCTATTTCATAGCGCTGTTGCAGAAGATCTTTGCTCCGAAGGAGTTCTCGGTCGAGACGCCGCCGGGTGGCGCGGCAAAGTCGGTGCCCACCGGCATCTGCGTCAACGACGAGGCGACCGGGATCTTTCCCCTCGACAAGCTCCGCGTCCGCCCGCTCCTCGCAGCCCCCGATGCGCTGCAGTCGTTTTCCCCGTTCTGGCACTACATCGCTAAGCGCTTTGACGCTCACGCTAGCGACTTGTTCAATGCCTTCGATATCAAGATCAAGGATGGGCGGGGACGGAGCACGCGCGAGCTCTTTCGCACGCTCATCGCGTCCGATCCCTTCATCGAGGTACCGGGCCTTAAGATGCCGCGCGCACGCGTCTTGTTCCTCTTCGACGACAAGACGTTCTTTCGCCACCTGTTGCCGCTGCCGGCGGACGACGGTCGGCGCCAGACCCGCCGCGACTTTGTGAAGGACGCCTACTATGACTGCTTCAAGGAGTGGATCCAGCAAGAGCAGGAGCAGGCGAAGGCAGCGGGCAGCCAGACCGTTCGGCTAACGCGCGAGTATATGCAGGAAGTGCAAGAGGTGGCCGAGCAGCAGCTGCGCTATCTGTTCCTGTCCGGCTTCATTCAGAACATCATCGACTTCATGAACCAGGACGCCTCCGAAGTGCTCGACAGCACCGACCCCGTCTATCCCTCGACGGCCGAGCAGGAGGAGGAGAGCTTCTTCATCAGGTACGCGAGCCAGCGCTCGATTACCCAGTTCGTTCCCGGATCGCGCAGCCTGAAGACGGGCAACGATTTCATCGGAACGTGCCCCTACGTGTTCCTGGTGCACGTCTTGGCGATGCACAACGAGTTTCTGGTGCGCGACTACGAGCGGCAAACGGAGGCGCTGACGCTCGACATCGAGAAATTCAACGCTGAAGCGCGCTTGAGCCGCGCTGCCGATCGCTTCTACCAGTTCCGCACCAGCGACTACACGAAGTACCAGAAGCACAAGTATGCCAACGTGTTTCGCTACGACACGGAGCGCGACCTATTCGAGGCCGTGGAAGCGCGCCGCGGCACGCGCCGCAAGGACGAGTACCTCAACAGCATCGTCACCAACCTCGAGGCGCAGACGCGCGACCTCGAGGGGCGCCTCAGGTCCAAGGTCGACCGCCAGCTCAGCCTGCTGCTGGCGGCCGTCGGCGTGTTCAGCGTGTTGCAGGTGCTCTATCAGGTGCTCGACATCTCGACGCGGGGCAACGAGGACGTCTCGAGCCGGCCCATCGCCATGCTCGACTTCCACAATCTGGTCACCACGCATCTGCTCGCCAAATATCTCTTTCTTTCGACGAGCGGATTTCTGGTCGTCACCATCGTTCTCACGCTGTGGGTCCTGCGCCAGCTGATCATCCGGCGCTGAGGAGCAACCAACGATCGCCTGGCGCGTTTTGCAGTGCACTCAAACAAACGCCTGCGGGCAAGCCGGGTCGGGTTTCGGGAAGTTTGCAGGCGCCGGTCGGCCGGCCACCGTTAGAGCGCATTCGGCACTATATAATCGAAGTGATCAGATGCCTGCGCGGCGATCTCCACGCCAGCGTGCTGGATGAGGACAAGGTTTCGTTAGGTGGCGCACGCACGTTTCTCCATCTCCTCTCTGGTAGCGTTCGCCGTTGCCACGGGCCAGATCGCTGGCCAGATCGCTCCCGCTGCTGCCGTACCCCTCTCCAAGGCCGACTACGAAGCCTGCCAGGCGCGCGACGAGCAAGCGTTCCGCTTAGCCATCGAGGCGATCACCACGCGCGCGCTGAAACGCGGCATCGCCAATGTCGACTATCGCGCCGTCGTCGGCGACGCCTGGCGCCGCGGCGGTCTCGATGCATTGGTCGACAAGCAGGTCGACCAGGCGGTCGAGGAGGTGAGCCAGGAGACGACCTGGGCCAACCTTTTGCAGTCGCTCGCCTACCAGCAGAAGGCGCAGGAGCTCGCCACCGCGGTCGCCGAGCGCGTCTACCGCTCGGACGCCATGAAGGCCGCGCTCGAGCAGCTCGCCGCGGACGTCGGCCGCGACGTGGGCAAAGAGATCGAGTTCGCGAGCCAGGATGCGAGCGAGCCGACGCTCGCCTGCCTCAACGCGTTCGTGGGCACGCGCTACGGCGCGACGGTCGCGCGCGCGGTAACCGGCGAGGCGGGCAAGCAAGTCGACTTCAGTCCCGAGGGGGCGGCGGCGCAGATCTCGCCCAGCGCCGTTTTGCGCTCCTCGAGCGGCGGCATCGCCGGCGCCGTGGTGCTGATCATGCGCCGGCAGCTCGCCAATATGGCCGAGCGCGTCGGCGCGCGCCTCGTCGGCAGCGTGCTCGCCCGCGTCGTCTCGGTGGTGGCGGGCGGGGTCGGGCTCGTCCTCATCGCCAAGGACATCTGGGACCTGCGCCACGGCGTATTGCCCATCATAGCCACCGAGATGAAGTCGAAGGACAACAAGGAGAAGGTGCAGGACGAGCTGGCGAAGACCTTCAAGGCGCAGATCGCGGAGCACGTGGACGAGATCGGCGCCGCAACCGCGACCCGCGTTCTCGACATTTGGCGCGACTTCCGCAGCGCGCACGCCCAGGCCCTCGACCTCGCCGAGCGCAATCCGCAATTCAAGGCTTTCCTCGATAGCCTGAAGCCGCAGTCGCTGCCGCGCCTCGACGAGGTCGTCTCGCTCGTTCTTGCTTCCGGCGGCGAGGCCGAGCTCGTCAAGCGGCTTGGCGACGGCACCCTCAATACGGCCGTCAACACGCTGCCAGCGCCCGCCATGGAGATCGCGCGCCAGACCCGCTCCATCGATCTAGGGCTGCAATGGGCCGCGCTCGCCGGCGATCAGTTGCCCAAGGTCGTCGAGCTCGGCATCTACCGCCGCACCGCTCCCGACAAGCTCACGCAAGCCTCGCTCAAGCGCATCCTCGCACTTAACGACCGCGTCTCGATCCTGCGGCTTGCGGGGCTTGACCGCTCCGCGCGCGACATGCTGTTCGAGCTCAAGGACGACGACCTGAAGGCGCTCGCCCGCAGCCTGACCGAGGAGGAGCTGACGACGCTCTCGCAATATCTGACCGGGCTGCAGCCGGAACCGCGCGAGCGGGTGCTGCGCGCGGTGGCGGCGGACCCGGCGCGGATGCAGTCGCTCGCGTCGGACCGCGTGCGCGTCGCCGTCGTCGCCAGTGCCGATCAGGCAGCCGCCGTCGCCATGATGCTGCGCGCCAACGCCGCGCTCGATCCCAGCGCCATCGTGGAGGATGTCCAGCTCGTCGCCGACGGACGCGTCAGTCCGGTCCTGTTGTGGGAGAAGCATCCGGTCGTGATCGCGATTGCGCTGCTGGCGGCGCTCATTCTCCTGTTGATGCTGCGCCGGCTCCTGTTTCCCCGCCGCAGCGGCCAAGCGCCGGCGTGAGGCGCTGCGAAAGCGCCCGCGCGCGCTCTTTCGTGTGCAACAAAGTTGCAGTGGCGCACGCCAAGACGGCCGCCCGCGCGTGCCAGAGCGGTATCGCCCTGCTATAAGCCGTTTCCGGGGGCGCCCGAATCAACGATGCATCAGATCGGGCCCGGGGATTGCGTTGTCATCGCCGAGGGAGTGGGACAAATGGGACTCAAAGCGCCTGGCATTTTAACGTTCATGGTGTCGATCGTCTTGACGGTCGTCGTGTTGATCATGAAGTTCTTCGGGGCCCAGATTCCTCTCCTCGTCGGACACGAGTTTTGGGTTCTGCTGGCGGCGCAGGTCATCCTTGTGCTCGGCTGCATCATGCGGGGGCTGTGAGGCAACAATAGGCGGCGGCGATCGCTGTGCTCTTGTGTCGCGCGGCACTGAGCGCCCTGGCGAGGAGGGGCGTGTTGAAGGATCTACTCAGCGGCATGAGATGGAAACTTGAAGATCTGGGCTCGTACGCCGATCGCGTACGCCGCTCCTCGCGCGAGATCGTTATTGCCTCGGTGCTGACGCTGGCGGCGCTCGCGTTCCTCATCGCCGCGCTCGTCGGCGGAGCGGTCACAGGAACATCCAAAGTCGGCCACATGACCGCCGAAGAAGACTCCAGCAAGTGAATACACGCCGCTATCGCGCAGCACGTCGCTATTTGAGTGGCTCCGCGCGCACGAGGCCGCGCACCGAGTTGCCCAAATAAACGGCATCGGCGGTCGCAAGATCCTGCAAATTTAAATTTGATTCGACGGCTCGGCCTTCGGCGATGAGCTCGGCGCGCAGCGTCCCGGGCAGGAGCCCCGAGCCGAGCACCGGCGTCGACAGCCGTCCGTTGCGCTCTAAAAAGATCGTGGTGCGGCTGCCCTCGCAAAGCTCGCCGCGCTCGTTCAAATAGATCACCTCGTCGGCGCCGATGGCGTCGTGGAACTGCTGCCATTCCCTGTCGTAGAGCTCGCGCCGCGTCGTCTTGTGGAACAGGAAGATGTCGGCGCTGTCGAGCCGCGTCTCCGACACGACGAAGCGCATGACGGCACCCGCGTCGGCGGGCGGCAACTGCGTCGCGGTGACGGTGATGGCGCCGGCTTCCGAAAGAAGAAGGCGCACGCGCAGGCGCTCGTTTCTGCCCGCCACGGCCTGGCTGAGCGCTGCCCGCACGGTGGCCTCGTCGCACGCAAAGCCGAAGTAGCGGGCCGAGGTCTTAAGCCGGTCGATGTGGCGCTCAAGAAGCGCAAAACCGCGCTCGGGCTCATAGAGCATGGTCTCGATGAGCTCGAACGGCTTCACCGGGTCGGTGAGGAACTTCATCTTTAACAGGCACTCGGCGTACTCGCGTGGTCCTTGCGAATCGAAGACGACGCCCGAGCCGATGCCCATCTCCCCGGCTGAGTCGCGGAACACCACCGCGGTGCGGATGGCGACGTTCAGAAGCGTGCGCCCGTTGGGCGAGATGTGGCCGATCGCGCCGCAGTAGACGCCGCGCGGCTCGGTCTCCAGCTCCGAGATGAGCTCCATGGCCCTGATCTTCGGCGCCCCCGTCACCGAGCCCGGCGGAAAGATGCCGCGCAGCACGTCGGCGATGCCGATGCCGTCCTTCAAGGTTGCGCGCACGCCCGAGGTCATCTGGTGCAACGTCTGATAGGTCTCGACCGTGAACAGGTCCGTGACGCTGACGCTGCCGATCTCGGCGATGCGGCCGATATCGTTGCGCATCAAATCGACGATCATCAGGTTCTCGGCGCGCTGCTTGACGTCCGCGGCCAGCTGCCGCTGCGCGAGCGCGTCCGCCTCGAGCGTGCCCGCACGCGGCGCGGTGCCTTTCATCGGGCGCGTGGCGATGGCGCGCCCGTCCTGCTCGATGAACACCTCAGGCGAGGCCGACAGCACCGTCACCTTGCCGGTGTCGACGATGCCGCCGTAGGCGACGCGCTGTTTCTGGCGCAGGTCGAGGAAGAAGGTGAGCGGCGAGCCCGACAGCTTAAAGCGCGCCTTGAACGTCAGGTTGAGCTGATAGATGTCGCCTGCGCGGATCTTCTCCTGTACCTCGGTGAAGCGCTGCAAATAGGCGGGCTCGTCCCAGGCCAGGGAAACATCGGTGAAGCTATAGCTGCCGCTGCGCGTGTGCGTCGCGAGCCAATGCTCGACTTCGCGCGGCGTCATCTCGGCCGGCGACTTGTAGAGGCCCAGCCAGATGAGCGGCACGTTGCGCTTCGCCGGCATCAGTGCCGAAAGCCGCGGCTCCAGCACGTAGCCAAGCTCGTAAGCGAAGAACCCCGCCGCATGCAGGCCGCTGTTAACGGCGGACTCGAGCCGCTCGAGCGCGGCCGGCACCTCTTGCGGCGTCTCGGCGGCGATAATCTCGACGGGATCGGTGAAAAGCAGCGACGGGGGGCCGCCGCCGGAGTTGTTGTCGAGTAGGACAAACGTCTCGGAGAGCGCTGCGGGCTCCTCCGTCCGGCGTTCTGCGGCCCGACGGGTGCGGTCGGCTGGCGTCATCGTCCCTTGTATCCCGAGAGGGCATAGAACGTCACCTGGCGGTGCTCGTGCTCACCGGCCGGCAGATCGCGCTCGCCAATCTTCTCGGCGTGCGCAAAGGCGGCAGCCGGCCGGCTCTCGCCCGCGCCCAGGCTCACCAGCAGAACGGGGCCGGTAGTCGCGGCGGTGAAGGGGCGCGTCAGCTCGAAGTGATCGTGCGGGCGCCCCTCGCGCCAGGCGAGCACCGGCGTCGGCTCGCCGTGCATGTAATAGAGCAGCTCCGCCGTCACCGCGCGCTCGTCCGTGAGGACGGCGGCGAACGGGTGTCCGGCGCTCCGCGCCTTGGCGAGCTCCTCACGCGTCGCTTGCGCCACGTCCCGCCAGCCCAGCAGGCGCGCGAACGGATCGGGCTTCAAGGGCAGCTCCACCCGTCCGGCCATCGTCGTGCCAACGCCAATCAGCACGAGCACGGCAATGTTCACCGCGAACGATCCCTTGAGCCATCCCCACGAGCCATCGCGGATCATGGTCGCGGTGACGAGCACGGCGGCTGCCACGTAGGCGGGTGCCGCCCAGTTGGCGTGCGCCCTGCTGAGGAAGGCCTGCACCGTGATGACGGCGATGATCGGCGCAGAGAACGCGAGCAGCATGCGGTCGGGCTCAGGGAGCTCGGTGCGAACGGCGCGCCGCAGGATCACCAGGAAGGCGCCGAACAGGATCGGCCCGAACACGCCGAACTGCTCGATAAGGAACTCCAGCGCCTTCAAGGGATGTATAAGCGAGCCGTTCCAGTCGGCATTGGCGGCAGTGTGCGAGAACGTAGCGAAGCTGTGCGCATAGTTCCAGGCGAGGTTCGGCACGATGAGCAAGAGCCCGAGGGCGAGCGCCGCATAGAGGCGAACGTCGGTGAGGATCACGCGCGCGCGCGGCGTTGCGATGAAGTAGACGGCTGCGCACAGGAGAAACCACGCCATCGCGTATTTGGCGTTGAGCCCGAGCCCGAAGGCCAATCCGAGCAGAAGCGTCGGCCACCACCGCGTCGTCTCAAACAAGGCGGCAAAGCCGATGAGCGCCAAGGCCCAGAACAAGAGCAGCGGCACGTCCGTCGAGATCAGACCTGCTGACAGCGAGACGCCGGGCAGCGTCGCGAATGCGAGAGCGGAGAGCGCACCGGAGCGCGCATCATAAAGGCCGCGGCCCAAAAGGAAGATGGCAAGCGCGGTCGCGGTGTGCAGCAGCGGCGAGGGCAGCCGGACGCAGGCTTCGCCCGCACCGCAAGCCTCGGTTGCGGCGCGAATGATCCAGGCGATGAGCGGCGGCTTGGAGTAGTAGCCGAACGCGGGCTCCTCGCCCCACGCCCAGTACTGCGCCTCGTCGAAGAAGAGGTCCGTCGTGTTCCAATAGAGCGCCACGAGCCGCAGGCACAAAATCGCGCCGAGCCCCGCGAGGAGGAATAGCGTCCAGCGCGATTGAGCGCGCGCGGCTTCGAGGCCGGGTGAGTTTGCCATGGGGCTGCGGGGGGCTCCGGTTCGCAACAAGACAATTCTAGGGATCGCCGTCATCGGCCGCGATGGCGGCTCATTTACTAGGTTGAGAGACGCCCGTGAAGACTGGTAGTCTTGCGGCCCCGGAACCGTTATTTAGGAGCCGTCGCGGCTTGCCTAGGGGACAGGGGCACTTGATGCGCGTCACCGTCGTCATACCGGCGCTGAATGAGGCCGGCAACATCGGCCGGCTCGTCGAGGAGACGTATGCGACGGTGCCGGGCTCCTACCTTGCCGAGCTGATCGTCATCGACGATGCGAGCACGGATGCGACCGCGAGCGAGATCAAAGCCTTGATCGAGAGCGGCCGCTTCTCCGGCCTGCGCTACCTGCGCCACGATCAGCGCAGCGGCCAGAGCGCGGCGCTGCGCTCCGGCATTCTCGCGGCGACGAGCCCTACCATCGCCACCATGGACGGCGACGGCCAGAACGACCCACGCGACATCCCGCGGCTCCTGGAGATGCTCGCAGGCCCCGGGGCCGACGGCCCCGCCCTCGTCGGCGGCGTGCGCACGAACCGCAAGGCGACCGGCTCCAAACGCTGGGCCTCGCGCGCCGCCAACTGGATCCGCGACAAGGTGCTGCAGGACGACTGCCCCGACACCGGGTGCGGCATCAAGGTTTACTGGCGCGAGGCGTTTCTGCGCCTGCCCTTCTTCACCTCGATGCACCGCTATCTGCCGGCGCTGTTTCAGACCTACGGGTACGAGGTCACCTATACGCCCGTGAACGACCGCCCGCGCCAGGCCGGCGTCTCCAAGTACAACAACCTCAATCGGGCCCTGGTGGGGCTCTACGATCTCGTCGGCGTGACGTGGATCAGGCGGCGAACCAAGGTGCCGAAGATCGTCGAGCGGCGCCCGGAGATCCACCTCGTGACCGACGTTGTCACGCGCTTGAAGCCCGTCAACGACGACGGGGCGCGCCTGAGCATCGGCGACAAGAGCTGAGGCGTGCGGGGACGAAGCCGTCTTTGGGGACACTAATAAGCAGATGGACATGCTAGCGAACGCCGCCGCGCAGCTCGGCCACTGGTGGGTCTCGACCTCGGGCACGGAGAAGACGTGGCTCGCCGTCGGCTTTCTGGCGCAGCTCATGTTCTCCATGCGCTTCATCGTGCAGTGGATCGCGAGCGAGCGGGCGCGGCGCTCGATCGTGCCGGAGACCTTCTGGTATTTCAGCGTGGTGGGCGGCGCGATGCTGTTTGCCTATGCGATCTACCGGCTCGATCCGGTGTTCATCCTAGGCCAGGGCATGGGTCTCGTCATCTACGGGCGCAATATCTACTTCATCAGGACGCACCATCGAAACGAGGCGCAGGCCGCAGCGGCGCCGGCGCCGAGCGTCCCGGCCGAGTAGGCAGCCGTTAAGCCCCCGTGCTGGCCACCCCACGAAGAGCTTGATCGTCATTGAATTGGGACCGTTGCATCCCCATTTTTGCTAGAGCCAGCCGCCTGTGCGCTCCCAGCCAGAGCAGGCTTCACAGGGGCGCGAAGTGTGCTATAAGCCGCGCCACGGCAAGCCGCTCGGCGACGGGCGGCTTTTATCATCGGCCAGCGAAGGTGCGCGGCCGATCTCTCCCTCGGAACGCAGCAGAAGCCTCAAGGTAGAGGCCGCGGGCCCGTTTCGGATTTCATCGGTGACGCGGGGTGGAGCAGCCCGGTAGCTCGTCAGGCTCATAACCTGAAGGTCGCAGGTTCAAATCCTGCCCCCGCAACCAAACCAAAAGACCCCGCCCTCGTGGCGGGGTTTTTGCTTTTGGGCGGCTCAATGGTGCGGGCGATAGAGGCCCCTGCGCCCCTCCACGCAGACGACCGTTGCGAGCGTAAGCAGGCTAAGTGCGGAGAATCCCAGCGTCAGCGGCAGCACGCTGCCGTTGAACAGGTGGCCGATAAGGCCGCCGCACAGCGCGCCTACACCCATCGTCGTGAAGCCGACGAGAGAGGACGCCATGCCCGCGTTGCGACCCTGCGGCTCCATGGCGAGCGCGTTGAAGTTGGGCGCAATGAACCCGAACTGGAAGAAGAGCGCCGCCATCAGCACCGCGAACAGCAGCAAGGTGACGACGCCCAAGGCCGCCGCAGCGGCGAGAGCGAGCGAGACGATGGCAAATCCGGTGAGCGCGGTATGCGAGACGCGGCGCATGCCGAGCCGCTCGACGAGATTGGCGTTGGTGAGCGCGGCGAGCGCCATCATCGAGGCGATGCCGCCGAAGACGATGGGGAAATCCACGCCCAGCTTGAACACGTCGACGAACACCTGCTCGGCGCTGCTGACGTAGGCCATGAGGCAGCCGAACATGAAGCCGCCCGCGAGCGCGTAGCCGAGCGTCTGCGGCGTCTCGAGTGCGAGCTTCAGCGACGCGCCGAGGCTCAGCGGGTGGACGGCGTCGTCGGCGTGCCTGGTCTCCGGCAGCCGCAAGCCGGCCCAGACCGCGGCGATGAGGCCGACAACGAGCAGCACGTCGAAGCTCCACCGCCAGCTCCCAACCTCGAGCAGCCCCTGCCCGACGGACGGCGCCAGCACCGGAATGATGATGAACACCATCATGGCAAACGACATGATGCGGGCCATCTGGCGCCCGCAGTAGAGATCGCGCACGATGGCGACGGCGATGACGCGCGGCGCCGCGGCGCCGAGGCCCTGCACCGTGCGCGCGCCGAGCAGCAGCGCAAAGCTCGACGACAGCGAGGCGATGAGCGAGCCCAGTACGAACACCGCGAGCCCGAACATCAGGACCGGCTTGCGCCCGAAGCGGTCGGAAAGGCGCCCACAGGCGAGCTGGCCGACGGAGATGCCGGCAACGTAGCTGATGATGACGATCTGCCGGTTGTTGGGGTCGGCAACGCCCAAGGCTTTGCCGATGGCGGGCAACGCGGGCAGCATGATGTCGATGGAGAGCGCGGTGAGCGCCATCATCAGCGCCGTCAGCGCAATGAACTCGACCTGCGACAGGGCAAGTACCGGGGCAACCTCGGGGCCATCGCCCGCCGCGGGAAGGGAAGCGCGAGGCGAGCGTGTCGTCGTGGCTCTTTGCACGGGGACATCTGCGCGTGGTGCGCCTGCCCGCTCCTTAAGCGCGCGCAAGCTTCTTTCTCGGCGGCGTGGCGCCGCCTCATTTTGTTTATGGTGCATTCACGTGCCAGATGGGCCCGGGCGGCACGGGACGCAATGGCCGCGGGGGGCAGCCCAGCGCGCCCCAACAGCGCACCAGCTGGGTTGCAGCGCCCAATCTCGCGCCGCGCCCGCGCGGGCCGCCTCGGGGACGGCACCGAGGCGCCCGGGGGAGACGTGCGGGCAACACATCGGCTGCGATCGGGGAGCGCCGCCAATTCCTCAGAGCACGATCTTAACCGGTGAGTTATAGAGTCTTGCGTTGGAGACAGGCGAAGAATTCGGAGCAGCATCGTGCACGATCTTCTTCAAGGCGCGAAATTTCCGCGCCGGTTTGCGGTATTCACCGCCATATTGATCGCAGGCGTCCTCGTCGCGACGGGGCTCTTGGGCGCGGCCGAGCCCGCCGCCGCCCAGCAAGGTTTCGGCAACTACTTCGGCTCCGAGACGCAGCGGCACCCTAGGCGGCGTGCAGCGCGCCACCGTGGCTCGTCCTCCGAGGCGAAGACGGCCGAGAAGAAGAAGACCGATAAGAAAAAGGAGGCCAAAGAGTCCGCACCCAAGGGACCGGTCTACCTCGTCGTCTCGCTCGCCGACCAGCACGTCTCCGTCTACGACAGCACCGGGCGCATCGCCCGCTCGCGCGTAGCGACGGGCATGCCGGGCCACCCCACGCCGACCGGCGTCTTCAGCATCATCGGCAAGGAGCGGTGGCATCACTCCAACATTTACAGCGGCGCGCCGATGCCATGGATGCAGCGCATCACCTGGTCGGGCGTCGCCATGCACGCCGGCGTCGTGCCGGGCTATCCCGCCTCGCACGGCTGCATCCGGCTGACCTATGCCTTCGCCCCGCAGCTGTGGGGCATCACGAAAGGGAACGAGCGCGTCGTCGTGGCGCGGCGCGACACGGTTCCCTTCGAGATCACAAACGCCTTCCTTCCCCTGCCGAAAATGCAGCCGGCGCCAACGGCGACTTTCGGCAGCCAACAGGCATCCCGCTCAGGCGAGCCGCAGATCGAGCTTGCAAGCATAAAATCGCCGGCGAGCGCTGCGCTGGCGACGTCGGCGGTACCACAAGCCCAGGACGCGGACGCAGGCGCGCCCAAGCTCCTCAATCCGATCGCGTACGCGCAGGCGCTCAAGGAGCGCGCGAAGGCCGACAAAGCTGCCGCTGACGCGGCCGCCAAGGATGCGCTCGCGGCGGCGCAGGCAACGGGCGCGCAAGCGCGCCAGGCCGTCGACGACGTGCGCAAGGCCGAGGCCGAGCTCAAGCGCGCCGAGGCCAAGATTGCCGAGCGCCTCAGCGCTCTAGCGGTCCAGGACAGCGGCGGGGAGGCGGCAAACGCCGACCAGAAGGCCGAGCGAGGCCAAGGGCGATGCCGCCAAGAGCGATGCGTCCAAGAGCGGTGAGAAGTCGTCGGCCAACGCGGCACCACCGGCCGCGAGCCTCGAGGACGCCCAGCAGGCGCTGACCGCAGCCCAATCCGAGGGCGCCAGCGCCCGTGCCGCGCTTAAGGCGGCGGAGCGCCGCGAGGCCGAGACGACGCCGGCGGCGTTCGCCGCGGTGCAGGTCTGGAAGCGTGCCGTCGCCGCGAGCGAGGCGGCGGCCGAAACCCTGAAGGAAGCCGACCGCCGCAGCGATCCGGTCTCCGTGCTGATCAGCAGGAAGGAAGGGCGCGTCTTCATCCGCCAGCACTGGAAAGATGTCTACGAGGCGCCGGTGACCATCCGCGATCCCGACAAGCCGCTCGGCACGCACCTCTTCATCGCGGTCGCCGCCGAGCCCGACGGCTCGGCCATGCGCTGGTCGGCCATCTCCGTCCCCGAAGGCAGCTCCAACGACCGTAGGCGGTCCAAGAAGGACAAGGCCTCCAAGGCCCCCCCGGAGCAGGCCACAGCGGCGGAGACGGCGGCAGGCGCCCTGGACCGGATCGAGCTGCCCCCCGAGGCCCGCGAGCGCATCTCCGAGCTTTTGTGGACGGGAGCATCCCTAATTGTTTCTGACCACGCGCGTAGCGATGAGATGGACAACGACACCGATTTCATCGTTTCGACGCGCTGAGGGGCCCCAAGTTTCTGCCTGCTTTTTTGCGCGCTGAGACGGCGCGAACCCAGGATTTGCGGCCGTTTCCTGTGCGGCGCCGATGCGCTCTGGGCGCGGTCGCGGCGGCGAGCCGGCAGGCGGGGAAGTTACTCATAAACCCCTAATCTGTAGGGTGGCGGATAACCCGCCGTTAGAGCTTGGCTTGCTATTGTGGCGCAGCATTTGATCTGCGACCGAACAGCGACTGAACAGCGACCAGAGCCGCCTGTGCAACCGTTTAGCAAGTCTTACCGCTCGAGACTTTACTCTGAAGCGGTGCCGGCCGCGCAGGACGACCAAGCTCCGTCCGAGGTGACCGAAACGAGCATGCCGATCCTCGAGGCGCTCGTTTGCGAGACGCACTCGGCAGCGCTCCTCACGGCCACGATCGCGAGCGCGGTGAACGCCTTCAAGCGCCACGACACCGTGCGCAGCGAGGACGAGCTCAAGCCCTACGTGCCGCGCGAGCCCGCGCTGATCTCGGTCTTGCGCAACGGCATGCTCGAGACCGACCTCGACGAGGATACGATCGCCATCATCAGCGACTTCTTCAACGACTTGGCGCCGGCGCGCATCGCGCTCGACCAGTACTTCGCCGACGCAAATCATATCGGCACGGAGCGCGCCTCGGCTCTGCATCTGCTCGGGTTGAGCAATCTATGGCGGCGTGCGTGCGAGGACGCGCTCGTCGCGGCGCGCCAGCTGCACGGCTACCTGGGGCGCTTGCCCTCGCAGTACACGAGCAACTCTAAGGTCCTGATCGAGCTGTTGCAGGACGCCGTCGTCGGCGGATCGCCGTGCATCGACGAGCAGGGCCAGATCTCCATCCCAGAGCTTCCCCAACGCCGCCGCAACGCGCGGCGCACGATTTGCCAACCGTGCACGATCACGCACAACCGCATGACCTCCAAGGCCTTTGTGAGGGACGTGTCGCCCGGCGGCTTCGGCCTCGAGCGCGTGCCCCAGCTCCTGCCCAAGACCCTCGTCCTCATCGAGCTGCCGAGCGGGCGCCGCTTCGCCGGCGTCGTCGCGTGGTGCAACGGGTCCCAGGCCGGCGTGCGCTTCTCTAGGACGCTGCTCCCCAACGACCCGCTGCTGTCGGGCGGCTGAGGCGGCGCGACGTCGGCCTCGAGGCGTCTGCGGGCTGGGTCGAATTGCGGCGGCCGGCCGGCTGTGGCAGCCTTCGCAGGAACGAGAAGAAGGCCTCGTGTCGACGGCGTGAGCGCCTCACGAGCGGAGCAAGCCAACGTGGCCCGGGCTTCATCACCAAGTGCCTGCGGAATCGCCGTCGCGGCGAGCGCACTGGCGTCCACGCGCCAAGCCGTAGCCGAGATCAGAAATCGGCTCGGCAGCGCCGATTTTCAGCACATCATCGCCTTCTTCGCGATCGAGCACGACGCGGAGGCGCTCGTCGCAGCTTTGTCGGAGGCGTTCCCCGGCGTGCCCGTCTCCGGCTGCTCGACCGCGGGCGAGATCGGGCCGACGGGCATGATGCAGGGGGAATCCTCCTCATCGCCTTTCCGCACGAAGGCTTCAGAGTGCACAGCGAGCTCATCACCGACATCGATCGCTTCGGCGTGGAGCGGGCGACGGAAGCTGCCCGCCGCCTGAAAGCGCAGGTCTCGGCGCAAGCGGAACGCCTCGTCAAGGGCAACGTGTTTGCGCTGATGCTCGTCGACGGACTATCCAACGTGGAGGAAACGATCGTCGCGGCCATCCACTGGGTGCTCGACGACATTCCGCTGATCGGCGGCTCGGCCGGCGACGGGCTCGCGTTCCGCCAGACGAAGCTGATCCACGACGGCCGCGTGGCGAAGAGGGCGGCGATCCTTCTGATGATCGAGAGCGCCTATCCGTTCCGCGTGTTCAAGACACAGAATTTCGAGCCGACGTCGATCAAGCTCGTGGTCACCGCGGCCGATACGGAAAACCGCATCGTCCACGAGCTCAACGCCGAGCCGGCCGCCCGGGAGTACGCCGCCGCCATCGGGCTCTTGCCCGACGACCTCGGGCCGTTCAGCTTCGCCTCCTATCCGCTGGTGGTGAAGGTCGGCGGCGACTACTACTGCCGCTCCATCCGCAACATGAACCCCGACGGCAGCTTGTCCTTCTTCTGCGCGATCGACGAGGGGCTCGTCTTCACTGTTGCGCGGCCGCAGGACATGCTGCGCTCCACGGCCAACGTGCTGGAGGAGCTCGACGCCAAGCTGGGCGGCATCGATCTCGTCATGGGCTTTGACTGCATGCTGCGCCGGCTCGATGCGGAGACGCGCCAGATCCGTCATCAAATGGACGAGCTCTATCGCAAATACTCGGTTGCCGGCTTCCACACTTACGGCGAGCAGTTCAACGCGATGCACCTGAACCAGACACTCACCGGCATCGCCTTCGGCCAGCGCAAGGACGCGTGAGAATGGCCTACCTCGCCGAAAGTCCGTCCGAAGCCTCGGAGATCGAGGAGCTGGAGCGCCAGGTCGCCAAGCTGACGAAGATCAACGCAGCGCTGATGCAGCGCGTCGAGAAGTCGATGGACCAGCAGGCCAACGCCTATTCGCTGTTCCAGACGGCGATCACGCTGGAAGGGCAGGTGCGGCTGCGTACCGAGGAGCTGAAAAGCGCCCTATCGCGACTGGAGCGCACCAACGACGAGCTCATGACCGCGCGCGATGGCGCCGAGCGCGCCAACCGTTTCAAGACGCGCTTCTTCACGGCCGTCGGACACGATCTCCTGCAACCGCTGCATGCCGCGCGCCTGTCCGTCAGTGCGCTCGCCGAGCCCAATGGCACCCCGCACCAGCAGCGGCTTACAGAGCGGATCGAGCACGCGCTCACGACCATCGAGGAGCTCCTGAAATCCATCCTCGACATCTCCAAGCTCGAGGCCGGCGTAATCTCGCCGTCGCTGCGGCCTCTGGCGCTCGATGAGCTCTTCGCCTCGCTCACGCTCGACATCGAGCCCTTTGCGCGGGTGAAGAACCTCGCGCTCACCTGGCGGCGCAGCCATATGGCCGTGGTCTCCGACCCGCTTATGTTGCGCCGGATCCTGCAAAACCTGCTGACCAACGCGGTGCAATACACGCGCCATGGCGGCATCAAGCTAGCCGCCCGGCGCCGCGGGCCAAACGTGCGCATCGAGGTGTGGGACACGGGCCCCGGCATTGCGCCCACCGAGCAGCAGATGATCTTTGAGGAGTTTAGGCGCGGTCCTGCGCCCGACCGCCCCGCCGTCGGCGGTTTCGGGCTCGGGCTGTCCATCGTCAAGCGCATGGCCGAGGCGCTCGATCATCAGCTGTGCCTGTGCTCCCGCGTCGGCCATGGGACGCGCTTCTCGATCATGGCGCCCTTCGCCGGCATGGTCGAGTATCACACGGGGCGCACTCAGCCCGCGACCTGCAGCCGGACCTATGGCCTGACAGCGACGAAGGTTGTGGTCATCGACAACGACGCAAACGTGCTCGACGCGATGCAATCGCTGCTCGATCGCTGGACGTGCGAGGTGCGCCTGCTGCGCGATTTGAGCGAGGTCGACGAGCTGATCGCCAAGAGGAGCTTCCGGCCCGAGATCATCATCGCCGACTACCATCTCAATGGCGGTGCGTGCGGACTGACCGCGATCGACCGGCTGCGGGCGGCGACCTCCGATCCCGAGCTGCCGGCGATCGTCGTCACTGCCGACCACTCAGCCGAGACGGCCGACAAGGTGCACGCGGGTGAGTGCGAGCTGCTCTTGAAGCCGGTCAAGCCGGCCGAGCTGCGCGCCCTGATGCTGCATCTCGTATCGCGCCCCGCCGAGCGCACCTGACGTGTCCGCCGAAAGGCAGAGTCAGGAGGAGGTGTCCGAGCCGCCGGCGGACGACTGCGAAAGAATGGCATCGAAGTCGATCTTGGCAGCCTCGATGACGGCCTGTGTGCGCGATGACACCTTGAGCTTGCGCAGGATCTCAGAGACGTGGGCCTTGACCGTCGTCTCGCCGACGCCGAGGTCGTAGGCGATTTGCTTGTTGAGCAGCCCCTGGCGCAGCATCTGCAGCACGCGCACTTGCTGCGGCGTCAGCGTGGCGAGCCGCGCCGTCAGATCGGAGGCGCCCGACGGCCCGGCGTCGGCTTGCGGCGGCTCGTAGCCTTTCGGGAGCACGACCGAGCCGGCCATGACCTCGCGAATGGCGTCGCCGAGATCGGAGCCCCGCGTCGACTTGGAGATGAAGCCGGCCGCGCCGCAGGTCATAACCTCGTGGATGATACGGGGATCCTCGAG
Organism: uncultured Alphaproteobacteria bacterium; assembly: GCA_963724945.1. Taxonomy (GTDB): domain Bacteria; phylum Pseudomonadota; class Alphaproteobacteria; order Rhizobiales; family Hyphomicrobiaceae; genus Hyphomicrobium_A. The sequence goes on along the minus strand of CAVRWL010000003.1, from coordinate 948,841 downwards.
CGCCGAGACGACGACGATCGGCAACCGCGGATGGCGCGTTCTGAGCTCGATGAGCCCGTCGAGGCCACGCGTGCCGGGCATCGAAAGATCGAGAAGAACGAGATCGAACGGCCCTTCTTTGTCGAGAGCGGCGCGCGCCGCCTCGATCGAGGCGGCATCGGCAACGGTCGCATCGGGAAATGCGCCCTGAATGACGAGCTTGAGCGCTTCAACAAATAGGGGATGGTCGTCGACAATCAGTATGCTCGACCGCACGACACCGTCCGCAAAAAAACTCCGGGCCAACCGCCCCTCGTTTGCGGCCCGCAACATACGCGTCCTTGCGGCCCGACAGAGGGAACAATGGCTCTTTTTCATGAGCCACCCACCATGGGAGGGCTCCGATTGAAAATGTTCCATCGAAATACGCTAAAAAAATGCTTCCTGGGCCACTAAACATGGTTCTGGCTTTCTACGCACAAGCACGCAAATGAAGCCCAGCACCAACGCTCAAGACCAGCGCCCCATTAACGATCGGCGCGCTAAAGAGAAACCTCGTGCGCGCCGCTCTTGACCCGATCCCGCTTCGGCGCAATCTGCCGCGCAGCCGAATTTGCACGATCTGCACGATGAGACGTGAGGGACAGACCCGCATTCATGGCCGGAGCGCTCACCAACTGCCTGCGCCTCGCCAAAGCGGGCGTCGTCCTGGCCCAGCACGGCGTGCGTTTCGTCCCCGAAGGGACCCCGGTTCCCCTGGCTCTGCGCCTGGCACGCGTGCTCACCGCGCCGCTGCGTCTGGTTGCATCACCCATTCGATCGGGAGAGCCGCGCCAATCGCGTATCGCTGCCGCCTTGACGCGGCTGGGGCCCAGCTACATCAAGCTCGGCCAGTTTCTGGCGACGCGGCCCGACGTGATCGGGCCCGAGCTCGCGCAGGACCTCTCGCAGCTGCAGGACAACCTGCCGCCGTTCTCCATGGCGGCCGCACGCCGCGCCGTGGAGCAGGCGCTCGGCGGCAGTCTCGAGGACCATTTCGCCCAGTTCGGCCCCGCGGTCGCCGCGGCCTCCATCGCCCAGGTGCATAAGGCCGTCGTCATCGACGGGACGGACCGCCGCGACGTCGCCGTCAAGATCCTACGCCCCGGCATCGAGAAGCGCTTTCGCCGCGATCTCGACAGCTACTACTTCGCCGCGCGCCAGATCGAGCGCTTCTATTCCCCCTCGCGGCGCTTAAAGCCCGTCGCCGTCGTCGATACGTTGAAGCGCACGACCGACATCGAGATGGATCTGCGGCTGGAGGCAGCCGCCATCTCGGAGATGGCCGAGAACGTCAAGGACGATCACGATTTCCGCGTGCCTGACGTCGACTGGAAGCGCACGGCGCGGCGCGTGCTCACCATCGCATGGATCGACGGCATTCCCATCTCCGACTACGCCCGGCTCGAGGCGGCAGGCTTCGATCGCCGGGAGCTCGGGCTCACCATCATGCGCTCGTTCTTGAAGCACGCCATGCGCGACGGCTTCTTCCACGCCGACATGCACCAGGGCAACTTGTTCGTCGATGCGCAAGGCCGTGTCGTCGCCGTCGACTTCGGCATCATGGGCCGGCTGGGCGCGAAGGAGCGCCGCTTCCTCGCCGAGATCCTCTACGGCCTCATCACGCGCGACTACAAGAGGGCGGCCGAGGTGCACTTCTGGGCCGGCTACGTGCCCCCGCACCATCCCGTCGAGGTGTTCGCGCAGGCGCTGCGCGCCATCGGCGAGCCGATCCACGGGCGCACCGCCGAGGAGATCTCCATGGCGGATCTGCTTGGGCCAGCTCTTCGCCTACACCGAGGTCTTCGACATGCAGACGCGGCCCGAGCTGATCCTTCTGCAGAAGACGATGGTCGTGGTGGAGGGGGTGGCGCGCGGGCTCGACCCCGGCCTCAACATGTGGAGCGCGGCCGAGCCCATCGCGCGCCAGTGGATCGAGGACAACCTGGGGCCGATCGCCAAGCTACGCCAAGCGGGCGAGGGGGCCTCGGCCCTCGGCAAGGCGATCGCCGATCTGCCCGATCTGCTGGCCCAGGGCCGCGAGACGGCACTCGCCGTTGCCCAAATGGCGCGCACAGGGTTCAAGCTCGACGATGAGACCGTGCGCCAGCTCGCCCACGAGGAGGCGCGGCGGACACGGTGGGGGCGCGTGGCGCTTTGGATCGGCGCCTTGAGCCTCGCGGTGCTTGCGCTCATTGAGCTCGGCCGTTAGGTGCAAGGGGACACGGTACCGAAATCAGGCTCCATGGCGCCACGCTACAGGATCGATCCCGCGCGACTTTCGACCGTGCTGACGAGCTGCGGGCGCTTCGATTTGCTGAAAGCGACCGTGGGCTCGTTCCTTCAGCACTTCGCGACGGACAAGATCCTGATCGCGGAGGATTCCGACAAGGCCGAGGAGGCGGCCGCCTTCGCGCGCGCATTTCCCGTCGCCGAGATGCACGTCAATAAGCCGAAGCTCGGCCAGATGCGCTCGATCGACGCGCTCTATGCGCGGCTCACAACGCCCTACGTGCTGCATCTGGAGGACGACTGGGCATTCTCCGCCAGCGTCGACCTCGATCGCATCATCGACTTCATGGAGGGCCGGCCGGACATTTCCGTCGTCTGCATCGGCTACCGGCTCGATCGGCGCTTCCTGCATCACGCGAAGCCCGAGTCCCATGGCGGCCTCAACTACCTCGTTTGGGACCTCGAGGCGCACCCCAAGTGGTTCTCCTATTCCTTCAATCCTTCGATCGGTCGCGTCGCGCTGTGGCGCGAGATCGGACCGTTCGCGCGCTTCACAACCGAGGAGAACGTGAGCGAGCACTGCAAGGCACGGGGCATGCGCATCGCCATGGCGGTTCCGGCCATCGCCCTCCACATCGGCGAGGCGCGCCACGCGCAAGACCCGTTTCAGCCGCCGCGCGCCACGACGCCGCTCGCCCGGCTCAAACGCTCGGTTGCCAAGCGGTGGGCGAAGCTGAAAGGGCACCCGCGCTGAATGGCCCTCTCCTGCTGCATCATCGCCCACAACGAGGCGGACCGGATCGAGCGCTGCATCCGCGCTGCGCGCACTGTCGCCGACGAGGTCGTCGTCGTCGATTCGGGCTCGACGGACGACACCGTGGAGAAGGCCAAGTCGTTGGGCGCAAAGGTCTTTTTCAACGCCTGGGACGGCTATGGTCCACAGAAGCGGTACGCGGAGGACTGTGCCAGCAACGACTGGATCCTGAACCTCGACGCCGACGAGGTGATGAGCCCCGAGCTCGCACGCGAGATCGCGGCGTTGATGCAATCTCCTGAAGGGCTGCTGCCTGCCTATCGCTTCCGCCAGGTTACCGTCTACCCGGGGCAGCAGCGCCCGCGGCTGTGGGCCGACTTCCACAACTACGTGCGCCTCTATGATCGCCGGCGCGTGCGCTTTCGTGAAAGCCGCGTGCACGACACGGTCGACACCGGAAAGTATCCGGTGGGGCAGCTCGACGGCATCGCGCTACACTACTCCTGGCGCACGCTCGATCACGTGCGCACAAAGCTCGAAAGCTACACCGATCTGCAGGCCAAGGAGCTCAGGAAGCCCGGCTGGGAGATCCTCGCGCGGCTCCCCTTCGAATATCCGCTGCTGTTCTTCCGCTACTACATCTTGCGGCGCAATTTCACCGGCGGGCTCATGGGCCTGCGCATCGCGCACGAAACCGCGGTCGCGCGCACGCGGCGGCTGATCAAGATCGCACGTCAGCAAAGGGCCCAGGTTTGATGCTGCGGAAGGAGCGGTCGCCGGCGCAGCAGCTGGAACATCGCGCGCGTGGTGCGGTGGCAAAGCTACGCGAAGCCTTCGTCCTGTCGCAGCATGCCAACGCGACCGTTTCCCTCAACCGCCCGCACCTCCAACCTTCTGCTGGTCATTTCGAAAAAACCGCAACTCAATCGTTGGCGTCGTGATGTCAACTACGTATCCCAGGGTACTACTCTCAGTCACAAGCGTACCGCAGCGTTTCGACAATTCTCTTCGCGAAGTTGTCTCCAAACTTCAGGAAACCGGGGAGACCGTCGTCGTCTGCCTGCCGACCCATTACAGAAAATGGGGGCGCGCTCCCACTCCCGACTATCTCACCAACTATAGCAATATTGTTTTGTTTCAGCCCTCAAAGGATTATGGACCAGCAACTAAATTACTAGGGGCGCTCGAATATATTCACGGCGCCAAAGATACCTTTGATGCAATAGTCACTCTCGATGATGATTTATACTATGCCGATACCTCGGCCGCAATTACCTACCTAAAGCAACAGAGCCTGCAGCGACCGGGTTGCGTCATCACAATAGGTGGATTGAAACTTGGCCACTTTCCCTACCGACCGAAGAATGGAGTGTATGGAAACAACGTTGGATATGTCGATGCAGTGGCCGGATTTAGGGGGGTTTATTATCCCCTCGACAAGATCAAACATGACAGGCGGATATTCGACTTCGTATCGGAGTTTCCAGAAGGCATTTTCAACGATGATGATGCCTATTTCGGAATATGCCTAAGTCGAATGGAAGTACCGATTTTTGCGGTAAAGCCGCCCAAAAGGAATAGCGATCGCGTTGCCGTGACGCTTGTTTCAGCGCAGGGCGCTGGCGGGAGTGCGGTGCAAGAGAAAGCCGAGATGAACCGGATCGACAATGCGATGCGAATTTTCCAGTTTGCAGTCTCTAAGGGCTGGCTTCCCAGCCGGATGGCAATGGATAACCCGGACTCGCTGCTCAGGAAGCTGTTGAACCGCAGCAAACTGGGTAGAAAGTTGCTGCGCTGGCAATTCAACTGGTGACTTTCTGAAATTTTCAGAGCCGGCCATCGCCACCGCTCTAGCGCCAATGCGCAAAAGAAAACGCCGCCCGGGCGTGAGCCTCGGGCGGCGTTTGGTCGTAACATTGAAAGAGGGGATCTGATGACTTCTTTGCTTGTTTGGAGAAGCGTCTCACTGCTCGGCAGACCTGGCGACGACCTACTCTCCCACGTCTTAAGACGTAGTACCATCGGCGCTGGAGCGTTTCACGGCCGAGTTCGGGATGGGATCGGGTGCAGCCACTCCGCCATAATCACCAGGTCAGCGGAGAAGTGAGACGACTTCTGGTCTTTTCTGAATTCCTACGCCCATCAGGCGGCACGACGCTTTCGCGCCTAAAGATCCAGGCCTGCAAGGCAGGCCCGGCACAAGTGCCGCCCTCCCGGAGCAGCCCACGCGCGTCTAGCGCGCGAACAGGCTGCGTGAGGGATTAGATGAGCATTGCTTAATGAGAGCGATCAAGTCGATCGAGCTATTAGTACCGGTAAGCTGCATGCATTGCTGCACTTCCACACCCGGCCTATCAACGTGGTGGTCTTCCACGGCTCTCAAGGGAGAACTAGTTTCGAGGTGGGTTTCCCGCTTAGATGCCTTCAGCGGTTATCCCGTCCGCACATAGCTACCCTGCTGTGCCACTGGCGTGACAACAGGTCCACCAGAGGTGCGTCCATCCCGGTCCTCTCGTACTAGGGACAGCTCCTCTCAATTCTCCGACACCTACGGCAGATAGGGACCGAACTGTCTCGCGACGTTCTGAACCCAGCTCACGTACCTCTTTAAATGGCGAACAGCCATACCCTTGGGACCTGCTCCAGCCCCAGGATGAGATGAGCCGACATCGAGGTGCCAAACGATTCCGTCGATATGGACTCTTGGGAATCATCAGCCTGTTATCCCCGGCGTACCTTTTATCCGTTGAGCGATGGCCCTTCCACACAGAACCACCGGATCACTATGGCCGTCTTTCGACTCTGCTCGACTCGTCAGTCTCGCAGTCAGGCGGGCTTATGCCATTGCACTCGACGGTTGATTTCCGACCAACCTGAGCCCACCTTCGCACGCCTCCGTTACCATTTAGGAGGCGACCGCCCCAGTCAAACTGCCCACCATGCGCTGTCCCGGGACCGGATGACGGTCCGCGGTTAGACAACCATGTTCATAAGGGTGGTATTTCACATTGCGGCTCCACAAGAGCTGGCGCCCCTGCTTCGATGCCTACCACCTATCCTACACATGCAAAGACGATTGCCATCGCAAAGTTACAGTAAAGGTGCACGGGGTCTTTCCGTCTAACCGCAGGAACCCCGCATCTTCACGGGGAGTTCAATTTCACTGAGTGTGTGCTGGAGACAGTGGGGAAGTCGTTACGCCATTCGTGCAGGTCGGAACTTACCCGACAAGGAATTTCGCTACCTTAGGACCGTTATAGTTACGGCCGCCGTTTACTGGGGCTTCGATTCAAAGCTTGCACTTCTCCTCTTAACCTTCCAGCACCGGGCAGGCGTC